>CAYJAK010000006.1:0-202084 GCA_964368585.1 uncultured Muribaculaceae bacterium
CACAAAATTACGAATAATATATTAAATGCGCAAATATGCTCTTTAACCCCATTTTTCCTAAAGTCACTACTCTTTAAGACAACAATGTTTTAAAGCCGTGGCGAAGTACGAGTATAGCAAGTATAAAATCATTATCGACCCTGAATCTAAGAAGGTTCAGGGCTTGCGTGTTGGGGATGTGGTGCGGAGGCAATATTTTGATGCTCCGAACCTCATCTACTCGCTTATGGTGGTGCTTGACAGTGGTGTGAATGTGATAAATGGTAAGGAGTCGCACTACTTTGTGGGGGCTTTGTTGGAGGGTGATGAGCCTAAGACGGGTGAGCTGCTGGATTTTGTGAGGGTGACGAGCCTTTGTGACAAGGAGCGTGGAGGTGCGCTGTATCTCACGGCATCGGATAGCGAAAGCCCTTTTATGGATGTGATTGATGGGCTTGGGTTTGAGAACTCCTTGCTTTATCAATCAAAGGAACTGAGGTTTTCGGGAGAACAGAAATGTCTGCATATATTGCAAAATATTAATAGTTAATTCGCCATCCCACTGTGTCCCAGTACATCCCAGTACAACCCAGCTCGTCCCACAAAACAAAGACCTCGGCGAAATAACGGGCGAAATAACCAAAATTTAGAGCCTCATTCTACACCAGGGAATTATTAGGGAATTTTTCCTCACTAAAACCACCTAAAAACGGTCTCTAACGGCTAAAATGGCAAATACGAAAAAAGCACCTAAATCGGTGCTTTCTAATCGTTTATATGTTTTTGAGCTAACTTATTAAGTGTCAACTACTTACCAATGCAAAACCGCCCAAATATATTCCCCAAAATCTCCTCCGTATTAATCTCACCTACAATGCTTCCAATATGATATAGAGTTTCCCTTATATCCTGTGCTACAAGATCGGTCGGCAAGCCCTCTTTTAAGCCATCTTCAACTCTGTAAAGGGCAATTTGTGCCTCTCTAAGTGCTTGGTGGTGGCGAACATTTGTCACTAATGTTGCTCCCTCGTCCACAAATAGGCCTTTCTGAGAGCTCACTAGCAGCTCTTTTAGTTCATCAATTCCAGCGCCCTCTTTGGCTGAGATTGGGAGTATTGCAATAGGGGAGAGCTCCGCCTCTTTGCAAAGACTCTCAATAGTTGCAATTTGTTCCTGGATAGGAGAGGGGGTGTTATCGGGATTACTAATATTAAGATCTGAGCTATTGGTTAGGCTATCTGCCTTGTTGAGTAGAATTACAAGCTTCTGCCTCTTTTTGTTAATACGCTCGTTTAGGTTTAGGAGGCTCTCAGCAAAAAACTCTGGGCGAGTGGAGTCTAGAACCATAATTACAACAGTCGCTTGCATTAATTTTTGGTAAGTTCTCTCTATTCCTATTATCTCGATAGTCTCTTGTGTATCTCTAATCCCTGCCGTATCAATAAATCTAAATACCATTCCGTTTAGATTGATAGTATCCTCTATCACATCTCTAGTTGTACCGTGAATATTAGAAACAATAGCTCTCTCTTCACCTAAAAGAGTATTTAATAGAGTACTTTTACCTGTATTTGTAGCGCCTACTATTGCAACCGGCACACCATTTTTGATTACATTTCCTAGTGAAAATGAGTCAATTAGAGCGCTGATTTTATTATCAATCTCGTTAAGCAGGGTAGTGAGTTGATCTCTATTGGCAAACTCTACATCCTCTTCGCTAAAATCAAGCTCTAACTCCATTAATGAGACAAGATTTAGAAGATTCTCGCGCATAATCTTTAACTCATTTGAGAAACCACCTTTCATCTGCTGCATTGCAACTTTGTGGGCAGCTTGGGTTTCGGCAGAGATTAGATCAGCAACTGCCTCTGCTTGAGCTAAATCTAGCTTACCATTAAGGAATGCTCTTTGTGAAAATTCTCCTGGTTCAGCCATCATTACCCCCTTTGAAAGGAGAAGTAAAATAACCTCTTGAAGGATATAGTTTGATCCGTGGCAGTAGAGTTCAACACTATTTTCGCCAGTGTAGGAGTGAGGTGCTCTAAAAACTGTTACTAACGCCTCATCTAAAAGTTGGTCGCCTTTATAAATGGCCCCAAAACGCATCTTATATGCCTCGCTCTCTTTAAGGGAGCTACCACCATTGGGCTTAAAAATAGAATCTACAATATCAATGGTATCTGCCCCGCTAAGACGTATAATTCCAATTGCTCCGCTACCTTGTGGTGTAGCTAAAGCGCAAATATTTCTATTATTATACTCCATTCTCTAAAAAAATTAAAGGGTGCAAAAAATTTACTTTATACATATCAAATATAACAAAAAATGTAAAAAGTAGTTTCAAAAAAGTTTATTATTGAGAATCTCTTAAAGCTAAAGCTACAACATTCTCTACGTGGTGTGTATGTGGAAACATATCAACTGGCATAACCTTGGTAATCACATACTTTTCGCTTAAAAGAGCTAAATCGCGTGCTTGACTTGCAGGATTACAGCTCACATAAACCATTCTTTTTGGAGCGGCCTCAAGAAGCACATTTGCTACATCGGGATGAATACCTGCTCTAGGCGGATCAAGCACCACAATATCGGGATGCCCATTCTGCTCAATAAACTCACCCGTAAGCATATCCTTCATATCGCCTGCAAAAAACTCTGCATTGCTAATGCCATTATTTATACAGTTTATTTTAGCATCATCAATAGCCTCTTTAACATACTCAACTCCAATTACTTTTTTTGCTTGTCCCGATAAAAACAGTGCAATTGTGCCTGTGCCCGTATAAAGATCATAAAGCACCTCGTCGCCTTGTAGTTGAGCAAAATCTCTTACTACAGAATATAATCTGTATGCTTGCTCAGAATTGGTTTGATAGAATGATTTTGGCCCTATCTTAAATTTAAGATTCTCCATCTGCTCATAAATAGCATCATTGCCGCTATAGCAGATTGCCTCTAGATCTGAGATAGAATCATTCTTTTTCTCATTAATTACATAATTGAGTGAAGTAATCTCTGGAAAAGCCTCTTTTACAGCATCTAGTAGAGCCACGCGAGCCTCTTTGTCCTCATAAAAGAAGACTACAATTAGCATAACCTCGCCAGTTGTAGTTGTTCTTACAATCATATTTCTTAAAAAGCCGTGCTGTTCTCTTAAATCAAAAAATGTAAGGCCATTCTTTAGAGCATAATCTTTTATGAATAAGCGAATTGCATTTGATGGCTCATCTTGTAAATGACACTTTTTAATATCTAAAACTTTATCAAAGAAGCCGCTTATATGAAAACCTAATCCCATTTTTTCAATATCCGAAAGATTTTCACCCTCTTCGCCCTCTAAAATCCATCTTTTATTAGAGAATGTAAATTCTAGTTTATTTCTATAGAACTCTGTTTTTTCAGATCCTAAGATAGGGGATAGGGGAGGAAGCTCCAATTTACCTATTCTAACAAGCTGATCCTCTACTTGTTGATGCTTAAACTCAAGCTGCATGTTGTAGGGTAGGGGTTGCCATTTACAACCACCACATACACCATAATGCTCGCAAAAAGGTTCTAAACGTATTGGCGACGGTTCAACTAAATCTACGATAATTCCTTCTAGATAACCTTTGCGTTTCTTTGTTAGTCTAATATTAACTATATCTCCAGGAACAGATTTAGGAACAAAAACCACCTTTCCATCTACGTAACCTAGTGCATTTCCCTCAGCTGCAACTCTTTCAATCTTAACATTTTCTATAATGACCTTCTCTTTTCTTTTCATTTTATGTAAATTTTGATGCAAAAGTAATAAATATGTAAAAAAATTACTAAATTTGGTATGATTATAGAGAATATTAATAAATCAAAGGGGATAAGTTCCCTTTTTTTACAAATGGTACAATTAATTAACAAATCAAAATGGATCTCTTTAAGGGCGATATTAACAATTGTGTTATTATTGCCAATTTTTGTGCTGGATGCGCAAGAATATAAAGAAGTTACCGGTAGAGTTGTAGATAGCAGCACCGGTAAGGAGCTTCCGCACGCCTCTGTTCAATTAAATGGTTCCACAATTTCAATTATTTCAAATGCAGAGGGAGTGTTTACTCTAAAAGTCCCATCATCGGTAAGTGATGATGCCAACATTACTGTAAAACATTTGGGTTATAAAGCTACAAGTGTTAAAATCAGTGATTTATTTCAAAAGAGGAGAAGGATTAGTGAGGTTGAATTAGTACCTGAATCAATAAATTTATCTGCGGTAACAGTCTATCCAGATGATGCGCTCGCACTATTTAATGCAGCTTTTAATCGAGAAGCAATCAAAAAAAATTACTCAACTGAGCGGGTTGGAATGTCTGGATTTTATCGGGAGTTAATAAAAAGAGGTAATAGGTATATTACTCTAAATGAGGCAATTTTAGACGTCTCAAAGGCTCCATATGCAACATTATCAAATGATATGTCGGGAATATACAAGGGGAGAGGTAGTGAAAATGCAAAGAGTTCAGATACACTCTTCTTAAAATTAAGAGGTGGTATTTATTCATCTATGCAGCTAGATTTGGCAAAGAATCCTTTTGTTGCAACAGATCTTATCTCGGCGCCAGATTTTTATGATTTTATAATTGGAGCAAGTACAGCAATTGATGGTGAGCCAGTTTATACACTACATTTTAATCAAAAGCCTGATGTTAAGGAGGCGCTATTTAGAGGTACATTATATATATCTAGTGAATCTTTAGCTATTGTGCGTGCAGAGTTTACAATGAATGTAGAGGGATTTCCAGAGGCTTGGAGGCGATTTGTAAATAGAAAGAGTAGCAATGTAGATCTAGAGGTTGAGAGTGCAAATTATCTGATAAATTATAAAAAGTATGGAGAGAAATGGTTTTATGATTACTCCAGAATTGAGATTGGATTTAAGGCAAAGTATGATGGCAAATTATTAAAGAGTAAATACTCTATAATGTCTGAATTTGCTGTGACTGATTTAGATAATAAGAATGCATTAAAGATTGCATATAGGGATAGAATTTCGTTTAAAGATATTTTATCTACCAAAGTAAATGATTTTAATGATGATGAGTTTTGGGGTAGTTATAATACAATTACTCCCGATGAATCAATTGAGGATATAATTGCAAAAATTATTAGACAGTTAAAGCGTAGAGATTAGCCTACGCAATTTTTACACAATTTATATTATGTTAAATAGAGTAGAGCAGAGAGTACCACTTCCGGAGCGAATGAGACCCACAACACTTGAACAATATGTTGGACAAGAGCATATTATCGGGAATAATGGAGTAATAAAAAGAATGATTGAGATTGGAAATATCTCCTCATTTATACTTTGGGGCCCGCCAGGTGTTGGTAAAACTACTCTAGCAAAAATTGTCTCAAACGAGCTGGATAGACCATTCTTTACACTATCCGCAATAAGTTCTGGTGTAAAGGATATTAGAGAGGTTATTGAGAAATCTAAAGGGAATAATCTCTTTACACCTCAAACACCTATATTATTTATTGATGAGATACATAGATTTAATAAAGGTCAGCAAGATGCGCTTTTAGGAGCTGTGGAGGATGGTACATTCACACTAATTGGAGCAACTACTGAGAACCCCTCTTTTGAGGTGATCTCTCCCCTACTCTCTAGATGCCAAGTTTATATTCTTAAAGAGTTAACAATTAAGAACTTAGATACGCTTATTGATAGAGCAATCAATAATGACGAATACTTTAAAACACTGAATATTAAAATATTAGAGAGAGAGGCTATATATAGATTTTCTGGAGGAGATGCAAGAAAATTGCTTAATATCCTTGAGATTATTGTAAATAGTTTCTCTCCTAATGAAGAGATAATTATTACAAATGAACTTGTTCAAATTAGATTACAAGAAAATATAGCTCTTTATGATAAGAATGGCGAACAACACTATGATATAATCTCTGCGTTTATTAAAAGTATTAGAGGGTCAGACCCTAATGGGGCAATATATTGGCTCGCAAGGATGATTGCAGGTGGAGAAGATCCAATGTTTATTGCTCGTCGTTTAGTTATCTCAGCAGCAGAAGATGTTGGATTAGCTAATCCCAACGCACTATTATTAGCTCAATCCTGTATGGATGCTGTTCATAAATTGGGTATGCCAGAGGGAAGAATTCCACTTGCAGAAACAACAATTTATCTTGCAACATCGCCTAAAAGTAATTCGGCCTATTCAGCTATTGACGCTGCATTAGGATTTGTAAGTTCAACTGGCAATCTCTCTGTGCCACTACACCTTAGAAATGCACCTACAAAGCTTATGAAAGAGATTGGGTATGGTAAAGATTACAAATATGCACACTCCTATCAAGGCAACTTTGTAGATCAAGAATTTTTGCCCTCTGGGGCAGAGAATACCTGTTTTTATCAACCTCAAGAGAATCCAAAAGAGGTAGAAATTGCAAAGAAATTGTCAAAACTGTGGAGTAAATATGGCTATTAGTGGGTAATTTTAACTATTCTTAAAATTATGTACAATTTCTAATAAAAATATTTGTATTTTTGTGCTACAAAAACAATAGAAATGAATAATCTCAATATACCTGGTTTACCGTCCTACAATAATAATATGTTCTTTTTAATTGCTGGCCCCTGTGTTATTGAAAATGAGGAGATTACATTTAGCGTGGCCAAATATCTTAAAGAACTAACAGAAAAGTATCAAATACCTTATTTATTTAAGGCATCTTATAGAAAAGCCAACAGATCAAAAGCATCATCATTCACTGGAATTGGTGACATTCAAGGGCTTGAAATATTAAGAAAAATAAAGAATGAATTAGGCCTTCCCACAGTTACTGATATTCATAATCCCCACGAGGCAAAACTTGCCGCTGAATATGGGGTTGATGTGATACAGATTCCCGCTTTTTTATGTCGTCAAACAGATCTTTTAGAGGCTGCAGCTGAGACAGGGAAATATGTCAATATAAAAAAGGGACAGTTCCTCTCTCCTACCTCAATGAAATTTGCTGTTGAAAAGATTCAATCATCGGGAAACAACAATATAATCTTAACAGATAGAGGAACTCAATTTGGCTATTCAGATCTAATTATAGATTACAGAGGTATTCCTCAAATGCAAGAGTTTGGGCACCCTGTCATTTTAGATGCAACTCATAGCCTTCAACAACCAAATCAAGAGAGTGGTGTTACAGGTGGTAAACCAGAGTTGATCTCTACAGTTGCAAAGGCTGCAATTGCTGTTGGTGCAGATGGATTATTTATTGAGACCCATCCAGATCCATCCCAAGCCAAATCGGATGGTGCAAATATGTTAAAGCTAGAGTATATGGAATCCCTTCTAAAGCAGTTGATTTCAATACGAAAAGCAATTATTTAAATGTTCATTAATCAAATAAAATATAGAATATGATTTCATCAAATTTTTCTAAACGTTACGAGAAGCTACCTGTTGCCATCTACAAAGAGCAAGAAGATGCTTCCAAGATCATCATTGAAGATATTATTAAAATAGTAGCTGAGAAGGCAAGTAATGGAGAGAAATGTGTTATGGCGTTGGCAGCATCATCTGCTTGTATTAACATTTATGAGGAGCTAGTAAAGGCTTATGAATTAGGTAAAATTAGCTTTAAGGATATCATTATCTTCTCGATAGATGAATATTACCCATTAAAAAAGAATGAATTACAAAGTCATTACAGATTCTTACAGGAGTATATTTTTGATTTAGTAGATATCCCTCAAGAGAATATTAATTGTTTAGATAGTACAGAAAAAGAGAATATTGCAGAGTATTGCAATCAATATGAGGCAAAAATTAAGGAGTGTGGTGGAATTGATATCCTTTTAACAAGTGGAATGGGTAGCAACGAACCGGGATCTGCATATAACTCAAGAACAAGAGAAATTACATTAAACTATACTACTAGAGTATCTGCTGCAAGTGATTTCTTTGGAGTAGAGTATGTTCCTTATCACGCCATTACAATGGGTCTAGCTACAATTTTAGATGCAAAAAAAATCTACTATTTTGCTTGGGGAGAAGGAAAAGCTGGTTCAATTAAAAAGTTAGTAGAGGGTAACATTACAGACCAATTCCCAGCATCATATCTTCAGGAGCACGATAATGTTGAGATTGTTATAGATGAAGCTGCTTCTGTAGATTTAACACGTGTTGCTACACCTTGGCTTACAGGAGATTGTGAATGGAGTGACTTCTTGATTCGTAAATCTGTTTTCTGGTTATGTAGAAAAATGAATAAGCCAATTCTAAAGCTTACAGATAGAGATTACAACGACAATGGTATGTCTGACCTTGTTACAAAACACGGCCCAGCAAGTAAAATAAATATAAAAGTATTTAACTATCTACAACATACCATATCTGGATGGCCAGGTGGAAAACCTAATACAGATGATTCTACTCGCCCAGAGAGAGCATTCCCATTCCCTAAAAGAGTTGTTGTATTTAGCCCACATCCAGATGACGATGTTATCTCAATGGGAGGAACAGTTGCTCGTCTTTCAGAGCACGGGCACGAGCTTCATATTGCTTATCAAGTATCGGGAAATATTGCTGTATTTGATCACGACGTAATTAGATTCCTAGACTTCGCAAGAGAGAATAGCAAAATCTACGGATTAGATACAATCAAGCCAGAAGATATTTATAAGAAAGCTGTAGAAGCAATCTCTAATAAATTACCAGGTGAACCTGATCCTGTTGAAGTTAGGGAGGTTAAAGGGGCTATTAGAAGAGGCGAAGCTCGTTCAGCTTGTAGATATTTAGGAATACCAGAGAAGAGAATCCATTTCTTAGATATGCCATTCTATGAGACTGGTGGTGTTAAGAAGAATCCTCTAGGAAGAGAAGATGTAGATATTATCAAGAATCTTCTAAAAGAGGTAAAGCCTCATCAAATTTTTGCTGCAGGAGATTTAACGGATCCACACGGTACGCATAGAGTTTGTTTCCAAGCAATTATTCAAGCTTGTGAAGAGCTAAAAAATGAAGAGTGGTTTAATGATTGTAGACTTTGGATGTACAGAGGAGCTTGGCAGGAGTGGGATGTAACAGAGGCTGAAATGGCTGTTCCATTGAGTCCAGAGGAGGTTGCAATTAAGCGTGAGGCTATTTTCCGCCACCAATCACAAAAGGATAAACCTCTATTCCCTGGCTCTGATATACGTGAGTTCTGGCAAAGAGCAGAAGAACGTAATCATAATACAGCAGTGCTATATGACAAGTTAGGCATGGCTGAATATCAAGCAATTGAGTTGTTTGTTCGTTATAAATTTGACTAACAATTAATAAAGAATAGTTAAATGATTAACTATCTATCATATATCCTTATGACTTTTCTCATAATTATGGGAGGTCATAAGGATTTTTTTTATGAATCTATAGAATCACAAAACAATTTAAACACAATGGAAAATAAAACATTAAGGGTAAAAGAGATCTCTTTTACTAATGTGCAACCAACTCACACAGAGATTGATTCTATGTTTGTGAGCGAAAATATCCCTTTTAACAATGTAGATTGTGATAATTGGGAAGGGTATAAATATAACGCCCAAGTGAAATTTAGAATAGCATACTCTAAAACAGAGATTTATCTACAATATGTAGTTGTAGAGGATGATATTAAAGCTGCTTATGATAAAGATAATGGCTCCCTGCCATATACAGATTCGTGTGTTGAATTCTTTATTATACCTGCAGATGACAATAACATTTACTACAATCTAGAGTCTAATTGTATTGGAATAGGTACATTTGCTGGTGGTTTAGAGAGAGATAATAGAGTTAAGTTTGGAGATGATGTACTATCTAAAATTAGACGCTATTCAACTCTTAATGAGGATAAAGCATTTGGAATAAAAACTAAAGCAGAGAATAATGGAGAGTCTTATCAATGGACTCTAACTATTGCACTTCCTGTTGAACTGTTCTCTCTATCTGATGTTAAACCGCTTAAAGGTAGAACAGTAAGGGCAAACTTCTATAAATGTGGCGATGATATGCCATCGCCTCACTTCTTGAGTTGGAACCCTATTGGATCAAAGAGTCCTAACTTTCATCTGCCAGAATATTTTGGAAAGATTCACTTTGAATAATTTAGTAATTGTATAAACCAATAACTAGAACGGGTATCCTACACCAAATTGGAAAGCATAATTACCCGATCGTAACCAATTTTTAGGATCCACCCAGGACTTCTTGGGTGGATCATATAGTTTCATACCCATATCTAAACGAATTAGCACAAAGTCTAGATCTAATCTTAAACCTACACCCCAATTAAATGCTATATTTTTATAGAAAGAATTTAAGTGAAATACGCCATCTGGATTAACTTCTTGTAAATCATTGTTCCCACTTGATATATCCTGATTTAATGTCCATATGTTACCAGCATCCATAAATGCAGCTCCGTCAAAATTCCAAAATAGAGGAAAACGATACTCAATATTTGCCTCTAATCTTATATCACCCGTTTGATTTGGAATGGAGAATGTAGTATCTCTTTGAGCATATCCAGGGCCAACAGTTCTAGCCTGCCAAGCTCTTAAACTGTATGCACCTCCAGCCCAAAATAGCTTTTCAAAAGGCAGTGTTGAAGAGTTGCCATACCCCACACCAACACCAGCTAGTACTCTAGCTGCAAAGGCGTGATTCAGATCTTTACCAAATTTCCAAGTTTGAACCGCTGCAATCTCTGTTTTATAGTATTGAGAATATGGAGTTCCCCAAATAACCTTGTCCCCAGACTCATTTGTATCATAGATAGGATTGAATAGACTTAATGTATTTCCCGATAAATCGTGTTGCCACCTTAAATAGAAATAACTATTCTTAGGATTCGCAGAGGGATCTGTAGTATAAAATAAATTCACTCCAAAACCTAAATCAAAGTGATCTTGGTATGAATACTTTAAGAAGGGATCTGTTAGACTCTCAAAAAAACTTTCACTCAAATTAAATAGTCTAACAACATTAAATTGAATTGGATAGACTTTATAAAAAAATCTGTTATTACTATTCCAACTGTATCCAAATGATCCCGATATAATTGTCCTTTCGTACTCTGGCCTATCCTGAAAACTGTATGATGTTGAGAAGTCTGTACGGGCTAAATTTTGATTATTAAAAATTTTATCGGGAAGAAAAAGAAAATCTGGAATACTTAATCCGCTAGAGATACCAAACTCATTTGAGCGTGTTGGGCTATTGAATGCAAATTGAAAATCTCCTCTAAATCCTAAACTCAATAACTCCCCTCCCCTAAAAATATTCTTATGATAGTATGATAATGATGGCGTGATACCAAACAGCCCATTTGAATTAGTAGATGTCTCTAAGTTTATTTTATAGCCTTGTAGTGAGTCTGAGGTTAGTTTTATATTACAATTTACGCTATTAGTATCAATCTCGTTCATCTGTATGTTTACACCACTAAAAAAGCTCATATTGGTCAAGTTCTGATATGTATTGGCAATATCAGATTCATCATATATGTCACCAGAGGCAATAGTAATCATCTTACTCAAAACCTTTTTCCTTATGAGCAGTTTGTGATTTTGTGAAGTAATGATGTTTATACCTTTATAATATGTGGTATCTAATTGAGCTGCTAGCCTACCTTCTGGAGTATTTGAACTAAAATTATCACTTGTTATAGGATTAATATATATATCCTTTATGAAAAATTTTCTGTGAGGAGTTGCCTCTTGTGGCGTTTGACTTCTAGTGTAATCTCTAATTTCAAAATTTAGATTAGCTTGATTATTTCCCATTAAGGTATCTGCATTAAAGAAAAAATGGTTCTTATTAAATTGAAAATATCCATTATTTCTAAAATTACTCACAACTCTATCAACTTCGTCATTAAGTATATCCTCAGATAGTGCAATCCCACTTTTTACTAAACTATTGGTCGTATCAGCAAAAAAGAGATCTCTTAAAACATTATCTTCAATTACATACTTTATGCTGTCAATATAGTACTGCTTACCTAAATTGATATTATAAATAACTGTTGTTTTTTTATTTTTGGTAATTATTGAGTCATTAATCTGAGAGTAATAGTATCCTTTATGTTCTAAATGATTGTTAATGTTTGAGATAGAGCTTTCAATCAAATTATCTTGAAAAACAACAGGTGCTTGCCCAATATTGGTAACAAAATTATTCCAGCCATTGGCCTCTCCATTACTCCAGTTATAAACATTTAAAAATGGATTCCATCCAAAGATAAAGTATGTATTAGGCTTCTGTTTTAAATAGGGTTGTAAATCGTTTGCAGTAATTTCGCCAGGATTCTCTATCCTAATAATATTTGACTTTAATCTACTCTCATTTTCTGATAAAACTTTGGTTGTGGAGCACGACGATATTAGCAGTGCAGATATAATCAATATATATATGTATGGATAGTACTGCCTCATCGTGTTTGTGATATGATTTTATTAGCTACAAAAATAATCTTTTTTAAGTAAAGTGTAGTAATTTTAATGTATGATAACAATTTTTTTACTGAAAAAGTTAAAAATAAATATCTTTGCACAAATTTTGAAAAGCAATTGAGTTACTTTAATAAAAAAACAAGAATCCAACTTAGTTAAATTAATATAATTTGTGTAATGAAGAATAAATACATTGATTTAGTAGAGCAGTCATTTGATTTTCCTCAAGCAGAATTTCACATAGAAGATGGGGAGTTATATTTTCATAATATTCCTATGATGGATGTTATAGAGCAATATGGAACGCCATTAAAAATAACTTATCTGCCAAAAATTTCTAGCCAGATTCAACGTGCAAAAAGGATGTTTAATGTAGCAATGGCTAAGGTTGATTATAAAGGAACTTATAGTTATTGTTATTGTACAAAGAGTTCACACTTTTCATTTGTGCTTGCAGAGGCTCTTAAAAATGATATAAATATTGAGACATCATCAGCTTTTGATTTAAATCTCATAGAATCACTATATAATCAAGGACAGATAAATCAGAGTGCTTATGTAATATGCAATGGATTTAAGAAGGATCTTTACACAGAGAATATTGCAAATATGAGAAATAATGGTTGGGAAAATATCATTCCTATCCTTGATAATATGACTGAATTTGACGATCTAGATCTTTGTATAAAAGAGCCTACTAAACTAGGAATTAGAATTGCATCTGAGGAGGAGCCAAAATTTGAGTTCTATACATCGAGATTAGGAATTAGATATAGCGACATTATCCCTTTCTATACAAATAAGATTCAGAAGAGTGAGAAATTTACACTTAAGATGCTCCATTTCTTTATAAATACAGGAATTAGAGATAATGCCTACTATTGGAATGAATTAGCAAAAGGGGTACACGTGTATTGTGATTTAAAACAAATTTGCCCAGAGTTAGATTCATTAAATATTGGAGGTGGCTTCCCGATAAAAAACTCCCTAATTCAAGAGTATGATTATGAATATATGGCAGAGGAGGTAATCTCTCAAATTAAGAGTATCTGTGAACAAAGAGGTGTTCCTGAGCCAAATATCTTTACTGAATTTGGAAGTTTTACTGTTGGAGAGAGTGGAGCAACAATATTCCAAGTACTTGATATTAAGCAACAAAACGACAGAGAGAGATGGTATATGATAGATAGTTCATTTATGACAACCCTGCCCGACACTTGGGGAATTAAGCAGCGCTTTATCTTACTCCCGATAAATAAATGGGATAAAGAGTACCAGAGAGTATTCCTAGGTGGATTAACTTGTGATTCACAAGACTATTATAACGCAGAGGCACACGCAAATGCAATCTTTTTACCAGAGATAGAGAGTAGAAAAGATCCTCTTTATATTGGCTTCTTCCACACTGGCGCATATCAAGAATCAATAGCGGGATATGGCGGAATACAACACTGCTTACAACCTGCACCAAAACACGTAATAATTGATGTAGATGAGGATGGTGAATACTTTACAAAATTATTCAGCAAAGAGCAGTCATATAAATCTATGTTAAAGATATTGGGCTACTAGAGAGTAGTTATCGCATAACTAAACTAGGTGGTCTTATAAGAATTTTAACTCTTTAAGACCACCTAGTTATTTTAAAAATATTGTATTTATATCTTATTACTTACCACCTCTTAAATGTATTTTTTACTTTTTCTCCCTTCTACTCTTAACTGCGTAGTAGATTTGTTTTCATATTAAATTAATTTAGCAACGTTTATTCCATCAAGAGCAGAAGATACAATACCTCCTGCATATCCAGCACCCTCTCCACAAGGGTAGATCCCCTTTAAGCTGATATGTTCTAAAGTCTCTGGATTACGTGGGATTCTTACAGGCGATGATGTTCTAGATTCAACTCCCAATAGTAACGCATCGGGAGTATAATAGCCTCTCATCTTTTTATTAAACTCTAAAAATGCCTTTTTTAATCTGCTTGCAACAAACGGAGGTAGTAGTTCGTGCAGAGGTGCAGAGATTATGCCCGAAAAATATGATGAAGCAGGAAGATTAACTGTCTCTTTTCCCTTTACAAAATCATCCATTCTTTGCGCAGGAGCCTTTTGTGTGCCTCCACTAAATTGAAACATTTTAGCCTCTACATCTTGTTGAAATTTAAGTAATTGTAGTGCTCCGTATTTCTCATATTCTGGAATATCGCCAGGATTTATCGAGACAACAATTCCAGCGTTAGCCCATTTTGAACTTCTATTTGAATTACTCATTCCGTTTAGAAGCATCTGGTTAGAATCCGTAGCAGATGGAACTAGAACACCTCCTGGGCACATACAAAAAGAGAATACCCCTCTCCCATCCACTTGACACACAAGCGAATACTCAGCAGCTGGTAAATATGGTTGATATTTTCCTTTATACTGAATCTTATTTATTAAGGATTGTGGGTGCTCAGCTCTTACTCCAAGCGCAAATCCTTTAGCCTCTAAATCCCAACCCTTTTTATCAAAAAGTTCATAAATATCGCGAGCTGAATGCCCTGTAGCTAATATCACATTTTTGGCTTGATACTCCTCTCCATTATTACAAGATAACCTCCAATTATCACCCTCTTTCACAAAATCTGTAACGCGACAATTAAAATGCACCTCTCCCCCACTCTCAATAATTGTATTTCTCAGATTTTCAATAATATTTGGTAGTTTATCACTCCCGATATGAGGGTGTGCATCAATTAAAATAGACTCATTTGCCCCAAACTTTACAAGCTGATATAAAACTTCTCTTATATCCCCTTTTTTATTTGATCTGGTATATAACTTACCATCAGAAAATGTACCTGCGCCCCCCTCTCCAAAACAGTAATTTGAATCTGGGTTAACAATGTGCTCTTTTGCTAATGTAGCTACATCCAGTTTTCTGTCGTGAATATTTTTACCTCTTTCAAGTATAATGGGTTTCTTTCCCCTCTGTAGCAGTTTTAATGCAGCAAAAAGACCTGCTGGGCCAGCTCCAACTACTATGACTGACTCTGAATCTGCTACATTAAGATAGGGTTCAATTTGAAATGGCTCACTTAATACCTCATCTTTTATTGCATACTCAACTCTATATCTGTATAGAATTTCGCCTCCTCGCGCATCTAAAGAGCGTCTAATAATTCTATAATCATTAACGCTTTTAGCGGTAACACCTGCCCCTTTTGCGCACGCTTTTAGAATCTCTTCTCTTGGAGGAGACTCAATACGAGCATTAAAAGCCACTTCTACTTCTCTCATTATATTATTGATTTATTCTGTTATTTATATTTATTTCATATCTGATGCTCTAGATATTGGTGGAGCATCTATCGGGCAGATTAACCCTTCTCTAAATTTATATAGGCCAGTAATAGCAATCATTGCCGCATTATCTGTAGTAAATTTAAACTCAGGAATGAATGTTGTCCATCCTCTATTCTCACCCTCTCTTTGAACGCGCTCCCTTAAGCCTGAGTTTGCTGAGACACCACCACCTAATGTTATCACTTTTATACCAGTCTCTTTTACTGCCTTTATGAGTTTATCCATTAAGATATCTATTAATGCTCTCTGAAATGAAGCGCATATATCCTCTTTGTTCTCCTCTATAAAATTCTCATTATCTTTTAATTGATCTCTTAAGAAATATAACAAAGATGTTTTTATTCCGCTAAAACTATAATTCAAATCACTAATTCTAGGTTTGGAGAATTTAAATTTATTTTCATCACCCAATTTTGCCAACTTATCTACAATCGGGCCACCTGGATAGCCTAACCCCATCATCTTTGCACACTTGTCAAAAGCCTCACCCACAGCGTCGTCAATTGTATGTCCAATAACTTCAAATGAAAGATAATCAGTCACCTTTACAATTTGTGTATGTCCTCCCGATACCAACAGTGATAAGAATGGGAATTTTGGAGCCCTATTCTCCTTATCATACTCTTTAATAAAGTGAGATAGAATGTGACCTTGTAGATGGTTAACCTCCACTAAGGGTTTTTCAGTTGATATTGAGAGTCCCTTTGCAAATGAGGTTCCAACTAAAAGAGAGCCTAGAAGCCCTGGCCCACGAGTAAAAGCAATTGCATCTACTTGTTCCATAGTTACATTTGCTATTTTTAGAGCTCTATCTACAACAGGTAAAATATTTTGTTGATGAGCTCTTGATGCTAACTCTGGAATAACACCACCATAATCTTTATGTACTTGTTGACTTGCCATTACATTAGATAAAAGATACTCATCCTTTATCACTGATGCAGATGTATCATCACACGATGATTCTATTGCTAAAATTATATAACTCATAATTATTTATCTTCAAACTACAAAAGTAATCTAAATTATTAATTCTCTCAATAACTTTATCTATATTTGTGGGTTAATATATGAGTTAATATTAAAGGAGGGTTTTTTATTAAAATTATTAAGAAAATAGTTGCTGGCTTTCTGCTATTTATCGTGACAATTATAGTTACGATTGTTATTGCTTTGCAGTTTCCTTCCGTACAGACATCCCTCTCAAATTATGCGATAAACAGAGTAGAAGCTGGAATAAATGGAGAAGTGAGTATAGAGAAAGTATATTTTTCTATACTTGATGGGGTAATACTAAATGATGTATCAATTGTATCTACAGATGAATCAGACTATTTAGATTCGTTAAAAAGAAATTTTGGCTATACAGATACATTGATTAGCTGTAAAAGTGTTGCACTATTTTTTGATCCAATTGAGCTTTTAAAATTTAACTTCAAAATAAGATCTATAGCACTATCAGATGGTGCATTCAATCTGCAACAAGAGGATGATAAAAATAGTAATATCACGCGCATATTTAGTAGTGAACCAAAAGATAGTGCAGATACAACTTCTAGTAATCCATTAAATTTTCTGGTAAATAATGTTAGAGTTCGTGAATTTAGATTTACACTCAAGAACCATAATTCATATACAGAAAAGGAGGATGATATAGTTAATTTTAGTGATTTAGATATTTACAACATAGATATTGATTTAAGAGATATAAACTTAAAGAACGATACATTATTCGCTGATATTAATAATATTTCAGGAACAGATTCATCCAGCTTTAATGTAAAATCTCTAGTTGGCCAAGCAAGAATTAGTGCTAACGAGGTATACGTTGAGGATTTACGTTTGAACGATGGCTTCTCTTCAGTAAATGCAAACTATTTCTCTATGAAATACCAATCTGCGCGTGATTTTGCAGATTTTGTGGATAGAGTTACCTTAGAGGCAGATTTTAATGAAACTTATGTAGATTTTAAGACCATTGGCAAAATTGCTCCTTCATTAACAAATAGCTCACTTGCTTTCTATATCAACGGTAAATTTAGAGGGCCAGTATCAAGCATTTCTACATCAGATCTAAAGGTATTCTCTAAGAGTAGGTTATCATACGTTGAGTTAGAGGCGCAAGTATCAGGTCTACCAAATGTAGATGAGACAATAGTCTTTGCAAATATCGATCATTGCTATACAACCTCAATGGATGTTGCAAATATCATAGCATCAATTAATAACACGCCACTTATACAATATATAGTAGGGTTACCAAATGAGCAATACAACTTCAAAGGTGAATTTACGGGCTTATTAACAGATTTTGTTACATCAGGTGAGGTTACATCAAGTTTTGGAAATGTTGATGTGGACATACTACTAAAAACAGATTATAATGATGGCGGTGTACTACTAAAGGGTGGCGTTGAGACAGACTCATTAGATTTGGCTATAATCACTGGGGTAAACTCACTGGGATACATTACAATGAATGGTGGCGGAACCATAGAGGTTGATGGTAATAGCGATACCTTAATTATATCAACAGATAGTGTAAAGGTAAAAGAGGTGCTTTTTAATAACTATGCCTATAAAAATATAGATGTTTCAGGTAAGTATCTCGATAACAACTTTGATGGTAGAGTCATTTGCAATGACGAGAATATAAAATTTAACTTCTTTGGTGAGCTTGAATTTAGAGAGGAACAAAGATATAATTTCTATTTAGACCTCTTAGAGGCTAATCTAAATGAATTAAATTTTGATATGAGAGACTCTATATCTAAGATAAAACTAAAAGCAATAACAAATATCACCTATTCAGAAAATAAGGATTTTGTGGGAAATCTAAATATTAGTGATTCAGAGTATATTAATAGATTTGGAGTGCACGATCTGGGTAACATTCATTTTGAGTCTCGTATATCAAATAATAATTTTAATAGCTCATTAGTCTCAACATTTGCAACGGCAAAGTATAGTGGAAATGCCTCAATTACCAAGTTCTTCAGAGAACTAATTGCGCTTACAATCGACTCTAATTTTGACAACTATTTTGACTCTACTAACAGTATTAATTTAGATAACAAGAATAGCTATGAGTTTTCATTAGAGACTGATAGAACCTTAGGAATCGTACAACTTTTATTTCCAGGCCTCTATATAGAAAAAGGTACAATTATTAAGGCTCAAATAGATAGTACAAAAAAACTAAATCTTAAACTAAAATCGGATCGATTAGCTTATGGAAGGAATTTCTTAAAAGATATTGATTTGGATATCAACGGTAGTAGAGAGGATGTTAATGTTAATTTAACGTCTCAAAAGGCTTGGGCAGGAGGCTTTAATTTTGATACTCTTTACATAAATGCTTATGGAAAGAGCAATCAATTGGCGGCAACTATTGGGGTAGAAGATGATACTCTTGATAACAAAGCCACACTACACACCTTTACAGAATTTCTCTCATCTCCTCGTAAAACGATAGATATTAATATAGCCAATTCAAACATAATTACAAAGAACTCTAGATGGGAATTTGAAGAGTCTGACATAGTAATTGAAGATGGAACACTCTTTATTGAGGATGTCACCCTATATAATGGATTACAACGCATAGACTTAAAGGGAAAGTTATCAAATAATAACTATGATTCACTCGCAGTATCACTTAATAAATTTGACCTAGATATACTTAACCAATTCTCAAAAATGGATTTTAACTATAAGGGAAATATCTCAGGCAGAGCAAACTTCTCAAATAGAGATAATCAATCGAGGTTATTTGTAGATATGAATGGGGAGGAGATTTATATTGCAAATGAAGAGCTAGGCGATCTCAAACTTTTAAGTAAATGGAATAATAGAATTAATGGATTTGATATCTATGTAAGAAATACCAAGGAGAATAAAGATAGGTTCTATGCAACAGGAACGCTTATTCCTAGTAGTACTGTGCTCAATATTGATGCAATGTTGGATGAATTTCCACTAAAATATTTTGAACCATTTTTATCGGGAGTAGTCTCTAAAACAAGCGGAACCCTATCGGGAGATTATAAATTACTTGGTCCATTAAATGAATTGGATTTAACCGGTACTAATAGTAGAGTTAATGATTATAATTTTACAGTAGATTTTACTGGTGTTCCTTATAAATTAGATGGTGATCTAGAGGTTAATAGTGATGGAGTCTTTGCAAAAAATGCCACATTAATTGACGGTGTAAATGGAAAAGGTATTGTCACTGGTGGATTGAGATATAATAATTTTAAGGATCTATTTTTTGACACCGATGTTTCATTTGCTCAGATGGAGGCACTAAAGACAGAAGAGGTTGATAATGAGTATTTTTACGGAAATGCATTTGCTACAGGAAACCTTGAGATAAGGGGCTCATTAACAGATGTTATGCTAAAGGCAGAGGTTACTTCTGATGAGAATACATCTATTCATATACCTTTATCAAATTCATCTACAGCTGTGCAAGATGATCTATTATCATTTACTCAAAAGAGAGTTGATAAAGAGTATGAATATGATGAGTATGATCTCTTTAGGAGTGAGAATAATTCAGCTGTGGAAAAGAGTACTGAGTTAGATGTTACCTTAAATACAAATATTAATCCGCAAGCAGAGATTCTAATTGAGATAAATAAAGCAGTTGGAGATGTTATTAGAGCCAGAGGTACAGGTGTTATTGATATGAACATTAATCCGGAGAGAGAAATTTTTGATGTTTATGGCGATTATAATATTAGTGAGGGGAGTTATAAGTTTGTTTTTATAGGACTTGCTGCTAAGGATTTTATTATACAACCTGGAGGTGTCATCAATTTTAATGGAGATATCTCTAATACAACTCTTAATCTTACTGCAACTTACAGAACAAAAGCTTCAATAAATACATTGATATCGGACACAACTGCAGTAAGTTCAAGAAGAACAGTCAATTGTGGTATATTAATGACTGGCTCACTTATGAATCCAGAGCTCGCCTTTAGTATAGATATTCCAGATCTTGAACCAACCACAAAGGCACGAGTTGAGAGTGCTCTAAATTCAGAGGGTAAGGTTCAGAGGCAATTTATGGCGCTATTGTTATCGGGAGGCTTTGTTCCAGATGAGCAATCAGGAATCACAAATAATACTACCCTACTCTATTCAAATGCCTCAGAGATTTTGAGTAATCAATTAAACAATATTCTCCAACAGTTAAATATTCCTCTTGATTTAGGCCTTAATTATCAGCCAAATGAAACAGGAACCGATATTTTTGATGTGGCTATATCTACTCAATTCTTTGATAATAGAATTTTGATTAATGGAAACATTGGAAATGACCCATATGCTGATGGAAATGAGGATATTATCGGGAATATAGATGCCGAGTTTAAGATTGATAAAAATGGTAAATTAAGGATGACTGTATTTTCGCACAGTTCTGATAAGTTTTCTAATTACTTAGAAGATAAACAGCGAAGCGGAATAGGTATAGGTTATCAGCAGGAGTTTAATAGCTTTAAGAATATATTTAAGAGAAAGAAGAAATAGTGAAATTCTAAGAGAGTTTCACTATTTTACCTATCATCTCTTTATTATATGGTCTCTCAACTCTGATATAATTTCCAGTATATCCATACATTTTACCACCTTTCATAGACGATTCAAATAACACAGATTGAGTTGTTCCTTTAGATCTATTGGCATATAGAGTATATAGCTCTTCTGATAATTGAGATAACCTCTCTACTCTTTTAGATTTTACGCTCTCTTGTACTTGATTATCCATTTGAGCAGCAGGTGTATTTGCCCTTTTTGAGTATGGGAATACATGTATAAAGGCTGGTTTTATTGTCTCTTTTAAGAAGTTGTAGGTATTCTCAAACTCTTCATCACTCTCGCCAGGAAAACCTACAATTACATCTATTCCAAAAAAGACATCGCCCATTATTGAGCGAACCATCTCAATTTTTTCTGCAAACTGAGTTGTATTATAACGCCTTTTCATAGCAGCTAGAATAGTATCAGAACCAGATTGGAGTGGAATATGAAAATGGGGTTGGAATTTTGTTCCCGATGAAATCCACTTTATAATCTCTTCATTTAGTAGATTTGGTTCAATAGAGGAGATTCTAAAACGCTCAACTCCATCAACTTGGTTAAGTGCTTTTAGTAGATCTAAAAAGCTCTCACCTGTTGTACGGCCAAAATCGCCAGTATTTACACCTGTTAAAACCACCTCTTTTATCCCTTTAGAGGCTATAATCTTCACCTCTTCAACTAGTGTATCTATTGAAATATTGCGACTTTTTCCCCTTGCTAACGGAATTGTGCAGTATGTACAATTGTAATTACATCCATCTTGCACCTTTAAGAAAGATCTTGTTCTATCTCCGTGAGAAAATGCAGGAAAGATTGTTTCAACTTGGCTAATAGCACAAGAGAATGATCTAGCGGTAGAGCTCTTGTGGGGAATCTGATTTACTAATTGAAAAACATCTCCCTTTTTATCTGCTCCCACTACTAAATCAACACCATCAATCTCTAAGATCTCTTGTGGTTTTAACTGCGCATAGCACCCTGTAACAGCTATAATTCCATCGGGATTCTGTTTATGCAGTTTTCGAATAATATTTCTACACTTTTTATCTGCTTGCTCAGTCACGGAGCAAGTATTGATAACATATATATCTGCAGCGGCGTTCTGAGGCACCTTCTGGTAGCCATTCTCAATAAATTGATTAGCAATTGTAGAAGTTTCAGAAAAATTTAATTTGCACCCTAAGGTAACAAATGCAACTGTTTTTGTCATAAAATGAAAAATTTAATTACAAAAAATCCTAAAGTGAACGTTAATATAAATTCATAACTACTCTAGAAGATCCTATAAACCCTCCCATTGGAGGGTTAAGCTTATCAATAGTAACTTGCGCCTTTGCAATTTGCGGAAACTCTGCCTTTACTGCATCTAAAATACGTCTTGCAACATGCTCTAAAAGATGAGAAGTCTGTTTCATCTCTCTACTAATTATATTATAAACCTCTTGATAATTAAGCGCATCGTTAATATCATCACTCTTTGATGGCTTGGTTAAATCTGCCTCAAACCAAAAATTTACAATAAATTTATTCCCGATAATTTGCTCCTCTTTAAAACAACCATGATGAGCAAAAAATTCCATATTTACTAACTCTATTCTATCCATTTTTATGATGATAATATTAAAAATACACAAGGCCTTTTTCCTATAGTTAAAGGACTCTTTTTCCAAGCGGTAACACTCCTTGTTACAATAGTTTGAGTAGGTAAGGTTATGTCTGCTGCAATACAAACTTTAGTATTAGGAGAACATGCCGCAAGTAAATCTGCAAAAAGTGCATCATTTCTATAAGGTGTCTCAATAATAATCTGAGTCTGATTGAGTTGAGAAGATACTCTCTCAATCAGTTTAATCTTAGCTCTCCTCTCCTCCCCTTTTATTGGTAAGTAGCCTGTAAAAGCAAAACATTGTCCATTTAATCCACTAGCCATAAGTGCTAACATTAGAGATGATGGACCAACATAGGGTCTAACCTCTATTCCATTTGAGTGTGCTAATTTTACAAGAAGAGAACCAGGGTCAGCCACCGCTGGTAGACCAGCCTCTGATATCAATCCTACATCATTTCCATCCATAAGTACCTTAATATACTTCTCTACTTGTTCTGGTTTAGTATGCTCATTAAGTTCATATAAAGACAATTGTTCAATATTACCTCTGTGACCAGCTTTAGATAGATATCTACGAGCGGTTCTAAGCTCCTCTACAACAAAATGAGTTAATTTAGGAATAATATCAAGTACCTGATTAGGAATAACTTGTGTTAATTCAGTCTCGCCCAAAGGGGCTGGGATTAAATGTAAAATACCTTTCATTCTGCAAAGATATGTAAAATTAGAGATTATGTGGATAGATTATTGCAAACTAAGAGTTAAAAAGAGTACTTTTGTAGACCAAATAATATCTCAAATGAATAGAGTCACTTTTTTAGGTACAGGAACATCTCAAGGGGTCCCGATGATTGGTTGTGATTGTAATATTTGCCAATCTTTAGATCCAAAAGATAAACGACTACGCTCATCCGTTTTAGTTGAATATGAGGGATTTAAAATTCTTATAGATTGTGGTCCAGATTTTAGACAACAGATGCTAAGAGAGGGTATAAAAGATGTTGATGCAATAATATTAACGCACCAACACAAAGATCATATGGGAGGATTGGATGATATTAGAGCATTTAATTATTTTAAAAAAGGGGTAGCTTTTCCAATATACGCAGAGAGTCAAGTCTTAGATGCAATAAAGATAGAGTATGCATATGCATTTACTGAGCATAAATATCCAGGTGTGCCTGAATATAAGCTTATACAAATAGATGAAAATCCATTTAAAATCACAAAAGAGGTTGATGGAGTAGAGAAAAATATAGAGATAGCGCCTATTAGAGTAATGCATTATAAGCTCCCAATATTGGGATTTAGATTTGGTGAATTTGCATATATTACTGACGCCAATGCTATTCCAGACAGTGAGTATACAAAATTGAAAGATCTTAATCTACTTGTGCTTAATGCCATTCACCATAAGAGGCATATTTCACATTTTAATTTAGATGAGGCTATTGAACAAGTTTGTAAAATAGGTGCAAAAAAGAGCTACTTGACTCACTTCTCACACCAGATGAGTAAGTATAATAATCTGATAGTTCATATCAATGGACTCAAACTACCATTTATGGTTGAACCTGCATATGATGGCTTAGTATTAGAGTTTACATCTCATTAACAATTATATATAAATAGGTCATATTTTACTAAAAAATAACTAACTTTGCGACGTTTTTGAGTTTTAGTTTTGCTAAAATAAATAACAATATGAGAATTTATAATAAAATATCCACTATATTGTACCATAAAGACGATTCTGTAACACGGTTAAATAAAGTAAATATGAAATTCATATGCATAGTAGCATTATTCGCACTATTTTGTTCTCATATTTACGCACAGGGAGAAGAGATAACTAATATGCAATATAAGTTTGCTAATGATAAAGCAACAATAGATACTACGCTACAAAAATGGCACGAAAGAATACCTCCATTTGCCGTTAAAACCAACTTGCTTTATGACTTGCTACTTGTTCCAAATGTAGAGATAGAAGTACCTATTAGTAGACGATGGAGCATAGCTGGAGAGTGGATGTTCCCTTGGTGGGTAACAAAAGATAATGGAAATGCACTACAGATTTTGTCAGGAACCCTTGAAAGTAGGTATTGGTTTGGCGAAAGAGAAAATCGTCCACTTCTTACAGGTTGGTTTGGTGGCATATATTTTAGTGGAGGATATTATGATTTACAGAGGAAGAATAACGGCTATCAAGGAGAATTCTATATTGCAGCTGGTTTGAGTGCTGGCTATACCCACACCATTAATAAAAAAGGTAATCTCCTTATGGAATATAATTTAGGCGTTGGTTATCTAAAGACAGATTACAGATACTACGAGGGTAAAGAGAATAATGAATTTCTTGTATGGCAATATGATGGAAGTTATACATGGATTGGTCCTACAAAGTTAGAGGTTTCACTAGTATGGGTATTTAACCACAATCGCAAGATTGGAGGAGGAGCACGATGAAGAAGGTACTATTTATAATATGTACATGCCTACTCGCAGCACTCTATTCTGCATGCGAACGTCGTCCACTTACCTATGATTATTACCCTTATGCAGACCTTATTATTAAGGTAGATTGGTCTGAATCTTTCTCTTTAGATAATAAGCCAACTGGTGTTAGTGTATGGTTTTATCCAAAAGATGGAAGTAAGGTAATAAAGACATACTCAGCAGATGTTGATAACCACAAAGTAGCATTGAGAGCTGGAGAGTATGATTTTGTAGTCTTTAATATGACACCTTATGAATTATCTAGCACAATAGGCTTTAGAGGAGATGAAGATTTAGCTACATTGGAGGTCTATTCCAGAGAGGCACTATCTAGCAGAGAACCAACACAAACAAGGGGGACACTTGTAGAGCAACCCGCTGATTTTGCGGTTACTGTTTATAGAGGGCTAATTGTAACTCAACAGATGGTAGATGAGACAACTAAGGCTCGCGATACAAAATCAAAAACAGGTACCTCAAATATCACCACTGTAGTTGAGGTCACTCCACAACTTGCAAATAAACGCCACGCTATAAAAGTTAGAATAAAAGGTTTTCAAAACCTTGCAGATAATGGTGCCTATGGAGAGTTAAGTGGTCTCGCAGAGGGCTTTTTAATAGATAAAGGTGTTCCGAATAGTATAAATGCACGTCAAAAACTCGTTGGCTGGACGCAAAAGAGAGAAGAGGGTGAATATAGTTTAGGTGAGATTACAATAGAATACACTACTTGGGGGCTATACAACAATACTACATTTGATGTAAACGATTATGACTATTGGAAAGGGTTGCTAGAGCTGATTCTTATGCTGGTAGATAATAAAACAAAAAAAGAGTTCTCTATAAACCTTGACAAAGATAACCTAAAGATATATCAAAATGATACTAATGCCGAGGTCAATATTGAGATTCTCATTGAGATAGGTTTTGAAGATGACGAATCTATTCTTTTGCCAGATGTTGAACCGTCTGAGGGTGGTGCCTCTGGATTTGATCCCAATGTTAACCCTTGGGACGAAGAGGATGTTCCTATCATTATAGGATAAATAGAACTATATAAGTAATAAAACAAATTATTAACTAATATAATATTATTTAAAATGAAAAAAATTTTAATTTCAATGACTGTTATGGTAGCAGCATTGAGTTCTTGTTCAAAGAACGAAGTGTTCCAAAATGAGGCGGAGAATAACGCAGTAACCTTTGGGTTATATAGCAGTAATGCAACTAAAGGGGCAGAAACTACAACTACCTCTATTCAGACTGGTAATGGTTTTGGAGTATTTGGCTCTTTCCTTGACAACGGAACTCCAACAACTACTCCTAATTTTATGTATAACCAACAGGTTACATATACTGGTGGCGTATGGGGTTACTCTCCAATTAAGTACTACTCTAACGATGCTAATGACCGCTACTCTTTCTACGGTTATGCTCCTTATGAAGATGGTACAGTTATAGATGTTACAAGTAGCAACACTGTAGCTCCAGCAATTACTTATACTCTTAACCCTGCTGATCTTGCATCTACAGTTGACTTTGTAGCAGGACAAGTGGTTTCTACACCAAAAGTTAGCGCTGGAAATACTGTGAATATTAACTTAAAGCACCAATTAACGCGTATTGACATAACTGCTAAGACAGATATTGTAGATGCAACTGCTGATGGAAATACAAGTGTTATTATTAAGAGCATAAACTTTATCAACGGAACAACTACTAAACTACACTCTTCAGCTGTTTACTCTTTTGGAAGCATAACAACAGACGTCGAAGAAACTGTACACACACAAGATGGTACGTGGGGCTCTTTTACAGAGAGTACAGCCAATCTTAACTTCTCAACTCTTCTATCTGACACAAAAAATGCGGCAATAGGCACCTATCCTGCAAATAAAGGTATCGAGATTGGAGATGATGAAGCAGAAACACAATTATTCAAAGCTAATAATTACGCTTTCTTGATCCCTCCAGCTGGTCAAACAGGACTTGCTGATGGCTCTGATCTTACTTTGGTTATTGAGTATGATATTGTAACTGCTGATGCTAAACTTAATGGTGGACACACGTTCTCATCAAATAAAGCCACATTCACACTATCTTCAGGTAATCTTTTAGCACAAGGTAAAGCATATAATTTTGGACTAACATTCACTCTTCAAGGTGTTAAACTAGAGGCTACTGTTCAAGCTTGGGATAATGCTGGAGATATAACAGCAACAGTTACGCATGAAGCTGATGTTGAAACTATCTAATAAAACACAAAGGGCAACCCTCACGACCTAGCGTCGGGGTTGCCCTTTATGTTTTTTACCATTATATTTTTTTTGACAAACGAGCCTATATAATTTTACTTTAAACTCCTCATTGCTCTATAAAGAGAACCAGCCCAATAATTTCTTATTCCAAAACCGCTAGGAGTACCTGAAATCTCATCTTCTGAGATAATTTGTTTTGTTTTGCTATTAAAGGTTACGGCAATAAATGATCCATATTCTCCAAACTTATTAAGCTCTTTTGCTATGATAACCAAGCCTAAACCATCCTCTTTAGGGTATTTTGATATAATTTTTTTTACATTTACCTCTGATCTCTTCTTATCAATAAAATCAATTTTATTTAATTTATCAATTTGCTCCATAGCTGTATCTGTATCAATAGACTCTACATCAACGCCAAAATAGTATTCAACATTATACTTCTTTGGTTCAGAAATAAATAGCCCATTAATACCTTTGAATGCTCTGATTATATTCTCTTTTTGTTCAGTTGCACCAACAAGATTTACAGAAGAGAAGTCAACTCCATAAAAAACTACCTCTTGGCCACTCTTACCTTTTGCTATTGTTGCAACAGAGAGCAAGATTGCAACTAATAATGTTAATTTTCTCATATTAAAATATTTTTTTAGTTAGATAATTATCCGTTTTCTATCAAATTTCACACCAATATATCGGGATAAAAAGCCACCAGTAAAGAGTCTATCTTAAATCTATAAATTTAATCTGCTTTCTACTAAGTTGAGGTTGTTGCCTCTTAGAGATATAATCAATTGGCTCAAAGTATATTTCAGGTGCAACCCTTACTTTAGAGCGGAACATATCTTTTATCTCTTTAATAAATCCACTATCTGTTCTCTCACTGCCAATTTTTAACACAATTTGATCTGTTCCTAATTCTCCAGTATATATCTCTACAATATAGTTAACAATATCGGGAATATTATCAAGAATATCATATAGAGCTGACGGATAGAGCGTTGTACCTTTATATTTAATCATTTGCCCTTTTCTGCCTAGAACCGAGCTCAATCTTAGGCTATTACGCCCACATTTACAACTACCGCTTTCAGCTATACAGATATCCCCTGTTTTAAATCTTAATAGTGGCATTCCTCTCACACCTAGTGTAGTTATTGTCACCTCTCCAGGTTCACCATCTGCAACAATATTATTTTGATCATCTAGTAGTTCAACTATGATTAAATTTGATGGTGTATGGCAACCAGAGTGGTGCTCACACTCAGTAAATGAGCTCTGCATCTCAGTAGAGGCATAGGTTGAGAATAGTTCTAACTCTGGCCACTCCTGTGAAATCTTCTCTCCTAAAGCATTAAATTTACCGTCGGGAGTTCTTAAGGCCTCACCTATACATATTGCTCGTTTTAAAGAGGAATTTTTGTAATCTATGCCATTATTTTTAGCAAATTCAACCAATTTTAATAAGAAAGATGGCACAACAATAGCTCCAGACGGGCCAATACGTTTGATAGTATCCCACTGTAATTCAGGTATTCCATTTCCCACACGAATTATACCACAACCAAGCTCTCTAGCCCCTAAGAAGTATGCCAATCCAGCCATAAACCTCTTATCTATTGTTGTCATTAGCTGTAATACATCGTTTGTTGAGCAACCTGCTGTAGTAAATGATGATGCCTCATTACAAGCTAGTCTATTTAAATCAGACTCTGTAAGGGCAAATGTTACAGGATCTCCTAATGTTCCAGATGTAGTAACATAGTCCCTAATCTCAGATGTAGGAACTGCAATAAAATCATAATTATACCTTTGTAGATCCTCCTTAGTTGTTACAGGAAGTCTCTGTAAATCAGCTATGCAAGTGATAGACTCTGCAGATATACCATTCTCTATAAACATACGTTTGTAAAATGGTGAGTTGGCACTTATAAATGCTATCTCCTCCCTTAGTCTAATACTTTGGAACTCTTCAATAGCCGCCCTATCTTTATATTGAATATCGCTATTTTTCATTATTTATTTATTTTTTTCACAAGATCTTCAATCTCAATCCTCTCACTTTTATATGGAATTTGATGCTCCAGTGAGCGATTGTAGTACTCTATTGCTCCCTTATTATCACCAAGTTCATAAAAATAATCACCTAAAATTCGATAGGTATAATAGTGATTTGGATTTACCATCATAAACGTACTAATAAATTCATTAGATAGCTCTCCTTTTGAACTGATGGCACTCTTTATCTCCTTAATTTTTGCTCTATATTCAACAACTCTATTATAGTCATTTGCCATAAATGTAGAGTCTGCTGCAATACCCAACTCTTTAATTTTAGTTGGATACTCACCCTTTTCAAAGAATGATTTTAAGTCATAACAAATAATCTTTCCCGATTGCCAAGGCGAGGTAGTTACCCACATTAAAGATTCCTCTGGCTTAAAGAGAACGGAATGATGTGCAATAGACTGATTAAGAGTCATCTCATTACTAATACCAACATCCTCCCCACCTATTCCATATCTATCTCTTAAAATAGAGATTGCATCGCGATACTCAATATCTGCATTTCTATTTAAAAGTTCACTTAACCTATCATATCTATATTTGCTATCACTAAACTCGATATTCTCCACATTATATTTATCATTTGCAAATAGTTGAGATTGAAAATGGTTTGTACAGATAATCATATCACCTTCTTGTTCAAACAGTGCAATTTGCTTAGGTGTCTTCTCAATAATCGCAGCGCTTTTATCTGATAATGAACCAATTAAAATTGATTCACTTACAAAAGTTTTATGAGCACTAGCAATCTGATAAGCCTCCTCAATATTTGAAGCATACTGTAGAATCTCCCTAACTAGAATTGAGATTGGTGTTGCCGCAGAGGTTGGAATTGCCCCCTTAGCCGCATTAATTGTAACCGTCAAGCCCTTTTCATTTATTCCCGATAAAACCCCAATCATTCCAGCCCAACCAATACTTGCATATTTATAACCCATATCTGGAACAGCAAATGTAATTACCTTATTTTTAGCAAAATCATCGCCTACATAAAAGTCAAAATTTCTCCCGACAATCAACTCTCCATCACCACTTTTATCACCCCATACACCAAATGAGCTGCACCCAACAAGCATATATTGTTGCATTGTGTGCCCAATGTCGTGAGCTGCGTGATAATTTAACTGCCTTTGATATGGAGTGCCAATTGCATTATACTCATCTGTACAGAATTCAGACATTGCCATAATCTCCTCTCTATACTCTAGAGGAATATGTTCACCGATATTTCTGTTAAATACTATTAGAAATGAGCGAAGAAATGATAAGTAGCTATCTGATGGAATTATCTCCTTTATCTTATCAATAAAAACATCCTCTTGATACCTCATAAGATCCTTAGTTAGAGCTCCTTGTTGTGCACCTCTCTCTTGTCCAGATCCTTTAATATAGAGCTCCCATAACCCTGTGGAACTATCTTGAAAAAGATAAGACTCTTTACAGAAGAGCGTATCATTTACGTTGTTTACGGGGTAGTTATTTTCGCCTTTATTATTTATTGTAGAGATAGCCAGCTCTGGCTCCTTCATATCTGCAGATTGATACAGAATAAAGAAGATAACTGTTGGAGTTAACAATATAAGCAAAATGCTTATTATCAATATTTTAAGGAGTTTTTTCATACGGTTTATCCTTAACTCTATATATTCCCTATTTTCTTTGCTAAATACTCCTCCCCTAGGATATTAGCACAAGTATTTGCAGCAGTGATAGTTACGCCAACAGCCCCGTGAACATTTAAACTCTGTCCCGTTAGGAAAAGGTTAGGAATCTTTGTTCTAGTTGGAATCAATGTTGCTAAACTATTTTTATAACTCTTTAACATTCCATACGCAGAGCCCAATGGAGTCTCTGTATAGTGTTGATATGTAATTGGAGTTGATGAGTATATAGCATCAATATTACCATTTAATTCTGGATGATATTTAACTGCAAGATCAATAATATTTTGAGTCAGCTGCTCTTTAATCTCCTTATATTCAGCCTCTCTAGCTCCAAATTTACTATTCTCAAACTGCTTAAATACACTATCGGCCATTGGAGACATTAAAGTGATTACATTACTATACTTTTCTCCACTATTCTCCACCTGACTACTTACTAGTACAGATTTTACAGATAAATCATTCTCAATTAAATTATCCCATACATCGGGAATATCATAACGATAAAAATTCTTATTTGCATAGAGCACACTTTCACTCTTCATTAGCAAATAGACAGAGAAAATCCCATAGGTATTTGGAACAATATTTAACCTAGTTTTATATGCCTTTTTAATTTTAGAACACTTCTCAAGCATATTAAAAGTATTTGCTGGGTGTAGACTTGAAATATAGTATTTTCCCGATATTATCTCACCATTCTCTAGCTCAACGCAACTTATTTGCTCATCCTCTACCCCAATTCTAGTAACTTTTGAATCATTTAAAAGCGTACCTCCATTCTTCTCAATCTGCTCAATTAATAGATCAGCAATATTTTGAGTACCACCTACAAATCTATATGCACTCTCAATATTGGAGTGGTTTATCATTGCGTGGTGATATAGATTAGCAGTATCTTTAGTTGCACCATATAATGTATTTGTACCAGCTAAAACATTTCTTAGAGTAGGATCTGTTACGCACTCATTTATAAACTCAACTGCCGAAACACTAAGAGGATCAATGTTACCCAAAGATAATTTGCCTGTTTTACAAACATCAACACTAATTGACTCTCCAATATCTCTTATCTCTCTACAATACCTCTCAATACCTCCCCTCTCATTAGGGAACTTGCTTGATAACTCCTCAATGAAATTTTCATAACCATTTCTATACTTAAACTCACCTGTGTCACCTAAGCTTATAACATCAAAGTCATTATCTAACTTTTTGACATTCAATCGGTCAAAGATATTGAAATATTTTAGGTATTGCCTCATTATCTGCCCTTGGTCCATACTTCCAACATAGTGAATACCTGTATCTATCTTTCTACCTTTACGATTAAATGATTGTAGACAGCCTCCAAATATTTTACTCTGCTCAAGTACACACACATTGTACCCCTCCTTGCTTAGCATCACCCCACATTCAAGCCCACCTAAGCCGCTACCTATAATTACTACATCATATTGATTCTGCATAGTTTTATTGTTTTATTTACCTGTTAATATAAATAATGTATTACTAGTTTTAGAGTCGCTCTCTATACTCTTTACGCTCATATTATTCTTCTCTGCAATGCCTATAATCATCTCTTTAGATAAGAAACATAATGGTCCGTCAGTCTTATTAAATTTTAATATCTTGGTAGACCACTCTTCTGTCTTCTCTGTATTATGGTGACGCTCTTTTAGGGAGGTATCTCCATCTCTAATTATAATCATTCCGCCTTGATTTAGGTTCTCAATACAGCTATTAATAACCTTCACTTGTGACTCACTATCAATATAATGAAGCACATCACTGATTACATAGGCATCTGCTTTTGGTATATTGTAAGTTCTTATATCCCCTGCCTCAAAGTTAATACTTTCACTCTTAGCAAAACAATTATTTGCTAAATTAATCTTCTCGGCATCATAATCAACACCTAGAACTCTTCTCTTGTCTGACAGCATCATTAGCATATAGCTCAGTGCTCCATATCCACAACCTAAATCTACAATAAATCCGCTGCGAGGAAGCAATCTATCATAGTGATCATAGTAGTTCTCCATTCTTAGCTTTATGCGCATATACCACTCTAGTACAGGCCCCTTAAATATGTAATTCTTAATTAAGGCATCTTTGAAGTAAGGATTTCTAACTCTATTAAACTCTTCATATAGTTTATCATACTCCTCTCTAAAGTATCTATTGATATTTTTAGTCTTATCCTTATATGTCTCTCCAAATCTACTATCCCCGTAGGTTATTCTCTCTAGAACCTTTGACACTATTACTCCTTTCTTAATATAGATCGGTTGTCTTTTAGATGAAATTAATCCATTCCCGTAGATAAGTATCGGGATAATATCTAATTTTAATTTCTCTGCTAAAAAGAAGGCTCCTTTATGGAATCGTTTGATTTTATTGTCGGGAGAACGGCTCCCTTCGGGGAAAATAATTACGCTATAGCCCTGTTTAACCTTTTCATTTAGTGACTCTACAATATTCTCATACCCATCTGCTGTATGAAAGAATCCTAAGTATCGTACAATTGCTCCAAAAATAGGTGAGTTCCACACCCATCCATTTGTAACCATCACAAATTTTCTATTTAATCCCAATAAAAGTAGAATATCTATGAATGATTGGTGGTTGGCAATAACTACAGCTGGCTTTTTAAAACTCTCTCCAACCTCATTTATATTAATCATTTTTACAGTTATCATAACTTTTAAAAATGATCTCGTGTACCAACTAACTAAACTATGAATTAAATACTTTTTCTTATCTCTGTTTATTGGAAAAATAGCAACAGTAAGCATTGCAGCCTGCACAAGGAGACAACCTGATACAAATAGTCCAAAGGCGTAGATGGTATTTAAGAGAGATAGAAACGTAACAGGGAAATTTCCTTTATCTGTATGTTGCGTTATAAAGAGTCTGTAAATAAATGGTTGTATTGTATATGAGATTATTACAACAACTGCCATCCCTATTAATGAGATTAATCCCAAAGAGTTCATTGCTGGATGTTTAGCAAAAACTAGCACCCCCATACCAACAATAAGAGAGAAGGCTGATAGTATAATGGCCACTTTATGGTGTTGTAGGAGTTTTGTTTTATACTTATACTCCCCCTCTAAACCATCCATTACAAATATACTAAAGTCATCACCTATTCCAAATATAAATGTAGAGAGAATGATTGTAACAATATTAAACTCTATACCGAATATACTCATAATGCCCAATATTATTATCCAGCTAATAAACATTGGTAAAAATGCTAATATTGCTAATTCAATTCTTCCGTAAGAGAGAAGAAGCGCAGAGAATATAAGAATACCGGAGATATATAAGATAAAGTAGAAATTGTCGCGAACATCTTTAGCCATCATATTTGCAAAATATGCCCTATCTACTGCTACTATATTTTTATTCTCTTGGAAAAGTTTATAAACCTCATCTTTCTTCTCATTCTCAATTTTTACGTGCGCAATAAGTGTTGTTAATGAGTCATTTGAGTTGATCCACTCATTAAAAAGGGTTGAAAATAGACTTTGATTATCAAATGATAGTTCACCATACTCTTTTGATAATAGATGATTAAATCCATCAAAAGCACCCTCTTCAAATCCTAGAATATTGGCCTCTTTATCTATTAGATCTACTAATTTACTCTGTTTTTGCTCCGTCCAAAACTCATCCCATCTATCTAATCTTCTCTTCTGTTCAGATTTTGATATAACAAATTGATTTATATCTGAATATGAAACTATCTTACCTGTAGATTGCAATGAATCTAAACTGTTGCAAAGCTTATTATAGTTATTAGCAGCACTATTTACCTCTTTTGATGATGTTACAAAAACTATATTTGACTCATTATCATTCAGTTGTGTTAATGAATTTAATCTATCCTCTGCCTCTTTTAAATGTGGCGGATTATAGTTTAGATTCATCATATTACTATCAAATTTTATATCATTAAAAAAGATAGATAATACTATAGTTATCAAGAATATAGATATAACAAATGGTCTATTTCTATCTAATCTTAAGTTTGATAATTTATCAAGAACTTTTAACTCTTTTCTTGTATTCTGCCCCTCTTTAATTTTTATAAAATGAGGAAGAAAAATTAGTGAAAATATTGCCGAACCCGCAAGTGTAATTGAGGCAAATAGCCCAAAATCTTGTAATAGTTTAGAGTTTGTAAAGGTTAATCCAATAAAGGCTCCTATCGTAGTGAAACTACCAACCGTTAAAGGGAATGTTAGATCTTTTATTAATGTTCTAATATCTTTACTATGAGCCTTGTGTGACAATACATGGATAGCATAACTGAGCGCTATACCATAAATAATAGAGCCCGACCCAACCGCAATTAAAGAGATCTCTCCCTTTGTAAAGTATATTATTGAGAGAGCTAAAAGTGCTCCAAATAGAGCAGGAACCAGAAGCAAAATTATACTGAATCTATTTCTGAGTGCAATTGTAACAAAGATAATTACAATTATTATCGCGATATTTAGCGTTATTAAGTTATCCTTTTTTATTTGCCATTCATTATACTTTGCAACTGCAGGAGTTCCAAAGTACTCTACATTTATATTTTTACTTACTTTATTAATCTCTTCTATTTCTGATTCAACTAATTTTATGAGCTTTCCACTGCTCTTTGTTTTACTAGGAATATCAATGTAAGCTAAAAGAGTCTTTTTGTCGGGAGAAAAAATATAATCGTCTATTATTTTGTAATTGAAACTGTTACCTAATCTTTGAAAATTTTTAAGAGCGTTTCCTGCAAGTGAAAGTGGGTCATTATAGATAAAATCAGTAACATAACTACCTATTGGTGAGATTATGTTGTTATAATTCTGCTCCATAATACTCTTTATCTGAGCAGGATTTATTATTGTATCTAAATTCTCGTAGTCTTTATCCGTTAAGAATAGAGGTAAATTATCATAAACAAATTGAGACATTGAATCTATATAGATATCCTCTACTCCTGTACTAAAATTGGCAATTGATGTGAACTTCTTATTCTCGTTTAGCAATGATCTAAATGATTCCGCAGCATCTATAAGTGAATCTGTTAATTCATCTTCATTTGCTGTAAACATAACAACCAATCTATCTTTTGCCTTTAAATTATTTAGAATCAGAGACAAATCTTGCTCTTGCTCAGGAAAGAAACTGGTGATATCCTCTTCATACTTAACCTGTAGAGAAAAGTAGGCCATAGTTATACTCATTACGCAGAGGAGTATCCACATAATAGCCTTATTTTTAGAGAAATAATCGTATATTCTTATAAATATGTTACCCATTTGTTTTAATTTTAACTCTGCCTCTGAATATGGTTAGCAGTATAAATGATATTAAGAAGATAGCTATACCGCAAGCTAATGCAAATACAACTGCTCCACATAGATACTGAAATAGATCAGAATAGACATTTTCTATAGTTATGCTCTCTAGTGATATTTTCTTTTGAGAACCTAAAATTAACCCTCCAGTCCAGAAGCTACCATAAAGTAAAAATGGTATCATTGGCGGAATACTAATATTTGAACTAATTAGCGTTAGTACTTTATTAAGTTTTAAAAGATGAGCCGTAAAGGCTGCCAAGATCATCTGATAACCCCATACTGGCGCTATTCCAAAGAAGATTCCCAATCCAAATGCAGCGGAAATCTTTAAATTAGACTCTTTGCTCTCTGTAATATTATCTTTTATAAAATTACGGATATTCTCTTTTGTTAGAGATCTAATGAATTTCCAAGGATAATAATAGACAAGAGCAATAGTAACTAAAAGTGTATTCAGAATTGATATCCTAGTAAAATCTTTTAACGGTTTAAAGTGCGAAACTCTCTCATCCTCTGGAGGGTAGTACACTTTTATAGGTATATTACACACCTTAACACCTTTCCAAGCGGCTCTTACAATCACCTCTACTTCAAATTCATATCTATTAGAAAAGAAGCGCATATTAACTAGATTATTAACAGGATACAATCTAAACCCAGATTGTGTATCGCTCAATTGTTGCCCAGTCTCTACCCTATACCAAAAGTTTGAGAATTTATTTGCAAAGGTATTCTTAGATGGCATATTCTCCGCAGCCAGATTGCGAGATCCTATAATCAATTGGTTTGGCTCCTCCTCAATCTTATCCACAAAATTTACGATATCAGAGGCGTAGTGTTGTCCATCAGAATCTAGTGTTAAGATATAATCGTAACCATTCTCTTTTGCATAAGAGATTGCCTGACGAACAGCAAAGCCCTTTCCTCTATTTGGAGTATAAGATATACATTTTACATCCTCTTTTTCAATAAGTTCTTGAGTGTTATCTGTAGAGCCATCATTTACAATAAGAATATCATTACTATACTCTTTAACTTGGTTAATAACATAAGAGAGAGTCCCTGCATTATTATATGTAGGGATAACAATAAGTATCTTATTACTAGCAACTCTATCTTTGATATTCAACATATTATAATAACTCCGCTTTAAATTTCACCATCTTTATATCTCCACAAGAGACCTCAGCTATAACGCTAGTAACACTCTCATTTTGTGTTATTACAATGCTCGAACAAACACTTTTGTGTTGAGTTGGAATTATTGCCGATAAAAATTTGCACTCTTTGATATAATCTAATTTTACCTCTCTATTTAAAATATCTGCAAAACACTCTTTTAACATACCTATTGTGCAGACTCCAGGAACTACTGGGTTATCAGGAAAATGCCCATTAAAAATATCGTGAGATGCATTAATTTCAGCTTTATAGATGTAATTTTTTCCATCTCCCGATACCCTCTCTATTTTATATATACTATTCACAATGTTATCTTTTAAATATTAAAAACAGAACTATCAATCTCTACATTAACTCTCTTATCTTTAAAAATATATTGAGTATAGCCCCCTTTCTTTTCATTAATTTGCAATTCATTTAGAGTCATATCAGATTGATTAAAAATCATTTGCATATTCTCGACATATCTTTTTATTCTCCTGTCATTAGGTGTTATAACCACCTTGTAGCCCCCCTCCTGTTCCTCAATTGTCATAAGCCAACCGCTACCTAATTTGGTAATCTCTCCAGACATACAGGCTTGCATCATATATGATATTTGTGCCATCATAGGATTTTCAGAGGCAGAGCTCTCAATCTTTTTACCTGACGTAATTATAGTAAAATTCTCTCCACTCATTACCACCTTATCGCCTTTGGGGACCTCGTAAATAAGAGACATAGAGCCGCTATTATCATAAAAAAACTCCCCTTTACTTACTATCTTTCCCTTAAGTCCTTTAATTACTTTTACCTGTTCAAAATTACTGATAATAGTCTTATTATAGCTACTCATAGAGTCTAATCTATTCAAAAACAGATTCTCGATATCTTTATTCTGGGCTCTTAATGTAAAGAGACTAAATATAGAAATAAATAAAATTATTACTCTTAACATACCTCTTTTGTTTTTATAAGTTCTTCTACTGTTACCGCCTTTAACTCTCTCTCTCTCAATTTAATCAAAATTCTCTCAACCAACTGCTCTCCGCCCGCTCTATTGTCGTGAAGTAAAATAATATCTCCACCTTTCAATCTCTTTATAACTCTATTTTCAACCTTATCAATACTCATACCCATTGTATCCAATGAGCGAATACTCCAGCCAATTGAGATTAGTCCACTTTTACGCACGGCTCTTGCCAATGTTGGGTTTGTAACTCCAAATGGGGGGCGAAAATAGATATTTTTTCTCTCTGTAATATCCTCTAATATTCTATTGCACTCCATAATCTCATTATAAATTTTTTGAGTTGTACCTATAGGAAAACTCCATTTATGATGCATAGAGTGGTTCCCAATTTGATGCCCCTCTGCTACAATCCTTTTAACCAAATCTGGATGCTCTTTAGCTTTATCGCCTATTATAAAGAAGGTGCCCTTTGCTCCATATCTCTTAAGTACATCTAGAATTTTAGGCGTAATTATATTATCTACACCATCATCAAAAGTTAATGAGACAGAACTTAACGCAGTCCTATTTCTACATATACTTTTAAGATAGATTCCTGCTGATATACTGCAAGACATATAGATTAGTATAATTATAACTAATATAGCCATTTTATTCTCAACGCAATTAAATCTCCCTTAATATCAACAGGTTGCACTGTTTTCTTCTCAAAATAATTTATAAATTCATCTACAATAGTACTATTATTTTTATCGACTCCACTAACCTCGCCTCCATTATTGCACTCTAAGCTAATCTGTTCAATCTCAGCTATAGAGGAGTCTAATTTATCCTTAGTAAGTACAAAGAATAGAGCACCTTCCCATAATTTTCTATCATTAAGAACTCCTAGGCGCTCGCAGATCTTTTCAACTGTAGGAGTAACTTCATCAAAAAATCCAATAAGAGCAGCATTTACATCTCCATTATCAATCATAAGTGCAGCCTCCAAAAGAGCACTCTCAAAACTGTTAGTTCCGTGTGTAAATGTATTATTATAGCACTTTAATGATTTAATCAAAGCTACTTGTGCCCCAACTGTATTAAATGTAGATTGAATAAATGGGGTAGGATTTAATAGTTGCTCATTTGATGAGATAATATTGGCTAAAAATTTCTCACTATCGGCAATACAACCAAGCCACGTAGAGGTGATAATTGCATCTATCTCTCCATACTCCTCAAAATCCATAAGAGAGTCTAAAGCAGTAGTAACCCCGCTCTTAATTACACGACTCATCCTCCTCCTAATGTTCATATTAGGAATTAACTCTTTAATATCCCTACTTAAAGAGGAGTCTCTTTTTATGCAGTTTATATAGTATCCCATTACTTTGCAAATATTAAAGATGAACAATTACCTCCAAACCCAAAAGAGTTTGAGATAACACTTTTAACCTCGCTATTAGCATCTGCCTCTATTAATGGTGTTGCCCCCTCTTCAATCTCATTCTCAAATCTCAAATTAGCATATTTAATCCCTTCAGAAATAGATAAAACAGAATAGACTGCCTCTAATCCACCTGCTGCAGCCAATGTATGCCCAGTATAGCCCTTTGTGGAGCTAAAAGGTGGAATCTCATTAGCAAAAACCCTTTTAATCGCCCTAATTTCAGATAGATCATTATTTTCTGTTCCAGTTCCGTGCAGATTAATATAGTCAATATCCTCTCTTTTTAATCCCGACATATCAAGCGCCTTAGTAATAGCAAGAAATGCACCCTCTCCGTTCTCAGATGTAGCTGTCTGGTGAAAAGCATCATTTGCATTTGCATATCCAGCCAAAGTGCAATATCTTTTAACTTCACTATCACTTTCCCTTGCAAGCACCAAAAAGCCAGCCCCCTCACCTAAATTTAACCCTTTCCTATCTCTATCTAATGGTCTGCATAGCTCGCTATCAAGTATAGATAATGAATTAAATCCATTTAAGGTAAATCTACAAAGCGCATCTGTACCTCCAACTAGAACGTAATCTAACATATTATTTTTCAACATTCTAGCACCTAGAATAACTGCATTAGCTGCAGACGAGCAAGCTGTACTAATAGTGGTTCTAAAACCTCTAATACCGCAACATTCTGCAATAAAATTTGTACTTACAGAGCAATCGTGACCTCTAATTTCATCTAAATTTCCAGAATCTGCATCAATAATAAACTCTTGATAAAAGCGTTCAGATAAATCCATACCCCCTACGGTTGTAGATGATATCAACCCAACCCTTTTACCCATATCTATATTAGCATCTAATAGTGCCTCTCTTGCTGCAATCGCACCTAAAAGAGCTGTACGAGATAAAGTTGTAGAGTTAGGTATATTTAGCAACGCTTTTAATTCATCATTGCTCTTTTTAACCTCACCAACTGGCACAGAAACAGTGCTAGCAAAGAGAGTATTGCTACCAATTCCACATTTTTGAGAGCGTAAAGAGTCTAAATTCTCTTTACAATTCACTCCTATAGCAGAAATAACACCTATTCCACAAACTTTAATGCCCATTTTACTACTATTTTCTATTCTTACTAATATAGTCAGCTATTGTATCAACAGAGAAGAAGACTCCTTTTGCTGCAGCAGGATCTTCAAATCTAATTCCGTAATTTTTCTCTAAAATAAGAATTATCTCTAGTGCATCAATTGAATCAAGACCTAAACCATCTCCAAAAAGTGGCTCTGAAGAATCAATATCCTCTGGTGTAATATCTTCTAAATTAAGTGCTTCAATAAGTTTTAACTTAAATTCATTTTTTAACTCTTCCATAATTTTATCTTTTTATTAGTTTTAGTTCTAAATTATAATCATTTTGTAATAGTTCGCACCAACCATAGAGAACAGCATCGCATATATCTCTATTAATAAGATCCTTAGAGTAATTATATAGATAATCCATACACTTATTTTCATTCACAAAGAACATTAATTCTCCTTGAAATTTATGCTTTATAGAGATCTCTGCAGCTACAATATTTGCCAAAGTATAGACAAAAACCGCTGGTGATGCACCCTCTTCTAGCTTAGCATCTACAATGCTCTGATGTTTTATATCAGTATCTAGTGATGAGCTTCTATTTGCTAAAATTACCCCAACTCTAGATTGAGATATATCTGTTAAATCTATACCTTTAAGCAATTTACAAGATGCAACATATCCAAGTTTAGAGAGATTATCCATCTTAAAGAACTTTAAATTAGAATCGTTTAATCCCTTATATTCTCTCTTAATAGACTCTGCAAACTCAATATCATACTGTTTTTCAATTGTGATTGATGCTATCTCTTTAATATCAATCTCTTTATATGCTTTCTCAACCTCCCTATCTAGTTTAGATAAAACAATTGCAGCATTTGTACCACCAAAACCAGAGGCACATTTAATAGCGCTATTTATATTTATATCGCGATGAGTATTTGATATATTTAACTGATAAGGCACCCCATTTTCTGAATAGCCCTTCACTCCATAGACTTGCCCCCTCTTCATTTGCTCAACCACAAAGATTGTCTCAATAACACCAGACGCTCCAAGCGTATGACCAATATATGGTTTTAATGAGTTACAAGGAACATTAGTTAATGAGGCCAAATTTAGAGCCTTACTCTCCATCTCATCATTAAATGGTGTTCCTGTGCCGTGCGTGTTAATATAGTCAATCTCCTCTGAACTAAGCCCCGCCTCTTTCATTGCCTTTTCTAAAGCAAAAAATAGCCCATCACCTGTTCTGGATGGTCCCGATATATGGTTGGCATCATTAGATATACCACCGCCTAAAACCCTAATGTCAGAATCTGATAACTCTCTATTATTTGTTAATAGAAGAGCACCGCACCCCTCTCCTATTGTTAGACCATCTCTCTGATTATCATAAGGTTTACAGAGAGTTTGACTAATTGATCTAAAAGAGTTAAAACCGCTAACCACAAACTCGCTAATAGTATCTACTCCAAGTACTATTATATTATCATACTCGTTTTGTTCAATCAATCTTGCACCTAGAACTATTGCAGCGACACCTGATACACAAGCATTTGAGACAATATGTGCTCTATTATGGCAATTAAAATATTTTTCAATTTTTTTAGCAAAACTCCATAAATAAGTTCTCTCAATATCTTGATTAATAGACTCTATCTCCCCTTTTGTTGTGGAGATAATTAATAGAGTTCTATTATCGGATAGTGATAAGTTACTCTCCGTGATTACATTTTTTATTGCTAATATTGAGATCTGTTCAATAAAAGAGAACCCTTCAACTACCTTGCAATCAATCTCATCTCTTTCAATAGTACAAGCTGGCGTATTGCAATAACTGCTAAGGTTAGAGGTATATGCCCCTATGTTACTGCAGTTATTTGCAGTACCTACTCCCAATGAGCTAATTATTGAATTAGATCCTATGTAAACGTTACGCTTTATAGTAGCCATCTCTTTTTCCAATTAAGGTAAAACTCTGGGGCGTTGAGTAACAAATTACCATCTACATCTAGAAAGACTTGTGTAGATGTTCCTGTCGCAACAATCTCGCCATCTTCTTCCCTTCTTATCACATATTCGAAACATATTTTAGCTGCCTCTGTCTCTATATATTTTGTCTCAACAATAGCCGTATCATTATATTTTAAAGAGCGTTTAAATTGTACCGTTAAATCAACTATTGGAACAAGATATACGCCATCAATAAAATCTTTATAACCCAAGCCTTTATATTTTCGCCCAAACTCCTCTCTTCCATCCTCAAAATATTTCACATACTCTCCGTGCCAAACAACCTGCATAGAGTCAACCTCACTAAATCTAACTTTTATTAGTGTCTCTGTTTTGAGTTTTACCTCTTTATGAACTCTCTTTTTTGCCATTGCCTGTTATTGTTGTAGATAGATTTTCATTTTACACTCTGCAACTAACTTATCATCTATTTTAACCGCTGCTGAGATTAATGTAATATTCATAACCTCTTGTTCAACAGCAATTTCTGTTCTAATCACCTCTCCTACCTTTGGAGAGCAGTGCGCCCTAAACTTATTTACAGAACCTATAAAACCTAGCGGAATATCTTTTCCACTCTCCTTAAATAAGTACCCAACGCGCATTGCTGCCGACTGAGCAATATGTTCAATAATACCACATTCATTTAACTCTCCCGCCTCACAAAAGATATTATCCTCTTTTATAGTTAGACCGCTAATAGATACGCTCTCCTCTACACCAAAAAAAGTATCTATCATCACGATAGGTGCTCTTTGAGGTATATAATCAGTTATCTGATTTGCAGATATTATGGCTTTCTCAGATACTCCCATAGTAGTCCCTTTTTATTTCGTTTAATTTTAAGTAAATGCATCATATCATTCTCAGGTTTATTATCGGGAAAAATCCAAGCCTTACCAGTTGCATCAGTTAAAGCTCTAGTCTTCTCTAAATCAAAACCCTCTGTTATATAGTAATGGGGCATAATCAAATCTGAGTTCTTATTAATCACCCCCTCTTCCATTGCACGATCATATAGTACAGTATGTGGATAAATCCTCATTCCAACGTATGGGAAAATTACTGTATGCTTTAATTGCTTGGAGTTCTCAATAGTTGTTAATAATTGCTCTTGTGTCTCTCCCCATCCTGCTAATATCAGAAAATGAGCATAATATATATTATATTTTAGTGCCAATTCAGAAGCATATAGAACATCATCAAAGGTAAATTTCTTACCGTATGCAGCTAACGTTTGGTCACAAAAAGATTCTGTTCCGTACTCAATATGAGTTAGTCCAGACTCCTTAAAGAGTTTCATTTCACTCTCTGTAATATTAGATGGCGAAAAATATGCTCCCCAAGATATATCAAGTTTACTCTTTATAATAGCTTCACAAAGCTCAACATTGTAATGGTTGTGAATATTAAATACAGAGTCCGTAAAAAACCAGTAGTGAGCACCAAAATCCCTTTTACTCCTTGCTATAGTATCAACAATTGAGTCAATATCCATAGTTCTTACCTTTCTTCCATCTATGTGAGGATATGTGCAGTAGATACAATTATATGGGCACCCTCTTTTGGTTTGGATATTTAACATTCCACTCTCTCTCCAGTAGAATTCAACTAACTTTTTATCATATTTAGCTTGTGGAGAAGATAAATATCTGCAATGACTATTACTTTGATTATTAGGTAAGTGCAATCTTTGCACACTATCGAGAGAACTATTATCTCTTAATGAATTAATCAATTCGCATATAGCATCCTCGCCCTCGCCACTAATTCCATAATCTCCACCGAGCTCTTTTAAAAATTGATCAGGAAAAATAGAGAATCCAGCCCCTCCTAGAATTACTGGAGCAGAGCTATACCTCTTTACATTATCTATTACGGCTTTATATTCAATGAAAAAGTTTCTTCTATCTAAAGAGTTTGCACCATCTACATTTCTAATCGACACGCAGATAAAATTAGGACTACTCTCTACAAGATATTTAGCTACCTGCTCATCTGTAACTATATTCATATCTAGAATATCAACTTTGCAATTCGCGATATTCTCTTCCATATAAGATTTAAGATATGCTGTTGCAATTGGATATACTGGATATGGATCCCAAAGCCTATTTGCCGATATTAATGCTACTCTACACTCCATACGTTGTAAAAATTAAACCATTGTTGTGGATACTTTTTTACCACTTTTTCAAATTCAGATATATATATCTTAAGTAACTCCTCTTGAGTAAGTTTCTTGTCAATTATCTTAAAAATAAATCTGTAACGCATCCCTTTTTCTCGCATAGAGAAATAAAAGACAACCGGTACAGAAAATTTTGAAGCAATTAAGGTTGGTCCCGATGGAAATAGCGCCTTTTTTCCCATAAAATCAATAGGCATAGCATTGGATTTATCGAGATATCTATCCCCTAAAAAGCAGACATACTCTTTTTTATCTAAAGCAATCTTAATCCCAAGTAAAAATTCAATACTTTTCTCATTGATTAGTATAACTTTATGTTTTACTCCTTGTGCCTGTAAGATCTCTTTTATTCCTTGATGTTCTGCATCATAAGTAACCAAATTGAGTCTATCTGCATATTTACCAAAAAATTGAGAACCAATCTCCCAATTTCCAATATGCCCTCCAATAATTATTGCCGCCCCCTTGTCTAAAATATCAAGAAAGTTATCATAATTATCAAACTCAAATTTATACCTATCTCCCATTCCATTGTTAATAGCAACCTTATCAATAATTGTTTGACCAAACGTGTAATAGTGATAATATAATTTTATTACAGATTTTAATCTACTATATTTCAAAATATTTCTGTTATAATTCCAAACAGATCTTGTTGCTTTAGCTGAGAACGGGATAAAATATATAACTACAAATGATAGAAATATATAAGCCGCTTTTACCCCAAAAAAGCGAATCAAAAATATAAAAAATCTATAGCCAAATGTGCCACCTCTGGATTTACCTTCCCACTCTTTACTGTTTTGCTTCATCTAATTTAGTAATAATCAGATTGTAGAAGTCTTGAAAAGTGGCTACGCCTACAAAATCAGGACCTTTTAATACAATACCAAAATTATTCTCTATTAATACTACCACATCTACCAAATCAAGACTATCTAAATCTAAAGTCTCCATAAGGTTAGCCTCTGGTGAAATATCATCGATATTTGCTTCAAATTCGTCCACTAATACCTCATTGATTTTTGAAATAATTTCTTGTTGATTCATGTCTATATTGTTTAATTATTTATTTATTAGTTTTTATTATTAAAGTAGAGTTTGTTCCTCCAAATCCAAATGAGTTAGATAAGAATGTATCAAACTCAACATCAACGCGCTTAGATGAGAGATTAAGTTTTGATGTAACCTCATCCCCCTCCTCAAAATTTATTGTAGGTGCAATAAAATTATTTTGAGACATAATAATCGAATATATTACCTCACTGGCACCAGCCATCCACATTTCGTGACCTGTCATAGATTTTGTTGATCCTACGTAAGGGTTATGCCCTTCAAATACTTTTGAAATAGCAGAAGCCTCATTGTAATCGCCTAAAGGAGTAGATGTTGCATGTGCATTAACGTAAGTAATATCTTTTAATGGAATGTTTGCCGCATTAATTGCCATCTCTAAAGAGCGTCTTGGGCCATCTACATTAGGAACAGAGATGTGGTCTCCATTAGAGGAGAATCCGTAGCTCATAACCTCTGCAATTATATTTGCACCTCTTTTAATAGCCGATTCGTAGCTCTCTAAAATAATTGTAGCAGCACCTCCACTTGGTACTAACCCATCTCTATTCTTATCAAAAGGACGAGATGCAGCTGTAGGATCATCCTCTCTTATTGAGAATGCACTGATACCATCAAAATTACCTACAGAATATTTATTAGCCTCTTGCGCACCACCGCAAACAATACAATCTTGTAAACCATTTTTAATCAACAAATACGCCATTCCTATTGAATGTGAACCACTTGCACAGGCGCCTGAAATAGTAAAATTAACACCTCTAAGATTAAAAATCACTGAGAGATTCATTGTAACAGTTGAGTTCATAGATTGAAATATATTTCCAGAACCCACTAATGTAGTATTTTTTTTCTCTCTAATAATGTCTATACCCTCAATTACTGGTGCAGCACTACTATCATTTCCGTACAATATCCCAACTTCTCTATTTTTCAGGAATTCATCATCTATATTTGCCTGCTTAAGAGCCTCAGTTGTCGCTACATAAGCGTATGCCCCCTGCTCTGGTAAGCAGGCTCTCTTTCGTCTATCAAGAGATCCTTTTAAATCTGGAATCTCAAGAATACCCGTTAAAGATGAGCGATAACCCAACTCTTTTCTTATAGGATCAATTCCAATACCAGATTTTCCATTAAATAGGGACTCCTTTACCTCATCAACATTTTTGCCGATGCAAGAGTATATTCCCATTCCTGTTATTACAACCCTATTATTCATATCTTAAAATTTTTTAAGTGTATAATCCTCCGTTAATTGAAATTACTTCTCCTGTAATATATGAGGCACTTTTTGAGACTAAAAAGCCAACCAGTTCTGCAACCTCATTTACCTCTCCAAATCTCCCTGCTGGTATAAATTTCTTTAACTCTTTTTCATTTAAATCTCCTGTCATATCTGTCGCGATATAACCCGGTGCAACAGCATTAACTGTAACCCCCTTTTTTGCTACCTCCTGCGCTAAAGCCTTTGTTGCAGCTATGACTCCCCCCTTTGCAGAAGAGTAATTAACTTGCCCAGGCAGCCCTTTTATTCCTGATAAAGAGACAATGTTAACGATTCTACCAAATTTAGATGCCATCATATTCTTTAGTAGTGGCTGAGTTGCATTAAAAAAGCCATCTAAACTGGTAGACATAACGCTTTCCCAATCGCTCCGTTCCATCCATATCATTAGTGAATCTTTGCGAATACCAGCATTATTTATCAGCACTTCAATATGCTCTCCAATATTTCTATCTTGCCAAGATTTTATTGCATCTGCAGTCTCTTGAAAATTTGAAACATCAAATTGGATTAATTCTCCATCAGATCCAGCCTCTCTTACATAATTCAATGTAGCCTCTGCCTCTGTAATATTTGATTTATAGTTTATTAGGATAGAATAGCCCATTTGAGCCAACTTTATACAAATTGCTCTACCGATACCTCTGCTACCTCCTGTAACTAATGCGTAATTCATATTTTGTTATTTTTTCTTTTTTTTCTTGTTCTTCTCTTCTTTATCATCATCTTTGTCGACATCATCGCCATCTTCTCCATACAACTCTTTAGTTAGAGCACGTCTAACAATTTTCCTCATTGCATCATTTAAGGCATTGAATCCTGTAAATTCACTAGAATTTCCTCTATGCTTCTTACTCTCCCAAACTTTATCTCCATTCACAGTTAATATCTCTGCTATTGCATTAACCCAAGAGCCCGCAGATAAAATTCCGCTTTTAGAGCTACCTCTCTTTTCAAGACTAAGTTTACATATAAAATTTGCCTTCTCTTTTGAGTCAACTATATTCCATCTATTCCACTCCTCTTTATCCATTAGATGATCTACAAAGACTTTGTGCTCATCTTCTTTAATGTTATCCCTTATGTCTATAACCTCTATATAAACATTATTACCTTTTGATATTACATCTTTAACATCTTGTGCAAGCAATGAAATTAATGATGTCGTTATAACTATTGCCGTTAAAAATATTTTTTTCATGATTGTTAGTTTTTTAAGAATTTAGATATTAGTTCTATCTCGTTATATTTTGTTGCATCTTCTACAAATATTGGAACAAGAGTTCTGATACTGTTGTACAACTCTTTGGTTTTATCAGACAACTTCTCTTGTACTTTTAAATAGTCCACTGCTTGAGCAAGAGCCAACATCTCTATTGCTAGCACTTGAAAGCTATTCTCTATAACCTTTTGAGTAATAAGAGCAGAGTTAGTACCCATACTCACTATATCTTGATTATCATTATTACAAGGAATGCTGTGAACATACATAGGATTAGATAGCGTTTGACACTCAGCTGTTGTAGAGGTTGCTGTAAATTGTGCCGCTTGTAGTCCATAATTTAATCCTAACTTTCCTAAGTTTCCAAATGGAGGTAAGATCCCATTTATTCGATCGTGGAAGAGGTAGTTTATCTGCCTCTCAGCCAACATTGTAAGCTTTGTGATGGCTATCTTTAATTTATCCATCTCAAAAGAGACGTAATCTCCGTGGAAATTACCACCGTGATATATACAATTGCTCTCAGAATCTACAATAGGGTTATCATCTACTGCATAAAATTCTTCTGATAATATTTTTTCACTATTCTGAATCGTATCATATACAGGCCCTAATATTTGTGGAATACACCTTAGAGAGTAGTATGGTTGAACTTTATGCTTAAATATCTCTTCATTGTTAGAGCCGTCACTATAAAGCTCCTCTTTTCTAGATCTTAGAAGTTCGCTGCTAAAAGATATATCTCGCATTAGTTTAGCAACCTCACTCTGCCCATTGTGATTTTTTAGATCATTTAGAATATCTGACATAAAATCATCATAAGATCCAGCAATCTCATTTATCATAACAGATGCTAAGGTAGACCAGTGAATTAGTTTTTTTGCATAACCTAAGTTGACTAAACCGATACCAGTCATCACAGAAGTCCCATTTGTAAGAGCTAGACCATCTCTGATTCTTAGTTTAAGAGGAGTAAGATTACATAATTTTAATGCCTCTTCTGTTTTAATCAAACTATCTTTATAAAAAACTTCTCCCTCTCCGATAAGGGTTAGCGCAATGTGTGCTAACTGAACTAAATCTCCACTCGCTCCAACTCCTCCGTGTTCTGGAACAAAAGGAATTATGTCGTGATTTAAAAAATTTACAATTTGATTTACAGTATCTAGATGAACTCCAGATTTTCCTGTTATGAATGTTTGTAGACGTGCAACCATTGCAGCTCTTACGTTCTCTCTTGAGAGAGTTTTTCCTGCACCACAACTATGTGATCTAATTATATTATACTGCAGTTCATTTAACTCTTGATCGCTTATGCGATATTGAGCCATAGGACCAAATCCAGTATTTATTCCATAAATAACTTTTCCCTCTTTGAAATGGTTAAGGAATTGGTAAGAGTTCTCTATTTTTTTTACATCACTATCAGAAATAGATATAACATCTTTCTCCAATATCTTCTCCACTATATTGAATTTATTTGCGCTCATATTTGAAAAGCTCGGTAATTAGGTTTTGTTCAGTCAGTTGTGCGTAGGTGCACATTTTTTTAAGCACGCAAATATAGTAAATTATACTAAATATTTAGTCATTTTCTGCGATAAATTTGTATTGTAACATATTATAGAATACATTTACAATCACTTTTGTTAAACCTTCTAATTTTTAACGAGAGTAGGGGTGCTTAACTCTAGATTGACATCAAATTTATTTAGAGTTTCGCTGAGATTATACCCATTGAACCTGTCGGATAATGCCGTCGTAGGGAATGTGGTTACTAATTTCTTAATTTAGTAATCGCAAAGAGGCCAAACTTCACCCAAATTGGGCTCTTTGCATATTTTATAAAATTATGGAAAAAATCATTTCTTTAGGAATTGTTGAATCTTATTTTGAAAAATTAAAAAAAAGCTTGTCAATTGATGTTGCAATTGTTGGTGGGGGTCCATCTGGATTAATTGCAGCATACTATTTAGCTAAAGCAGGAAAAAAAGTATCGCTATATGAGCGAAAATTGGCACCTGGTGGTGGTATGTGGGGAGGCGCAATGATGTTTAATGACATAATTGTACAGAGTGACGTCTTGGATATTCTTAATGAAGTTGGTATTGAGTATCGTAAAGGTGAGGCTGACACATACATTTTAGATTCTGTGCATGCAACATCTGCTTTAATTTATGCAGCAACAAAAGCTGGAGCTGTTATTTTTAATTGTTACTCTGTTGAAGATGTTGTTTTTAAGAACAATCAGGTTGCTGGTTTAGTGGTAAACTGGGCACCTGTTATAAGAGAAGGCATGCACGTAGATCCATTAATTATAGAGGCAAAATGTGTACTTGAGGGTACAGGTCACGATTGCATGATTGCAAGACTTGTTACACGCAAGAATGAGGTTAAATTAAATACTGAGACTGGAAATGTAATAGGCGAAAGATCACTAGACGTAGAGTTAGCAGAGAGAACTACTGTTGAGAATACTAAAGAGGTTTATCCTGGACTCTTTGTGTCGGGTATGGCAGCTAATGGAGTTAGTGGTGCTCCTCGCATGGGTCCCATATTTGGCGGAATGTTACACTCTGGTAGAAAAGCGGCTAAATTAATGATAGAAAAGATTGAGAAAATGTAATTTATGAATAGAGATTTTGGATTATATGTTATAGCTACTAAACCAACATTAAGCTATGGTAAAGTAGCTGAAATTTGTGTGAAACACAATATTAGATATCTGCAATTAAGAGAGAAACACTTATCTGATAAACAACTTTTAAGAGCTGCAGAAGAGATTAAAAGTGTTACAAAGGGAAGTGACACTCTGTTTGTAATGAACGATCGCGCAGATTTAGCTCTTTTATCAGAGGCCGATGTTTTACATTTAGGGCAAGATGATATCTCTATAGCAGATGCCAGAAAAATTGCTGGAGATATGCCTATAGGTCTCTCTACTCATTCTTTAGAGCAAGCACGCATAGCACTCGCTGAGAATCCATCTTATATTGGCTTTGGTCCAGTTTATAAGACTACTACAAAGGAGATACCTGACCCAACTGTAGGGACAGAATTACTCTCTACAGTGTTAGAATTTAGTAGCGTTCCAGTAGTTGCAATAGGTGGAATATTTCCAGAGAATATTAAAAACGTTATTAAAGCAGGGGCTCGCAACCTCTGCTTAGTTAGATATTTAATGTGCGACCAGATGGAAGAGCGAATTATTGAGCTTAAACACAGTATGAGTCTATGTCAAACTAAATAACTCCGCTACCAATCATCTCCTCTTCAAAAGAGTACCAAGCGGCAAATTGACCACTAGTTATCCCTCTCTGAGGTTCGTCAAACACTATATAAAGGCCATCTTCCATCTGGAACAACATACCTTTTTGTAGTGGTTGGCGATATCTAATTCTAACTAGATACTCTCTTTTTTCCCCGATTTGAAGTTTTAAGTCTGGCCTAATCCAATGAATCTCGTCATTAGAGATTTTAAGAGCCTTTCTATATAAACCTGGATGGCTCTGCCCCTCTCCTACATATATCGTATTACTCTCAATATCAATAGAAATAATAAAAATTGACTCTTTATGACCACCTATGTTCAGCCCTTTTCTCTGCCCAATAGTATAGAATTGAGCACCATTATGCTTCCCGATAATTTTACCAATCTTCTTTCCATCTGCAATAGAATAATCTACTGGTTTTGAGAGCTGTTGAAGTTCTTGCTGAGAATACTCCTCTTTTACACCATTCTCTAAACCGTAAGTGAGCAATTGATCTCCATACTCATTAGAAAAAACCTCGATAACATTTCCTTCTTTTGGTTTTAATTTTTGCTGTAAAAATATGGGCAAATCCACCTTCCCAACAAAGCAAATTCCTTGTGAATCTTTCTTTTCTGCAGATGGCAAATCTGCTTGAGCCGCCAATCTACGAACCTCTGCTTTTGGTAAATTACCTATTGGAAAGAGTGCTTTAGATAACTGTTTTTGAGATAGTTGGCATAAAAAATAACTTTGATCCTTATTTTTATCATCTCCAGCTAAAATTCTATAAATAGTTTCACCATCTTCATTTATAAATTCATCTTTTTTGCAATAATGGCCAGTTGCTACATAATCTGCACCAATCTCTAATGCGCACTCAAGAAAGGCATCAAATTTTATCTCTCTATTGCATAGTACGTCGGGATTAGGTGTGCGACCTTTTTCATACTCACTAAACATATAATCCACAACTCGCTTTCTATATTCGCCACTAAGATCTACAAAATGAAATGGTATACCTATCTTTTTTGCAACCATCTCTGCAACCATCTTATCCTCTTCCCACTCACAATCACCGTGAAGCGTTCCTGTTGTGTCGTGCCAATTCTGCATAAACAGTGCAACCACGTCGTGACCCGCCTCTTTTAATAAAAGGGCAGCAACGCTAGAATCAACACCACCGCTAAGTCCAACTGCAATTTTCATACGATTAAAGATTTTTAAAAAGAAAAAGGGTAAGCTGAATATATCGCACCGCTACAACCACATACCCTTGCTGCCTTCCGGCCCTGGGGGAGTTCTGCAGGAGCTGGTCGTATATGACTTACCCACTGCAAAGATAGGTATTTTTTCTTATCTACAAAACAAATTTGCACTCTAAACTACTTTGGAAGGTTATTAAAGGCAAAAGGCATAAGTGCATTTACAGAGTCAACTATCTGAATTTTACCACTTCCACCCATTATAACTTTTATATTTTTTCCTCCTCTTTTTTGTGATTCATTCATCACTTGTAGGCACGCTCCGCAAGGATATGTTACTCCCGATACAAGCTTTCCATCAACTTTTGCAACAATTGCAATTGCAACTACTGCTTCATTTGGATATTTTGAGTGTGTATAGAATAGCGCTGTTCTCTCTGCACACAAACCCGATGGATAGGCTGCATTCTCTTGATTTGACGCGCTGGTAATCTCCCCATTCTCTAACAATAATGCTGCTCCAACATTAAAATTAGAGTATTTTGCATAGGCGCTATCTGCTGCAATTACAGCTCTATTATATAACTCTCTCTCTTGCTCTGTTAATTCATCGGGATTATTATACTCTCTATATTTGATTTTGATTATTTTTTCCATTTCACTATTTTTTACAAATTTACAAAACCCATAGTAAAGATTATTATTTTTCTTCAATTTTATTATTTAACTTTTTTAGAGTAGATTTGCACACATAATTTTAAATAAATGAAGTCACTAAAGATAAACATAATTCTATCTTCTATATTACTCATTAGCACAGCATTACACTCACAAGAGTTAACAAGGGCTGAGTATATAGATATGTACAAAAATATTGCCATAAAGCAGATGCACGATTATGGTATTCCTGCAAGTATAATATTGGCTCAGGGGTGTTTAGAGTCTGGCAATGGCAATTCTAGGCTAGCTGTAAACGGAAATAACCACTTTGGAATTAAATGTCACCAATGGGATGGTAAAACAATTTATCACGATGATGATAAAAAAAATGAGTGTTTTAGAAAATATGATAGTCCAGAGGAGTCATTTAAAGATCACTCTCTATTTTTATCGGGAAGAGAAAGATATCAATCTCTATTTGAGCTAGATAGAACTAATTACAAAGCGTGGGCAAAGGGGCTAAAAAAGGCTGGATATGCTACAAACCCAAAGTATGCTAAACTTCTAATAAAGATAATTGAGGAGAACAACCTTGATCAATATGATAAACAGAGATATAAAGAGGAGAAGAGGTTTACAAAAGATTATGACAACTCTTACAATGATTCTCAAATGATTTTCATAAATAATATTACGGAATCGGCACCACTTTTAAAAAGTAAATTTTATAATAATGCTTTTGATAGAAGATTATATGAAAACAATGGAGTAACATATCTGATTGCCACAGAGTTAGACACTTACAAATCAATTGCTAAAGAGTATAATCTATTTACAAAGGAGCTCTATTCATTTAATGATTTTGAGATTGAGATCCCTATAGAACCAGGCGCAATTATTTATATTCAAAAAAAGAAGAAAAAGGGGGCAGAAAAGACCTATAAAGTTTTAGAAGGTGACACTATGCACAAGATATCCCAAATTAAAGGGATTAGACTTAAAGAGTTACTAAAACTAAACAATATGGAATCTGGCGAGAGCGTTGAGATAGGTAGAATCTTAATTCTAAGATAGAATCAATTTTGTAAATTTGAAATTAAAGTGATGATAAAAAATATTAAATCAAATAAAGTGCTATTTAGAGCCCTAATAGTGATACTTGTTGTAGTGACAGTCTCTATAATTATTTATGCCCTGAGAATTGCAAAAGAGTATCAAGAGTGTATCAATGAGGAGGCAGTTGTATATATTTATCCCGATACAAATCTAGACTCTTTAGTAAACATTATTTCGCCCTATTTAATTAATCCAAAAGCCTTTGTAAAAGTGGCTAAAAAGATGAATTTAGATGGTCAGATAAAGCCTGGCAGATATCAATTAAAGAGCTCCATGAACTATAAAAAACTAATCTACACTTTAAGAAATGGATGGGAGACGCCAATGATGCTTGTTTTGTCGGGAAACATAAGAGGAAAAGAGAAATTAGCATCTATTTTAGGTAAAAAGTTAGCGCTTGACTCGCTTGATTTTATCAACTTCTTTAACGATAGTATAGAAATGAGTAGATATGGAGTTAATGAGGATACATTTAATAGTTTAATAATTCCCAATTCATATCAATTTTATTGGACATCTTCTCCAGAAAAATTTATGAATCGAATGAAAATTGAGTACGAAAGGTTCTGGACACAAGAGCGCAGAATTAAAGCTGAAAGTTTGGATATGACTCCAACTGAAGTCTCTACACTAGCTGCAATCTTATGCGAAGAGAGTAACTATAAACCAGAATATCCAATAATTGCCGGTGTCTATTTAAATAGATTAAAGCAAGGGATAAAGTTACAAGCGGATCCAACAATTAAGTTTGCATTAAAAGATGAATCTATCAGAAGAATACTTAGAAAACATCTTAAAGTTGACTCTCCATATAATACTTATAAACATAAAGGACTGCCACCAGGTCCTATAACAATACCAAGTATTACAGGAATAGATGCAATCCTAAACTACGAAAAACATGATTATATTTTCTTTTGCGCAGACCCTTCTTTTAATGGGCGTCACAAATTTGCAGTAACACTAAAAGAGCATAATAGAAATGCACGCGCCTACCACAATGCACTTAGTAATAGATAGGCTTCTTCTATTTTAGTAATTATCTTTTTAGTATATCAATAGCTTTTAGTACATCTGTATCATAAATATTTAGATACTCAATAAATGGCTCAAAGCCATACATTCCTCTTATTATCAAACCTTTGAGATTTTTATCTAGTTCAGATTTAGATATAGCTATCTCTTCTGGTTTGGGTTCAACTCCTCTCTCTTTTGCATACGATATAAATTGATCAAAAAATTCTTGAGTAACTGTAAATCTCTTTACAAATTTCTCATACGATGAGTACTCCTTCTCTATTTTATCTCTATTAGAATCTACGTAATCATATACAAAATCATTCACGATACCCTTCATTGCAACCTCTCTATAGAAATTAGAATAGTAGGATGTGTCACGAGGTATAAATATGTCGGGAACAATACCTCCTCCCCCATAGACTGTTCTCCCCAATTTGAGGGTCTTATACTTTAAAGAATCTGGAACCTGAATACTATCTTTGCTAAACATCTCTCCATTAAAATATCTCTCAAAAGATTGTTTATAGTACTCCTCTTTATTTCCTTGCTCATACGGACTCTGTATTACTCTACCACTTGGGGTGTGATACCTCGCTATAGTAAGGCGCAGTTCTGAACCATCTCTTAAAGGCAATCTCTGCTGAACCAAGCCTTTACCAAAAGACCTTCGCCCAATTACGGTGCCTCTATCTAAATCTTGTATAGCTCCCGATACAATTTCACTAGCCGATGCTGACTCTTCGTCAATGATTACAGCAATAGGAATATCTTTAAATCTACCATATCCATTTGCATATTCATCTACTCTCTCAACGCTACGTCCCTCAGTGTACAAAATAGGTTCTCCTTCATCTAGAAATTCATTTACAATTTGTAATGCTATATGTAAATAGCCTCCAGAGTTACCTCTTAAGTCAAAAATGATACTACTAGGCTTTCTTTTTAAGTTTTGATAAGCTTTAATAATCTCTTCGTGTGATGTGGCTGCAAATCTACTTAGTTTTAAATACAATATCTCACTATCAATCAAATAGGAGGCTTCTAGGCTATTTAAAGGGATTTTATCACGATTTATAGTAAACTCTAGAACTTGATCTACTCTTTTGCGCACCACTGAAACATTTACTTTGGAGCCTTTTGGGCCTCTTAAATATGAATGAACTCTTGGTATAGTTAAACTATCTCCCGATATATCTACTCCATCAACCTTAATAATTTTATCCCCAGCTTTAATTCCTACCTTTTCAGATGGTCCATCAGGAATAGTAGATTGAATAGACAGCGTGTCGTTTATTATGGCAAATTCTACACCTATCCCATCAAAATTTCCATCTAGAGGTTCATTCATCGCTTCTACCTCTTCTGCTGATATATACATTGAATGAGGATCTAATTCCTTGATAATCAAATCTATAATCTTATCAGTTAGCCTATTATAATTTACAGAATCAATATATAGATTATCGAGGTAATAGTATAAGTTATTAAGTTTTGATATGCTCTTTGCAGACTCTTCTTCTTGTTTACTGTGGCGATCAAAGATTCCTTGTGAAAATAGTTGTGTACTTAGACAAATTAATAAGAGGAGTGTAATTGAACGTTTCATATATAATAAGTTTTAATTTGCAATGAATTTGTACTTAAGCCTTATATCTCAAATTTCGTACCCTCTTTTGCTAAGAAAGTCTCTGGGAATATGCTTCTAGCTTCAACTAAAAGTGGTTCAAGCGATTTATATCTTGATGAAAAATGGCCAATGATAAGTTTTTCAGCTCCAATTTCTCTTGCGCAATTTGCTGCATCTATTGTAGTTGAATGGAATGTACTTTTTGCCTCTTTTTGTAGCTCTGCGCTATATGTTGCCTCGTGATATATCATTCTTGTACCTTTCAACCAGCCAAAAATTCTTTTAAATGGCGCTGTATCTGAGCAATACGCAAATGATCTAGCTTTATATGGTTGATATGTAAATTCTTCACATTTAAGCACCTCTTGATACTCTAATTCTCCGTTATTTATAGTTCTAATTATATCATTTCCATCTTTTAGTTTAGCAATCTCTGATAGTGTTAAATTATATGGAGAAATTTTATGTTTATGGATATTTAATTTAGGCTCCTTCTCTTTAAATTGATATCCATAAGTTTCTGTTCTGTGAATAAGAGGAAATGCAAGTATTTCTAATTGTTTGGATTCATATACCTTGAGAGGTTCGCTACACTTTACAACAGTATGCTTAATCTCATAGCTTATACCATCACCAAACTGTTTTAAAAAGAAAGATAGTATTTCAGAAAAATTTTCAGGTGCATATATATAAAGCGTTGAGACTCTACCTAGCATAGATAGTGTTGATAGTAATCCAAATAAGCCAAATATGTGATCCCCATGAATATGAGAAATAAAAATATTATCGATTCTACTCAGAGGAATCCCAGCCCTTCTCAATTGCATCTGGGTACCCTCACCACAGTCAATTAAAAATAAGCGCTCATGAACTTTAAGTACATGAGCGCTCGGATATCTATTAGCAGTGGGGAGAGCCGAAGCTGTCCCCAATGTTGTTAGAGAAAATTCCATCAATTATTCTTTAGATGCTTTTTCCATTTCACTTTTTAGAGCTGCAAGAGCGTCAATGTCACCAAGAGTAGTCTTCTCTATGTTGGCTTTGATCTTTTTAACAGCCTTTTGTGTTGAATCAGCCTCAGTAGCTCTCTCTTTGTTCTCTTTAACCTCTACCTCTTTTCTAGCATCTTCTGCTATTCTAGAGTGAGAAAGAATAACCTTCTTGTTAGTTTTACTAAACTCAAGAACTTTGAATTCTAATTTATCATCTACTTTAGCAGTTGTTCCATCCTCTTTAACTAGAGTCTTAGCTGGAGCGAATCCTTCGATTCCATAAGCTAAAGCAACAGTTGCACCTTTATCGTTTGTAGAAGTGATTGTACCATCGTGTAGAGATCCTACAGTAAATACAGTCTCAAATACATCCCAAGGGTTCTCTTCTAATTGCTTGTGACCTAAGCTAAGTCTACGATTCTCTTGATCAATCTCAAGAACTACAACCTCTAATTTCTCCTCAATAGCAGTAAACTCAGATGGATGTTTAACCTTCTTAGTCCAAGATAGATCGCTGATGTGAACTAAACCATCAACACCTTCCTCTAATTCAACGAATACACCAAAGTTAGTGAAGTTTCTTACTACTGCATTATGCTTAGAACCAACAGGATATTTCTCAATGATAGTTGCCCAAGGATCAGCTTTTAGTTGTTTGATACCAAGAGACATCTTGCGCTCTTCTCTATCTAGAGTTAAGATAGCAGCTTCAACTTCGTCTCCAACCTTAAGGAAATCTTGTGCACTTCTTAAGTGAGATGACCAAGACATTTCTGATACGTGGATTAAACCTTCAACACCAGGTTGAACCTCAATAAATGCACCGTAATCTGCTAAAACAACTACTTTACCTTTTACTTTGTCACCAACTTTTAGTTCTGCATCTAAAGCATCCCAAGGATGAGCGCTTAGTTGCTTAAGACCTAAAGCAATACGCTTCTTAGTATCATCAAAGTCTAAGATAACTACATTGATCTTCTCATCTAATGTAACAACCTCATCTGGGTGGTTGATTCTACCCCAAGAAAGATCTGTAATGTGAATAAGACCATCAACACCACCTAAGTCAATGAACACACCATAAGATGTAATGTTCTTAACTGTACCTTCAAGGATTTGACCTTTCTCTAATTTACCGATGATATCAGCTTTTTGAGCCTCTAATTCAGCCTCGATAAGAGCTTTGTGTGAAACAACAACGTTTCTGAATTCGTGATTGATCTTAACAATCTTGAATTCCATTGTTTTGTTAACATAAATATCGTAATCGCGAATAGGCTTAACGTCAATTTGAGAACCTGGTAAGAATGCCTCAATTCCAAATACGTCTACGATCATACCGCCTTTAGTACGACACTTAATGTAACCTTTAACGATTTCGTCTTTGTCGTGAGCTTCATTCACTCTATCCCAAGATCTTAGTGAACGTGCTTTTTTGTGAGATAAAATCAGCTGACCTTTTTTGTCCTCTGCATTCTCAACATATACTTCTACTGTATCTCCAACTACTAACTCAGGATTATATCTGAATTCACTGATAGAGATAATACCTTCACTCTTGTAACCAATATTTACAAGAACTTCTCTTTTGTTTAGCGATACAACTTTACCCTCTACAACTTCGTTTTCGATAACTGTTGAAAGAGTTTCGTCATATTTAGCTTCTACTTCTTCTTTAGATACACCATAATCTGCATCTTTTTCAAATGCATCCCAGTCAAATTGGTCTACTGCAACTGATGCATTACTTTTAGATTTTTTTGCCGCAGAATTTACGGCAGGAGTCTCGTCTTGAACAGGAGCTACGATTTGCTCCTCAGACTCGATAATTTGTTTTTCTGTACTCATTTTAATTTTAATTTAAACAAAAAGTGGGTTAAACATTATTTATAGTCTCAAAAAATTGAGTTTCAATTAGTTATGCGCGCGATTTAACGTGCGCGCAAAATTGCGTGCAAAGTTAATCATTATTTATCAGATATACAAATAAATAGTGCTTTACAAAGCGAGGTTAAAGAATATTACTTAATAAGCTTATAAATTGCTATTCCATAGCTAGATAGTGGCAATTCTGTCTGCATGTTAGGAGTAAATGAGATCTGCTCCAATTCTCCCGATATTAGATTCTCAATCTCAATGCTCTCTTTAGGCTCAATACTCCAAAACTCAAATAGATGTTTAGGCAGAGTGAGACTTATTTTACTATCCTCCTTTGGTTGAGAAAAATCTACAGCTACCACAACTAGTTGGTCAGGCGAATTTATATCATTTACATCCAGACGAGATCTACGTATAAAAGCATAATGGGTATCTCTATTGAAATTAGTATTGCCAATATTAGCATAGACTAAATCATACATGTCCCCGTTATATATAGCTCTATTTTCCGATGCAATTTTAAATATCCTTGTATATATATCAAGTAGATCACACTCCTTTGAATTTAACTCTTTATTTAAGAGTCTAACAACTGAAGGCGCTGAGCAATAGTCAAATATAGATGTTCTACCATCTAATCCACTAAAGCCCTCCTGCAACATCCCCCTCTCTCCTACCTCTTGCCCAAAGTAGATCATATATGGCGCATTGTTAAGCATCAGTGAGACAACTAATTCTGGAATAGCCTTAAAAGGATCACCTATATTAAAATCTGACGCAACTCTCTGTTCATCGTGATTCTCTAAAAAGTTGAGCATTGAATCCTGCTTGTTTCCAAGAGATTGCCAATTATTTGTAATAGTGTACGCCTTTGTTTGAGTCTGTGTTATATACTTTAGATTGTCGTAGAGTCCAACTTTATCATAAATATAATCAAATCCTCCATTAAATATATAGGAGTCATACAGAGCAGGGTTATATACCTCACCAATAAAGAGAACATCTTTATGATTGCTTTTAATTTGAGTAATGAGCCAATCCCAAAACTCAACGGGAACCATCTCTACCATATCGCATCTAAAACCATCAACACCCTTAGAGATCCAGAACTCAACAATCTCTAGAATCATTCGCCAAGTCTTTGGCTCAGGCACAAAATACTTCTCGTGTCTATTAAGGTAGTCAACTCCATAATTTAATTTTACAGTCTCATACCAATCATTAATTGATGGTGAAGAACTGAAACAGTCATTACCAGTTGCTTTTGCAGGTTGCTCTTTATAGATTGTTTCTCTTCCCGACAAAACTTTACTTAAATCGAGGTCTTTATTTAGATAATAAAAGTTGTTGGATGGAATATATTCATCAAAGGTAGGAATATCATTTTCACCAAATTTCTCTATGCCAATTGGGGTTGAGTCTGAATTATATTCACGAGCTAAGTGATTAGGTACAAGATCTATTATAACTTTCAACCCCGCATTATGCGTTCTCTCCACTAGCTCTTGAAACTCCTCCATTCTTTTAGAAACGTCACAAGCTAAATATGGGTTAACATCATAATAATCTTTTATTGCGTACGGAGATCCAGCTTCACCTTTTATTATATCGGGATTATCCTTCTTTATACCAAATTCTGTAAAATCGGTTTTAGTAGCGTGCTCAATCACACCTGTGTACCAAATATGAGTTACACTAAGCTTCTTGATATCTTCTAAAACTTCAGCAGAGATGTCATTAAATTTTCCTGACCCATTTAACGACAAAGAGCCGTTGGGAACACACTCTTCATTAGTGTTCCCAAAGACTCTAGGTAATAGTTGATATATGATAAACTTTGCCATAGAGGCTTATGTTTACCAGTTTAAGATCTTTTTGAAATCATACTCTTCTGGGTTAGCAACTAGTGCCTTTGCAGCTTCGTAATCCTCTGGAGTGATAAAGTGCATAATGTTATCAAACACTTGTTGTATTTTGTCACTCTCCATGCTAACTTTTCTAGGCGGAATTTTACCTGTAGTTGGATCTTGAATATCTTTTAGGTAAAGAGGCTTAACATCTCCATCAATATCTAAATAGACCATACATCCCGTAATTCCTTCTGAGAATAGCTTATGAACTCCCATTCCTAGTTCAGAACAGTACATTAAATCGTATGCGATAGGATTTACACATCTAACCTCGTATCCAATCTCAACTGGACGAGATTTGATAGGAATACCTAATTTAGCTAGTTTAACCTCTATCATCTCATTGAACATTTGAGCTTTAGAGATTTTACCTAACTCTGGGTGACCGTGATCATCGTATGTAAATTTAACTCCGCAAGCCTCAATCTCTTCTGCGCTTAATTCGTGGAATACACCCTCTGAGATCATAATTGCACCATAAGATAAACCTGAAATTTTTCTCTTAATAATTGCAGAGATAGCAAGATTCATAATCTTATCTGCAGTAATTGTAGTTTTATTGAACATTTCAGGGATAACAATCATTGGGTAGTGAGCTGTCGCTCCAATACCAAATGCTAAGTGTCCTGCCGAACGACCCATCGCTGCAACTACAAACCAGTTACCACTTGTTCTTGCATCTTCATAAACCGTGCTTGCAATTTTATAACCTTCTGCCTTTGCTGATTGGTATCCAAAAGTTGGGATATTGTTAGGAAGTGGAAGGTCATTATCAATTGTCTTTGGTACGTGAATGTTTGAGATAGGATAGTTCTTCTCAGTTAAGAATTTTGCAATTCTGTTTGCTGTAGAAGCAGTATCATCACCACCTACTGTTACCAATAATTGAATGTTGTTATTCTTAAAGAAATCAAGATTGAAGTTATTACTAAAATCCTCTTGAGTTGGCTTGTAACGACTCATCATAAGGTATGAACCACCTCTGTTAAAGATTGAGTCAGCACAAATAAAGTCAATTTCGCAGAAATTTGGCTCTTGAGAGAATAGCCCTTGGTATCCACCGTGAAGACCTAACACTCTAAATCCATTCTTAATAAAAGTTTTTGCAATACTACCTACAACCGTATTCATTCCCGGTGCAGGACCGCCTCCTGTTAGGATAACAATCGATTTTTTCATTATTTTAAAAGATTTTTTGTAAAATTTTGCCGCAAAGCTACAACAAAAAAATTATATTGTAAAATTTGATATACTATATTTTCACTCAGTAGTTTAAGATTTTTAACCTTTGATATACTCCTGTTTTAATCTATCAATAAGCTCTTTCACACTGCATATTTTTTCAGATAAAAATGAGTTGGCTCCTGCAAATGTATATCCTTTTGTTAGATTCCCTTTTGCTGCGTGGTATAGAGCTTTGATAATACAATATGGACTTTTTGTATAATCGCAAGTTCTTATGCAGTTAAAAGGACAACTTTTAGGTTTTGTTAATCCAGCTGCTACTCGCTTTATAAACTCGCCTGAAATGGCACGCCCTGGCAATCCAACAGGACTATCAATAATTGTAATATCCTCTTTTTTAGATTTTATAAATGACTCTTTAAATTCATCTGCAGCATCACATTCATGAGTTGTAACAAATGCACTACCCAGTTGAACTCCAGATGCACCTAAATCTAGGATTCGCTTGATATCTTTTCCAGTAGTTATTCCACCAGCTCCAATAACGGGAATGTTTTTTATATCTTTAAAAGAGTTAGCAATCTCTACAACCTCCGGCAATATCGTCTCTAAAGCGTAGTGCTCATCCTCTATTTGCTCTCTCTTAAAGCCTAAATGTCCACCTGCTTTGGGCCCTTCAACTACAATTGCATCGGGAAGATAATTATAATTTGCTAACCATTTGCTACATATCAATTTTGCAGCTCTAGCTGATGAAACGATAGGAACTAGCATTGTTTTACTATCACTCTTTAGAAATGATGGTAGATCTAGAGGTAATCCTGCACCAGAAAATATAATATCTGCCTTCTCTGCTATTGATGTACGCACCATATCTGCATAGTTTGATAAAGCAACCATTATATTAACTCCAATAACACCTTTAGTTAAGTCTCTCGATTTACGAAGTTCTTGTTTTAACCCTGATATACAATTTTTTAAATAATCACCAGGCGTCTCCTTATATAATAAACCTAATCCTGCGCATGAGATAATCCCTACTCCTCCTTGCTCTGCCACTGCAGAGGCTAATCCTGATAAAGATACTCCAACTCCCATCCCACCTTGAAGTATTGGAGTTTTGATCTCCTTACTTCCAATAAAAAATGGCTTCATTCTTAATATTTTTTTAATTTATGAGCCGCAAATGTAGCTAAAATATCTATCTACTATATCATAAATCTACAAATAAATAATAGATATCTCTTTTTTTTTATTTTATCCTCTCAATCATACCTGGATTTAATGAAGTAATCATTGCCACAACAACACCTGTTATTGCTACAACTACCTGTTTACTTCGCTTCCCTTTTACTTTTATAAATACGGCCTCTTTCCCTCTAAATGGGCCCTCTGTTATAAGCACTCTTTCCCCTTTTGTGTAGTCAATTGAATCTGGCGAAAGATAGAGAATATCTCCTTGATTCTCTGATGTAACAGCAATAAATCTCTCCATATCATTATCGGGAACTACCATAGGGGTATTTTTCCCATCTTTCTTGTAATATGTGTAATGTATGTAGGGATTGGAATTACAGATCTCTTTAACTGTAGAATATGTAGATTTTATGAATATCAAGTTCACAAAAATTGGGGTTAATTTCTTTATTCTTTTATTATTTTTTATCGCGATAATTTTCTCCTGCATTGGGACATATGAATCAATTGAGTGCCTCTCCATAACCTCTTTGGCAATAAGGGCTCTACCAAATCTAGCATTCATCACGTACCACTTTTTCTCTTGGGGCTTTATATTCATTTAGTTTATATATCTAGGAATAATCAATCACTTGTTTAAGTAGTGCAAAGATACATTTTCTCTTTTAAAAAATATTATCTATTTTTGTTAGTTAATTTTTGAATCTAATATGGTAAAAAAAGCAGAAGCAATAGTCAGAATCCAAGAGTTATCTAACTTAATCAAGGGACATAATCATAATTATTATGTTTTAAATTCTCCTATTGTTACTGATTTCGAATATGATATACTAATGCAAGATTTGATTGCGTTAGAAAAAATGTTTCCTGATCTAATTTTGCCAGACTCTCCAACTCAGAAAGTTGGAAGCGATTTATTATCTGGAGATAACAATGGGATCTTATCCAGTTTTCAACAATTTCCACATAAATACCCAATGCTATCTTTGAGTAATACTTATGATATGGGAGAACTCTTAGCGTTCGATGAGAGAGTTGCAAAGGGGACAGAAAAATCTTACTCATACTCGTGTGAGTTAAAATTTGATGGAACAGCAATCTGTTTGATTTATAAAAATGGAGAGCTTTTTAGAGCACTAACTCGTGGTGATGGAGCAGTTGGAGATGATGTAACTCAGAATGTTAAGCAGATTAAATCTATACCTCAAAAACTATTGAAAGGGTCTAATTATCCCGATGAATTTGAGATTAGAGGAGAGATTTATATGCCATATAAAGCCTTTGATAAACTCAATAAAGATAGAATCGAGAACGAAGAGCAACCATTTGCTAATCCTAGAAATGCTGCTGCAGGATCACTTAAATTGTTAGATTCTTCAATTGTGAAGAAACGGAGTTTAGAATCTACCCTTTATCAATTAATAGTTGATAAAGGCGAGTACAAGACTCATACTGAGGGGCTTGATGCTGCAAAGTCATGGGGATTACCTATTTCTGACCATAGTAGAATATGCTCTAAAATGGAACAAGTAAGGAGTTTTATTGAAAAATGGGATATAGATAGAAAGAGATTACCATTTGCCACTGATGGAATAGTAATAAAGGTAAATGAATTAGATGTCCAAAGAGCTTTAGGTTTTACTTCAAAGTCACCTAGGTGGGCAACATCATATAAATTCAAAGCAGAGGAGGCTTTAACTAAGCTGATTTCAATTGACTATCAAGTTGGAAGGACTGGAGCAATTACTCCTGTAGCAAATTTAGAACCTGTTCAAATATCGGGAACAACCGTAAAAAGGGCTTCATTACATAATGCAGAACAGATTGAGGCACTTGGAGTTATGATTGGAGATTATGTATATGTAGAGAAAGGTGGAGAAATTATTCCAAAGATCACCAGAATTGAGCCATCTAAAAGAGGCTTAGATGTAGTGGTTGTTGATTTTCCAACCTGTTGCCCAGATTGTGGGAGTGTTTTGATAAAAGATGAAGATGAGGCTAAGCACTTTTGTCCCAATCAAGATGGTTGCCCTATGCAAATTAAAGGGCGCTTTATTCATTTCATTGGCCGTAAAGCTATGGGAATCAATGGTGGAGAGGCCACAATAGAGCAGCTATATAATAAAGGGTACATAAGAGAACTTAGTGATCTATACAAATTAAATAGAGAGCAGTTATTATCTCTCGACAAGTGGAAAGAAAAATCAGCTGACAATTTCCTTAAATCACTTCAAATAAGTAAAAAAGAGCCATTCTATAAAGTGCTCTTTGGATTAGGAATAAGATATATAGGTGAGACAACTGCTAAAAATTTAGCGAATGAGTTTAAAAGTATTGATAAGATAGCCTCTGCAACAAGAGAAGAATTGATTGCTACTGAAGAGGTTGGAGAAAAACTAGCTGACTCACTAATGAACTATTTTTCTAATCCTAAAAATCTAAAAGTTATTGATGAACTTAAAGAGTTTGGATTGAGTTTTGAAGCGGATAACTCTCAAGATTTAATCATATCTAACTCATTAGCAGGTAAAACAATTGTTATAACTGGTAACTTTTCTATCTCAAGAGAGGCATTAAAGGCTCTTGTTGAATCTCACTCTGGTAAGGTTGCAAGTGCTGTCTCTTCAAAAACAGACTTTATTGTATCGGGAGACAAAAGCGGAGAAGCAAAAATTAAAAAGGCTGAGAAATTAAATATTGAGATTATATCAGAAGAAGATTTATATAATAATAAAATACATAATCTAGATTAAAACAAAAGACAGAAAATGAGAACAATTCAGATTACAGACTATATTTACTACGTAGGAACAAATGACAGAAAAAAACATCTATTTGAGAATAACTGGCCATTACCAAATGGGGTTGCTTATAACTCATATCTAATCGCAGATGAAAAATCTGCTCTAATTGATACGATTGAGTACGGAAGTGACAGCGATTATATCTCAAAGATTGCAACAATTCTAAATGGAAAGGAGCTTGATTATCTAATTGTGAACCATATGGAGCCTGACCATTCTAGTATGATTGAGGTAGTGAGGCAAAAGTATCCAAATATAAAGATTGTAGGAAATAAACAGACATACAAGATTTTAAACTCTTTCTATCCAATAAATGAAGAGAATTTTTACCAGGTAGAAGATGGCGATGAATTATCGCTTGGCAATTCAACTTTAAAGTTTGCTCTAGTTCCTTGGGTTCATTGGCCTGAAACTATGGTTACGTATGAGTTAAATAGTAAGACTCTATTCTCTTGTGATGCTTTTGGTAGTTTTGGGACATTAGATGGTTCTATCTTTGATGATGGGAATGATTTTGAAACCTATTATTTAGAGGATATGAGACGCTACTACTCTAATATTGTAGGTAAATATAGCAATATGGTTCAAAAGGCGTTGGCCAAATTGGGAGGGTTAGATATAAAGATAATAGCACCTTCTCACGGGTTGATTTGGAGAGAGAATCCAGGAAAGGTAGTTGATCTCTATAATAGATGGAGTAGTTATCAAGCTGAAGAGGGTGTTGTAATAGCCTATGCCTCAATGTATGGTAATACAGAGAAGATGGCTGATCTTATAGCATCATTGATTGCTGATCACGGCATTAAGGTGAGAGTACATGACGTTTCAAAAACTCACGTTTCAAATCTATTGAGTGAAATATGGAAATATAAAGGATTAATCTTAGGTACTTGCGCTTATAATGCTCAAATGCATCCAATGATGGAACATTTATGTAATGAGATTAAAATTTCTGCACCAAAAGAGAAAACCATATCTATATTTGGTAGCTCTGCGTGGAATGGTGCTGGAGTTAAAGAACTAAAAAAGTTTGCGGAGGAGAATAAACTCACCATAACAGGAGAGGCAATTGAAGTATCGGGAGCCCCTACCCTAGAGAAAATGTATAACACAGCAAAAGTGGTTATTAATGAGTTTATTGAAACACTTAAAAAACAATAATATGCTAAAGATAGGAGAACAATATAGATCTACAATGATTGTTAAAGAGGTAGATACGGCAATCAGTCACGGTTCTGGAGGCCTAGAGGTTTTTGCAACTCCCGCAATGATTGCTTTAATGGAATCAGCTGCATACCTTTTATTGAAGCAAGAGCCGCATTTATTAGATAGCGTAGGTGTAAAGATTGATGCTAACCATACAAGAGCTTGTCTAGTTGGCACAGAGGTGTATGCTATTGCACAAGTAACAAATATTGAGGAGAAGAAGATCTCTTTTACAATAACTGCTTATGATAATTTAGGCGAAATAGGAAAGAGTGAACACATAAGATATATTATAAATCCCGACAAATTTATGTCAAAACTAAGAGGATAATTGAAAGAGCTAGTAGAAGAAATAGTAGGTGCTTACAAATGGGTGATAAAATTTATCACGACAGACGTTTGGGAACTCGAGATCGAAGATTTTGGGAGGGCTAAACGTAGGTTTATACGTTTTCTAAAGATTGCCCTAATTGTGATAAAGGAGTCAGCCGTTAATAAAATTGGAATTAACGCAATTGCTCTCACATTTTTCTCTGTTATGTCTGTAGTCCCTTTTGCCGCAGTTGCCTTTGTAATTACTGGGGGGCTTGGATTTGATCGATTATTAGAGGATCTACTTCTACAAACCTTTCCAAGCAATACAGATAATCTAAACCTAATAATACAGTTTGCAGATAATACAATAGAGAGTGCAACTAAGGGAGCATTTGGAGTTATCAGTTTTGTATTCCTTTTAGGCACAATAATATGGCTAATAATAAATGTAGAGAGAGCATTCAATAATATTTGGAAAATAGAGCGTAGGCGATCAATTGCAAAGAGATTTTTATACTATTTTGGAATTGTTGCTGTAGCTCCGTTTGTTATCGCGATATTTCTATCCTCTTCAATAGTATTTAGTAATGCTCTAAGGGACATGGTAGGTGAATTGAGCCATTTTCAATCTATTAGTAATTTTTTACAATGGCTTATGACATTTGTGGTAGTACTATTTACTTTTACTATTATGTATCGATACATTCCAAATGTAAAGGTTAGATTCTCTGCAGCCTTTTCTGCTGCTATTGTAACAGCAATAGCTTTTGTCGGGATACAAATTCTATATTTGGAGACACAGTTATTTGTCTCTAGATTAAATAAAATATATGGAGCATTTACTGCGATTCCACTATTTTTAATTTGGATGAATATAAGTTGGACAATAATTTTAATAGGTGCAGAAATTTCTCACGCACTTCAATATAGTAGTACATACTCAAATAATAATCAAGAACTGGAGAATGAGGTTAAGAAGAGGGTAAGCAAAGGGGCGGTTTAACTGTATAGAACATGGATAAGAAGAAATATATAAATTTTATTGATCAAGATAGACTACATTCATTGATCGATAATACAAAAGAGGATTTGGTAAGGGCAAGAGAAATTTTTGCTAAGAGCATCTCTAAGCAGCCGCTAACTATAGAGGAGACTGCACAGCTACTTGCTATAAAATCTCCGGAGGGTCTACAGGAGCTATTTAATGCTGCAAAAGAGCTAAAGAGAGCTGTTTATGGGAATAGAATTGTAATGTTTGCACCTCTATATGTAGGTAACAGCTGTGTAAATAATTGCAAATATTGTGGTTTTAGAAAAGATGCTAAAGAGACTATAAGAAAAACGCTTACTGATCAAGAATTAAGAGATGAGGTTATTAATCTTGAGAACACTGGTCATAAAAGATTAATTTTAGTTTTTGGAGAGGCGCCACGCTATACACCTAAATATATTTCTGATTGCGTTAAGTTGTGCTATGATACAAAGAGTGGGAATGGTGAGATTAGGAGGATAAATATAAATGCAGCACCTTTTGATATTGAGGGTTTTAAAACTATAAAAGAATCTGGGATAGGTACATATCAAGTTTTTCAAGAGACGTATCACAGGGAGACATACTCTAAGTATCACCCTAAAGAGGATATAAAAGGTGACTATCTATGGAGATTAAATGCTATGGATAGAGCCTTTGAAGCGGGGATAGATGATATGGGAATTGGAGCACTTTTTGGCCTTTATAATTGGAAGTTTGAGACTTTGGCTTTAGTTTCGCATGCACTACATTTACAAGATACTTATGGCGTAGGTCCTCATACAATTAGCTTTCCCAGAATACAGCCTTCAAACGGTTTAGAAATAGATCCTAAATATAGAGTTGAAGATGAGGAGTTTAAAAGATTGGTTGCCATTTTAAGATTAGCCGTTCCATATACAGGATTAATTATGACAGCTCGTGAAAGTAAAGATGTAAGAGATGATGTTATAGAGTTTGGAGTATCTCAAATAGATGCTGGAACAAAGCTAGAAATAGGTGGATATCAAGAAGATAGAAGCAAAAAACAAGAGTTAAATAGAGAACAATTTATGGTAGGCGATACCAGAGAATTGGATGAAACAATAGGGTGGCTTTTAACAAGAGGTTTTATACCAAGTTTTTGTACATCGTGTTATAGATTAGGTAGAACTGGGGAGCATTTTATGGAGTTTGCAATTCCAGGTTTTATTAAAGAATTTTGTACCCCTAATGCACTTTTAACACTAGCTGAGTATTTAGAAGACTATTCAAGTGAGAATACAAAACAATGTGGCTATGATCTGATAGAGAGAGAATTGAGTAAAATGAAAGAGTCCTCTCAAAAATCAGCAATATTTTCTAAGCTTGAAGATATTAAGAATGGAAAACGAGATTTATTATTTTAGGAAGTTATGCAACAGTTAGATAATGAGTTAATTCGCAATGAATTTGAAAGTTTAAGACTAGCAAGTCTTAAAAGATGCGCAAATCAAAATGAATACGAAACAGTTGTTCGTGCATTTGAATTTGCAAATGAAGCACATAAAGGCGTTAAGAGACGCTCTGGTGAACCATATATAATTCATCCAATCTCGGTTGCAAAAATTGTAGTAGAAGAGATCGGTTTGGGCTATAAATCAATTGCATCTGCTCTTCTTCACGATGTTGTAGAGGATACTGATTATACCGTAGAGGATTTAGAGAGACTTTTTAGCCCTAAAATTGCATCCTTAGTTGACGGCTTAACAAAGATAAAATCGGCTATGGACAATCGCGACATTGTTCAAACAGCTGAAAACCAAGTCTCTTTACAAGCTGAAAATTTTAAACGAATCTTATTAACTCTAAATGATGATGTTAGAGTTGTACTTATAAAATTAGCAGATAGATTACATAACTTAAGAACAATTGAATCCTTACCAGAACGAAAGAAGGATAAAATATTGAGCGAAACTATGTACTTATTTATTCCTCTTGCTCATAGATTGGGATTATATAGTATAAAATCAGAGATGGAGAATATATGGCTTAGATATAGAGAGCCAGATGCATATTCAAATATTCTAAAGAGAGTAGAGAGCATAGAGAGTGAGCGTGTCTGCGTAATAGATAAGTTTATTAAGCCAGTATCAAAAATATTGACAAATGCAGGATACACTTTTAAGATATTAAAGAGAACAAAATCTCCATACTCTATTTGGCGTAAGATGCAGGTTAAGAATATTCCATTTGATGAGATATATGATCTATTCGCTATTAGAATTATTTTTGATCCAAAACCCAATATTACAGAGAGAAAACAGTGCTGGGAAATATACACATTAATATCCGAGGATTACGACTCTAAGTTGGATAGGATGAGAGATTGGACTAAAAAAACTAAGTCTAACGGATACGAGGCTCTACATAGCACATTTATGAGTGAAGGCAACTGGTTTGAAACCCAGATTAGATCTGTGAGAATGAATGATATTGCAGAGAAAGGGGTTGCTGCACATTGGAATTATAAAGGGGTTAGTAAAGGAGATAATGATATTGACAAGTGGCTCAATATGGTAAGTGAGGTTTTAAATAATCCAGATGTTAATGCAGTTGAATTTCTCGATAAATTTCACGAGGGATTACTTGCTGCTGATATATATGTATTTACACCAAAAGGTGAATCTAAAGCTCTAAATAAAGGGGCTACAGCTCTTGATTTTGCATACTCTATACATACAAAAATAGGGAATAAAGCTATTGCAGCAAAGGTGAATTTTAAGTTAGTTCCTATCTCTACTGTTTTAAAGAATGGAGATCAAGTTGAAATAATAACAGCTGAATCACAAAAACCTAAAAGAGAGTGGTTAAATTTTGTAACTACACAAAAGGCTAAGAATCTAATCTACTCTGCATTAAAGAGTGAGACTAAAGATCATATTAAGGAGGGGCAAATAATATTAGAGAATCAATTAGCTAAATATGGAGTAAAACCTCAATTAAGAGTATTTAAGAAACTGATTGATGCATATAAAGTTAATAACAAAGAGGAGTTATATTCAAAGATAAGCACAGGTATTATTGACCTCTCAAATTTGGAGAGCGTTCTCAAAAGAAATACTGCTAGCAAGTTTGTAAAGTATTGGAATCTACAATTCTTTCAAGATAGCGGAGATAGTAAGAAAGAAGATGAAAAGGAAAAGGAAAAAGAGGATAAAAAAGAGAACTCTAAAAGAAAGCCTAAAATAAATAAGAAAGAGGATTATATCTTAGAAGAGAATCCACTAGATAAAACTCTATCTTATAATGTTGCAGAGTGTTGTCTACCTATTCCAGGTGATACAATCATTGGATTTGTGGATGATAATAATAATGTAACAGTTCATAAAAAGACTTGTACTAACGCAATATCCCTAGCTGCAACAAATGGTGCAAATATTGTTAATGCTAAATGGACTAAGCATACAATTTTATCATCGCTAGCTAAATTATCTATAAGAGGTATAGACAGGCTGGGTATTGTGAATGATTTAACAAAGTATATAACTTTAGTCTTAAATGTAAATATTAGAAAGATTCATGTTGAGACTCACGATGGAGTTTTTGAGGGATATATCGAGCTATATGTTCATAATGCACAAGATCTTGAAGATATGATTAAGAATATAAAGAAAATTAAAAGCATCGATACTGTTGTGAGAGTTGATGTTAATGAGACAACTGCTTAAATAATAATGTTATATAATGAATAAAAAATATACTTTTACCCAAATATTAATTGGGGTTCTATTAATTACATATTCACTTCATTTTAGCTCCTGTGCCAATACTCAAGGGGCTCCTACCGGCGGGCCAAAAGATTCTATTCCTCCAGTTGTAATCTCTGTTGTTCCAGATTCCAACTCCGTAAAAGTACCTGCAGTTAAGACAGAGATTGTTTTAACATTTGATGAATATGTACAATTAAAAGATATCACTAAGAATATTCTTTTATCCCCTCCACAAAAAAAGAGGCCAGAGGCTAAGATAAAAGGTAAATCTATTGTTGTAAAATTTGAAGATAATTTAGACTCTGCTAAAACTTATAATCTAAGTTTTGGTGAGGGAATTGCTGATAATAACGAGGGCAATATTCTGCTAAATTACAACTATCCATTCTCAACAGGTGACTTTATTGATTCTATGTTTATAAGCGGTAAAGTTATGGACTATTCAGATTTATATCCACAAAAAGGGATAACAGTGGCTATTTATGAGAATGCAAAGGATTCTTCTGTAATTAACACTCTTCCAGATGCCGTAGCTGTAACTGATGAATGGGGATACTTTGTGGTTAGAAACATTAAAGCTATTCCTTATACCATTTTTGCATTTCAAGATGATAATTCAAATAACCTATATGATCCTGGAACAGAGATGATTGGCTTTATGGATACATTAATTACCCCTATGAATGTAATGAAAAAGGGGCTCCCCCAATTGGCTAATTATGAAGAAGATGACACTCTAGGTTTTGAATCTCGCCCTAGTGAGCTGAGTTTATATATTTTTAAAGAGAGAAACTCTGTTCAATATATTAGAGATTATAAGAGGGTATCGGAGCGTGGAGCTTACGTAACATTTAATGCGCCTGATGTAATTATCGACTCATTCTCAGTGAGAGGAATTAGACAAGATAGACTAATTAAACTATTCAATCAAACAAAAGACAGCTTATCATTCTGGATAAATGATCAACGAGATTTAGTTGATACGTTAGAATTGGGAATTAAATATCATAAAACAGATAGTTTAGGAGTACTTGTACCTACAGTTGAGAATCTTAAATTAGTATTTAAGCCAGAGCCAAAAGAGGAGAAAAAAGAGAGTGAAAGTAGTAATCGTAGGAATAGAGATAAAATGGATGATGAGTTACCAGATAGAGATGATTTATTAAAGATGATAGTATCAGCAGATCCAAAAATGGTTGAACAAGATGGTTATATCCTTGAGTTCCCTGATCCAATTCTACAGGCAAAGATAGATACCATTGAATTTAAGACAATTACCGCTCGTAGAGATACTATAAAGGGAGAGTTCTCAGTTATCCAAGACTCATTAAACATCAAGAGATATATTTTAAAACCAAATAAGGAGTTTGAAGTAGGAAATGATTATATACTCTACATACCTAAGGCGACATTTACTGATATCAATGGTTTTACTAATGATTCAACTGTAAAAACTTTAGCTCTTCCCATAGATGATAAATTAAGTTCACTAACTCTTGATATAACAAATGTAGATACAAGATATGTAGTAGAATTAATAAATTCAAAAAGAGATAAAACTTTTAGAACATATACAATAATGGAGGATACAAAGCTCTATTTTCCATATCTAACTGCTGGTGAATACTCTGTTAGAATATTTGAAGATTTAAATAGTAATACCTTGATTGATCCAGGTGATCTACTCAAAAGGAAGCAACCTGAACTAGTTAAGATATATGAAATTCAAAAAGGTGAGACTATTTTTTATATTAAAGAGAAGTTAGATATTGAGCAGAGTATAGATATGAAGAGTGTTTTTGGTTCGGCACCAATTGATGATGTAGCTTTGATTGACAATGATACTATAATTGCCAATGTACCTCTAATAAATAACCAGAAACAGAAATTGATACAATAAAAAATGAAGAAGATTAGAATAATACTATTTTTTGTAACACTCTTTTTGGGAACATTTAATATTTTAAATGCTCAAAATAATAATAATAAAAATAGTAAAGAGGAAGAGGAACTTGATAGTGATCTAGTTGAGAAATTAAGAGAGTTTGATGATAACACCTTTAGAGATGCTCAGCCATATAAAATTAAAGATAGTACTATTATTACGCAGCACTTAATAGGTCTCAAGTATGGATATGGTATAAATAAGGTTGATTACTCTATCACTAATGATCATACCCAAATGGAATCTCTTTTAAATTTAGGCCTATATTACACTTATTATCACACACTTTGGGGTACAATGCCATTCTTTGGTATGCAGTTAGGTTTTGAGCTTGGAGAAATTGGGCAAACCTATGTAGAGGGTAAAGATGAAACAAGAGTAGAAAACGAGTTAAGGTTTAGATCATACACGATGCCATTAACAACACAATTTAGATATGATGTTGGGATGGTGAGGATTATGCTTGGCGTTGGTGGTTACTTCTCATATATCAGTTCATCATTAAATGACCTATCTATTCCAGAGAATCTAAATAGATATGGGGGAGGTATTATAGGAAATTTAGGTTTTGCATTAAAATTTGATCCTATAGAGGTGCATTTAGAGGGTGGATATAGATATAGTTTATCATACCTTTATGATCCAACTTCGTTCTCAGATAGATATTGGGTATATACATATCCCAACCAAATACAAATCTCATTAGGACTATTCTATAGGTTTGGAAATAAGGAGAATAAAATAAAGAAAGAAAGAAAAGAAAAATAGATAAATGAAACTATTCACTGCAAAAGTAGGGCAAATTTTGATTGGTGCAGATGCTGCAATATCTGTACAAACAATGTGTAATACATTTACTCACAACATAGAAGAGTCTGTTAAACAGATAGTTGAGCTAGCTAAAGCGGGTGCGCAAATTATCCGTCTCACAATTCAAGGAGATAGAGAGGTAGAAGCGCTCAAGGAGATAAAGAAGAGAGTTAAAGAGGCAGGTTATAGTGTTCCTCTAGTTGCAGATGTTCATTTTAGCGCAGTTGTTGCTATAGAGGCTGCAAAGGTTGCTGATAAGGTGAGAATCAACCCAGGTAATTTTGCAAAAGATCACAAAGTGGCGCAAGAGATGTTCTTCCAATTTCTAACTACCTGTAAGAAATACAATACGGCTGTAAGAATTGGCCTCAACCACGGCTCTTTAGGTGAGAGAATTATTGGTATGTATGGAGATACTCCACTAGGAATGAAAGAGGCGGCTTTGGAGTGGATAAAAATGTGTGTAGATAATGACTTTTATAATATAGTTATCTCATTAAAAGCAAGTAATACAGTTGTAATGGTTAATGCCTATAGATTACTAAAGGAGGCTATGATAATTGAAGATCTCAATTTCCCTCTTCATCTTGGGGTAACCGAGGCTGGCAATGGAGATATGGGTAGAATTAAATCCGCCGTTGGAATTGCAACGCTGCTAAAAGATGGTATTGGTGATACAATAAGAGTCTCTCTCACGGAGAGTCCAATTAATGAGATACCAGTTGCCCGTCAAATTGTAGATTATATAGAGAGCGGTAGAAACACACCTACTCAAAACTATGATTGTGAATCATTTGATGAATTTATAATCAAAGCTTCTTGTGATTATGGCCCTCTCCTTTTGGATAGAAAGATAGATGATTTTAATATATCGGGAACAATAAAAGGAGAAGAGATAAAGAGCGAAGTAATAGCCGATTTTAAAGATAATTTATTACAAGCATCGCGACGAAAATTTACAAAGCCTGAGTATATTGCTTGCCCTGGCTGTGGAAGAACTCTTTATGATTTAGAGGAGACATTTAATCAAGTAAAAGAGAGGACTAGCCATCTAAAAGGGATGGTAATTGCAGTGATGGGGTGTATTGTAAATGGACCTGGTGAGATGGCTGACGCAGATTATGGCTATGTTGGCGAGGGAAAAGGTAAAGTTGCAATATATAAAGGTAAAACCCCTGTTTTAAGAGGGGTTTCACAAGATGATGCTATTGATGCACTATTACAAATTATTGAGCAAGACGCTCAACATAAAGATAACCCTCTTTAACCCTCTTTACAACAACCCTCTCCCCTTTTGCAGCATAACCATACTGTAGTTGGGCGTGGTGTCTCTTTCCATCTATTTGGATATATCCATTAGGTTTTAAATCTGTAACAACTATTCCAATCTTTTCTAAGAGATCGCTCTCTTTTTCATTTACAACTCCAACATATCCTTCATTGCTATTTAATGAGGTTTTTAGTGCAATATGTGAGAATGCCTTTGTTCCGTAGAGTTTTGAGGCGCCAAATATCGAGAAGAAAATTGAGAGAGTTGTGGAGACTAAAACAATAGCCAAAGGCTTAACAATTGGCACTAAGTTTATAGATTCTTTATTAAAAACAATATCATTATCAACCATAGAGAAGGTCAATCCTATAATAATCGCGATAATTCCAGATACACCAGCAACGCCAAAGCCTGGTAAAACAAAAATCTCAACAATAAGTAGGCCTACCCCAATAATAAATATCAATAGCTCCCAGTTTTCAGCCAATCCTTCTAAATAGAGTGGAACAAAATAGAGAACTGCTCCTAAAACTGCTGCGGCAAGTGGAAAACCTATGCCAGGGCTCTGTAATTCAAAGTATATTCCTCCCATTATCATCATCATTAATATCCCCTGCACAATAGGATTTAGGAAGAAATATATGATTAAATCAATAAAGCTATATTCCTGTTGCTCAATTACATACTCGTTGCTTCCCGATATATTTTTAATAACCTCTTTTATGCTCTCACTTTGTCCTTCGCTATAATTATTTGCAAAAGCCTCTGATGGAGTAAAACTTAATACACTATCCCTATCAACCATCTTTTCAGCTAACTGAGGATCTCTTCTCCATACCTCTACCCTCTCTCCATCTTTATAAACAACAACCTTTCCATGACTCTCTGCTGTTGAGCGCATCATCGCTCTCATAAAAGATTGGTATTTATCGGGAAGAACATTGCCTGCCCCATCAACAACTGTTGCTGCACCAAATGAAGAGCCTTTGCTCATATAGATTGAGTCGCAAGCGATTGATATTAAAGCTCCTGCCGATACTGCTTGATTGTTTATGAATGCAATAACTGGTATGGAGTGATTTAGAATGGCGTTTCTGATACTATCTGCGGCATCAACAGCACCTCCGTAGGTGTTAAGATCTATGATACAGTAGTCTGCTCCAAATTCTATAGAGTTATCCAATCCATCTCTAACCATTTTAAAGGAGGATTTATCAATCTGTTTCTTTAACGGAATAACATAATACCTAGTAGTATCGCCACTTTTATTGGCGTATGATTTTGTATGATTAATACTTATCGCAATAAGAGAAATAAGAATTATTTTGATTAAATTTTTCATTTAGCTAAAAGATTTTTTCTAAAAAGTTAAATAATTTATAAAAATTTTTGATTCTCTGCGAACCACTTTCCTAAAAAAGGTTATTTTTGTTTTCAAATATAACTTATTTTACTTAAAGAGACAATACTATGACAATTAAAAAAACTTTATTATTGACGGTATCTATTCTTATCGCCAATATTGCAGTAGCGCAATCTTATGCGTGGCACCCAGATGATGAAAATTTTGCAGAGAGTTGCACCTCCATTATGGTTGGAAAAGATGCTAGTACAGATGGTTCTGTTATGACAGCTCACTCTTGCGATTCAAATTACAGAACATGGCTAACAATGGAAGAGCGAAGAAAATGGGCGGCTGGAGATAAAGAGCCTATTTATTGGGGGCTACTACACAATGAAGAGCCTCACGATATGCGTAATGTAGAGCTAAAAGGTTATATCCCAGCTCCAAAAGAGGAGACCTTTAGATTCTTAAATGTTGCCTATCCAGCTATGAATGAGAAGCAATTAGCGATTGGAGAGACTACAACTGTTGGCAAAAGGGAGTTAATAAATAAAGAGGGGCTATTTTTAATTGAAGAGCTTGAGAGAATAGCATTACAAAGATGCTCTACAGCTAGAGATGCCATTAAATTAATCGGTGCGTTGGCTGAGGAGTTTGGTTATGGAGATAATGGAGAGTGTTTAACCATCGCTGACAAAAATGAGGTTTGGCACTTTGAGATATATGGATCAGGAAAACCAGAGGAGACTAAAAAGGGTAAAAAGAAAAAATCTGAAAAGCCTAGTGCAATCTGGGTAGCACAGAGAATTCCAAATGACCACGTAGGAATCTCTGCAAATATCCCAAGAATTGGAGTTGTTGATTTTAATAATCCCGATATGTTTATGTACTCATCTGATATTAAGGAGAGAACAAAGAAAATGGGATTATGGGATGGTAAGAGCGAATTTAAATTTTGGAAAATGGTAAGCTCTGGAAAGAAGCCATTCTCTTATCGAGAGTACTTTGTATTAAATAAATTGGCTCCATCTCTAAAATTAGATTTTAATGCTGATGAGATTCCTTTCTCGGTTAAACCTGAGGTTAAAGTCTCTCCAGAGATGATGTTTAGTTTTTATCGCGAAACTTATGAAGGGACTGAATTTGACCAAGTTAAAAATCTTTCTGTAGAGGTTAATAGAAGAAAAAGAGGTGAGAATGGGGAGTATATTAATTATAAAGATACTGTATATCCTGTCTCTACATTTATGCCTGGGGATATGAGAACTCTTTTAAATAAATTAGAGCCTGATGTTACTCCTAGAATGAGAACTATTGCGGTTATTCAATGCTCTTATTCTCTTGTAGTTCAGCTACGTGATTGGTTGCCAGATGAGATTGGTGGTGTCGCATATTTCTCGTTTGATAACCCTGCTCAAAGTCCTAGAATCCCTATCTACGCTGGTTTAAGTCAACTCCCAAATGGATTTGACGTTTGTGGACAACATAGATATAGAGAGGATGCAGCTATTTGGTCTTATAGAGAGACAAATCGTATCTCTACAATCAATTGGGATAAAACTCGCCACTTATTAGAGGATCAAGTTGCTTATTATGAGGATATGATGATGAGTGAGGCGCCATTATTTGAGCAAAAAATGGAGAAGCTAATCAAAGAGGGTAAGCACAAAGAGGTAGAGAGTGAATTAAATAGATACACAGAAAGATATGCTGCAGCAACTAGCAAAACTTGGGAAGATCTAAAGGCTGAGTTGTGGAGTATATTTGCTAGAGGGATGTAAAATATATTGCAAATGAGGCTATTTCAAAGCATTCCCTATTTAGCAAGTAGGCCTAAATAGAGCTCTCTTAGCTCTTGAACTGTAGCAAACTGTTGATTATTTGATGATGTAACAGGCTGTCTTAAACTTTGAGACAGCCTTTTTTCATAGAGTTCTGGTTCAAAATTTAATCTCTTCCATTCTGGTTCAATTATATAGGTGCTCCCCTCTTCCCTAGTACGTGCGCACTCCTGTTTGGCAACCATTATCACTTCAAACATATCGCCAGGGCGCAAACCTACAATCTTTATTGGATACTCTGGAGCTACTGCTTGAGCAACATCGGTAATTCTGTAGGATTTGCATTTAGGGGCATATATTTCTCCCGATAATTTCTCTCTCTTTAGCACACTAATTACAAACTCTACGCACTCTTTATCTGTCATTAAAAATCTAGTCATAGAGCTATCAGTTATCGGGATAAAACCTAACTCTTTTGCTCTGTTTGCTAATACAGTTAATATTGAGCCCTCTTTTGCAATGATATTACCTAGCCTTATAACTGCTGTCTGCATCTGGCCGTTACTAGCAAAATTTGTAACTGTGGCATCGGCAAGTTTTTTAGAGGCGCCATATACACTTTGAGGCTCAACAGACATATCAGTGGATATATATATGTATCGTTTTACACCCGCTTTTTGAGCAGATTGTAGTGAAAATAGAGTTCCATAATAGTTAATAGAGACACACTCGGCAATATTATCCTCGCACTTTGCAACATCTTTCATTGCGGCGCAATTTATTACAGTATCAAAATTTTGATATTCAGTAAAAGTGCTGATATTTGCAGATATATGATTAGCATTATTAACAAGTTCTCTTCTTGAAAGGGTAAATACTTCACAATCAATTAATAACTCTTTAAGCTTAGATCCTAAACGACCTGTTCCACCAACTATTAAAACTCTCTTCATAACTATATTTTTTAAGTGATAGTAAAGATAAAAATATTTATTTTACAAAACCTCTTGTATAGTTCTATAAAAATTGATAATTTTGCCTAATTTTATACAACAAAAAAATCTATTTTAATACATGCAATCAACAAAAAAAGCTAAATTAATCTTAGAAAACGGCCTTGAATTCCAGGGCTTTTCGTTTGGTTATGAGCATCTAGCTCACGGAGAGGTTGTTTTTAATACTGCTATGGTAGGTTATCCAGAGAGTTTGACAGACCCCTCTTACTCAGGACAAATTTTATGTATTACCTATCCTTTAGTTGGTAATTATGGTGTCCCTTCAGACGTTAAGGAGAATGGTATTTCAAAATTTTATGAGTCGGAGAAAATTCATGTTAGAGCATTGATTATCTCCGATTATTCTTTTAAATATAGCCATTGGAATGCAGATAAAAGTCTGGATCAGTGGTTAAAAGATGAGAAGATTCCGGGTTTATATGGCATTGATACTAGAGAATTAACAAAAGTTTTAAGAGAGAAGGGTTCTATGTTGGGAAAAATTGTCCTAGAGGGTGATGATGAGACTTTTGAGGTGCCAAATCCTAATCTTGATAATCAAGTTGCTATCGTGAGCTGTAATGAGGTTATACATTATGGCAAAGAGGAGGGCAAAGAGAAGAAGAAGGTTGTACTTGTAGACTGCGGTGTTAAGAATAATATTATAAGATGTCTTGTAAAGAGAGATGTAGAGGTAATTAGAGTTCCTTGGAATTACAACTTTAATACCCTAGAGTTTGATGGTCTCTTTATCTCTAATGGCCCAGGAAATCCTGATCTTTGCGGCGAGACAGTTACAAATATACAAGAGGCTATGAATGGTGAAAAACCAATCTTTGGTATCTGTATGGGTAACCAGCTACTTTCTAAGGCTGGTGGAGCTAAAACATTTAAGTTAAAGTATGGTCACAGAAGTCATAATCAACCAGTAAGAATGGTGGGAACAGAGAGGTGTTTTATCACATCTCAAAATCACGGTTTTGCAGTTGATAATGACACTATTGGAAGCGAATGGGAACCACTATTTATAAATATGAATGATGGTACAAACGAGGGAATTAAGCATAGAACAAAACCATTCTTCTCTGCACAATTCCACCCAGAGGCATCTAGCGGACCTACTGATACAGAGTTTTTATTTGATGAATTTATTAAAATGTTGTAATATAAAATGGAGAAAGTAAGTAAAGTTTTACTATTAGGTTCTGGCGCACTAAAAATTGGTGAGGCTGGAGAATTTGACTACTCAGGTTCACAAGCCCTAAAAGCAATGAAAGAAGAGGGCATTGAGACAGTTCTAATCAACCCAAATATTGCAACAGTTCAAACATCAGAGGGTGTTGCTGATAAGATCTACTTTTTACCAGTTACCCCATATTTTGTAGAGCAGGTTATTAAAAAAGAGAAGCCAGAGGGTATTCTTCTAGCTTTTGGTGGACAAACTGCACTAAACTGTGGAGTTGAGTTGTACAGAAGTGGTGTTTTAGAGAAATATAATCTTAAAGTTCTAGGTACTCCAGTTCAAGCGATTATGGATACTGAGGATAGAGAACTTTTTGTAAAAAAATTAGATGAAATTGATGTAAAAACCATTAAAAGCCACGCAGTAGAGAATCTTCCCGATGCTCTTAAAGCTGCAGAGGAGCTTGGTTATCCTATTATCATTAGAGCTGCTTACGCGCTAGGAGGTTTAGGATCTGGTTTTTGTAATAATCCCGATGAATTAACAAAACTTGCAGAGAAAGCATTTACATTCTCTCCTCAAGTTTTAGTTGAAAAATCACTTAAGGGATGGAAAGAGGTTGAGTACGAGGTTGTAAGAGATAAACATAACAACTGTATCACAGTTTGTAATATGGAGAACTTTGACCCACTTGGAATCCATACAGGAGAGAGTATTGTTGTGGCTCCATCTCAAACTCTAACAAATAGTGAGTATCACCTATTAAGAGAGATTGCAATTAGAATTGTTAGACATATTGGAATTGTAGGTGAATGTAATGTACAATATGCATTTGATCCAGAGAGTGAAGATTATAGAGTTATTGAGGTTAATGCTCGTTTGAGCCGCTCTTCTGCTCTTGCATCTAAAGCTACAGGTTATCCTCTAGCATTTGTTGCAGCCAAGTTAGGATTAGGGTATGGACTCTATGATATATCTAACTCGGTAACTAAAACTACACCTGCATTCTTTGAACCAGCACTAGACTACATTGTTTGTAAAATTCCTCGTTGGGATCTTTCTAAATTCCAAGGCGTTAGCAGAGAGATAGGAAGTAGTATGAAGAGTGTTGGAGAGGTAATGGCAATTGGTAGAACATTTGAAGAGGCTATCCAAAAGGGGCTTAGAATGATCGGCCAAGGTGCTCACGGATTTATCGCGAATAAAGAGATTGTAGTTGAGGATATTGACAAATCACTTAAAGAGCCTACTGATAATCGTATTTTTGTTATCTCTAAAGCATTTAATGCTGGTTATACTGTTGATCAAATACACGATTTAACTAAGATTGATAAATGGTTCTTAGATAAACTTTATAATATTGTAACTACAGGAAAAGAGCTCTCTAAATTAGATGCAAAAGAGCAACTAGAGAGCGATTTATTAAAAGTTGCTAAAAAACAAGGTTTCTCAGATTTTCAGATTGGTCGTTTAATTTATAAAGATACTCTGGATACTGATGCAGCTCTACTTACAATTAGAGACTATAGAAAATCCCTAGGTATTACACCTGTTGTAAAGCAGATTGATACGCTAGCTGCAGAGTTCCCTGCACAGACAAATTATCTATACTTAACTTATAATGGTACTCATAATGATGTTACCTATTTAGGAGATAAAAAATCTGTAATTGTATTAGGTTCAGGAGCATACAGAATTGGTAGCTCAGTTGAGTTTGACTGGTGTAGTGTGAATGCCCTTTCAACTATCCAAAAATGTGGATGGAGAGGTGTTATGATTAACTACAACCCAGAGACAGTCTCTACCGATTATGATATGTGTGATAGACTCTACTTTGATGAGTTAACATTTGAGCGTGTAATGGATATCTATGATATTGAGAATCCACACGGAATGGTGGTATCAATGGGTGGACAGATCCCTAACAACTTAGCCCTAAGACTGCACGGTTTAGGTGTAAATATACTAGGAACTCAAGCAAAATATATTGATAATGCAGAGGATAGACATAAATTCTCATCAATGTTAGATGAATTAGAGATTGATCAACCACGTTGGAAAGAGCTCTCTACCCTATCTGATGTATATGATTTTGTGGATGTAGTAGGTTTCCCTGTTTTGGTTAGACCATCTTACGTTTTATCGGGAGCTGCAATGAATGTTTGTTCTAATAAAGTTGAATTAGAGCAGTTCTTAAAATTAGCTGCCAATGTCTCTAAAAAGCACCCAGTAGTTGTAAGTGAATTTATACAGAATGCAAAAGAGATAGAGTTAGATGCAGTTGCAAATAAAGGAGAGGTTATAGCCTATGCAATCTCTGAACATATTGAGTATGCAGGAGTTCACTCTGGAGATGCAACAATCCAATTCCCTCCTCAAAAACTTTATGTTGAGACAGCTCGTAGAATTAAGAAGATAGCTCGCAAAATTGCAGAAGCTCTACAAATTACAGGACCTTTCAATATTCAATTCTTAGCAAAGGAGAATGATATTAAGGTAATTGAGTGTAACCTAAGAGCATCAAGAAGTTTCCCATTTGTATCTAAGGTACTAAAGATTAACTTTATTGAATTGGCTACACGCGCTATGATTGGCGAAGAGGTAGAGTCACCAAATAAGAGTGCATTCGATCTTGATTATGTAGGTATCAAAGCATCTCAGTTCTCATTCTCTCGTCTACAAAAGGCTGACCCTGTACTAGGTGTTGATATGGCATCTACAGGAGAGGTTGGATGTATCGGCGACGATAGCAATGAAGCTGTGCTAAAATCTATGTTATCAGTTGGTTATAGAGTTCCAGAGAAGAATATATTACTCTCTACAGGTGATGCAAAACAGAAAGCTGAATTACTAAATGCAGCAAAACTATTAGCATCTAAAGGTTATAATCTTTACGCAACTGGCGGATCTCATAAATATCTAGTAGATAACAACATACCTGCAACTAGAGTCTATTGGCCATCTGAGGCATCAATGGAGCCTCAAGCAATGACAATGTTAAGCAATAAGGAGATTGATATGGTAATTAATATCCCTAAAAACTTAACTCAGGAGGAGCTTGACAATGGATATAAAGTGAGACGTGCCTCTGTTGATTTTAATATACCTATCATTACAAATGCTAGATTGGCAAGCGCCTTCATCAATGCATTCTGTAATATCCCGATGGATTCTATCCAAATTAAGAGCTGGGATGAGTACAGGTAGATACTTATAAAACAGATAAAATAATGATATTATTGAGACTATCAGATATTACTTAATTGTGATTTTTGGTAGTCTCTTTTTATTGATTAAAATTAATTAGAAGATAAAATGATAAACATAGAGCTAAAGAGATATTTAGAACAAGAGATTTTACCGCAATACGACAACTATGATAAAGGGCACAACAGAGATCATATATTAGAGGTTGCTAACGGATCATTAGAGCTTGCCAACAATAGAGAGGTTAACCTAGATATGGTATATACAGCTGCTATTTTTCACGACATTGGGCTGTGTGAAGGGCGAGATATTCACCATCTAGCATCTGCAAAGATGTTACGTAGTGATAATTTTATATCTAATTATTTTTCAGCTACAAATTTAGAGATTATTGCCCAAGCTATAGAGGATCACAGAGCCTCATCAAAAGAGTCACCACGTTCAATATATGGCGAAATCCTTAGCTCGGCTGATAGAATAATTAATCTAGATACAATAATCCTCCGCTCATTTTACCATAGTGAGAAGCATTGCCCCCACTACTCTACTATTGAACATATAAATAGAATCTACAACCATATACAAGATAAATATGGAGAGGGAGGATATCTTAAGATTCCTATACTTACAAAACGTAATAAAGAGGCGCTACAACATCTACGCGCAATGATTGTAAACCAAGACGAGTTTAAAGATTACTGTTCAAACTTGCTTAATCTTTAATTGAATAAGAGTTGATTATTCAATTATTTAACTATTTTTGTAGAGAACAATAGCTTAAATATATGAAACAATTATCATCTCTACTTGCACTCCTTTTATTATTATCGTGCACTTCCCAAAAACCACAAACGCTAATAGTTGGAACAGTTGGTTCTTCTAGCGGAATATATATCTATGATTTTAATGAGACAGAGCATAATCTAGTCTCTAAAAGCGATATTGCCAACCCCACCTTTATGAGTTTTAATAGGGCTAAATCTTCAATTTTATCTGTATCAGAGACAGAAAAAGAGAACTCTGCGGTAATAGAATATAGTTACAATAATGATGATCTGACGCAACTATCAAGTGAACCTTGCTCTGGGGCATATCCTTGCCATATTGCTCAATTTGGCAAATTTGTGGCAACAGCAAACTACGGCGGTGGAAATATATCTCTTTTTAGAGGTGGAAAACGCATAAATTTAATAGAATTTAATACTCCTAATAACCCTAACCCATCTCATTTACATTGTATTATCCCCTCTCCAGATGGAAAATATATGTTTGCTACAGATTTAGGAAAAGATTCAATATACCGTTTTAAAATAGAAGAGAATAACATCTCTCAACTCTATCCATCCGTATCAGTTAAAGAGGGCTCTGGTCCTCGCCATCTAACTTTTAATCACAAAGGCAATAGAGCCTATTTAATTAACGAAATGGCAGGAACAGTTATCGGCTTCAACTACTCTAATGGAGATCTAAACCAATTCCAATCAATAGTATCCGATAGCATAGGTGGCAGAGGAAGCGCTGATATCCACCTCTCTCGCGATGATAAATTCCTATATGCGAGCAACCGCCTAAAAGCCGACGGCATCTCAATTTTCTCAGTAAACCCAGCAAATGGCGAGTTAACAAAAATTGGCTATACATTAACAGGTAAGCATCCTCGCAACTTTACCCTTTCTCCCGATGAAAAACTACTTTTAGTTGCTTGTCGCGATGAAAATGCTATTCAGATCTATAAAAGAGACAAAGAGAGCGGACTTTTGGAATATACTGGAAAAGAGAGCGATATAAAGGTTGATTCGCCTATGTATGTGCGGTTTTGGTAGAGAATGAAATTAAAAATGAATTGATATATGAAAACAGAGGAAATCAAAGCGTTATTTGCAAAATTTGAATGCATTGTATGTGAATATGAAGGTGTAGAATGTTGGAGTGCAAGAGAACTATATAGCATGCTTGGGTACTCTGAGTGGAGAAATTTCACCAAAGTTATAGACAAAGCTAAAGTAGCGTGTGATAATGTAGGGGAAAAAATAACTGATCATTTTGTTGACATCAACAAAATGATACAGCTTCCTAAAGGCGCAGAAAGAGAGGTAGATGAAATTATGCTAACTCGTTATGCTTGCTATCTTATTGCTCAAAACGGTGATGCACGTAAGCCCGAGATTTCATTTGCTCAAAACTATTTTGCAGTACAAACACGTAGAGCTGAACTTGTAGAACAGCGACTGTTAGATTACGAACGAGTGCAGGCGCGTACAAAGTTAGCTGAAACAGAGAGTAGATTATCTGGTGTGCTTTATGAAAGAGGCGTTGATAATAAAGGATTTGGAATTATTCGCTCTAAGGGAGATCAAGCACTTTTTAGATTAAATACCTCCCAGTTAAAGCGCAAGTTGGGAGCACCAGACAATCGCCCAGTGGCAGATTTCCTCTCTACCTTAGGAATAAAAGCCAAAGATTTTGCAGCAGAGATGACATCGGTAAATGTGCAACAGAAAGATGTTAAAGGACAAGGCAATATAGAAAAGGAGCATATAGACAATAATTTAGCTGTGCGTAAAATGCTGATAAATCGTGGTATTGTGCCAGAGAACTTGCCTGCTGGTGAAGATGTAAAAAAAGTAGAGCGCAGACTTAAAGCCGAAGAGAAGAAACTTTCTAAACCGAAGAAAAAATAAGATAGCTGCAGAATATAAAAGATATGAGAACATTATTTACTAAAGAAAGAATATTTATTAACAATTTACTTGATGCAAAATCGAATAGCGATTTTGAAGGGATAGAAACTGCTAAGCTACTGAAAGATCAACTTAGTATACATGTAATAGAATGGGATGTTGATAATTACAGCATACGAATACATGCTTCAACAAAACAGCTTCTTGATAATAATTCGTATTATTTTGACATCATAGACCTTTTGGCTTTAATTGAATTATTAGAAAAAGAGGGATATATTTATATTTCCAAATTTAAACCTAATGACCAGTTAGAGAATATATTATTTTGCAGAACAAAATATAAATCTGTTAAAAGACGAGATAAATATATTTCTTTAGTTTGTCATGATAATACTGAAACAACAGAATTTGCTTATGATGAATTATATACTGATGTTGCTAAGTTATTTGATAAGTATGCTGTTAGTCTTATTTTTCCATTAAATTCTTTGATTGAACTTAAAAATAATGATTATAAAAGTATTGAACAGTGCAACTTTGAAATGCAATTAAAAAATGAGCAAAAGAGGCATAATCAGTTAATGAACGATGCATCTATAAAACATATTGAGCAAATGAAAAGTGCTAACAATTCATTTATAGTTGCTCTTTTAGCTGTTGTAATATCAGTAATTATGCCATTTATTATAATGATATGCTCACCTAATACAGACAAACAGGTGAATGTACTGAAAACAGCTATAGAGTCAATAAAAGCTGAGTATTCTACAAAAATTGAAGCATCTTTGCCAGATACTTTAACCATAAAAGACATAGAAAATAAACGGGTAATAAATAATATACAATAGATAATGCAAAAACTAAAGATGTCCCTCCTAAAAAGGTGAATATAAATATACGAACGACTGGGCGTTGTTTTCTAATTACCTTACAGAGAGTAAGGGTGAGAATGGAGAGGCTAAGATGGCGATTAATTTTGATGTGTTGCGACAGGAGATTTCGGCAGTTGTGGTACAGGGATCGCATGAGAGGTACCAGCTCACTTGGCTCGAAAAGCATAAATCTATACTCTTGGCAAATCAGTCGATAGCTAATACTTTACGCCCTTGCCCTTGCAGGGTTTGATATAATCTAGAATCTATATATAGAGGACAACACTACAATATATTGGTTTATAAGCAGATAGCAGGGGAATGCAAAACTAATATTTGCAATAGATAAAATAGTATATTACGTTGATGCAGGGAAATTATTTGGTTAGGAAGTAAGGCGTTTTAACTTGGAAGTAAGTAATATATTTTCTACTTTTACTAACAATTTTTTATTTAAAAACTTACTATATGAGATTCAAATTATTACTCATTGTGGGGATGCTTATAGTAACCTCAATTTTATCGGGACAAGAAAAATCTTTATCTGAAAAGGGGGCCGATGCTGCTATTTCTGAATTGTTGGGTAAAAGGCGAAAAGCCACGTTTGAGGAGTTGTGGGATAATTGGGATAACAAAGAGATTATAAAGAGTGGCGAGCACACTATGAAATTCTACTATAAAGTTGTTGGAGAGATGCCAGAGGATGGTAGAGCTCTTTATATCTCGATGCATGGCGGAGGTGGAACAACAGCTGATGTTAATGATGGGCAGTGGATGAATCAGATTAGATTATATACTCCGCAAGAGGGGGTCTACTTTGTACCTCGCTCACCAACTGATACTTGGAATATGTGGCATCAAGGATATATGGATGGGTTTATCGAGAAAATTATTGAGATGATGACTGTGTATGAAGGGGTTAATCCTAATAAAGTTTATATTATGGGTTACTCTGCTGGTGGTGATGGAACATATCAACTTGCCCCTAGATTGGCGGATCTTTGGGCTGCTGCAGCAATGAGTGCTGGTCACCCTGGAGATGCACAAATAGAGAATCTACGCAATTTACCATTTGCTATCTATATGGGTGGTAGAGATACTCCTTATGATAGAAATAAACACGCTAAAACTTGGGGTGATAAACTATATGAGTTGGCTGAGAATGATAAAGGGGCTTACATTAATAGTGTAAATATCTACCCTCAGTATGGTCACTGGATGCAAAGAGCTGATTCAGTTTCAATGTCTTGGATGCCTCAATTTGTACGTAACCCCTACCCTAACAAAGTTATTTGGATTCAAGATGATGTAATAAGAAAGAATTTTTACTGGTTAGAGGCAACTGAGGGAGCTAAAGCTGGTGATAAATTAGTTGTTAGATACCAAGGAAACAATATTTATATAGATGAATCTACAGTTAAGAGTTTTATTATCTCATTGAATGACAAGATGATGAATCTAAATAAAAAGGTGAAGATCTATAAAGGTGACAAAATAATATTTAGCGGAAAAGTAAAGCGATATCTATCTAATATTGAGCGAGATATTAACAATATGCGTGATGAGGACTTAATATTTCCTGTTAAGCTAATGGTTACAGAGGATGGAACTGTTTCAGAACTTGGCGGCAACTCAAACAATAATCAACTTACAAAAGTTGGCAAAAAGATGTTAGAGGAGTACTCTATAGGGAGCTTTACCCCTTTTAAGAAACGATTAGATACTCTAAATAGAGATATTGCCGAGAAAGGTGTGCTATTTTATGCCCCTCATAAAAGTAAGCTGCTTACTGGCTATTCATATAAACAAGTGTATGATTGGGATGCATATTTTGAGAATCTTTATCTTAGTTATTATGGAGTTAGCGACTACTGTTTTAGTAATGTAAAGAGTTTCTTGCGTTTACAAGAGGAGAATGGTTACGTACCTCGATCAATAGATAGAAGCAGTAAAAACCAACAATTTAAACCTTTTTTAGCTCAAATGGCTGAGTTAGGATCCCGACAAACTGGTGATTATTTGTGGTTACAAGAGATTGCAGAGGGGAATGAGACCTACTTTAGACGCTTAGAGAAGTCTATTGAATTTTGGTTTGAACATCAAGATTTTGATAAGAATGGACTCCCTGTATGGAATAGCGCAGACCATTCAGGAATGGATAATCAGGTGAGTAGAGCGGGCTATATTGGTGAATTTAAGACAGAAGGTGTAGATTTAGCAACATATCTCTATCGCGAATATAAAGCAATGGAGTATATGGCAGACAAATTAAATCTAAAAGATGAGAAGAGTAAATTCAATCAGAAAGCAGAAATCTTGGCAAGCAAAATAAATAGTGTTTTTTGGAGTGAAGAAGATGGAATCTATTATGATAGGAACGAAAAGAGTGGTGAGACAATTAAAGTGAAATGTGTATCTGCATTTATTCCAATGTGGGCTGGAATTGCAAATAAAGAGCAAGCAGAAAGACTTGTTAATGAACATATTACTAATCCCGATGAATTTTGGGTTAACTATCCAATTGCAACATACTCTAAAACAGAACCTGATTATAACCCAGGAAATATTATGAGAGGAGACTATACTGTTTGTAACTGGATGGGAACTGCTTGGATCCCTACAAATTATATGGTTTTCCAAGGGCTTAGAAATTATGGATATGATCAAGTTGCTCAGAAATTAGCCACAAAAACAATAGAGTTAGTCTATAAAAATAATGAATTTACACGTGAGTTTTATGACTCAACAACAGGTAAAGGTTTAGGGCTTTCACGCTTTTGGGGCTGGTCATCTTTAGGCTATTTCTTTCCATTAGAGATGCTGCTCAATTATGATCCAAGCAAGATTGGTGCAAAAATAATCCCAATTGCAACAGAGCATTTGGGATTAACATTTCCTGCAACCTTAGAGAACCCTTTGAGGTCTAGAGAGTAAAGTTTTATATTGGTTCATTTGCCAACTTACCTATATCTTTATCTCATAAATCTCTGAAACCCTCCTACGGGGTAGACAGGCTAGTGTAATATCTTTACCAACCTTTACCCCAATAGAGGCAAGAGCTCTATTTATCTGATTATAAGCCGTATTCGGCGTATTATTATTCTCACTTAAGTGACATAAGAATATGCTTTTTACCTCTTTATTATATATTTGCTTAATAACGGATGCTGTTTGATCATTACTTAAATGGCCACATCCATTTAATATTCTATTCTTTAGCGCAGTTGAGTAGCTACCTTGCAGTAACATATCAATATCATAATTTGCCTCAATAATTACAATGTTTGAGGCTCTACAATAGTTAATTACATCCTGAGTAACCTCTCCTAAATCGGTTAAAAAGGTGAATTTAACACCATAAAAATCAATAAAATACCCAACTGTTTCGGTTGCGTCGTGAGGAACTATAAATGGTATAAACTTAACTCCCTTATAACTACTCTCCTCCCCTGCTCTAGTTCTTCTAGCACTACCCGTCAACTTTGAGGCTGTAAAGCTATGGTAATTTAGCGCATTATGTAGTATATCTGTTGCATAAACTGGAACTGAATACTTCTCTGCAAAGACTCCAACACCTTTTATATGGTCTGCGTGGTCGTGAGTCACCAAGACAAACTCAATAGAATTAATATCAATCCCATTTGTTGCTAACCTTTTCTTTAGTGTTCTAGGACCTACACCAACATCTATAAGCAGCGCAGTCTCTTCATTTCCAATATAATAACAATTACCATTACTCCCACTTGAGATGCTAAAAAATTTAACCATTATTTTCTAGTGCCTCCTTAACTTTTTCGCATAGAGAATCCTCTACATTATATAGCAGAGTTTTTATTCCAAATTGCTCTCCTGTTGCAATATTAGCTACGGCGTCATCTATGAATAGAGTCTGCGCAGGCTCAACACCAGAATCCTCCAATAACCTGTTATATATCTCCTTTTCAGGCTTAGAACACTTCATTTCATATGAGAGATAGAGTTTATTAAACACCTGCTCTATAGGTACTCCTACACGCTCTAAAAATATTTTTTGGGCACACTCCCACGCAATAGGATTTGTATTGCTTAATAGATATAGATTATACTTCTCTTTTAATGAGAGTAGCAACTCTCCCTTTTCTGGAGCGATCTCTGTTAAAAATGCGCAAAGAGATATATCTATCGCCTGATCCGATATATCACTCTTTTTAGAGATACTCCTAATGTGATCTCTAAACTCTTTGGCGGTAATTTTACCATCTTCAAATTCTGCAAAGAAGCCAATTTGAGCATAGGAGTTTAAATAATCACCAAAATTCTCAACACCAACCTCTTGTGTAAAGGAGTTTAAACACCTCTCCCTATCTAGTGAAATTATTACACCTCCTAGATCAAATATTATATTTTTTATCATTATGTTATAATCCTCTACCTATTATTACAACTTAGAGATTAATTTAATAAATAGATGTGACATCTTATCAGCAGCCTCATTAGCAGCCTTTACAACATCATCTCCATCATTTACATAATCATCTGAATAGTCATCGTGAGCCTCATTTGTAATTACAGATATACCAAAAACTGGGATATTTGAGTGGCGGGCAACAATTACCTCTGGGATAGTAGACATACCAACAGCATCAGCCCCAATCATTCTAAAATATTTATACTCAGCAGGTGTCTCATAGGTTGGACCAGTTCCTGCCAGATATACTCCTTTGTGAAGCTTAATCTTCTCTTGTACAGCAACAATCTCCATCTGCTTTATAAGGTTTAGATCATACGGACGTGTCATATCTGGGAAACGAGGGCCAAATTCATCCATATTTTTACCAATAAGTGGGTTTGGAAGCAGGTTAATATGGTCTCTAATAATCATTAAATCTCCTACTTTATAATTAAAGTTCACTCCGCCAGCAGCATTGGAAACAAATAGATATTGAATACCTAAATGAGCCATAACACGTATCGGGAGTGTTACAAAATCCATAGAGTACCCCTCGTAATAGTGAAAGCGCCCCTGCATAGCAAGGATAAACTTTCCTCCTAATTCACCTGCAATTAGATTTCCTTTGTGCCCAACAGCAGTAGAGGCTGGAAAATTGGGGATATCCGCATAAGGAATTGTTATTTTATTCTCGATTAAATCTGCTAATTTACCCAAACCGCTCCCCAACACTATCCCTGCAAATGGCTTATTATCACCAATGTGAGACTTCACATAATCAGCAGCCTCGTGTATTCTTTTAATTCTATCATCCATAACTAAATAAGTTTTGTATATAATTTATTAACTTGTTCTAAAATCTCCTCTTCGCCCTCAACAACTCTATTTTGCATCAATATTTTTCCGTTACAGATAACGGTATCAATACAGGAAGAGTTAGCTGAGTAGACCAAATTTGCTGTAAAATTGAAATTTGGAGTGAATGCGTAATTATTTGTATCAATAAGTAGGATATCAGCCAACATCCCCTCTTCTACTTTTCCACTGTTGATTCCTAGCGCCTTAGCTCCATTTACGGTTGCCATATCCATTAATTCATTCAACGGCAATGCTGTTGGGTCTTCTCTCCAACCCTTTTGTAAAAGAGCAGTAGTTTTCATAGCCTCTAACATATCTAAATTATTAGAAGAGGCTGTACCATCAGTTCCAATGCAGACATTTACCCCTGCATCTCTTAACTCATTATATTTGAATTTATATCCCGATGAAAGTTTCAAGTTTGAGTTGATATTGTGTACCACATTAACATTGTTATATGCTAGTAATTCAATATCTTGTTCACTTAACCACACACAATGTGCAGCAGTTACATTCTTATCCAAAACACCAAGCTTGTGAAGATATGCAACAGGGGATAAATTATGTTTTTCAAATGAATCATTATACTCCTTTTGGGTCTCAGCCAAATGAATAGATAGTTTAATATCATATTTTTTAGCATATTCACTTGTCCACAGAATCATCTCCTCACTAACTGTATAAGGCGAATGAATAGTTAATCCAAACATATTCAAAGGGCTCCATCTTTTTGAATTCTCATGACTCATAATTGCCTCTTTCTTATACTCCTCTGCTTTATCGGGATTAAAAAGATCCAATAAAACAGCATTTTGCAACGAGCGTAATCCCATCTCCTTAACAGCATTTACAGAGTGATTCACTTTCCAATATTGATCATTAAAGCAAGTAGTCCCTGTCTTAATCATCTCTAACGCAGCTAATTTTGTACCCCAATAGATAAGTTCATCATCTAATTTAGCCTCAATCCTCCAAATAGCACTCAACCAGTCGTGAAGCGGCATATCCTCCTTAACTCCTCTCATTAAGGTCATTGCGGAGTGTGTATGCATATTTATAAATCCAGGAATGATTGTTTTTTCTCCCCCCTCTATAATCTCTATATGCTCTTGATCAGAAGTATTTATAATTCCGCACTCTTCTATTTTAAAAATAGTGTCATTCTTAATTAAAATATCTTTTAATAAGCCATTTAATCGTACATTTTTTATAAGAATTCCCTTCATATTTTACTAATTTATTTCAGACAAATTTACACAAACTTTTTCTAAAAGGTTCAGAAAAATAGCTTGTTTTTTAGTACTTTCGCAAAAAATATTAAAGAATGAAACTACTCTGGTTAGACATAAACTCATCATACTCACACTCTTCACTAGCTTTACCAGCCCTTCATAGCCAACTTAACTACCAGACATTAGATAAGATAGAGTGGAGCGTGGTAAATGGAACCTTAAAGTCTGATGATCAACAAATTATATCACAAATTCTAAAATATTCTCCCGATTATATTTTTAGCACAGGCTGGCTCTTTAATATTAACTATATAACAAATGTGCTAGAAAAAGTTCACGCTATTAATCCCGATATAAATATATTTTTAGGTGGACCAGAATTTTTAGGCAATAACGAGCAGTTCCTCAGAACAAATAGATATGTAGCATCCGTTTTTAAAGGGGAGGCCGAGGAGGTTTTTAATGAGTTTATATTAGCATTAAAAGAGGAGACTAATATCATTGAGGAGTGTGATGGATGGAGAAACTTACCTGGATTTGAATATATCTCTGATGAGAATATCTATATAAGTAAAGAGAGTGTGATAGTAAAGAATTTTGCCAAACTATCAGCGCCAGAATCATCTTGTTTCTTTAATTGGGACAAACCATTTGTACAGATAGAGACCTCTAGAGGTTGCTTTAATAGTTGTAGGTTTTGCATAAGCGGAATTGACAAATCGCCCGTACAAGATATTGATATAGAGAAGTTACGAGAGAGATTGTATTTAATTAAATCCAAGGGGATTAAAGAGGTAAGGGTTTTAGACAGAACATTTAACGCAAACTCTAATAGAGCTATTGAACTCCTAAATCTTTTTAATGAATTTTATCCCGATATCCAATTTCATATAGAGGTACACCCAGCAATGCTCTCAAACACATTTAAAGAGGCAATAAATAATATACCTATTGATCTGCTCCATTTAGAGGCTGGAATTCAGAGCCTATCTCAAGATGTAATCTCAACCGCACAAAGAAAAGGGAGCGTAGAGAAAGCATTAGAGGGGTTAAAATACCTTGTTGGCACGGAGAAATTTCAGGTACACGCAGATCTTATTGCAGGTTTGCCAAATTATACATATAAATCACTCATAGAGGATACCTTAATATTGATGGATATAGGTGTGCAAGAGATTCAAATTGAGACATTAAAACTACTTCCAGGCACCTGCTTTAGAAATAATTCAAAGGATTTAGAGATAAGCTTCTCCCCCTCCACTCCATACCAAGTGCTATCTACAAAATCTATTACATTTGACGAGCTTAGAAAAGCTATGGTACTATCTAAGATTATAGATTTTTGGTACAACGATATTAAATGGCAAAAAACATTTACATCTATATTTAAGCAATCGCCATATTTAATGGAGACTCTGATTGAAAAATTGCATAATACAGAGTATGTAACTCAGCCATTGAGTTTTGAATCAAAGTCGCTTCTTTTGTATAATTTTATAAAAGAGCACCATCCCGACAAACTATTCGAAATCTCTTTGCAATGGATTAATAATGGCCTATCGCTAAAAAAAGAGCCAGCAAATATTTTAAAAAACTGGGTGCCAAATAATATAGAGATAGAGAATCCCATTTATATTGAGAATGACACAAGGGTTAAATATTTTTATGCAGAGAATCAACACAAAAAATATTGGTTTGCATTTAACCCTAGTTTAGAGAGGAATAAGCCTATAATTTTTGCCCTAATTTAAATGTTTTAAACGATTATAAGCGTTTAAACAATAATCAAAATGTCATTTTTTGCTAAAAAATGTTATCAAGTATTAAATAAATATTATTTTTTAAAACATTTGATTAATATTTTTAACTTTTTTGTATTTTTGTAGAAATTAGAAAAAGATGATTACAAAAGAGCTAATATCACCAAAAAACATTGCAATTATTGGAGGTTCTGATGATACCTCTAAGCCAGGAGGAAATGTAATTGCCAATCTAAAAAAAAGAGGCTATAAAGGTGAAATTCACATTGTAAATCCCAAGTCAAATATTGTTCAAGGTATTAAAACTCTCTCATCAGTAGATCTTTTACCAGAGGTTGATTGTGCAATCTTAGCTATCCCTGCCAAATTATGTATCTCCGCAGTAGAGACTCTATGTGTAAAGAAAGGGTGCAAAGCTATTATCATCTTCTCTGCTGGTTTTAGTGAGAATGGAGAAGAGGGTGCAGAATATGAGAGACAGATATTAGAGATTGTAAATGATAATGGAGCCTCGTTGATAGGCCCAAATTGTATTGGTATGATTACGCCATACTATGCAGGCGTATTTACTCAACCTGTTTCTAATATATCACCGGATGGTGTAGATATTATCTCCAGCTCAGGCGCTACCGTTGTCTTTATAATGGAGGCCGCTGCGGCTCACGGACTTAACTTTTCTCACGTTTTTTCTGTCGGAAATGGTACTCAAATAGGTATAGAAGAGGCACTTGAATATCTTGACAAAACATATATACACGGAGAGAGTTCTCCTATAAAATTGCTATATATCGAGAGTATAAAAAATCCACAAAAACTTCTGAATCACGCAAGATCTCTTATAAATAAAGGGGCTAGAATTGCGGCAATTAAGGCTGGTTATAGCGACGCAGGCAGTAGAGCAGCATCATCTCATACGGGTGCGCTTGCCTCGCCAGACTTAGCAGTTTCGGCACTTTTCAGAAAAGCGGGAATCATAAGAGTATATAGTAGACAAGAGCTAGTTAATATGGCTGCACTACTCAATTTTGGTGCGCCAAAAGGGAATAAAATAGCAATTATCACTCACGCTGGTGGACCTGCCGTAATGCTTACAGATATCTTAAACTCAAATGGTGTTGATATACCAAAAATATCGGGAGAAAAGGCAGAAAAGTTATTAGCAAAGCTATATCCTGGATCATCGGTGAGTAATCCAATTGATTTTCTTGCTACTGGCACAGCTGAGCAGCTTGGAGAGATAATTGATGCGTGCAATAATGATTTTGATATAGATGCAATGGCTGTGATATTTGGTTCTCCAGGCTTGGGCGATGTGAGCGATGTCTATAATCTGCTGTTGGAGAGGATCAAAAGTTCTAAAAAGCCAATCTACCCAATTTTACCATCAGTTGTAAATGCAAAAAGTGGAATTGATATGTACCAAAGTGCAGGAGGAATCTCTTTTAACGAGGAGGCGGCATTCGGTAAGGCCTTTGTTGATATGATTAACACTCCGCCCCCTGCAGAAATAGAAGAGCCCTTTCCAATAGATAAAGAGATTGTTAGGGAGGTTATAAATAATTCTCCCGATGGCTACCTAAAGCCTGTGCAGGTACAGAGAGTACTTGATGCGGCGGGAATCTCACGCGCAAAAGAGTTTGTGGCAGATAATTTGGAAGATGTTTTAAAGGCTGTTCGAGAGGTTGGTTTTCCTGTTGTAATGAAGGTGATTGGGCCAATACACAAGAGCGATGTTGGCGGCGTTGTGTTAGATATAAGAGATAACACTACGCTACAAGTAGAATTTGATCGTATGATGAGAATTGAGGAGGCAACATCGGTGCTTATCCAGCCAATGCTAAGCGGAAAAGAGATCTTTATCGGGATAAAGAGAGAGGGTGATTATGGAGCTATTATTATGTGCGGATTGGGGGGAATATTTGTAGAGATGTTAAAAGATATCTCTGTGGAGTTGGCTCCTATTAATAGCAAACAAGCTGTTCAAATGATAACTAATCTAAAGAGTTTTAGGATGATAGAGGGATACAGAGGCTCAGAGGGGGTAAATCAAAGACTTTTTGCTCAAAATATTATGAGGATTTCGGCTCTAGCAGATAGCTTTCCAGAGATTATGGAGATGGATATCAATCCTTTATTAGGAAATATGGACTCTCTAACTGCAATAGATGCAAGGATTTTAATCAAAAAAGTGATAAATAAATAAAATAATTAACAAAAAAGTAAATGATTAAAAGTTTTTTTCTTAATTTAGTACCCAAATTTAAGGAGTCAAACCCCACCGTTAAAGCCTTTATTGTAATAGGTATCTTATTGATTATAGGCATAATTCTTAGGTGGGACTTCATTATAGAAGAAGTATCAAAGAGTTTTGATTTTTTAAACGGCGATTCAGATAAAACAATATAATAATTAAATAGTATTAGACATGGCATTAAAAGGAGCAATACAAGTAGAAATTGAAGATTGTAAAGGTTGTGGAGTTTGTGTGGTAAACTGCCCCACAAAAACAATCTCTCTATCGCCACAAGTAAATGGCAAAGGTTATAATTATGCATATATGGAGCATCCCGACAGTTGCGTTGGTTGTACTAATTGTGCTACAGTATGTCCAGATGCAGTAATTACTGTTTACCGAGTTAAGATATAAAAAAGAACAAAATATGGCAGAGAAAATTTTAATGAAAGGCAACGAAGCACTTGCTCACGGAGCAATTAGATGCGGTTGCGATGGTTACTTTGGGTATCCCATCACACCTCAGTCAGAGGTTATGGAGACCTTAATGGATGAGAAACCTTGGGAGACAACTGGAATGGTTGTACTACAAGCAGAGAGCGAAACAGCCTCAATTAATATGGTGTATGGCGGCGCAGGTTGCGGTAAGAAGATTATGACATCGTCAAGTAGTTTAGGTATTAGTTTAATGTGCGAAACATTGAGTTACCTTGCTGGAGCTGATTTACCGTGCGTAGTAGCAAATGTTCAGAGAGGAGGACCAGGCTTAGGAACTATTCAACCAGGTCAAGCAGATTATTTTCAAGCTGTTAAAGGTGGCGGTCACGGAGATTACAAAATGATAGTTCTAGCGCCATCATCTGCTCAAGATATGTATGATTTTGTAGATCTAGGTTTTGAAAAGGCGTTTCAATATAGGGTTCCTGTAATGATTCTTTCTGATGGATTGATTGGTCAAATGATGGAGCAAGTAGAGATGAGAGAGATCAAGCCAAGAATGACTGATGCAGAGATTGCAGAGAAGTATCCTTGGTCCACTTTAGGTAAACCGAATGGAACAGAGAGAAGAATTATCACCTCTCTATCTATGGAGGCCGTTGAACAGGAAAAAGTAAATCTTAAATTACAAAATAAATATCGTTTGATTGAAGAGAACGAAGTTATGTACGAAACATATAAAACAGAGGATGCTGAGTATCTTTTTGTAGGTTTTGGAAGTATGTCTCGTATATGTGAAGCTGCAGTTGATATTGCAAGAGAGAATGGTTATAAAGTTGGTTTACTACGTCCAATTACACTCTATCCATTCCCAGAAAAACAGATTGACGCACTTACTCCTCAATTAAAATCAATTTTAACTGTTGAGATGAATGCAGGTCAGATGTTAGAGGATGTTAAATTATCTGTTAACGGAAAGGTTCCTGTGAATTTTTATGGAAGATTCGGAGGAATGATTCCATCTCCAGATGATATATATAACTCTTTTGTTAACTCTCTAAATAAATAGAACAATGGAAATAAAAGATATAATCAAACCAGAAAATCTCGTATATTCAAAATCACCAGTTTTAACTGATAATATATTTCACTATTGTCCTGGTTGTACGCACGGTGCTGTACATAAAGTGATTGCAGAGGTTATAGATGAGTTAGGAATACAAGAAAAAACAATAGGTGTGTCACCAGTTGGGTGCTCAGTTTTTGCATACAATTACATTGATATTGATTGGCAACAGGCTCCACACGGACGTGCTCCCGCAGTAGCAACTGGAATTAAACGTCTTCTTCCCGATAAATATGTATTTACATACCAAGGAGATGGGGACTTAGCCTCTATAGGAACAGCCGAGATATTACACGCGTGTAGTAGAGGTGAAAATATTGTTGTTATTTTCATTAACAACGCAATCTATGGTATGACTGGGGGACAAATGGCTCCCACTACCCTACTTGATCAAGTAACAGCAACTACTCCATACGGAAGAAATGTTGAATTAAATGGACACCCGCTAAAGATTACAGAGATGTTATCTTTATTAGATGGAACTTGTTATGTCACTCGTCAATCTGCTCAAACTCCCGCAGCAGTTAGAAAAGCAAAAAGAGCAATAAAAAAGGCTTTTGAGAACTCTATGTTAAAAAAGGGAACTTCGTTTGTAGAGATAGTTGGTGCTTGTAATTCAGGTTGGAAACTCTCTCCTGTAAAGGCAAACAAGTGGATGGAAGATAATATGTTTCCTTATTACCCATTAGGAGATATTAAAGATATTTAATGTTAAAACAATTGTAAAACAAACATTTCAAAGATTATGAAAGAAGAGATAATTATAGCAGGTTTTGGAGGACAAGGTGTTTTATCTATGGGTAAAATTCTTGCTTACTCTGGAATTATGCAAGGACAAGAGGTTACTTGGATGCCATCGTATGGCCCAGAAATGAGAGGTGGTACAGCAAATGTAACTGTCATTTTAAGTGATAATAAAATTAGCTCACCAGTGTTAAATAGATACGACACAGCAATAGTATTAAATCAACAATCAATGGATAAATTTGAGAGTTTAGTAAAGCCTGGAGGCCTTTTACTTTATGATCCAAATGGTATCACAAAGCATCCATCAAGAAAAGATATAAATATTTGTACTATTGGGGCAGCAGATGAGAGTGCAGCAATGGGAAACACTAAAGGATTTAATATGATAGTACTTGGTGCTATGTTAAAGATTCGCCCTATTGTAACTTTAGAGAGCGTAATTAAAGGGCTAAAGAAATCGCTTCCAGAGAGGCATCATCACTTGATTCCTATGAACGAAAATGCAATCAATGTAGGAATGGAAAAGGTAAAAACAATTAACGCTGTATAATTAAATTCTTGGCGTACAATTCAATGCAGGCTGTTTTGATTTAATTCAAGATAGCCTCGTTGTTTTTTAAATTATTTTACTAACTTTGTTGGCAAAATAAATAAGTGATGGGCCAAGAGAGTTACATTATAGTTGAGAGATTAAAAAATCATATAAGAGATATCATATCCAAGTATGAAATTGTTATCTCCGAGAATAATACACTTAAAGAGGAGCTATCATTATGTAAAACTGAATTAGAAACAAATAAAAATAATATAAAGGAATTAGAGGAAAAAATAGAGAGATTACAATTAGTAAAAGCATTTGTAGCATCAGGAGATGCTAGAGAGACAAAACAAAAAATAGGAAGATTGGTGAAAGAGATAGATAAATGTATCGCGATGCTAAATGACTGATAAATGGAAAAGCAATCAATAACAATAAAAATAGGAGATCGACACTATCCGTTTAGGATAAAACCTGAGGAGGAGGAGCTGATTCGTGTTGCCGAGAAGCGAATCAAACAGGTTATAGAGTATTATAGAACAAAGTACCCTTCTAGAGATCTGTTAGATACGTTCTCAATGGCTCTGTTTCAATTTGCTATTTCTACAGTCACTTTTGAACAAAACACCGAGTTAAACGGTTTAATCAATGAATTAAAAGCATTAGATAGTCAGCTTAGCGAATATTTAGATGAGAAATAATTAGTTAGCTAAATAATTAGCATAACCATATCTTTTAGCCGTTGGACATTTGCTCTTTGCGAAAATCAACATTATTAACTGAACCGAGTCATCGACAAACAAAAACAGGCCTAGGTGACCCTTAGGGGGATTCCAAATTTTGGGACGTTGGAAGTTTGCGTTTACCATCGAAGCTCAAATCTTATTTTTTAAGGTTTTTCGGATAATAGCGTGTTCAGCGGCTTTTTTATTAGACTTAATATAACTATAAATAGAAAATCATAAAATGGAAATACAAACATTAATAATTTTATCACTATTTGGTATTATAATAGGTGCAGCAATAGGTTACTTTGTTGTAAACAATATAATACTCAAAAAGAAGAGAGAGCAGATGATTAAAGAGGCTCAAGTAGAGGGAGAGAACATTAAAAAGGAGAAAATTTTTCAAGCAAAAGAGAAATTCTTACAACTTAAAAGTGACCACGAACAATTCATAAACGAAAAGAATAATCAAATTTCTCAAATTGAGAATAAAATCAAACAAAAAGAGCTTATTGTAAATCAACAATCAAATGAATTAAACAAGAAGCAGAAAGAGGTTGATGCTATTAAAGAGAATTTGAAGTCTCAAATGGATATTGTTAATAAGAAGAGTGAGGAGTACGAAAAATTAAGACAAGAACAGATTGCAAAAATTGAGAGTATAGCAGGAATTACAGCAGAGGAGGCTAAAACAAAACTTATCGAGAATATGAAAGATGAGGCAAAGACTCAAGCAATGTCATATATCTCAGAGGTAATGGATGAGGCTCGTTTAACGGCAAGTAAAGAGGCTAAGAGGATAGTAATCAACACAATTCAAAGAACTGCTCCTGAAACTGCAATTGAGAATGCTGTAACAGTATTTAATATTGAGAGTGATGAGGTAAAAGGTAGAATCATTGGTAGAGAGGGTAGAAATATACGCGCTCTTGAGGCTGCTACAGGCGTTGAGTTTGTTGTAGATGATACTCCTGAAGCAATTTTATTATCGGCATTTGATCCAGTTAGAAGAGAGGTTGCACGTTTAGCCCTTCACCAATTAGTTACTGATGGTAGAATTCACCCAGCTAGAATTGAGGAGGTTGTATCAAAGGTACAGAAGCAGTTAGAAGATGAGATAATGGAGACAGGTAAGAGAACTTGTATAGATCTTGGTATCCACGGAATGCATATAGAGCTTATTAAGTTAATCGGTAGAATGAAATATCGTTCTTCTTATGGACAAAATCTTCTTCAACACTCAAGAGAGGTTGCAAACATTTGTGCTACTATGGCATCTGAGCTTGGGTTAAATACTAAAGCGGCTAAAAGAGCTGGTTTACTTCACGATATAGGAAAAGTTTCAGATGAGGATCCAGAGTTACCACACGCAATCCTAGGTATGAAATTAGCTGAGAAATATAAGGAGAAACCAGATATTTGTAATGCAATTGGAGCTCACCACGAGGAGGTTGAGATGACCTCTCTCCTATCTCCACTAGTACTTGTTGGAGATGCTATCTCAGGTGCGCGCCCTGGTGCAAGACGTGAGGTGATTGAGTCATATATCAAGAGATTAAAAGATATGGAGGATATCGCAACTTCTCATCCTGGTGTTACAAAGAGTTATGCTATTCAAGCAGGTAGAGAGCTTCGTGTAATTGTTGGAAGTGATCAAGTAACAGATCAAGAGGCTGAGAGCCTATCACTAGATATTGCTAAGAAGATTCAAGATGAGATGGTTTATCCAGGTCAAGTAAAGATTACAGTTATTCGTGAAACTCGCGCAGTTAGTTTTGCAAAATAGAGAATAACACAGATCCCAAATACTAAAAGAGGTTGCCCCATTGCGGTCAACCTCTTTTTTAACATAACTATTATTGCTTTAATACCTTAATTAGAAGCCAAATTTTCCATTTTTATTCTTCCACTCACTCTCTTCTATAATTTGTTCAACTACGCACCAATATTCGGTTATTTTGTGATTTTCAATACGGAATAGATCATAAAAGGAGGTTGGATCTCCTCCATTTTCACCAGCTACACCCTCAGAAATAGCTAGTATGAAATTACCCTCGCCAAGTATCTTATGGCAAATTTTGTAATCTAATGTCATAGCTCCTCCAGTATAACAATAATCAAGTGCATCTTTAAATGTAGTTGCACCATCAGCAAGATGTGGTTTGTGTTGAATTAGATTATCTTCATTGAAATATAAGTTGAAGTTCTCTAGGTTCTTATTGATAAATATATCTTTTATAAAGTTATTAACCAGCTCTTTATTATGAGCAACTCTATCGTGATCCTTCACCTCTGTTTCTCCATCTATCATAGTGCGATTACTTGGATTGGGTTTATCGGGAGTAATGCAAAGATTGTCCCAATGCTCAACTATTTTTCCATCTTGAAAGCGGAATATATCAAAGCCTATTTTAGGGCCAAAGAAGTTATATTGGGTGTGAGTAAAAACATAATCACCATCCGAAAATGCACGAACAGTATTAACTTGAGCAGGTTCTGGAAAATGACTTAGCTGCCCTAGTACATCTCCAAAACCTGCTATTCCATCTGCAACACCTAGATTGTGTTGAATATATTTTTGGGGATTAATATACCCCGCTGGCTCTTGAACTCCCGTTTCGATGCTCTTTAGTAGTTCTAATACTTTCTCTTTTTGACTCTTCATATCATTATATTTTAATAAAAAAATATAACAATAATTTGGTCACTTTTGTTTACTTTTCCTTCATCTTATATAGATGTAGAATTTTAGAAGTATATTCAGCTCCAGCTCCAGCTATAATCATAGCTATAAGAGTTATTATTGCAACATTTAATCCATATAGATTCAAGAAATATGGCACAAAAGCGATGGCAAGGAGAGCTACAATTAGCAATATTGCTATAATAGTATCTTTTTTAGTAACCGTCTTTATTTTAAATTTATCAGCATCTTTCCAAGCTGGGAATTTAGTTCTGAATGAATTCAATCCATCTAAATCAATTTTAGCCTTTATATATGGAGTCTCTATACCATCACACTCCACAAACCCCTCCTCTCCTATTTCAAAGCCTTTATAATCTATAAAGTGAGAACTCAGTGGATAGGTACTTGTTGGATCCTCTCCTGTTCTATTTACAAATCCCATAAATGCGATATTTTCAATAGCTCTCGCTTTACATAGTGGATCTATCACATTGGCTCTTGGTGATGGGAAATTGGCAATATTTAACAACACATCATATTCATTATCAATATTTTTACTCCATACTGGAAATCTTATATCATAACAAATGTTTATTGCAAATTTAACTCCTTTATACTCTATAATGCTCTTTTTATTACCTGCAGTATAGTTTTGTGGCTCGCGTACCATACTAAAGAGATGCCTTTTGTCATAGGTTTTATATGAACCATCGGGAAAAACAAAAAAAGCTCTATTGTAGTATTTGTATTTTTTTGGCAGCTCTAATTCACAAATAGGAATTGAGGCTAACACTGCGCAATTATGTTTTTGGGCATTTTCTATTAGGCATTTTAACGATGCACCTTTTTCGTTTTCGGCTAATGAGGTATTCATTGTAAAGCCTGTTGAGAACATCTCTGGAAGAACTACAAGATCACTCTTGTGTGGTAGATTATTAAATAGGGCATTAATGCGATTGATATTTTCGCTCTTATTTTCCCATACTGGATTTGTGGAACATAGGGTAATTATCATAATTATAATTTTTAGGTAAATTAATTATCTATTTTTTGTAAATTTTATCAACCACCATAGCAATAGCTCCATCTCCAGTAACATTACAAGCCGTACCAAAGCTATCCATAGTTATGTATAATGCTATCATTAATCCAATCAATTGCTCATCAAAACCTAACATAGACGACAGCAATCCAAGAGCCGCCATTATTGCTCCACCAGGAACTCCTGGAGCTGCAACCATTGTTATACCAAGCATAAAAATAAAGCCTGTAAATATATCTAACCCGTGTGGCTCTCCACTCATCCATAATATTGCAAAGGCACACGCAACAATCTTTAATATGCTTCCCGACAGATGAATAGTGGCGCACAGTGGAATAACAAATTCAGCCACTTGTGACCTCACTCCGTTTTTCTGAGCCTGCATTAAGGTAATAGGAATTGTTGCAGCAGAGGACTGAGTTCCAAGTGCAGTCATATAGGCTGGTAACATATTAACTAGTGACTTAAATGGATTCTTTTTAGCTATTAATCCAGCAAGTAAGAACTGCACTAATAATAGTATAATGTGCATAGCAAAGATTACCACAATAACCTTTACAAAGAGCCCTAGTATTGATGCAATCTGCCCCTCGACCCCTATAATTAAGAATATACCAAATATATATAGAGGAAGAATTGGAATAATTGCCTTAGTGATTAATAGTATTATCAATTCTTTAAATTCTGATAGAGCACTTCTAAAGGTATCTCCTTTAACAGCAGATAGTCCCAAGCCTATTATAAATGCTAATAGTAAAGATGATGTTACTCCCATTAATGGAGGCATATCAACAGTAAAGAATGGCGTAATTTTATTTGTAGCCACATCTGACACAGCTCCAAAAGTTGGATCTGGGGATAGTATAAATGGGAAGCTCCATTCACACGTAAGATATGAGAAGAAACCTGCAAATAGAGTTGATCCATACGCGATTAAAGCTGTTATTCCTAATAATCTACCTGCCCCTTTACCTAACTCTGATATACCCGGCGCTACAAGACCTAATATAATAAGAGGGATAGAGAATCCTAAAAAATTACTAAATATCCCATTTATTGTGGCAAAAAAACGAGTTATCCCATTTGGGAAAAAGGTGGAACAAGCGATTCCTAATAAAATTGCAATAATGACTCTAGGTAACAACCCTACTTTAAACTTTTTCATATTCTCTTTTTATATTTTCTGTTAATAAGATTTTTTTCCAACCATCTTACGCCATACAATTACTATATACCATATAACAAAAGGTATTATTAATGAGACGTATGCCATAGTTTTAAGTGTAAATAGACTAGATGAACTATTATACAAAGTTAATGAATCTTGGATATCAATTGTAGATGGAAAGTACGCTGTATTATTTAATGCAGCACAACATAGAATACTCCACACTGCCAAAACAACCCCTAAACTGGTAATATAAAAGCTTTTAGTGGCTATTTTTTTCTCTTTAAAAAATGCTCTTACTCCAAAGCCAAATAACACTAAAACTACCCCTAATAATAACAATACAATTGGCCAAATTAGTTCAATAAAATTAAAGAAGTATTTATATTTTACTGGTGATATTAATCCCGATATAGGGTCAACTTCATATCCAACGCGTGTAAAGAGCAATAGTAAGAAAAGCACAAATGATAAAACAAATGCTAAACCAGTAACCTTAAATTGAATTTGTGCTCTCTCCTTAAAAGTTGTGCTATCTTGCTCGGCTAAATCCTCATCATAGCTAAATTTGTCTGGAGCATAGGTTAGAACATATAGGTAACCGAGAGTTCTAGTTCCTAATAAAACCACGATTCCCAATAGTAAATTAAATGAGTTTGCGATAGAATCTAATCCCATCCAGCTATTTCCCCAATATGATACAGTTGGATTCATCTGATTAGTGATATTTAATTTATCCATATGGTATGCACCACCAGAGAAGAGTGTTCCTACTGCAACTCCTATTAACAAAGTTCCTAATATACCATTAAGATATAAGAATAGGTCATAAGTCTTTGCTCCTAATAAGTTTGCAGCCTTATTTCTGAATTCATAAGATACCGCCTGTATTACAAAAAGGAATAGTATCGAGAGCCACAACCAATATGCTCCGCCAAAACTAGTTGAATAAAATAGTGGAAATGAAGCAAATGCAGCTCCACCAAAAGTCACTAGAGTGGTAAAAGTTATCTCCCATTTATGCCCCATAAGGTCAATAACAAAGCGTTTCTCTTGTTCACTTTTTGCCGTTCCATAAAGTAGCCCTTGCCCACCCTGAACAAACATAAGAAATACTAGAAGCGCACCTAGTAATGATACTAGCATCCACCAATATTGTTGTAATAAATGTAAAGTTTCCATAATCTAAGAGTTTATTTGATTCCGTCGGGACCTTTTTTAATTTGATTGAACATAATCTTTAGCTCAGCAATAAGTAGTATTGTAAAGAGCACAAAGAAAATAATTAGGGTAGTAATTACATTAGCTGCAGATACTCCCGATACAGAGGCACTTACTGGTAATAGATCTTGAATAGTCCAAGGTTGTCGCCCAACCTCCGCCACTATCCAGCCACTTTGAGAGCAGATATAAACCAAAGGAACACTTATAATTGCAGTGATTAAATACCATTTTTGATTCTCAAGATTTAATTTACCCTTTTTATGCCTATTTAAGAGGTAAAGCGTTACTATAAAGAATAAAATAAAGTAACCTCCTAAATAGACCATTATTCTAAATGCGTAGAATACTAATCCAACTGGCGGTATGCTATCTTCTGGTTTTGTTAGATAACCATATCCAAAATATTTAAAATTATCTTCTAATTGAGTTTTAGCATTCTTCATTCCAGCCTCATTACCACTTTTTTTAGCATTTTGATAATCTTTTAGTGCCTCAATTGCCAATTGGCCTTTTGCTACTTTCTCTTCAAATGAAATGGCAGTATGTTCGGCTCCGTTAATGTCTTTATAACAATAGCCCCCCTTTATAATATCATTAATTCCTGGCACAAAAGTTCCCGTTTTTCTATCTGTAAGTAGAGATAACCCCTCTGGTATATCTATATTAAATAGAAATGGAGACTCTCCATCGTTATATTTTTTATTAGGGTCAAGAATTCCAAACGCAGTTAGATCACTACCATATTCACCATCGTATAATCCTTCAAGTGCAGCTAATTTCATAGGTTGCGTTTTTGCAACCAAAACAGCAGATTTATCTCCTGTTGTAGCGAGTAAAATAACAGACACTAAACCAAATACAGCTGCTATTTTCATACTTGCATAAGAGAACTTTTGCTCTCTTTTCTTTAACAAATACCACGCAGAGATGCCTATAACAACTACTGCTGCTAATACAAAGGCATTTGTGATTGTATGCGATATTTTATTAAGCGCTACAGGAGAGAGTGCTACCTCCCAAAAGTTTACCATCTCACTCCTTGCTGTATCGGGATTAAACTTCATTCCTACTGGGTATTGCATCCAAGAGTTGGCTACAAGTATCCATAAAGCAGATATATTTGCCCCGATTGCGGTTAGCCAAGTTGCAGTTAAGTGAAAGCGTTTTGATACTTTTTCCCATCCAAAATACATAACCGCAAAGAATGTGCTCTCCATAAAGAATGCAAGCATCCCCTCAATAGCCAAAGGGGCGCCAAAAATATCTCCTACAAACCAAGAGTAATTACTCCAATTTGTACCAAACTCAAACTCTAAGATAATTCCCGTTGCAACACCAACGGCAAAGTTTATTGCAAATATTCTTCCCCAGAATTTTGTTGCTTTTTTCCAAAATTCGTCACCAGTTCTATAATATTTTGTCTCCATAAAGGCCATAATAAAGCCTAGTCCCAATGTGAGTGGGACAAAGATCCAGTGAAACATAGCTGTCATTGCAAATTGCAGCCTAGAGGCCTCTACTAAACTAGCTAGTGTAATCATAATTTAAAGTTTTAGGTGATTATTTAATCTATTGATTTTGTTAGGTTTTCGATAACCCTGTTGGCTTTATCCTCCTTTGTATCATATTCACTTAGAACTGGTTGAAAAAAGAATAGTCTTAGAACAAGAAACATTATTGCTAATTTGATAAGAATTATTAGCCAAAGAGTTTTTCCTACGGTCATACTCTTGAATCCATCAATATAAAAGTTGATAACTCTCTTTATTAATATCATATAGAAAGGTATTAGTTTAGGTTTATGACATTAAAGTTATAATTTTATTTCCAAAATACAAATAATAATAATTCTAATCTAATTCTTTTTTCAATAAAATATAAATAAAAAACCTCCAAAAGCTATACAAATACTTTTGGAGGTAAATATATTATCAAAGTAACTCTATCTATTTTGCAGCATCAAGTGTATTTAATAGTAATGAAACAATTGTCATAGGTCCTACCCCACCAGGTACAGGTGTAATGTATGAACATTTTGGAGCAACTGCTGCAAAATCTACATCTCCTGTTAATCTGAATCCACTCTTTTTGGTCTCATCTGGAATACGAGTGATACCAACATCTATTACAATTGCCCCCTCTTTAACCATCTCTGCTTTTAAAAAGTCTGGCTGCCCAATTGCAGCGATAATAATATCTGCTTGTAGTGTGTGGTATGTAATATCGGGAGTACGGCTATGACAAACTGTTACTGTACAATCTGCATATTTACTCTTTGCAGATAATAGATTTGACATTGGGCGACCTACAATGTTACTTCTACCCAAGACTACACAATGTTTGCCCTTTGTTTGGATATCATAAGCCTCAAGAAGCTTCATAATTCCAAAAGGTGTTGCTGGCAAGAACGTAGGTAAGCCTAACATCATTTTACCAACATTGTATGGATGAAAACCATCTACATCTTTATCGGGAGAGATAGTCTCGATAATTTTGTTCTCATCTATATGCTTTGGTAGAGGTAATTGAACAATAAGGCCATCAATATCCTCATTATCATTTATCTCTTGGATAACTTTTATTAATTCCTCTTGAGATACGGTATCCTCTAACCTAACTAAAGTTGATTTGAATCCAACCTGCTCACAAGCACGCTCTTTATGGCCAACGTATGTTTGGCTTGCACCATCGTTTCCAACAAGTATAGCTGCAAGATGCGGCTGCTTCTTACCCTGCGCAACTCTCTCTTTTACGAGCTCCGCAATCTCTGTTTTAATCTTTTCAGAGAGTGATTTTCCATCTAAATATATAGGTGTCATAGCGTAAAAATTAAATTAATTATCTTCTCTTCATATTTTTCATAGCTTTCATAGCGTTCTTAGCGCCACCTCCAGCAACGTGTTTCATCATTCGTTTAGTATCTTCAAATTGCTTTAGAAGCCTATTAACCTCTGGAATTGAAGTTCCACTACCCTCAGCAATTCTCTTTCTTCTACTTCCGTTTATAATTTGCGGATTAGTTTTTTCATCTTTTGTCATAGATAAGATGATTGCCTCTACACCTTTAAATGAAGAGTTATCAAAATCAACATCTCTTAAGGCCTTACCTACTCCTGGTAACATAGATGCTAAATCTTTAATATTACCCATCTTCTTTATCTGCTGAATTTGATCATAGAAGTCTTCTAGCGTAAATTGATCCTTAACAAGCTTCTTCTGTAATTTTCTAGCTTGCTCTTCGTCAAACTGCTCTTGAGCTCTCTCTACTAGGGAAACAACGTCTCCCATACCTAAAATACGATCTGCAATACGCTTTGGATGGAATACATCTAGTGCATCCATCTTCTCACCCATACTAGCAAACTTAATAGGCTTATTTACAACTGATTTAATTGATAAAGCAGCACCACCTCTAGTATCACCATCTAACTTTGTAAGAACTACTCCGTCAAAATCTAATCTATCATTGAATGCTTTAGCAGTCTCAACAGCATCTTGACCTGTCATAGAGTCTACCACAAATAGAATTTCAGTAGGATTAACAGCCTTTTTGATAGCCGCAATCTCATCCATCATCTCCTCATCAACAGCAAGACGACCCGCAGTATCCACAATCACTAATGAATACTTCTCTGTTTTTGCAAACTCAATAGCGTTCTTTGCAATCTGAACAGGATCTTTTGCCCCCTCCTCTGTATATACTGTAACTCCAATCTGCTCACCTAGAATCTTTAACTGATCAATCGCAGCTGGTCTATAAACGTCACCTGCAACTAATAGAACCTTCTTATTTCTTTTTGTTTTACAATTAAGAGCAAGTTTACCCGAGAATGTTGTTTTACCAGATCCTTGTAATCCCGATATAAGCACAACTCCAGGCTCTCCTGTAATATTAATATCTACAGCCTCACTACCCATTAATTGCGTTAATTGGTCGTGAACTATTTTAACCATCATTTGACCTGGCTTAACCGCCTTAAGAACGTCTTGACCAAGTGCTATCTCTTTTACATCATCACAGAATTTCTTAGCAACCTTATAACTAACGTCAGCATCTAAAAGAGCCTTTCTAACATCTCTAAGTGTCTCTGCTACATTAATCTCTGTAATCTTTCCTTCTCCTTTTAATAACTTAAAAGAGCCTTCTAACCTATCAATTAAATTTTCAAACATATATCTTTACTTTATTTATTTTCTATTATTTACGTTTAAATTTCATCTGAATAATATGCCTTTGCAATATCTCTTTGATTATACTCCATAGCCATTACTTGACCATAGGCACCTGCAGAATGAAGAGCAATTATATCTCCTCTTTCTGTTTGAGGTAACAAGATATTCTTTCCAAACTTATCACTTGATTCACAAACTGGACCAACAACCTCATAACGCATTGCTCTACCCTTTGATGTTAGATTCTCTATATTGTGGTTAGCTTGGTAAAGAGCTGGTCTAATTAGATCATTCATTCCAGCATCTAAAATCGCAAACTTCTTGCGTTGCCCTTTTTTTACATATAAGACTCTCGATATTAAGTGTCCCGATTGTGCAACCAATGCTCTACCTGGTTCAAAATGAACCCTCTGCCCCTCTCTAACAATTAGATTCTCATTTATAATCTTAAAGTACTCCTCAAAATTGGTAATTGGATTCTCATTTGGATTTGCATAATCAATTCCCAAACCTCCACCAAGATTTAAGTTTTTAATAGTAATACCTCTTTGGATAAACCATTGTTGAATCTCTTCAATTCTATGACAAAGTAATTTGAATACATTTAAATCTAAGATTTGTGATCCTACGTGAAAATGCAACCCAATTAACTCAACATTTTTACAATCTGATAGCACCTTTGCAACCGATTCAAACATCCAAGGGCTGATTCCAAATTTATCCTCTTTTCTGCCTGTTGAGATATATTTATGAGTATGTGCATCTATATCGGGATTAATCCTTAAAGCAATCTTAGCCTCTTTTTCCATTTCACCTGCTAATTGATCTATAATTTCAATCTCTGGTATTGATTCACAGTTAAAGCTAAAGATTCCCGATTTAAGTGCTGTTTTTATCTCTTTATCTGATTTTCCTACCCCTGCATAAACAATATGCTCTGGGTTAAAACCACTTTTTACAGCTAATGCAACCTCGTTTCCACTCACACAATCCGCTCCAAATCCTTTATCTTTAATTATTTGTAAGATTTTTGGATTTGCATTTGCTTTTAATGCGTAGTGAGCTGTGTAGTTATATTTGTTGAGATAAGATTTATAAATATCAAGGGTTTTATTTAGTAATTCCATATCATAGAAATAAAATGGTGTCTCTATGTTTTCAAATGCCTTAATATCCTTTTGAGTTATCATAATCTTGGTTTTTTGAACTGATTTCTATTTTAACACGCAAAATTAGCATAAAAATGTGAGATAAAGAAATAAGAATATGTATCTTTGCGGTCAAAATAATTTTATATATACAGATTATGAGTAAAGGACCTATTTCTCAATTTATTACGCATCATTACCGTCATTTTAATTCGGCGGCTCTAGTTGATGCAGCAAAAGGATATGATGAACAATTAAAAGATGGCGGAAAAATGTTACTTGCTATGGCAGGCGCAATGAGTACCGCTGAGCTTGGACTATCATTAGCAGAGATGATTCGCCAAGATAAAATACATATTGTCTCTTGTTCTGCTAACAACTTAGAGGAGGATATTATGAACCTAGTGGCACATAGCCACTACAAAAGAATCCCTAATTATAGAGATTTAACTCCTGAGCAAGAGGAAGAGCTACTGTCTCAACACCTTAATCGCGTAACTGATACTTGTATTCCAGAAGAGGAGGCTTTTAGAAGACTAGAAGATCACCTAGTAGAGGTTTGGCAAGAGGCTGCAGATAAGGGAGAGAGATGTTTCCCTTATGAGTTCATTTACAGAATGATTAGAAGCGGAAAGTTAGAACAATATTATGAGATTGACCCTAAAGATAGTTGGGTATTAGCAGCTTGCGAAAAGAATATTCCAATTTTAGTTCCAGGTTGGGAGGATTGTACTACAAGTAACATCTTTGCAGCACACTGTATTAGAGGTGAATTTGAGCCTAGTTTAGTAAAGAATGGTATTGAAACAATGATCTTCTTAACTGAATGGTATAGAGCAAATTCTGCTGGTAAAGGAGTTGGATTCTTCCAGATTGGCGGTGGAATTGCAGGCGACTTCCCTATTTGCGTTGTTCCAATGATGGCACAAGATTTAGAGTGGCACGATATTCCTCTTTGGAAATATTTCTGCCAAATTTCAGACTCTACAACATCTTACGGCTCATACTCTGGAGCTGTTCCAAATGAGAAGATCACTTGGGGTAAATTAGAGGCAACTACGCCTAAATTCATCATTGAATCGGACGCGACAATTGTTGCTCCGCTTGTGTTTGGATATGTTTTAGGCTGGTAATAGTTACTATAATATTTGATGATATACAAAGAGAGAGAGGGATTGCCTCTCTCTTTTTTTTGGGTACGTTCAGCGTGTTGGTAGTTTATATTTTTTGCCGATAACGGCAAAAACTAAATATCAAAATAGACCAACTCAATCCAAACTCCCCGTAATCTCCAAAAACTCCAACTTCAACTCCTCCACACGCTCTGGCTCAGTTAGAGCTAGATTTTTTCGTTGCCCTATATCATTGCTTAAGTCATAGAGTGCATAATCACTCTCTATACCCATCTCATTTCCTGTTGTGCTAAACTTTGCACCTTTATATGGAGGGATAAGCGCATAATTGGCTCTCCTATAGGCTAAACGATTAAATGCCTGCATAACATAATTCTCTCGTCCAACCTCACTTTTACCTGTAAATACATCTAAATGATTCTGAGAATCTAATCCTTGTGGAACCTCTTGATCGATTAACTCTGCAAAAGATGCAAGCAGATCCATCTGTGACACTAGCGCAGGTGAGGTAACAGGCATAATTTGCCCCTTCCAATATACCATAAAAGGGACTCTTGTTCCAGCCTCATATAAACTATACTTCCCCCCTCTTAACTCGCCAGCTGGTTTATGATCTCCTAAAAGCTCCCACGCATTATCCTTATATCCATCATTCATAACTGGCCCATTATCACTAGAGAAAACTATAAGTGTGTTCTCTAAAATACCCTGTTTTTCAAGCTCTTTTATCAATTCGCCTACACACCAATCAGCTTCTACAATTGCATCACCTCTTGGCCCTAGCTCTGTTTTTCCAACAAATCTAGAGTGAGGAGCACGTGGCACGTGCGGTTGATGTAGACCAAAATAGAGGAAAAATGGCTCTTTTTTATTTATCGCGATAAAATCTCTTACTTTTCCCACAAAATAGTCAGCCATATCCTCATCAACCCACCTAGCCTTCTCCCCTCCTTTCATAAATCCGATCCTAGGAATACCATTTACAATAGAGTTGTTATGGCCGTGGTCCCACTCCATCGTTAACATATCGGGATGAGTAAGAGCTGTAGGTTCTCCCTCAAAATTCTCTTTATAACTAACAAATATTGGATCTAAAGTATCCAAACCAACAACATCTCCATTCTCCACATAAACTGTTGGCACTCTATCATTTGTAGCTGCAATTAGACAAGAATAATCAAAACCAATCTCGTTTGCACCAGGCTTAACAGTCTCATTCCAATTAACATTACCACGCCCCATTCCTAGATGCCATTTACCAATTGCACCTGTAGTATATCCCGCATTCTGAAACATCTTTGGCATTGTAAACTGATCCTCTCCAATCAAAAGTGGAGCATCGCCTGCCAATATTCTCGCATCTTTATTTCTCCAAGGATAGATACCTGTAAAGAGGCCATAACGACTTGGTGTAGAGGTAGCTGAAGTTGAGTGGCCATCTGTAAATTTAACTCCATTATTTGCCAAAAAATCTAAATTAGGAGTCTTAATATGGGTACTTCCATAGGCTCCCATATCGCCATATCCCAAATCATCAGCTAAAATTACAATTACATTAGGTCTCTCCAATTTATCACTATCGGTGGCGCAACTTACCGAGCAGCCTAATACTATAGCTGCATTAGTTGAGTGTAAGATAAGTTTTCTCATATGGTTAAAAGTTTTTCTAAAATGAACTATAGGTTAAAAGACTCAAAAAGAGGTGGATCTGGGGTGAGGTCATAATAATTTACCTGAGAGACAGCCACCCTAAAATAGACCAAATCTGTATAACTCTTATATAAACGAGGAAGCACTGGGTTGGTCTCATATATCATCTTGCCAATCTCATCTGCAACATCAAATTTTGCATCTCCAACAATACGAACAGATATATTACCACCCATTCCCAATAACTCAATAGCTGGATTAGATTTTAGCTGCCTATAAACCTCTTTATGGGGCGCAGTTGCAAAATATAGCTCTGCTCCATCTTGATACATAATTTGAAATACCCTAATTTTAGGTCTATTCTCCTCTACCGTAGCAAAGGCAACATCCTTATACTCTTTCAAAAAATTCAATGCTTTCTCCATATCTTTTATTATTTATTTTTTATTATTTCTACTACTCACCATAATTCCAGCGATAATCAATCCTGCTCCAATTACAGTTGTATGTTTAAGTTCTTCTCCCAAATAGAAATTTATCAAAACCAAAGATAATACTGGAGCCAAATAGCTCATCTGATTAATCAAAGATTTCTTCTCACTATTTCTCAATGCATACTGCCAACAAACAAATGGAATCCCCATCTCAAAAAGACCAGAATATACTGCATATTCCAACCCAGCTCCATAAGGGTTCTCATTTATAATTATCGCGATAATATTAAGCACAACAGCAGAGACCCCAAAACCCATTAGCAAACTCAACACTCCATCGGTCTTACTATTTACATTTAACATCCAGTGCGTAGCCCAAACAACAGCGCTAAACAGAGCCAATACAATTCCAATCAATGAGATTGAGACAGAAGAGCCACCCCCACCATAAGATGACACAAATAGAATCCCACTAAAAGAGAGAACCATCCCTAAAATCTGAAACAATTTTGGCATCTGCCTTCTATTTATCGAGAAGATAATCAGAAACATTATTGGCCACGTATAGTTCAGAGGCAGAGCCAATTGCGCAGGCAAAAGATCATATGCAATAAAGAGAATTGTGTAGTAAATGAGTGGGTTTATTATCCCGATAAATACTGAATTACATATCTCCCTTTTACTAAATTCTAAAATCAAAGGCAATTTCTTAGAAAAAAGAGCAATTACCAATAGAAACAGAGCGGCAGTGGTTACTGAAACTGTTAAGAGCGAGAACCAACTCATCTGAGCAAGAGCCATCTTAAAAGCAGTTGCAACAGTAGCCCAAGATAATATTGCCGTGATTGCGGCTATGTAGGGTTTTAATGCTTTGTTCATATTACAAACTTAATCAAAAAATCACAATAACATACACTTATATCTATTTTACTATATTTTTAATTTTATCTTTTATTATCATTTTTTTAGACTATTTTTGCGGATTGAATTTTTTAAAACAAATTAACATTAATGGAGACAAAACACGTAAAAATTGAAGTTGCAGATCCAACTGCATTAGGTTTAACAGGTTTAGCAATGGTGACACTTGTTGCTGCATCACAAAAATTAGGTTTAACAGATGGCACATCATTAGTTATTCCTTGGGCGATTTTCTTAGGAGCTATAGCTCAATTAATTGCTGGATTCTTTGATTTTAAGCATAATAATCTTTTTGGATCAATCGCTTTTTGTGGTTATGGTCTATTCTGGTTAGGAGTTTCATCTACTTGGATGATTAAAGGTGGCGTTTTTGGAGAATGGTTTGCTCAAACTGCCGACATCAAACAGTTAGGTTTTGCCTTTTTAGGATACTTTATATTCTCAGTATTTGTAACAATAGCTGCATTTAGACTTACAACTCTGCTGTCAGTACTAATGATTCTAATTGACGTACTTTTACTATCACTAGCATTAGATACACTTGGCGCAGGTCACTTTTGGCACACAATTGCGGCATATAGCGAAATCATCATCTCATTATTAAGCTTCTACGGAGCTGGCGCTGCACTTCTTAATAAATCTTATGGTAGAATTATTTTACCAGTAGGAAAGGCTTGGTGTAAGTAGGCAACTAACAAAGATTAAATAATATAACAGAGGCTGTCTCTAATTCAATTAAATTTGAATCGAGACAGCCTCTATTATTAAAAAACATGGTGATTACTAAGGTACCTCTAAGATCTCCTCTCCTTCAATTCCTTCTCAGATATCTCTCTCATCTCAACTTTTCTAATCTTACCTGTAACAGTCATAGGGAATGAATCTGTAAATTTCCAATATTTAGGGGTCTTAAATGTAGATATTTTACCTTTACAGTACTCCATTAAATCATCATCTGTTAGCTCCGCACCTAATTTAGGTTTTACCCAAGCCATAACCTCCTCACCATAGCGCTCACTACTAACTCCAATCACCTGTACATCAGATACTAACTCGTGCTCCATTAAGAAATCTTCAATCTCCTTAGGAGATATATTTTCACCGCCTCTTATGATTACATCTTTTATTCTACCAACAATACTTACATATCCGTTCTCATCCATTACCGCTAAATCACCTGTATGCAACCACCTCTTCTCATCAATCATATTTTTTGTCTCCTCTGGGTTATTCCAGTAACCTAACATTACAGAGTATCCACGAGTACAAAACTCCCCCTTTTCTCCTCTTGGCACAATATCACCTGTCTTAGGATCTACAATTTTTATCTCAACGTGAGGATGCACTGTTCCTACTGTAGATACCCTTAATTCCAATGGATCATCGGGACTACTCTGAGTAGATACAGGCGATGTTTCTGTCATTCCATAACATACACAAATCTCGTTAATATTCATTAATGATTGTACCTTACGCATAGTATCAATTGGGCACGACGCGCCAGCCATAATACCTGTACGTAGAGAGGATAAATCATATTTTTCAAAATTTGGAACCTCTAACTCAGCAATAAACATTGTTGGAACTCCATATAGAGAGGTACATTTCTCTTGTTCAACCACTTGCAATACAACCTCAGGCTCAAATGCCTCACCAGAAATTACAATACAAGCTCCGTGAGAAGTAATTGCCAAATTGCCTAGAACCATTCCAAAACAGTGATAAAACGGAACAGGTAGGCAAACTATATCATTCTCTGTATATTTTAATCTCTCACCAATAAAGAATCCATTATTCAATATATTATGGTGAGAAAGTGTTGCCCCCTTTGGTAGTCCTGTTGTTCCTGATGTATATTGGATATTAATAGGATCATCAAACTGTAATGAGGCCTCTCTTTCATATAGTAACTCATTATTTATTACCTTACCACTCTCCACAAATCTACTCCAATCATTCTCAATAATAAATGTCTGTTTAGGATATTCACATACGGGAGCAATCTCATCTAGCATTGCCACATAGTCTGTTTTTCTAAAATGAGAGGATGCAATAAGCAACTTTACACCACTATCTTCCAAAGCAAACTTTAATCCGTGAGTTTTGTATCCTGGATTTATATTAACCATAATTGCACCAGCCAGTGCCGTTGCGTACTGCATTATCACCCATTCGTATCTATTAGGTGACCAAATCCCAACTCTATCACCCCTCTCAATTCCTTGCGCCATTAAAGCCTTTGCAACCTCTTCTACTTGAAATAAGAACTCTTTATATGTAGCTCTGTAGTTCTGATATGGAGAAATTAACGCCTCTCTATCTGGAAACATCTCCACTGTTCTTCTTAAATTTTGACCAATGGTCTCTCCTTTTAGCGGAATAGTTGAAATTCCGCTCTGGTACGATAGTTTCATTATTCTATTAAATTTTTAATTGTGCTATCGCAAAGAAAAAATAAAATCTTGAAAAATCATAATAGCTCACTTTAGCAACAAGTGGAGAGCACATTACAATTTGTTACTTAGCAATTAAAAAATATATTTTTTTGCAATTTTTATCGCGATAAAAAATAGTAAAAAGGTTATATTAATAAGCAAATATTATAAATTGAAATAATTAAAAAAAATCAATAAAAATTTAACAACGCCAGGTTAATTCTAATTAAATTAACACAAAGCCATTTTTAAGAATTTTAAAAACTATTTTATTATCACTCTCTATTAGTTTAACCTCTGATTTATAACTTAACAGTGGTTCAAATTTATCCGAACTAGAGATAAATTCATCGGGAGTATTTACTGAAATCTCTTTTGACTCATCTCCAATATTCATTGCCACAATAACAGATTTACCCATATAAACTCTCAAAAAGATCCAACAATCATCATCTAAATAGAGCGTTTTTAGATCTCCATAGAGCAGAGGCATACTACTTTGACGCAACTGCATAAACTGGCTAACCCTATCTCTAAGCTCTTGTTCTTTAGCAATATAAGAATCAAAACGCATCATACGGCGATTATCAGGATCATTACCACCTGGTTCACCATATTCATCTCCTTGATAAATACAAGGTACTCCAGGAATTGTTGCAATTAATAGATTCATAAGTCCTAACCTGTCATAGGCAACACTATCTCCAACAACCACTTCTCGTGTCATACCTGCAATTTTATGATCCTCCTCTATGGTTAAATCTCCTCCTGCAATTGAGATAAAACGGCTTTTATCGTGATTACCAGTGATATTTCCCATTGTATGGTGAGAACCAAATGCCGACTCTGAATCTGCAACTGCATTTGCAATTCTTTCCATTGAGCCTCCATAACCTAGAACATCAAGTGCTGTATGATAAACACTGAAATCAAACTGCGCATCAATCATACCACTCTGAATATAAGAACCTACTAACTCATTAGAACCATAGGTCTCCCCTATCTGCCATATATTTTTATGGGGATAATTGCTCTTAATTTTAGATGTTAAAAGTCTCCAATAACTCTCTGGAATATGTTTGCAGGCATCGTGTCTAAAACCATCAAAATCATAGTTAGCAATCCAAAACATTGCCGAATCTGTCATAACCTCACGCACCTCTTCTCTCTCTAAATCTAAAGTGGGAATATGCTTATCAAACCACGTGGTTAATCGCTGTTCATCCCAAAGATGTATATTTTCTCTACCGTCTGGCAACATCAATTCTGTAATCCAATCTGGATTTGCTTTTAAAACTGGAGAGTTTATGTGTAAATGATTTGCAACATAATCTAAAACTACATTCATATCATTTTTATGGGCAACATCAAGCATCTCTTTAAGTTCTGCATCACTACCAAAACGGTCGTCGATCTGAGTCATATAGATTGGCCAATAACCGTGATATCCAGAGAATTTAGTTCTAGGATTTTCATTCAGCCCCCAAGCATCTCTAGGGTTCTGCGTAATGGGCGAGATCCATATTGTATTTATTCCAAGGTCTTTAAAAAATCCATCCTCTATCTTCTTTGTTATCCCCTTAATATCTCCACCTTGGTAATCAACCTCAAATATCACCTCAGGATCATTTAATGGAGCATCATTATTGGGGTTTCCATTCATAAACCTGTCAATCATAAGTGAATACATCACCTGTTTCTGCCTATCAAACCTATCTAATTGCTTTGCACTCTCCACAATTTTACCATATTCCAGAGGGATTAATAGATCATTTGATCTCCCAAACTCATCTGCGCCGTAAACTCTTAACCAAGAGCGTTTTAGTTTTTTAGCCTCTTTGGGAATATTTATATTTACTAGATTATCAGACTCTATATTCACATCTGATTGATCAATTTTATTATTTTGCCACATTGCCAATAACTCTATTGAACTACTATTCCTATAGATCTGTACCTTATCTTTAGAGCCCCCTTTACTATAAATCCATAAATTACCTCTTCTCTCTCCACTTAAAGTCACAATGGTTGTAGATTTGCCCTCCCTCCAAGCTTGAAATGTATTCACAAGAAATTGTTCTGGAATTGAGATCAAAAACTCACTCCAATCATCTTTTTCTGATTGAATCTCCAATTTCTCACTTGTTATTGAATCTGCGCTAGTCCAAGCAGGTAGAAAGTCTGTTAAGAGGGTTACTTTCTCTTCTGTGTTAATTCTTAATGGTACAATCGGTTGCTCTTGATCAGTAGAAGCATTGCTTGTAAAGAGCGTATTACATCCTGCAAATAATATTATTGATGATAATAAAAGTATAGACTTCTTCATTATTATTGTATTTTATTTGCGATAAAAATATTCAACACATTTATAAAACACAATTCTTTTCTGACGAACAATAGAATTAGAGTGACGAAGAGCCAATTGCTATTTTACTCCCGATAGCAACAGCCACAACACATAGTATTACACTTAATAGAATATAACTAATACCATACAAAATATTACCACTCTTTAGTAGCCTCAAAACCTCTAAAGAGAATGTAGAGAATGTTGTAAATCCGCCACAAAGCCCAATAATAACAAAATAATAGAGTGCACTGGGTTTTATATTTGCAACAGCAACTCCTATTGCAAAAGAGCCCATAACATTAACAATCAATGTAGCAAAGGGGTTAATCCCTGCAAATAAGAGAGATATTCCCATCCTTAAGGCACTCCCAACAGCTCCACCTAGAGCTGCAAATAATATATTATTCAGCATCTTATTAATTAATCTCTATAATATTAAACCCATTCTTTGGTAGAGAAAGCGTAAGCTCCCTACCCTCTTTATCTAACTTAAAATTAGAGCCAAAACTACCTTTAGCTGTTCCATTAATCTCTAAACCTTTAGGCAACTTTACAGATATTTCTTTATCGCTACCATAAGTATTCATTCCAACTACCACAAGTTCACCCATATAGATTCTTGCATATACCCAAGTAAAGTGGTCTGAGTATAGAGTAATTAGATCACCATAAAGGAGTGACATACTATTTTGGCGCAGATACAGAAGTTTTTTCACCTTATCTTTAAGTTCTACCTCTTTAGAATTATACGATTCAAACTGCATCATACGGCGATTATCGGGATCATCACCTCCTGGCTTTCCGTGCTCATCACCTTGGAAAATACAAGGGACTCCTGGAACTGTTGAAATAAAAGCATACATAAGCGCTAATCTATCATAACTTATTGTATCCTTTACTTCATCTTCAAATACCCAACCTTGCAGCACATTCCCCTCTAAACTTGGAACCATACCATCTGCAACTGTTGTAAAGCGTATTTTATCGTGATTACCAGTAACCATTCCCATTGTATGGTGAGAACCAAACTCCGCATCAGACGCATTTAAATTATTGATTAAAAACTGCATAGAATATCTCTGAGCAAAAACATTTAACGCTGATTCAAAGACATTAAAATCAAACTGAGCATCTATCATTCCACTTTTGATATAAGAGCTAACTAATTGGTGAGAACCATAAGTTTCCCCTATCTGCCAGAAATTTTTATCGGGATGCTGATCCTTTATTTTACTGGTAAGCATTCTCCAATAACTCTCAGGAATCTGCTTACAAGCATCGTGTCTAAAGCCATCAAAATCATAATTTGCAACCCAGAACAGCGCTGAATCTGTCATAGCATCTCGCACCTCCTCTCTATCTAAGTCTAATGTAGGAATATGCCTATCAAACCACGTAGTTAAACGGTGCTCATCCCAGAGCCTAAGATTCTCTCGTCCATCAGGCAAGATAAAATCAGTTATCCAATCTGGATTCTCTTTTAATGTTGGTGAATCTATATGCAAATGGTGAGCTACATAATCCAAAATTACATTCATATCATTTTTATGAGCAATATCTAATAGCTCTTTTAGCTCCTCTTCTGTTCCAAATCTGTCATCTACTCTGGTCATATATAGAGGCCAATAACCGTGATAACCAGAGAAACGAGTTGCGGGAGTGGGAATAAAGCTCCAAGCACCCCTTGGATTCTCCGATATAGGAGTTATGATTATAGTATTTATCCCTAAATCCTTAAAGAATCCCTCTTTAATCTTCTTAGTTATACCTTTAATATCTCCCCCCTGAAAATCAACCTCTGGCATAACCTCTGGATCATTCAAAGGCTCATCATTCTCAGTTACACCATTATAAAATCTATCCACAAAAACCGAATACATTACCTGCTTATGCCTATCAAATCTATTTAAAAGCGATACATCCTCTATTGGTTTGCCATACTCCAAAGGAATTAACAGGTCATTAGATCTACCTTTTGAGTTTGCCCCAAAAACTCTAATCCAAGAGCGTTTACACTCTTTAGCTGCACTAGGAATTTTAATATTCACAACACCATTAATACCTCTATTTACATCTAAATCAGATATTTGCTCATTCTGCCACATAGCCAACAGATCCATTGAACTTTCGCTTGTATAGATATCAATTACATCTGAATCACAACCAGTACTATAAATCAATAAATCTTTATCTCTCTCCCCATTTAGAACCACAACAGATGTATCTCTACCACCTCTCCAAATCTTAAGTGTAGCAACATAAAGTGAATCTGGAGCCGACACTTTAAACTCACTCCAATTTCCACTATTTGCCTCCACCTCTAGATGCTCACTTGTTATAGAGTCTGCCTCTCTCCACGTTGAAACATAATCCAAAAGATAATTCAACTCTACACCTCCAACAATCCTCAAAGGGAGAATTAGTTGCTCCTTTGCCCCCTCTGGCAACTCTTTTACAGAATCACAAGCAGCAAAAAACAGAGCAAAAAGTAGAAACAAAAAAGTATTTTTTTTCATATCGCGACAAATATTGATTACAAAAGGCAAAAGTAGCAATTTTCAATTTTAATATATACATTTGCGAGCACTTAACATATAAAAAATAGACACTAATGAACAAAGCAAAATTTTTAGCAATAATATTGCCTCTTATCGGGAGTATAGATGCCACTGCTGATGAAAAAAGCAAACAATACAACTCTATAGTTGAGCATGTTACAACGTTAGCTAGCGATAAATTTGCAGGAAGATACCCTCATAGCAGTGGAGATAGTTTAGCTACAAATTATATTCTCGACAAACTTAGCTCTATTCCAGGAGTAACTCTGTGGGGTCACGATGGACAGCAGCGTTTTTCATTTGCATTAAAGGATAAACACTCAGCTCCCGACAGATCTATATTAATATCAGGAAACACAACTCTAACTTGGGGCAAAGAGTACTACCCAACAGTTTACTCAGCATCGGGTGGAGCTAGTGCCAATGTGGTATTTGCTGGATACGGAATTGATGCCTTTGGTGAACATAATCGCAATGATTTTGAGGGGGTTGATCTAAACGGAAAGTGGGCAATGATTCTTAGAGAGGTTCCATCTGAATTAACAGCATACAACGATCATTGTACAGACTACGCAAAGGTTCAAGAGGCCATAAAGCGAGGAGCAGTAGGTGTTATATTAGTACACGGAGAGAGAGATCGTTGGCAACTTTTAGAGAGTACAGAGATGTGGCAACCTCAATGTGACATACCTGTTATATGTGTAACCCGCCCTGCCGCAAATAAGATACTTGCAGGAACATCAAAAAGTATTGAACAACTAGAAAAAGAGTGGGTAAATGAGCCTCAAAAGGTTATGATTGAGAGCAACGCACCTCTTACAACCAATTTAGAGATTATTCGCGACATAAAGAGCACAAACAATATAATAGGAATTATTGAGGGAAGCGATCCTAAACTTAAGGATGAGATTATTATTGTAGGAGCACATTACGACCACGTTAAAACTGGCTACTACTACGGTAACGTTGGTACCCCATCACTAAAACCTCAAATCTTTAATGGAGCTAATGATAACGCATCTGGTTGTGCAGCTCTTTTAGCAATGGCAGAGCACTACTCAAAGGTTCAGAATAAAATGAAACGTTCAATTGCCTTTGTATTTTTTGGTGCAGAAGAGTGTGGCTTAGTTGGAGCAAAATATTTAGCACAAAATCTTGATCTATTTGAAAATTACGGAAAACCTGTATTGGCTATAAATATAGATATGATTGGCTCTCTTCCAAGAGCAAAAGATAACGCTCTACTTATGTTTGGCTTAGGAACATTCAAAGAGGGAAACAAGATTGCAGATGAGATTATTAAAGATAGTGAATTAAAAATCACTAAGGCAAACGGAATGGGTATCACCTCTGACCATATCCCATTCAGCCAACACGCTGCACTACCAATTATGGGATTCCACACAGGTGATAAAAACGTACATACACCTCAAGATAAAAGTGAATATATAGATTTTGAATCAATGGATAAAATTGTTACAATTATTAATCAATTTGTAGATAACCTAACTCTTAAAAAGAGCTCTATAACTTATGATAGTTCTGTAACAAAATGGTAATTAAAACTGCCTAATTTAAAGGTCGTCTAAAAGGGTTTTACTCCCTTGGGCGACCTTATTTATTTTAAAATAATGAAGACTAAGCACTCCAAAAGAAACAACGTTACAATCATAAGTAGAAAACAACACGCGCGTGACACAATGGCTCATTCATTTGTAGAATTATGAGACTATTTAACCTCCAAGTCAATGATGGTGACAACTCCAACAAGGCACCATTTTGGAGCGTATATAGTAACAGTAATAGAAAAGTTAGAGTACTGAATGTAATTCAAAATCTGACATTTATATATATGGTCATATAAAATTTATTTTATAATTTTGTAGTGTTCAAGGAGATTGAAACTCAAACAAGAATAGTAACTAAAAATGAAAAAAACCAGTTATTGTTACCTAAAGTTGCTGTTTATAATAAGCAAAATTATTGTATTTGTTATGGCAGGTCTATACTTTTATAAATTTGCGTGTAATGGCTTTTCTGATGACCCAGAAGAGTGGAGCTATTTTGGCGCATATATAGGAAGTGCATTTAGTTTACTTGCCTTTGGGGGAATATTATTATCACTAAGTGAAACAAAAAAACAAAATAAAGAAAATTCTGAAAGAGATTCTTTTTTTAAAATGCTCGAAGTCCACAATGGAAAGGTAGAGAATATGGAGTTTAATGTGAAGAACGGAACATTGAGAGGATCGAAGGCATTTAAAAAATTATCTGAGTTAGCAAATAAGTATTTATTTATTTTCACCTTGAAACAATATTTAGATTTAAATTTAGAGCATGATTTGTCCTCATATTTGAATCCAGATGATATAAAAAAAATAAAAGAATATAAAAAAATAGAAGAAATAATTGATAAAATTAACAGTCATAGATTAAGAGAGGTCTTTTACAAAGCGACAAAAGATAAAGGTAAGTTATCCATTAAACAATGCTATCAAATTATGAAAGCTGCTGCTGATGAAGCTTACAAAAAATACGGGCATAATACTGGGCACTATTTTAATAACTTTTTCTACACTATGAAAATCACAAAAAGATTTACAGGAGATGCATCCAAAGATTATAAAAAAATCCTTAGTGCACAGTTGTCAAGATATGAAATAGCGCTCTGTTTGTACAATGCTTTAAGTTCGAGGTCAAGCAAAGAATTTATACAATTATCACGCGATTATGATCTTTTTAATGATATTTACCCCATGGATGTTCCAATTTTTCAATTACCTATAGATATAGAAGAAGGAGATGACAAAACAAAACGAATAATAGAGGCTCTGCTCGCACGTTCCGAGAAGGAATTACCTCAATAAAAAAAACGAATAAATAGCAATACAGAGAGTGATGAAGTCATTGAAAGTAATACGCTTAAGGAGATTGCAACGCTGTTTGATAGGAATAAATCTACCATTTACTTCAATTCATAATTAACACTACGCCCACCCTTGCTATCCTTGCTAAGGATGCCTTTTGCGATTAGGTCTTGAATATCTCTCAGTGCTGTATCTTGTGAGCACTTCGTTATTTTAGCCCATTTAGAGGTGTTTAGCACGCCAACAAAATCACCCATCAATAGGTTTAGCATCTGTTGTTGGCGGTGGTTGAATGTAATATCTTTGTGACGCTCCCAAAACTCTGCTTTCGAGATGGTTTTCTGTAATAGTGTCTCGGTAGCCATTAATGCCATCTTGAAACACTCCAAATACCACACAAGCCAAGAGGTAATGTCGGCATCATTATATTGCACCTTTTGAAGCACTGCATAATACTCTTTTTTTTGCTGCAAGATCTGAGCGGAGAGAGAGTAAAATCGTAGTGGGCTATCGTCAGAACGAGTTAGCAGTAAGTCTGATATTGCTCTTGCAATACGCCCATTACCATCATCAAAAGGGTGTATCACAATAAACCAAAAGTGAGCGATTGCAGACTTGAGCACATTATCAACCACATTATCACTATTTAACCACTCTAAAAAATACCCCATCTCTTGTGGCACTACATCTGGCGAAGGAGCTTGAAAATGCACAACCTCTTTGCCCATAGCACCTGAAACCACTTGCATCTCTCCAGTACGATACTGAGCAACCTCTATCTTATAAAGCCCACTCCTTCCAGTTGGGAATAGCGCATTATGCCAACCAAACAATCTCTCATCATCAAGTGTAGATTTATAGTTTTGTGTAGCATCCAACATCATCTCCACAACACCCTCTACATATCTATCAGACTCCACCAATCCAGCAATCTCTATGCCTAATCTACGAGCCACCGAGGAGCGTACTTGATCATAATTCAACTTCTCTCCCTCAATCTCAGATGACTTGATAACATCATCTGTTATGGTACTAAGTGCCGTTTGCTCTTGTACAGAAAAACCCAGAGTCTTTATCTTTCCTAACACTTGTCCTTGTAGAAATCTAACCTCTGAAAGAAGAGAGTGCACAAGGCTTTCGTTCCAAGTAAATGTAGGCCATGAGCTATATTCATATATGTATTTTGCCATAATCACATTATTTATGCTGCAAATATACGAATTATTCTCCGCATAATTGCGAAGAATAAAATATTTTTTCACCGCTCTCTATTTTATACCTTGAAAGAAATTTTGTATCCTCTTTAACTCAGAAAGTTCGCTTAGCCCTAGTTCCTCTCTACAAGTATTGGAAATTCATTTCCTGCTGTATAGAAATATGGAATAGAGATACCCCTCGAGTATTTTTGATTATACTCTTTTAGATATTGAGATATCTGCGCATTCATTAGCGCAATTGGCTCATTATCACCGATTTTATTTAGAACACCAGCCTGAGTTGGGGTTGTTATATCAGCACCAAATCCAACTCCAATGTTAACTTCTTCTCCCTCTGTAACCCAATACAATAAAGAGAGATCTTCTCTACTATTTATCCCGATAGCTCTACCAACACCTATGTTATTTTGCATACTAGAGATAAATATCTCACCAGAGCTATAACAAGCTGCAATAGCACCATCATTAATACCTACTACACCTCCCATTACAAGATCACCTACTGCACCTCCCGATGCAGATATTCTACCATCGTGATAACAACCTAGAATATGGGCACTATTAAATGCTGCAACTCCACCCTCAATAATTACGTTACTACTATCTGGCAAGCGAGACACAGAGAGTCTACCATTATTGCTACTTGTTGCAATAATTGCATCTCCAACAGAGTTTCCATTAAAAAACACTATTCCACCAGCACCAGAATCACTATTTACATTTCCTGTATTACTACACCCAATAATAATACCTTGATTATCACTTGCAATTCCACCAACTCCTTGCTCCCCATAAACTAAACCCCAATTATTAGACGCAATAATGAATCCTCTATTTACCCCCGCAATACCACCGCCATAGCTAAATGTATTAACAGCAGTAGCACTAGTAGATTTTCTAATATAATAGTTATTCTCACCAGCAATAGCACCCACAGATGAATTAGCCGATATCCTCCCCTCCTCTACGCTACAATTCTCAATTGTACCCGCATTTACACCTGAAATACCACCTACTCTTTTATATCCCGATATGCTTGGCTCTTCAATTGTAAGGTTCTTAACAACCCCTTTTCCTAATTCATCTAAATCTCCAATTAACCCAAACAAACCCAGAAACTCATTAGCAAAATTTGCCCCAGGCGTATTCACCCCAGAGCTTATTTTCAATCCTCTGACAACCTTATCATTACCATCAAAAACTCCAGAGTATCCTAAAACACTTGTAGTTCCATTATCACCTGTATAATAAACAGCACCTCCAATAGGGTTCCACTCCTCCCCCTCAAGATCAATATCACTCATAAGTATGGCATTTAGATTTGGCTGAGAATCCAATTCAACAGAATCATCTCCATTAACAGCGGCTGCAAATGCTCTTAATCCATCTCCACTATAAATCTCCCAAACACCACTCTCTGTAACATTATAATCTAGACCATTCTCTATTGAGTCCATTTTACTGCTACAAGCATTCAGTAAGATTATAATACAAATAATATTTATCAACCTTTTCATACAAACTATTCTTTATCAACCCATTGGGCATTATTATATCATACAAAAAAGAGCTCAAATCAAATGACTCAAGCTCTAATATTGTGTAAAACTAATTACTCTTTGCTATCGCAACAAGATGCAGCAGCCTCTTTCTTCTCACCTGCTTTAGCGTGCTCTTCGCAACCACCTTCTTTACATTCACCCTCAGCTTTAGCGTGTTTTTCACACTTTGCTTTCTCCTCTTCTGAGCATCCGCCTTCAGCCTTTGAACATTTAGTCTCAGCCTTTTCGCCTTCTGCGCATCCACCACCTGCACACTCAGTTGCCTCTGCTTTAGTAGCATTCTCAGCTACAGCCTCAGTTTCACAACCTCCACAAGAAGTACACTCATGATCTTCAGTTTGAGCTTTTGCCTCTTTGTTTGAACTATTTCCACAAGCAGCAAAAGTTAAAGCTGCAACTGCAATTAATAATATTTTCTTCATAATTATAAAAATTTAATAGTTTTTTTTTTAATTTTCACAAATATAGAAAGTTTTGAGAAAAATCGGTTATTTTTCTAAAACTTTTGCTAATCTTTCAGTTAACATAGGTATAATTTGGCCAACATCACCAACTATACCAAGATCTGCCAATCCAAAAATAGGGGCATATTTATCTTTATTTATTGCAACAATAAAATCAGACTCCTCCATCCCTGCTAAGTGTTGAATAGCACCAGAAATACCACAAGCAATATAAAGATCTGGACGAACTGTCTTACCCGTTTGTCCCACTTGTCTATCGTGACCTACAACACCTGAATCAACCATAGCTCTTGAAGCAGATACCTCGGCTCCAAGCAACTCTGCAAGCTGTTGTAACTTCTCAAATCCCTCTTTTGATCCAACTCCTCTACCTCCTGAGATTAATATTTTAGCCTCAGTGATATCAATCATTCCCTTATCCTCTTTAACATTCTCAAGCAATTTCACCTTAAACTTAGAGTTATCAAACTTTGCCTCAAAATGTACAACATTACCCTTTCTCTTCTCATCTTTATCTCTTCTCTGCATAACTCCAGGTCTAACAGTAGACATTTGTGGCCTATGCTCTTTACAAACAATTGTAGCCATCAAATTACCACCAAAGGCAGGACGAGTACTTAAAAGCTCCTTTGTTTCGGGAGAAATCTCCAATTTAGTACAGTCTGCTGTCAAACCAGTCTTTAATCTAGCAGATAATCTAGGCCCTAAATCTCTACCAATTGTAGTTGCTCCAATTAAAACAATAGATGGTCTAAATGCTGTAATTACCTGATAAATAGCTTGTGAATACTCCTCAGTTAAATAGTTCTCTAACTCTGGTGCATCAACACAAATAACCTCATCTGCACCATAAGCAATTAACTCATTGGCTTGACAAGCAATCTCATTTCCAGCAAAAATTGCGATCACTCTCTCTCCAAGATCATCAGCCAAATCTCTAGCTTTGCCTAATAATTCAAGAGCAACAGGCTGAACAACGCCCTCTCTTTGCTCAATAAAAACATATACGTCTCTATAATCTGTTTTATTCATTTTTCTAAAGTTTTGGCAATTAAATAATAAATTTCTCTTTTAGCTTACTCACAATGATACCTACAGCCTCCTCTGCATCAACCTCAAACACCTCTCCTGCCTGTTTAACACCCTTTGAGAATGCTTTGTGTACCTTTGTCGGCGACCCTTTTAATCCAAGATTAGACTCTTCAACCTCAATCTTATCTACCCCCCAAATCTCAACCTCTTTATTATAACACTCTACTATTCCCGATACATTCATATAACGAGCCTTATACCCAGATGCAAGTACAGTTATTAGAGCAGGAGCCTCTACTTCAAGTAATTGATACCCCTCCTCTGTCTCTTTTTTAATAATATACTTATCATCTTTTAAGTCAAATCCACATACGTAAGAGACCTGCGGAATATCTAAATGCTCAGCAATTTGAGGTCCAACTTGCGCTGTATCACCATCAATTGCCTGTCTACCAGCTACAATTAAATCGTAACCGATCTTTCTCAATGCACCAGATAGTGCATAAGAGGTTGCCAATGTATCAGCTCCAGCAAACTTTCTATCTGTAAGCAAAATAGCTCTATCAGCCCCCATAGCTAAAGCCTCTCTTAAAATCTCATCGGCTTGAGGTGGCCCCATTGTAATTACTGTAACATTTGCATTATACTTATCTTTCAACTCTAGAGCCAACTCCAATCCCCCTTTATCATCGGGATTCATAATAGATGGAACACCATCTCTAATAAGTGTTCCCGTTTCTGGATTAATCTTTATTTCGGTTGTATCCGGAACCTGTTTTATACAAACAACTATATTCATATCTATCAATTTTTCACGTTTCTATTTAAATAATTTTGCAGCAATAACCATTCTTTGCACCTCAGATGTGCCCTCGTAAATCTCAGTTATCTTTGCATCACGCATCATTCTCTCAACTGGATATTCACGAGTATAACCATATCCTCCGTGGAATTGTACCGCCTTAGTAGTCACCTCCATAGCCGTCTCTGCCGCAAAAAGTTTTGCCATAGCTGCATCATTTGAAAAAGACTGACCTTCACCTTGTTTCCACGCTGCAGACCTAACTAAAAGACGAGAAGCCTCTACCTTTGTTTGAAGATCTGCCATCTGAAACTGTGTATTCTGAAAAGCAGAGATAGATCGTCCAAACTGTTTACGCTCTTTTGTGTATTTAACAGTCTCATCCATAGCTCCCTGAGCAATACCCAAAGCCTGAGAAGCAATACCAACTCTACCACCATCAAGAGTCTTCATTGCTATTCCAAATCCTCCACCTACTCTACCCAAAAGATTAGATTTAGGGATACGACAATTTTCAAAAATCAATTCACAAGTAGCAGAGCCCCTTATACCAAGCTTATGCTCTTTTTTCCCGATAGAGAATCCCTCTGTTCCCATCTCAACAACAAATGCCGATATTCCTCTTGTTCCCTGAGATTTATCTGTCATAGCAAACACAATATATACGTGGGCATACTCTGCATTTGTAATAAAAATTTTACTTCCATTCAAAATATAATCATCTCCATCCTCTACTGCAGTAGTCTGTTGCGCTGAGGCATCAGTTCCAGCATTAGGCTCTGTTAAACCAAAAGCACCAATCCACTCCCCACTAGATAGTTTTGGAAGATATTTTTGCTTCTGATCCTCCGTTCCAAAGTATAAAATTGGAGCTACGCACAGAGATGTATGAGCAGATAAAATAACACCTGTAGTACCACATACTCTCGATAACTCCTCTACAGCAATACTATACATTAGGTAATCGCCTCCTGCTCCACCATATTTTTTAGGTACATAAATTCCCATCAATCCCAATTTACCCATCTTCTCAACAGTCTCTATTGGAAATCTCTCTAGATCATCAACCTCTGCCGCTAACGGCTTCACCTCTTTATCAGCAAACTCACTAATCATCTGCTTAAAAAGTTGTTGTGTTTGAGTTAATTCAAAATTCATTATATAATTAATTTAAGTTAATATCTTTTAAATTCTCCGAAATAATAAGTGTAGCCTCCGTAGCCTCTTGAACCTGCTCTACTGTAAACATAGGATTAATCTCTGTTAGAACAATTCCGTTATCGGTAATCTCCATAACCCCCATCTCCGTAATAATCATATTAACCTGTCCTGCAGCAGTTAATGGCAATTTACACTCTTTTAATATCTTATGAGCACCTTTTGCTGTGTGCTCCATTGCTAATATCACTCTATTTGCTCCAACCAAAAGATCCATAGCACCTCCCATACCTGGAGTTTTTTTGCCTGGTATCATCCAGTTTGCTAAGTTTCCTTTCTCATCTACCTCTAGTGCCCCTAGAATTGTTACATCAACATGGCTTCCTCTAATAATAGAGAAACTTGTCGCCGAGTGAAAAGTAGAGGCTGATTCTGTATAGGTCACATATCCCCCACCAGCATTGATATAGTTTTTATCCTCCTCGCCCTCTGCTGGTTGTGGCCCCATACCAAGCAAACCATTCTCCGATTGTAAAGTCACCTCAATATTATCGGGAAGATAATTAGGAACAAGGGTAGGCAAACCTATACCCAAATTAACCACATCTCCACTCTTTATTTCAAGGGCAGCTCTCTTAGCTATCACCTCTCTAATTTGTGATTTATCCATAATTTAAATATTTAGTTATTTCTCTTTACAAATTCTTGAGCAACAAATGAGGCTACATCATCTGCATAGGTGTTCATTCCAAAACCTGCGTCATACCCCAATTCTTTTGCCAATTCGTGAGTTATACGAGGTCCTCCACAAGCTATAATCATCTTATCTCTAAGCCCTTCAGCCTCTGCCAACTCTATCAACTCTGTTAAATTTTTAATATGCACATCCTTTTGTGTAACAGTCTGCGATATTAAGATTGCATCAGCCTTTAATTCAATTGCTTTTGCCAAAAACTCCTCATTTGGAACTTGACTACCTAAATTATAAGCCTCCACCATATCATATCTCTCTAAACCATAATGACCTGCATACCCTTTCATATTCATAATTGCATCAATACCAACAGTATGAGCATCTGTACCAGTACTTGCTCCAACAACAACAAGCTTTCTCCCGATATTCTCTTTTATATAATCATCTGTTTGATGCATATCCATTACAGTACTCTCAACTTTAGGCACATAGATATTTGAATAATCTACATCCATTGTTGTATTTCCGTAACAATTAAAGAATGTATAGCCATTTGTAAGCTCCTCAGAAAATACCACAAGAGGGTTTTCAAACCCCATCTTTTTCATAAGTATCTTGGCAGCCTCAATAGCCTCTGCTCCAGCAGGAACAGGTAGCGTAAAGCTAATCTGAACTTTACCATCATTCATTGTATCTCCATAAGGCTTAACCTTTGTTAGATCTAATGTTTTATCAAATTCTTTTGATTGAGTTGAATATAATCCGCTGCTCATACTATTTTCTCCCTTTCATTAAGTTAATAAATGGATTCATATAATTATCACCCTTATATGTTACCCCTTGTAATCCTTTACCTCCTGTTCTACTTCTCTTTACATCTCCAAATATACCCTTTTCTAAAGCATTAAAGAGCCCCTCTGAGGTTAATTTACCTAACAATTCAATTGCATTATCTAATACCTCCTTAGCTCTAGTTTTAATAATACCACCATCTTTAAACTCCATCTCCTCTCCTATCTTACGCATATTATTAAAGATATATTTAGCATTCTCAATAGCTAAGAATCTATCACTCATAAATGGCGTATGGATAGCCTCTGTTGGCATACCTAATAATTGAATTCCTTGATTTGTCCAGATACCAATCATATTAAACAGAGCATCCTGCAAGTGCCCCTTAAATATATTACCTGTCATAAATTTTGTAGGTGGCATATACTTTAATGGAGCTTTAGGAAATATCTCTCTAGTCATCTGAGCCTGAGCCAATTCATATAAAAATCCATTCTCTAAATTTGGATCCATCTCAAAAGCGTGACCCAAACCCATCTGCTCCTCTGGCAATCCAGCTAAGAGCGCAAGTTGCTCATTAATAAGATCTGATGCCAAAACAGTATGCGCCGCCTCTACTGCATCTGCAGTTGTAAGATAGTTATCCTCTCCTGTATTGATAATAATACCTGCAAAACCATTGATTATGCGTGAAAAATATTGATCCACCAATGTTCTCTGCATATTAATATCTCTAAACAATATACCATAAAGAGCATCATTCAACATCACATCTAACCCCTCAAAAGCCCCCATAATTGCAATCTCTGGCATACATAAACCAGAACAGTAGTTACAAAGGCGAATATACCTACCAAGCTCCTCTCCCACCTCATCTAATGCTTTACGCATAATTCTAAAATTCTCTTGAGTTGCAAAAGTACCTCCAAAGCCCTCAGTTGTAGCTCCAAAAGGGACATAATCTAAAAGACTCTGCCCTGTGGTTCTAATTACCGCTATAATATCAGCGCCTTGTCTTGCAGCAGCTTGAGCCTGAACAACATCTTCATAAATATTACCTGTTGCTACAATAACATAAAGATAAGGCTTTGCCCCCTCACCTATTGTATTAAGATACCCCTCTCTCCTCTCTCTTCTTGCTCTAATACGCTCAACACTCTGTTCAACCACTGGCTTCATTATCTGCTCTAGCCTCTCTTTATCAACCACATCTACTTTAGATAGATCTATAGAGCCATCTGCCACTTTTTCTGCTATTTGCTGAGGAGTTAGCCCAGTTTGCACCATTGCGTTTGCAATATAAAACATAACTCCTTGGGCAAGAACACCCTTCTCCATAAGATCATCCACCACCACATTTGGAAGTGGAACTTGATTCTCATCAACTCCATCTATGCCCAATAATCTACACAGCGTACGTTCAACCGCCACTGTTGTATAGTCTTCTACAAAAGATTGAACCTCAGAGGCAATATTATGTGCCAACTCTCTTGCGTGTTCAACTTTGTTAAAATCTAATCCTAATTTACTTTGCATTCTATCTATTTTTTAAGTTTTTCTATAATTGTATCAATTAGTTTTTAATTTCATCTTAGCCCTCTCAATCCATTCACTATCAACACCTAGAGTCTCAGCAACTCTTAACGCCTCGTGCGGAACATCTCCATTAGTAACCTTAACTAATTGATAATCCATTTTTCCATCTATTAGGCCTTTTACTTTTAGCCTTTCACAATTCTCATTATCAACATCATAGTGAGTAGAGATAACAAAAGCCCCACTCTTATTCATTAAAACATCCAATAATGCAGCAACTAAAGCCTTCCCCTCAATTGGATTTGTACTCCTCGCTGGTTCATCAATTACTGCTAACACCCTCTCCCCTCTATTTACACACTTTATTACACTATCAATCTCTCTAACCTCCGCTGCAAAAGAGGAGACTCCAGTTGTCTCATTCTGCTGATCACCAATAGAGATTAAGATTCTCTCTTTTATATCAATCTCCGCACTATCAGCAGCAACTCCAAATCCAAATTGAAACATTAACTGTGCAAGCGCAACGCTCTTTAAAACTACAGTTTTCCCCCCCATATTTGCCCCAATGATAGTGACTGGTAAACTCTTAAAATCTATATCCACTGGAGAGAACAATTTATTTTGCGCCTCTAAAACGCACTTAACCTGCGGATGAAAAAGCCCCACATATTTAGTTATACCACAACCACTTACCTTTGGAACAGAAAGGTTCAATCTCTCAATTAGCCTTGCCTTTGCATATAATGAATCTAATTTTGCTAAACCAGACAAAGAGCAAATTAGCTCTCTACAATACCCTTTTAATTCTCCCGATAACCTCTCTCTTACCTGCCCCTCAATTTCCATTGCCCTATGAGTAGCATCTAACAATTCTGCAGTTAACTCCTCTGAAATATCACCCCTTTCTCTTAATAAATTAAGCTCATTTACTCTTCTCCTTAAAATTGCCAACTCCTCTGAATAGGAACTATAAACATAAAAAGTAGCAACAGATGTATTATCGGGATCCAAAATAGAGATTATATTCTCTACACTTCCCAACTCTATACACCCTATCCCTATCTCTTCAATAACACTCTTAACTCTATTAGAGATAAAGGCCAGATTTTTAATCTCAAATAGCTCAATATCATCTAAAACAGCACCATTATTAAGTTTATCTAACGTATTGGCAATATCCTTTACAGAAGACAATTGAGCCTCAATTTCATTAGTTTTTTTACCCTTTGCTAGCCCTTTATATTCACCAATACCAAAGCCATTATAGATCTCTTTTAGCTCCCGATAATATCTCTCTATCTCGCTCTGACTCTGCATTAATAGAGTATCCAGAACAGCCCTTCTCCCCAATGGAGAGAGCAGCTCTAAAGAGTCATAAATGAATCTTAATCCGCAAGGATAATCTATATAATCTCTAAAAGTCATATTTCCCATTAACTACATCATAAACAGGCAATTGAATCACCTCTTCTAATCTATTAATTAAAGTTTTGCTATCTAAAACAAAACCGTTTGGGGCTACTGGATTAACACAAATTGCCAACAAGTTACTCCTTTGCAATACTCTAATCTCTCCGCCACGTTTTATAAAATTTCTATAATTAAGCTCAGTAACAAAAATTTTAGTAAAATCTCTAATCACCAGGACTATACTCTTATACCTTGGCCAACTCATTAACATCTTTATAAAGCTATCTGTTAATGCACCAGCCACATATATAACACTGTTTCCAGCAGTTAAATCTCTATTCAAATTAGTTATCGAGAGTGAAGTTGAGATATTAAAATCTATAATATTCCCCTCCTCACTAACTCCCCATACACCACTCTCTATCCCCTTAAAATGCTCTATAATATCTATAGATGCAAGCTCAATATCAATTAGATCTTTAACATACTTTGTCTTTTGCACTAGTGTGTTAATATTTGCAGAGTATGCAGCACCTGTTGTCAAAATTAAAGAGTCACTAATTGCTGGAGATGCAGAACTTAGCTTTGAGAGAGCCCCATCAATTATGGTTAACTCCACCCCTAGCCTCTTCATTTCATAAATCCACCGCTTCAATCCTACACCAGAGCTTGGTCCCGATATTATCACTTTTCCGCCACAGAGTACTTTCCCTGTTATAAACCGCCCCAAAGCGCCACTCTCTTCTGAAACATCAACTATCTCTGCAGTCAATTTACGCTCTCTATAGTGAGCCTCGGATGTTGTAAAATAGACTCCACCACGTAGGTAAATATCTGGTTTATGAGTTTTAGTAACCTGATCTACCCCCTCGCCATCTATCCCAATAGATGTTATTGCCACTCTCTTCTCATTTAATGGCAACCTCTTTAAGATATAATTAAGAGACTCTGTTTTACCAGTGTTCTTATCTAGTCCAACTATGGAGAGTGAACTAAATTCTAATATCTTTGAGATAAATGGCATTGGGTAAACTCTTACTATTTCTTAAATCTATTCTTTCTACTTAAATCTTTTGGTTCAATTGTCATTCTTCTACCCTCTAATAGAGAAGAAACCCCCTCAATATGCTCACTTCCATACTCTCTACAGTATTCACAATTACAAACAACCGCCTCAAAATGAGTTGGTTCTCTATATGTAGTAATCACCCCTTCAAAATTTCTAAGAATAACTCTACCAGGGGATTGCGAGATAACATAATTAGGCATAACAGGAGTTTTGCCTCCTCCGCCTGGTGCATCTACCACAAAAGTAGGCACAGCATAACCGCTTGTATGCCCTCTTAAACCCTCTATAATCTCAACTCCCATAGAGACTGGCGTTCTAAAGTGCTCAAGCCCCATAGAGAGGTCACATTGGTAAATATAGTATGGTCTAACTCTCATTTTTACTAAAAGATGAACTAATTTTTTAAAGATATTTACACAATCATTCACATCTTTTAATAGAACAGATTGATTACCCAATGGAATCCCAGCATTTGCCAATTTTTCACACGCCTCCATACTCTCTTTTGTAACCTCGTGCGGGTGGTTAAAGTGAGTATTAAACCATATTGGATGATACTTCTTTAACATATTAACTAAGTCATCTGTAATACGTTGTGGACAAACAACAGGTGTTCTTGAGCCAATACGAATAATCTCCACGTGAGGAATATCTCTCAAACGTTTAATTATTGATTCTAATCTATCATCGCTAACCATAAGCGCATCACCACCAGAGAGTACAACATCTCTAACTTCCGGTGTTTTAGCAATATAATCTATTGCCTTTTGAATATTATCCGATGCACAGCCGCCATCATTTTGCCCCGCAAATCGTCTTCTAGTACAGTGTCTACAATACATAGAGCACATATCGGTTATTAAAAGTAGTACTCTATCGGGATAACGATGAGTTAAACCTGGTACAGGCGAATCCTCATCCTCGTGCAGAGGATCTAATAGGTCTGCCTCCGATCTATGCGTCTCACTTATTGTTGGCACAGCCTGCTTTCTAACAGAACATTCAGGATTATTAGGGTCAATCAAACTTATATAATATGGAGTAATTGCCATCCTTAGGGTCTCTAAAGATTTTCTAACTCCATCCTCTTCATCTGGTTTTAGATCTACATATTTTTTTAACTCTTCTAGAGTCTCAATTCTATTTTTCACTTGCCATTTCCAATCATTCCATTGCTCATCAGAAACCTCTGGAAATAACTCTTTTCTTCTCGATAACCACATATCTATTTATTTTTTATGCATATAATTCAGTAAATATATCTCTTAGAGGCTTGTACTCTCTCAAAATCTGAAGAGTAATCTCTGCGTGTCCCTTTGTATATCCATTCCCGATAATCATAGTCACATCACTTCCAACCCCCTCTGCACCTAATGCAGCCTTTGTAAAGCTAGTAGCCATGGAGAAAAAATAGACAACGCCATCCCCTTTTGTGCAGAGAATAGAGGTCATCTCTGTATCGGGAACATTAACATTATTAATTGTAATATCACACATTTTTCCCTCAGTTAACTCCTCAATCTTTGTTAAAACCTCTACTGGTTTTGTAGCATCCGAAGTAACAATTAGATCACAAACCTTTAAGCTATCTAATCTATCAGCCTCTTTTTGATCATAACATAAGCCAATTACCTTTCCAGTAACACCAGCGCGTTTTTTAGCCTCATAACAACATAACATTCCTGATTTTCCAGCGGCACCTATTATTAAAACAGTATCTCCTGGCTTTACCAATCTAGCCGTTTGCGCAGGAGCACCAGCAACATCTAAAGCTGATAATACTAATTTCTCTGGCATATCTGTTGGAATCTTTGCATATATTCCACTCTCAAAAAGGATAGCCTTGCCATCAATGTCAACTTGATCTATCTCTGGCCTTATCTCCTTTATTTTATCAATTCTAAGCGGAGTAAGTGATAAAGAGACCAAAGTTGCAATCTTATCACCCTCTTTTAAATCTATTTTATCTTTTAAGGTATCACCAATCTTTTCAACCGTACCAAGTAACATTCCGCCAGATCCCGTAACAGGATTACGATGTTTACCCTGCTTATCCACAATATCAAGCATAATCTCCGCAATCTTCTCTTGATCGCCATTTGCCTGATTCTCAATTTGAGTAAAACTAGCAGAATCTATATTCAAAGTCTGAACATCTATAAGAATCTCATTATCATAGATTTCATCCATATTATTATCTATCTTATTCGCTGGTTGCGGAAGAACTCCTTGCGGCTCAATAACTCTATGAATGCCATATTTATTTCCTTGTTTCATCTCTCTATTCCCTAATTAAAGTCCTAAAATTTTTCTAGCTTCAGCAGGAGTAGCAATCTCACGCCCAAATTCTTTTGCCAATCTAACAACCTTAGCTACTAATTCACCATTAGATTTAGCTAATACCCCCTTCTCTAAATATACGTTATCCTCAAAGCCTACTCTAACGTGACCACCATCAATTATAGCAGCAACAGCCAAAGGAAACTCATAACGCCCAACACCAGCAACTGTATATGTTGCATCTGCAGGAATACTACCTCTTAAAAAGACAAAATCTCTAAGTTCTCCCGATATACCACCGTTTACTCCCATTACAAAGTCAAAATGAATAGGATGCTTTATAAAACCCTTTTTAGCCAATCTTAGAGCCATATCAATCATACTCTTATCAAAGACCTCACACTCAGGTTTAATTCCCCTTTCAATCATTCTTTCGCCAAAATATTTGATTGTATTCTCTGTATTCTCAAAAATCTCATCTCCGCCAAAGTTCAAGGTACCACAATCAAGTGTTGCCATCTCTGGATTCAACTCCGTAGGCTGCAAGCGCTCATCATTTGTCATACCTACAGCACCACCTGTTGATGGCTGAATAATAACATCAGGGCACTCCTTTAAAATTGCATCCATCACAAGCTTAAATCTCTCTTTACTTTGAGTTGGCGTTCCGTCATCCTCCCTAACGTGAAGATGAATAATACTTGCACCCGCATCATAAGCAGATTTAGCCTCTCTCACACACTCTTCTACAGTATAGGGAACAGCAGGGTTATGCTCTTTCAAAACCTCTGCACCGCAAATAGCGGCTGTAATGACTAATTTTTCCATAGCATTTATTTATTTCTTTGACATTTAACAGGAACAACACAAGTACCACTAGCTCTACAAACCACAATAGGCTCCTCTAACACATCCGCAGCTGAGTCGGATATATCGGGACGAGGCACAATAACTTTTCTTGCCTCAAAAATCATTTTTCTAGACGAATTACCACAAGCTACAATCTCTCCAGTTGCCTCAATATAATCCCCTGCATAAACAGGCGCCATAAACTCTACATTATCATACGCCTTAAACAACCCCTCATCTCCATCATTTATAATCAATAATTCCGTGGCAACATCTCCAAAAAGATTTAACATTTTTGCGCCATCTACTAGATTTCCACCATAATGAGCATCGTGACAGCTCATTCTAACTCTAATTAGTGCTTTTTTACTCATAATTTATGTTTTTATTAATTTAATTCTCTTATTATTCTCCCGATACAATATAATCAACAAATATATTTGGAGTATGCACCGACTCTGGTTCAATCGCTCCACATTTAACAATCTCTTTAGCCTCAGCAATTACAATCTTAGCTGCTGTAGCCATAATTGGATTAAAATTTTGAGTTGTACCCTTATAGAATAGATTGCCCGATTCATCTGCCACAGAGGCTCCAATAATAGCAACATCTGCACCTAATGGCTCCTCTAGTAAATAATCTTTACCCTTTACATTTATAACGCTTTTACCCTCCGCAACCAATGTTCCTAGCCCAGTTTGCGTTAAAACGCCACCTAAGCCTGCACCGTATGCTCTAATCCTTTCAGCTAAGGTACCTTGTGGAACAAATTCAATCTCCATTTCGCCACTATTCATCAACTCATTAGAACTTGGATTTGTACCAATATGAGATGTTATTACCTTTTTTATTTGCTTATTTGTAATAAGTTTACCATGAGCAACATCAGCAAATGAAGTATCATTACAAATCAATGTTAAGTCTTTAACTCCGCTATCGTGCAGAGCATCTAGGATTTTAATGGCACTCCCCGCAGCAAGAAAGCCTCCAACCATAATTGTCATTCCATCCTTAATCTTAGAAACCGCCTCTTGAATAGTGATTAATTTATCCATAGTTTTTTATTTTTATTGAAAATATTTATTTATTTTTTTGCAAAAAAGCTTATTTTTTATTTGGTTTGCACAAAAGTTATCGCTTTTATGCAAAAATAGGCATAAAAATAGGCAGTTCAAATAACAACGTTGTTACTTTTGCAATTTTAATTAAAATATTTTTAACATATGAAATTTCTTACTAAGATAGGCACATTATCTCAGACAGATTCCTTAGAATCATCATCTAATTTAATCAACAAAGCATACAGCTATATAACCGACACCCCAACGGATCAAATAATCTCAACAGGGCTAGAAAACGCAATTAATTTAGGCCTTAAAATATTAGCTGCCGCACTCATCTATATTATAGGTATATGGATTGTTAAAAAAATAAGAAACATATTAAGGAAAACACTTAATAAAAAGAGTTTTGATCCATCAGTATCATCATTTCTATTAAGCCTAAGCAGCTTTACACTCTATATACTGCTAATTATCACCACAATAAGTGCATTAGGCGTAGACACTACCTCTATTGTAGCAATTTTAGCTGGATCTGGTCTTGCAATTGGATTAGCTCTAAGCGGAACCCTACAAAACTTTGCTGGCGGAGTAATGATACTACTATTTAAGCCATTTAAAGTGGGCGACTACATAGAAGCTCAGGGAGAGTCTGGCACGGTAACCTCTATTGAGATTACAGCAACACATATCAGCACTCCCGACAATAAAATAATTATCCTACCAAACGGAGTACTTTCTAACAATGTTATAACCAATTTTTCATCTAGTGGAGTACGTAGATGCGACTGGAAAGTTGGCGTTGCATACGGTAGCGATATCACAAAGGCAAAAGAGCTAATTCTAAATATAATAAAAGAGAATAAATCGGTGCTAAACACTCCATTTGAGCCATTTGTAGCTATTGACACAATGGGTGACAGCTCTGTAATTTTAGTAGCAAGAGCTTGGGTTGGAACTGATGGATATTGGGATTTATTCTACGATATTAACGAGAAGATATACAATACGCTTCCAGCAAACAATATATCATTCCCATTCCCTCAATTAGATGTACATATCAAAAAGGACTAAGAAATGACTCAAATTTAGGCCTATTAACCAAATAACACTTTGCAGCTCATTTGCTAAATGGCACCTAATTGCTAACAAGTATATTATGAGCCTAATTAATCATTAAATTACCCTCTTTCTGCGCAAAATACAGAAAGAGGGTAATTATTTTTTTGATAATGCTTTTACTGAAAAAGTTCACCGCAACGGCTGGCAAAAATTCACCTTCAATACTTATTCAAAGTAAATTTCCTTTTTTAACGCTTATTAGTGATAGGATTTGAGTAGATACTTAATAATATCTCTTCAAATTCTTTATCTTTTAAACCAGTTTTATCGAGATTATTTTTAATATAATTTACAAAATTATCTTTTTCCTCTTGAGAATAGTACTCTTTATATTGAGTTGAATCATTAAGAGTATCAGAGGCTATATAACTATTCTTCCAAAGTTTATACGAACTATTAATCTTATCATCAATAATTGAGGCTAGATTTTTATACTTCTCGTTTTTATCCAATTGATCTGAAAGTTCTATCTCCGACAACTCAATAGGCTTACTAAATGAGACATGAATTTTACCCTTATACTGCTTCATACCCGTTAAAATACTATTTAGATCTTCATTTTTAGCTTTAACATATCTTCCCTCCTTTTTAAGCCTATACAATTCAATCGCTTTATAAATATCACAAGGCTCATACTCATAAGATATTGATACCGGTAAAATATTAAGTTCTGAGAAATCTTTCACAAAATCACCTACACCACTCATATCCAACATCTTTAACAAGCCTTGCTCCGTAAGATCTAATCCATCTTTCGTCCTGCCATTTCTCTGCGCAATCCAAATAGAATTAGCACCTGAAGATATTCTCTGCCTTATATATTTAGATAGAGTTCTAGATGCAGTATAAAGATCTCTGGCTGTTCCGCTTCTAATCACTTTTATCATCTTATTTGTTCTTATAAGATCCTCAATAAAGGGGCTAGTTATAAGATTATCACCAACAGCTATCTCCGTAGTTTGAACCTTTAAATCACACAAAATAACCTGTAATATCGCCGAATCTAAAACGATATCTCGATGGTTAGATATAAACAGATATTTCTTATTTAAATCTACATTCTCAATACCATCATAGGTTAAACCATCTGAACTTGCATTTAACACTCTTTTAACTATATGATACACAACTTTTGTCTGAAAATCATCTATACTCTCACATGAGTTTAACACATTTTCAAACTGCTCTCCTCCTCCATTTGGATACAAATAAGTTAAAATATCTTTCATTAAGGAATTCTTAGTGATTCGCTCAATAGCAGGAGCTAGCTCAGAATCATTATATGGTCTTATATTCTCAAAATTTTCCACGGCAATATTTTATATTAAAATTATCGCAAAGCTACAAATAAAATGGCATAAAGTGGTAATTATTTAATCAATAATATCAACAAATACGCTTGTATAGCGCACTCTTGCATTGTAGATGAAAAATAAATTTTATATTTGCATTTGACTAATAAACTTAATATGCAAAATAGGCCTCCATCTCACTTAAGAATTGAAAATATTAGTGGAATTAAATGGAATTTGTACTCCAAACAAACAATTAAGAACGCACAAAAGCAAGACAAAATCCTTTTCATTTATATCCAAAGATTTGAAGGTATTATTGACAGATATGACTCTGCTCAGCTACTATCAAATCCACTTGTTATTGAGACTGTTAATAATGATTTTTTTCCAATACTATTAGATTCCGAAGATGCTCCAGAGGTAACACTACTAGCGTTTGACACCCTCTCATTATCAAAAAACAGTTATAGCTTTCCACTATATCTATTTTTGCTGCCAAATCTAAATCCAATAACCTGTATATCTAGCATTTTTGAAGGAGATTTTCTAAGAATAACTAATCAATTAGTAAAGCTAAACAATACAAATAGAGAACAACTGATCAGCGCTGCCGAACTCATCAAGAAATACGTAGATCAAACTGGAACAATCAATACTAGAGCCGAAATCAAGCCTATAACTGAAAACATCATTCATTTATACGCAAAAACGTGGCTTAGCAAAGAGGATGTATTAAAATATGACCCAAAGAAAGAGCTCTTCTCATTCAATCCAATGATATATATCTTTTTCTTAAAATATTTTTATAAACACAATAAAATTAAAGAATTAAAAGAGTTAAAAAATAGATTATTTGAGATATACTACTCGCCACTTTTTGATCCAATTGATGGCGGTTTTTTCTCCCAATCGCTATCTACTGCCCCTAAACACCCATTGTACGAAAAGAATCTGTATGTAAATTGCAATGCCATTATACTATTCTCTTTTGCGCACAAGGTATATAAAGATGAAATATTCAAAAAGATTATTACTAAAATTATCTCATTTATAAACTTAAGATTAAAAACAGAGTATTGTGGATACCTAAATTCCACATCAATCGCATTTTCATCAACAAAGCCAATTAATGAGGCTAAATGCTATAAGTATTCACTTAATCAAATTAAAGAGCTTTTTCCCGATAAATACAACGAAATTTCCACCGCATTAAAATTGCGCAAAACAAACCCATCAAAATCTTCTGAAATTCACAACACAATCGCGCTTGAAAAGTTATCTCAGCAAGAGATTGATAATCTGCAGTCTATTCGCAATACAGATAAGATAATAAAAGATATGAGGGTATTTTTAGGAGACAACTGCCTCTTTTCAACCTCACTTTGTATCGCAGCAAATAACATCCCAGAGATGGCTTCAGAACTCATAGATATGGCGGAGATTAATATGGCAAGAATACTTAAAAACATAAGTAAAAATAACAATACGCCATATAGATACATCTCATCAGAAAATGAGATAATAATGGAGTCAAATCTTTATGACGAAGCAATGTTTTTGAACTCTTTAATAAGACTCTATAAATTAACAAATAAGGACAAGTATAAGATATTAATGGAGGATGAAATAGATAGAATATTCAAACACTACTACCATAACAAAACTGGAATGTTCTATACAGCATCAATAATTAATAGAGATCCGTTATTTAATAAGGAATCGAATATAGATTACCAAAAGAGATCTGACAACTCTATTATGGCAAAGAACCTATTTATGCTTTCTGGAATCACCTCTAGTCAAGAATACCAAGATGCCTTAAATCAACAACTTAGCAATATTGCATCGCATCTTTCAGGAAGTGGCCCGTTAATGTGCGATTGGGCAGATTTACTTGTTGATTATATTCCTAAAAAGGATTGAGCTATCTCCATAGCTTAAAAATCTAAAGTCATTTTCCATTGCATAATTGTAGATATCTCTCCAAGATTCACCCACAAGTGCTGCAATTAAAAGCAATAGTGTACTATTTGGTTGATGAAAATTTGTCACCAATACATCTACAACTCTAAATTGATAAGAGGGTACTATTATTATAGCTGTTCTTGCTATTAGTTTATCTAAATTTTTACTCTCTAAATAGTTAATTATTGCTCCAATAGATTCGTCTAAGGTATAATTATACTCTCTATTATATGGCTCCCATTGCAATACTGTGTCGGGAGTACCATTTTCAATACATTTTACACCTATATAATAAAGAGACTCAAGTGTTCTTGCAGAGGTAGTTCCAACTGCTACAACTCTCTCTAATTCACCGCATTGCTTTAGATTGTGCAAAAAATCTATGGTTACCTCAAATGATTCAGTATGCATAATATGTGCGGATATCTCTTCACTTTTCACCGGTAAAAATGTTCCCGCCCCAACGTGTAAGCACACATTCTCTCTTTTAATTGTGTTTAAAGTATCAATCGTAGCTAGAACATCGCTTGTAAAATGAAGTCCTGCTGTTGGAGCTGCTACAGAGCCCTTTATTTGAGCATACAATGTTTGATATCTATCTAGATCTAACTCTTCTGTATCTCTCTTTAAATACGGAGGAATAGGAATTCTACCGCATATCTCCAATACCTCCGAGAAAGTGTGATTCGTATCCCAAACAAAGCGTACATAAGCACCATTCTCTTGTTTTGATACAATTTGAGCTCTTAGATTGAGGCTATGAGCTATAGAATCTTCATCACAAATTATGTAAATATCGTCATTTTTCCACCTTTTTGCATTACCTATAACTACGCTCCATACAGATTCACCAACAGAAGCAAAATTTAGGGCATAATCATTAGGTAAATGAGGCTCTAAACAGAATATCTCTATTACAGCTCCGCTTTTTTTCTTAAAATAGAGGCGAGCAGGAACTACTTTAGTATTATTAAAGACCATTAAAGATGGGGTAGGTAGCAATTTTGAGATCTCATTGAATTTATATTCACTAATTTCCCCGTTATAAAATGATAGAATTTTAGAGTCATCTCTTTTTTCTAAAGGATATTTAGCAATTCTATCCTCAGGTAAAACGTAAGTGTAATCTTGTATCTTAATTATAGGCTTCACAATCGATTATTTTTCTGCAAAGGTACACAAATGTATCTACAAGTAAAAATTGTTAAAATTCGCAGTTGTGTTTACAAATTTTAATTACAACTATAAACATTCTCATACACATTTGTAACAATTATCTGGCATTTTTTGTACAATAATAACCTCATCTTAGGGCCATTATAACTATTCTTTATCTCCTTAATTTTATCAGCTTACCGCATTAAAACCCAGACTATTATAGCATTTATCTAGAGTATTAGATGTGTTCATATTTGTAACAAACAACCTTTGTAGCTAAATTCTAGGTAAAATTAGCATTTAAAAGAATTATAACTATCTACTTATCTAAATATTACGTACTATCACCTAAACTAATTCTTAATATAGAGCGTATTTTATATATATCTGATTATTTAATTATTATCAATATATTATATTTATTTCTACATTTGTAATCATCGCTTAGTTTACAAATGTTATTAAAAAAATACTTACATTTGTAAAAAATAAAATTTACATTTATGAATAGGCGTTTACAGCAATTTTTAGAGCTTGAAAACCTAACTCCAGCGAGATTAGCAGACACTTTAGGGATACAACGCTCAGGTTTATCTCATATTTTATCGGGAAGAAATAATCCTGGCTATGACTTCATTTATAAATTGATTACAAAATTTCCATCAATCAATGCAGAATGGTTATTAACCGGAGAAGGGAAAATTTACAAAGATCTTAATGGTACCACAACAGCCAAAGAGGGCTTCTCTACCCCACCAAATAGCAATTATTCTGGTCATTCTCTATTTGATGCTCCCGACAAACAAGCTCATAACCCTATATTAATAACTAATAATCAAAGCATTAGTGATAAAAATAAAGAGTTTAAACTCCCTGAGAATCACGTAGAATCTAATTCTAAAGAGTCTGCACCTAAAAATAAGAGTATAAAGAGGGTTATTGTGTTCTATAGTGACGGGAGTTTTGAAGAATTGTTTCCTAACTTGGTTTAGAAATTATGATATAAAACTTTTTTAAATATTTTCATACATTATTTAAAAAATCTAATGTAAATTTGCACCTTAATATATATCATAATACTTATATGTATAAAATTATAAGATCAATACTTTTCTTCTGCTTTTCAGCTGAAAAGGCACACGACATTACTGTATCTCTACTAAAATTTATCAAATACATACCATTCGCAAGAGCAATTGTTAGACTCTTTTACCAATACAATAACCCAACACTAGAACGTGAGGTATTTGGTTTAAAATTCAAGAATCCAGTGGGGCTTGCAGCAGGCTTTGATAAGAACGGTGAGGTATACAATCAACTCTCAGATTTAGGGTTTAGCTTTGTAGAGATTGGGTCTTTAACAGCTAGTTCACAAACTGGAAATCCAAAACCAAGATGCTTTAGAGTGCCTGAAAATAAAGCTATTATAAACAGGATGGGCATTAACAATAATGGTGTAAAATATGCTGTAGAACAATTACGCAAAAATAAACCTAATTGTATAATCGGTGGAAATATCAGCAAAACTACAAACTGTTCTAATGAAGATGCACCAAAAGATTATGAAAAATCGTTTGCTCTGCTATACGATTTTGTAGATTATTTTGCTATAAATGTCTCTTGTCCAAATGTTAAAGATCTATGCAAACTTCAAAATATAGAATCATTATCTGAAATTATAGATAGACTAACTGCACTTAGAAGTTATAATGATGATTATAGACCAATCCTATTAAAACTATCACCGGATCTACCTAGTGATCTGTTAAATGAAGTGCTAGATTTGTCTCTTGTTTCTGGACTAGATGGTGTAATTGCCACAAATACAACACAAAGTAGAGATGGCTTAAGCATTTCAGAAGAGGCTATTAAAAACATTGGCAATGGAGGTATGAGTGGAGCACCACTATTTGAGAAAAGTATTGAGATGATAAAGCATATCAATAAAAAAACAAAAGGTCAACTTCCAATAATTGCTGTAGGTGGTATTATGACTGTACAGCAGGCAAAAAGAATCTTAGATGCAGGAGCTTCTTTAATCCAAATTTATTCTGGTTTTATATATAATGGACCAGGTTTTGTAAAGAAAATCAACAAATACTTAGCTGAACAAGAGTAGTTTACAGCTTTAATTAATTAGAGATATTATGATAACTGCTTCAATTTGCACAATTGGCGATGAGATATTAATAGGTCAAATTATTGATACAAACTCTGCAAAAATAGCCATAAAACTAAACCAGATTGGAGTTAAAGTTGTGCAAATGGTTTCAATTTCTGATAATAGTGATGAGATCATTAACTCTATTAGAAAGTGTCTCAATAAGAGTAATATAGTTATCATAACAGGTGGTTTAGGGCCAACAAAAGATGATATTACAAAAAAATGTCTTGCTCAATTAACAAATTCCACAAAATTCATCCAAAACACTCAACAACTTGCTGTTATAAAAGAGATTCTAAGTGCTAGAGGAATAGAGTTAAATGATTTAAATATAGAACAATCTTTAGTTCCCGACACATGTAAAGTTATTGTAAATAAGAGAGGTACTGCCCCTGCAATGCAATTTAACATTATAACTAATGATTCAGTAAACAATACACTTTTCTCTCTACCTGGAGTTCCTTTTGAGATGGAAGGGCTTATGCCAAGTGTTATTGATGCAATAAAATCAAAGTACCCACTTAAAAGCATTACACATAAAACAATTTATACATTTGGAATACCAGAATCTACACTGGCAAAGAAAATTGAAAATTGGGAGGATGCTCTTCCCGATAATATAAAATTAGCCTATCTTCCTAATCCTATACTTGGAGTAAGATTAAGGCTCTCTATATTTGGCTCAGATTCAAACAGTTTACCCCAGATCCAAGAACAAGTAGATAAATTAAAAGTACTCCTTGGGGATGCAATTTATGGGCAAGACGATTGCTCTTTACAACAAGCTATTGGTGAGTTACTAATTGAAAAAAGAGCTACAGTTAGCGTTGCCGAATCTTGTACTGGAGGCTTAATTTCGCAGCTCATCACATCTATTTCTGGAGCATCACAATACTATAACGGATCCATAACATCATACCACAACAGTGTTAAAATAGACACATTAGGAGTGAATCCTAAAACAATTGAAACCTACGGAGCTGTTAGTGAGGAGTGCGTTAAAGAGATGTCTCAAGGGGTAAAAAGAGCACTCAATACTACCTATTCTATAGCAACATCTGGAATTGCTGGCCCAAATGGTGGAACACCACAAAAACCTGTAGGCTTAGTATGGGTAGCTGTATCGGGACCTAAAGGGACAAAAGCAATCTCATATAATTTTAAAGGCACCCGAGCTACAAACATAGATAGGTTTGCCTCGAATGCCTTAAACTTATTTAGATTATCTCTTTTAAATGGAGAGATCTAATCTAGTTCTATTTTTCAATTCCTTTTGCAAAGGTCATTAGATCACTAACATACTTTACAATATCTTGTGGAGCTTCTTGCTTTGATACACCTTTTGAGTTCTCAACCCAATTAAGTTCCCATTTTGCAAAGTCAAACTTCTCACCACTCTTTTTTGCTGCAAAATATTTCTGCCATCTAGGAAGATAATAATCCCTAATTAATCCAGACCATATTCTTGCAGAGTAGTCATCAATTGGTGGTCCCCAAATAGTTACTAAACGTTTTGCATTACTCTCATACTTATCAGCTTGTTCACTATCTTTTCCCTGCATACGTGCGAACTCAATCCAGTTCTCTAATCTTAATGTAGGATGAGCATATAAAATCTTATCAATACCTTTTAGAATATGCACAAAATCAGCCTCATACTCAGTAGCTGCAGCAACATCTCCATCTTTATAACTTTGTTCTATTTTATATACTAGAAACTCCGCTTTTCCAGATAAATACAAAGCCGCAAACTCTATTAAATCAGCAATATATAAAGGCTCATTTTTCATCTGAGGTGCTACTGAAACAAAATCTTCAATACCTTTAAAAAAGCTAGGTGCTAAGTTTATTGACCCCGTTTTAACAAGACCAGGTCTTCTTTGCCAGTTATATCTAGGATGATCTGTAAATGTTCCAAACACAGATTTTTGTAGCTCTGTCCAACACTCTTTTATTTGCTCTGGATAAGAGCCGTATCTATTTGTAGAGTAATTTTCAAGCCATTTATTTAGATCTATCTCTTTATCACTCCAGCCAGCATCAGTAAATAATTCATATATTATCTCATTATTTTCAATTCCTTCTGGAGCTGAACCGTGAGCAATTAATTGCCCCTTATTAGGAGATCTAAGTGCCTCTAAATGACCATTTGCATAAAATTCAAGCACACCTGTTAGCCCTGTTTTCCCTCCCATATTAGGAATTACGCTATATACCCAAGGTTTATTATAGAATCCTTTATAAAACTCCCAATTAACCTCTGATTTCCAAAAATGCTTATTATAATCTACCGCAAGATCTAACAACAACATTTTATCATCTGGAACCTTTGAAACTAAAGCTCCCAATGTCTTATAATCCCAGATATGTCTCTGATAACCAAACATCCACCCTTGCATAGTCCATACTGCATCAGGGTTAGCTGCTTTAATTGATTGATATACATTATCTCCATAAGATGCTAACAATGAATACCTTTCATCAGATTCTTTTGGAGGAAAAGGAATCTCCATTTCATTAAAGCTATCAACTAAATAGTGTTCATTTGCTCCAAACTCTTTCTCCCACTCTTTAATATATTCAGTCCCAATCTCCTTAAATAGAGGGTGCTCTGGAGATATCATCCAGTTATGGAAAGCACCAGCCCAGCTAGTTCTAACTATTTCAAGATCTGGATGTAGCCTCTTAAATGCTTGAGGTATAAATCCAGGAAATCCATGAACAATTGGTTTCATACCTAGCTCTTTCATTCTATCTAAAACTTTGTGCTGAAGCTCTATTCTATTTTGATACCATGCATCATCTAAAGGGCCATTAATACCACTAATGTTACCCATTCTCATCCAAGGAAGGTGTGCTGGGCCAACAAAATATTCATTTATTTCTTTGTCTGTCAATCCCATTTTTTTCCAAACTCTAGCAATGATAGCCTCGTAAGCAATTAAAGAGAGTGGCATATCAATACCGTGAAGTGCCATCCAGTCAATCTCCTTCTCCCATCTAGCCCAATCCCAGTAAGGCATTGTATATCCATAGGTTACTACATTAAAATAGTAATGGTGCTTAAATGGAGATGTAACTCTAACCTCTTCTTGCGCTTTTAGCTCTGCTGGTAATTTTAGATTACTTCCACTCCAACTATAGATACCTAAGTCATTACTCTTTGCATATTCATAAAAACCTCTACACAAGGCAACTGGAGAGCTTCCCTCTATGTATAATGTACCGCCTTTTACTCGATACTCAAAAAAGGTATTATCAGATTTTTTTACCAATTTTAACTTGACTGGTAAATCCTCCTTACTTAAACTTCTCTCAAGAACATCCATTGCAGCAGAGGTGGATGCCTTCTGAGAGTAACCTGCCGTTACAAATATGAGTAACAACATTAACAATAATAGTTTCTTCATAAACGTTATTTTTATAATAAATTTGAATTATTTAGTTTTTATATCCATTCTGCTTTAAGTGCAATATTTTCAAGTTCTTCTGCCATTTTATAACGGCTATTATCATTTCTATTTTCAAATACTAAAATAGTAAGTTTTTTATCGGGATACTTAGCAGCATAAATTTGAAATCCACCATTATCTCCTGTGTGGTAAACTTTCTTTGGCATATTTGGTTTCTCCTCTATAAACCATCCATATCCATATGAGGTGTATGGTCTATTTTGATATGAGCTATATGCGCTTCCAGTTACTTTATTTAATGGAGAATATGCCTCATTTAAAAGCTCTTGAGATATTATTTTATTGGTAGATAGTGATTTTTCCCAATTAATAAACTCCTCTATTGAGGTATAGATACCACCATCTGCTTTAGTTGCAAAGAATGTTTCCTCGCCATAGTCATACTGCTTAAACTCCTTACTATCAGAATCTAAAACATAACCGTGTGCCATATTAGGAATAAAACGTTCTGCTTCAAAATAGAGCGTGTTTTTCATTCCTGATGGTAAAAAGATCTCATTTTTCATATAAGTTTCAAAACTTTGCCCCGTTATCTTCTCGATAATTATATAGAGCAACTGAAATGTAGGGTTCATATATTCATACTCTGTACCAGGTGCAAAATTTAGAGAATCTATACCCTTTAAATATGCTATAGATTCCATATCTGTTGCTGTTAAGCAGAAGTTTCTATCATCTCTAGGACGAGAATCTGGAATCCCCGAGGAGTGCATCATAAGATCTTTTATTGTTATATCCGTAAACGGTTTACGCTCCTTTGGAAGATAGCTATTTACCTCTGGATGAATATCATATATACTACTATTAATATCTAGCTTACCCTCCGAGTGTAACTTTAGTATAGCCACCGCAGTAAACTGTTTAGATACAGATGCAATATTAAAAAAGGTATTTGAGTCAATATTTGTTAGAGTTGAAAGGTCTGCTACTCCATAGCTTTTCTTAAATAGAATATTATCATCTTTAAGTATAATAATAGTTCCACCTGGAAGAGTCTCTTTTTTCTCCCCCTGCACCTCAATTTTATATCGCTCATTAAAGAGTGAATCAATTCTATCTTTAGCTATTTCCATTTTATTTCTTGGATTGTTTAAACAACCTCCAATTATAGTAATTAATATTGAATAATAAAAAAATTTAATAAGTTTCATAGAATAAATAAATTAAAATATCAACACACTCACTCTTTATTAAAAATTGTTGCACTTGCTTGCGCCGTTGGCATAATAACCATATCGTTTATATTTACGTGCGGCGGACACTTTATCATATATAAAATGGCATCTGCTACATCTCTTCCCGACAACGGAGTAAATCCTTGATATACAGTTGCTGCTCTCTCAATATCGCCTTTAAATCTAACTTGAGAAAATTCGGTTTCAACTGCACCTGGGCAAATTTGAGAGACTCTAATATTGTGTTTCACTAAATCTATTCTTGTTCCTCTAGTAAGTGCATCAACTGCGTGTTTAGAAGCACAATAGACATTTCCATTAGGATAGATCTCTTTTCCAGCAATTGAGCAGACATTTATTATATGTCCTGTTTTACGTGGGATCATATAATTGGAGACAATTTTTGTAACATATAAGAGCCCCTTAACATTGGTATCAAGCATTCTCTCCCAATCATCCAACACTCCATCTTGAATACTATTTAATCCAACTGCTAATCCTGCATTATTTATTAGAACATCTATTGATTTCCAACCATCAGGCAGAGTCTCTAATGAGTTCTTCACCTGTTCATAATCTCTAACATCAAAGTTTAAAGGTAAAACATCAACCTTATAGTTGCGCTCTAAATCTTGAGCTAAACTTCTCAATCGCTCCTCTCTCCTACCCGTAATTATCAAGCTATACCCCTCTGCTGCAAGCAATTGAGCGATTGCTTTTCCTATTCCAGCCGTAGCTCCTGTTACCAATGCTATTCTATTCATTTTATCTATATGCTAAATTTTCAACTTGAGTAAATACTCTTAGAAAGTTCTCTCCCATAATTAATTTTACTTCATCCTTAGAGTAACCTCTCTCTAATAGTTCGGCTGTAATCATACTCATTTTGCTAATATCCTCCAATCCATTAGGAGTAGCTGCAATACCATCAAAGTCACTTCCGATTCCTACGTGTTCCACCCCTACCAACTTTATAACGTGCTCAATATGATCAACAACCGTTTTATATGAAGGCCTATGAGAATCTCTTAAAATATCCTCAACTCTATTAAGTGCTGCTAGCGCCTTTCTACTTTTTAAATTTGCTTTCAAGTGCTCCTCTGCATCATCATAAGCATCTAACATATCGCCTGCCTTTGAACTATAATCACTATCTATAAATGATGGATAGAAATTTATCTGAATTACACCTCCCGCCGCTGCTAAATCTTTAATCATCTGATCACTCATATTTCTTGGATGATTAACTAACGCCCTACAACACGAATGTGTGGCAACCACTGGTGCCTTTGAGTATTTAAGCACATCATAAAATGCCTGATCTGATATATGAGAAACGTCAATTATCATTCCCAATTTATTCATTAGCTCTATCACCTCTACTCCAAATGGGCTCACGCCATTCCATCTTTTATTCTTAGTAGCGCAGGAGTCACAAATCTCATTATCACCAGCGTGTGTAAGTGTTAGATACCTAATCCCCATTCTATAAAAGAGTCTCAAAAGATTAAGATCTTTCTGTATTGGAGAGCCATTCTCCATTCCCAAGTATATGGCTGAGATTCCTTTTGATTTGAGCTCTCTCCCCTCGCGTACACTTGTTGCCAAAGCAACTTTATCTCTATTATTCTCAATAGATTCAATTGTTGCCGCAATAAGCTGAAGTGCTCTTCTAGTTGCTCCATCGGGAGTCAAAGAGTTAGAGGTATAAATTGCAAAAAATGAAGCATCTACTCCCCCATCCTTCATTCTTATATAATCAACTTGCCTATTTTTATTTTTCTTGCCAAGATTTGTTCCCAGCATAATTGAGGAGGGCGTATCACAATGAGAATCAAGCACAAACGCCTCTTTATGTATCTCTAGACTATTCATAACTAACTTTTAAATAAAAATTCATATAAAAATATGAAAAATTATTTAGTTTTTTACTACATTTGAGACGATTTAATCAATATACAAAGGGGAAATTTTAATAACATGAAGTTCAGAACATTTATCTATCTACTTTTTATTGTGTATATAGCACTTATGTTATTTTTTACTCTGCACAATTTCTCTTCACAAGAGATAGATCTTGGCAAAAGTTTAATGGGAATTAAATTGGACAAGATTGCTCATTTTATTATGTTTATTCCATACCCTTTCTTGGCTTGGACTCTATTATCACATAATAAAACAAACTTAAGACTCATATCTAAAATAGTAATAATATTCATCTCTGGAGCATTTCTAGCAGCAATCACTGAGCTATTGCAGAGATACTTGACTGTTTCTCGCGATGGAGATCTGCTCGACAGCATTGCTGATGGAGTTGGTATTATTGTAGGTATCCTATTAATTCCTTTAATAGATAAAATCTTAAGAGTATTTTGGAAAGCAATATGCAAATAATTAAGCGAATGAGCCTAATTGTTAATAATTAGGCTCATTCGCTTAATCGGGTTTTAATAACTACTTCTTTAATAGAAACTTATCAATAGCCTCTTTCATATCTTTCTTTGGCATTGCACCCTGCACAATCTCTGGTTTACCTTTCATCGGGATAAAATAAAGAGTTGGTATAGAGGTAATTCCAAAAGCAGATGCTAATTCTCTATTGTGATCTGTATTTACTTTATAAATTATAATCTCTCCTTCATATTCAGCTGCGAGCTCTTCTAGAATTGGAGCAATTTTCTTACAAGGAGGGCACCAATCTGCATAAAAGTCAACTATTACAGGTTTATCGCCAAGAAATTTCAAGTCACCTTTAGCATCCTTATAATTATACACTTTCTCTACAAATTCAGTCTGATTAATCTTTACTGTTTTAGTTGCTTTCTCTTTTGACTCTGCATTTAACCCTATCGAGATTAATGCGAATAAGATTGTAATTGTTATAATACGTTTCATAAAAAAGTTAATTTGTTAAAATATTGTTGTTTTTCATATTTTTTTACAACAAAGTGAGTGCCAATAATTACATATTGTAACAAAATTTAAATTTTACAACTCAACTCTTTTCTCAATCTCTTTAGTTCAATATTATAAATTATATGAAAATAGCTAATTAGAACAATTGTGAACATACTAGCAGCAATAACAAACAGTCTATTCACCTCCATAAGAGAATATACAACTGCCTGAATTGGGGCAAAATATTCTGACATTGCAGAGATATCTATAAAATAACATATTGCAAATAGCACAAATAGCGCTGCAAGTGATATAGATGCAATGGCTAATCTTTTTCTACGCCGCTCTATTTTATAGATCTGTTCTGTTAATTTCTCTATTAATTGAGCTTCAAAATCTCCTCTCTGTTTAAGATCAGGTTTAGTTGAGAAATAATCTTTTAATATATCCTTACTCATAATAATTCTCTCCTATACTTTTATATAACTTCTTTCTTATCCTATGTAGTTTAACTTTTACATTACCAATCGACAAAGATGTTATCTTTGAAATATCCTCAAGACTCTTATCCTCTTTATAAAATAGAGTAATAATAGCCCTCTCCTCTACTTCTAATTGGCTAATTGCCTTGTCAAGCATCTGCATCTTCTCTTCATTGTTTACGTCTTGATTATCACTATGCGTCATAGAATCTTGCAATTGAGTAGTTACCAAACGCTTACGACTCTTACGCATAAAATCAATTGCGTGATTATATGCTATCCTATATAATAATGTTGAGACTTTACTTTCACCCCTAAAATTTCCGTATGATTTATAAAATTTAATAAAAACCTCTTGTGTTATATCCTCAGCGTCACTCTCTGAACCAACAATTCTAAGGGCAAGCATATAGATATTATGCTGATTTGCCTTTACAATTCGTGTAAAGTTATCAGAGAGTTCCTTTTTTGGTTTATTTATAAGATTAATTAGAGATTTCACTTTTTATTTTATTCATTTTCCATTTGACGAAGAAACTTCATAAAGGTTACGACTAATATAAAGTTTTTTTTTGAATAAATTGTGTAACCTTTTAGTTGACTCTTCGTCAAAAGAGCAAAACAAAATAAAATTTACAAACTTTTTAATTGAATTTATTATGGCTGATTCATTATTCGTTTTTTCAACTTTTGCTGCAGGGTTTATTTTTATTTACAGATTAGTAAAACTTAGACATCAGCGCACTATTATTAGGATGTTTATTGAGAACAACCTATTGAATAACTCTAGCACTTTAGCTGATTTTAAGCTATCATTTGAGGATAAATCTAAAAGAGGAGAGATTTTACTCCCAATTACTCTTGGTGTTATGGGATTCGCCTTGGGGTTATTTATATCTGTTTTAATGATCAATTCTAACGACAGCAACAATGGAGATATAAGCTTTAACAATTACTTTGCAAAAGATATATTAACAGTTGCCCTACCATTATTCTTTGCATCTATTGGATTACTTATCTCATATTTTATTCAGAGAGGAGAGAATAGAAATAGAGAAATTAAATAGTAATTAGTATAGTCGTAAGTATAGTAGAAAACTCTAAAAAAGGGGATGACTAACACATTACTTGTGTTGATCACCCCCCTTTGTAATTGAATCAGATATTATATTCTGATTATTTCTTATCTAGAATCTCTAAACTTCTATTTATGAATCCGTGTAGATCTTTACCTTTTAACATATTATTTGATAAAAGAGCTAAATCTACAATCTGCTTAAGAAGCGTATTCTCAGAAGCAAATCCCTCCATAATCGCTTTACGAGCACCATTCAACTCCTCAGTCTCTTTATTTAGGCGCTCTTTCTCATCATTATCAGTAGTTGAAATATCTTCGCTCTTAACATCTTTCAACTTCTCATTTAAAGCATCTAACTCTGCTTTAACTCCGCTCTGTTTGCTAGCAATATCCACAACTTGAGATGAAGTAGCACTATCTTTATCCGCTAGAATCTTCTTAATAAGTGGGCTCTCAAAATTTAATGTAACATTATAAGAGTCTGGCATAGAGCCATAGAAATTCATACCTCCATTTAGAGCTGACATCTCTCTATATCTTCTCATAAACTCAGATTGAGTAATTAAAATTGGAGCAGAAGTTACACCTAGATTCTCTACTTGAACATGATAGTAAGGCCCTTGAGGCATAACTGCTGTAAATAGATTAGAGATATCCATCTCCTCACCCTCTTTTAATTGAGGCTTCTCTTTATTCTCTTTCTCAATCAGTTTATCAACACTATCAGCATCTACACGCGCAAATTTAGCATCCGTAAATTTAGATTCCAGCAAATTCACAAAGTGCGCATCCAGTTGACTATCAAACACTAAAACTTGATATCCCCTATTCTTTGCAGCTTCTATATAAGAGTATTGAGCCACAACATCTGTAGCATATAGATAAACAACCTTATTATCCTTATCAGTCTGCTCTGAGGCTATAAGTGTTCTATACTCCTCATAATTAAAATATTTATCATCTGTAGTTTTAAATAGTGCAAATTTCTGCGCTCTCTCATAAAACTTTTCATCAGATAACATTCCATACTCAATAAAGATCTTTAAGTTATCCCATTTCTCCTCATAAGTCTCTTTCTCATTTTTATAGATCTCCTCTAATCTGTCTGCAACTTTTCTAGTAATATAAGATGAGATTTTTTTAACATTTGAATCGCTTTGTAGGTAGCTTCTCGATACATTTAAAGGGATATCGGGAGAATCAATCACTCCATAAAGTAGAGTTAAGAAATCGGGAACTATATTCTCCACAGAGTCTGTTACAAACATCTGATTACAGAAAAGTTGTATTTTATTTCTCGACAACTCCATCTTATCCTTAATCTTAGGGAAATATAAAATACCAGTAAGATTAAATGGATAATCTACATTTAAATGAATATAGAATAGAGGCTCATCTTGCATTGGATATAGCTTTTGATAAAAATCCATATACTCCTGATGAGTAATTTCTGATGGTGATTTAGCCCATAAAGGCTTTGTATCATTTATAACTTTACCATCCTCTCCAAATGAGATTGGGAATGGCATAAACTTACAATACTTATTTAACAGCTCCTCTACTTTACTCTTTGACGCAAACTCAGTTGATTCATCATCTAGGTATAGAGTTATTTCAGTACCTCTATCACTCTTTTCAATCTCAGTCAATTCATACTCAGGAGAGCCATCGCACTCCCACTGAACAGCTTTTGCACCATCTTTCCAAGACAATGTTTTGATAACCACCTTTTTAGAGACCATAAAAGATGAATAAAAGCCTAAACCAAAGTGCCCTATAATACTACTAAGCTGATCTTTATATTTTTCTAAGAACTCACCTGCACTAGAGAATGCTATTTGATTAATATACTTATCAACCTCTTCTGCAGTCATTCCGATACCTCTATCAATAATAGTTAGAGTCTTCTCATTCTCATCTAACTTAATATCAATTTTAAGCTCTCCAAGCTCACCATTAAATTCACCAATTCCAGATACAGCTTTCATTTTTTGAGTTGCATCAACTGCATTTGCTACTAATTCTCTTAAGAATATCTCGTGATCTGAATACAAGAATTTTTTAATTACAGGAAAGATATTCTCTGTAGTTACTCCAATTTTTCCTTTTGTCATAATTTTTATATTTTTTAATTATTTTTTAAAAATTTAAACGCTTATTATTCGATTATTCTTGAATAACAAGCGTTATACCAACATAAGTTGTATGACTAAATGTCAGTTTATATTTATAGAGATCTATCTAACTAATTGCGCTATAGCATCTACACACCCCTCTAAACCAAACTTTACAGAGTCTATGCATAAATTATATGATGTAGCCTTTCCCCACTCTTTATAAGAAAAATAGTTATAATAGTCTGCACGTTTTTTATCTCCCTTTTTTAAATACTCCGCAACCTCCTCATCAGTTAAGTTTTTTATATCGGGAATATTATAACCTTGCACCTCTCTAACTCTCTTTACTTTACCCTCAATTGGTGCTGTAATAAAGACGCTTACAAGTTCCTCATTTTCACGCAGAATATAGTCTGCACATCTTCCTACAAATACGGCACTCTCTTTCTCTGCTATACCTTTAATTACATCACTCTGTATTTTAAATAACTCCATACAATCTAAGGCATTACCAGCCGCTCCGTTAGAGAATAACGTTGAAAAATCAAAAGCAAAAAAGGCATTTATAGGGCTCTTCTTCTTTTCATCTGCTTTTACAAAAAACTCCTCTTGAATACCACTCGCCTTTGAGGCCATATTAATTAACTCTTTATCATAGCAAGGTATACCCAACTTTTCAGCTAGCATCTTCCCGATATCTAAGCCGCCAGAACCGAGCTCTCGCCCAATTGTAATGTGTATTTTTTGTGCCATTGTCTATTTATTTATTTTTTTAATATGATACCAAAGAATTATAGCTGCAACAATACTTGAAATTAGATCCGCAATAGGAAGGCTTAACCAAACTCCTTTTATACCCATAAACTGGGGCAAAATTATAAGCAGAGGTAATAATACAATTAATTGTCTAGTTAATGATATAAATGTGGCCATTTTTGCATACCCTAAACTCCAAAAGAAGTTTCCAGCAACCATCTGAATTGCCACAACAGGAAAGAATGTAAAGGCTATCTTCATTCCCATCACTGTAGTATCAATCAATTCTTTATCAGTAGTAAATATTTTTGCCAATATAGATGGTATAGATTGCCCAATAATAAAACCTATACTTGAAACAACTAGTGCACTAGCCATTGTAAGTTTAAGAGTTTGCATCACTCTATCCATCTTTTTAGCACCAAAATTATAGCCAACAATTGGCTGCATTCCCTGATTGATACCCATTATTATCATTAAAAAGATAAATGCAATTCTATTTACTATTCCATAGGCAGCAATTGCTAAATCTCCGCCGTGTTCTCTCAAGCCATTATTTATAATTATAACAACTAAACAAGCGGCTGCATTAATAAAAAATGGTGCAGAACCAATAGCAAAAATATCCTTAGTTATTCTATAATTTAGTTTATATATACCCCTCTTAAGCCTCACCTCTAATTTTTTGCTCGAAAAGTGTGACACCACCAAACACAGAGCAATAAATTGAGAGATAACGGTAGCTATTGCAGCCCCTTTAATTCCCATATCAAACAGATAGATAAATATTGGATCTAACACCGTGTTTATCACCACTGTAAGCACCGTTGCAATCATTGCTTTTTTAGGAAAACCAGAAGATCGTTGAACTGCATTTAAGCCAAAATACATATGAGTAATTATATTCCCATATAAAATTACCTCCATATAATCTTTTGCATACTCAACAGTTACATCACTTGCACCAAAGAAAAATAAGATTGGTTCTAAAAATAAAAGTATCCCTAACATATATAGAGCACCTACTATTAGATTAAGAACAACAACATTTCCGAGAACTTTTTGAGCAATCTCATAATTCTTTTGCCCCAATAGTACAGAAGTTAAGGTAGCAGCCCCAGCCCCTACCAAAGATCCAAATGCTGCGCCAAGATTCATTAGTGGAAATGTTACAGCTAATCCTGCAATGGCATACTTTCCAACTCCGTGCCCAATAAAAACACTATCTATCATATTATATAGAGAGGATGCCGTCATTGCAATAATTGCAGGAATTGCATATTGCTTCAAGAGCTTAGATACACTCTTTGTTCCTAGTTCTGTTGGTATTCCTATAGCCATACTTAACTTTTGCGGCAATTATAGCAAAAAATATGCCACTACGCATACCTAAAAAAAGGTATTTTATGCTTTTTTTTTGAAATATTTACATATATTTGTAATTACAAATTTTGCAAACAAACTATCATATATGTAGAGATATTTTATTAATATTACACAATAATGGTAGTCTGTATACTTAATCAGATAATTTTCAAAACCTATGAAAAGTAAAACAAGGGAGGATCTTGAACTCTTGAGATCGAGAGTCACTCAAGAGTTAAAAGTAAGAGAGTCTAGTAATTCAAACTATTCTACAGAGTGCTTAGGGGTAAGCGACAAAAATCCAGATATAGAACTATTAATTTGTGCCGGACCTGGCTGTAAAGCACTTCACGCAGATTCAATCATCAGCGAACTAAAAAAGGAGATTGCTGAGCAATTACCAGGAAAGGAGATAAAAGTTGTCCCTACGGGATGTTTTGGATTCTGCGAAAAGGGGCCTATCATTAAGGTTATTCCAGATAACACCTACTACGTTCAAGTTACACCAAACGATGCTAAAGAGATTGTATCAGAGCACCTAGTAAAAGGTAGTCGCGTAGATAGATTACTGTATCGTAATCCAGAAGATGACAAAATACTTCACGATTCAAGAGAGTACCCTTTTTACAAGAAACAGTATCGCATTGCACTCAGAAACTGCGGTTTTATTGACCCTGAGAGTGTTAACGAATATATAGCTCGCGATGGATACAAGGCCCTTGTTAATGCAATATTTGATAAGCAACCAAAAGACGTAATTGATGAGATTAAAGCATCGGGATTAAGAGGTAGAGGCGGCGGAGGCTTCTCTACTGGACTTAAATGGGAATTTGCTGCCAAATATCAAGCTCCTGAAAAATTTGTTGTTTGTAATGCAGACGAGGGAGACCCTGGTGCATTTATGGACAGATCCATTATGGAGGGCGATCCGCACTCAGTAATTGAAGCTATGGCTGTTTGTGGGTATAGTATCGGAGCCGAGACTGGCCTAATCTATGTTCGCGCAGAGTATCCACTCGCTATCGAGAGGCTACAACTAGCTATTAAACAGGCTAATGAATATGGGTTGTTAGGAAAAGATATACTTGGATCTGGATTCAACTTTGAGATTAAAATACGTATTGGTGCTGGGGCATTTGTCTGCGGAGAAGAGACTGCACTCATCCACTCGATGGAGGGTAAAAGAGGTGAACCATCGGTAAAGCCACCTTATCCTGCGGAGTCTGGCTACCTTAATATGCCTACCAATGTAAACAATGTTGAGACACTTGCCAACATTCCTGCCATTTTAACCAAAGGGGCTGAGTGGTTTAGCTCTATAGGTACAGAAAAATCAAAGGGTACAAAAGTATTTGCACTTGCTGGAAAAATCAACAACGTAGGCCTAATTGAGGTTCCAATGGGAACTACTCTACGTGAAGTTATATATGAGATTGGAGGTGGAATTAAAGGTGGCAAAAAATTCAAAGCTGTTCAAACAGGAGGCCCATCGGGAGGATGCTTAACAGAAAAGCATCTTGATATTCCGATAGATTTTGACAATCTACTTGGAGCTGGATCTATGATGGGATCTGGAGGTATGATTGTAATGGATGAAGATGATTGTATGGTTGCTGTCTCAAAATTCTTCTTAGAGTTCTCTATGGAGGAGTCTTGCGGAAAGTGTACACCTTGCCGCATTGGAAACAAAAGATTATATGAACAACTAGATAAAGTATCTAAAGGAGAGGGAACTCCAGAAACATTAGAGACATTAAGAAACCTATGTAATGTAATAAAAGACACTGCATTATGTGGCTTAGGGCAAACATCGCCAAATCCCGTTCTATCTACCTTAGATAATTTCTACGATGAGTATCTAACACATATAGAAGATAAAACTTGTCCTGCTGGGCAGTGTAAATCTTTACTAACATATTATATTGATGCACTTCTTTGTAAAGGCTGTACACTATGTAAGCGTAATTGCCCTGTAAATTCAATTATCGGAGATCCAAAACAGCTACACGTTATCAATGTTTCTCAATGTATTAAATGTGGCAACTGCGTACAAATGTGTAAATTTAAAGCTATTAAAACTCGCTAGTTATGAAAATGATTTCTCTAAAAATAAATAATCACTTGATTAGTGTTGTTGAGGGTACAACTATACTCGAAGCAGCTAAATCTATAAATATTACAATCCCCACTCTTTGCCACATACAACTAAAAGATATGTGCATTAAGAGTGTACCAGCATCTTGCAGAGTATGTGTTGTAGAGATTAAAGGAAGAAAGAATCTTGCACCTGCCTGCTCTACAATTTGTGCTCCTGGAATGGAGATAATCACAAACTCACTTAGAGTAATGAATGCTCGCAAGTTGGTAGTTGAGCTTATTCTATCAGACCATCCTAACGACTGTTTACGCTGTCCTAAAAGTGGCGATTGCGAGCTACAGAATCTTGCAGCAACAGTAAATGTTAGAGATCTACCATTTGTAGGGGGAGTAAGAGCTCCTAGAAAACGTGAGCAGACAGCATCTATTATTCGCGATATGGACAAATGTATCTATTGCCGCAGATGTGAATCTATGTGTAACGACGTTCAAACAGTTGGAGCATTAACAGCGGTGAACAGAGGATTTGAAGCTATCATCTCAACAGCCTTTGAAAGAGAGTTAAAAGACTCAGAGTGTACATATTGCGGACAATGCGTTGCCGTATGTCCAGTTGGAGCTTTAACTGAGAGAAACTTTATAAATAAGCTACTATCAGATTTAGCAAACCCACAAAAGACTGTAATTGTTCAGACTGCACCTGCTGTGCGCGTTGCACTTGGCGAAGAGTTTGGATATACACCTGGAACAAGCGTAACAGGAAAGATGGTTGCCGCACTCAGAGAATTAGGCTTTAATAAAGTGTTCGACACAGATTTTGCAGCCGACCTTACAATCATGGAAGAGGGAACAGAGTTATTGACTCGTCTAGAGAAATTCTTAGCTGGAGATAAAGATGTTCGACTCCCGATACTAACATCTTGCTGCCCTGCCTGGGTGAATTTCTTTGAATTCCACTTCCCAGATATGTTGGATATACCATCTACAGCTCGCTCTCCACAACAAATGTTTGGTTCAATAGCAAAGAACTATTGGGCAGAAAAAATGGGAATCAAGAGAGAAGATCTAGTTGTTGTATCAATAATGCCTTGTCTTGCTAAAAAATACGAGTGTGCTCGTGAAGAGTTTGCAGAGAATAATGATCCCGATGTAAACTACTCACTCTCTACACGCGAACTTGCATCATTAATCAAGAGTGCTAATATTCACTTTGAGGGGTTAGTAGATGAAGATTTTGACAATCCGCTAGGTGAATCTACAGGAGCGGCAGTTATCTTTGGAGCTACTGGCGGCGTTATGGAGGCTGCACTAAGAACCGCTTACGAAATATACACAGGCGAGGAGCTTAGAAAAGTAGATTTTGAAGTTGTTAGAGGATTACAAGGGGTAAAAAGAGCCTCTGTAGATCTTAATGGATTTGAACTTAAATTAGGAATTGCACACGGTCTTGGACACGCTAGAGAAATGCTAAATGAGATTAGAGAGGGCAAGAGCGAGTATCACGCTATTGAAATTATGGCTTGCCCAGGTGGTTGTATTGGAGGAGGCGGACAGCCACTTCACCACGGTAATAGTGAACTGCTTAAGGCTAGAACAGCTGCTCTTTACAGTGAGGATAACAGTAAGAAGTTGCGTAAATCGCACTTAAACCCTTACATTATCAACCTTTACCAAGAGTACCTAGATAAGCCTTTAAGTGAGAAGGCACACCATTTATTACATACTCACTACTTCAATAAATCAAAGTAATAACCTAAATTTTAATAGATTATGAAATTAGATCCTATAAAAATATCTCCTCAAGCAGAGGCTAAAGTGATTGAAATTTGTGACAATCACCAAAACTCTACCTTGGAGTTAATAAATATTCTTCACCAAACGCAAAACTTTTTTGGATATCTACCTGTAGAGGTTCAAACCTTAATTGCTAAAAAGCTAAATATCCCTGCATCTAAAGTTTATGGCGTGGTAACTTTTTACTCATTTTTTACAATGACACCAAAAGGTCAATACCCTATCTCTGTATGTATGGGTACCGCCTGTTATGTTAAAGGAGCAGAGAAGGTTCTTGATGAGTTAAAGAAGGTACTTAGCGTGAATGTAGGGGGCACTACTCCCGATGGAAAATTCTCACTATCATCTTTAAGATGTGTTGGAGCTTGTGGCCTTGCACCAGTTATCCTAATTGGAGAGCGCGTGTATGGAAGAGTAACACCAGATGATGTTGAGAAAATTATTAATGAAATTCAATAAATATTAATCTTCCGTGATGCATCACGGGTCGCTGATAACCAAAGTATTACAGCGATTAATTTTAGTGGTATAAATTTAACAAATATAAAATACTAAAGGTTATCAGAAAGTTTTAAGAAAGGGTGCTTCGAATAGAATCGAGTGCCCTTTTTTTGTACGTTTAAGGTTTTTTGAGGAAAAGAAAGTGTTAAGACGAGACCAAATGTGCAAAATTTATTGCTGGGAGTATTATTTGCACATTTGACCCCCATAAACCGGCAAAAATGGTTGGCAAATGTGCAAGCAGTGCATTGTGAATAAGGTTTTGCATATTTCGATTGATACATTTCTTGTCTCTTGATTTCTTAATCTTTGCGCTGCAAAGATAGGTGTTTTCAGCAAGACGCTTATGTATTATTATTGGGATCCCTTGTACTAAAACTGGAAATTAGCAATTTAAGCATCGCTATATTTGGCAAATTTGCTTTTTTGACCCTATATTTGCTCTCGTAAAGCTAAATTTATTACAATGGAGACAAGATCACTAAATCAGATGTTTGAAATAGAGCTTGTGGAGTTGGAAGACTGGAGTCGACGTCCCTACCAAAACAACTTTTTCGAGATAGTATATGTTGATAACGGTTCGGGAAGTCAATGTATTGCAGGTGTTGAGTTTGAATACTCGGCAGGCAATATCTTTCTACTACCTCCGCTCAACTGCCACTCATTTACTATCAACGAGCCATCGAGATTTATATTTATAAAGTTCCTCGACAACTTCTTCCTGCACGGTGGCGCAGAGGTAAATTATAAGGGGTGGTTTGATAGCATCTCTTATATACTCGCCAACTACAATCGAGTTCCAGGGGATATAATATCTTCCGAGAGCGAGCGCAGATATATAATCAGTACAATTCAGGCGATTGTAGCGGAGTATCTCGCACGAGACAGCTATTCGAACAATATTGTCTCGGGAATGATGGTCTCTATTTTGAACCTATTGGCACGCAATATCGAGCGTAAGTTTGCCAACAACATCACCCAAACCGATAGTCGTTTCAATGCACTACTACGCTACATAAACAGCAACTTGATGGATAGCGAACTACTCAAAATTCCAGCCCTTGCCGAGAAGTTCGGAATATCGAAGAGCTACTTTTCGGAGTATTTTGCCAAGAATGCAAGGGTGAAGCTCTCGGAGTATATCTTAAAGGCGAAGCTAAAACTTGCCGAGACCTATATTCTCCACACCGATAACTCTCTCAAGGAGATAGCCTACTCGTTGGGCTTCACCGACTCATCGCACCTTAGCAACTCATTCAAGCGGCACTACTCTATGACTATCGGCGAGTTTCGAGAGAGGGCGAGTTCTGTGTGTCGAAAATACTAATAATAACACATTTTATTTCACATATTATGATATAGAAAACAATTAGCCAACCATCAAACTCGTAGTAATACCTATCCATACCCTGAATTATTGCCTATATAAAAACACAAACCAGATATTGGCAAAATTTGTTTTTGAGACGCTCTTTTTTTTTACTAACTTGCATTGAAATAAATTTTACAAATTTGATTAATTTTTCAGCACAATGGGTATAGATTACAGTTTCTTAATGGAGAAAAGAATTAAGAAGATCTTAATGATATGTAGTAGCTACGATGCCTACTCCTTAGAAGAGGATGGACAAATAGAGTCTAAAATATATAAAGAGTATATAGATTTAAATATCAGTAATCCACCCACTTTTACTTGGGTTACAACAAGTGAAGAGGCTGAACAGTTAATTCAGGTGGATGACTCTTACAATCTAATCATTAGTATGTTTAATAGTAATGATTTAGAGGTATTTGATTTGTCGAGAAAATTAAAGAAAAAGGCTATTGACATACCTGTTGTACTCTTAACAAATTTTTCAAAGGAGGTTTTCAAAAGAATTGAGGATCTCAACCACTCAGGAATAGATTATATCTTTAGCTGGCACGGAAACGCAGAACTCATTCTAGCAATTATCAAGCTCATTGAGGATAGTATGAATGCAGATAGAGACATTTTAGATAGTGGAGTTCAAGCAATTATACTTGTAGAGGACTCTATTAGATACTACTCAACATATCTTCCTGCAATCTATAAATTAGTGCTTCAACAGAGTGCTGAGTTCTTAAATGAGATGCTCAATGAGCAGCAACAAAAGTTGAGTAAAAGGGCGCGTCCAAAGATTCTTTTAGCTACTAATTATGAGGATGCAATAAATCTATACAATAAATATAAGCAGAACTTAATGGGAATCATCTCTGATATTGGATTTGTAATGAAAAAGGATGATCCCGTAACAGAGGAGAACTTAGAGGCTGGGCTTCAATTAGCAAAAATCATCAAACAAGAGGATCCTCAGATGCCAATTTTACTTCAATCTAGCCAAGAATCGTTAAGAGAGAAGGCTTTAGAGATTGGTTGTGGCTTTATTCTTAAATACTCTATCACACTTTTAATGGAACTTGGAGAGTATATTTCTGAGGAATTTGCATTTGGAGATCTTGTATTTAGGGATCAACAGACAAAAGAGATACAGGCTAGAGCTAAGGATTTAAGAGGTTTACAGAGCGCTCTTCACGAGGTTTCACTAGATACATTCTCATATTATGGATCAAGAAACAGAATCTCTAAATGGCTCTATTCAAGAGGATTATTCTCAATAGCCAGCGATGTAAAGAAGATGAACTTAGAGGATTGCGACTCTTATGCAGAGGTTAGGGAGAAATTAATTGATAGAATCAAGAATTATAGGATGATTATGGGGCAAGGAGTTGTTGCTGCATATCATAAAGATACATACAACAGATATATTTGGTTCTCTAAGATGGGAGAAGGATCATTGGGAGGCAAGGCGCGTGGATTATCTTTTGTAAATAAGCTGTTGCTCAAATATGATATGTTTGCAAAGTACAAAGGGGTACGTATCACTATTCCTAGAAGTATAGTTGTTGCCACAGATTTTTTTGATGAATTTATCAAAATAAACGGTTTGCAATATGTTATAAATAGCTGCCCATCAGACGAAGAGGTTTTATCTGAATTTGTAAGTTCTAAACTTCCCGACAGATTAAGTGCAAAGCTCCGCTCATATCTAGAAACCGTGCGCAAGCCTCTTGCGGTTAGATCAAGCTCAAAACTAGAAGATTCTAATTTTCAGCCATTTGCAGGAGTTTACTCAACATATATGGTTCCAGTTACCCAAAATAAAGACCAGATGTTGAGAATATTAGAGAAAGCTATTAAGAGTGTCTATGCCTCGGTATTTTTTGCATCTAGTAGATCATATATCCATACAACATCTAATCTCCTTGGAGAGGAGAAGATGGCTGTTTTGATTCAGACAATATGTGGCACTGAGGATCAAGGCTACTTCTTCCCTACCTACTCTGGGGTAGCACGCTCAGTTAACTACTACCCTATCGGGATGGAAAAACCAGAAGATGGCGTTGTAAATATTGCTTTTGGCTTGGGTAAATATATTGTTGATGGTGGATCGGGATTAAAATTCTCTCCTAAATATCCTAAAAATGTGCTACAAACCTCAACAACAAAACTTGCATTAAGAGATACTCAAGAGTGTATGTATGCACTGGATTTGGCTCCCGACCAATTTAAGACCTCACTAGATGATTCAATTAACATTAAACGCTTTACAATTAGGCAATCTGAACAATTTAAGAACATCAATTTTGTGGCATCCTCTTGGGATATGTATAATGATAGAATTGTGCACAACACGCTAAATCCTAAACATAGAAAGCTCATAACATTTGCTAAAATCTTGCAATTTGAATCTATGCCGCTTCCACAAGTAATTGCAGATATAATGGATATTTGCAAGAAGGAATTTAGATGTCAAGTAGAGGTTGAGTTTGCTGTAAATATGGATAGACCAAGTGGTAAAGATATAGTATTCAATGTATTACAAGTACGTCCTATTACCGATTACGACACAAACCATAAAACTGTTGATTGGAAGAAGATTAATAAAGATAATGCTTTAATACTCACCGACAATGCTATTGGCCCAGGTACAATTGAGAATATAAAGAATATTATTTATGTTAAATCTGCCGATTTTGACAAACTAAAAACAGATGAGATAGCTATTGAGGTGGATAAGATGAATGCAACAATGGAGGCCAATAATGAGGAGTATTTACTTGTTGGGCCAGGAAGATGGGGATCTAGTAATAGATGGCTAGGAGTGCCTATTATGTGGAATAATATCTCCAAAGCGAGAGTTATTGTTGAATTTGGATTAAAAGATTATCCTGTTGAACCTAGCCAAGGAACGCACTTTTTTCAGAATATAACCTCTTTGGGAGTTGGCTATATTACCATTAATCCACAGATGAATGAGGGTATGTTTAAAGAGGATGAACTGAACAGTATGCCAGTTGTTAGTGAGACTAAATATCTAAAACATATTAGATTAGATAGCGATTTAATGATTTATATTAACGGCAAAGATGGAAAGGGAATAGTATCTCTATAACAAATGAAAACAATTTTAACATATTTTGCACTTTTTCTATGCATTATAGGGTGCACAAGTATAGATAATCTGAGCGAAGATGTATCTATTAAGGATTTTAAGGTTATCTCTTGGTCTCCCGATAAGATTATCATTGGCACACCTGAGATTACCAGTGACACTATCTACATACCTATTGAGTATGGCAAGTATGAATTTCCACTTGATATTGAGGTAGATGTAACAACAGCAAAAGGGAACGAGCGCATCTATGGTATTGAGAATGGAGAGCCAATTCGTTTTGAGAATATTAGCCAGAATGTAGAATTTGTAGTAACCTCAGAGAGCGGTTACTCTAAAAGTTATTTTATTGCACCAAAAGAGATAGCTCTAAATGAAGATACCGATATTTATGCTCCAGTCTCAATACTAGAGCCAATAATTATAAATGATAATCTAATCTCTACCAACGAGAACTCTCTTGAGATGGTTATCTTTAACCAAGGCTATCCAATAAGTGTAACACCATCATTTTCAACAGAATCACTCTCAAAAATTGAAAGATACTCCGCAGATGGTACTAAATGGGAGGAGTTTAAGAATGGAGAGACAAATTTAACATTTTCAAGTGCCGAGACTAAATACAAATTTGAGGTAAAGGCGGCCAGCGGAAAGAGCAAGGAGTGGAATATTGGTACCACAATTATAGAGACAACACCTGTAAGCGGCACAACTCAAATTAATTACAAAGAGCTCTCAACAAATATATCCTCTAGTGAAATTAAGCTCATTAGAAATGATGTAGATATTGAGAATGGTATCGTGAGTATTATACTTGACACATCTGAGGTTACTCAAAACAGCTACTTCCCTATTGATATTGAGGTAAATATCCCCAATTCAGAGTGGGCAGATATAGTGGGGATAAATGAAACCTTCTCTTACTCTTTTAAATCTTGGAGTGACACTACCACACTCATTGTATTTGATATTATCGGGATGAAAGCCTCAAAATGGAGATTTGAGATTAAGCCTTATGGAGAGGTTAAGAACTATGAGCTAGAGAATTTTAAGATTGTGAACTTTACAACAAATAAATATTTGGGTCGCGACAATTTAGTTCAATCAGAGTTGCCGCCTGTAATTGATAATCAGAATAGAGTAGTTACCATATTTTACAAGAGCCATATAAATGGGCCAATATTTGAGGATTGGGCGGCGAGTTACCAAGTTGAAATGGGTGCAGAAGATAGAGTTGAAGCATCTTCAGATACATTTAATTGGGAGGTGGCTAAAGGGAGCGGCTTCTTAGCCTCTGTAACAACGGAGGAGATAAAAACGGAGCTAGCGCAAGCGAAACCATTTACTCTCACCTTCTCAGATGGTACAGAGCAACAATGGAGTGTAAAGCTACAATTAGAAGATAATGAAGCTAGTAGCGAGAGTTATATTACAGCACTCTCTATTCTCAACACCATACCTAATTATACAACATTTGGAACCCCATCCTATTTTATCACTGTGGAGGGGGCAGAGAATATCATTCAATTCAATTTAGGAGATAGATATGATTTTCCTCTCACAATAAATGCAGAGTTCACACTCTCTCCCAATGCAACAATTGATCTTAAAGATGGGATAACTTTTAATACAGAAAATGATATAGTCCCAATAAGTGTCACTTCACATAATGGCGCTTCAACCACAACTTACAAGGCGCGTGTAAATGTGCCACAGATAGTTGAAGCATCTGATATTCTATCTGCAACATTTGGAGAGATGCCATCGGGAGTATCTATACTTGAAACAGATATTGACACTGAGAATTCAATTGTAACTCTATCGGTTGAGTGTAGTGATAATAATTACCCATTAGAGATTCCAATAAATGAACTGGTTCTATCAGAGGGAGCAACTTTAGCACAGCCTGTTGAGTCTATAATATTTAATAATAGCGATGCATTAGCCTCTATAATAGTTCAATCTCCAAGCCAGAGCAGACGCACTTGGTACTTTAAGATTAAATATTATCAACAGATAGAGGGGGCAGATATAGACTCTTGGAACGGAATCTACCCATTAGCACCTTGGTCTTCTGCAAATATGGAGGCATTGGTCTCTGTAAAAAACACCAAGCCTGTTACGGGTTCAAGTGGTAAGGATGGTGATTTTGCAGCAGAATTAACAACTGGCAGCACATTTGGGCAGCTAGCTAGCGGCACTCTCTTTACTGGATGGTTCGACCAAGATAATGCAATCTCATTTGGATTAACCGATCCCACAATTTTAACTTGGTTTGGTATCCCTTTTACTCCCGATGCAACAATAAAGGGAGTTACATTTGATATAAGCTACTCCGCTGCCGATGCAAATACCGATTGGGGATCAGTCTCTATTACCTTAATTAATTGGGACGGTTCATCTAGTTTTGAGTTCCACGGAGATAGACCTAAATCTGGAAATGATCCACTACAAGGTATAGAGCCGCACCCTAATAACACGGCATTATCTTCAGCCAAAAGCACCCTCTTTGTAGGTAACGTTTCTGGCAAAACCGCATACGGAGACCAGATAGGATTAACCATTCCTGCTGGAGAGTGGCAAAAAGAGGTATTCTTACCTATAGATGGAGATGTTAAATTTACCCATATTGCTATAACTTTTGCCTCCTCTGCATACGGAGACTATTTTATCGGGAGCTTAGGAAGCGTTATGCGAGTGGACAATGTAAAAATAGTATATTAATCTAAATATCAAGAAATTATGAACTACATAAAAAGAATAATATTACTATTTATAGCAACATTAGCATTTGGTTCCATTAGTGCTCAATCGCTTGATTCTATTAGATTTAGCGCTCACCTTGGCGTTGATATAGGAGCTGCAGTACCGTGGCCTCTTTCTAAGGCTGTTGGAGATGGAGATAAGCTAGTGGCTGTTCCAAAAGTCTCTCCATCAATTGGTATCTCATTAGGCTATAATCTTCATAAAAATTGGTCTGTGAATGTAGAGGCTACCTATAAAAGCGTGGCTCTTGATGCTACAATTGTGACCCTTACAAATGGGCAGGAGTTTAGCGATGCTGGCAACAAGGTGCTCTTTAGAGGAAAAGCAACTACATCTATGTCATTTACTATGTTGGAGATTCCACTCTATACCCGTTATGCCATTGATAGCAAGAATGCTGTACTACTTGGAGGCTACTACTCATACATTGCTAGTGCAAAATTCTCAGCTCTTGCAATTCAAGGAACAGTTGTAAATGCAGATACTCCCGACGCCCTCCCCTCTCCTATCTACGAGGGCGAGCTGCCTATTCAAATATTTGACAATAACCTCTCAAATTGGGATATCGGTTGGCTTATGGGATATGAGCGAAATATAACTCCAAAGGTATCTGTATCGGGACACTTTATAATGGGGTTAAAAGATATTTTCAAACCTGGCGAAAATTACCTCAGTTATAGTATGTTACAGATGCGTGGGGCGATCACTGTTAGTTATCGGATATATTAAAAAACTATGAAAATGAAAAAAGTTATCATTGCAATACCTATAATAGCAAGCTGCTCATTAGCTGGTTGTAAAGAGAGTTCTAAACAGAGCTCAAGACCCAATATAATCTACATTCTAATGGATGATATGGGGTATGGAGATCTGGGAGTTTATGGGCAAAAGTTAATTGAGACTCCAAATTTAGATGCATTAGCCCAGAGCGGCATCCGTTTTACTCAGAGCTACTCGGGTTCACCTGTTTCAGCCCCCTCTAGGTGCGTGTTACTTACAGGAAAACATACTGGGCACGCCATTGTAAGGGGAAATGATGAAGATACAAAACGTGGAGATGTTTGGAACCACCAAGCAATGTTAGAGAATCCTGGTTTAGAGGGGCAATTTGCTATGCCGGCAGATACACGCACTTTAGGACACCTAATGCAAGATGCTGGATATGAGACTGCAATGGTTGGAAAATGGGGTTTGGGATACCCAGGCTCTGTATCTACACCTAATAAGATGGGGTTTGACTTCTTTTATGGTTATAATTGCCAACGCCAGGCACATACATACTACCCACTCTTTTTATATAAAAATGATGAGAGGGTATATCTTGATAATGAACCACTACTTAGGCCTACAGATAAACTAGATAAAGGGGCAGACATCTATAATGATGCCTCCTATGATAAATTTGTCCGCAAAGAGTACTCTAACGATCTAATGTTTGATGAGGTTATAAGTTTTGTAGATAGCAACAAAGAGAACCCTTTCTTCTTAATGTGGACTACCCCTATCCCCCACGTCGCCCTGCAAGCACCTAAAGAGTGGATAGAGTATTATCGCGATAAATTTAATGAAAATGAGCCATATCTAGGAGATAAAGGGTACCTCCCGACAAGATATCCAAAAGCCACTTACGCAGCTATGATAAGCTATTTTGATGCGCAAGTTGGTGAGTTAATTAAGAAATTAAAGAGTGATGGTATCTATGAAAATACTATCATAATGTTTAGCTCAGATAATGGCCCAACCTTTAATGGCGGAGCTAACTCCCCTTGGTTTAATAGTGGCGGACCATTTAAGAGTGAACGAGGCTGGGGTAAAACCTCTTTGAGAGAGGGCGGAATAAGGGTTCCGTTTATTGTTAGTTGGCCAAATGTTATAAAAGAGGCAAGAGTCTCTAACCATATTTGCGCCTTTTGGGATCTACTACCCACTTTAACTGATATTACAGAGATAGATGCCCCAAAAGAGATAGATGGCATCAGTTATTTACCCGAACTTTTAGGGAAAGAGCAACCTCAACACCAAGCACTATATTGGGAGTATCCAGAGGGAACAGGCTCTAGAGCCGTTAGAATGGGTAAATGGAAAGGTTTAATTTTAGATATCAAAAAAGGGAACAATAAAATGATGCTCTTTGATCTAGAGAAAGATATTCAAGAGCAGAATGATGTTGCAGATTTGCATCCCGATATAGTTGCGCAGATTACAGAGATAATGAAAAGGGAGCATACGCCCCCTTTGAATGAAATGTTTAGGTTTTTTTAGGGGTATTCCAGAAAGGTTCAATTACATATCTTCGAGCGTTAAACAACACGTCTCGATGCTATATTTATTGAGAGCTTTATTCTTCAGGTGCTCGACTTTCTTGGCAAGTAGTTCTGGCTTGAAATTCTTAAGCTGACGTTTAACTTCCACCACTAATGCTCTATTTTTCTCAAGACCAATAGCTACTATGTCAATCTCATTTTGTGCACCCTTTGGCTCCCACCAAGAACCAATATCGCGATACTGAAAACTCTCAGCGAGTTGCTGTTTGAAATACCTCTCAAGTGTATAACCCGAATAGGTTGGATAGTCATTCTTGATGATGTTTTGTAGTGCAGCGTAGTTTTTAATCTCTATCAGAGAGCGATTGCGGTCGAAATAGTTGAACCAAAATCGAATAAAGTTATCATCTATCTCATATCGCACATTTTGTCCGCCCTCCTTACTCAATATTGGGCGTACACGACGGATAATATTATAGTCCTCAATCATACGTTTAAGATAGCCTCCTATGCTTTTTTCTCCAATGGTCGATGCTATTTTCCCCTGTGTATTTATTCCTGCTGAGATAGCACTTAGTATTGCTTCTCTATTATAAAATTTCATAACACCAATACTTTAAAAGACAAATAAACCACCGTTACAGTAACCACCGTTACAAACCGTAATGACAAATAATGAAACGGCAAAGAATATATCGAAAAAATCACATATTTAAGCAGTTACTCACCTCCTCATACTGGCTCTTCGTGGTCGGGATGATGATTTGGCTTCATTTCTGTCATAGTAATATTTTATCTATTTCTAAATCTGTTTTGTAATTCTTCTATACGAACTACCAATTCATCAAAGGTTAATTTATCACCATAGATCATCGTTCCAGCCATTATATCATAATCATCTCTCCATTTCTCAATTATCTCTGTTGGCGGAATAAGCACTATATTGTCTCGGATCTCTAAACTGTAATCAAAACCATTTATTGGTGTAAAGATTTCTCGATGATGGCGTATTGACTCCCAAATTTCATCATTCTTAATCGCATTTATTGCAAATGGCTCATCCATCATCTTTTCTAAATCATATAAGTGTCGTGAGCGTCGATTTGCTGAGCTTGGTGTGTTTACAGAAAATAGCTCGTGTAGAAGAAATGCTTTCTCAAGAAAAGTCTTTTCAGGGAGTGCGGTAATAATCTTACATTCCGAAATATTGCAATTAATTTGAGGATATTGCATTGAAACAATGCTGCTAACAGATTTGATTCCTGTCGGCTCAATTAAAGAGCGAGAACTGATCTCTAGCAATACTTCTTTCTTGATATAAGTATCTTTTCTATCTAATAATGATTTGTAGATAATGTGTATTTGACGAGGCTCTGGGTAAGTACCATCGCCCTCGCCATCTTCTTGAGGAGTAGCTATACAGCAATGACTAAGTCCAAAAGCTTCAAGTTGTTTGTTTATATCCGAGCAAATTACATCTCTTACATAGACTGAAGCACTTTTACGTAGTTTCTTAAGTTGGCGTTTTGTTATATCACCTTCGAATTCTTCACCAAATATGGTTCTATCTATGGCAACATCTGCATCCTCACTGAATCGAGTAATGCATCCCCATATTTTGCTCAAGGAAGTACCGCCTTTAAAAACTAGTTTATCAGAATATGGCAGACTAAACAATGTCTGAAGAACTGCTGTGACCCAAATATCTTTCTCGATTGCAACAGCAGGTAAACCAACTTTAAGTGCAGTTTGTGTAATAAAGACTATCTTATCATCATCTGGTAGTGTGAAATAATTATTCATAACATTTTTCTATTACACCCCTAATCCAAGCAGGAATAAGTGCAGCATCAGCCATTATTACCTCTTTAGGTATTGGCGAAAGCACCTTCTTTAATCTATCGAAATGGGAGTCATTAAATTCATCTTGTTTAATCTCTTTAAGTGCAAATACGATTAACATTGCCTCCTCATTTGTAAAAGCCAAGTTTTTAGGAGCAGTATGTTTAAATTGAATTGTGTACTTATCGTTAATCTTTATTTTTCTTGCAGACGCATCAGTCAAGAATACGATATTCATAGGGACTTGTGTTGATAACCCTAACATATTCATGGCGTACAGCCCAGTAGGTGCTATACGAGCTTTATCTCTTTTTGCTATTACTTGAGCAATCTCTTCAAGAGTAGGGAATAGAATACCCAATCCTAAACGTTTATCAATTTTAGGATAGCAATATATACCACGAGCAACACGAATAATTTTCTCTGATTTTGCCAATCTTTCTAATGCTTTAAGCACAGATTTTGGTTCTGCAATGTCATAAAAATCAGATGAAAAAATCAGTGTACCTCTCCCGCGCTTTGCTGTTCTTGTTAACACCTTATCATCAATACTTTCCATAGCTTATCACTATTAATTTTGTCGCAAATATACGCAATATTTACGACAAAACAGCAAAGTTAATGACATAATTTCACAGTTAATGTCAATTTTAGAATATATCAGCAAAACACAAGCTGGTTATTTAATTGATTAACAAGCAAATGCAACAGGTACAATGAATAATTTTGTCGCAAGTATTGTGGATATTTGCGACAAAATTTACAATTCCTCTGGGTAGTAGAAATTCTTTAAGACAGCCCCCTTAAAAATAAATTACTCACCCTCCACCTGCCTAGATAACCTCATAGCGCAGAAATTTGGGCCGCACATTGTGCAATACTCGCCATCCTCTTTTAATCCCGATGCACCATAGTACTCCATTGCCCTTTCGGGATCTAAAGAGAGAGCAAATTGATCTTTCCATCTAAAATTAAAACGGGCGTGGCTTAGAGCATTATCTCTAATCTGCGCACCAGGGAATCCTTTTGCTAAATCTGCTGCGTGCGCTGCTATTTTATAGGTGATTACACCTGCTCTAACATCCTCTTTATTAGGGAGACTCAAGTGCTCTTTTGGAGTTACGTAGCAGAGCATAGCTGTACCCAACCAAGCAATCTGAGCACCTCCAATTGCAGATGTAATATGGTCATAACCAGGAGCAATATCAGTTGTTAATGGGCCCAATGTATAGAATGGAGCTCCGTGACAATACTCCTTCTGCTTCTCCATATTCTGTGCAATCTTATCCATTGGAACGTGGCCAGGCCCCTCAATCATAACCTGAACATCATATTTCCAAGCTATTAATGTTAATTCGCCTAAAGTCTTAAGCTCTAAAAACTGAGAATCATCATTAGCATCATAGATTGAGCCAGGACGCAACCCGTCGCCGAGTGAAACAGCAACATCATATTTTGCTAGAATCTTACAAATTTCCTCAAAATTGGTATATAAAAAGTTATCTGCATCATAGATTTTACACCATCTAGTCATAATTGAGCCACCACGAGAGACTATTCCAGTCTTTCTAGATTTAACAAGCTCTGCATGCTCCTTTTTAACTCCAGCGTGAATTGTAAAGTAATCAACCCCCTGCTCACACTGCTCAATAAGGGTCTCCTTATAAACCTCCCAATTAAGATCCTCAATCTTGCCCTCAACCTTCTCTAATGCCTGGTAAATTGGAACTGTACCCACTGGAACTGGAGAATTTCTTAGAATCCACTCTCTAGTTTGGTGGATATTATTCCCCGTAGAGAGATCCATAATTGTATCTCCACCAAGCTTACAGCTCCAAAGAGACTTTTCAACCTCCTCCTCAATGCCAGAAGAGAGGGCAGAATTTCCAATGTTTGTATTAATCTTAACTCTAAATTTTGTACCGATAATCATTGGCTCAGCCTCTGGATGGTTGATATTGGCAGGTATAATTGCACGCCCTGCAGCAATCTCTTCTCTTACAAATTCAGGAGTAATATATGTCTCAATACCAAGCTCTTTCACATTCATATTCTCTCTAATTGCCACATACTCCATCTCTGGGGTAATAATCCCCTTACGAGCATAATGTAATTGAGTATTAATCTCACCATCACGCTCTTTAGTCCAAGCCTCTCTAACCTTTGGCAAACCCTTATTAATATCAATCTCCACATTGGGATCACTATACACCCCACTAGTATCATAAATATAGACAGGATCACCCCCACCACATAAATTTACACGTCTCATTCCCACTTTAATAGGATGAATCTCGCCATTCATATATACCTTCTCTGAATTAAGGTACTCAATTTTAAAACTTTTCATACGATTGTCTCTTTTATTATCTCTTTATTACTTAATTATTTCCAAAACTTATTAAAATGGTGAACAGGACCGTGCCCCTCACCTATCTCATATTTAGCTCCCGATACAAGAGCACTATTTATATACTCAACACCCTCTCTTACACTATCATACAACGATTCACCCTTTGCTAAAAATGAGGCTATTGCCGATGATAGAGTACACCCAGTACCGTGAGTATTCTTTGTATCAACCCAACTAGAATGAAAAATAGAGATCTCTCCCCTCTCCGCATCAAATAACACATCACTCATCTGCTCGCCCCTAATCAAGTGCCCCCCTTTTACTAGAACAGAGGTTTTATATTGCATCCCGATAGATTTTGCAGCCTCTTTCATCTCATCTAATGAAGAGATTTTCACCCCCAACAACCTCTCTGCCTCAGGGATATTAGGTGTTATAATCTTTGCAATTGGCAACATATACTCTTTTAGTGCAGCAATCGCGCTCTCCTCTAATAATGGATCTCCAGATGTTGCAACCATCACAGGATCAAGAACAATACTCTTAATAGAATAACCGTTTAAACGCTTAGATACCTCTTTTATCACCATCTCAGAGTGTAACATCCCAATCTTTATACTATCTGCACCAATATCTGTAAGCACCGCATCAATTTGATCGCCCACTATCTGATCTGGAATAGGAAAAACAGATTTTACTCCAGTGGTATTCTGCACCGTAATTGCTGTAACCGCAGTAGTAGCAAAACAACCACAAGCCGAAACCGTCTTTATATCTCCCTGAATACCAGCCCCTCCCCCTGAGTCGCTACCAGCTATTATTAAAACTCTATTATGTTTCATATACTATTCTATTTTAAAAGTGGCTAAAGCCATCAATATTATACTCAACCTCTCTACTATCTTTTATATATTTCAATTCCCCCTTTTCTAAGGTAATCTCCCCTATTATGTATAAATCCTTATTGAATAAACGCTTATAATCGTTTAAAACGCTTTTATAACTCTCTTTATCAATAGTAAACAGCAACTCATAATCCTCACCACCGCCAGTTGCAAGATGGTATCTATTCCAACCAAACTCATCAGAGACTATTTTCATTGTATCTGATATAGGAAGTGCATCTAAATCTATAAAGGCTCCCACATTGGATTGGTTTAGAATATGTTTAAGATCTGAACTTATCCCATCAGATATATCCATCATTGCCCCAACCGACTCCTGTGTTGCTAAGAATTGCCCCTCTAAAAGCCTTGGCTCAGGCATATTATGGGCAGCAACCATTTTGGCAATACCTATATTAACCAGACTTGCCTCACCGCCCTTCAATAACAACTGTAATCCACACGCTGAGTCTCCCAAACAACCTGTCACACAAATATATTGCCCAGCCCTTGCATTTGATCTCAATTTAAATTGTGTACCCTTTACACTCCCCATTGCAACCACATTTATTACAAACTTATCGGGAGATTTAGTAGTATCTCCACCCAAAAGCGGCACACTATATTTTTGAGATAAATCACCATACCCCTGCATAAATTCATCCATAAAAGAGAGTGGTAGCGAACTAGGGATAGCTATTGATAGAAATGTAGCTGTAGGATAGCCTCCCATTGCAGCAATATCACTCAGATTAACCGCAAGAGATTTATATCCAAGCTGATATGGAGTTATACCCTCTCTTAAAAAATGAATATCCTCAACAAGCATATCAGTTGTAACAATGGAGTTCATATCTCCTTGTGGAATTATAGCACAATCATCCCCTATTCCAAACATCCCCTCCTTTACAAGGTTTTGAAACTGCGGGGTTATCTTATCTATAAACCCAAATTCACCTATATCTTTTAATTTTTTTCCCACCATCTAATCGATTATTTTTTTATTGCAATGCTAGTTATCGCGATAAAAATTCTTTTGCCGCTTGCAATGGATCTTCTGCCCCAAGTATAGCTGAGACAACTGCAACACCCTCTATTCCAGTATCCATAACAGATTCTATATTCTGAGTATTAATACCGCCTATAGCAACAATTCTATGTTTTGAGAGCTCTTTTGCCTTTTTTGCCCCCTCTATTCCAAATGGCTCTTTAGTATCCTGTTTTGTAGGGGTAGAAAATATAGGCGAAATACCTATATAATCTACATCTAACTCATTTGCAGAGATTACATCCTCAATAGACTCAACCGATAGCCCAATAATCTTATCTCTACCCATAAGTTTGCGTGCAATGTGGTATGGCATATCGCTCTGCCCAATGTGCACACCATCAGCATCAACCGCAAGAGCAATATCTAGCCTATCATTAATAATTAAAGGTATATTATATGGTTTGAGAGTCTCTTTTATCTTAAGAGCAACGTCAAGAAAATCTGCAGTAGAGGCATCCTTCTCTCTTAATTGAACCATTGTAACGCCCCCCTTTACCGCCTCCTCAACCAGCACACAAAGGTCTCTCCCTTTAGTAATATAGGGGTCTGTTACCAAATATAGAGCAAGATTAAAGTTTACCATCTGTTATTTTTTCTAGTGCTATTTGATCAAAATTATATAGTTCGTCTAGGAAATTTAATTGCAGAGAGCCATTCCCTTTTGAATAACCTGCGGCAATCTCTCCTACGCAACCCATTAATAACATTGCTTGGGCTGCAGCCTCCAATCTATTACTATTTACTGCAGCAAAAGCGCCTGTTATTGCAGAGGCTGTACAACCTAAACCAGTCACCTTGGTTAACATTGTAGATCCAAATGGCACCTCAACAACTGATTCACCATCAGTTATATAATCTACCATTCCACTTATAGAGACCACACCACCAATCTTTTTTGCTAATTGTGCACCAACACTTACAGCATCGCTAGATGCAGCGGTTGAATCTACCCCCTTTGTTTGAGCACTCTCGCTCGCTGAGGCACTCTCCTGTGCAACATCAAGCGTTGCAACCTCAAATGCAGCATTAAGCGCCATAATTTCAGAGGCGTTACCTCTAATTATATCGGGAGTAATATCATTTAGAATTTTTATACAAGAGTCTGTTCTATAGGTTGTGGCACCTGCTCCTACTGGATCAAGTACTACTGGCACACCATTGCTCTTTGCAACTTTCCCAGCCTCTAACATTGCCTCAATCCACTGAGGTTCAAGCGTTCCTATATTTAAAACCAAAGCCGATGCAAAACTAGCCATCTGCTCAACCTCCTCTAAAGCGTGAGCCATTACAGGAGATGCTCCAACAGAGAGAAGTGCATTTGCGGTATTATTCATTACCACATAATTGGTAATATTGTGAACAAGGGGTGAGTTAGCTTTGATTGCTGCTAAATCTTTAAGAAAGTTTTCTTTTGATAAATGTAGTTGCTTCATAATAAACATTTTAATCAGAAAACAATATGCAAAACTATGTTTATTAGAAGTTTATACAATACTGTTTCCCTACGTTGTAATTAAACAAATCAGGTTCTTGGGGTATAATCTCAGCTTTTAGCACCCCCAACAGTAATGCAAATATATAGAAATCTTTTGAGATTCCGCCTTAATTAACTTTTATATGTTTCTCTACAGGTTCTATTTTTTCAGGCGTCTTTTTAGGAATATCTATACGTAGAATACCATTATCAACTTTAGCGTTAATAAAATCTTTATCAACATTATCTGGCAGAATTAGATTTTGTTGAAAATGCGAATATGAAAACTCTCTACGCAAATAACGTCCTTTGTTATCTTTATCTACGTGCTCTGTTTTACTCTCAACATTTACAACTAGTACATTCTCGTGAACAATTTTAACTGAAAAATCATCTTTTGTAAGACCTGGAACAGCAATCTCAATCTTAAATTCTTTATCATTTTCAATTATATTCATTGGGGTATTGGTGTGCATCTTTTCAATCCAATCACTCCCCATAAAATCATTAAAAATACTTGGCAACCAGCTTTGATTCTTTTTTGATGGTAACATATCTCCTCCTTTTTATTTGATTAATACTTTTTTAGTAACAAGTAATTAGAAAAAGTTGTTTAATTAAGCTGCCGCAAAAAGTTAATTTTTTATTTTTGCATCCCGATAACAACAGTAATAATTATGGCACAAGCAAATAAGAGTATCCCAAAAACCAATGTTGCACGAGTTTTAGACTCAAAAAAGGTTAAATATGAGTTGACTAACTACACTGTTAATGAGGAGGATCTATCTACCTCAAACATAGCAAACCAATTAAACATAAACCATTCGCAAATATTTAAGACATTGGTATTAAGAGGTGATAAAAATGGGCTATTTGTGTGTGTTGTGCCAGGTGATTGTGAAATTGATCTAAAGAAAGCCGCCAAGGTATCGGGAAATAAAAAGGCTGAAATGATTTTAATGAAAGAGCTTTTGCCTTTGACAGGCTATATAAGAGGGGGCTGCTCCCCTATCGGGATGAAAAAGAGCTTTCCTACATTTTTTCACCAGACCTGCCAAGAGTTCCCTTTTATTTTGGTTAGTGCTGGGGTGCGAGGTACACAAATTAAGGTGGCTGCAAATGATCTAATTGAGATTGTACGGGCTCAAGTGGCAGATTTGGTCTAACTCTTTAAATATATACCTATAAATTTACTCCAACTAAGGAATTCCTTAGATAAAACTAAGGAATTCCTTAGTTGATTTTCGATTTTTTCATATAGCGATTCCATATCTTTGCTTTTAATAAAAAAGGCGTATTATGGGAACTGCAAATGAGATTATTATTGATCATAACCTTTTTATATTAAAGATAAAAGAGGTTGCCTCGCGCACGGCTAAATTTGAGCTAAATATCTATTTTGAGAATAAAAGTTCAGATAAAACAATAGCTTATGCAATTGAGGGTCTATCTGTAAATGGTTTACAACAACAGATCTATAGTGTTGTAGATTTAGAGCCAACTAGAAAATCAAACAAACGTTATAAACTTAATGAGGTTGAACTCTCTAAAAGGGGGATTGAGGAGTACACAGATGTGCAAATTAATTTTTGTGTATATGATCAAAAAACGCTCTTTACTGTAGATTACAATCCATATTTAAGAGATCGCGCTAATATCTATCCAAAAGGGAGAGAGAACGCTAGTAAGTATATTAGAGAGAGTAGCGACACCGACAATGTTTTAATTGATAATGAAAACGTTAAAGTAACAGCAATCAGTTATGAACCATACGGCACCTATGCAAGTACAGTTCATTTGTATATAGAGAATAAGAGTCCACAACGTTTAATGTTTGATGCTTACAACTGCTACATTAATGGCTATATTACTAGTTGTGAATATCTCCACACAATTATTTCCAACACAAGTGCATATAGTATGATACTTTGGGATAAATCTGCATTAGAAATTAATAACATAGAAAAAGTAGAGGAGATTGAGTTTGCATTAAGGGCATATTGTCCCGATAATGTCAGCTTACCTGCATACTGTAATCAAAAATTCAAATTAACACTTTAATTAATATCATTATGGAAAACAAAATTATTTTAGTAGACAATGAACACTACTGTTTAACAGTTATTGATTCACAAGTTAAAAGTTCAACAGAATTTGCAATAGGTCTTAATTTTATAAACAAAACAGAAGACAAGGTTTTTGTTCTTGACTCAAATAGATCTTACGTAAATGGACTAGAGATTAAAGAGCTATTCTTTGGAGAGAGAGTTGAGGCTAATTCAGAGGTTAACCTTACATATAAAGTAGATCTATTCCCTTATAGAAATCTTGGAATAGATGAATTTACCAAAGTAGAGGTTAAATTTAATGTAACAGACCCAAATGCCAGCTATCCAGATCCTCTAAAGAGCGAGAATATGCTTACTCTTTACCCTATGGGAGAGGAGAATTACAAACCTTACACTCACAAATCAAAATCTACCGATGTTGTACTTGTAGATAATGAGTATGTTAAGATTACATCTATTGGATTTAAGAGCCCTGAGTCAGAGGCTGATTACGAAGGAATTAGAGTTAATCTTTTTGTTGAGAGTAAGTCAGATAAATCACTTTTATTATCTACAGATGATGAATATGTAAATGGTTTTAAGGTATCTACATACACTAATATAGAGTTAAATCCTGGTCATTTTATATATAATCATATTAGATGGAGTAAAGATAGCTTCTCTGAGAACGGAATTGAGCAAGCAGAAAAATTAGAATTTAAACTTGCCGCAACTTTAAATAATGGTACATATTCTGAACCTATGTTTAAAGAGAGTGTAGTGATAGACTCTTTTGAAGAGGAAGAAGATGAGGCTCCTGTAAAAGTGGATGTTGTTGTAGATAACGATTATTTAGTTGGCAATTGGCGTTCAGAAGAGATGAATCCAGATATGTTCTTATTAACCTTAAATGCAGATGGCACCCTTGCTATTAAAGTACCTGGTGATAATGGAACTGGTTCTTGGAGCCTTGCCGATGGAAAGGTAGATCTGGATATAATGGGAGACAAATTATCTGCAGGCATAGAGGGTGGAAACCTTGTATTTGGAGGTATGGAACTTTTTAAATTATAAAAATAACAGAATTTATTATGGGACTTTTTGATAGATTAAAAAACAGCGTTGAGAGCAAAGCTAAATCGTTTGCTAGCGATTTAGTCTCAGGCGACAATAATAAAGCTGAAGATAAAGCAGCTAATAATCCCGATGGATTGGCTTATGCAAAATGCGTAAATATAGCATTTGGAAAGATTCCTACTACACTTGAAGAGTTTAAATCTATGGATGGTGCGGATTTTATGGATCCAAACAAAGTGGTTGCACTATCTGTAGTAGCTCTTTGTGTATATCCTAAAAACAGTGAACTTGCCATTGAGATGATAAACTTTTTAAAGGGCCCAAAACCTCTCTCTACTTATGAACTTGGATTCATTAAAGAGAGATTCAGAGGCAGAGAGTATCTTGCTGACTCTTACCTAGATGGAGCAACCTATAAGAATGAGTATAAACCAAATGAGCCATTATCTATTAATGTGTACAAAACAAGCCATAGCGAAGATGCAATCTCCGAAGGTTATTTACAACTTTTCTTAAAATCTGGTGGAGCAGATAATGGAAGAGGTGTAAGACTTAGAAAAAAAGAGTCTTCAGGACAATGGTTCTTATGGGAATATTTCATACTTTCTGAGATAAGAAAACCTGAAAGTGAGGATCCTTGGGCGTAAAGTAACCTGTTTATTTTAATAAATTACTGCTTTTTCTTACATTTTTTTTGGAAAAGCAGTTTTTTATACTATATTTGCAATGACTAAAATCCTTAGAGTTATATGTTCCTCAAAAACATATAAAATGCGCAACACATTTCTTTGTGTTGCGTATATTTTTAACACGACTTTTTATTATTAAACTATGAAAAATTAGTAGAACAGCTACTAGTTTTATTCTGAGGAGATTCTCGTAAACTTTCTATACCTCTTATCTCTTGAGGTGCTTTCTATTGATTTTATGTAGTTTGATTGGGTTATTAATTTATAAAAATGAAACATATTTTTTATCTTTGAATTTAGTAAAGTGATATATATGTCATCTAAATTATTATCAAAAACTACATATATTATGGAAAAAAATAACGCTTCATCATTATCAGATTTCACAAATTTATACTCGTTGTCAAAGACACTACGATTTGAATTAAAACCACAAGGCAAGACTGCTGATTTTATTGCTAGAGAAGGTTTCTTTTTAGAAGATAAAAAGAGAGAAGAAGATTATAAAATAGTAAAAGAAGTTGCGGATAGATATCATAAACATTTTATTAACAGAATTTTATCAAACTACGCATTTAAACTCAATGGTAATAAAAAAGAATCTCTCATCGAATTCCAAAATAGCTATAAAAACGGGAAAGATGACAAAGAGAATCTTAATATAATAGCAAATAATTTACGTAAGCAAATAGTTAGCGCTTTTAAAAATGATGATATATTTAAAATTTTGAATAAAAAAGATTTTATTGAAACAGTATTGCCTAGTTTTGAAACAGATTCAGATAAATTACGCGCACTTTTTGCTTTCAAAGGCTTTACAACTTATTTTAATGGCTATAATAAAGCTAGACAAAACCTCTACTCTGCTGAAGATAAGCATGGTACAATAGCACACCGCCTAATAAATGAAAATTTACCAATTTTTATTAAAAACATAGAATCTTTTAAAAAAATTTCAAACAGTAAAATTTCAGAATCATTTCCTATTATTACAGAATCTTTCCAGTTAAGTACCGATTCTATTTCAGAGTTCTTCAATTTATCTTATTTCAACTCTGTTCTTACTCAAACTCAAATTGAATTATATAATACTATTATTGGAGGCCTAGTAAATGAAGATGGCTCCAAGGTTTGTGGAATAAACGAATATGTGAATTTGTATAATCAACAAAATAAAATTGATAAATCTAAACGTTTGCCTTTTTTAAAACCCCTTTATAAACAATTACTTTGTGACAGAGATTCGGCATCATGGTTACCAGAACAGTTTAACAATGATAGCATTATGTTTAACGCAATCAAAGAACATTTCAAAATAATATCCGAACATATTATTGATAAAACAGATAAAAATCCAATAACAATAGAAACTTTACTCACAAATATTTCTGATTATGATATAAACAAGATATACATCACTTATGGAGCAGAGCTAAATACTATATCTAAGAAACATTTGGGTAGTTGGGATACTATACAAAATGCGATAAGAGAAAATTATATAGCAATACATCCAAAGAAAGAAAAAGAGAAACTAGAAAAGTTTATAGAACGAATTGAAAAATATGAAAAGAAATTAAATAATGTTTCTTTAGCTGATATAAATAATTTAATAATAAATAATGAAAAGAACATTCTAGATTATTTTAAGGCAAGTAATCTAAATAATCTTATTGAACAAATAAGAAAGAATTATGATACAGTGTTTATGCTATGCTCTATAGAAGATATCTTTAAAAATGATAGATCTAATGCTATATCGCTTATAAAAAATCTATTAGATTCACTTAAAGAACTGCAGTTCTTCATAAAACCTCTCATATGTGATCTGTATGATAAAGATGAAGAATTTTATGGTATTTTATTATCTCATTGGGAACTACTAAACAGCACATTGAATCCTCTTTATAATAAAGTTCGCAATTATATAACACGTAAACCTTATTCAACAAAAAAAATAAAATTAAACTTTCAGAACCAAACCTTATTAAATGGCTGGGCAAAGAGTAAGGAAGAGGATAATACGAGTGTAATTTTTCGCAAGAATAATAAGTATTATTTAGGTATAATGAATAAGAAACATAATAAAATATTTAGAGAAATACCACAATTTAGCGACGGAGAATTTTATGAAAAAATGGAATATCAATTACTCCCAGGAGCAAATAAGATGCTGCCAAAGGTTTTTTTCTCAGAAAAAAATATTTCTTATTTTGCACCATCGCATACACTAATGGATAATTATAAGAATGACACTCATAAAAAGGGAGAAAATTTCAATTTGAATCATTGTCATAATTTGATTGATTTCTTTAAGGATTCTATTAACAAGCATGAAGATTGGGTTAAATTTGGATTTAAATTTTCAAATACAGAAACATATGCTGATTTAAGTAATTTCTACAAAGAAGTAGAACAACAAGGGTATAAACTTCAATTTCTTAACATTTCTGCTAAATATATTGACAGTTTAGTTGATGAGGGCAAATTATATCTTTTCCAAATATATAATAAAGATTTTTCAGAGTATAGTAAAGGTAAACCTAATCTTCACACAATATATTGGAGAGCTATTTTTGATCAAAATAACTTAAATAATATTGTATATAAACTTAATGGTGAGGCCGAGATATTTTATAGAGAAAAATCTTTAGCATATAATGATGATATCAAGACAAGAGGACATCACTATGAGAACTTAAAAGAAAAATTTGACTATCCAATAATCAAAGATAGGCGATATAGTCTTGATAAATTCTTGTTCCATGTTCCAATAACAATCAATTTTAAATCCCACGGAATAAATAACATAAACTACCTTGTTGAAAAACTAATAAAGAATAGAGGCGTTGATCATATTATAGGAATTGATCGTGGTGAGAGACATTTATTATACATTTGTCTTATTGACATCAATGGGAATATCAAACAGCAGTTCTCACTTAATACAATTGTTAATAATTATAAAGAAAAGGAATATTGTACAGATTATTTAAAACTTCTAAATGAAAAAGGAAATAGAAGGAGAGATGAACGCAAGAGTTGGACGGAGATTGAGACAATAAAAGAATTAAAAGAAGGATATATTAGTCAAGTTATACATAAAATTGTACAATTAATTATCGACAATAATGCAATCGTTGTTATGGAAGATCTTAATATGGGATTCAAACGTATGAGACAAAAGGTAGAAAGTAGTGTTTATCAAAAATTTGAGAAGATGCTTATTGATAAATTAAATTATATAGTAAATAAGGGAACGCCACATTCAAATGCAGGTGGAGCCTTAAATGCTTATCAATTTGCTAATAAATTTGAAAGTTTCAATAAAGTTGGGAAGCAAAATGGATTTATCTTTTATGTTCCAGCTTGGAATACAAGTAATATTGATCCTACAACGGGTTTTGTAAACCTACTTAATACAAAATATGAGAATATAGAAAAAACAAAGAAATTTATAGATAATATAGAAACGATACATTACAATACAACTGATGAAACATTTGAATTTAATATAGATTATTTGAAATTTAATGTAGGGACTGTGTGTAAAAAAACAAAATGGACTATTTGTACATATGGAAAACGCATAAATAACTTTAGAGATACTAAAAATAATTATCAATGGACTTATGAAACAGTGATTCTAACAAATGAATTCAAAAAATTATTTGTTAGTAATGGTATTGACATCAATGGTAATATAAAAGATGCAATCGGTAATTTAGCCGAAAGTAAAAGCCATTTTTATAAAACTTTTATGCATTTGTTAAGACTTACTCTTCAAATGAGGAATAGTAATCCAAATGAAGGTTTGGATTATATTATATCTCCAATAAAAAATATAAAAGGAGAGTTTTTTGATAGTAGCAAAAATGATTATTCATTACCTGAAAATGCGGATGCGAATGGTGCTTATAATATTGCGTTAAAAGGACTGTGGGCCATTGAACAGATAAAGGCAAATGACAGTAATAAAGCGACCAAGGTAGCTATATCTAATAAAGAATGGTTAGAATTTGCTCAAAGAAGGAATAGTAAAAACAATGATTATTAATCCTTATGGACAATTACATTTCCATATCAATGCTAAATGATTTTATTTTCTGTCCTTATTCAATATATGTTCATAGTTTATTTATTGAATCGGATAAAGATATATACGAAGCTAAGCCACAAATTTTAGGTAAAAATGCTCATAGAACAATTGATGAAAAGATGTACACTAGTAAAGATATTATTACATCTCTACCTATTATTAGTGATAATTATGGATTATTAGGTAAAATTGATTTATATAATATTAAAACAAAAACTTTAATTGAACGAAAATATAAAATTAAAACAATTTATAAAGGGCAAATTCTTCAACTTTGGGCACAATATTTTTGTATGTTAGAAATGGGATATAGTGTTAAAAATATACAATTTTATGAGATTTCCACAAATAAAAATATCAAACTGAATATCCCCAATGAAACAGATAGATTAGAATTCACTTCATTTATAAACGAATTTAGACAATATACGCCAAATAGCTATTTAAATATAAATCCTAATAAGTGTTTACATTGTATATATTCAAGTTTATGTGATAAAACAGCACACGATAATGTTTTCCAATAAAGATATATCATTTAAGACAATCTTTGTAATAAATTGCATTGAGAACAAAACTCTAAGAGTTTCAAATGGTCAGTTGTTACTTGAAGATACGGGGGCAAAAAAAGTTCTTACTAAATTACCGTTTCAAAAAATATTAGCACTATTTATTATCGGACATATTTTAGTAACCACAGCTTTAATTGATAAGTGCAAGAAATATAATGTAGCATTAATAGTAATGAAACCTAATTTACGCCCTGTTTTCTTTTGGGCACACACTGCCGAAGGTAATTTCTTATTGAGACAAAAGCAACATAATCAAGAAAATGATGATATTTCAATTGCCAAAATTATTATTATCAATAAGATACAAAACCAATACAAATTACTTAGTAATACAAGAAAAAAAACTGAACGCATTGTAGCTGCAAAATCTCTATGTATCAGAGCCTTAGAGTCAATTTCATCAATTTCATCATCAACTGATTTAATGGGGATTGAAGGTGCTGTTGCGAAGATATTTTTTAGCTCGTATTTTGAAGAATTTGACTGGAATATGAGAAAACCACGTACAAGAATAGATGCAATAAATGCAACCCTAGATATTGGATACACAATATTATTTAATTTTATAGAAGTATTTATAAGAATGTTTGGCTTTGATCTATATGTAGGTGTTTATCATAAGTTATGGTTTAAACGTAAATCTTTAGTTTGTGATTTAATGGAACCCTTTAGATGTATCATTGATGCCCAAGTTAGAAAATCTTTTAATTATAATCAATTTCAAATAGAAGATTTTAAAATTATTAAACATGAGTACATATTAAAAAGAGAAAAAAATAGTCACTATCATCAAGTTTTTTATAAAGCTCTTATCGCAAAAAAACAAGATATTTTTATTTATATTCAATCATATTATAGATGTTTTATGAATAAGAAGTCAGAAACAGATTATCCAATATTTAATTTTTAATTCTTTATGCTAATCGTAAGTTATGATATCAGATGTGATAAACTTAGAACAAGATTCTCTAAAATGTTAACAAAAAACGGAGCTATCAGGCTTCAGATGTCTGTTTATGAAATAAATAACACAAAAAGAATAATAGATAATATTTGTTTGAAAATAAAAACCGTATTTGCTCCACAATTTGACGGTGGAGATAGCATTATGATATTTAACGTTAATAACAATAATATTGTAAAATATGGAAATGCTATACATATAGATAAAGATATTGTTTTTCTATAATAATATTAAATTTGCAAACCTTAGTCTAAATATTTTTAGCCAACAAGAATAAAACACAATAAATAGCTCATTGACATCATGTTAGCCAACTAGTTAAAGAATCATATTTTATATAGGGGGTAAAAAATATTTGGAATATAAAATAATGAACTAGCTCATATTTAGGATATTTGATTAACTTTGTTAGTAAATAAGGTCTATATGACAAAATAAATTTCTACTATTGTAGATGAATGCCTATTCTCCCACAATATAGCTCCCGTCTATATGACAAAATAAATTTCTACTATTGTAGATAAACATATGGTAGGTGTACACGATAGCATGTCTATATGACAAAATAAATTTCTACTATTGTAGATAGCTATATCTACCGATCTGATATTAGGTATGTCTATATGACAAAATAAATTTCTACTATTGTAGATATGCCTACGATGCAAATAAAGATTTAATTTGTCTATATGACAAAATAAATTTCTACTATTGTAGATAAGTATGCCTCAATGTGTATTTGTGCAGACGTCTATATGACAAAATAAATTTCTACTATTGTAGATAATACCTTGTTTACGTAGATTACTGGCAAGTCTATATGACAAAATAAATTTCTACTATTGTAGATTGTAACTAAATACACCCTCAAATACGACAGTCTATATGACAAAATAAATTTCTACTATTGTAGATTATTGTTAAAAATTCTTAAAATTTTTTAAGTCTATATGACAAAATAAATTTCTACTATTGTAGATGAATACACAGAAAGGTTTGAACGATTATGGTCTATATGACAAAATAAATTTCTACTATTGTAGATAGGTTCTAGTTGGTGACGATGTATTTAATGTCTATATGACAAAATAAATTTCTACTATTGTAGATCATCTGCCCAAAGTTTACCGTACTTGATACGTCTATATGACAAAATAAATTTCTACTATTGTAGATTATTGTGTTACAGTTGCAAGTAACACGTGTCTATATGACAAAATAAATTTCTACTATTGTAGATTAGGCCCCTTTGACACTGGAAAAAATAAATTTCTATTATTATAGATAGCGTACCTTATTGGATTTGAAAGACGAGTAAATGAAAGCTATTCACAACTTTTTCATTGGTATTAGCAATTTTACAAAAAGTGTTTCCAATATTTCAAAGATAATTATATAAATTCAATTCACAATGTAGGGGCGTATAAGTAAGTAAGTAAGTAACCTAGTAACCTAGCAAGTAACCTAGCAACCATCCCCACCTCTCAAAGAGGCTTTTTTAGGAGATTTTACGAGTTTATTACTATGATACGGCAACTAAAATAAGATATTCTCTTACGTTTTAAAACTACGGATAGACGATAGACTCCTAAAGGTTTTAGAGTGTCGATAATAATAGTAGTTAAATATTCAGCCCCATTTCTGTTTGGATAAAGACCTACATCTCATCTTTCTCCGTAGATAGTATAATATATTTTTAATCTGCCATAATTTGACACAACATCGCGATAATTTTGTGCTATAATTTAAAGCAATATCTATATAGAATTTAGAAATTGAACAAATGATCTGATATCCCCCTCAACGCTCGCCTTTTCGAGTGAGGATATATATTCATCACGTCTCTCGACAGGGATTATTAACCAGTCGTAACCTCCCGATGCCAACATCACGTTCATCAAGAATCTGCCCGTACGACCATTGCCATCCATATAGGGGTGAATAAATGTAAAGACAAAATGCCCTAATATTGCCCTAACTCCCGAGTCACTCTCCTCTGCAATAAGCTCAAAGAGACATCCCATAGCATCACACAACGCATCAGGGTTAAGTGGCGTATGCATTGAGTTACGAATATAGACTTGATTAGATCTATATCCAATACCATACCACTTCGATAGGTCTCGTTTGACAACCTGAGCGGCATCATCTCCCTTGATTAATATATCCGAAACACTGCTTTTTACAGTTTGAAATGCTTGCCAGTAGCCCCTTGCCGCCAAGGCACTCTTTACATCTGCATCCTCAGCATCTGGTCTCCACGAGCCACTTTTGCCCCTACTTATCAGTTCGTTTTTATTAAGATGTCGTTATCTAGGATATACCACACCACAAATTGGTGTTTGTTCATATCTAATTTCTATTTTTCATACAATACCACAATCTCAATTACGTTGTATCCTTGCAGATACATTTAACAACAAAGCAAAAACTGAGTAAAAGATGAATATTAACGCATTAAAGAGTATTTTCCAAGTGGAGGTAATAGTTGTTGCAAATAGATATTTGGCATTATAATAGCAGTCGATAAATGGTAAAAGAATTGATATTTCTATTTTATATACAATTATTACCAACTTTAATACAACGCAATAACTGTACTAAGGCTCTATCTTTGCACTATTGAAATTAAACAATTAAAAGCATAAAATAATGGAAGCAATTAAAATGATTGAGGAGCGCAGAAGCGTTCGTAAGTACAAAGCCGAAAAGGTAGCACGTGAGACAATGGGTAAGATATTGGATGCCGCACGTTGGTCTCCATCGTGGGGTAATTTTCAAGTGGCTCGCTACACCGTAGTGGAGAACCCTGAGCTAATCAAGCGCATTGCTAACGAGGGAGTGCATGGATTCTCTTATAATATCGGTACACTTCGCAATGCTCACGGGGTATTGGTGTTGAGCTACGTAAAGGGCAAAAGTGGCAAGCTCTCACCAGAAGATTATGCCACAAACAAGGCGCAGGAGTGGGAGATGTTTGATGCAGGTATTGCCTGCCAGACATTTTGCTTGGCGGCACACAACTATGGCGTTGGAACTTGCATCTTTGGAGTAATAGACGACAAAGCAATTTCAAACATAGTTTCTCTGCCTGAGGGCGAAACTGTAGCTGCGGTTATTACCTTTGGCTACCCAGACGAAAAGCCAAACGCTACGCCTCGCCACTCTGTAGAGCAAATTGCAAGATACCTCTGATTATGAAATTTACAGGAGTAACATACCGTCCTCCACTAGAAGCCATGATGGGAACAGAGCTTGAAGAAGATATCAAAGAGCTACGTACGATAAACCAAATAAAAAATATTATAATATGTCAAAACTAACAATTGTGGCTCGCATACTTGCTAAGCCTCAAAAAAGAGAGCTTGTAAAGGCTGAACTACTAAAACTTATTGAGCCAACACGTGCAGAAAATGGGTGCATTAACTATGATCTACACCAAGACAACGAGAATGAAAACCTATTCATTTTCCACGAGAATTGGGAGAGCCATCAACTATGGCAAGAGCATATGAACAACGCCCATTTAGCTGAGTATATTAAAGCAACAGATGGCGCAGTGGAAGAGTTTATTGTTCATCAACTTACACAAATAGCATAGTTAATCAGCTCTATCATTCAGCATGATATGACAATTGAAATAGCCAACCGCATCAATGTGCAGTTGGCTGTTTTAGTTTTAGATCTGCCTACGGCGAATATGAGGAGTTATTAAAGAAGTATAATGCTCTGTAACCATCCGATCAACCCCCTCTATCCATATATAGAATAACGATACTGACCCTC
>CAYJAK010000007.1:0-199874 GCA_964368585.1 uncultured Muribaculaceae bacterium
GCAAAGATACGACTCGTTATATGGGAGGGCAAGAGGGGGTTGGTCGGATGGTTACCTTTTATTGATAACCCACTCTCTTGATAATCATTATAAATATTGCTGAATTTTGAAAACGTCATGTGGTATTTGTTTCGCATTTTTTATTGCAAAGATACGACTCGTTATATGGGAGGGCAAGAGGGGGTTGGTCGGATGGTTACAGTTCTTCGACTCGGCACGCCTCGAAGAGGAGGTTGCACGCTTGATGGCGGACGATGATGTCTCAAACAAAAAAGGTATCTATTTCTACGTGCTCACTCGCAAAGAGAAGTATTTGAATATACGAGCCTTTACCCCCAACCAAAAACGTGAGAGCTACGAGCGACAAGGTGGCATATGCCTCAACTGCAAATCGCACTTCGAGTTTAGCGGAATGGAGGGCGACCACATCACCCCGTGGCACGAGGGCGGCAAGACCTCCGCTGAGAATTGTCAGATGCTCTGCAAGGAGTGTAATAGGCGTAAATCAGGGAAATAGCAAAAGAGTATTGAGGCATCTATACAATGCTTCAATACTCTTTATTTACACCTTGAAAATAATAAAACAACTATTAAACTCAAATACCTACCTCCTTTTCTTATATGTCTTAATAAGTTTCTGATTAAGGTCGCTATCTGGAGTGAGGTTGTATAAAATATCTTCAGTGTATCTCTCGTCAATCATTCTATCGACTAAGCCATTTCGCAGTTTCTTGCATTTATCCCATTCATTCCAAAAGGCTAATGGCTTTGTAAATTTTTCTACTCCATACAAAAGGTTGTCAGCTAATATATTATTCGCTATTGCCTTATGAATTGGATAAAAAGATGCTACATGGTAATTAAATGCTGTTATGTCGTTTTTCCAGTTATAAGATAATGTAAATAAATACACATAATAATCTAGATCCATATTACTATTAATTAGATCATAAAATGGTCTCCAAATACTACTACCTCTTTCTTTTACCTTGTTTGATAATGGAGAGACAAAGCTCATTAATATCTTAGCTGTTGCTTTGTTGATAATATTTTGTTTTTCTAACCACGATAACATAAGGTTATCAGTTATAATTTCATTAATAAACAATTGGCATATATTTGCATTTGGATTTAGCTGAATAAAATTCAAAAGTTTTAATCCTATATCTGCATTTGCGAATTTCAATCTTCCAATCATATTTTTTGACAAACAGATATTCAATGAAAGTGCCTTATCAAATAGCAGATGCCAATAATCAAACTTATCTAGATTCACTCTATCAAGTAACCTTAATGCGTCTTTAAAATGATTATCGTTAGTAAATATCCAATATTCATTATTTAATATTTTGTTGTCTATTGACGCTAGGCTCATAAAAATATTCCATCTTTCATTCACAAGATATTCAATATTTTTTACTGAAATAAACTCAACAGAGCTTGTAATTATTGATGTGCCATAATCATTTAGAGAGCTACTATTATTTATGAGGTCACAAAGTAGATCAAAGTACTGAATATAGTCTTTGTTATATAGTTCTTTAGCACGTTCATTATAATCAAAGCTACTATAGTCAAATGAGGAAAAATGTTCTGTAGTTCCCATTTCGTATATAAATGCTCTCTCGTCACAAAATGCTAAAGATGTACCTTTGCTCATCAATCTTGTTTTTAGTAATACCCCGTCACAAGATTTAGGAAATCCTTTGTGAACCACGTTCAAAAACTCCCTGAATATGCTAACATCTTTATTGTTTAAAGGCAACTTCTCTACTATCTGAAATACTGATATTATTGCCCTTAGGTTATCTATTGTTCTTATATCTTCTGTGTATATCGACAACAATGTAGGAATCTCTTCATTCCCATTAATTATGGACTGCGAAATAATATCAACCCATACACTATCTAAATCCTTTTTTGGTACATGAGCCTTTTTATCGTGTGTTGACGATAAAAATTGTAAGTTCATAGGATTACCATTAATCTTTCTTATCTGCGAGGAGCCAGAACAAAATGATAAGTCTTTCAACATCAACGGTGGCACATGTCTAATAATAGACATAATAAACTCTTGGTAAAATAATGAACTTTCTTTTACTCTATAATTTACTACCTGCTTATCTAAAAGTTCTTTGTATATATCTCCAACAAATAATATTGAAAATTCGCTACTAGGCTTCCATAATGGAGTCACTAAAATATTATTATCTTCTATTATAAGATTCTTAGAATATGTATCATATTCACCACGTATAGGTCTTTTAAAATGATTAAGAAGTAACCTTACATCTGTATTATTTGCAAGATCGTGTAGGTTGAATAATAAAGTATGCGTCCAAACGCAACCAGGACGTTCCATTTCATCTGCATACCAAGTTTTAGCAATTGCGTAATAATCACTATCAGATAGTGGGTATGCAGTTATATAACTTGAATCGTCACCAGATGGACTCTTGTATTCTGACCAATCACTAAGAGTCATGATCATATCTGCATCCTTAGTTGATGTCAATTTTACTGATGATGCTAACAGCGTATGTCCTTGACTATAGCCATGTAATAACTGATGTACTATCATATAATTAAATTATAAGAATTTTTCCAATAATACAGTGAGGTCATATATCTTACTGCTTTCATAAATATATGCTCTATCTGCAGTTTTTTCAGACAACTCTTTTGTATTGCCATGTTCATAGCTGCCACCTTGCGCACTAACCCCAACAACTGTTACATTTGAAAAGTTGCTTGTTAAAAAATTATAAAATAACTTATGATTTATTTTTAGCCAATCTTCAGCACTTTTACGTACATTTTTATATAGATCCCACGAGGAGATTGCAATTACTATTTTGCAATCACCCATTCGTGCTTTTATAATCTTTAGTAATAATATATTCTGCACTAACTTACTGATACAATCAACTGTAAATAACTCATTCAGTGATGTTGATTCATTAGTTTTATCCCCCAATTCCCCATCTAAGGTTCCTGGATCAAAGCTATTGACAAATAATATAACTCCAGAAGCAGTAGTGAAATTTTTGTCAATATCTGCATTTTGAACACCTGATATTAATTTTGAAAATATCTCTCCTTTGAAATCAGGTACAGATAAATTTATCAATTCGCCAGAGCTATTTTTTTCCCAGGTAATTTTAATATCTTCAGGAGATTCATTTGAATTCCTATCAACAATTTCAGCATTCAACCATTTTTCAGATAGCTTGTTGAGATATGTAGTATCAGTTGGCTTAGTATGACATTTTAATGCGTAATCACAACTTGTCCTTTTCGTTGTACTCCATAAGGCAGCTATATATGTAGATTTACCTGCTCCTGGTAAACCTGCTATTAATATATTCTTATTTTCCATAACACTATTTATTTCCATGGCGATTTAATCCAGTTCAAATTATCATTATTTTTATCTAATTGAGAATATGATTCTATAATATCTTTAAATATCTCAATTATAGTACCACCTATTTCGCTTGGATTAGATATAGGGGTTTCTTTAGAATTGATAAAGTAGGATTTAACCGCACGATTACTAGAAGAACTTATATTGTCAACTAACTTATTGCATATTGGCATTAGTTTATCTTTGTCAACAAGGTCTATTTTTGTAAATGCAACTATTATTGATGTGCTATCATTAAAGGGAATGTTTTCAATAAGATCCAATATGGCACTATTTGTTGCACTAGTGCGTTTACTTAATTCTTCTAAATCTATTAGTATTATTATATTATCAGCTCTTTTAAGAGCTGGATCAGCATGAGCTTTATCTTTATCATCTTTATACTCTTTATATGATTCGCCTGCTTTATCTGAGATTATAATATCATGCTGCTTCTGTTTGTTAGCAAGCTTCAGTGATAGATAGTAATTGTCACCTCGAAGCGTGCGTTTTGTATTACTTTCCAAACGTTCTTCTGTTAATCTTCTTAATGAGACTCGTCGTTCAAACCCTGTAAATGTCGAAGAATCCATAAAAGCATATCCTCCTATATCACCTCCCAGGAGTAGATAATGATACAAAGATCCAATTAATGTTGATTTGCCGTAGCCCGCAAATCCTGCAAGCACAATTAATTTGGGTATATTATTGGTTATAATTTCATTGATATTGTCATCATTTAATGCATCTCCAAAAAAATCTTCATAATTCACACTTGAATGAGATGGCATTTTGGTTACTTCATTTTGTTTAGATTCCTGGGCATCATCTCTGGTGCTCAGAAGCACATTTTTTATATCTTGACTCATTTTAGTATTCATTTAATAATTTTTCCAATAGCAATTCGTAATACAGTGCAATGGCAAATTCATTGACCGTCACTTTCTGTTTCAAAAACATTGATGTTTGGGTGCTATCATCACTTGCAAGAGTTCTTAGTATTATTGATGAAGAACTCATTACTTTGATAGTGCCACAAATCTCTTCTTGTATAATATCATTCAAAATATCTCTAATCGTTTTTTTGTTAACAGAATTTAGCTTTGAAGTAATTGTAGAAATCTGAGTTTTCGCATCATTATTAATAAAGATCCACGGAGACTCTGTTATTATGTGTTTGATGGCTAAAAAAACATCAACATACGGCACAGAGCTTCCTGCATCTATTACATGATTTTTAATATCATTTTCTATAATATTTAGACTTGCATTGTACGCTAAAAATTTTATTTTATCATTTAGCTCTTCTGCATCTTCAATAGTTTCTAGATCAAGTTTATCTTCAAAGATCTCCGACATTACTTTACTAATATTAGATATTGATCGAATCTCGTTTAGCTTACTACGCTTGTAATTCTCAAATTTATCATACATACCCTCTATCATATCAGGAAATAATAGATTAGCAGCATCAAAACACTTCTGTTTTACACTGTTCATAATATTGAGTGAACATATAGATGCGGCTCTTAAATCGTCACTAATGCATATTAGATGGCAACAATATCCTGACATTACCACGTTTACTATGGGAGCTATGTTTCGTGGATAATTCAACATCTCCTCATTGTCATCGCTTTGGCTATCGTCATCAATATCTTCCGCATCATCATCTTCGTATGTTTTGCAGAATGTACTCAAGCTTTCATTTACCACTTGAAACACAAAAGATTTGACACACATATCAATGTTATAGTCATCAATATCTTCAATATAGGATGTGCAAATGGACTCTAGCAGAGTGATTTTATCATCTGAAAGAGGCGAAATTAGCACTTTGCTCAAAAGTTCACCCAGAGAATAATTATTCATAATATTATTTGTTTATCATATTCCACAATGTTTCTATTTTCTTACTGTCAGACATTATATCTTTTAGAAAGTATATACAATTTATTTGTTCGGAACTATTTTGATCATATTCATATGATGTCGATCTTTCCATTATTGCTGCCCTATCTTTACGTATCATAAACTTATATTGAAGCTCTTTAGTGTTGATTTTGGACTTAATATTCATACTATTATTTCCTGCTCTATTAACTTGAAGAGGTTTCTCTGAATTGTCAATGATAAATTCAAATTTTTTCGATTCAGATTCATCTTTACAGAAATAATTCCCATCCCACTTGTGTGAAATTATATCAACAATAACAACGCATTTTACTGGAGATTCCTCAGTAATACTTATGCCAATAATATTATATGAAGGTCTATAGTCTCCATCATAGTCCCCGTGTGGATTTAATGCTCCTGAGTAGATTTTTATACCACTCTTAAAAGTCGACGACTGTTTATGTTCATGACCATATAGTTGTATTTGGAATTTATTGTCTATTTTTTTCTCAATGTTCTTATAACCAATAATACTGTTTTCAGTTAGTGGATGATGCATCATTAAAAGATTAATATCATACTCGCTTTTAGGGATATTATATGCACGCTGCGGAAGAAATAATGGTGTTTCTTTATCATTTTTCCCAGATGTTAACACGCTGCTTAAGCCATAAATGTTGAGCTTAAACCCATTTTCTGTTTTTAAAATGGTGTCTTTCCAATATATCTTATCTTTAGGTGTAATTTTAATCTCATTTAGATTGTCTTGAAAGATACAATTTAAAGCTACATCATCACAGCATTTATAATTCACAGCAAATTCATAGTAGCTTTTAAGGGGTGAATATAGTAACTTCAATATTTGAGGCTCTTTATCTTTTATTTCGTTAAAATATGAGTTCCCATCCTCACCACGCAGTTTATTATAAATTAATTCTCTTGTAACCGCATGATCACAGTCTCTATTTTTATCGTGATTGCCTGGAACTATATATACTTCATGTGGTTCGCATTTAACCATATCACATATTTCCGCAATAAAACTTGAGGCTAGCTCATACTGATTACCGTCACACGAGTTTGCAACATCACCACAAATTAACACATTGCTTATTTTAAGACCACCGCTGCTATATCTTTTTAGATCATCGAGCAAAGCTGTATGTATCTGACGATCATCACCATCCTCTTCATCTCCATAAATATGATGAATATCTGATAATTGTAAAAAATTTACCATATCCTTACATGTTAAGTTTTGTGATTGTTTTGTATAAATTACTATAAGACTCACGCCCCTCATACCTCTCGGCTCTTTCGCACGCAAGTTCCAATTTGCCGCCTGAGGTCATATCCGCTACCCATTTCTCGTTTTCGAGGAATTTGCGCCCTTTGTCGTAGTTCGGGATATACCTCTCCAATGCTCTTTCTGTTGCAGCAGCATTATTGAAGTGGCGGCACGTATCCTCGAAGTGGAGCAGGAACCAATACTCGATTGATTGCAGACTGTCGCAGATTAGTACATTGCTCTTTTTGCTATATTTTGTCTTTAGGCGTTCGAGCTTGGTGTTCTCAGTAGCGGAGCGCCTACTCACATCTGCATCAAATACGCAGATGACAAACACATCCTCTCGCAGTAACTCCTCGACCTTTTTCTCGATTTTAGCGATGCTATTATTCTCAAACAAGCGTGGCGAGATAGTACAGCGGTAGCCCTTCAAATTCTTTAAGTGCTTGAAGTAAAACAGTTCGGTTTGCCCCTCTCCAACAATGTGGATGCTCTGGCGTGTGGCTTGGGTTGGTTTCTTCCTTCTCATACGCTAAATATTAGGGATTGCACCAAATTTACCAAACTTATACGCCTTTTGCAGAGATGACAAGCGGTTTAAAGCCTTGAAATCGGTTAAAGGATAGATTGTTGAAGCCCCATCTTCCCCCTTCTCGGTAAACCAAATATTATCTTTACGCAGCAGATCGTCTTGCGCTAACAAGCCATCGTAATGTGTTGTTACCAACATCTGCGCATACTCAGACTCCTGCAAAAATCTCTCTACGATATACTCCACCAATTTAGGGTGAAGCGACGACTCTATCTCGTCAATGGCAAAAAATGTGTTATTGCTAATCACCTCCTGCACATACTTCGCAATATCAAGTGTGCGAATTGTTCCTCTCGACTCGCTATCTATGGGCAGTTCATAAACTCGCTCTACACCATCTTCGCCCTTGGTGATATGTTTAAAGATAATATCGTTTTTGCTGTCACGTGTAATCTCCGACACATTAAAATCTGCAGTCTTCATATAGTTGAGAGCATATTGCAAATCTTCAGTATCATCACTAAGAATGCTACTCCAGCCGTAGTACGATAATATTTCAGATGTGTGCACCTCTTGAGGCTTGAAAAATGATAACGCACACTCCATCTCCACGACATTCACATTAAGTTGCATATATGCCGCAAATAGCGACATATTGGGCAAACACCTCAATGTTATCTCCTCCTTTGCCACGTTTGATAGTTTTATCTTATTGCCAAACTTGATCGTTGAAACACCATTCTCAATCCCTCTTTCAAAGATCATTGCTGGTTGTTGACTTGGATAGTAGGCTAAATTCTCACTAACCACATTGTCATTAGTTAATGATATAGAGTAGACAAACTTTGTGTAGACGTCATTCATCTTTGAATAGAATGTAATCCCAAACGAAGAGGGAGCATTTCGACTGCTCTCATCCAATAAAAATGGACTTACGCCAGTCTTGTCCGCTTTGCTAGTTGGTACTTTCTCCAAGAAATCCGTCATATAGCTATACGCCTTTATGAAGTTACTCTTTCCAGAGGCATTCGCCCCATAGATAACACCAAGTTTGAGTAAACGAACATCGGGAGCTATCTCCACAACGTGGTACGACTCCAAATCCTTGCTTTTGTCCGCCTCGAAGCTAAACGATGCCTCGTCTCTAAAAGAGAGTATATTTTTGATTTTAATATCCGCTATCATAGTAGTGTAACTTGTTTTCTGCAAAGTTAATAAATAAAGTCGAAATAAAATCATTTTTATTTATTGAATATACATAAAATGTGCAAATTTCGCATTTTGACACGTGAATCTGGTGTCTAAAGCATACTCAGAGTATTATTTATGCCAAATTATTTTGTCAGGTAATAAAAAAGCACTACCTTTGGTCTATCGAAGTAGGTATTGGCTTTTGTTACGGTGAAACGTGACGAAATTGGCATAGACTAATTCGTGGTACATTGCAATTTTAGAGATTATAAAATATTGTCACTCAGAGCATTATCCTTGTCGGACGATTCCTGGTGGCACCACTTAGAGGAAACTCAAAACAACGTAAACTGCTGAATTTCAATGAGATTCAGCAGTTTTATTTATTGCTACATATGGCAAAATATAGGGATCACGGATCACCAGCAAATTCCAGTGGGACACTCAATTTTCGGGTCACGGCAAGGAGCGCCTGACCGATGAGCAACGAGAACTTAAGGAGGTAAAAAAGCAGCTTGAACGCAAGGAGTTAGAGCTTGAGATATTAAAAAAAGCCATTGCCGTTTTTTACATAAATCGTATCGTCACTCAGCAATTCAAGCAAGCTTGATTGCCTTCACTCCTCTCAATCCTACCAAATATCTGAATGCCCAACTTCGTCTATATCTCTTGCTGAAAATCTTGACACAAAAGAGCCTCAGACTTGCGAGCTACAAAGAAATAGAGCGTTGGTTGCCCCTCAGTTGCCTTTAGCAGCAGTTGGGTTTTTCCGATACGCCTACGACCCGTTACAACGGTCATATGTGCATTTTGCAGCGACCTCTCTTGAATCTCCTGCAATGCTGCTATTTCGTTCTCTCTATTATAAAATTTCATACGCTTAAATGTTAATCAAAACAAGTATTTCCGAAACAAGTATTTCCGAAACCGCTATTTCTATACTGCAAATATAGCGCATTAAATTGATATGGTAATGATTTTTGCGAACTTTGTATCGTTCTAAATCTCTCTCATCTCTTTCGAGTCTATCCCAATAGCGTTCCATTTGCTGCAAATCTTCGTGCATAATACGTTGCTCATGGATCTACTGCTTGGTGGCGATCGTGCAACACGATATGCAACTCAAAAAGTCGACCTATGAAGTGCTACAAATTTTGAGCATTTTGCTGACTGACACAACGCCTCTGCGAGATCTCTTTGACAACTTTAATTTCAATAATGTCAATGAACGTTCTGGTTATAGTGAACCAAGTTTATTTAATTTTTAATGACCTGAATTCATAACCTTTGCCAAATTAATGGCAACAAAGTTACAAGTCATTTCAAATCAAAGAGCGCTTGTAATTGCAATAATATCGGTGCGTTGAAAATAGGATTGAAAAATTAAAACACAAGTACTATAAACATAATAAAAAATATCTACATTTGCAACAAATTTAGTTTATTGAATTATTATAAATGATTACAAAACAATAAAGATGATAAAAAAAATATTATTCTTATTAATGGCAACACTTGCGGTAGTCGGATGTGAAAAAGACCACGACCATAGAAGGGACGTAAAGGTACAACTCTCAGAACCAAACCTACCAGAAGGCGTAACTCCACCTAAAACCTACAATGTCGCTTTTGACGACAAGTTTTTAATTGTACCAAGTGGCTCAGAGGTGACTCTTAATGCCCTGCAACCTGGAGAGCACACGCTATATATCTACAATAGCGCGGATAGCATTGCGATCAACATGAATGAGGGCGGCTTTACTATAAGGGTCGACACGCAAGGTGGTGTTGTGAGCAGCAAGCCCGATATGTTTATTTTTGGTTCACAGTCTTTCATCGTTGGCTCGGAGCAAAATCAAAGCCTGCCAAAATTGGAAATGAAACCAATGCTACGACCTTTAGAGGTTAATTTGACGCTAAGCGAAACCACGGTCGATCTCATTTCGAGTATTTCTGTCACTATTACTGGTATTGCGAACTCTTGGGATTGCATTTTGGACGAAGTTCTGGGTGATCCAGCCAAGATTTCACTTGACTTAGAACAAACAGCAGAACAATTCCATGCTCTTGCATATATTTTAGGTACAAATGGTGAAGAGCAATCATTAACTATCACTCTAAATCTTAAGAACGGTTTGACGCAAACAATAAGCGAAAATGCGAACACGATGTTAGCTGATTTTAATGCTGATAAATCAAGTATATTTGCTTTAAATATAAACCTCGGGGCTGATCTTTCGGGTGAGATCATAGACAGGGAAACAGAACAAGGTGGAAGCCTTACAGTAAACTAAATTATTACAAATATATCTAGACAATGAAAAGCATTATATTTTTTGCATTTGCCCTAGCGGCCTTTGTATCCTGCGGCAAGTTGGATGAGAGCGAAAAAATCGCAAAACAGACCCCAGTAAACTTTGAGGGGCTAGCGTCAACACGTGTCCTGAATGGCATGTGGGAAGCTGGTGATAAAATAGGTATTTATATGGTTACAGCCAACGCATTAAACCTTTCGAACACTATTGATGAGGCGGCAAATGTTGCCTATCAAGCGAATTCAGAAGCTGCTACCAAAAGTAGTTTTAGTGCAATAGACAAAATTCTATTCTTCCCGCTTTCAAATGACAAAGTAGATTTCTATGCTTATGCCCCTCATGACGAAGAACTTGTAGATGGTTTGTTTAGTGTTAATGTTATAGATCAGAAAAATCGATCTTCAGTAGACCTGTTGACAGCTTGCGTCGAGGATAAAAATATGGATGATTCGCAAGTTTCTTTTGTGTTCGAACACCAAATGTCGATGCTAACTCTTAATATCAAAGTTGGCAATGGCGTCGAAAGCCTTGAAGGTTTAACAACCACATTGAAGGGGCATAGTACAGAAGCAAAAATATCACTTTTTGATAATTCAGTTAGCTCCCTATCTGAGGCGAGCGATATCTTAGCACTTACAAATACCAGTACAACGAGTGCTACAAGTAGCTTTATTCTCATCCCATCAGAGGCTAAGGCTGCGGCTCAGATTATTTTCTCACTTGGCGGCAGTAACTATGTTTGGGATATACCCACTATAGCTTTTGCACAGGGAAAAAACCTAGTCTACGATGTTACTCTTGTAAATGAAAATGTAGAAGTCAGTGCTGCAGAAATTATGCCCTGGGGAGAGGGAGAACAAGTTTCAGGAACCGTAAATTAATAAAGACAATGAGAAAGAATATTTTTATTTTTTGTATGCTTGCCGCAGCCTCGCTCGGAGGTTGTGAGGATGCTGACGTCAAGGACGTTGTAGGCTCAACGGATGACGGACAGGTGCATTTTAATGCGAGCTTCCCTGCCGAGGGAGGCGATCAGTCGCGCGTGGCTGTGGATGGAACGGAGTGGGAGAACGCAGATATAATTTCAATATTTCCGAGCCTTGATAATAGCCAAAGCTGTTATCAACTTATAGATAATGTTTGGGCTGCTACTGCGGATGATGAAATTATCTACGTTCCCAGTGTTAAGCAATCCTACAAGGCTTTTTATCCCGGAGAGATGGAATTTAATCCTATAGAAAATTTTGTTACAGTAAACGTGGCGAATCAGTTTACTACAGGTGATTTGGAGGATATTGATTTTATGTTTGCTAGCACTAACGAGACTATGGGCTCCCAGGTGAACTTAGTATTTAATCGACAGTTGGCAAAAGTAAGTTTCGAGCTTTTCGAGACAAACGAACCGGGCATCGACGATGACCTCGCTAGTTGGACGATAACTCTAAAGGGTGTTGCGACGAGCGGGAATTTTAATATGACGACAGGAGAGTTTGATCCGACAACAGTTGCAACAGGCGATATTGCAATCCCTTTAGTTATTAAAGATGGAAATACGCGAATTATTTATAATAGCGTTACTAAATCGTATAGCTTTGTTATGTATCTGCTTCCACTGACAGATTTAAGTGGAGTATCTCTTACTGCGACCAAATATGGCGAGATTTATACTGCTAGACCTAGTGCGACAAGCAGTTGGGAAGCAGGAACTGCAAACACTTTCGCAGTTACTTTTGGCACACCACAACCCTAATAATTTGTAAATTTTAAATAAATAACGAGATGAAAAAAATAATATTTGCAATGTGCGTCACGGTTTTCGCAACAGGTTGCTCTCAAGACGATATGAATGAGATACAGAATCCTGCCTCGACAAGAAATGAAGTGCGTCTAGATGCCTCGATTGGCAATATGGCAACGCGCATTATAGACCAAAAATGGGAAGAAGGCGATGAAATTGGTGTGTATATATGGAGTGAATTGAATGGAAGCTCTCACGTTAAAAATCAAAAATTCAAGGCGGACAGCGAAAACAAAAACTCTAGCTTTACTGCTGTAAACGCTGATGATAATAATACTTCAATCTACTATCCCACACAAGGCGATATTGAGATTATTGCTTATTATCCCTATGATGCGACAGTTGGCGACGATCTCATTATTAAAGGTGTTGAAATTAAATATACTGCAGCGAAGCGGAACCTGCTTGTAATGCACGCGGAGAATGTCAAAGAGAGCGAGAACGCGATTCAAACTCAATTTAAACCAGCTTTGGCAGCTTTAAAATTCGTATTGACGCTCAACGGTGACGATGTGCTTCCTACGGACTTAAAAGTCAAACTAGCTGGCTTTAAACAAGTGGCGAGCTATGATCTTAGAAATAAGACTTTTATCTTTGATGAGAGTACAGTAGCAAGTGATATGACCATAGCTGAATTGGTTACCGAAGATAAAACTGTACTAACTTCCGGAACTAGTATTATCCCTCAAGAAGCTACTATTAGCTTATCAATCTCAAGCGCGAGCATGGGCTTCGAATATACGGTAAGCGCAGCGAGCACCGTTTACGAGAGCGGTTATATATATATTTATAATGTATCGATAGAGCGCGACGAGATTACGATAGCACCCGACGGATTTACAATTAATGGCTGGGAAGCTGGTTCTGATGACGAAGAGCAAGCAAGTAAAGAATAACAAATACCTTGAAAGAATGAAAAAAACAATAATATCAATGCTTGCCGTGGCGGCTTTAGCAGCCTGCGCCCTATCGCTTTTGACGAGCTGCGCAAAAACAGACGAAGCGCTCACGGTCGACTCTGAAAATCTAGTGCAGCTAAGCTCTTCTATTGAGGGGCTGACGCGCGTTAGTGGGCAGTCGTGGGAGAGTACGGACGCTATCGGAGTTACTATTTTTAAAAGAGGAGAGGATTTTCCTTCGGGAGATGATGTTAATATCAAATACGTGCCAGAAGCAGCTGGTGCGAGCGTGGACTTCAATGCAGCAGAAGCGGATAAGGCGCTTTACTTTCCGCATAAATACGGAACGATGGATTTTATAGCCTATTATCCTTATGGTGCTGATGTCAATTTATCTGCTTACACGCTTGATGGAGAAAATACAGAAGTTCTTTTTGCCTTTACAGAAGACGCGGTAAAGGGCAAGCCCGTTGCCTTGCAATTCAAGAGTCCTTATTCTCAGATAAAGGTAAATCTTGAATCTTCTGATGGGAGTATTAAGAGCTTCGATGGTGCTCAAATCACCCTTAAGGACGTCGTGATACAAGGAGCGTATGACATTCTTTCAAGTGAAAGTAATCTAGGAAAAGAGATTCAGGATCTGACTTATGATGCTTCTGCAAGTGGCTACATCCTGCCTCAAGACTTTACGCCCTCTTTCGAGATCTCGCTCGGGGGCGAACTGGGGAATTATAAAGTTGCAGCGAGTGAGCAGCTTCAAGCCAAAGCGAATACAATCTATAGCTACACGGTCGACATCACGCTTACAGGAATCAAGATCAGCGGCTCGATAGAAGATCTCGTAGAGAAGGATATGGGGGATATGGATGTAGAACAAGTAGGTTACTTCATGCTTGCAGATCTCGTCGATGGTTTCAAAGTTCCAGCTTCAATAAATACTTGGGTTATTGATGATGAGGATGCAACAGCGGATGACGAATCTGATTTTGCAGGCTTGCGCGCGGCAGTGGATGCCGCTGTTCAAGATGACGATACTCGCAAGATCAAGCTCGTTTTCCCGAACTTAACGAAGATTCCGGATTATGCATTTCAGGAAAGTAAAATCCAAAGCATCTCAGCGCCTAAAATGACGTCGATTGGCGAGGCTGCTTTCAGTTACTGCGATGCTCTTCAGACTTTAAAAATTGGATACGACGAGAGCGTAGGGCATGCGACAGTTAGCTCTATCGACCCAGGTTGCTTTGGTAGTGCAGAAGACACAAAAGAAACCACGCTTTATATCGGGCTTTGGAGCGTAGTGGATTCTGATTTCTCTATTTCAGGAAATACTCTTACTTTGAGTAATGGCACAGAGCAAGTATTCTCTCAAATCATCCAAGCGGAGTAGTCTCTAAATTCTCATGCTTCGCCTGCTTATTCACTAATATAAAGACGCAGGTGAGCACAATGAAAAAATAAAAATAGAATAGATATGAAAAAATATATATTTACAATCTGTGCAGTGCTAGTGGCAGCGAGCTGCACAAAGAATAAAATCGACAATATCTCCGCCAGCGAGGGCGATGGGCGACTACGCCTGAGCTCTGGCATAGAAACGCGTGTGGTAGGCAACGAGTGGGAGGCGGAGGACGCAATCTCTGTGACGATGTACCAGGCCGGAACAACAACACCCATAGGCACTCCCGCAAGCAAATATTTGGCTGAGAAAGCTGGTGCAAAGGTGGATTTCAACCCAGCAAGCGAGGATGAGGCGCTTTATTTCCCCTCGTCAGGCACGGTTGACATCGCAGCGTATTACCCTTACCAAGAGGGTGCAGGCGATATTTTGGAGTTGATAGTATCTACAAATGACGATATACCAGAAGTAGACCTTTTGTGGGCTAAGGCTGAGAACGTGAGCAAGGATGACGAGGTTTTAGACCTTAACTTTGAACACGTATTATCAAAGATTTCGATTAAGCTAGTTCCCGGAATTGGTTTGAGTGAGGAGGAGCTTGCGGGTTCTACGGTTGAGGTTTACAATGTTAGATCAAAGGCGAATTTTGACACTTCAAGCGGAGAGTTGACCGTTGACAGATTTCATCCTCTTGATTATATCAAATTGTCGGGCACGACAGCTGAGACGAGCGGGATTGATAGAGAGGCGTTTATCTTGCCTCAGACTGTTGTTAATCCTGATTTCTATATCATAAGAAATGGCGAGCCTTTTTGGGTTGAGGCATTCGGCGATTTCGTTTTCGAGAGCGGTAAAAAACACCGTTTTACAATCGAGGTTTCATACGCGAATATTGGATTTACGGGTAAGGTTATAGACTGGAGAGTAGACAGCGAAAGTGATTTGGTACTTGACGATTTGCTGTATTTGAGCAAAATTGATAAGGATAATATCCCTGAGGGCGATGTTTGGACTATTCACGATGCGACAGCGACAAGCGAGGATTTTGAGGGATTGCGCACAGTCTTGGACAACGAAAAAACTAGAAAAATCGAGTTGATTTTCCCTAGTTTGACGGAAATTCCTGAAGGCGCGCTGAATTTTAAGGAATACGATATTAATAGCAGTTTAACCAAGATCACTGCACCGAATGTTGAGAAGTTGGGTGCAAATGCCATAAATAGTTGCGATGCATTAACAGAGGTTTCTTTGCCTGCGGCGACGATGATTGGCGCGCAAGCTTTCACTTACTGCACTACTCTTAAGAATTTATATATCGGCTATGACGCCAAGAGCGGGAAGCATGCGACACTTACCTCTATCGACCCAACTTGGCTTTATAATGTTGATGATCTTACAAAGATCACGCTTTATACCGGACTTTGGAGCGAGGTTGATTCTAATTTCTCTGTTTCAGGAAATACTCTGACTTTGAGCGATGACACAGAGCAAATATTCTCTCAAATCATCCAAGCGGAGTAGTCTCTAAATTCTCATGCTTTTACGCTGCCTCTTTGCTCAAAGTAAAGACGCAGGCGAACACTAGAAATTAAATAAAAATAAACGACAATATGAAAAAAATAATATTTGCAGCCGGCGCCCTCATGGCGATAGCGAGCTGTACACAAAACGAGATGGAGAGTGGCGCACTTCACGAGAAGCAAGAGATGCGCTTCTCCTCGGCGCAGATCGCAACACGCGTTGCGGGTGATGCGTGGGAGGCGGAGGACGAAATTGGTATCTACGTCATGTCTAACGCGCAGGTTATTAACGGAAATATCAACTACTACACTCCCGCGGCGGCGACGAGCGCTAGCTTTTTGCCCAATCTTGACAAAGGCGGAGTGCAGATCTATTACTCAGAGGTGGAAACATTTGATGTCTTTGCCTATCATCCCTACGATCTGGAAATAGAGAAAAGTCTCTATACGATAAATTTCGCATCACAGGATGGTTCTAATCCAAGTCCAAGACAAAATTATGAGGTGCTTGAAGCCTCGAAAAAGGATCTTATGCGCGATGGTAAGCCAATTGAGTTGGAATTTACACGCGTATTCTCGAATATCGCTGTAAACCTTATAGCTGGAATTGGCTTTGAGGAAAGCGAAATAGATAAGTTTTGGCAGCTTACATTAGAAGATCAAATTACAGAAACCACTGTAAGCTATACAATAAGCGATGAAGAGCTAACGCTTACGAATGTTCCAGAAAAGGATGACATTAAGATGACGTACTACGAGTACAATCCGCTTTTTCGCGACCTTGTGGTAGCATCGGGTGTGAGCTTTAAGCCAGCGTTTAAACTTGAGTTTTTTGAATCCGGTGTAGCCAAAGAGACTTTAAGACTTGTCTCAACTGAGGAAATTACGACCACACGCGGCGGACAGCATATTTTCAATATCACTGTTAATCGCACACCTCTAGGGCTTGTGGGGGAGATCGCGCCGTGGGTAGATAACGATCTAGACCTAGAATCGAGCGATGGTACTTACTATTTGGCTGATTTTGCAAGTGAGACTCTTATCCCAACGCATGACGAGTGGGTTATTATGGATACGGACGAGGAGGCAATGAAAGTGAATTATTATTCGACTGGCTCCTCTAATGAATTAGATCTTTCCGATTTTCGTCATTTGTATGACGCAATTAATAAGGCTATAGAAAAAAAGCCAAATCGTGAGATTTCTCTTATCTTCCCTAATTTGGAGACTATTCCAGTGTATGCGTTTAATCAAAATATTAGTAATGAAGCTGCACAAATATATGGCATCTCAGCTCCTTCTGTGACGAGCGTTGGAGAAAATGCTTTCAAAGACTGTGAAAAGCTTGAAAAAGTCGACCTTTCTCAAGTGACAAGTATTGCAGGTTATGCTTTTGATGGTTGTACGTCACTTAAGATACTCAATATCGGTTATGGAGAGACGCAGTCCGCAGAGATTGTAAGCATAAGTCATGATTGGTTATATGATTTGGATGCTGAGACTATAAAAGGTATTACACTTTCTCTAGGTACAATAGAAGGTGGCATGGATGATGAAACTACTCCTACGGTGGAGGGTGATGTCTTAAAGTGGGTGAATGTTGAGCCCCCTGTATGGCAAACATTCAAGGAGATTATTCAAAGATAATAGCCTTATTGTCAAGGAAAAAACAAAAGAAAACGAAAGAAAATGAAAAAAATTATATTTGCAGCCTGCGCCATTTTAGCAGTGGCGAGCTGCACAAAGAACGATGTAATAGAGAGCAGCGCGCACATGTCGGACGAAGTGCTACGCCTGAGCTCTAGCATAGCGAGTGTGAGCGAGCAAACGCGCGTTTCGGGTACGAAGTGGGAAGAGGAAGACCAAATCGCTGTGACGATGCTTAATGTACTATATGATTTGGACGGGAATCCAATCAATGAAGCAATTGGTAAGAGAGATACCAAGTACGGTGTTAAAGGCAGCGGCGGCGCTAAGTGTGAGTTTGAGCCAGCTGCGGGAGAAGAGCCGCTTGCCTATCCTGCGACTGGTGATGTTCATATACTTGCATATTATGTGGATGAAAAACTTGATGTGAACAATGATGATCAAGGCAACAGCATTTTAAAGTTTAATTTTGCCGAACAAGCGACACTTGCTGATTTCCTCGTTGCGCAAACGAGTACACTAGTTGCGAAAAGAAAAGAGGCGGTGGAGTTGGTGTTTGAGCATTTCTTTACGAAACTTAGCGTCACGCTCAAAGCAGGCGGGGGTTATTCTTCGACTGATCTAGAGGGAGCAGAAATAACTATTCAACAAGATGGAATTTATGCAAACTTAGAAATTGATATTTTGAAATCATACAAAAGAACACTAGAAAATAATACAAAAAATACCCCAATACCTATGCTTTACAATTCTGAATTAGGGGTATTTACTGCAATGCATATGGCGACAGTGATTGGCGTCGATAGTCCACTCTATATTCTCAACGTAACTCTTAAATCGGGGGATGTATATAACGTTGTGCTTAGATATGATGCTTATAATAATTTAACAGGAGGTGTAAATAATAAAGTTGAGGTGACTTTGAGCAAGGTTGGCGTCGAGCTTTCGCCCATTACTATCGTGCCTTGGGACGAAGTGGATCAAGGAGAGCTTGAAGGCGTAGAGAAGGATAACGAATACAGCTTGGCTGATTTTGGGCAAGGGGGCTTCGTTTTGCCTGCTTCGAACATTTGGACGATTGCGGATGATAAGGTTGACAATGCTACAGCTTTTGCAGGTTTGAGAACAGCGCTTATTGCAGCAGAAGGTGAAGGTCGCAAGATCTCGCTTTACTTTCAGAATTTGACGGCTTTTCCTGCTTCGGCATTTATACAAGAAAAAAATGCAAGTATAGCAAGTTTAACAAGAGAATCTATAAGAGAAAGCGTGCCAGTTAAGAGTATCACCGCACCTCGCGTGACGAGTATTGGCACCCATGCTTTTGCCTTTTGTAAGGGTCTCGAGCGCCTAAGTCTAGGCTATGACGCGCAGGCGGGGCATGCGTATATTTCGACTATAGGAAGTAATTGGGTACTTGACGTAGATACATCGCTTATTGACCTTGAGTTAGGAATTGTCGTAGATTCGCAAATTACTATTTCAGGTAATAAACTGCGACACGGAAATGATGAGTCACTTACTTTTAAATCAATTAAGTATGTAGATGTTATTGTGACAACGCTTGACGCAATCAACGAAGATGCTTTGGCAGAATCGGACATTTGGGTGATTACGAGTGGTGATGGCTCAAACCTAAATGCAGAGGCTTTCGAGAACTTGTGCATAGCGGTGAACAATGCTGCTGCGAAAGGTCGCGAGATATCGCTCGTCTTCCCGAATCTCGTAACTTTTCCACAATTTGCATTAGTGAGCTGTAAACTAAATAGCATCTCAGGGCCTATAGCAACGACGATTGGCAATGCTGCTTTCAGTGCCTGCCGTGAGCTTACGAGCGTCTATCTCCCTGCCGCGACAACGATTGGTGATAACGTTTTCTATGAAAACTATGCTCTTCAGACTTTAAACATCGGCTATGACGAGGAAAAACCAGCAACAATTGAAAGCATTGCTTCTAATTGGCTAGATGATGCTAACGCCACAAAAAATATCACGCTTTATCTTGGTCTTTTGCCGTCGGAGTCGAAGATTTCGGTAACTGATGGTAACGTCTTGATTATACAGCTTGACAGCGACGAAGGGGATATAAGAATGAGGCAAACATTTGCAAAGATCATCCAAGCAGAGGACTCAGGAATCCAATAATTTTTCTAAAAATAAAGATAAGACAAAATGAAAAAAATAATATTTGCAGCCTGCGCACTATTTATGATTGCAGCCTGTTCAAAAAGCGAGGAGGGCAGCACTCCGAATTATGAGCTGCACCTAAGCACTCAAATTGCCACGCGTGCAGAGGGTACAACTTGGCATTCGGGAGATCAAATAGGTGTGTTTATGTTCGCACAAGGGAGTACAACAAATGTAGGAGCCGAGGAAAATGCGCCCTATAAAACATCTCAAACCGGGGCTCAAGTGTTTTTTGAGGCTGTAGAAACCCAACTTTACTACCCACAAGAGGGCAAAGTCGATATTCTTGCATATTACCCTTATTCAAAGCAGTTGCAAGGCAAAAAAATCTTACTTGACGTAAGCGAGCAACAAGATCTTGCTACAATAGATCTGATGAGTGCTACCAAGAGCGGCGTAGAAAAAAATGAAATTGCTTTGGCACTCTCCTTTGTGCATCGCCTTGCTCGCATTGTGGTTAAATTAGTGCCTGGAGATGGTGTTAGTACAGAGGATCTGTTGGATGCTCAAATTAGCCTCGAAGGCTTAGCCTTGAACGCGGAATATGATCTTGTAAACCAAGAAATTGCTCTAGGCGAGGGGCAAACAACGGCAATTATACTCAATACAAAAGGTATGAATGCTCAAAACTTAGCAGCGGAGGGAATTTTGCTTCCTCAATCCAAAGACTTTACTCTTTCTGTTGAGATGTCAAAATATGGTCGTCTTTCAACGACGTTTCAGGACAAGAGCTTTATCGCAGAAAAGGAGCACGTCTACACCATCACAGTGGATCGCAAGGGTATTGACACCTCTAATGGTAGTGTAGAAATACAAGATTGGGTGACGGAAGACGAAGCATATTTGGACGCTGATAATACAGGCGGTAGGTAATATACAATATTGAATAAAGAGCTAAAAATCGTTAAAAGAGATCGCTACAAGGCATATACACGCCTTACTGCAATCTCTTTTAAATAACGTGAGTTCGAAAATATAATCAGAAGATAGTCAGTGCATTATCCTTATCGGACGATTCTTGGTGGCACCACTTTCTAGAGATTAAAAATCTTCTAAATCCCTGAATTTCATTGAAATTCAGGGATTTTTGTTTTTGGCAAATATGCAAAAACCAGGGAGCACCGGAGCACATTGAAATTTAGGTGGATTGCATCTATTTTGGTTTGAATTTTAGCATTCCTTTTGAACTACATATCCGCGTCAGCTCTTCTACTATGTTTTGAGTTTCCGATTCAGTAATTCCAACCTCTTTTGCAATTGTAATAATATCTGTAAGCTTTGGCTCTCCTTGTCCATTTATGGTTGTGGTGTGATAGCCATTAAAACCAGTGCTTGGCAGAATATCATAAGCTGGTGAGAGTTTCCAAGTTCCATCTACATACTGAAACGAGAAGTTCTTGGCGTGATCATCTCTGTTCGATATTAGAATATTGAATATCATCTGTCGGAGCATTTGACTAACCTGTACCATATCACGAGTGAGCTGCAATGTCAGCTTCAATATGAGTGAGTAATCAAGACTGGGTATGCGATAATCTACATTTAATAGTCCTGCTGCACTTATGGTATGAACTCTGCCGTTAGGAATTCTATCAAAACGCTCCGTGCCGAAATATTTACCATCAAAGAGTCTTGTCTCGCTCATAATAATACCACACTCACGAGCTAACTGTGAATAATTATACTCTATCTCGCCAATATTGTGAGGATCAAGAGATGCTTTGAACTTTACAATCCAATGGCGATTGTCAATGGTTGTAAATATTTTTGGACGAGCACCACCTGAAGAGCCTCCATAACGATACAGATCATCGACCGATACATCGCCAATTTTGTCAGAGAGGATTATCTCGGCATCACGAGCGATTTTATCAAAGTCTCTAAACTCATCATCGGCTACGACACTTTTGTCAGGTCTATATTCTAACGCCCCTCGTCCTGTGCTGCCAATCAGAGCAAGCCTATCGAGAAGTGTTAATTTATGTGGATTTATTCCCTGTTCAGTCAGGTATCTATCAAGAATAAGATTTCCCCAGCCATCGGGTAGTGAATCATTAAACACACCAAACCCTCCCGCAAAAGGATCACTTTTTGCGATTTGCAACCCATTTTTGAGGGGCAGAAAAAATGGAGAGATTGAGTAGCCGTCAGCTATCCAATCGCTGTCATACTCAAAAGCACACAAACCTTTGGGCGTTAGTGCTAATCGACCAATTCGCCTTTGTGCAATAATAACTTCTATTACAGATATACTATCCATCTTTCGTTGCTCTTTTTCGTTGTTTATTATTATTTGAATCTATTAAATCATCAATACTCTGATAGTTTTTCGTAGAGAAAAGTGCATTGAAATCATCTTCCACCCCAAGGGCAATAGACAAAATAACAAGGCTGCGCAAAGAGATCTCCCCTTCACGCTCAAATCTACGATATGTCGCAAGTGGCATACCTGCTTTAGACGCTAGAAACTTTTGTGTCCAATTGCGCTCTAACCTACGCTCCTTTACTTTTGAGGCAATTGAGTTGAGTATTGAATCTGGTGTTTTATCTAGTAGTGTTAATATATTGTTGTTTATCATGATTGAACTTCTATAAATGTTATAATAATATTACTACAAAGATAATGAGATAAATTTATATGACAATAAATATTGTTCCCCTATTTATAATTAACTCAATTTTGGGTAGTTGTATCTTATTGATATATAGGTGGAAAAAAACAAGGTTATAGTCTTGGAGAGACCACCACAAAAAAAATAAGGCAACTAAAAAACTTTGTTTTTAGTCACCTCCCATTTTTTTATCAATACAAGATTGAAATATTTAATATGCTCCAGCAGAGTAGGTCATTTCGTAGGAGTGGGTGTATATCTCGAATACTACACCAAATGGATCTTCTACATAGCACATTCTAAATGGTTTTTCACCTGGGTAATATTCACGAATTGGCATACGTTGCTTACCTCCTGCAGCTACAATCTTCTTAATCAGTCCCTCAATATCTGGGTCTTGCACAGAAAAGTGGAATAAACCTGTTTTGAAAGGATTAAATTCAGCAGGTTTGTCGGCAGAAGTTGGAAACTCAAATAATTCAATTCCAATTTTATCAACCGTAGCAAGGTGTGCTATACGAAATGAGCCCCAGCCTTCGCCAAACACATCTATACACATCTGCCCTATAGCTGTTTTATTCTCCTCTTTAATGCTGGTTGGCTCCATAATTACATACCAACCCATAACTTCTCTGTAAAATTTGACTGCCTCATCCAGATTTGGGACAGTAATTCCAATGTGCGAAAACGCTTTGGGATAGACTACTTCTTTGTTTTCCATCTTTTTTTCATCATTTTTTATGCTTGCTCTCTCTGAGGTACTCTTTGAAATACCAACATTAGTTAATGCAAACATCATAATTACTACTAAATATTTTTTCATCTTAAATAATTTTTTGCAAAGTTTGTATATATAAACTACTTTTGCAAGTACGTACAAAAATAATATATAGTAACATAAATGTGTATTTTATGGATAATCAATGTAGTAGCGAAAAATATTTTTTTAAAGGTGATGAGTATTTTTGCTCCTTAGCTCTTGCTATGGATATAATTGGAGGAAAGTGGAAAAGTATGGTAATTTATCACTTAAAAGATGGTGCAATGCGCTCTAATGAGCTACAGCGTTCGTTGAAAGGTGTAACAAACAGAATGTTTACACTTGCTGTTAGGGAGCTTGAAAAATCGGGGATTGTACAGCGTATTGTACATCCCGTAGTGCCGCCAATGGTTGAATATAAACTTACCCCAAAGGGCGAGAGCGTGTTACCAATAATTCTGCAACTTGCCCGTTGGGGTGCTGAAGTTTCTGAATAAATAGGGAAATATGCTTTGAATACTGTTTTGATTGCCTCTAACTTCCTAATTTACATCTGTTTTAATTTATTAATAATGCTTAAAATTTCACTCTCTTTTGGGATATGTTCTTTAATTACTACTTTTCCGTCAATAGCTACTGCTGGAGTAAGATAGCAATCATAATTAGTCATTTCTGCTATATCTTCAACTTTGGAAAGTGTTATATTAAGTCTATTTTCTCTTATAATCTTTTCAATAATTGAGTATGTTTTTTTACATTTCCCACATCCTAATCCTATTACCTTTATTTCCATATAATTTTACTGCAAATTTAGATACTATGATAGAGGCTTAATAACCAACCTCTATATCTCTTATTCTTTAAAACTCTATGAGAATCGTAAATATTTACTCTTAGGCAATAGAGATAGAACCTTGATTATACAGTATGATCCTATTAAACATAAAACAGAGTAAAGCCCTATTTTTAAAGGTGTGCTCTCGATAAAACCAAAGTAATTATGTATAATATTTAATACAAATATGTGGCATAGATAGATTCCGTATGATGCTTTTGCAATCTCCCTTACAACAATGTTGTTGCAGGCTCCGCCGATACTCTTCATAATCACAAATAATCCAAATGAGGCCAAAATTACATTGGCCGTGCAGTATCTCCAAGCGATCTCATAAACATAAAGGTCTCCAGTAGCGTAGTAGTTTCTAAACCAGAAAAATGCTACAGCCCAACCTATTAAAAAGCAGAGAGAGCCAATTAGCAAGCTCTTGCTTCTATTCCAATTTATATGCTCTTTAATGTAATAGGTTAAAACTACGTAGCCAACGTATCCAGAGAAATTCCAAAAAGTTGAAAATTCATTCCATTTGCACTCTCCAAAGATGCTTATCCACTCATTTGTATCCGCAAAAAATCTTATATAATGGTGAAATGATGAGATAAACCAAAGTGCTAGAAATATTTGAAGTTGTCGTTTGGTTGCAGATCTTATCCAAGGAGAGATAATTGGCAGAAATAGGATGATACCTACAAACATATATATGTACCAAAGATGGCCATCATTAAACATATATGGTATTCTTAGGAGCTTTGTAGCTATCTGATCTTTTGGAAAAGCACCCCACAAAGCTGGAAGTACGGCGTAGGCTATAGACCAAATCAAAAATGGAATCAATATTTTTGGTAGCCTATTCTTGTAAAAGGTCTCCATGCTCTCTTTAGCTGGTACCAATAAATAGGCTGAAATCATTACAAAAATTGGTACAGCAACTCTTAATGCACTATCAATAAATCCAGCCCAAAAGGTCTCGTTTGCCGAGAATTGTCGGTCTCCAATATAAAAAAATTCACAAGCGTGCACAATTAAGACCATAAAGATTGCTAATGCTCTTGTCGCGTCTAAGAACGCTATTCGATTTTCTGATTTTGTATTTGTAATTTGCATATTAAATAAAATTAGGTGTGCAAATATATAGACATCAACTCAATAAATCAATATTCAAAGATTACAAATAGCGCTAAATAGCAATCTCTAATGTTGATTTAACAATTTCTCATATAAAAATACTTGTGCACAATTATAAATTGCACTAACTTGTGTTCTGAAATAAAAACAATAGATAATATGAATAAATTTTTTATCGCGATACTAGCACTACTTTTTTTTGGGTGCAGTTCTAATCATAACTACTTTCTCCCACCCCCAATTACATATAATTATATAGATATTGATGGGCAAACAATATTTTATCGGGAATCTGGTGAAAAAAATAAGAAAACAATTTTGCTTTTGCACGGATATCCCTCATCATCACATACATATAGATATTTAATACCAATGCTTGCCACTCATTATCACGTTATTGCTCCCGATAATTTGGGTTCTGGATATAGCAGTCATCCATCGGTTGAGGATATGGAGTATACCTTTGAATTATTAGCAGGTTTTAATAATAGATTGCTGGATGAGCTTAATATAGATAATTATATAATGTATATGCAAGATTTTGGAGCGCCTGTTGGCTATAGAATGATGATGAAAGATCCTTCTAGGGTAGAGGCGTTGATTGTCCAGAACGCTAATACTTATATGGATGGCTTGACACCTGCGCGTCAAGAATTTTTTAGATCTGCACAGTTAGATACCAGTGAGACAAAACTTAAACAGCTCTATGAACTCACGAGTGTAGATGCTATTATTAATAAGCAGTATCTGTTTGATATTGATAAAGATAGCTTAAATATTCAGAGCCCTGATGCATGGGTGCACGATCTTAATTTTTTAGAAAATCAAGAAGATAGATTAATACAAGTCGCACTCTTCCAAGATTATAATAACAATCTTGAGAGCTATCCTAAATGGCAGAAAATGTTAAAAGAGACTCAACCAAAAACGCTGATTGTATGGGGGGCTAAAGATCTTAAATTCAATAAGAATGGAGCAATGGCTTATTTGAGAGATCTTCCTAATGCAGAGCTTCATTTGCTTGATGCTGGCCATTTTGCGGTAGAAGAGAAACCTACAGAGATTGCGAGGTATATCTTAAATTTCTTAGAAGAATAAAAATAACATAAAATAACGACAACATATTATATAACCTAATTATGAGAAAAAGATTTCCAAAAGTTCTACTCTATTTATTTATATTAACCATTATAAAATCTTGTACATCTTCTAAGAACGATGTTCTACCAATATCCCCAAATATAGATCATTATGATGTTTCATTTAACGTTAGTGATCAAGAGACACGTGTTGTTGATAATGTTTTTGAGGCAGGAGATCAAATTATAGTTGATGCTTATAATTCAACTGGAGAGATATTTGCCGATGATGTGCTGTATCAATACTCTAATGGCAAATTCTATGCTAGTGAAACCCCTATAAAATATGAAGATGATCAACAATCTTTAATCTTTGATTTAGTCTATCCAAAATTGACTACATTATCAAAGAATTTTAATCACGATATTCAAACTCAGCAAGGCACACTATCTATGCTTGAGAATAGTGATCTCCTTGTTGCTAACTGTACAGCAACGCTTAATGAGAGTAGGAACTTGAAGTTTGCACATAAGATGAGTAGTGTTATAATTAATATTACAAGTGCAAATGATCCTACAAGTGTTAAAGTTTTGGGACAAACATCTGTATCTTGTGATTTAACAAATAATAGTTTTGAAGGAGTAGGGGAGAGAGCCTCAATTACACCATATCATATTGGAAATGGACGCTATAAGGTAGTTGTTGCGCCAAGTAATCTTGCTGATGGTGAGCTTTTTATTACTGCAATAGTTGACGGGGAGAGCTACGAGTGGCGTGCCGATGGGGATGTTCTATTTGAACCAGGAAAAGAGTACTCTATCAGTTGGAAAGTTGGTACAATTCCTCCAGGTACTGGTGGTACAAAATATTCGTGGTGGGCAGAATTACCTGAAGAGGATCCAAGCAAAGCTGGTGATTATTATTATGTGTATCATATGCGTAAAGATAATTCCAAAGTTAGAAACTTTGCGGCATGTTATAGTAAAGATTTAATGTCTCCAGTTTGGGTTGCTGCTCCTATGCACAGTAGCTACCTATTATCGGGAAATCGTACAGATGCCTATGCTCACGACCCTCAGTTAGATTTTAACCAAGCAGGGAGTTGGGGCTCACCTTATAATCGTGGTCACCTATTAAAATCTAGTGCAAGAACTATAACAAGAGAGACTAATACTCAGGCGTTCTACTACTCTAATATTGCCCCTCAATTTATAAGCGGGTTTAATACAGGTGGAGGTGTTTGGAATAATTTAGAGGACTATGAGAATACGCAAATATGTTCAGATACGCTATATACAGTTCACGGAGCACATTGGACAGATACTAATGATCGAGTACAAGGTAGTTATGCAGCTACACCTACTGCCATACCAACCCACTTCTTTAAAGTCTTTTTACGCACAAAATCTGGAAATACAGGAAAAGCTGTTTGGGATTGTAGTAGTTCTGAACTTAAATGTGTTGCCTTTTATATTGAACATAATACGAGTCAACATGGTAAGAAACCTAGCGCAGAAATGATGATGTCTGTAAGTGAATTAGAGCAGATTACAGGGCACACTTTCTTCTCTAATGTACCAAATGCTCCAAAAGATAGCTTCTCTGCTTCTGAATGGGGGCTTTAGAATTGTAAAACATAAAATAAACTATAAACAACCATTTATAAAAACAAAAAAAATGAAAAAAACCTTAATTTTAACGTTAGGTGCAATAGTTGCCCTTGCGTCTTGTAACAGAAAAACTGTAGAGCCAGAGTTATCTGACGTGTCGTTTACAACCTCTATCCAAACTCGCGTATTAAATAATATGTTTGAGGCAAATGATAGTATCCTTGTAAAAGCTTATAGTACCGATGGAGCAAGTATAGGCACTGCAAAGTATGCTTATGCAGATGGAAAATTTAGCAGTCTTGCTGCATTTAATAAAGAGGTTGCAACTCAATTGTCATACACAGCCGTTTATCCATCAACTTATACTAATTTTGAAACAGCATTTAACTTTGTAGCAAATGTTGATCAAAGCAGTAAAACTAATTATGAGATGAGTGATCTTTTAGTAGCAAAGGCGGCAGTAACAGCTGCAACTCAGCCAGAGCTAAAATTCTATCACGCTATGTCAAATATAGTTTTAAATATTACAGGAGTTGATCCTAGCTTATGTACAGCTACTTTTAATCTAAAGAATGAAGCGTCTGTTAATATTGCTACAGGAACCTATGAAGGTACAGGAGCGGCTGTAGCTATTAAACCACTAACAACAGCAGATGGTTTTAGTGTAATTGTAGCGCCTCAAGCAATCGCTGCAAATACAACAATCGCAACAGTTACAGTTAATAATGTAGATTACAATTGGGTAATTGGTGCAAGTGATGCAGCAGATATTCTGGATGGATATCAATATGGCTATACAATGGCTATTGATCCTGTAACTGAAACCTTTGATGTTGTATTTGATGGTATGATTATGGGCTGGGAGCAAGGAACTCTTGGTGGTACAACTACTGGTGGCGGAAATGATGGTGGAGATGGTGGAGATGGAACTTTACCTACAGGTCCAATATATGAATATAGTGATTTTGTTGCTGCTCTTGGTAATATAACAGTAAGTAGCGACGGATTTAATGTTGAAAGTGTAGATTTTGCAGATGTATCTATAGTTACGGGGTATGGAACCTCTAATTTTACATTTAGATTATGGGCAAGTGATAATACTATTCGTACATATGCGAGCAATACTATAACCCTAAAAGCAAAGAATGGAAAGAGTATTAAAGGTGTAACATTCTCAGCATCGGCAATAGCTTCGGCTACAGTAGGAACAGTTAATGGAAAATCTTGGAGTGGTGATGCTGCTGAGGTAACTCTTACTATGGAAAAAGGAAACAATGCTTCAATTACAATTAATGTAGAGTAATCTCTAAATTTCAGTAAATAAAAATTAATCTAGCTACCCTTATCGCGATAATTGATAGGGGTAGTTTTTTTATTTGCTTTTCCTCAAAAAAAAAGATAAATTTGGAGAAACAAATAATTACTTAAACTTAAAATAGTTCCACAATGAAAAGTACACAAATGTTTACACAAAGTGATAAACAGCAGATCCAACAATTAGGTATTAGTGAGGAGATTATCAATAGTCAGATTGCACGTTTTAAAGAGGGTATTCCTAGCCTAAATATTTCAAGAGCAGCAAATATAGGTGATGGAATTTTAACTCTGAATAGAGCTGATATAGACCTGCTTATCTCTAAGTATGAGGAGGCAACCAATGTTAAAATCGTAAAATTTGTGCCAGCATCGGGGGCTGCAACTAGAATGATGAAGGCACTTTTTGAGTTTGTAGATCAAGATAAAGACTCTTCTATAGTTGAAAAATTAATCTTAAATCTTAAAAACTTTGCATTTTATAATGATTTGGTTAATAGTGGAATAGATATAAGTAGCAATAAAGCAGTAGTGGAGGCGATCTTGAAAACGCCTCTAAATTACGGTCAATATCCAAAGGGTGTTATTAAGTTTCACTCATATCCAGAGGGGGCTAGAACACCAGTTCAAGAACATTTAGTGGAGGGTGGTTTATATGGTAAAGCTGCGGACACAAATGAGGTGTATATCCACTTTACAATCTCAGCGGAGCATAAGGCGCTTTTTGAGAATTGTGTTGCAGAGTCTATACCAACTTTAGAGCAAGAATCTAGACTAAAATTTAATGTTAGCTACTCAACTCAAAAGAAGAGTACAGATACCATTGCTGTTGATATGGAGAATAATCCATTCAGAAAATCAAACGGAGAACTACTCTTTCGCCCTGCAGGGCACGGTGCGCTTATAGAGAACCTAGATGAGATTGATGCAGATATTATTTTTATTAAAACTATAGATAATGTTCAACCAGATAGAATTAAAAATGTGGGAGTTGAGTATAAGAAAGCACTTGCAGCACTCGCTCTAAAATTGAGAAAAAAGGCAGATGACTTTATTATCGCGATAAATAGCGGCATAGCAAACCTAGAGGAGGTTACAAATTTTATCGAGACTAAATTAAATTATAAATTGGCTCCCGATACAAATTCAGAGCAGTTAAAGGCAATTCTGGATCGTCCATTGCGAATTTGTGGAATGGTTAAGAATGAAGGAGAGCCTGGTGGTGGACCTTTTTGGGTGGTTGATAAAAAGAATGGAAGTGAATCATTGCAGATACTAGAAAGTGCCCAAATTCCAAAAAATAGAATTGAAGAACTTATGACTCAAGCCTCTCATTTTAATCCTGTTGATTTAGTATGTGCCGTAAGACGTTACGATGGCACAAAGTATGAGCTAAGTAAGTACGTAGATGAAAATACGGGCTTTATAAGTGAGAAGTCATACGAAGGTAGGGATTTAAAAGCTATGGAGTTACCTGGCTTATGGAATGGAGCTATGGCAGATTGGAATACGCTTTTTGTAGAGATTCCTATCACCACTTTTTCGCCTGTAAAAACTATCGTGGATCTTTTGCGCCCTGAGCATCAATAGATAATTTATATAGGGCTGTTTCACTACTAAATTTTAGCATTTAGCAATAATTCTTTTTAATGTTCTACCTCAAATGAGTTTATTTGTTCTACCTAAAAGTATTACAATTTTTAATCAAGAGAGATATGAACATAAAAAGAATTATTGCTATTTTTATACTACTTATAGTGGTATCATCGGGATCATTATATGCACAACGTGGAGGCGGTATGAGAGGTGGTGGTCAAAGGGGACAAGGTGGTCAAGGAGGCCAAGGTGGTATGCAAATGCAGCAACGCTTAGAGCCTCAGGATTTGGTGGCATCAACAGGTCTTTTTATGATAGATTATGATCCAGTTATTAAAAAGTGTAAAATAAAAGAAGAAGAGCAGCAGACAAAAGTCTATGCACATATTGCAACTTACACAGAAGAATATAGCAATATTATGTTTGAATATCGCCCTCAAATAGATTCGCTTTCAAATTTTCAATTAACAATGACAGAAGGGGTAGCTGTAGCAGAAATGCAAGAGCAGATGAAAGCTCAAATGTTGATAATTCAGAAAATAAAGGCCAAAACAACACCAATGCATAAAAAATTGGTAGATGGATTAACGACAGTACTCTCAGAAAAAGAGAAGAAGCGTTGGGACTCTTACTATAAGGAAATATGTGAAGAGAATTTCTTTATGATCAGAAGCCGAGAAGCTCCTCAAGATGGTTCAGGAGAGAGACCAAGCGGTACATCTAGTAGAACTGGTGGAGGTATGGGAGGGCTAATGCGCTAGTGTATAGTTTTTAAGTATATTTTTACTACATTTGTAGTATATAAATTAAATACTTAAAACTAAAATAATGAAAATTCTACAGCTGCTAAGAAGCTCTTTATTATTATTTTCTATAGTAATATTAGCTCAATCTTGTCAATTAGATTCACAAAAGCCCCTGCCAATTATTTCAAATTCGGCTATTGCCTTTAGCATTGAGCCAGGGCAACTTATAGATAAGGCTGGAGGCTTAGAGCAATTTGGTGAGGCGATCTCTTATGATATTGAAAATTTTATCAGTAAATGCGATGTAAAGCAACCTATTCTACTCTCTGTTGGTACAATCTACCCAGAATTTCATAATTTTGGTCTCTACTTTTATGCTAATAAAAAATCTGACTTTAGTGAGATTTTTAAAGAGCTATCATTTGAGCCAGTTACAATAGGAGAGGTAGAAGGTTATACAATCAGTTCTATATTGATAGAAGAGGAGTTAAAACTATTCTTAGCTTCTAAAGGGAACTATATTATACTCTTTGGAGCTCTTGGTTATGATGTGAATGAAAAAATGGATGAATTAGGAGGTCTACTACTTGCAGATGCAGTGGTTGGAGGTTCGCTCAAAGAGATGTTATCGGGAGGCGAATTAGATCATTTAGACCGCTCTGATTTAACAAAGCTCTCAGGTAACGATATTGCTATGATATTTGACAATGAGGAGATTGTGAATATAGATTTAACGTCAGATATACGTTATGGTTCTTATTTTGAAATGTTTGACTATTTAGATAATTTAAATGCAAAAAATATAGAGTATCTAAAGGGGTCTTCAACATATTTATCAATGAACTTTAATGCTGGAGAGATTGTTTTAGATGGTGAAATAAGCAATTTTGAGAATATCTATACAGAAGAGATTACATCGGAACTATTTAAATATTTTCCAGAGAAGTTCTCAAATATTCTTATGGCTATAAATTATAAAGATACTGAGGAGTTAACTGTAAGTTTTGAATCGGTTTCTCTATTACTAGGGCTTGATGAAGATGGCATTGAAGCAATTAAACAATCAATTGAAGCATTTGACGGTGAGATGATGTATGCTGTATGTACGGAGAGTGAAACACCAGAATTAATTATTGCGGCAAAAGTTGAAACTCAAAAAGCAAAATCTGTATTGGATTTCTATGATCAACAAACTAATACATTTAATAAATTCAATGAAGATGGTGTTTATCAATTATCGTTAGGTGGTGCGTTTAATGCTTATTGTAGAGTGATAGATGGAGTATTTATTATATCTAATGGGGTCACGTATATAACGAATATAGAGGGCAAGGATATATCATCATCAAAGGGGGCAAAATTATTAGCTGATAGCTATGGAGGACTTTTTATTGATTTTGATAGTACATTGGAGTCATTGCCAGAGTCATTTAGACAATATACAGGGCTTATTCCACTATTAAATATGTTGGATGATTTAGAGATGAGTTCTGCTGATCAAACATTTAAGCTTAAATTGACCTTCTTAGATAAAGAGACAAATTCATTAAAATTAATTATTGACGAGATACAGAAGTATTAATTAAAGAATGAACCAAATATATTTGCAAAGGGTAGTTCCCGATATATTTGATAAACAGAATATTGATTCCCAAATTTGGAATAGAGATATAATTCTAAAAAGGGGCGAAAAATATCTTGTTAAAGCAGAATCGGGCAGAGGAAAGTCGTCATTATGTAGCTTCTTGATGGGTTATAGGAGAGATTATCAGGGCGAAATATTGTTCGATTCAGAGACTATAAGGAGTTTTGATGTTGGGTATTTTCATACTTTGCGTCAAAACTCTTTGGCCTATATTCCGCAAGGGCTAATGCTCTTTGATGAATTAAGTGCTTTAGATAATATTCTAATAAAGAATGATCTAACTCAATATAAAAGTTTAGAATGGATAATGATAGCTCTAGAGCGTTTAGGTTTAGAAGATAGAGCCCATTTTCCAATTCAGAAGCTCTCATTTGGGCAAAAACAGAGGGTTGCCATCATAAAAGCACTCTGCCAACCAGCAGATTTTTTAATTTTAGATGAACCAATTAGCCATCTAGACGATAAAGCTGCACATATAGTTTCACAACTCATTAGTGAGGAGTTAAATAAGGGAGGCGCTGGGCTTATTGCACTCTCAATCGGGAGAGAATTTGATTTTAATTATAACTTAAAACTAAATATGTAGAGCTGATGAGTAAAGTTTACAGACTCTTATTATCAGATATGTCTAAAGGGCGAATTATGCTCTTTATGCTTGCACAAATAATTGGTGTCGCTATTATGGCATCATCATTATTTCTCTACTTTGATGTTACCTCAAACTTGAATGGCTCTTCTGGAAGTAATAATTATTTGGTTATAACTAAACCTATTAGTATGTTGAGAGAGATAATCTCTTCAAAATCTGGGTTTTCATCAAAAGAATTAAGCAAATTTGAACAAATAGATGGGGTAGAAAGTATTGGGGAGTTTAAGGTTGGCGAGTTTCAAGCAACTGCAACATTTGGTTTTTCGGGTACAGAAAATAGTATCTTTACTAATTTATTCTTTGAGTCTATAGATGAATCATATATGGATGTAGTGCCCAATGAGTGGAATTTTGATCCCATCAAGGGTATAGTACCTATAATTATTCCTCAAAATTATGTTAATCTATACAATTTTGGATTTGCTCAATCTGTAGGTTTACCCAAATTGTCAAAAGAGATTATTGGGAATATAACATTGAGAATTACTATTTATGGAGAAGATGGAAGATCGGTAGCACTAAAGGGGAGAGTTGTGGATTTTTCAACAAGACTTAATACTATCTTGGTACCTAAAGAGTTTATTGAGTGGGGAAATCGTAATTACGCTGAGTTTAGTGAAACAAACTTACCTCAAAGAATAATTATAAAGTTTGATTCTGCAAAAAGTACTAATTTAACAAATTTTATCAAGGAGCGAGGCTATGAGATAGAGAGTAATAGTTTAGATTTTGAGCGAATTAGCCGTGTAGTGGCTTTCCTTCTCTCTGCAACGTTAATAATTGGAATGATAATCACTCTATTGTCTTTATATCTTATAATTATGACGCTCTATTTAATGATTGAGCGCAATAGGACAAAGATTAATAATCTATCAATAATTGGCTATACAACCAGTATGATAATTGCCCCATTTAATAGGCTTGCTTTTATGGTGAAAACTATAAGCTTTGCTGTAGCATATATGATCTCATTGGCTGTTAGAGCTGTATATATAACTCAACTTCCAAACTATTTGCAACTGCAAACTGCTATGAATCTATTATTTTTGCCAACTCTAATTATTATTGCGATATATATAATTTTAGTAATTATTTCGCGTAGAATGGTTAAACAAAAGGTTGAGAAATCAATTGTGTAATGTTGCCTAATGAAGATACGCAGATGAATAAAAAGATTCTAAAACTCTCGATACCTAGCATACTTGCAAATATAACCGTTCCGTTAGTAGGTATGATGGATATAGCAATCTCTGGTAGATTAGGGAGTGCTGCGGCAATAGGCGCCATTGCGATAGGATCTATGCTATTTGATATACTTTATTGGAACTTTGGCTTTTTGAGGATAGGTACAGGTGGGCTAACTGCGCAAGCATACGGGAGAAGAAGCTTTAGAGATGCAATAAAATATCTCTCACAAGGAGTTGCAACTGCACTTCTATCTTCATTTTTTATCTTAGCAATACAGTGGCTCTTTATATATATTTCTTTCTCTGTTGTAGATTGCTCTCCAGAAGTAGCAGAATTGGCTCAAAAATACTTCTATATAAGGATTTGGGCGGCTCCTGCAGCATTAACTATTTTTGCATTCAAAGGGTGGTTTATCGGGATGCAAAATACTGTTAGCCCAATGGTTATAGATGTTACTGTAAATGTTGTTAATCTGTTGGCAAGTGCCTATCTAGGGCTCTATACACCGCTTGGTATTGCAGGTATTGCAGTAGGAACGGTTATTGCGCAATATCTTGGATTGGCTCTATCTCTATTTTTAGTATCAAAGTACTATAAGAAACTGTTTCATTATATTATGCTCAAAGCAGATGTAAAATGGAAATATATGAAATCATTTTATGTAATGAATGGCAATCTATTTATTCGTTCTCTCTGCTTTATGATGATTTATAGCGGATTTACAACTCTTGCCGCACAATATGGCGATGAAGAGCTTGCTGTTAGTGCAATAATGATGAAATTGTTGCTTCTATTCTCATATTTCATAGATGGTTTTGCTTATGCAGGAGAGGCCTTAACTGGTAGATATATTGGCGCTAAAGATAGAAAAATGCTTATAAAAGCTGTTAAACTGCTGTTTTTATGGTCAATGGGCATCGGGGTTCTCTTTACAGCAGCATATGCAGTGGGTGACGAATGGATGTTGAGGTTAATGACAACAGAACAATCTGTAATTGAAGCTGCTCAGCCATATCTATTTTGGCTATTACTAATGCCTTTGGTGAGTTGCGCTGCATTTATGTGGGATGGAATCTTTGTTGGAGCTACAGCCGCTCGATCTATTCGCAACTGTATGATTGCTGCAATGGTCGCATTCTATATTGTCTATTTTATTTTTAAAGATATTTATGGTGTTCAAACACTATACTTTGCCTACTTTGCACATTTGATTGCTCGTGTTATCTATTTAACAGTATATGCAAAGAAGAGAGTGTTCAATTTAGTCTCTCGATAATGTGTAGAAAATGTATTTTTATTTGTGATAAAAAAGATTACAATGATGTTTTTTTAACGTAATTAATATTATTGAGTGGTATTGTTAGTGTTACTTGGTTAGATCTTTTGCAATATCAGTTGTTTTTATATATTATTATAAATAAGCTTTTTATCTGTATTGGTAGTAGTATAATAGTAGCGAAAATGTTTAGTGTGGTATTCTTATAGTCCCGTAAATTTTGATGTGTAGATTAAAAAAATCTAGTTTTGTTTTATAATTATCTAAACAAATTTATTAACAAAAACTATTACATTAAATGAAAAAGAATAGATTTATTCTAATGTGTGTGATGCTATTTATATCTGTGTTTACCTATGCGCAGAGCATAAAAGTATCGGGGACGGTTACCGACGAAAGCACGGGTGAGGTTCTCCCTTTTGTCTCTGTAGTTATAAAGGGTACATCTACAATTGCAACAACCGATTTGGATGGTAAGTATGTAATCGATGTGAATGGAGACAATACTTTGGTATTTAGTTTTATGGGCATGCTTACAAAAGAGATTGTAGTTACAGGTGGTACAGATAAAGTGCTAAATGTTGGATTAGCTCCCGATTATCAATCATTGGAGGAGCTTGTGGTTGTAGGTTATGGAACCAAAAGGAAAAGAGATCTTACTGGATCTATTGTCTCTGTTAGTGGCGAAGAAATTAAAAATACGCCCTCTATGAATCCTATATCGGGATTACAAGGAAAAGTACCAGGGGTATCAATTGTGGCAAATGGGGGAGCAGGCTCTAGTCCCGATGTTAAGATAAGAGGAATTGGTTCTCTATACTCTGGTACAGGTCCCCTTTATGTTGTTGATGGAGTATTTGTGAGTGATATTGGGTACTTAAATAGTAATGATATTCAATCAATTGAGGTGTTGAAAGATGCCTCTTCGTTAGCTATTTTTGGTGTGCAAGGTGCAAATGGAGTTATAATTGTAACCACAACTGATCCAAGTAAAAATAGATCTGCAGGTTCATATGTTTCATATGACGGATATGCGGGTGTACAATATATACCGCAGAGTGATAGGATGGATCTAACAAATGCTTCTGAATTTACTGCTCTGTATAATGAATATCTTCAAAATAGAGCAATGGATCTTAATACAGCTTATACTGAGTGGCGTGGAGATCTATTGGGGGGAGGAACTAACTGGGTAGACCAAATTCTTAGACCAGCAATGATTACAAATCATAGTATTAAGGTTGGAAAGAGTAATGAGAATGGTAGCTCATTATTAGGTGTAGGATACTTTAAGCAAGATGGAGTTCATAAAACAGATAGCTATGAGCGCTACTCTCTACAATTAAAGACTGATACAAAAGTGAAAAATTGGTTAACGGTTGGTGCGAATGTAACTTTAAATAGTGGGTTCAGAGATCTTTATGGAAATGCTTTCTCTACTGCAAAAAGAGCCCTTCCTACCTATGCTCCACTTGATGGGGGGCAAAGTGAATATGACAAAAACTTCAGTTTCCCAGGTAATCCTGGTGAAATATTCTCTTCTCCTCCAGTTGAACAAGCAACTCAGGTTACAAATCCAGTATCAATATATGAAATACAAGAGGGTACAGGAAAAACAGTAGATCTTAGAGTTGTTGCAAGTGGTTATGCTTCTGCAAAGTTTGCAAAGTATTTAACATACAAAGTTGCTGGCTATACGGATATGTATATGAGTGATACTCAAGATTATAATCCCTCGTACTTAGTAGGAGGTAGAACGGAGGCTCCTCGTAGTACATTCTCTAGAAATTATGGGAAATCAATCGCATATCAAGTAGATAATACGTTATCGTTTGACTATACAGAAAATAAAGATCACAGAATTAATGCTGTAGTTGGTATGACATATAGAGAGTCAACAAGTTCAGGATTTAGTGCATCAAGAGACTCTATTACAAATGTTCCAAATGTAGATCCATCTATGTGGATGTTAATATCTGGAGCAGAGGAGTATGATTATAACTCAGACTATTATAGCAAAGAGGCATTTATTTCATATTTAGGTCGTATTGGTTACACATATAAAGATAAATATATTGCAAATGTTACTATGAGGGTTGATGGATCATCTAAATTTGGGCCATCTAATCGTTGGGGAGTTTTTCCTGCAGTTGGTTTAGCTTGGATTGCAAGTGAAGAGGATTTCATAAATGTACCTTACCTAAAATTTAAGGCATCGTGGGGTAGAATTGGAAATGATAAGATAGGTAATTATCTATATTTCCCAACAATAGATCCTCAAGGTAATACAGTAGTGGTTGATGGAAATATCATATATATACCAACAGAAGACGCCTATGTAGATAGTAATATTCACTGGGAAGTTGTAGAGGGTTTTGATGCAGGAGTTGAAATGAGATTCTTTAATGATAGGTTAAGCTTAGAGTTAGGTTACTATAACAAAACGACAAAAGATCTTTTAGCATACGTGCCAGCTCCTGCAACTTCTACTGCAGCAAGTGCTATTACAAATGCAGGATCAATGAGAAATAGTGGATTTGAATTCTTAGCAAGTCACCATTTTTCTGCAGGGGATTTCAATTTTATGGTTAGTGCAAATGGTTCATATCTTAAAAATGAGGTTTTAGAGTTAGGAAATGATAATACAGACATTATTGCTGGAGATAATATATTTAGAACAACTGTTGGTCAGCCTATTGCTAGTATGTATGGTTATGAAATGGTTGGAATCTTCCAAAATCAAGCAGAGATAGATGCTGCACCTGCACAAACTAATGCTAAACCAGGTGATATTCGTTATGCTGATATTAATGGAGATGGTCAGATTACAGAAAAAGATAGAACCTATATAGGTAATTATCTTCCAGATTTCGAATATGGATTCTCTTTAAACGCAGAGTATAAGGGATTCAATTTAACTGTTGATTTTGCCGGAGTTGAGGGTGTTGACATATACTCAACAGTAAAACAACCATCAACTTATGCGCTCTTTAACTATTCAGGAGAGAGACTATATCGTTGGCATGGAGAGGGAACCTCTAATACGGAGCCAATTCTTTCGGATCGTAGTAATAATACACTACCATCTACATATTATGTGGAATCAGGAGATTATTTTAGAATTAGAAACATTCAATTATCATATAATTTACCTAAAAAAATTGCGGATAAAATTGGTGTAAATGGTGCAAGAATATACCTTAATGCTGAGAACCCAGTTACACTTCATAACTATATAGGATGGACTCCTGAAGTTGGAGGAAGTCTTCTAACTAGAGGATACGATAAAGATAATAATAAGTACCCTATAGCATCTGTTTATACATTAGGATTAAGTTTTGACTTTTAATAGATAATAACAATGAGAAATAATATATTACATAAACTAAAAACGGTTTTAATTATTGCCGTTTTATTACCAGCATTTTTTGCTTGTAGTGATAGTCTTCTGGATTTGCAACCTAAAGGTAAGTGGCACCATGGAAATATAGCAGATTCATTATTAACTGTAGATTCAGAAGTACTTGCAGAAGCAAAAGTGCTAGATAACTATGCACACCTTAGAGGATGGGGATTTTCGTGGGCTTATATGGCTATGTCATCCATTGCTTCAGACGATGCGGATAAAGGCTCTTCTCCAGCAGACGGTGGAGTAGATATGCAGGCTATGGAGAATTATAGTTTCAACTCTAGTAACTCCTTAGTAAGAGATACATATAATACATTATTCCAGGGAGTTGTAACAGCTAATGAAGCTTTAGTGTTATTAAGCTCTATGGAGGAGGGGCCTAAAAGAGATCAGTTAGTAGCAGAGGCTCAATTCTTAAGAGCATTATACTATTTCCGTTTGGTAAGATGTTATGGTGGTGTCTCTAAAATAACATCTGTTTTAGCTGAAGATGCAGCTGTACCTGCTCGTGCTACAACAGAGGAGATTTACCAACTTATCGAGACGGATCTAAAAGATGCGATAGCGAAATTACCAACAAAATCAGATTACTTAGCTAACGGCGGTCTTGGACGTGCAACAAGAGGTGCAGCACAAGGATACTTAGCAAAAGTTTATCTATATCAAAAGAAGTGGGCAGATGTACTAAGTATGACAGAGGCTGTGCTATCAAATAGTTCATATGACTTGAGTACACCTATAGATAAAATCTTTACAGAGGCTCAAGAGAATGGTAAAGAGTCGCTTTTTGAAGTTCAAGCAGACATCACAGATGTACTAGATGCGGGTAGTCAATATGGTCAGATTCAAGGAATTCGTGGAACCCCTAACTACGGATGGGGCTTTAACAACCCTTCTCAAAAGCTAGTTGATGCATTTGAATCAGGTGATCCTAGAAAATTAACAACAGTGATTATATCTGGCACAGTGATGCCTGATGGTTTAGATTTAGGAGCGGGCTATACGCAAGTGAATCCATACTATAATATGAAAACATACCACTGGTTAAGTGAGAGAGAAGATAAGGGTAGAAATGGAGACCAAGGGAAATGGATAAATGATAGACTTCTACGTACTGCAGATGTTGTATTAATGCATGCAGAGGCTGCAAATGAGTTAGGAAATACAACAGAGGCTCTCGATAAATTAGAGATGGTTAGAGCTAGAGCTCGTAATGGCAATAGCAGTGTGCTTCCAAGAGTGACTACAACTAATCAGAGTGAATTGAGAGCAGCTATTCAACACGAGAGAAGAGTAGAGTTGGCAATGGAGCACGAGAGATATTTTGATCTTATTCGTTGGGGATTGGCTGAGAAAGAGTTAGGCTCTTTAGGTTGGGTTGCAGGTAAGCACGAAGTATACCCAATACCTCAAGAAGAGATTGATAAATCAGAGGGATCTTTAGTTCAGAATCCAGGTTATTAATAATTAAAATAGAATAATACTATGAGATATTTATATACTTTTTTATTAACAATATTACTTTTTGGTTGTGTTGAGAAAGAGGAACCAACCTATCCTGCTCCACCATTAGAGCCAGAAGTAGAAGAGATAGCACCAACGGCATCTATAACATTGCTAACTTCTGCAAATGGGCTTATTTTCTTTGAAACAGAAGATGTTATTATCGCGATAAAAGGCGAGGCAAATAAAGGTTTAACTGAGATTAGCATCTCCGATGGAGAGACTACTTGGGCTGAAACTACCTTTATGAACTCAACAATTGCAGAGAAGCAGTTTAATTTAGGTAAGAAAAGCGTAGGGAACTATGCTCTAACAGCCACTGTTAAAGATGCTACGGGTTTGGTTGAGTTTATAGAGATCCCTGTTCAAGTGATAGAAGACAAGACAGCAAAACTTGTATTTCACGTAGATTTTAACGGAGGTGTTGCCAAAGATCTAATATCAAATATAACTCCAACAGTAGTAGGGGCACCAACTTTTGGAAGTGATAGAAATGCTGTGGCTAATAATACTTACCAAGGGGCGGCAGATAGCTATCTATCTTACGAAATAAAAGATACAACTTGGATGGATCAAGATTTAACAATCTCATTCTGGCATAAAAATGCAAATCCAGCTTCTGGTGGTCGTGCAGGTATTGTAACTCTATGGGATGCAACTGATGGATTTAGTGGAATTGCAACATTAAGAAGAGATTTAGGTTATAGCTCTAATTGGGGAACCGAGGCAGGAGATACGTGGTGTGGTTCATCATCTACAAATGCCTCAGGTGGATCAGTTATAGTAAAAGATACTCCTTACACAGATGAGTGGCAATTCTTAACCTATACTGTTAGTGGTACAGAGTTAAAGTTATATATAGATGGAGTACTTTCTGTAACAAATACATTAACTTCGCCGATAGATTGGAGTAATGTAAAACAGCTATCAATTGGCTCAGGATTACCTCAATACAATCGTTTCTCTTATGGTACAACCTTAGGACAAATTGATGATGTGCGTATCTATGACCAACCATTATCAGCTAGAGATATTGAAGAGCTTATGAATGAATCTCCAGCAACAGAGAAGAGTCCAAAATTAGTCTTTCACGTAGATTTTAATAATGGAGAGGCAAAAGATTTAATATCAGATTTAGTGCCTACTGCAACAGGAACTCCTACATTTGGAACAGACAAAAATTCAGTTGCAAATAGTACATATCAAGGGGCAGCAGATAGCTATCTACTTTATGATATAAGTGGTGCAACTTGGAAAGATCAAGATTTAACTATCTCTTTTATGTACAAAAACGCCAATCCAGAATCAAGTGGTCGTGCTGGTATCGTAACAATGTGGGATGCAGCAGATGGATTTAGAGGAATTGCAACTCTAAGAAGAGATTTAGGATATAGCTCAAATTGGGGAACTGTAGAGGGTGATACTTGGTGTGGATCATCTTCTAAGAATGTGGCAGGTGGCTCTGTGATTGTTAAAGATATCCCATATACAAATGAGTGGCAATTGGTAACATATACAGTTACTGGAGGAGAGTTAAAACTATATGTAGATGGAGAATTATCTGTTACAAATACACTAACATCGGAGATTGATTGGACAGATGTAAACTCGCTAAGTATTGGCTCTGGACTACCTAACTATGATCGTTACGCTTACGGCACAACACTTGGTCAGATAGATGAGGTTCGTATATATGATATGGCTATGACTGAGTCACAAATTAAAGAATTATTAAAATAGAGACAGATATGAAAAAAATACTTTTTATTATACTAAGCTTCTTACTAGCAGGCATATTTGTTAGCTGTGAAGAGTATGACAATGGATACTATACATATATTCCACCAGTTGTACCAGAACCACCAAAAGTAAATGAGGGTTCTGATTACTACCCTTATGATAGAATAATTAATGCGCCTCTCGATAATTTCTTAGAGAAAGTGTGTATTGTAGATAATGAGAGATTAAATTATAGAATGCTATTTCCAAAGAACTATGTAAAAGGTGAGAAATACCCTTTAATTGTAGTATTACACGGAACAGGCGAGAGGGGCGATAATAACTCTTCCCAGCTCGCTTATGGTGGCAATTTCTTTGTAAAAGATGAGATTCGCGACAATTATCCAGCTATTGTAGTCTATCCTCAATGCCCTTCTGATGTAAGATGGGATAGCAAAATAGATAAAGGAAATATAGCAACTTGGACTTGGGATTATAAATCAGAAGAGGGAACAGCTCCAACAGAACTATTACTGTTTTTAATTGAAGATATGGTTGCAAAAGAGGTGGTAGATAGTACAAAAATGTATGTAGGTGGTATATCAATGGGTGCTATGGGTGCTTATGAAGTTGCTTATAGATTGCCTAAATTTGCTGCAGGGTTCTTTATGTCGGGAGGAGGAAATCCAGCTGATATAGCTGAGAAATTGCCAAATATGGCTTTCCGTATTATGCACGGAGACCAAGATGGTGTAGTTCTTCCTGCCTATGCAACTGATATGTATGATGTGTTATCGGGAGCTGGAATAGAGAGCAAGTTAGATATCTATCCAGGTGTATCTCATAGCGGATGGAACAATATGTTTGAAGAGCCAGACTTTATGAGCTGGTTGTGGGGAAATAAACTTGATCAATAGAGAATGATTAAAATACAAAATCTTATTATTGGCACAGTGGTAGTTTTATCACTGTGCTTTTGCAAAAAAGAGGATAGACCAATAGTTACGGTAGATCCAACCCCTATTGAATCATATTGGGATACTTTGAGTGTAGATCTTCTGTTGGATACTGTTCAAAAAGCTACATTTAAGTATTTTTGGGACTTTGCCGAGCCAAATAGTGGTATGGCAAGAGAGCGTAATACATCTGGTAATCTTGTAACCTCTGGAGGGAGTGGATTTGGAGTTATGAGTATAATTGCTGCCGTTGATAGAGGTTGGATAACAAGATCGCAAGGGGTAGAGAGACTCAATAAGATTACAGATTTTCTAAGTAAATGTGATAGATATCACGGAGCTTGGTCTCATTGGATAGATGGTTCAACTGGGCAAACAATAGCCTTTAGCACCAAAGATAATGGAGGAGACTTGGTTGAGACGGCTCTTCTTATGCAGGGGCTGCTTGCCGTAAGGGGTTACTTTGATAGCGAAAATAGTGAGGAGCAGAGGCTAAGAGGTACTATTACGGCGCTTTGGGAGTCGGTAGAATGGGACTGGTATACTAATGGAGAAGATTTTCTATATTGGCACTGGTCTCCAGATTATCAATGGGAGATGAATCACCCTATACGTGGTTGGAATGAGACTATGATTACCTATTTATTAGCAATCGCCTCTCCAACTCACCCTATAGATTCATCTCTGTATCAAACTGGTTGGGCAGGAACTAACTATCTAAGCTCTATAAGTTTTAGTCAGAATGGAGCCAATAAAGGCGGCCCACTATTCTTTACTCACTACTCATTCCTGGGAATGAATCCTAATTTTAAAGACAGCTATATTGGTCAAAAAGGGCATAGTAGTTACTTTGAATTGTGTAAGGAACAAACATTGGCAAATCGCCAGCACTGCATCAATAATAAAACAATTTATAGCAACTATGGCAAAGATTGTTGGGGGTTAACAGCCTCAGATACCTTTAACGGATATACAGCACACTCCCCAAGTAATGATAATGGAACAATAAGTCCAACAGCAGCAATCTCCTCTATTGTTTATACTCCCGATGAATCAATCGCCTTTATAAGACATATGTTCAATAATTATAAGGATAAGACGTGGGGCATATATGGCTTTAAGGATGCTTTTAATGTAAGTGAGAATTGGTATGCTACCTCTTACTTAGCTATTGATCAGGGGCCAATTGTCTGCATGATTGAGAATTATAGATCTGGACTACTATGGAAATCATTTATGAGTAATCCAGAGATAGATGTAATGATGAGTAAAATAGGATTAGAGTAAAAACTGCTATCTTTGCTCATCATTTACAAAAAAAATAAATAATGGAAAAAATAACTGAAGAGCAAATTGTCGCCATAAAAGAGCGTGCAGAAAACCTATACAGAGAGGGAAAATATTTCTGTTCTGAGGCAGTTCTAGCCTCTGTACTTGATGGATTTAGTGTAGAATACCCAGAACAAATAGTTGGAATGGCTTCTGGCTTTCCTGTAGGAGTTGGCGGAAATAAGTGCATCTGCGGAGCAGTTAGCGGCGGAACAATGGCAATAGGATATCTATTTGGCCGTAGTCAGCCAGCAGATAAAAAAGTATTTGACGCAATGGCAAAAAGTAAAATTATTCACGATAAATTTATAGAGAGAAATAAAGTTGCCTGTTGTAAAATTCTAACAAAAAAATATGAACTAGGCTCGCCAGACCATATGGCACAGTGTGTTCGCTTTACTGGTGAAGTTGCAGAAGATACTGCAAGGGTAATTAACGAATCTCTCTAGATTGGAAAATCGCGCTTGCTTTTAAATGCTGGAGAATTAGGATAAAAGATCTTAATGAAAAGGATAGATACTCTTTTCATTAGGCCTTTTGCTTTATAGTACGGATACTTATAAAAATATACTACTTTCTGACGCAAAGATCTATCATACCAACTGTGTGCACATAGATGGGCTGCAAATGCCTTGGTAGAGATACAATCTCTGCGGCTTGCAACATAATCAGATGAATATACTACTACTCCATTATCTAAACTCTGAAGCTCATCGATATACTTGAAGCCTATCTTTTCGGCCTGTAGAGCATATATATGAGGAGCTAGCATTTGATTGAAATATGTGCCATCGCTTAAAATGAAATCTTTATCGCGATAATAATCTAATAATTGTTTGATAAAAGAGCTCCCTTTTACAGAGGCAAAGAGGGCTGCTTGTATCTGCATTCCGTCAATGAAATCAACTCCAACGCGATTGCCCAGTTCATCAATTGAACCTGGTGTCATTTTCTTTAGTGAATTAGAATGGTATTCCATAAAAAAGGTGGTTTCATTATTTAGAAAATCATCAAAACGTTCTTTTAGAAATATATCAGAATCCATATAAATTCCACCCTCTGTGTAGATGGCGTAGAGCCTTATCACATCTGCGGCAAAGGCCCATTTTCTTACAGATAGAGCTTGTTCAACAAATTTAATCTTGGTTGCCGTAGCCATTTCAAAGTCCCAAATCTTGATTGTATAATCAGGCAGAACTCTTTTCCAGCTCTTAATACATTGATTAATTTTATTGGGATACTTATCTCCACTAAACCAGCAAAGATGTATTGTCTTAGGAATTAATTGATTTTTCATACTACCCCTTTGTATAAAAAAATAAAAAAAGAGCCCTGCATTTGCAGACCTCTAAACACACTAATAAACACTATTAATTTGAATACTCAAATTTGTGGGAGTAACAGGAGTCGAACCTGTGACCCTCTGCTTGTAAGGCAGATGCTCTAAACCAACTGAGCTATACTCCCGATCTCTTACGGATGTTCCGTTTTGGGACTGCAAATATAGGTATAAATTTTAAATCTGCAAATATTTTTTAACATTCTGCCGTATAAAAATACTCTAATGCTTCAGCAACCACAAAAGTACTTCCTCCAATAAAGAGGAAATCATTAGAATTAGCATTATGTAGCGCTTTTTTAACACCCTCAATCACAGACTCTTTTCCGCTAATTATCTCTCCGTGAAATCCCATTTGTTTTAACTTTTCTCCCAATTTTTCTGCGGGATAGGCTCTGCTACCTTTTGCATTTACAAAATAATAATATGCAGAATCATTATCTCTCTCCTCAATTTTATTTGGTAAAAACTCAACAATAGACTCTAAATCTTTATCAGCAACAACTCCAAAAACCATAAAGAGCCTCCCTTTACCAGCCAACCTCGCTCTAATCTGTTCACCAATTAGTCTAAACCCGTGAGCATTATGTCCAGTGTCACAAATCACAAGTGGCTCTTTACTCAAAACCTCCCACCGTCCCCTCAGTCCAACCCTTTTTGCACTATTCATAATATTATCACAAACACTACTCTCACTCTTTAATAATTCCTCACCAAGTAGAACTCTTAATGCGGTTGAAACTGTTAATAAATTCTTCTCTTGACAGGCTCCATTTAGATCCATCTTCTCCAACTCTATGCCATTTAGAATATTATAATCTTGCGCAAAATATATAGGTGCTCCCATTTCTAACGCTATCTCTTCAAAAATATCAGCAACAAAATCTCCCTGCTCAATATTGCCCTTCTCTCCAATTACCACAGGAACCTTACGCTTAATAATTCCACCCTTCTCCTTTGCAACCTCCGTATAGCTGTCTCCTAAATAGTCGCAATGGTCTAAGCCAATATTAGTTATAATAGATAGTTTTGGTATAATAATATTTGTAGAATCTAATCTCCCCCCCAAACCGCACTCAATAATCGCATAATCAACTTTACACTCCGCAAAATAGGCAAATGCAAGAGCCGTTGTAATCTCAAAAAAACTACTATTCAGACTCTCAAATGTATCGCGATACTTTATTAAAAAATTATATACAAACTCTTTAGAGACCATCTCTCCATTAACCTTTATTCTCTCCCTAAAATCAACCAAATGAGGAGATGTGTATAATCCAACCCTTCTATTGTTCATCAAAGCCGAGGCAACCATACTGCTAACAGAGCCCTTTCCATTTGTGCCGGTTACGTGTACACTCTTAAATTGCTTATGTGGCTCGCCCAAATAGTTGCATAACTCCTTCATTCCCTCAATACCAGGCTTGTACGCGGATTTTCCAATACTCTGAAAACTGGGGAATCTATTGAATATAGCCTCCACCTCTTTTATATACTCTTGCTCAGTCATAATTATCGCGATAAATCTATTCTTAATCCAATTGAATAAACAAAAATAGTGCTTTTGAAATGAAATAAAAAAATAGTAATTTTGCGCCAATATTGAATTTCCAAATCAGGAGCCCAATTATTAATAGAAATTATAAATAATCATGATCATTTTCTTTAAGACAGAGCAAGAAACCGTTATTGCGGTTAAAACATCTCAAAGCATTTCTAATGAGAATATTAGCGCGTTAAATTGGCTATTCTCAAATGCCCAAACTATAAATGACCCAGCATCAGATAGACCTGCGGATAAGGTAGAGGGTATGTTTGTAGGACCAAGAAGAGAAATGATAACACCTTGGAGTACAACTGCTGTTGAGATAACTCAGAATATGAATATTTTTGGAATAGAGAGAATAGAGGAGTTTTTCCCGATATCTGAACAGGCTCACTATGATAAAATGTTACAACGTACATATCACTCTCTAGATCAAGATCTATTCACAATTGATAAAGAGCCAGAGCCAGTTATCCATATCCAAGATATTGAGGCATATAACCAACAAGAGGGGCTTGCGCTTAATAAAGAGGAGGTTGAATACTTAGAGCAATTAAGTAAAAAAATAGGTCGCCCACTTACAGATAGCGAGGTTTTTGGATTCTCACAAGTAAACAGCGAGCACTGCCGTCATAAAATCTTTAATGGAATCTTTATAATAGATGGAAAAGAGATGGAGAGCTCTCTATTTAAGATGATTAAAAAGACAAGTGCGGAGAACCCAAACTTGATAGTAAGCGCATATAAAGATAATTGTGCATTTATAGAGGGGGCAAAAGTTGATATGTTCTATCCACAAAGCGGAAGTCAACCAGATTTCTTTAAGACGGTTGAGAGCGAAACTGTTATTAGTTTAAAAGCAGAGACTCATAACTTTCCAACTACAGTAGAACCATTTAATGGAGCTGCAACAGGAAGTGGAGGAGAGATTAGAGATAGAATAGCAGGAGGTAAAGGTAGCTTCCCGATAGCTGGTACAGCGTGCTATATGACATCGTACCCAAGATTCTGTAATGGGGTAGAGGCAACAGCTGGTGTAAATGGTAATATACCTACAGATGGAGCAGCATTTACAGCAATTGAGGATGAATCGTGTGCGCAAGCAATGCAGGTAGAGAGAGATTGGGAGAAGGGTGCTGCAAGAGAGTGGTTGTACCAGAGTCCACAAGAAATCTTAACAAAGGCATCTAACGGAGCGAGTGATTTTGGAAATAAATTTGGGCAATGTATTATTACTGGCAGTCTATTAACTGCTGAGTATGATGCAGTTGCAGAGCGGGAATTAACTGCTGTAGAACAAGGCTTAGCTCCAGCAGGAGAGTATGCAGTTGCAGCAAAAAGAGTATTTGGTTTTGATAAAGTAATAATGCTTGCAGGTGGAGTAGGATATGCTAAAAAGAGGGATGCATTAAAAGATAAACCAAACATAGGAGATAAAGTTGTTCTTCTAGGAGGAGATAACTATCGCATTGGAATGGGTGGCGGAGCTGTTAGCTCGGTTGATACAGGTGTATTTGCAAATGCAATAGAGCTAAATGCTATACAACGTTCAAATCCAGAGATGCAAAAGAGAGCATATAATGCAATTAGAGCGGTTGCAGAGAGTGATAGTAATACAATTATAAGTGTTCACGACCACGGTGCTGGTGGACACTTAAACTGTCTTTCAGAACTTGTTGAGGAGACAGGAGGAGATATAGATATCAGCAAATTACCTGTTGGCGACCCTACTCTAAGTTTAAAAGAGATTATCGGGAATGAGAGTCAAGAGAGAATGGGGCTAGTAATGGAGGAGAAAGATATTGCAGAGTTACAAGCTATCGCAGAGCGTGAAAGGGCTCCTATGTATGTGATTGGAGAGACTACTGGTAAACACAATTTTACTCTTAGAAATGAGAAAACAGGCGAGGCTGCTATTGATTTAGGAATGGATGATATGTTTGGAAGTGCTCCTAAAACATATATGGAGGATAAAACAGCCGAATATAATTTTGCACCAGTAAAATATGACTATACAAAAGTTGAATATTATTTAGGTCAAGTTCTTCAATTGGAGAGTGTTGCGTGTAAAGATTGGTTGACAAATAAAGTGGACCGTTCTGTAACGGGGCTAATTGCAGGTCAACAAACAACAGGTGAGATTCAGCTCCCGATAAATAATGTTGGAGTAACCGCATTAGGATACAATAATAAAGAGGGTATCGCTACATCAATGGGACACGCTCCTCTAGTTGCTCTAGCAGATTCTGCTGCAGGCTCTAGGATTGCAATAGCAGAGGCTCTTACAAATGTTATATTTGCTCCACTTAATAATGGAATTCAAGGTATTTCATTGAGTGCTAACTGGATGTGGCCGTGTAGAAATGAGGGTGAAGATGCTAGATTATACAGCGCGGTAAAAGGGGCAAGTGACTTTGCTTGCGAGTTAGGAATAAATATTCCAACAGGTAAAGACTCAATGAGTATGACTCAGAAGTATCCTAATGGAGAAAAAGTTCTATCTCCAGGGACATTAATTGTATCTACTGTAGCCCCTGTAACAGATATTAATAAAGTTATACACCCAAATCTAAAACCGGTAGAGAATAGTACACTTTTATATGTTCCATTTACATCTGTAGTAGGATCAGGAGCAGTAAAAGAGGCATTCCCTCTAGGAGGATCGGCATTTGCTCAGATTGTAAATAAGGTTGGAAATAATATTCCCGATATTACAGATGCAACATATTTCTCAAACTGTTTTGCAGCAATTCAGCAATTGATAGAGAATGAATTAGTTCTGTCGGGACACGATATATCTTCAGGTGGTCTAATTACAGCTGCTTTAGAGATGTGTTTTGCAAATACAAAGGGCGGTTTGTCAATCAATGGTAAAGTGCTACAAATGTTGGCAGAGGTTGCAGAGGTAGAGAATGGTCCTAAATGCTTTGCTTGTGATGGCAAGAAGAGAGAGGATCTTATCTTTAGAGCACTATTCTCTGAAGTTCCAGGTCTACTGATACAAGTTGCCTCTGATAAATTAGCTCAGATAGAGGAGTATATTAATGTTATTAATGCCCCAACAGTAGCAGAGTGCAATACAGTAAGAGCAAAAGGTTATATTTTAGGAAGCTATATTCCTGCTCGTAAAATAGTTGTAACTGAGGTTGGTGATATTGCTCAGAATGAGAATAACTCTATAAGTTTAGAGATTGATTCGTTGAGAGATATATGGTTCAAAACATCATACCTATTTGATATTCGTCAAGTTGGTGAGCAGTGTGCAAAAGAGCGCTTTGTGAACTATAAGAAGCAACCACTTGTTTATAAATTCCCTGAGAGTTTCAACGGTAAACTAAATGCGTATAAGGGTACAATGAATTCAGAAACAACACAAGTTGAAGATGCAAATGCCCCTATTGCTGCAATTATTCGTGAGAAGGGATCTAATGGTGACAGAGAGATGGCTTGGGCACTATATATGGCTGGATTCAGAGTTAAAGATGTGCATATGACAGATCTTATTAGTGGAAGAGAGACCCTAGAGGATGTTAAGATGATTGTGTTTGTAGGAGGATTCTCAAATGCAGATACACTTGGATCGGCAAAAGGTTGGGCAGGTGCATTCTTATATAATCAAAAGGCGAAAAATGCACTAGATAACTTCTATGCGAGAAAAGATACAATGAGTTTAGGTATCTGTAACGGATGTCAATTAATGGCTGAGTTGGGCTTGATAACGCCAGAAGAGAGAGAATTATCTCCAAAGATGAAACACAATACATCACATAAATATGAGAGTGCCTTTGTTGGTGTAACGGTAGAAGAGTCACCTTCAATAATGCTTAAATCTCTATCGGGAAGCAAATTGGGTATCTGGGTTGCTCACGGCGAGGGTAAATTTGGTATGCCAGAGAATTGGGATGGATTTAAAGTTGCAGTAAAATACAATTACAATCAGTACCCTGCAAATCCAAATGGATCTCCAGAGGGAGTAGCTGGTGTTTGTAGCAACGATGGGCGTCACTTAGCAATGATGCCTCACCCAGAGAGATGTTTAAGACCGTGGAATTGGGCTCACTATCCAACTAACAAAAATGAGCACGAGGTAACTCCGTGGATTGAGATGTTTATTAACGCAAGAGAGCACCTGCAGAATTAAGAAGTATTGATTCTAAAGCTCTAGAAACAAATATATTGTATCCTTAATTTTATTTTAGGGGGCTCTTGTAATGATTGATATTAAGAAAAAAATTAATTGATATGAGTAAGCTGCCTAAAATATTTATTTTGGATACAAATATTATCCTACACGACAATAGATCAATCTATAACTTTCAAGAGAATGATTTAGTAATACCCATAGCCGTATTTGAGGAGCTAGATAAATTCAAAAAAGGTAATGATATTATAAATTACCACGCAAGAGAGTTTGTACGTAATATAGACCAAATAACAAATCCAAATCTATATACAGAGGCAGGCTATCATTTAGGCGAGAAGTTGGGTTATCTACATATATCGGTAAATAGGCCATTTTCAAAGGAATTAGAGCGCGTTTTTAAAGACGATATTCAAGATCATAGGATATTAGCAACGGCACTTTGGTATAAAGAGAATTATCCAGATAGGGTAGTGGCTCTTGTAACAAAGGATGCTAATTTAAGATTAAAATCAAAAGCTATAGGGGTACTTGCCCAGACCTATCTAAATGATCACGTTAATGAAGATGTTATACGTCAAACAACTAAGCGTGTAATATCTGTTAATAATCCCGATAAATATCTACTTGATAAGCTACTAAATGCCAAAAATGGTATTCCGATAAAAGAGTTTACCAATATAATCCCTCCTTGCAATCAATTCTATAAATTCCTACTAAATAATGGGAAAAAACATTTAGGTAGATATAATGCCTCAACAAAAAGTATCGTGAAGATAGAACCTAAAAAGGCCTATAAAATCTCACCTCGTAATATAGAGCAAATTATTGCATTAGATACTCTTTTAAATCCCGATATAAAGCTGATTTCATTGACAGGAACATCGGGAACAGGAAAAACCATATTAGCACTAGCTGCAGCGTTAGAGCAAGCAGATCTCTATGATCAAATAATGTTAGCACGCCCAGTTATCCCACTAAAGAATCAAGAGATTGGCCCTCTTCCAGGGAGTGAGGAGGCAAAGATTGCTCCATATATGATGCCTCTTTATGATAACCTAGCTGTTATTAAGAAAAATTTTAAAGGAGAGGAACAAGCAAATACAATCAATGAGATGCTAAAAAACGAGAAGCTGATTGTATCTCCATTAGCCTATATAAGAGGTCGCTCTTTATCTCATACATTTTTTATAATAGATGAGGCTCAAAACCTAACACCACACGAGGTTAAAACAATAATCACAAGGGCAGGAGAGGGGACAAAGATTGTCTTTACAGGAGATGTTTATCAGATCGATCAGCCATATTTAGATAGATGGTCTAATGGACTTACTCATTTAAGTGATAAACTATTTGGAGAAAATCTATTTGCACATATTAATCTATTCAATGGAGAAAGAAGTGAATTAAGTAATTTAGCTGGGAAAAAGCTCTAGAAAAACAACTAAATATTGGAAATGATACCAAAAAAATAGTAGATTTTTGGCATAAAAATGCCCTCGAAAGAGAAACTTTTCGAGGGCGTTTTATTTGCAATTATAAATTGCCTTTTAATATTATTCTACTTTACCAAGCAAGCGCACTTGCACCTAATATAGCAGCATCACTCTCTTTTAAAGAACTAAGAACAATCTTTACTTTACCTTTCCAAATAGATAAAAGATTCTCATTCATAGCATCCTCAATAGGTTGCATAATATACTCTTGAGCCTTAGTTAAACCTCCAAAAAGAACGATAGCCTCTGGAGAACTAAACGAAACAAAATCTGCAAATGCCTCACCAAGCTTTCTGCCTGTGAACTCAAATATTTTCAGAGCCATAGCATCATTCTTTTGTGCAGCCTCATAAACATCCTTAGAGGTAATAACCCCTTGAACATCTCTTAAAAGACTTGGTTCATTACTCATTTCTAGCCACTCAGTAGCTGTTCTTGATACGCCAATTGCAGAGGCATAGGTCTCTAAACAACCTTTCTTGCCACAGTTACACTGTCTTCCATTATATCTAACAGCACACGTGTGACCAAGTTCTCCGGCAAAACCGTCGTGACCATAAACTACATCTTCATTTATAATTATACCGCTACCAACACCTGTACCTAGAGTTATCATTATAAAGTTCTTCATACCCAAAGCAGCACCATAGGTCATTTCACCTACTGCCGCTGCATTAGCATCATTTGTTATTCTTACAGGAATGTTATCTAATTTCTCAGATACCATATCTGCAAGGTGTACTGTTTGAGCCTTTGCCCACTCTAAGTTTGCAGCATCTTCAATAGTACCACTATAATAGTTTGCGTTAGGTGCGCCAATACCAACCCCGTGTACCTCTTCTAAGGTAACCTCTTTTGTTAACTCTCTAATAGAACTACAAAGAGAGTCTATAAATTGCTCAGCCTCTCCTTTACCGTATTTAGAACTGATAACTACTTGGTTGATGATATTTCCTCTTCTATCAACAACTCCAATTTTTGTTGTTTGGCCCCCAATGTCAACGCCTACTACATATGGTTTTTCGCTTGTTGTCATTATATATTTACTGTTTATTATTGTGTGTGTTTATTAAATAAATTAAGTCTTATTATTATTCTGTTGGAATATTTTTGTTTACGTTCTTAGAACCGATAAATGCAAAGTATAATAGATAAATTAAACCTGCAAATATTACCCAGTAACTTGTTAAGTATGAAGTGTTGTCAGCTACAAGACCTTGTAGTGCAGGAAGAATTCCTCCTCCGCAAACCATTACCATAAAGATACCTGATCCAGCCTCTGTATACTTTCCTAAGCCCTCAACTGCAAGGTTGAAGATTCCTCCCCACATTACAGATGTACAGAAACCACAAAGTACTAAGAACATAATACCTACAGGAACATCTGCCATTCCAAAAGAGATATCAGATTGGAAAACTGGCATACTTACTAAAATATCTGTTGGTAAGAATATAGCAAGAGTTACAAGTAGTAATCCTAATCCCGATACAAATACAAGCATAGATTTAGGAGAAACTTTGCTACCTACAGAAGCACCAACAAGGCGTCCAATTAACATTAAGAACCAATATGTTCCTACAACAGTTCCCGCAACTGTAGCATCCATACCTAAGCCACCATTCTCAACAGATCCTGTCATAAAAAGATTTGCAATATTAGGAATACCAACCTCAATACCTACATATACAAAGATAGCAACAGCTCCTAAAATAAAGTGTCTAAATGATAGTGGACTATATTTGTCATTAACATCTTTCTTAACAACATTTAAGCGTGGCTCTGGTATATTTACAAAGTATAAAACGATAAGAGTCATCGCAAAAATACCCATAGCTAAGAAGAAAATAGGGTTTGCAGCCTCAATGGTTTTAATACCAACAGCTCCAGCGATAAGGTATCCACCTAAAACTGGTGCAATTGTAGCTGCCATAGAGTTACAAGATCCACCAAACTGAATTAGCTGATTTCCTTTGTTTCCACCACCACCAAGTGTGTTTAGCATAGGGTTAACTACTGTATTAAGCATACACATAGAGACACCTCCGATAAATGCGCCAAGAAGATATACGTAGAATGCTAGCATTCCGTCGCCTTCTATTTTACCAGCCAAGAACATTGTAAGAACACCTATAATACCTACCGTAATAGCGGTAAGAGCTGTCTTTTTGTAGCCTACCTTTTGTAGTAGTAGACCAGCAGGTATGCCCAAAAAGGCATAAGCTAAGAAGTTAGCAAAAGTCGGAAGTTGTGAACCTAAGTTACCTAAAGCAAATTGGTCTTTAACGATTAATCCAAGAGGATTCTGTAGCCCTGTTACAAAAGCAACCATAAAGAACAGAGCAAACATCATTGCAATAGGCAATGCGTAGTTTTTTTTGTTAGTTTCCATTAATATAATTTTAGTGTGTTAATTAATAATTATTATAACTCTAAACGCATATTTGTGAAGAAATTACTCTTTTACACAATTATACGTAACAACAAAACTAATAAAGTTTTTTAGATTATAAAGAAAAAAATAATATTTGATTAAGATAACGGCTATAGCATAGGAGAACATAGGCGAGCGAAACTCTCCTTTATCTTCTGTTTTCTAGGGCGTTTGCTCCATTTAGATCGAGTAATAATTTTGCAAGTTTGGCAATCTTTTAAAAACCTTTTTTCTATAATGTCGGCACAATCTTTATTGTAAATTACAGAGATAATTTCAAAATTGTACTCAAAGCTTCTAACATCCATATTTGCTGATCCTGCAATGCAGAGGGAACCGTCGATACTCATAACTTTAGAATGGTTAAAACCCTTCTTAAATAGATATATTTTTACCCCTGCTTCTATGAGTTCATTAACATAAGACATAGTACTCCAATGAACAAGTTTAGTGTCGGATTTCTCAGGAATCATAATCCTTACATCAATGTTACCTAATGCGGCAATTTTGATGGCATTTAGGATAGTTTCATTGGGTGTAAAATAGGGGGTAACTATATAAATATGTTTGCTAGCGTGCGTTATTGCGCTAAAGAAGCACTGCATTATACTAGCCCAATCGCTATCGGGACCAGAAATAACCGTTTGAGAGAAGATTGAATTGCCCTCGATATTTTTTTTGATAGGTGTATTAATATCTAACTTTGGATAATATTTTTTCCATTTTCTAATTTTTCTGTTGAGAACAAAATATCTATCCAATAAGAAACTTGTTTGTAGAGAAGAGGCTGTATCTCCTTTTATTCTAACGTGAGTATCTCTCCACGTTCCAATCTCAGTGCCGTAGTAGTATCTATCAGCAATATTTACTCCTCCAAAATAGCCAATTTCACCATCTACTACAAGAATCTTTCTATGATTTCTATAATTTAGTCTAAATCGTAAAGGAAAAACTTTTACTGGCGAAAAATTCAATACCTCAATACCAACTTTTATCATAGGAGAGATAAAATCGCTATTTAATGAAATACCACCCACGCCATCATACATAACTCTAACCTCCAAGCCTTCATTTGCCTTTTCAATTAGTAGATCTCTAAATTTAACTCCAATTCTGTCATTTTCAATAATATATGATTGTAGATGAATGTGTCTTTTTGCATTTTTAATCTCTAGATACATTGCATCTAAAGCCTCTTTGCCTGAAAAATAAAAATCAATCGTGCTATTGCTCTCAATAACAGTAGAGCTATTCTTAAAATTCTGAAAAATAATCTTTCTAAACGGGTATAGATACTCATCTAATATTTTAGGATCTTTCTTTAGTATCTCCTCTTGATTCTGCCCCAATTCTCTGCGCAGATTATAATCGCCTGCCCCTTTTCTATTAAACATCTTCTTTTTTCTATGATTCTGCCCCAAAAAAAGATATATAATAATCCCGATAACTGGTAAAAAAATTAGTGCAAAGATCCAAGATAGAGTCTTTATTGGATCTTGTTTGCGAAGAATCATTACAATAGCATTATACACCGCAAATAGAAGTGTTGCAATGTAAAATCCTAAAAGAATATTAAAAAAAAGAGAGTAATTCATAATAATTCTACTACTTTTTTCCCGTATAGAGAACAGCTATTCCTAAACTATATTTTTTATATCTACAATCTTTAAAACCAGCTCTACTTATCTCATTTGCAAACTCTTCGAACATTGGAAACTGTTCAACGGAATTAGCAAGGTATTTATATGCAGCTCTATTCTTTGATACAATTCCTCCTATCCAAGGTAAAATGTTGTTAAAATAGAGGTTGTAACCCCATCTAATCACTCTATTCTTAGGCTTAGCAAACTCTAAAACAGCTAAAGAGCCGCCAGGTTTAATTACTCTATAAATCTCTTCCAAACACTTGTCGCGATTATTAAAATTTCTAATGCCAAATGAGATTGTAACTGCCTCAAAACTATTGTCGGGAAAAGGAATACTCTCAGCCCCTGCTAAAATATAATTGGGAACAGAAACTGTTTTTTTTTCATTCTTTCTCTCGATAAGTTTACTATTCTTTTTCACCGCTATCTCAAGCATATTCTTAGAGATATCTATACCAGTTACTTCAAAGCCGCATTTAAATAGAGAAATCGCCGAATCTCCTGTTCCGCAGGCAATATCCAAAACAGAAAACTTTCTCTCATTTGTAAGATTGGCTTGTTTTAATAGGTGCGATGACATACCTTTTCTCCATATCTTATCTATGTTAAACGATAGTAGATGGTTGAGCATATCATACTCGCCAGCAATGCCGTTAAACATTTTAGAGATTGTTTCTGTATCTTTTTTTAATACATTTTGCTCTTGCATATCTTGACTAATATACTATATAGGCATAAAGTCAGTTATATGTCCAAAAGATAACTCATCTAATCTTAGTTCTCCTTTTGTAACGTGACCTAATAGAGTTATCGGAATATTATTATTAAACATATAGTCAACTAAATCATTCTCTTGCTCCTCTGTCACTGTTATAATTGCGATGTGTTTGCTTTTAGAGAATAAAAACTCTTTATCTTCTATTTCGGCATCTCCTGTAATATCAAACCCAAGTTGATTTGGGGCACAGCACTCAACTAGTGATACAAAAAGCCCATTTGTTGAGATGTAGTGAGCACTTGTAATGTAATCCTTCTCTACACTTTTTTGAATTATTTCAAGTGTGTTGTTATTTAAATTTAACTCGCTATCATCATTTTTATTGCCCACTACATATATAGTATCTCCTTTTGAATCAAAGGCCATTGATGCAATGTTCTTCTTAGATTTAAATAGACCTAAGGCATTTACTCTTTTGTCATCATTATTTTTGATTGTTAAAAATCGCGCGCCACAACAAGCCAGTCTTGCGAGTGCAGTCTCATTTGCTCTTGCAAGTATAATATCATCATCTAAATTATCAATAGTAGGAGCCTCTGATTTTGATACACCAAGAGTGAATAACCCTTTGCCCGCTCTCTCGATCTCAGCATCATAAGGGTTCTTTATATAATTTTGAACACTCCTTGAGAACTGAGGTGTTTCACTAACAAGATCAGCAATATCAATAAGGTTATCAAGTTCCTCAATCTGTTTTTGATAAATTTCTGTCATAATAATTTCTTTAAAATATATAGGCTGCTAAGATAGTAAAAAAGTTTCAAAAAGATTTGGAATGTAGGAATAATCACGTTACATTTGTCCTCCTCAAAAAGCCCAGATGGTGAAATTGGTAGACACGCCACTTTGAGGGGGTGGTGCCGATTACGGTGTGCAAGTTCGAGTCTTGTTCTGGGCACATAAAGTAGCTAACAAAATAATTGTTGGCTACTTTTTTTCTTTTTATAGATTGTAAAAGTATCATTTATTATCTGTGAGAGATACTAAATAATCTTTTTTTGTAGTTTCTTGCGTTTATTTTGGAGAATTTAAGGCTAATTAATTCTCAATTATATAGTTTTTAAATAGCGAAATAGGCACTAATTGTCTTCTTTGTACCAGGGTGCTAAAGTTGGTTTTTTGTGTTTTTTAACTTGCAAATACTATAATATATATCTTTTTTTTGAGTATTTGCTTTGTATTGTTTTGTTAATCAGATAAATATAGCCTGATGTAAGTGGCTTTCTGATCTTTTGTTAACGGAAAATATTGTGTAACAAAGATGTTTAATCATACTAAAGCTAATAGTTGAATAGGAGTGCAAAGAGATTGTAACACAAATAAGCTATATGCTGTGGAATAATTATATATGTTAAGGAATTGCTAAAAAATTATTACATTTTTGTCTGATTTTTTTGTGCAGTAGTGTGTGAAATAAAGGGTGAAATGCGTAAATTGTATCACTTTTATATACAACTATTGATTATTTTACATATCTTTGTAATTAAGACTTATTGTCAAATGGTGATAAATATGTTAAAATTTAGACAAAACAGTCAAAATTTAATTTAGTATTAACCTTACTTTATAATATTAACCTTAAAAAAATTATCTAAATGAAAAAAATCAGATTATTATTAACAGTTTTTTCATTATTAGTTTCTTCTGTGGCTTTATTAGCGCAGAATGTTACTGTGAAGGGAACTGTTACAGATGCTGCGACGGGGGAGCCGATGATTGCTGTAACCGTTAGTTTAAAAGGTGGAACAAACGTGTACGCCTTAACAGATGACTTAGGGAATTATTCAATTTCTGTGCCAGGAAATGGTGTTTTAGTCTTTACAAGTATGGGATATAAAACATTAGAGGTTCCAGTTAACAACAGAACAACTGTAAATGCAGCTATTGACTTAGATGCAGCGCAACTTGAAGAGACAATCATTGTAGGATATGGTACTGCAAAGAAGATTAGTTCAGTTGTAGGTTCTGCGGTGACTGTTGGTACAAAAAAACTAGAGAACAGACCTGTTGCAAGTGTGGGTGATGCACTACAAGGACAGGTTGCTGGACTACAGGTTTTTACTTCGTCTGGAGAGCCTAGTGCCACTGTCTCTATGCGTTTAAGAGGAGTAAACTCAATCAATGCCTCTACTACACCTCTATTTATATTAGATGGTACACCAGTAAGTTCATCAATCTTTACAACATTAAACTCAAATGATATCTCTAATATCACTGTGTTAAAAGATGCCTCTTCAACTGCTATCTATGGTTCAAGAGCTGCAAATGGTGTTGTTTATATTACAACTAAAAAGGGTGTTACAGAGAAGCCTACAATTAGATTAACAGGATCGTATGGTATATCTAATCTTGCTCAGAATCCAACTCATATGATGAACTCTGAGGAGTATTTTAGATTAAGAGAGACAATTGACCCAACTCTACTTAATAATCAGCAGTTTCAAGATTTAAAGAATTTCCGTCTTGAGAATAATATCTCAGCAGATTGGAGAGAGTGGATTTTAAATGAGAATGCTCCTACAGTAAGTGCAGATTTAAGTATCTCAGGTAGAAATGAGCGATCAGATTATTACATCTCATTTGGAACATTCTCACAAGAGGGTATTCAGCCATACTCTTTTTTAGATAGATACCAAGTAAGATCAAATGTTAATACTAAAGCAAATGATTGGTTAAAAGTTGGTTTAAATCTATCATTAACTTACCAAGAGAATAGATCTGCAGGTTACTCAACAACTGGAAACTCTTGGAATAACCCTATGAACGTTGCAGATTGGACTCTACCTTATGAAGTTCCTTGGGAGATACTAACGGATGAGCAAGGTAATTTCTTGGGTTATGGAGAGGAGAGAGATAGAATGGAGGGAGGTACTTGGAATTATTTCTATCTTATGGATTTACAGCCATCAGAGACAAATTATATTCGTTTAAATGGAAGTACATATCAAGAGATAACACCTCTAAAAGGGTTAGTTATTAGATCTGTACAGGCACTAGAGGGGTATGATTATAGATATTCCCGCAAAATTTTAATTGATGACTATAGTATCTTTACACCAAGTGCAAGTGAGAGTATGACAAGATATTATAACTTAACTGCAACAAATACAGCGGAGTATAAATTTAATATAGCTGATAATCATAATTTTGTAGCATTAGTTGGTCAAGAGGCGATTGTAACTCAATCAGAGAATTTTGGAGCAAGTGCTACTGGTATGTCAGATAATCGTTTGAATGATGTAGATCAAGGAACTACATTTGATAATCCTTCATACGGATTAACAGAGACTGCTTATAACTCTTATTTTGGCCGTCTATCTTATGATTATGATTCTAAATATATATTAGAGGGAACTGTTAGAAGAGATGGATCATCTCTATTCGGATCCAATATGAGATATGCTACATTCTACTCTGTAGGGGCATCTTGGAATGCAAAAAGAGAGAAATTCCTTAGTAATGTATCTTGGTTAAACTCATTACAACTTAAAGCCTCTTATGGAACAACAGGAAACTCGGGTATTAGTGCCTATTTAGCAAATGCAAGTATTGTTTCATCTACTATTTATGGAGGTAATGCATCTTGGAATCTTTCGGGTATTGATAACCCAGATCTAACGTGGGAGACTGTTGAGTCTTTAAATATAGGAGTTAATACAAGACTATTTGATATGGTAAACTTAGATTTAGAGTTCTATAATAAGTACACCAAAGATATGTTGCTATCTATTCCTTATTCATTCGCAACAGGTGCATCTTCTGGATGGGGTAATGTAGGAACAATGCTCAATAGAGGTATTGATGTTACTTTAGGTGTTGATCTTATTAATACTTCAGATATACTATTTAATGTAAGCGGAACATTCAACTATAACTATAACGAGATTGTAGAGTTATTTGGTGGTAGAGATGAGTTTGTAGTAGCAAATACTGGTATTAAATATGAGGTAGGTAAGACTCTTGGTGAGTACTATTATGTAAGATGGGTAGGAGTAGATCCTGCAACAGGAAAACAAGTTTGGTTAGACAAAGATGGTAATCAAACATTTGAATATAGCGATGATGATGCTGTATTTACAGGAAAACAACGTTATGCTCCTATAGCAGCTGGTTTACAGCTGAATTTCTCTTGGAAGAACCTATCCCTAAATGCTGATTTTACAGGAGTATTTGGTAAGTGGGTAATCAATAATAATAGATATTTTATTGAAAATGCAAATTTTGCGGGAGATATGAATCAAACAAAAGAGATGGCTAATATTTGGACTACTCCTGGTCAAATTACTAATATACCTAAAGCAGGCGAGACTCTACAATTTGATACTCACCTTCTTGAGAATGCTTCATTCGTGCGTTTGAAAAATCTTCAACTATCGTACTCTCTGCCTCAATCCTTCATTAATAAGAGTGGTTTTATTTCAGGAGCGAGATTTTATGTTATTGGAAGAAATCTATTAACATTTACTGAGTACACAGGTTATGATCCAGAGGTTGACTCAAATCTTCAGCTAGGTAACTATCCTAACTCTCAACAATTTAGTGTTGGTGTTGAATTAACTTTTTAATTAAAACAGTATTATGAAAAAAATATTATATATAACTTTATCATTATTATTGCTTCTCACTTCGTGTGATTTGGACAAGAAGCAATCTGGTACGATTGGAACAGCAGATGGATTGCAATCTATGGAGGATGTGGCTAATATGAGAAACAATTTATACGTACGTCTTAGAGGTATGTACGATGGTTTTGATATATACTTAGGTGAACTCCAAACAGATATTTTTCACCCTAGTATAGGCTTTGGAAATAGAGGTGGTACAGAGTATCGTTGGGAACAACAGGCTAGCTGGGATGATGCAGAGAGTAAATGGTCTTCATCTTATAGTATTACAGCTGTAGCCAATTATCTACTTGGCCAAATAGAGAAATTAGAGACTACTTTAGAGCTAACGGATGCTGAAAAGACTACATTAGAGCTTTATAAGGGAGAATGTTACTTTATGAAAGCTATCACTCTTTTTGAGCTAATGCAAAGATTTGCTCCTGCCTATGATGCTGCTACTGCAAGCAGTGACCTAGGGGTAATAATCGAGAAGACTTATGAGCCAACATCTGATATTACTAAATATAAGCCTAGATCTACAGTTGCAGAGGTTTATGCATATATAGATGAGTGTTTAGATATTGCAAAGGCAGGTATTGCTAGTGAAGAGGGCGTTGTTGCGTCTGAGTACTTAACAATAGATGCAGTAAACGCAATGGCGGCTAGAATTGCTTTAACAAAAGGTGATTACGATGCAGCAATTCAATACTCTACGGGGTTAATTAATAGTGGAACTTATCCACTAATTGAGGCAAAGGATACAACTAAACATACTGCATTATGGGCAAATGATAGTGGAGAAGAGTGTATTATGCAATTATATGCAGATTATCCAGCTGAATCCGTTCCTGTAAGTTTATCGTATGGTTATATTAGTAAAGCTGCTGATGGAAAATATTCACCAGACTATATTTTAGAGAAATGGATCTTGGATTTATACTCTATAAATGATATTAGGGCTTATATCTGGTTTACAGAGCAGACTCTTACTTATGGTACAATTGTAGGTGATGCTGTGCTACTTAATAAATTCCCTGGGAATAGAACTCTTCAATCTCCAGATGTTGCAACATCTTCTCATATTCATAAAATTAAACCTTATAGAATTGCTGAGCAATATCTAATTGCAGCTGAGGCTTATGCAATGAAGGGGGATGTTACAAATGGTGCAAAATATTTAAATGAATTGAGAGAGAGTAGAATTGCAGACTATATTAGTGCAGAGTATTCCTTAGATGGATTAATTGATGAGGTTGCAAATGAGAGAGTAAGAGAGTTAATAGGAGAAGGATTTAGATTCTTTGACTTAAAGAGAAGAGGCGAAGGTTTTGCTCGTTCTGAGGTTCAAAATCCTGATGTAACTGATAATGCTACTAATCCTAATATTTCCCTTAGAGTTGTTTCTGCAGATGATCCAAGATTCTTGTGGCCAATACCTCAAGCTGAGATTGATGCAAATCCACAAATTAAAGGTCAACAAAACCCTGGATATTAATAAATATTAAAACTATATAAGGCAATGAGAAAAATAAATAAAATATCAGTTCGATTATTTTCGGCAATGATCTTATTGGGAATGATCTTCTCCTTGGGAGCTTGTGCTAATACTGAGATGGAGAATAGATTTGTTCCAGATAATAATAGTGTTACGTTTGAATCAAGTGTAGTTCCAAAGAGTGTGCTTATTAATGATACAGAACTAAAAGTTAAGATTGTTCGTGGTATCGCTAATGAGGCTATTGATGTTCCAATTGAATTTACAACTGAAACTAATGGAGTATTTGGTCTATCTAGCTCTTTTGTTAGTTTTGCAAAAGGAGAGTTTGAAACAGATGTTATACTAACCTGCGCTTCTAGTACTTTAGTGCCAGGTACGCAATACTCTTTTAATCTATCTTTTGATGAAGCTGATAAGGCTTTTACAGGAGTTAATGATGTAGAAGTAAGAGTAATGTTGCAGTTAGAGTATTCAGAAGTAGGTACAGTTGAATTTAAAACAGGATCTTTCTCTTCACTAATTGCAGAAGGAAAAGATGTTTACAAACTATATTTAGCTGATAATACAACTCAATTCTATAAGATTGAAGGATTTTATGGATCTTCTGTAGATTTTGAATTTAAGTTAGATGAAGGTATGTTACACGCTTCATCTCCAGTACAATCATTCTATAATGCATCAGATGTTGCTGGTTATCCACTATTAAAATTTGAATCAGCAATTGTTCATCCATCTTATGGACCTATGACTGCTTGGGTTGATGCTGATCCAGCTTATGTTACTGCGTCTGAATTATCACCTACGGGGCAATTTGCCTCAGGAAGTATAATTACTGCAGATGTGTGGTATACTGTTGGTGCAGGATATTTTGGCTGGTACACAGACACATTTGAAGTTACATTGAAATAATATTTATTAAATATAAATATTGATCAGAGATGATATTAAGATAAGGGGGAGACTAACGATAGTTGGTCACCCCCTTTGAGGTTGAATAACATTGTTATTCAGCCTCTATTCTTTTAAATATATATCTGTTTGAATTAGTTAGCTATTATTATTCCAGATATAAACTGTAAAATGATAATATGGTTCTAAAAATAGAGTTGTGCCTAATTTCTTGATTTATAATTAATTTTGTATTGTTTAGAAATCAAACAGCTGATATTTTTATAGACTTTATATTGCGTTTTTAGGATATTAATATTTAATAAGTTTTATTATATTTGTAATAGTAATTAATGCAATATTGCATTATACTTTTATTGGAGCAAAAAATAACAATTTAATAACAACAATTATGAAACAAATATTATTACTAGCATTCTCAGTTTTACTTTTGTCATTAAGCAGTACAAATTTAGTAGCGCAAGATAAAATGAGTAAAAAGGAGAAGACCGCCTTAGCAGTAGAGAGTCGTATGTTACATAAACAACTTGAAATGCATATTACAAATATAACCTCAGATTTAGGTGTACAAAACTACCAAGGAGGTATTAAAGTTACCTTAATTGATGATAAATTTACTTGTGATTTACCATATCAAGGTTCAAATGCAAGAGTTAATACTTATGGCTCTCAGAATCTAAATGTAGTTTCAAAAGAGCAAGAGGTTAAGGTTGAAAGCACTTTTAATAAAAGGAAGAAGCGCTATGAACTTAAATTTAAATTCAAGAGTGAATATGATAGTGAAGAGTTTAATGCAATGTTAAAGGTATTTACCAATGGAAAGGTCTCTTTAGAGATAAGTTCTGGAAAAAGATCATCTATACTTTATACAGGCGGATTATTAATTTATATGTAATTCTAAGTTGTATAAAATATGTAATTATTAAGCAAGTATGTATTATGACAAATAATTTAATAAAACTATTACTGTTGTTGGCCATTGTAAGTAGCTGCAGTAAGATAGATAATGTTTCTCAAGAAGAAAAAATTGAGATTAATGGTAATGAGGTAAATGTAACATCGCTAGAACAAGGAATAGTTAGATTACAATTAAGCCAAGAATTTGGGGGTAATATTGAGAGTATAACAAAGGGAAATGGACAAGTTGATACAAAATCCACCTATCTAATAGATAATACTTTCCAAACTATGGGTGTGGTGAGAATGGAGCGTACTTTCCCATATGCGGGTGAATTTGAGGAGAGAACAAGAGAGAGTGGTTTGCATTTATGGTATGATGTTTATTTTGATCCAAATATTTCACTAACAAGGGCCTCTGTTGATTTTAGTACAATTGAGGGGGTTGAAAATGTGGAGCTATTACCAAAGATTATTTCAGCTAAAACTACGGTAGTTCCATTTGGCAAGTATTCATTTACATCTAATACAGATAGTTCAGATTCAACGGATAAAAGTATTCATCCGTTTAATGATCCAATGTTAGAGGATCAGTGGCACTATTATAATGCAGGGAGTGGCAGTAAGTACTTAGCTGGGGCTGATATTAATGTTTATCCAGTATGGAGAGATTATTCTCCTGGAGACGAAAATATAATTGTAGGTGTTGTAGATGGCGGAATTGACTATAATCACGAGGATCTAAAAGAGAATATGTGGATTAACCCTAATCAAACTGGCCAACTTGTTTATGGATACAATTTTGTAAGTAATGGATACCAAATAGTACCACATACTCACGGAACTCACGTAGCGGGAACAATTGGAGCAGTAAATAATAATGGTATAGGAGTCTCTGGAGTTGCTGGAGGTAACTTTGAGAAAGGAATAAAAGGGGTAAAACTAATGTCTTGCCAAATCTTTCAAGGGGAGGGAGATGATGAGACAGGAGTAGCCGGCGGTGGTGCAAAAGCTATAAAATGGTCAGCTGATAATGGCGCTATTATTTCACAAAATAGTTGGGGATATGAAGAGTATTTTGAACTACCTGATTCAGATAAAGACGCTATAGACTATTTTATTAAATATGCAGGAAAGGATGCTAATGGAAACCAAGTTGCACCAATGAGTGGAGGTGTGGTAATCTTTTCGGCAGGGAATTATAATAGAGATGTGGCAACAATTCAAGAGTATGAGCCAGTTATATCAGTAACTGCTATAGCTGCAGATTATACAAGAGCCTACTATTCAAATTTTGGGGATTGGAATGATATTGCTGCTCCAGGCGGTGATTATTATAAGGGACCTATGGTTCTTAGTACATATCCAGGTAATGAATATGAGGCGATTCAAGGCACCTCAATGGCCTGCCCTCACGTATCGGGAGTAGCAGCTTTAATTATTGCAGAGCACGGAGGACCTGGGTTTACAAATGAGATGTTAAAAGAGAGATTGTTAAGTACAACCAGAAATATATCTAGCTATAATCCAGGAGTGGAGTTAGGTAGGGGATTAGTAGATGCTTATGCAGCAGTAGCTAGTGGTGGTAAAATTGCACCTGAGAAGATTCTAGACTTTAGAGCGGAAGCTGAATCAAATACAATTTCATTCCAACTAACAATTCCAAAAGATGAGGATAATGTAAGACCTTATGGTATTAATGTATATTATAGTAAAGAGCCCATAACAGATCTAAGTAAGGCATCTTTTAAATCTGTGAAAGTTGATCAATATAACGTTGGGGATCTTTTAACTGGAGTTATTGAAGAGGTGGAGTTTTCTACAAAGTATTATTTGGCTGCAACTGCTTTTGATGTTTCTGGTAATGCTTCAGAATTGTCAAATATTCAAGAAGTTACAATAGTTGCCAATAACCCTCCTGTAATTGAAGTTGTAAGTGGAACGGAGTTTCAATTAAGGGCGCATCAATATGTGTATGCTGACTTCTTAATCTCTGACCCTGATGGACACCTTTTATCTATGGAGTTCACATCTAATACAAATGCAATAAATGCAACACTTTTAGGGGATAGAACTAAAGTCCAAGTTTTGTTAGAGGGAGATAAAGATGTAGCAGGAGAGTACTCTGCAACATTAAAGATTATAGATAAATATGGAGAAGCTACATCTGTAATTATAAAATTAACTATTCTTCCTAATTCTCCTCCAACTTTAATAAAGAACATTGAGGATATATATCTAAAATCAACAGATGAAGTGGCTACATATAAAATTGCTGAATATTTTGAAGATTTGGATGAAGAAGCGTTGAAAATATCAGCTGAATATAGTGTAAATGGAGTTTGTATAATCTCTAGCACTAGTGAAAATTTTCAGATCCATGCAAGAAAAGAGGGGCTAACTCAAGTAACTCTCTCTGCTACTGATGCTCTTAATAATGTTGTCCAAACAACATTTAATGTTTTTGTTGCTAACCCTGCAGATGAAATGGTAAATATTTATACCTATCCTAATCCTGTTATTGATAAATTAAATATTAGAGGAGAAGAGGATATGGAGAGTGCAACGGTTGAGCTATTTAATTTATCGGGAACAAAAGTGTATAGTGAGAAAAAGAGTATTACACCTTTTACCCCATTAGAGATTGATATGAGCCATTTAAGCGGTGGAAGTTACACAGTTGTTGTGACATCGGGTGAGAGTGTAGTAAAACGTAAAATAGTGAAATTATAATGAGAGCAATTTTTATAGCATTAATAAGCATTATAATTTCTCAGGGATTATATGCGCAAGCAGGAGCATTTGTAAACATAAATTCGGATGCCAAGTCTTTGTCAATGGGTGGTGTTACAGTGACATTGCCAGCAAATGGATCATACTTTTGGCATAATAGCGCCGCAAGTTCATTCTCAGAAGAGACCGTATCTGTTGCAACTAGCTATGGTTTGTGGCAGCCAGATTTTGATAATGGACGTATATTTTCTGCATCTGGGTTTGCTAAAGTATCAGAAAGAATAACTATTAATGCGGGATTTAAAAATTATATAGGTGGCGCTTATGATATATTCGATAATAATGGAACAATATCTGGAACTTTTACTCCTAAAGATCAATTAATAGGTGCAGGAGTGGGAGTTAAGGTCTTAGATAATCTTTCATTAGGAGCAAATTTTAATTATATCACATCGGACATTGGTGGCCCACAGAGCGCAGGTACAGTTGGGATTGATTTTGGAGCCTATCTAATGTTAAATAGTTTTCAGTTTGGTTTAACTGCCTCTAACTTTGGTGGAAAAATAAATTATGGCGGTTCTGAGAGTTATAATTTGCCATCTGTAATAAAACTTGGAGTCTCTACCAGTACTACTGTCTTAAATGATAACTTTGATCTTACAAGTTATATTCAAGGGGAGTATCATTTAGAAGAGAGCTCTATTGGAGGTTCTATTGGTGTTGAGTATGCATATAAAAAGATTGTAGGGTTGAGGATAGGTGCAAATTTTGGAGGCCCAAGTGGAACGTACACTTCGGCTGGCTTAGGATTTAACTACTTAGGATTCAATTTAAGCGCGGCATATTTGTATGGAAATTCAGTTTTAAATAAGACGTTGATGCTAACTTTAGGATATAGTTTCTAAATAAATTACCCTCTTTTATTGCGCTTTGATGCAGAAAGAGGGTAATTAAATGATGTATTAGGCTTTAAATCTCATTATTTGTAAGATATAGTTTAGCAAATGAACCTAAATAAGATTCTCACTTAACTTCTTAACTAGACATTCTCGAGCCTCTCTACTTGCCCAACCAATATGTGGTGCAAAAAGAATCTTTGATGCATCTGTAATATTAAAATATGGTGAATCTGCAGGTAGTGGTTCTTTTGTAAATACGTCAACACCCGCTCCTGCTAATACATTTTTATTAAGTGCTTCAACTAGATCATTCTCGTTTATTATACCTCCTCTACCCAAGTTAAATATGTATGCAGAGGGCTTCATTAATGAAAGTAGGTTAGATGTAATTAGATTGTTGGTTCTCTCATTTAGTGGTGCGTGTATAGATATTATATCGCATTGAGACATCAGCTCTTCTAAGGATAGTGCTGGATAATCTGTTGAATGTGCAACTCCGCTAGTTGGATAATATGAGACATCCATTCCAAAGGCCTCTGCCAATTTTGCTACCCTTTTACCGATATTTCCAAGCCCAATTATGCCATATTTTTTACCTTTTAACTCCCAGAATGGTACAGTAACATCTGTAAAAGAGGGGCCATTGGTGTACTTCTTGCTTTTTACGCTCTTATCAAAATAACTACATTTTCCAACCATCGAGAGTATCATTGTAAATGTGACCTGAGCTACACTCTCTGTTGAGTAGCCTGCTACATTCTTAACGGGAATGCCTTTTGAGGTAGCATACTCTATATCAATATTATTTGTTCCAGTTGCAGAGACACAAATTAGTTTCAAATTTGGAGCTGAATCAATCTGCTCTTTGCCTATTATTACCTTGTTTGTGATAATAACTTCACACTCTTTAATTCTTTCAAAAACCTCCTCTGGTTTAGTATATGGGTATGTTATTAGCTCTCCATACTTCCTAATAGGATCTAGCGTTATATCTGTGCCAAGCGTATCAGCATCTAAAAAGACTATCTTTTTCATTTTTATACTATTTATTGATTAGTTATCGGGATAAAAATTAACGTTTTGGTAAAAGAACTGCAACAATTCCTAATAATGGGAGGTATGAGGATATATTAAAAATAGCCTCTACACCATGCTTTTCTGCATATCCGCCCCAGTAGGCAGCTGCAATTCCTGCAATTCCAAAGGCAAATCCAAAGAATAATCCCGATATCATACCAACTCTATTGGGGAGAATTTCTTGTGCATAAATTACAATTGCTGGAAATGCGGAAGAGAGCATAAAGCCTGCTCCAAAGCTTAATATCATGCACCATTCCAACCCAACGTAGGGCATTGCTAGCGAGAAGGGGGCTGCACCTAATGTCGAGATCCAGATTACATATTTTCTACCAATTTTATCTCCTATAGGCCCTCCTAAAAGCGTTCCAAGTGCAGTGGCAAAAATAAACACAAATAGGGCATATTGTGAATTCTGAACATCTAAACCATATTTTCCCATTGTATAGAAAGTATAGTAGCTAGTCATACTAGACATATATACATACTTTGAGAAGATTAGAATTAATAAAACACCTATAACAAAGTATGTTTTATTATCTGAATATGGTCTAGGAATCCAATCTGGGTCACCTCTCTTTACAATTTTTACTCTTTTCCCACTCTCATTAGCTGCTCTCTTGCTCAGTAATTTTTTATACCATATCCCGATATATATGCTAACACCTATCCCAACAAACCCAAGCAGTGCCGCAAAAACAGTATTCTCTCTGCCATAAGGGGCAATTATAAATGCTGCGAGAAGAGGACCAATTGAGCTGCCTAGATTTCCTCCAACTTGAAAAATTGATTGAGCTAAACCCCTTCTTCCATTGGATGCAATAGAGGTTAATCTTGATGCTTCTGGATGAATAATAGAAGAGCCAGTACCAACTAAAACCACAGATAAGATCACGCTCCATAGAGAGTTCGCAAATGCTAGCCCAGTTAATCCAGAGAATGTGAATACTCCAGCTAGAGTAATAAACCAAGGATTAGGTTTTTTATCTAAGTATAGCCCCATTATAGGCTGTAAAACAGAGGCTGACATTTGGTAAAATAGGGTAATCATACCAATCTGAACAAAGTTCAAAGCTAAGTCATTTTTTATTATCGGATATAGTGCACTTACCACCGCTTGTAACGCATCATTACAGCAATGGCAAATACTTAACGATAAAAGTACCCCCATTATAGGGGATGAATTGTTTTTATTAATCATATTCACATACACTACTTTAGAGGCGAATTTGGCTCTTTTTTCATATATTGATACTCAAGCTTATCAACCCATCTAGGGAAAAATTTATTGAGCAGCACTGTTAGCTTCCCGATAGGGGTTAAAATAATTTGAGCCTTTCTCTTTTTTATTCCCTTTACTAAAATTGTTGCCACCTCCTCGGATGTCATCATTTTAGCCTCGTCTCTTGGTGTTTCGCCTTGTTGCGAACCGTTGGCAGTTAATGCTGTATTTCTTATATTTGATGCAGTAAAACCTGGTGCAAAAATCATAACGTGAAGCCCATCGTGCAGATGTTCAACTCTAAGTGTATCCATAAATCCATATACAGCAAACTTAGACGCTGAGTAACCAGTTCTAGCGGGTAAACCCTTAAAGCCAGCTATTGAGATTACTCCAACAACAGAGCCTTTTGCCTCTAATAGGTAGGGTAGGGCGTACTTTGTACAATAGACTGTGCCCCAGAAATTTACATCCATTAAATTCTTTATTACAGAAACATCTGTATCTTTAAACAACGCGCGCATAGAGATACCAGCGTTATTAACTAATATATCTATCCTGCCAAACTTTTCAACGGTTCTATCTATTAGATTCTTACAGTCATCATCCTTAGTTACATCCGTTGCAACTGCAATAAACTCTTGGGTAGGGTAGTGGCTCTTTAATATTTGGCACTCTTCACCTAATTTAGAAATATTCCTAGCAGCTAAAACCACATTCCCACCTTTGCTTGCAAACTCTTTTGCTGCAGCCAAGCCTATTCCAGAACTTGCTCCAGTCACAATGATTACTTTGTTTTTCATTATCGGGATATAAAAAAGGCTGCAAATGAGACTATTATTATCTCGATAGGCAGCCCTTATTGTTATTAATTCTTATTTATTAATGAATTGCTTTATCTTGTATCTCTGTAGATCCTTTGTAAGCACCCGCTTCTAATTTCTCTTTTATTTCTGAGAAAGCATTAAGTGTGTACTCTACGTGCTCCATATCGTGAACAGATGTAGGTATTAAGCGGTACATAATAACGCCCTTTGGAACAACTGGATAGACTACAACTGAGCAGAAAATGTTATATTTTTCACGAAGTTCAACAAGCATATTTGTAGCCTCAAATACATCTCCTTTCATAAATACAGGTGTAATACAAGCCTCTGCAACACCAATATCAAAACCTCTCTCTCTTAGGCCACCTTGAAGTGCACGAGTAATTTTGAATAATTTCTCACGTCTGTCGTGACCGTTTCTTACCATATCTAATCTCTTTAGACAACCTTCAACAATTGCCATTGGAAGAGATTTTGCATAAATTTGAGAGCGTAGATTATATCTTAAAAAGTTGATCACATCTTTAGGTCCAGCGATAAATCCTCCAATACAAGCCATTGATTTAGCGTAAGCACCAAAATATAGATCTACCTCATCCATTACGCCAAAGTGCTCAGATGCACCTCTACCGTTAGCTCCCATAACGCCAAATCCGTGAGCATCATCAATTAGAATGCGGAAGTTATATTTTTTCTTTAACTCAACAATCTTATCAAGAGCTCCTAGTCCACCAGTCATTCCGTAAACACCCTCTGTAATTAGAAGGATACCACCACCTGTCTCATTTGTAATCTTTGTAGCTCTCTCAAGCGCCTTCTCGCAACGCTCAATATCATTGTGAGGGTAAACGATTCTCTTACCCATATGCAATCTAACGCCATCCATAATACAAGCGTGAGCCTCAGAATCATATACAATAACATCGTGACGAGTAACAAGAGCATCAATAGTGGAAACCATTCCTTGGTAGCCAAAGTTGAAAAGATAAGCATCTTCTTTACACTCAAACTCAGCAAGTTCTTTCTCTAGTTGCTCGTGAAGGTGTGTGTGACCACTCATCATTCTAGCACCCATTGGGTAGGCAAGACCCCACTTCTCAGCAGCTTTCGCATCAGCCTCTCTGATTTCTGGATCGTTTGCAAGACCAAGATAGTTGTTAAAAGTCCAAGCTAGAACCTTTTGTCCATTAAAGTTCATGTAAGGAGTAATTTCTCCCTCTAATTTAGGGAACATAAAGTATCCGTGAGCTCTTTTTCTGTATTGACCTAAGTGACCACCTTCGTCTTGTTTAATTCTCTCAAAAATATCCATATAATTTTTTTTTAATATTTGTATTCGTAATTAATTATGCATCAATATTTGCATACTTTGCGTGCTGCTCAATAAATTCTCTTCTTGGAGGAACATCATCGCCCATAAGCATAGAGAAGATTCTGTCTGCTTCAGCAGCATTTTCTATTGTAATTTGTCTTAGAATTCTATTCTCTGGAGACATTGTAGTTTCCCAAAGTTGTTCTGCATTCATTTCTCCCAAACCTTTGTATCTCTGAATATGAACTCCTTTGTCTGTGCCACCTGATAATTCAAAAACAACATTCTTTCTTTCCTCTTCTGTCCAGCAGTAACGCTCATTTTTGCCCTTTTTAACCAAATATAGTGGAGGAGTAGCGCAATAAACGTAACCATTTTTAATAAGGTCATTCATGTGTCTAAAGAAGAACGTTAAGATAAGAGTTGCAATATGGCTGCCGTCCACATCGGCATCGGTCATAATTACAATCTTGTGGTAGCGGAGTTTTGCTAAATTTAACGCTTTGCTATCTTCCTCTGTACCAACAGTTACACCTAAAGCAGTGTAAATATTTCTGATCTGCTCGCTCTCAAATATTTTGTGCTCCATAGCTTTTTCTACATTAAGAATCTTACCTCTAAGTGGTAGTATTGCTTGGAAATTTCTATCACGTCCACTTTTAGCTGTACCTCCTGCAGAGTCTCCCTCCACTAGATATAACTCACTTTTAGCGGGGTCTCTCTCAGTACAATCTGCCAATTTTCCTGGTAATCCTGCTCCCGACATAACAGTCTTTCTCTGTACCATCTCACGAGCCTTTCTCGCAGCGTGGCGAGCTGTAGCGGCTAGGATAACCTTTTCAATAATTGATTTTGCATCTTTTGGATTCTCCTCTAAGTAGTTCTCTAGGGCTGCACTTGTTGCTTGACTAACAGCAGAAGTAACCTCGCTATTACCAAGTTTTGTTTTTGTTTGTCCTTCAAATTGAGGCTCTGCAACCTTTACTGAAACAACAGCTGTAAGTCCCTCTCTAAAGTCAGCAGCATCAATCTCAAACTTTAGCTTAGCAAGCATACCGTTCTTTTCTGCATAACTCTTAAGTGTTGTTGTTAGACCTCTACGGAAACCACTAAGGTGAGTACCACCCTCTATTGTGTTGATATTATTTACATAGGAGTGAATGTTTTCAGCAAAACCTCTATTATATTGCATTGCAATCTCAATAGGAATTCCTGTTCTATCTGTCTCTAAATAGATTGGACTCTCTGTAAGTTTCTCTCTAGTGCCATCTAGATATTGAACAAACTCTTGTAGTCCCTTCTCTGAGTGAAATGATTCTTGTTTCTCAACCTCAACAACAACTCCATCTTCGTTAACTTCGGTCTCACGAGTATCTGTAATATTTAATCTTACACCTTTGTTTAGGTAAGCAAGTTCTCTAAGCCTAGCAGCAAGAATGTCGTAGTTATACTCTGTTGTTAGAGAGAAGATCTCTTTATCTGGTTTGAATGTAACGGTTGTTCCTGTTCCTTCAGCCTCTCCAACAACTTTAACAGGATATAAAGGATTACCTCTTTCATACTCTTGAACAAAGTGTTTACCCTCTCTACATACCTCAACCTTTAAGTGTGATGATAATGCATTAACACAAGAGACACCAACACCGTGTAGACCTCCCGATACCTTGTAACTATCCTTGCTAAATTTACCTCCAGCGTGAAGAACTGTTAGAACAACTTCAAGAGCACTACGACCCTCTTTCTCGTGGATATCAGTTGGAATACCACGTCCATTGTCTTTTACTGTGATTGAATTATCTTTATTTATTATAACGTCTACATCAGTACACCATCCAGCCAAAGCTTCATCTATAGAGTTATCTACAACTTCATATACTAAGTGGTGTAATCCTCTGGCTCCTACATCTCCGATATACATTGAAGGGCGTTTTCTAACTGCCTCTAATCCTTCAAGAACCTGAATACTATCTGCCGAATAACCTCCATTATTCGCTACGTTTTCTTTCTCTATTTCGCTCATGTGTTTTGAATTATTTTAACACACAAAGATAAGAAAAAAACTGTAATAACCAATCTATAATGATATTGTTATACCAGCCAAAAAGTTGATTCCTGGTTCATTATAAAATGGGTGATATTGTATAGTTTGATTTAGAAGATTATCAACCTCAATGTATGCTCCAAAAGTTTTATTTATTTGGTACTTAATATCTAATCCAATATTTGTAAAGCCACTTGTAGATGGTTGATAATCAATATCTGCGTCAGTTATAATCTGAGGAGTAGAAGATCTGTAGTATATGTCTGCTCCAATATATATTCTCTCCCTCCAGTTATATTTTGCGTAGAATATAGTTTCAAATGGAGGATAGCCAGCAGGCTTTAAACCATCTGAAATATAAGAACTATTTTCGCCATTGGAGTATGAATTATAGTTTAATATTAATCCACTATTAAAAAACTTACTATTGTACTCTAATTCTCCACCAACAAATACCTGCGTATTAGAACTATTTGCTGCAGTTAAATATCTTCCACTAGATGAAGTTGCAAACTGAATCATTCCCTCATTAATAGAGTAGCCAGCATATAAATTATATGAGAATCTACCTGAGAATAACCCTTTGATACCTCCTTTAATCTTGAAAGGGTTGGTACTATTTCTAATTGGGTCTCCAGGAATCATCCATCTGTTCTGCTTTAATAGAGAGGAGTAGGTATTTAAATGATTGTCTCCATCTATGTTCACAAATGCCCATAAATTCTCTTTATAAAGCAGATAAAGAAGATCAGCGTATGGCGAGAATGTATTGTGGTATTTGTTTATATTAATCTCTGAATTACTGTAAGCTAAAGAGATATTTAGTCCCACTTTTGCAGTAAGTTTCTTATTCTCATACTTATACATAGGGGTGATATTAAATACTCCCGAATGGTAACTATTGTCGCCAGAGTAGAAAGCTGTATTAGATTCAATGCCAAGAAGTACTTGGTTATATTTTCCAAAAGTAGGTCCAATTTCGCCCTTAACAGAGATTAAATCTTCATTAAATTGGTTGATTGATGGTAATTCTGTTAAGTATAGCTTATCAGAGGTATTCTGATATTTCGCTGCAAAATTATAAGTAAGCTTACTGCTCTTACTATCCTCATTATAAGATCTTAATCCAAGGTCAATATAGTATGTGTTATAGTTTCTATAGTAATTATCTTTCATAAAACCACTATCATCTATTTTGTCAAAGATTGCAGGATCTGTAATAAAAGAGCTATTTGCTCCATATAAAGTATTTGCATTATTATTGAATCCAATTTTTGCATACATTTCTCCTCCACCCCACATATATCCATATCTAGCATTTATGCCCATATTTTGTCTATATGCAGCACTTTTTATATCGCTTTCAACGAATTCTCCAGTAAAATTCTCTAATCCAGAGAGTGGTAGCTTACCCATAAACATATCGATTGATCCGTTAAAAACCAAAGAGTGTCTATTGTTTGCATCTCTCTTCCCGATATTTGGTTGGTAATATAACTCCCCCAATGTTCTGAAAGGAGTACCTACACCAAGTTTTGTGTAGAATTTCTGGTTAGTGATTTGAGAGTTTCCTTGCATCTCAACTGATGGAAGCGGGTTGAAAATATACATATCGCGATAAGGCTTCTCAAAAATTGAATAGTCAAAATCCAAATTGAAATATTTTAAAGTATCATTAATAGCGGTACTAATTCTACTCTTATTTACCTCTACGGAACTACCTTCGAACTCTCTATTTACCTCAACTGTAGGGTCAATTTTTTGTTGTCCCAAAACGTTAGTAGAGAGGGCTCCACACAGTAAAACAGTTAATATAATATATCTTCTTCTCATTATTCTTGTGTATTATTAGATTCTGGTGTATTACTAGATTCTTGTTGTGTTATACTATTTAGTTTGTTTAATCTAAGATTCAAGAGCTCTTCTATATTATCTCCCTTCTCTGATTTGTAATTATCCTTTATACTATTAAAAGTAGCAATTGCCTGCTCTTGATTATCCCTATCCATATATGAATCTCCAAGTGTGATAAAACTTCTTGCTATCCAATATGTTTGAGGTGATTTTGAATCAGAGAAATTAAATACCATTTGTTCAACTTTCTCAAAGTCACCAGAGTCATAGGTGTCAGAGATTAATAGATAAGTAGCCTCTGCTCCAATTAGAGTTGTTGGATCAGTTGCAAGCTCTGTAAGAATCGCTATTGCAGCCTCTCTCTCTCCTAGAGAAAGAAGACTCTTACCTTTAATATAGTTTGCCTCTGTTATTAGCTCCTTGCCTAGCGTTGGTGATGCGATTATGAGATTTGAGTTCTCGATTGCATTCTCAAATTGATTATCGTGATAGTAAGATCTCATCAATCCAATCTTAGCTTCGTTTTTATTCTCATTGATTATTGCAATCTTATCTAGTGTTTCATACGCTTTTACGGCCTCTTTGTATCTCTGTAATTCATATGAAATTCTACCGTAGTTTAGTGTAGCAATTTCCGAGAAAGCACCCTCTCCATTCATCATAACATTATAGTAGGCAGTAGCAGCTTGTTCTAGATCTCCACTGTTTTTGTAACATTCTGCAATATAGAATTGAGCTTGTAATGTGTATGGCCCCGCAGGATGTTTAGCTATAAATGATTTAAGAGAATTTAGTGCCGCAGCATAGTTTCTACCTAAAAATACTTGTTCAGCAGAGTTGAATAGCATACTCTCTCTCTCGCTAGGCGTTTTAACTGTAGATAGGCCAACTTTGTCGAGATAATCAAAGAATGCTTGAGGATCATTTTGAGCTTGGTACACTCTCTCCATTCCAGCTAAAGCACTCTCTCCCTCTTCACTAATAGGATTCTCTTCAATGATTGTTCTATAGTACTCTAGAGCTGTCTCTGGTTTTTGCATATTTGAGCTTATTAATCCCATTTCTAATAGTGCTTTATAGTAGTAAGTGCTATCTTTTGGATTCTCAATCAGTGTATTTAATACCGATGCAGCTTCCTCATCTTTTACACTCTGTACAAGAACTCTACCAAGTTCGTAAATGGCAGATGTATAAAGAGGAGAAGAGTAGTGTTTATCCATATTTACCTCTTTTAATAGAGCCTCTTTCTTAAGGTTGTTTCCAACAAGACCATACGCTGTAGCACCTTGTAGTAGTGGATATAGCTCTTTATATGCGTTATCTATAGTAATCTTTTCAAAAAGTTCAGCTGAATTTTGGTACTCCTTGTTCATAAAATATGCATCAGCTAATCTTATTTTAGCTTCATCTGCATATAATTGCTTAGCAAAAGGTAGTTGATAATATTTGATAAAATAATCTATTGCATCAACATAGTTACCCATCTTAAAATATGTATATGCTTTGTTGTATATTAATGTAGGGAATTCATCACTATTCTTAAATGATATATTACTCTCAAGCGCCTTGATAATATCTAAGCTCTCTTGGTACTTATCTCCTCTAAAATAACATTCTGACAACCAGAAATTTGCTACATTATTGAGAGGCTCGTTATAGCTTCCGTTTTTGATAGATAATTGAAGGAATGGAATAGCGTCTGAAAAAGCTCCTTTATCGATTAATTGCATTGCTCTTAAAAATGCCGCTTTTTGCACCTTTGCAAAGGTTGCGGCTGTTGGGCGCCTAACATTCTCTAGCATATTAATAGCTCTAGCATAGTCACTATTAAGAATAAATGCCGTACTCATATAGTTGTATATCTCATCCCATTTCTGAATATTTGTAGGGTATTGAGATAGATACTGATTAAAAGGCGTAATATCTCTATTTAGGTCAAAAGTTAATTTTGCATAGTTAAAAAAGGCATCTTCTTGTATAGATTTATCAAAATCAACACTTGAGGCCCTTTTGAACGCATTAAGTGCCGCATGTTTATTTTTTAATTGAATATAACTATTCCCGATGTAGTAGTATGCACTTTGCCCGATAGAATCTAATTCTGATGCCACTTTAGAGAAGGCATCAATTGCGCTAATATATGATTTTAATGAGTATGAGATCATACCTGCATAGTAGTTGTCGGTTTTAGTAACGTCTGAACTATTTATAGAGTATATTTCATAGTAATATTTTGCTTTTATTGGGTCGTTTACAGCGTAGTAAGTCTCAGATAATATTCTCGCTACTCTTGGTTTGTATTTGTCTGAAATTACTCCGTAAACGTTGCCGCCATTCTCTATAACATAGTCGTAATCTTTTTCCATAAATTTACCCTCAAGAATATGATATAGTGCAAGATTTGTAAATCTAGCATCTGATTTTGCTAGTTCAAAAAGAGGAGTTGCTTTTTCAAAATCTTGTTGAGAGTAGTATATGTAACCTAAATAATAATATGTTGGATAGATAAACTGAGACTCGTTTTTTGCTTGGTTATCAATGATTTCTTTAAAAATCTTCTCAGCTTGATCATTTTCGCCAATTCTCATTAAGGAGTACCCCTCTCTGAATGTTAACTCATTTTGCTCCTTTTTTGTAAGTGATTTCTTTCTAACTTGAGAAAAATATTTATATGCATCAGCGTAACTTGCCTTGTCAAATAGGATAGAACCATATGTGTATAATATAGTTGAATTAAGATGTGAATTAGGAAACTCTTTTACATATTCAGAGATAGAAGCCTCTAAATTAGGATTCTCCATCTTGATCTTACTCAATACAATATAGCCTTTTGCAAATTTTACTGCGTCTTTATATTTTCTACTATATTTTTGATCTGAATCTATAACAACTTTATTAAACTCAGAGATTGCGCTAGAGTAAAGTTTGCGGTTGTACAATTCAACTCCTTTGTCTAACTCGCTCCATTCTGTACTGAGCGTATTCTTATGTGAAGTTTCATTTTGTGATAAGATAGGTGTACTGCTGTAAATAGTAAAGCACGTTGCTATTACTAAAAATTTACATAATGATTTGAATGAATCTTTAACTATCATAGCTTTCTTATTATTTCTCTTTATAACCAAGCAAAGATATAAATAAAAAAGAATTATTCTTCCAAAAAAAGATTATTTTTGTATCAAGAAAATATAACTATATTATGAATGTAGATAAGACAAATAGAGTTCAAGAGGAGGATGTTATGCCTCTAATCGAATTGGTAAATGCAGATATTATAAATGGCGGTAACCTTCTTTTATCAAATGTTAATGTAAAAATCAATAGGGGAGAATTTGTCTATCTAATGGGTAGAGTTGGTAGCGGAAAGAGCTCTATTATAAAAACGTTGATTGCAGAGATTCCTTTGATAAAGGGAAATGGTAGAGTTGATAACTATAATTTAAAAAAAATAAAGAAGAGACAGATTCCATATTTGAGGAGAAAATGTGGTGTTATATTCCAAGATTTTCAACTACTTATGGATAGAACAGTTGAAGATAATTTAGTGTTTGTATTACAGGCTACGGGTTGGAAAGGCAGTAGGAGGATTATGTCGCGAGTAAAGGAGATGTTAGAGTTGGTGGGAATGTCAACAAAATCGCATAAAATGCCGCATCAATTGTCGGGTGGGGAGCAGCAAAGGGTAACTATTGCAAGGGCTCTTTTGAATAATCCCGATATTATTTTAGCTGATGAGCCAACTGGTAACTTAGATTCAAAAACTGCAGCAAGTATTATGGAATTGTTGATGAAGATACATGAAGAGACAACATCTGCAATTCTAATGGTAACTCATAATCGAGATTTTGTTAAGAAATACAGTGGTAGATTACTTGTTTGTAAGGGGGGCGAGTGTGTTGAGGTTGAGAGTGAAGAGAATAAAGATAACTTAGATTCTATTTTAGATGTATGAGATTAAATTCTAAGAGTATAGCCTCAAAAATTTTTGAGTGGTTTAGGCTGAATATGCCTGTAGCTGAGAGTGAATTAGATTATAAAAACCCATATCAACTTGTAGTTGCAGTTATCTTATCTGCTCAATGTACCGATAAGCGTGTGAATATGCATACTCCTGCATTTTTTATGCGATTTCCTACCCCTGAATCTTTATCAGTAGCTCAATTTGAAGAGGTGTTTGAGTTGATAAAATCTATATCGTTTCCCAATAACAAGGCAAAGCATCTTATCGGGATGGGTAAAATGTTGGTAGAGAGGTATGAATCACAAGTTCCCTCTGAGATTGTGGATCTAGAAAAACTACCTGGAGTTGGACGAAAAACTGCTAATGTGGTTGCATCAATAATATACAATAAACCTGTTATAGCGGTTGATACTCACGTATTTAGAGTTTCGCATAGACTAGGGCTTTCAAAAGGCAAAACTCCTCTTGAGGTTGAAAAAGATCTTACTGCGCTTGTACAAGAAGATGAGAGAGCAATTGCTCATCATTGGTTGATTTTGCACGGTAGATATACTTGTACCGCTCGCAATCCCAAATGTGCGATATGTCCATTTATAGATTTTTGTCCTGAAGCAAAAAAGTAATCCCCCATTCTCTGCACAAAGTGCAATAAAAATGGGGGATTAAATATTTGATTATGTTGCTATTTGTTCATTAGCAACAAGATGTCATTTAGCAAATAAGCCAGATTAAACAGTTACAAACTCAATAAAGCTTGCACCTACACTGTCGCTGTTTCCACCAATTACACCAATGAAATCTCCTTTTTCTAGGCGATTCTCTTCGATAAGGATATCTAAAGCTGCTTTAGGGAACTCATTTTTAGATAACTTTTTCTCTAAGAAGTAAGGATATACATCATAAGCAATAGCAAGTTCGCGCATTGTGTGTTTTTTATAACAGAAAGCGTAGATTGGAACTTTTGGTCTAAACTCAGAAAGATATCTACCAGTTCTGCCTGTTTGCGAATCCATAATAATCGCTTTAATAGGAAGTATCTCAGTTGCTGAAACTAATGATTTTGCTAGAACAACAGCGTTTGGATTGTGTATCTTATCTAAATTAACATCTAACGAAACAGATGTCTCTTTTTCAACTTCAGCTGCTATTGTGTACATCATTTTTACAGCCTCAACAGGATACATACCGTGAGCAGTCTCTCCACTTAGCATAATTGCATCAGTGCTCTGCATAATTGCATTTGAGATATCTGTAACTTCAGCTCTAGTTGGTCTTGGATTTTTAATCATTGAATGTAGCATCTGTGTCGCGATGATAACAGGTTTTTTTCTAGCTCTACATTTAACAACTATTTTCTTTTGAATACCTGGGATTTTTTCTGCTGGAATCTCAACTCCAAGATCTCCACGTGCTACCATAACACCGTAAGAAAGGTTAAGAATCTCATCAATATTATCAACACCGTCTTGGTTCTCAATTTTTGAGATAATCTTTAGGTGACTCTCTCCGTGTGGAGATAAATGACCATTTTTATCTATAATATTCTGAATCGCTGCAACATCCTTCTCATTACGAACGAATGAGTGTGCAACGAACTCAACATCTGCTTTGATAGCCCAAAGAATGAACTCTTTATCTCTCTCGTTTACAGAAGGGAGGTTAATGTAAACATTTGGGATGTTAACACTCTTCTTTCCTTTAATGCGTCCGCCATTCTCAGCCTCGCACACTAATCTTACATCATTCTTCTCAATAACCTTTAAGGCAATCTCACCATCGTCAATTAAGATGCGAGAGCCAACAGGTACATCCTCTACAAAAGTTGCGCAGTTAGTAAATAGAGCCCAAGGTGTACAAATTCCGTTAGGGTTATTAAATACCTCTATTTTACCTCCAGCTTCAATATCAAACCCTTCATCTGGATCCATTGCAGTTAATCTTACCTCTGGGCCTTTTGTATCTACAAGAATTGCAATTTTATCTGATACGGTTCTAGTGTTGTTTACCACAACTTGCGCACTCTCGGTAGTTACGTGTGCAGAATTAATTCTCACTACATTCATTCCTGCCTCATATAAACTCCTAATAAATTCTACAGAGCAATTCAAGTCAGAAACCGTGCAAATAATTTTTGTTTTTTTTGTAAGCATATTGTTTATATTCTTAAGTTTGTCCCGATATATAATCACTATCATCGGGAAGGTTTTGTTATTTTGACAAAATATATTCTATTTTTGCAATAGTTTAAATTAGAAAGGATGTTAAAATATCATCCCATAAGTTACAAATTGAGTGCAAATATATGATTAATAGTTCAGACAATAAAAAAAAAGATTCATTTAATGAGTGGAATAATTATTTAGATGACTTTTCTTCCTATATGAAACTAGAATTGGCGTTCTCGTTATCAACTGTAACCTCTTATTTATCAGATATTAATAAATTCATTATATTTTTATGTAATTGTGATCAAAATTATATTAAAGAGGTTAAGAAAAAAATAAGTTCTCCTTATAATATAGAATCAAATGACATATTAAATTTTCTTAAAGCGGAATTTGAGGCAGGGGTAAGCAAACGAAGTCAAGCTAGAAGATTGAGTGCGCTAAAAACATTCTATAAATTTTTACAACTAAGTGATTCTTCTGCGCCCAACCCTTGTGAAACAATTGATGCACCAAAATCCTCACGCTATCTGCCCACCATCCTCTCAATAGAAGAGATTGATAAAATGATCTCCTCTGTTGATCTAACAGAGAATGAAGGGTATAGAAATAGAGCAATGCTTGAGATGTTATACTCTTGTGGTTTGCGTGTTTCTGAACTCACCTCTTTGCGCCTAAGTGATCTTTTCTTTAATGACTCTTTTATAAGGGTTATTGGAAAAGGAGATAAACAGAGGCTAGTGCCTATAGGGGAGCCAGCAATTAAAGCTGTTGAGGAGTATCTTGCTTGGAGATGGGAGGTGCTTTCTGGTGCTGGAAAAATGAGAGGTAAGCACTCTTTAAAAAAGAATAAAGGTAAAAATAATAATCCCGATGATCTTCTCTTTTTAAATAGAAGAGGAGGTGGTATGTCGCGAGAAATGATATTTATGCTAGTTAAGAAAATTGCGGAGCGTGCAGGAGTCTGTAAATCAATATCACCTCATACCTTTAGGCACTCATTTGCAACTCATCTGATAGAGAATGGGGCGGATTTGAGAGTTGTGCAGCAGATGCTTGGACACGAGAGTATATTAACAACAGAGATTTATACCCACATTAGTAGCGAAACTTGGATGGCTGATATTTTATCTCATCACCCTACACGCAAGAAGTAAATTATTTAAGATGGCAAAGAAGAAAGTAGATATAAAAATGGTAAGCTATGGTATTTACACCAAGTGGGATCGCTCCTCAAAGAGCTTGCCTAAAATTGTAAAGCATACAAAAGATATTCCTGCAGAGTTAGATGTTGAGTTTGGTTATACATTGCTATTCCGTGGAGCAAAGGGGCTCACAATAAATTTTATAATGAAACACCCTCCATTTTGTGATAGTAGCGGCGAGTTGTCTCCAGATTTTGTAGGGGAAGTTATTATTAATTCAAATGAATGGCACTTCTTTTTGGGTGATACAGTTTGGCTCCCGATAGAGGATAAATGTGGAGAATGGGAACTAATTACGCTGCTCGACAATAAAGAGGTCGCACGAATGAAATTTAATATATACTTGCCGGAATCTCTTGTTAATTAGGCTCATTTGCCAAATGAAGCCTCGTAGAAAATTGTCATAATAAAAAGCTGTCTTAAATTTAGATTCGCAAATTGATCCAAATTAAAACAGCTTTTTAAAATATACTTATTTCTCTTTATTCCCACTCAATAGTTGCAGGCGGTTTAGAAGAGATATCATAAACAACTCTATTGACCCCTTTTACCTTATTGATAATTTCATTAGATACTTTAGCTAAGAAATCATAAGGGATGTGTACCCAGTCGGCAGTCATTCCATCATTAGATGTAACAGCTCTTAGAGCAATTGTGTACTCATAAGTGCGCTCATCTCCCATAACTCCAACACTCTTTATCGGGAGTAAGATTGTTCCTGCTTGCCAAATTGCATCATATAGAGCAATATTTCCATTTTCATCTGCGAGGTTTGCATTATTAAACCCATTTGCTGCAGGAGGAAGCGAAGTCATATAGCTTCTAAGTGAGCTAATGTATATTTCGTCTGCGTTCTTTAGTATCTCTAATTTCTCTCTTGTAACCTCTCCTAAAATTCTGATACCTAGACCAGGACCAGGGAAAGGGTGGCGAGCAATAAGCTCTCTTCTAATACCAAGAGCAATACCAACTCTTCTAACCTCATCTTTAAATAAAGAGCGAAGAGGTTCAACAATCTTAAGCTTCATCTTTTCAGGAAGACCTCCAACATTATGGTGAGATTTAATTGTTGCGGATGGCCCGTTTACTGAACAAGATTCAATTACATCGGGATAAATAGTACCCTGTGCAAGCCATTTTGCATTTTCAATTTTATGTGCCTCTTGGTCAAATATCTCAATAAATGTCTTCCCGATAGCTTTGCGTTTTCCCTCTGGATCAGATTCGCCCTCTAATGCCTTTAAGAAATCTTCAGTAGCATTAACACCAATGACGTTAAGCCCCATATTTTTGTAAGAGTCTAAAACATTCTCAAACTCATTCTTTCTTAAAAGTCCGTTATCAACGAATATGCAATATAGGTTATTTCCAATAGCCTTATTTAGTAGCACTGCCGCTACAGTTGAATCGACTCCACCACTTAAACCAAGTATAACTCTGTCATTTCCAAGCTGATTCTTTAAATCATTAACAGTACTCTCAATAAATGAATCCGGAGTCCAATCCCCTTTGCAATGACAAATATCAAAGACAAAGTTTCTTAACATTTCACCACCTTTTTCTGAGTGAAAAACCTCTGGATGAAATTGAAATGCGTATGTGTCTTCTCCTTCAATTGAATATGCGGCATTTTTAACATCGTGAGTAGAGGCAATTAATTTGGCACCTTTAGGAAGTTGTGTAATAGAGTCTCCGTGGCTCATCCAAACTTGAGAAGTTTGAGGTATACCTTTAAATAAAGGAGAATTTGACTCCTCTATTGTTAAAATAGCACGTCCATACTCTCTTGTAGAAGATGCATTAACCTCTCCTCCAAAGTGTTGTGCGATATATTGAGCACCATAGCAGATTGCCAATAGGGGCATCTTGCCTTTTATACCACTCAAATCTATTTGTGGAGCTTGCGCATCTCTAACGGAGAATGGACTACCACTTAATATAACTCCTTTTACGGAGTCATCAATTTGAGGAGCGTTATTAAATGGGTGTATTTCACAATAGACATTCAATTCTCTTAGTCTACGACCAATAATCTGAGTAAATTGTGAACCAAAATCAAGGATTAAAATCTTCTCTACCATAATATATAAAATTGTTTGGCAAAAATACTACAAAAATTTCTATAAGAGAAAATAATTATTCGTACTTTTGCGCCCAAATTATGCAAAATATTAGAAACATAGCAATTATTGCTCACGTAGACCACGGTAAAACTACTCTGGTTGATAAGATGATCCTTCAAGCACAACTGTTTAGAAGTGCTGATAAGGCCGGTGAGCTTATTCTAGATAGTAATGATCTAGAGAGAGAGAGAGGAATCACAATTCTAGCTAAGAATGTGAGTGTTCCTTATAAAGGTAATAAAATCAACATTATTGATACTCCTGGTCACGCCGATTTTGGAGGCGAGGTTGAGAGAGTATTAAACATGGCAGATGGAGTTCTGTTATTGGTTGACGCATTTGAGGGTACAATGCCTCAAACACGATTTGTGCTTGGAAAAGCTATAGAAATGGGAAAGAAACCAATCGTGGTAATAAATAAGGTAGATAAACAAAATTGTCGTCCAGATGATGTTAATGAGCAGGTATTTGAATTAATGTTTGCGCTCAATGCAACAGAGGAACAACTTGAGTTTAAGACAGTTTATGGTAGTGCAAAACAGGGGTGGATGTCGTTGGATTGGAAGAATCCTTCAAGTGACATTATACCTTTATTAGATACTATTCTAGATGAGGTTCCTGCTCCTGAAATAGAAGAGGGAACTCCACAGATGTTAATTTCATCGTTAGAATACTCTCCTTATGTAGGTAGAATCGCTGTCGGGAGAATAAAAAGAGGCACATTAAAAGCAAACCAGCCAGTTACACTTTGTAAAAGGGATGGAACGCTAGAGAAGAGTAGAATAAAAGAACTAATGATCTTTGATGGACTTGGCAAAGCTAAGGTTGATGAGGTTAAGTGTGGTGATATTTGTGCGGTTGTAGGTGTGGAAGGGTTTGAGATTGGAGATACTATTGCTGATTTCGAAAATCCAGAGGCTTTACCTCCAATTATGGTGGATGAGCCTACAATGAGTATGCTTTTCTGTATTAATGATTCTCCATTTTTTGGTAGAGAAGGAAAGTTTGTAACTTCTAGGCACCTTAAAGATAGATTAGATAAAGAGTTAGAGAAAAATCTAGCGCTTAGAGTTAAAGATGGTGCCACATCTGATTCATTTATGGTTTACGGTAGAGGTGTACTTCATTTATCTGTACTGATTGAGACTATGCGTAGAGAGGGATTCGAGTTACAGGTTGGTCAGCCAAAAGTTATAGATAAAAATATTAACGGCGTTAGATGTGAACCTATCGAACACTTGACAATAGACCTGCCAGAAGATAAGGTTGGAAGCGCAATTGAATTAACTACTCGTAGAAAAGGAGCTCTTTTACATATGGAGCACAGAGAAGATCGAGTACATCTAGATTTTGATATTCCTGCTAGGGGTATTATTGGCTTGAGAAGCAATCTATTAACGGCTACAGCTGGAGAAGCAATTGTTGCTCATAGATTTAAAGGATACGAACCTTTTAAGGGAGAGATAGAAAAACGTAATAATGGATCTCTTGTTTCACTTGAAACAGGAACGTCTATTGCGTATTCAATGGATAAGTTGCAAGATAGAGGTAGATTCTTAATCTATCCTGGAGAAGATATATATATGGGACAGGTTGTTGGTGAGCATACTCGTTCAGAAGATTTAGTTGTAAATATTTGTAAAACTAAAAAATTGACAAACGTAAGAGCTTCTGGATCTGATGATAAAGCAGCACTTCCGCCTCCAATTCAACTTAGTTTAGAAGAGATGCTAGAGTACATTCAGGAGGATGAAATGGTTGAGGTTACACCTAAATCTATGCGTATAAGAAAAATCTATCTAGATGAAAATGAGCGTAGAAGAAGACGTAATAATCCTTAATGTTTTAGATAAAGAGGTTTAAATTTTGTATTTTTTGAGCGTAAAACTAATTTTTATAGATAATATTACAAATATTTTCTGTATCTTTGCACGCTCTATCTTTTGGTAATAGGAGATATGATTGATAATAAAGCATTTATAGTACAAATTAAAGGAGTTCCTCAAGGGAAGCATTTATATGAATTTTCTATTGATGATTCTTTTATTAAATTATTCGATAATCAGTACGTTTTAGATGCATCTTTAATTGCTAAAGTAGAGGTTGAAATATTAGGTGGTAGAGTTAAAGTAAGTGCAGATATATCAGGGAATCTAGTATTAGAGTGTGATAGATGCTTAGATAGAGTTGATTTTCCTTTTGAGCAAGAGAGTGAAGCTATGGTGAAATTCTCAAGTATATCAGACGAGATTGAAGATGAAGGGTATATCGTTGCTGACTCAGAGAGTGGAGATTTAGATCTAAGTCAGTTCTTATATGATGAAATTTGTATAAATATACCTATTCAAATTTTTCACTCAGAAGGAGAATGTAATGAAGAGATGATAAATAAACTTAGCTCAACAGATCCCACAAAAGCGAGAGAGGAGAATGAGGTTGAGAATAATTCACCTTTTGGAGCATTAAAAGACTTATTTGAAAAAAAAGAGAATAACAATTAAAAATATTTAGAAGATGGCACATCCTAAGCACAAAATTTCAAAACAACGTAGAAACAAGCGTAGAACTCATTACAAAGCAGAAGTTCCTACATTAGCTTCATGTTCAAATTGCGGTGTTGCAGTTATGTATCACCATGTTTGTCCTGAATGCGGTTACTATCGTGGACGTTTGATTATTGCAAAGAACTAAAGCATAATTAACGAAAGAAAAGTTATAAAATTACCGAAGTCATATTAATACGTAAGACTCCGGTAATTTTTGTTATTATTAAAAAATTAACCCCTAGCTACTAGGAGCACACTTACAAAAATGAGCAATTTAAGAGCAGTTATAACAGGAATCGAGGCTTATGTTCCAGAATATGTGTTGGATAACAACGAATTAGCAACTATGGTTGATACCTCTGACGAGTGGATAATGTCACGCGTTGGAATTAAGGAGAGACATATATTAAAAGAGGATGGCTTAGGTACCTCATTTTTGGGAGAGAATGCTGTGAAGCAACTTTTAGAGGCAACCAATACCAATCCAGATGAGATAGATCTTCTTATCTGCGCTACTGTTACTCCCGATATGCTATTCCCAGCAACGGCAAATATAATTAGTGATAAGTGTGGAATTATGAATGCGTGGGGATATGATATCAATGCTGGTTGTAGCGGATTTATTTTTAGTTTTGAAACAGTTAGAACATTTATCGAGACAGGTAGATATAAAAAAGCTATCTTAGTTTGTGGCGAAAGAATGAGTGGTATTACAGATTATCAAGATAGAACAACTTGTCCTCTATTTGGTGATGCAGCTGTGGCGATGCTTATTGAACCAACTACAGATTTATCATTAGGATTACAGGATTCATTAATGCACGTAGATGGAGTTGGCCGCCATTATTTATATCAAACGGCGGGTGGTTCATTATACCCTGCAAGTATGGAGACAGTTACAAAGCGTCAACATTTTGTGCATCAAGATGGTCAACACGTATTTAAATATGCAGTTTCTCGTATGGCAGATGTATCTGTAGAGATAATGGAGAAAAATAATTTAGCAGCAGATGATATTGCATATCTTATACCTCATCAAGCAAACTTGAGAATTATTGATGCAACAGGAAGGAGAATGGGATTACCAAATGAAAAGATATTGATTAATATTGAGAAGTATGGAAATACTGCCGGTACATCTATTCCTCTAGCATTATGGGATTTTAAATCTAAATTTAAGAAGGGTGATACACTTATTTTCTCAGCTTTTGGAGCTGGATTTACTTGGGGTGCACAAGTATATAAGTGGGCATACTAATTAGAAATAAAGCGTTGGCCCCATAGTTCAAGGGATAGAATGAAAGTTTCCTAAACTTTAGATACAGGTTCGAGTCCTGTTGGGGCTACAAAGAGAGATTCACGTGAGTGGGTCTCTTTTTTTTGTGGATCTATGTTTTTTGCAAAACTACATCGCGATTAATTTTCATTTCATCCATGTAATTTTGAATTTCGTCATATAATAATTGTTAATATTTGTTCAAATAAATAGTTTTGTGTAATACGATAATAACAATAATTGAAAATAAAGTGAGAAAATTTATTATGTTTTTTGCAGCTCTACTAATAGTTGGTACTGTTGCAGCTCAGGAGTTAAGTTCTCCTGATGGAAATTTAAAGATGAAGTTTGAGCTGGATTCAAAAGGAAGACCTACTTACTCATTGAATTACAAATCAAAATCTGTAATAAAGCCTAGTAAAATGGGTTTTACTCTTCAAGATAATGGAGGAAATAGCTTTGGAACGGGAATTAATCATGAGGTTTCAAAAAATGCATCACTGTATGATATGTTTGAGGTAGTATCAACTGAGACATCTACATACGACGAAACTTGGGAGACAGTATGGGGAGAAGAGAAAAAAATTAGAGATAATCATAATGAGCTCCTTGTGAAACTAAACCAAAAAACGAATAATAGGGAGATGTGGATTCGCTTTAGATTGTTTAATGATGGATTGGGTTTCAGATATGAATTTCCGGCACAAGACAACTTAGTTTATTTTGTAATTACTGACGAACAGACAGAATTTGCCCTTACTGGGGATATGACTGCTTGGTGGATACCAGGTGATTATGATACTCAAGAGTATGATTACACTAGATCGCGTTTGTCTGAGATTAGAGGTTTAATGGAGAGTGCTATTACAGGTAATGTTTCTCAGAAATCATTCTCATTGACAGGAGTTCAAACATCTCTTCAATTAAAGAGTGATGATGGTTTATATATTAATTTACACGAGGCTGCACTTGTAAACTTTCCTGCAATGCACTTAGATTTAGATGATAAAAATATGGTGTTTAAAGCGCACTTGACTCCAGATCCACAAGGTGATGCAGCGTATATGCAAACCTCGTGTACCTCACCTTGGCGTACAGTTATTGTATCAGATGATGCAAGAGATATTTTAGCATCTCGTATTACCCTAAATCTTAATGAGCCTTGCGCAATTGAAGATGTATCGTGGATTAAACCCTATAAATATGTTGGTGTTTGGTGGGAAATGATAACAGGAAAGAGCTCTTGGTCTTATACAAATGAGCTAAAGAGTGTTCACCTTGGTGAGACCGATTTCTCTAAATTAAAGAAAAATGGTACTCATGCAGCTAATACGGAGCACGTTAAAGAGTATATTGATTTTGCTGCAGAGCACGGGTTTGACGGAGTGCTTGTTGAAGGTTGGAATATTGGATGGGAAGATTGGTTTGGTAATATGAAAGATTATGTATTTGACTTTGTTACACCTTATCCTGATTTTGACGTAGTAGAGATTAGAGAATATGCAAAATCTAAAGGAGTTAAGATGATTATGCATCACGAAACATCAAGCTCTATTCGTAATTATGAGAGACACCTAGATACTGCATATAAATTTATGAGAGAGAATGGCTATGAGGCTGTTAAAAGTGGTTATGTTGGAAATATTGTTCCTAAGGGTAATAATCACTATAACCAGTGGCTGATTAACCACTATCAATATGCATTAGAAAAGGCTGCAGAGTATGAAATTATGATTAATGCTCACGAAGCAGTACGTCCTACTGGAATATGCAGAACTTGGCCAAATCTAATCAGTAACGAATCTGCAAGAGGGACAGAGTATCAGGCGTTTGGCGGATCTAAGCCTTTCCATACAACAGTTCTTCCTTTTACGAGAATAATTGGGGGGCCTATGGATTATACTCCAGGTATTTTTGAAATGGATATTAAAAAATTAAATCCTAATAATACATCTCACGTAAATGCGACAATTGCTAATCAACTTGCTCTCTATGTGGTAATGTCTTCACCATTACAAATGGCAGCTGATCTTCCTGAAAATTATGAGCGCTTTATGGATGCATTTCAATTCATTAAGGACGTTGCATTAGATTGGGAGGTTAGTCACTATTTGGAAGCAGAGCCAGGTGAGTATGTTACAGTTGCTCGTAAGGCGAAAGGTACAGGTCAATGGTTTGTTGGATCTGTTGGAGGAGAAAAAGATTTTGTTTCTCAAATTAAATTTGATTTCTTAGAGCCAGGCAAAGAGTATGTAGCAACAATATATTCAGATACAAAAGATACTCACTATAAAATGAATCCTCAAAGCTATGAAATTAGAGAGGTGCGTGTAACATCTAAGAGTAAACTTACTCAACATGTAGTTGAAGCTGGAGGTTACGCAATCTCATTAAGAGAGGCGACAAAGGCTGATAAAAAGATTAAGAGACTTAGATAGTAAATATCAAAATAGAGAAGCTATAATAAAAGTATTAATACAATAGATTTATTATAGTTATTTAAAACTTAAGAGGGTTTATTTAAAATGCTGAATAGCAAATAAATAAGCCCTCTTTGTTGCTTGTTTTAGAGTGTAAATACATTTGATTATTTCTAAAAAAGATTTATATTTACGCCAAACCTAATTTTATGAGACGAATAATTAGAATAAATTTAATAATACATCTATTTGCGCTTGCTCACGCCTTGGCAGCCCTCTCTTTGAGATTAATGGGATGGAGTGACGAGATATTACTCACGATACTAACTGTGATAATGATTTTTATGATAACAGATGTTTATAGACTCACGATAGATATTTCTGCAGGCATTGCGCTAGTGTGTTGCTTTGCTGGGTTCTTTTTTGGGACATATTGTATAGATTTATTTGTTCAGAACATAGGAAATATTGCAGGTATAAATATATATGCTACTATTATTATTACAGAGATACTAGGTTGGATAACATACTTTTTCGCGCATAAAGCAAAGAGTAAAAATAAATATGCAAATGTTGATAGTTTCAAAATCAAATAAGAAGATACTAATAATAGGTGCTGTAATTTTATTAGTTAGAATATTATATATCGGTTTTTCTCAAGGTCTGCAGGAAGAGTATAGCCATACAATATTTGATTACTTTGGAAAAGTTTTTTCTGATCATATTACTTTGGTAACCATATTCTGCATGAACATTATTTTTGTAGTAAGGCTGTTACGTAGTGATAAAGCAAAGCCTTATTCACTAAGACGAGTAATGATTATTTCTCTTTTTGTATTGAGCGGATCAATCTTTATGACTTTGTTATACAATAGAGATATTGTCTTCTTTACTCCTGTTAATGAATACACAAATTTATGGAGGGAGGTACTGCTGTCATTTATGGCACTAGTCATTATTAATGCGATTTTTGTCTTTATAATAAATTTAGTAATGTCTCACGGTGAGTCTATAGAGGAGCTTGCAACAGAGAGGGACCAAAGGCATAGAGCCTTATATCAGTATACGCAATTAAAGCAGCAGTTGAATCCGCATTTTCTTTTTAATAGTTTGAATATTTTAGATTATTTAGTACAAAATGAAGATAAGGAGAGAGCTAGTGAATATATAAGAAAGCTTGCAGGAGTTTATAGATATCTATTAAAGCAAGAGGATGAGCAACTAGTGGATCTCTCTGATGAGATTAACTTTGTCACAAAATATACTGATTTGCTAAAAGAGAGGTTTGCACAGGCTCTGTGTATTAAAATTGATATTAGTGCAGAAAAACTAAATTATAAAGTTATTCCTTGTGGTTTGCAAATTTTAGTAGAAAATGCAGTGAAACATAATGTGGCAAAAATGGATAAACCACTCAATATTAATATATCTTTGCAAAAAGATTATATAGTTGTAAAAAATAACTTGCAGCTACGGTATGGTCACGATAAGGATTCAACAAAAATTGGATTGAAAAATTTAAGAAAACAATATTTAAGTATTGCTGATAAAGAGATCTTAGTTCAACAAACAGATCAAGAGTTTATTGTAAAACTTCCATTAATATAAATAGGGTGATATGTTAAAGGCGTTAATTATAGAGGATGAGGTACCTGCTCAATTAAATTTAATTAGAGCAATAAATGCAAATTTTGACGACATTGTTATTGTCGGGAGATTAGACTCCGTAGAGGAGAGTGTTAAATGGTTAAATGATCCTGAAAATAAGGCAGATATAATTTTTATGGATGTTGAATTATCTGATGGAAAGTGTTTTGAAATATTTAAACGAACAAATTTTGTTTCCAATGTAGTTATCACTACAGCTTATGATCAATATGCTATACAGGCGTTTAAAGCGGGTAGTATAGATTATCTCTTAAAACCAATTGATTTTGATGAGTTAAAGGAGGCTGTATTAAGATGTAGAAATAGAGTTGCAACGCAATTTAATTCTGTAAATTTAGAGAATGCAAGTGCAGGAGAATCTAAAAAATATAAGAAAAGATTTGCTGTAAAAATAGGTGATAAAATATTGATAATAAATATTGATGATGTTGCATATTTCTATTCAGAAGATAAAAGCACATATCTTGTAACTCACTCAAATCAAAAGTATGTTATAGATATGTCTTTAGATATGTTGGGAGGAATGTTGGATCCAAATCAATTCTTTAGATTATCGAGAGCCTATATTGGTTCCATAAATTCTATTAAATCTATCTCAAAACATTTTAGTAGCAGATTGAAGGTTAATTTAGTGCCTCAAAATCAGCATGATATATATGTTAGTAGAGTTAAAATCCCAGATTTTATGAGGTGGATTGAAGGGGATGCTAATATACCTATTGTTTAGCGGGGTTATTCTCCGAATTAATTCTATCAATAATTGATTTTACTACAGTATATGCAGTGCTCCAAGCGGCTTGTAAATTGTACCCTCCAGTTATTGCATCTATATCTAAAATTTCTCCAGCAAAGTAGAGATTATTGCACTCTTTTGCCTCTAAGGTAGACATATTTATGCTGCTTAAAGAGATGCCACCACAAGTAACAAACTCCTCTTTATCGGTTGATTTTCCGCTTATTGGGTACTCATCCGAGGTTAGTTTAGCCACAATTCTATTTACACCTTTACTTCCTATCTCGCTGCAAGGCTGCTTAGTAGATATATCTGCCCTCTGTAAAATATGCTCCCATACTCTATTGGTTAGATTTCCAATTTTTATATTCCCGATAAATTTCTTCTCTCCATCTTGAATAGATTTAGAGACTGAATCTCTAACAAGCTCCTCATTTCCAACACCTATCCAGTTGATAATCAGATTGCCTTTGTAATTGTTGTCTTTTAATTCCCTAGCAGAGTAGGATGATAACTTAAGGATAGCAGGTCCACTTACTCCCCAGTGAGTGATAAGTAGTGCTCCATCTGCTTTTATTTTGCTGCCCTGTATTCCTACGATTGTATCTGGAATAACTATCCCCATAAGCTCTTTTAGTTTTTTGTCTGCAATATTAAAGCTAAAAAGGGATGGTACAGGTTGGACTATTTTTATCGGGATACTACTAAAAATATTGTATTTATCTATGTGTGGATATCCTCCAGTTGTTATTAGTACAATGTCGGCAGATATATTGCTGTTGGGATCGTTGTTTACTTGGAGATAAAATGTATCTGTTTCCTTTTTAATATGAGTGATTTTGTGATTGCACTCAACTTTTACTCCTAACTCTTTTGATAACTGTAAGAATTTGTCAATTATCTCCTGTGAGTCTTGTGAACGCGGAAAGACGCATTCATCATCTTGTGTTACCAATCTTATACCTATATTTTGAAACCACTCAAAGGTATCTTTGTAGTCAAAAATATTAAATGCTCTTTTGATTAGTTTATCCCCTCTTGGGTATGCTTTGGATAGATTAGATATTTGAGCAAATGAATTTGTGAGATTGCATCTGCCGCCTCCCGATATGCCAACTTTGGTAAGAACTCTTCTGTGGGATTCGTAAATAGTGACATCAAGCGATGGTATAGCCATTTTTATATTTATTGCAGCAAAGAAACCTGCTGCACCTCCCCCTATGATTGCAATCTTTTTCATAGAGCAAAGTTAAGAAGATTCAACCTATTTTAAAATATAATTAAATTAAAAAATGTAACACTTTTTGCTCTTAAAATGCTATATTTGTGTTACGAGAGTACGTAAATATGTAATTCGTATTTAATTAACAATATTTGAACTATGAACATTCCAACTATTTTTTGGATAGTGCCTTTTGCATCTATTTTGGCGCTAGTCTTCGCACGCTACTTCTTTGTGCAAATGAAAAAACAATCAGAAGGATCTGATAGAATGATTGAAATTGCTGACCACGTTAGAAAAGGGGCAATGGCATATCTTTACCAACAATATAAAGTTGTTGGATGGATATTTTTTATTTTAGTAATCTTTTTTTCAATATTAGCTTATGGATTTGGGGTTCAGAACCCTTGGGTGCCAGGTGCATTTTTATCGGGAGGATTATTCTCTGGAATAGCGGGCTATATTGGAATGAAGACAGCTACCTATGCGTCGGCTCGTACCGCACAAGCTGCGTCAGAGTCACTAAATAAAGGGCTTAAAGTTGCTTTCCGATCAGGTGCTGTTATGGGATTATCTGTTGTGGGATTGGGGCTTTTAGATATCTCTATTTGGTATTTAATATTAGACTATTTTGAGCCAACAGAAGGTGGTCAAAAATTAGTAATAATTACAACGACTATGCTTACATTTGGTATGGGTGCGTCTACTCAGGCTCTTTTTGCGCGTGTTGGAGGTGGTATTTATACAAAAGCGGCTGATGTTGGGGCTGATCTTGTTGGAAAAGTAGAGGCAGGTATTCCAGAGGATGATCCTAGAAATCCGGCAACTATTGCGGATAATGTAGGTGATAATGTGGGTGACGTAGCTGGTATGGGAGCAGACCTCTATGAGAGCTATTGTGGATCTATATTGGCGACTGCAGCTTTAGGAGCAGCTGCTTTCTCGGCTGTTGGAGGCGTAACTCAACTAAATGCAGTTTTGGCTCCAATGTTGATTGCTGCAGTTGGAATTGCTCTCTCTGTAATAGGTATCTTTATAGTTAGAACAAAAGAGGGGGCAAGTATGAAGCAACTTCTTGGGGCATTGGGTTTTGGAGTTAATGTAAGTGGAGTTCTTATTGCTGTAGCAACCTTTGCTATCTTATATTTCTTAGGAATAGAGAACTGGATGGGTCTTTCATTCTCTGTAATTACAGGTCTTTTAGCAGGTATTATAATAGGTCAGGGGACAGAATACTATACTTCGCATACATTCAAACCAACGCAGAAGGTAGCAGAAAGTGCTCAAACAGGCCCTGCAACTGTAATTATATCGGGATTAGGATTAGGTATGTTATCAACTGCTATTCCTGTTGTAACAATTGCTGTCGCGATAATTCTTGCATTCTTATGTGCAACAAACTTTGATTTGTCAAATATGCTATCGGCAGAGAATTTATCTATTGGTCTGTATGGAATTGGTATTGCTGCGGTAGGTATGTTATCTACATTGGGAATTACTCTTGCGACAGATGCTTATGGGCCTATTGCAGATAATGCTGGAGGAAATGCTCAGATGAGTGGATTGCCACCACACGTTCGTCAAAGAACAGATGCTTTAGATGCTCTTGGAAATACTACTGCTGCTACAGGTAAAGGTTTTGCAATAGGGTCTGCGGCACTTACAGCTTTGGCTCTTATGGCTTCATATATTGAAGAGGTTAAGATAGGATTGACTCATATTGGACAAGAATTTATTGATGTAGCTGGTAGAGCAGTTAAAGTTACAGAGGCTACAATTCCCGATTTTATGGAATATTATCAAGTGACGTTAATGAATCCAAAAGTATTAATTGGAATCTTTATTGGTGCTATGATGGCATTTGTATTCTGTGGTCTTACTATGAATGCAGTAGGTAGAGCGGCTCAGAGTATGGTTGAGGAGGTGAGACGTCAATTCCGCGAAATTAAAGGAATCTTAGATGGCACAGGAACGCCAGACTATGCTCGTTGTGTGGAGATTTCAACTAAAGGGGCTCAAAGAGAGATGTTATTCCCTTCTTTATTGGCAATTATTGTTCCTATTTTGGTAGGTGTTGTTTTTGGAGTAGCTGGCGTATTAGGTCTGCTTGTAGGTGGACTTAGTAGTGGCTTTGTATTGGCAATCTTTATGGCAAATTCAGGTGGAGCTTGGGATAATGCTAAAAAGTATGTAGAAGAGGGAAATTTTGGAGGTAAAGGTTCTGATACTCACAAGGCTACAGTTGTTGGAGATACGGTAGGCGATCCATTTAAAGATACATCAGGACCATCACTTAATATATTGATAAAATTAATGAGTATGGTCTCAATTGTTATGGCTGGATTAACGGTTGCCTTCTCAATTCTATAGATTAATCTTACAGGTAAAAATGAATATTTTAGGAAACATTTTATGGTTACTCTTTGGCGGTCTTTTTACCGCCTTAGGGTACTTTATTGGCGGCCTGCTACTGTGTATTACTATCATAGGTATACCATTTGGCGTTCAGCTATTCAAGTTAGGAACTCTAGCTTTATGGCCTTTTGGATATACAAGTGTTGCTAGCGATAGGGCCGGTGGGTGTTTATATGTTATAGTTAATATAATATGGGCTTTAACAGGTGGTATCAGTTTAGCATTATCTCACCTATTCTTTGGTGCAATTTTGTGCATAACAATTATAGGAATTCCATTTGGAATGCAACATTTTAAATTGATGCCACTAGCTTTTACCCCTTTTGGAAGAGATATAATTCCTGCCGAATGAGAATAATTTAGGCTGCTGATATATTTGCAGCGCAATTGTAATAATTATTATCCCGATAATAGATGCTTTGTTTGGGGACTCCCCCGGAACAATTAACCAACTAAGGACGCATCCTGTTATCGGGATTATAAATTTCCACATATTTAAATCAGATACTTTTATATTTGGTCTCTTTAGAATCGTGTACCAAATTGAGAAGGAGACTGAAGAGATTGTTGCAAGCCATATTAGTGAGCCGTAGAAGCCAATTGGTAATTTTTCACTTGGAAATGTTTCAATAAACACTCCTGCAATAAACAAGCAAACACCCCCTAAGAAATTTGCAAAAGATGTTAGTAAAATAGGGGATAGTGGCTGTTTATATTTTGCTACCATAATATTGGCATATCCGCCCAATAGATTGCTAAAAAGTAAGAGTAGCACCCCAATATAGAATCCAGTACTATCTTGAGAGTTATTGCCTTTGCTAATACTTATAAATACAACGCCAGAAATAGCTAATAATATTGAGAATATCTTTCTAGGTGTAATTTTATCATTCTGTAGGGTTATGTGTGCCATAATTGCTACAAAGAGTGGCCCTAGTCCAATTATTATGGCGGCAATATCTGCTGGTAATCTATTCAATCCAATAAAGAATAATCCATACTGCAAAAAGGTCTGAGTAAAGGCAAATAGTGTCATAAATTGCCAATTATTCTTTATTGAAGTGAATATTTCAACTTTTTTATAGAGTATAAAAGGTATTAGCAACGCACCAGCTAACATAAATCTCATTCCAGATAATAAAATGGGAGGCATATATTCAAACCCTATCTTAGCCCCTGCAAAAGCTGACCCCCAAAGGATGCAAGTGAAAATTGCTAATAACTTTACTTTCATTAAATATATTTCATAATTAGAAAGTTAATACACTGTAGTCCTCTTTAAGATAGTTTGTTAGAGGTATTCCCATAGGAATGACCTCAATACCTAGCTCTTTAAGTTGATCAGTAACTCCGTAGCCGTTAGTGCAAGCAATACAAGCCTTTACAGGGATACCATCTTTCATCATTTGTTTAATTCTTTTTTGTATCTCTTGGTTTGTTGCAACCATTTTTGCAGAAGGTCCCCATATAACTAGTGTAACCTCTTTGAACCAATCATTACGTTTTGCTGCGTGTGAGTACATTAGTGCTACTCTTTGAGCTACCATAGGGTCGTCACTACTTAAAATAAGTACAAGTTTATCTTTGTTTGATTTAGGTGTTGAATTCTCCTGTGCATTAACAAAGGCGGTAGTAGATAGCATAAAAGCTAAAATAATTAAAAAATGTTTCATAAAAATGTGTTTTTGTTTTATATTCATATCAAAATTAACAAAATTATTTAGGATAACAAAAGAAAAAAACTTCTATCTTCTATGTGATTGGTGATTTTTGTTGTATTTTGATAAATAAATACTATCTTTGTGCAAATGTATGGTTAAATGGAAGTAAAAAATATATTAATTTTTAACTTTTAATTTTACAATTAGATTTTTTGTTATTTTGAAGAGAGAGCTTGCTTAAATTTTAGGCAAGCTTTTTTTTATTTTTATTTGGATAATTAAAAAATATATCTATCTTTGCAATCCCAAACGCAACGATAAGCGGGCATGGCGTAATTGGTAGCCGCGCCAGACTTAGGATCTGGTGCCGAGAGGCGTGGGGGTTCGAGTCCCTTTGCCCGCACAGAAAAAGCTTAAGAGTAAAATCTTAAGCTTTTTTTGCATTTTACCTGATCGATTTTGAAAAGTTTTGGATCAATCCATAAAATCTATTTTTTAGCATTAAAATGTAAGTTTATTCAAAAAAGTTAGTCTAACAAAGAAAATTACAATATTATAGAGAACAAAAAATATAGAAATTAATAACTAATTAAAAATATTCGTATGAAAAAAACATTACTGCTAACAGTGCTACTATTCTTCTCGGTAATTTGCAATGCTCAATTACTTTGGAAAATTTCAGGTAATGGCTTAGAGAAGCCCTCTTATATTTTAGGAACTATGCATACAGCTCCAGTCTCTATATGTGACAATATTGATGGTTTTGATGAGGCATTCAGCTCTTGTACTCAATTCTACGGAGAAATGAATATGAGTAGTCTTAAAGATCCAGAGGAGATGCAAAAGCTTATGGCGGCTATGATGCTTCCTCAAGATACTCTGTTGAGTGATCTATTTACGCCAGAGGAGTATAAAATATTGGACTCTACAATAAAGAAACATATTGGGTTCAGTGTAGATATGTTAAAGAATATGAAACCAATGGCTTTATCAGCGCAACTTGCTATGATGATTGGGGTAAAACAATTAAAATTATCACCTGCTGATATGGGACAACTTGTAGATGATGCGCTACAAGTTAAGGCCGCCGAAAATAATATGAGTGTTTATGGCTTTGAAACACTGGATCAACAGTCAAAGATATTGTTTAATACTCCATTGAAGGAACAAGCAGAGGCTTTAATGTTGTCAATAGAGATGGGGCTAGAAGAGGTGTCGCAAAAAATGATTGACGCTTATTATGATCACGATATAAAAGAGCTTTATAAGCAGTTTGACGATGCTGGTATGAATGAGGAGGAGAAGGCAATAATGTTAGATAATAGAAATATAGATTGGGTTGAACAGTTATCTGAGATTCTACCAAAGGCTCCAACATTTATTGCTGTAGGGGCAGGTCATCTGCCTGGTAAAAATGGGGTTATTGAACTCTTAAAAGATAAAGGATATAAAGTTAAGCCAGTGAAGTAGATTAGGACGGTGCTTTGAATAAGCATTGACTCCAACAGGAATATAAAAAACATTCCAATTGTCTAATATTTAAATAGATAATTGGAATGTTTTTATTTAGGGAAATATACGAAACGGGGTTTCGCGAATTGGTCTATTTATAGTGCCCCTTCTCTCTTAAGATTATCAACAAAGGCAGAGATTTTATGAATCTCTTTTGGAATATCGATGTTTTGAGGGCAGTGAATATTACACTCTTTGCAACCAATACATAGATCTGCTTGACGAAGTTTTGGTACACTTCTGTCATATCCAACTAGGAATGCGCGTCTCTGCTTTGCATACTTTTCATCCATCTTGTCGGCAGGGATATTATCCTCTATAATACACTTGTTGTAGTGTAGTAAAATAGCTGGGATGTCTATACCAAATGGGCAAGGCATACAGTATTTACAATCATTACAAGCTATTGTATTCTCAGCTACATATAACTTGGCAACATCCGCAAGTAGTTCATCCTCCTCTTTTGTGATAGGAACTAAAGGAGAATAAGTTTTTATATTATCCTGAAGATGATCTAAATAGGTCATACCGCTTAATACAGTTAAAACTTTAGGGAATGAACCTGCATATCTAAATGCCCAAGATGCTATTGATTTTTCTGGTTCTTGTTCATTTAGCATAACTTTAAGATGTTCTGGCAAATTCGCTAGTCTGCCACCCAATAGTGGCTCCATAATAATAGATGGGATATCTCTCTTAAATAGCTCATTATAAAGATATTCTCCGTCTGCATTCATAGCATTCAGTTGGTTTCCATATTTCCAGTCTACATAATTTACCTGAATCTGTACAAAATCCCATTTAATTTCGTCGTGTCGCGATAATAAGTAGTCATAAACCTCAATATCTCCGTGGAATGAGAAGCCTAAATTCTTTATACGTCCAGCCGCTCGCTCTTCTATTAAGAAATCAAGAATGCCATTATCTAGATATCTCTGTTTAAATGTCTCCATTCCGCCATTACCTACAGAGTGAAGTAGCATATAGTCAATATAATCTACCTTTAAGTATTCAAATGAATTCTTGTAGATTTGTAGAGAAGATTCTCTATCCCAAGTGGTTTTAGAGAAATTTGATAATTTGGTTGCAATAAAATATTTATCCCTAGGGTATTTTTCTAGCGCTACTCCCATAACTCTTTCAGACCAACCTTGTAGATAAACAGGAGATGTGTCAAAGTAGTTAACTCCGTGCTCAATTGCATAGTCAACAAGTTTATTTACAGCCTCTTGATCTACTACGTTTCCATCAGGAGCTGGAGATGGTAAAAGTGGCCAACGCATACAGCCATAACCTAAAAGTGATATTTTATCTCCAGTAGTTGAAATATCAGTTAATACCATTTTATCTGTAGGTACCTCATTAGAAGAGTTGCTTTTAGACTCTTGCGCGCTGCCACAACCAGTAAGAGCCACAGCGGTTGTACCTCCTAAGATTTTAATAAAATCTCTACGAACTATTTTATTCTTATTTTTTAACATAATTCTACTCTATTAAATGAATCTATGATCTGTTACACCCTCTACGTAAATTGCTACATTTGGTCTTGCTGGGCATACATATTCGCAAGCGCCGCAACCGATACAACGTTCAGGATCAATTGCAGGAACCAATCTAGAGTTAAATCTAGCGGCATTTGATTTTACCATTTGAATAGCTCCATTAGGGCAATGACGTGCACAGTTACCGCAATCTACATCTTTAGTTGCAACAACGCAGTGTTTTGGTATCCATTTAGCTGTACCAATCTTTATCGAAGATTTTTCAGCATCATTTATAGGGCTAATAGCATTGGATGGACAAACCTCTGAGCACTTTGTACACTCAGGGCGGCAATAGCCCTTCTCAAAGGTGAGGCTAGGCTGCATAAAGTCACTCAAAGAGGTTGAAGGTTTTAATACTCCATTAGGGCAAGCAGTAACGCATAGCTGGCACGCATTACAATTTCTGTTCATATTTCTATCATTAAGTGAACCAGGAGGAGTTATTTTAGTCTTTCGTTTAATGGGAACTTTATCTACAATCAAAGCTAAACCTCCATCCATTTTCATCTCAACTTTTCTTTGAGCCTGAGCTTTAACGGCAGAGTACGCAAATAGAGAGCCTACTGCTATAAAACTTCTTCTAAGATTCTTATTCTCCTCTTTCATCTCCATTTTATCTTGAGAAACAGCGGTTGTATTGCTTTCAATAGCTTTTTTGCCATAAGAAAATTTATATTCAATAGCATTTTTATGGCACTTACCTATACAGTTCATACAAGCAACGCATCTTGAATGGTCAACAGAGTGATTCTTGTAATCTATGCAAGAAGATTTACATACTTTTGAACATACAGAGCAGTTGTTACATTTCTCTTTATCTAAAGTAATCTTAAAGATTGAGAATTTAGAAACTAATCCTAAGAATGTTCCAACTGGGCAGATTGTATTACAATAGGTTCTGCCGCTTCTCATTGCTAAAACAGTTACTAAAATTAATGTTACGGCGGCTAGAACAAATGTCGGGATACTCTTAATCCATATTTCTGTCTCATAAAAAGCATAGCTATCTGCTCTCTCTGCAAAGTATGCTAATATATTATTTCCAAATTGCCATATTGGTAAATAGAAATTGTTAGCAATTCTACCATAAGCAGCATAAGGAGATAAAATAGAGACAACTGCGCTAACTCCAAGTACCATTGCAATGATGAATAGCCCTAAGAAGCTATATCTTAAGATTGATTTGGCAGGTGAATAGGAGTAAGGGAGCTTTTTGCTCTTTCTTTTGTATAGAATCTTATTAAGTTTTGCAATTAAATCTTGATAGATTCCTAGAGGGCAGATGATTGAACAATAGAGTCGTCCAAACAGTAGGGTCAGTAGAGCTAAAAATATAATAACTCCAAAGTTAAGGGCTAAAATAGCAGGTACGAGCTGTATCTCTGCTAACCATCCAAGACACTTATGAATGGCGCCTGTAAAATCTAAAAATAGCAGTGAAGTGCACGCAATTGCAAATACTGCTAAAATTACTCTAATTTTTTTGAGCATAGGGTTAAAATTAAAAGTGTTAGTAAATCCATATCTTATAACAAAGATAAATAAAAATAAAGAATAATCTTTAAATATATAAGATACTTTATAACACTAATCTTAAGCTATTCTACAGGCTCGGCGTGTATGGTAATATGGGTGTTAGCACCAAATGTCTCTGTCATCTTTATTTCAATCTCATTTGTGATATTATGAGACTCCTCAAAACTCATATTCTTATTGAGTAAAATATGTACATCTATTGCAAAGTTGTTGCCTATTTTTCGTGTTCTTAATTTATGATAATCAACAACTTGTGGGTTGCTGGAGATGATCTCTTTTATGGTGTTACAGACCTCTTCTGGAAGTGTCTTTTCTAATAATTCATCCATACTAGGTTTAGCTAAATCGTATGCTACCTTAATTATTAGAAGTGATACGAGCATACCAGCAATTGGATCTAAAATTCTCCATTGTTCTCCTAAAAATATAGCGCCAGATATTCCCAAAGCAGTTCCAATAGATGAGAATGAATCGGTTCTGTGGTGCCAAGCATTAGCAATTACAACTTGACTATTTATTCTCTTTCCAACTCTAATTGTGTAATGATAAAGAAACTCTTTTACAATTATCGAGATTAAAGCAGCCCATAAGAGTGGTCGTGATCGCTCTCTTTATTTGAAATTCTTATAAATAGTATGACGATAACATCTGTGATAAAATCAGATAATGAATGTATACCATCGGCTAGCATTGCTGCACTTTTACCAAATATTCCTGCAATGATTTTACCAATACTTAAAACTAAATTTAATAAAAAGCCTACCAATGTAACTTTTTGTGCCTCTTTAATCCTATTATCACTCATATTTTTAGTGCTTTATTAAAAATATTACTATCCTTTTTTTCAAATATTACGCAAAAATAATCTTTTTTGAGTGAAAATTACAATCAAAAAAAAGACTATTTTTGTAGCCAATAAAAGATATAAATGAAAGTATGTATTGCAGAGAAGCCAAGTGTTGCTAAAGAGATAGCGAGTATTATTGGCGCAAATATAAGAAGAGATGGATATTTAGAGGGGAACGGGTACTATGTAACGTGGACTTTTGGCCATTTATGTACACTTCAAGAGCCAGGAGATTATACTCCTGTCTGGCAACGTTGGAGCCTTCCAACACTTCCTATGATTCCACCTAAATTTAAGATAAAATTGATTGATAATCAGGGTGTTCAAAAGCAATTTAAGACAATTGAAGAGCTGTTGAAAAAATCAGAGATGGTGATTAATTGTGGTGATGCTGGGCAGGAAGGTGAGCTTATCCAGAGATGGGTGCTCACAAAAGCAAAGTGTAGCATTCCTATAAAGCGTCTTTGGATCTCATCTTTGACAGAAGAGGCTATAAAAGAGGGATTTGAAAAACTGATAGATGGTGCAGATTTTGAAACACTTTACGCTGCGGGTTCTGCAAGGGCAATAGGAGATTGGCTTTTGGGAATGAATGCAACGCGCGTATATACCCTAAAGTATGGTTCTGGAAAAAATGTACTCTCTATCGGGAGGGTGCAAACCCCTACATTGGCTCTTGTTGTGCAGAGGCAGAGAGATATTGAGAGCTTTATACCGCAAACATATTGGGAAATAAAGAGTATTTATCGCGATGGAACTTTCTCATCTATAAAAGGCAAATTTACAACTGTAGAGGAGGCACAGCAGGTAATTGAGCGGATAAAAGATAAGGAGATGGAGATTGTTAGTGTGGAGAAGAAAAAAGGGACAGAGCATCCACCTAAATTATTCGATTTAACTCTTTTGCAGGTTGAATGTAATAAGAAATTCAATTTCTCAGCAGAGCATACTCTAAAAACGATTCAATCTCTCTATGAAAAGAAATTAACTACATATCCTAGGGTTGATACAAACTTTTTGCCTAATGATCAGTATGCAAAGGTGCCAAAAATTTTATCGGGATTAAAGCCTTACCAAGAGTTAATTAAACCTATTCTAGAGGGTAGTAAGATTAGAAAATCTACTAAAGTTTTTAATGATAAAAAGATTACTGATCACCACGCGATTATCCCTACTGGGCTCTTCACTTATGATATGCTTCCCGACGAAAAGCGAGTTTATGATCTAATTGCTCGCAGATTTATTGCAGTTTTCTATCCCGACTGTATAGTTGCAAATACAACTGTGATGTCAAAGGTAGATGAGGAGCAATTTAAAGCTACAGGAAAACAGATAGTTGACCCAGCTTGGAGAGTTATTTTTGCCTCTAATACTGAGAAACAGAGCGAGGAGAATGTTTTGCCACTTTATGAAAAAGGAGAAAGAGGGCCTCACGAGCCTCAATTGCAAGAGAAACAGACTACTCCTCCAAAATATTATACTGAGGCAGATTTGTTGAGAGCTATGGAGACAGCTGGTAAACAGGTTGAGGATGAGCAATTAAGGGATCTTATGAGAGAGAATGGTATCGGTCGCCCATCTACTCGTGCAAATATTATTGAGACACTTTTCAAGAGACAATATATTAAGAGAGATAAAAAGAGGATTTTGGCAACTGCTACGGGTGTTGAATTGATAGGTGTAATTGAGAACGACCTATTAAAATCGGCAGAATTGACTGGACTTTGGGAGAAAAAATTGCGTCAAATTGAGGCTGGAGAATATAATGTAGCAGAGTTTATGAAAGAGCTAAAATTGATGGTAGGAGAGATTGTGCAGCAAGTAAAATACTCTTCAGCAAAGGCAATTACAGTAGAGAAGGTGGTGGACAAGAGTGAGAAGGGGGGCGGAGAAAATAAGGGTGAGAAAAAGAGCACTAAATCTAAAAAGAAACCAGAACAACCAGCATCTTAAAAAGATGTTTGGTGCTCTGGTAATGTCTTTATAATTAAGTGATTATTGCTTAGTCGTTAACTTTAGCAATCTCCTCTCTGATTTTATTTTCAATCTCCTCAGCCAACTCTGGATTGTCTGTTAATATATTTTTTACAGCATCTCTACCTTGCCCAAGTTTACTCTCGCCATAGCTAAACCAGCTTCCGCTCTTCTTAACTATTCCAAACTCAACACCAAGGTCAATAATCTCGCCTATTTTAGAGATTCCCTCTCCAAATAGGATATCGAACTCAGCCTTTCTAAAAGGTGGAGCCATCTTATTCTTAACAACCTTAACTCTAGTTCTGCTACCCATTGCCTCATCTCCATCTTTAAGTTGAGTAGTTCTTCTTACATCTAATCTCATAGTAGAGTAGAACTTTAAAGCATTACCACCAGTAGTTGTCTCTGGGTTCCCAAACATAACACCTATTTTATCACGTAGCTGATTAATAAAGATACAACAAGTATTTGTTTTGCTAATATTACCAGTTAATTTTCTAAGAGCTTGACTCATTAAACGAGCTTGTAATCCCATTTTGGAATCACCCATCTCTCCTTCAATCTCTGCTTTAGGCGTTAATGCTGCTACAGAGTCTATTACAATAATATCAATTGCTCCAGATCTGATTAAGCTATCAGCAATCTCAAGAGCTTGCTCACCATTATCTGGCTGAGATATTAATAGAGTATCTACGTTAACTCCCAATTTTTTTGCATAAGTTCTATCAAAAGCGTGCTCTGCATCAATAATAGCGGCAATACCTCCTGATTTTTGAGCTTGTGCCACAGCGTGAATTGCAAGAGTTGTTTTACCACTACTCTCTGGACCATATATTTCAATAACTCTACCTTTTGGATAACCTCCTATTCCTAAAGCGTGATCTAGTGCGATAGAACCACTTGGAATTGTTGATACGTCCCAAGCAGGCTTGTCTCCCAACTTCATAATAGTCCCTTTTCCAAAATCTTTTTCAATCTTATCAAGAGTTGCTTGTAATGCTTTTAACTTCTCCAAATTCGCCTCATTCCCCTTTACTTCCGCATTTTCTTTAGCCATAATTCTGTCTCCTTAAATGTTAATAAATAAAAAACAAAAGTAAGTAAATATGCAGTAAAAAAAAAATGAGTTTAACAAAATCTATACATAGCTCACTTAAGTTTTTAAAAAATATTGGTAACTTTACAACTTAGTTTATGAATATGAAAGAGAATTTATTAGGAAAAGATCCCAATGAGTTGAAGATGATAGCTTTAGGGCTCGGTCTTCCTGGGTTTACAGGTAAGCAAATTGCAGATTGGTTATATAAAAAACGTGTTAAAAGTATAGATCAAATGACTAATTTGTCAAAGGTTGCACGTGAAAAATTAACAGAAAATTATCAAGTTGGGCTATTAGAATATTCTAATGTTCAAATATCAACTGATGGAACAAAAAAGTATCTTTTTCCGTTATCTACGGGAGGTGCTATTGAAGCGGTAATGATTCCCGATAAAGAGAGAGCAACTTTATGTGTCTCTTCGCAGGCAGGATGTAAAATGGCTTGTGATTTCTGTATGACAGGAAAAGGAGGATTCAAGGGTAATCTTACTGTTGCAGAGATAATATCTCAATATATTGCAGTTGACGAGTGTAGTATTCTTACAAATACAGTGTTTATGGGGATGGGTGAACCTCTCGATAATATAGATAATGTATTAAAGGCAATTGAGATATTAACTGCTGAGTGGGGATTTGCTTGGAGCCCAAGGAGGATAACGCTGAGCACAATTGGGATTAACAGAGGAATAGGAAGTAATGATCAAGTATCTCCTCTCAAAAGATTTTTAGATGAGAGTAAAGCACACTTGGCTATAAGTTTACATAATGCATATTCTGAGCAGAGGTTAGAATTAATGCCTATGGAGAAGGCATTTCCGCTTGAAGAGACTATGAATCAAATATGGGATTATGATTTTACAGGGCAAAGGAGAGTTAGCTTTGAGTATATTATGTTTGACAGAATTAATGACACAAAGAAGCACGCAGATGAGATCTCTAAAATGTTGAGAGGATTGGAGTGTAGAGTTAATTTAATTAGGTTTCACGCAATACCAGATTCAACACTTGCACCATCTCCAATGCCGGTAATAGAGGCCTTTAGGGATAGGTTAAATAGCGCTGGTATTACAGCAACAATAAGGGCGTCGAGAGGAGAGGATATTTTTGCTGCTTGCGGAATGCTAGCTGCAAAAGAGAATAAACAAAAATAATAGGGAATTTAATTTCTATAGAATGGACAGATTATATTCAGGAGTATTTTTTTTACTGTTGCTATTTACGTTGTTTTCTAATAGTGTAAGTGGTAAAGCTGTGTATACTTTTGGTACAGAGAAAGATACAATTGAAGACAATTCTGTGAGGAGTAGTGTAAATAGGCCAAAAATAGCATTGGTGTTATGTGGTGGAGGCGCTAAAGGAGCAGCACACGTTGGTGTTCTTAAAGTTTTAGAGGAGGAGGGTGTGCCAATAGATATGATTGTTGGAACAAGTATTGGAGCAATTATAGGTGGTCTGTACTCAATGGGGTATAATGCTAATCAGTTAGACTCAATAGTCTCTAATATTAATTGGGACTATCTTTTAAGTGATAATACTCTAAGGAAAGATGCCTCTTTTGATAAGAAAATATATGATGCTAAATATCTATTGAATGTACCTTTTCAACCCAATTTCCTAGATTCTAAAGATGGGTCTTCAGTTGAGTTTATTATTCCGGGAGGTTTAATTAGTGGTCAAAATATCTTAAATCTAATGACTGATTTATCAGTAGGTTATCAAGGTCTAATTAAATTTAAAGATCTCCCTATACCATTTGCTTGTATAGTGACTGATTTAGCAACAGGTGAGGCTAAGGTTTTATCTGATGGAAACTTACCAGTCTCTATGAGAGCAAGTATGGCTATACCCGGGGTTTTCTCTCCAACAAATATTGATGGCAATGTATACGTTGATGGAGGTGTTGTAAATAATTTTCCTGTTAATGTTGCTAGAGAGATGGGTGCAGATATTGTTATAGGCGTAGATATACAGAGTGATTTGGCAAAACCAGAAGAGTTAAAATCAATAACACAGGTATTAAGCCAATTAATAGGTTTAACAGGTAATGAACAGTATCTAAAAAACTTAAGTGATGTAGATGTGTTAATTAAACCAGATGTGACGGGTTACTCCACTTATAGTTTTAATAATGATGCTACAGATTCTCTAACTGTAAATGGTTACATTGCTGGAGATAAGATGAGAAATGAGATCAGAGAGCTTGTAAAAAAAGTAGGAAAGAGAGATAGATCAAATATGCTTAATGCCCCAAAAGCAACCGATATAAATAGAGATACTTTTATGGTTAAAAATATCTATTATGAAGGAATTAATGAAGTTGAAATTCAATGGATAGAGAGAATATCGAGAATAAAAGAGAGTAATATTACTATGTCTGGGCATGATATTAACTCTGTAATCTCGCTAATTATGGGGACAAACTCTTTTGAATCAGTTACATATAGATTAGAGAATATTCCCGATACAAACGAATATAATCTGTTTTTTGATCTGAGAAAAGGTGCTGCAAATGAGTTGGGAATTGGAGTTAGAGTAGATTCAGAGGAGGTTGCGTCAATATTATTGCATTTGGGAATAAGGGAGAATAGATTAATGGGGTCAAAAGGGTGGATAAATGGAGAGATTAGTTTTAATCCCTTTGTTAATATAGGATATTCATATACTCCTACACGATTTGCAAGGTTCTCGTCGTCATATACATTTGAGAAGAGAGATATGGATATTTATAGAAAAAATACTGCGGATGATAATTATTTAGAGTTTGTAAGTAATAAATTGGATATAGGTATTTCAAATCTATATATGAGAAATTTTGATTTTACAGCAGGTGTTAAATTTGAGCATTATAACTATGAAAATAATAATGCTCCTCAACCTGATGATCAGGATATTTCAATAAACCAAGATGGTAAAATATACTTTGGCTATTATGTTACAGCTAAAATGGATAATAGAGATAAAAAACATTTTCCAACAAGAGGTTTATATATAGATGCAAGTTCTAATTTTTATCAGACTGATTTTGATGAAGATTTTGAAAACTTTGCTTCACTAGGTCTTAATCTCACAGGAGCTATATCTTTAGGTAAAACATTTGCATTAATTCCAACACTTTATAGTAGATTACTTATTGGTCCTGTTGATCAAGCTCCATTTGTTAATTATATTGGAGGAACAATAGCAGGGCGTTATTTATCTCAACAACTTCCATTTATCGGGCTCAACAATGCAACTTTTGTAGATAATAGTGTTGGAATAGCAAGGCTAGATTTAAGAAAGCAAATGTGGGGAAATCACTATGTTTATCTGCAAGCAAATTATTTGCGTACAGATGAGACATTAGGCGGAATGTTATCAAGTAGTGCTGAGGACTATATTGGACTTGGCTTGGAGTACTCTTATGATACTAGAGTAGGACCTCTTTCTCTTAATGTTTTTTGGTCTGATTATAATCACAATGTTGGTGTATATGCCAGCATTGGGTATGCTTTCTAGTATGGATAAAAATAAGATATTAAGTAGATTACAGAGCGACTGTAGTAGAAGAGAATATTCTACTGGGCAGATTCAGAGGAAGTTAGATAGGTATATCCTCTCTAAAGCGATAAATGATAAAGAGAGTGAAGAGATAATAAATGATCTTATTAGAGATAAATTTGTTGATAATAGCCGCTTTGCATCTGCTTATGTAAAGGATAAGTATAATCTCAGTGGTTGGGGGAGAAGAAAAATTGAATTTCACTTGACAAAAGAGAGAGTGCCAAAACATATAATAAAAGAGTCAATTGATTCTTTTTATCCCGATAAAGAACAGAGTGATAATAAGGTGCTAATTAGGATATTAGATCAGAAACTTAAGAGTTTAGATAGAGAAGAGGATATTTATAAGAAAAAGGTTAAAGCTATCCGTTTTGCTATGGGCAGGGGATTTGATTATGACGAAATAGTAACGATATTAAACAAATTACTTTAACATTTTATTAAAAAGATTATTTTTGCATATAATATAAATTAAATCTAATACAGAGAGTAATATGTATGATTTTAGAGAGCGTTTAGATGCGCTAAGGAGGTCTCTTTGACTATGCTGCTAAGCTAGAACAATTAAAAAAGGATACGGCTAGGAGCGCAGCTTCTGACTTTTGGGATGACCCAAAAGAGGCAGAGCTATTTCTTAAAAAATTATCGGGATTAAAATATTGGGTAAATTCAATTGATTCTATTGAGAGTGGGCTTTCAGATTTGGAAGTATTATTTGAGATGGGAGCTACTGAACAAGAGATTGACGTTGAGGTTAAGAGGATAGATACGCTTTTGGCAGAGGTTGAGATGAAGAGTATGTTAGGAGAGGAGGGTGATAATCTGGGCGCGCTGCTAAAGATTAATTCTGGAGCTGGTGGAACAGAGAGCAATGATTGGAGTATGATGCTTATGCGTATGTATGTGAGATGGGGCGAGAGAAATGGTTATAAGGTTTCTGTATATGACGTAATTGATGGTGATGAGGCAGGAATTAAGTCTGTTACTATAGAGTTTGAGGGAGATTTTGCTTATGGTTATCTAAAAGCTGAGAATGGCGTTCATAGATTAGTTAGAATATCTCCATTTAATGCCCAAGGTAAGCGTCAAACTACTTTCTCTTCCGTTTTTGTATATCCTCTAGTTGATGATTCTATTGAGATTGTAGTTAATCCGTCAGATATAGAATGGGATACTTTTAGATCTAGTGGAGCTGGTGGGCAGAATGTAAATAAAGTAGAGACAGGAGTTAGGTTAAGGCATATTCCGAGCGGAATTGTAGTGGAGAATACTGAGACAAGGTCGCAACTAGATAATAGGCAAAATGCCATTAGAATACTTAAATCTCACCTTTATGAGATTGAACTATCAAAGAAGAGAGAGAGGCAGGCTGAGCTTGAGGGACAGAAGAAAAAAATAGAGTGGGGTTCTCAAATTAGAAGTTATGTTCTACATCCATATAAAATGGTTAAAGACATAAGAACTAACTATGAAACATCAGATACTAACGCCGTATTAGATGGAGATTTAAATGAGTTTATGAGAAGTTATTTATTAGAAAATAGTACAAAATAATACTTAAAATAATAAGATATGGAATTTGAATACAATGAAATGTTCCCATTGGGAGCAGACACTACAAAGTACCATCTACTTACTAATGAATTTGTAAGTGAGGTTGAATTTGAAGGAAAAAAGATGTTAAAGGTTGATCCAGAAGGTATTAGACTTTTAACTCGTCAAGCTTTTCACGATGTTTCATTTATGCTTCGCCCTGCTCATAATGAGCAAGTTGCAAAGATTTTAGATGATCCAGAAGCAAGTGATAATGATAGAGCAGTAGCCTTAACAATGCTTCTTAATGCAAATGTTTCTGTTCAAGGGCAATTACCTTTCTGTCAAGATACAGGCACAGCTACAATTGTTGCTAAAAAGGGACAATATGTATTTACTGGCGGTGGTGATGAATCTGCGATCTCTCATGGAGTTTTTGATACCTATACTACTGACAACTTACGTTATTCTCAGACTATTGCTTTAGATATGTATAAAGAGAAAAACTCTGGAAATAACCTACCTGCACAAATAGATATATATGCTACTAATGGTGATGATTATAAATTCTTATTTGTTGCAAAAGGCGGTGGATCAGCTAACAAGACGTATCTTTATCAGGAGACAAAAGCTCTTTTAACTCCCGACAATTTAGAGAAGTTCTTAGTTGATAAGATGAAATCTCTAGGAACAGCGGCTTGCCCACCTTACCATATTGCATTTGTTGTGGGTGGAACTTCTGCTGAACTTAATCTAAAAACAGTTAAGCTTGCTTCAACTAAATATTATGATGCCCTTCCAACTGAAGGAAGCGATAAAGGTCACGCCTTTAGAGATCTAGATATGGAGCAGAGATTATTAAAAGCCGCGCAAAAAATAGGTTTAGGAGCGCAGTTTGGTGGAAAATATTTCGCTCACGATATAAGAGTTGTTAGACTACCTCGTCACGGTGCTTCTTGTCCAGTTGGTATGGGAGTAAGTTGTAGTGCAGATAGAAATATTAAAGGAAAGATCAATAAAGATGGTATCTGGCTTGAGACAATGGATTCTAATCCTGCTCGTTTAATTCCAGCTAAATATTTATCGGGATCTGCGCATACAAGAGGTGTTAAAATAGATCTTAACCGTCCTATTGCTGAGGTGTTAGAGGAGTTAGGTAAACATCCAGTCTCTACATTCTTATTATTAAATGGAACTATCATAGTTGGTAGAGATATTGCTCATGCTAAATTAAAAGAGAGAATAGATAGTGGTGCAGGTCTACCAGAGTATATGAAGAATCATCCAATCTACTATGCTGGACCAGCTAAAACACCTAAAGGTATGCCAAGCGGCTCTTTTGGACCAACTACTGCTGGTAGAATGGATAGCTATGTTGATCTTTTCCAAGAGAATGGTGGAAGTATGATTATGATAGCTAAAGGTAATAGAAGTAAGCAAGTTACAGACGCTTGTGCTAAACACGGAGGTTTCTATCTAGGAAGTATTGGAGGCCCTGCCGCAATTTTAGCAAAAGAGAATATTAAGAGTGTTGAGTGTCTTGAGTATCCAGAGTTAGGAATGGAGGCAATTTGGAAGATTGAGGTGGTTGATTTTCCAGCGTTTATTCTAGTAGATGATAAAGGAAATGATTTTTTTACTCAGAATGTGAAGTAATTGAATCTACTCATAAGAGTGATTAACTGATATGAAAATAGTCCAGCTGTTTGTTAATTAGGCAAACAGTTGGACTATTTTGTTTTACATATAATCTATCTTGAATTTTTAGATAAAAAACTTATTAACTTTAGATAAGATATGTGGTAGAGCAAATACAACTACTCTGTCGTATGGCTTTACAATTGTTTCTGGTGTTGCTATAAAGCTCTCATTGCCACGGATTATACCACCGATTATAGCCTCTTTTGGGAACTTAATATTTCCTAAAGTATTATCAGTGATATCGCTATCGGGATTTACAATAAACTCTAATATTTCAGCATCTGTACCATTTAAGCACTTAATAGAGCGAACCTTGTTGCTTAGTGTAAATCGGAATATACGTGCAGCTGTAATTAACTTCTTGTTAATAATAGCATCAACACCCATACCCTCTGCGAGTTTGATGTACTCTAGGTTCTCTACTTCAGCAATTGTTTTAGGTACTCCAAGCTTTTTTGCAGCAGCACAAGCTAAAATATTTGTTTCGGAATTGCCAGTTACAGCTACAAATGCATCAATGTTTTTGACATCCTCTGAGAGTAAAAGATCAGTATTTCTACCATCACCATTTATGACTAATACATCTTCAAGTTCTTCTGCTAAGTGTTCACATTTATGCTCATCTTGCTCAATGATCTTTACTAACTCAACAATATTTTGCATATTCTTTGCTAGCATCTCTCCAATTCTACCACCTCCAACAATCATTAATCTTTTAATATCAATGTCATTTTTTCCAGAAAAACTTATTGCCTCTTGAACTCCATCTCTTGTACAGATTACAAAGACAAGGTCATTCTTAAGAAATTTTGTATTAAGATCTGGAATGATAGTAATACCTCCTCTAGCAATTGCTACAGTTTTATATTTTAATTTTCCATCTCTTGATACAAGATCACTTACTAATTTCTTTATAAGTGGAGCTCCCTCTTCTAATCTAAAGGCAACTAATTGAAGAATACCTTTTCCAAACTCCATAAACTCTGTTGTACCAGTTTGCTTTAGTAGATCAATAATCTCGTATGAGGCAATCTTCTCTGGATAAAACAGAAGGTCTATTCCCATCTCTGTGAATATGCCTTTATTATCGTTTGTAGTGTACTCAATGTTATTAACACGCGCAGTAACCTTTTTGGCTCCAAGTTTTTTTGCAAGAAGAGCACTAATTAGATTAACATCTTGCTCTTGTGCTGGACTCACGGCAATAAAAAGATCTGCAGCTTCAACTCTAGCTTGCTCTAATGTACTTATAGATGTTGGACTACCTTCTATGATAACAACATCTGCAATGTCGGCAATTTTGCTTAATCTTTGAGAATCATTATCTATGATGGTAAGATCATTAGATTCCTTGCTTAACATTTTAGCAAGATGACTACCAACCTCACCAGCACCGGCGATTATAATTTTCATTGTAATTTATTATTAATACTCCTCTTCGTTAAAAAAGAAGTCCTCTTTACTTGGGTAATCTGGCCAAATCTCTTCAATGCTATCATAGATTTCCCCATCATCTTCTAGATAATTTAAGTTTTCTATAACTTCTAGTGGTGCGCCTGATCTAGTTGCGTAATCAATTAGCTCTTCTTTTGTTGCTGGCCATGGGGCGTCTTCTAATTTGGATGCAAGTTCTAATGTCCAATACATATTGAAAAATTTTAGTTATTAGGTACAAATTGTAATTAAATATCTTATAAAAAGGTCGCAAAGATATTAAAATATTAAGATTAAAAACTTTTTTTTTAAGGAAGCCAATAAACTTCCTCTGTATTAAGTTCTTTGCATAAATATCGTGCCAGTACAAATAGGTAATCTGACAACCTGTTTAGATACTTTATACAGATTTCTATCTTCTTAGCTGCGTCATCATCTAGAGTCTCATTAGCTACTATTACTAGCGCGTGTCTTTCAGATCTTCTGCAGATTGTTCTAGCTACGTGACATTCAGAAGCAACCTTTGGCGCCCCTGGTAATATAAATGCCTTTTGCTCAGGCAATTTGTCTGTCATATTGTCGATCTCTTTCTCAAGAAAAAGTATATCGTCTTCACTTATCTCTTTAATCTTCTTTGGAGAATCGTCTGAAGCAAAATGAGCTGCTATAAACATTAATCTCTCTTGAATAGTTCTAAGTGCCGACTTCTCATAATCACCCGGTGTGTCACACATAACTATCCCGATAAATGATATTAGTTCATCTACGTCTCCATATGCTTCTACTCGTGGATGACTTTTTAATACTCTCTTACCTCCAACTAGCGAGGTTGTTCCACTATCTCCTGTTTTAGTATAAACTTTCATACTATTATTTTTTGATTAATTAAACAAAATTTTCATTAATTGTATCACTCTCCACTTTACCATCTTTTAGTCTGATAATTCTTTTTGCGTGCATTGCGATATCCTCTTCATGTGTAACAACAATTACAGTATTCCCATTGTTGTGAATCTGTTTAAATAAATTCATTATATCTATTGATGTTTTAGAATCGAGATTACCTGTTGGTTCGTCGGCTAGGATAATTGATGGCTTGTTTATTAATGCTCTAGCTACCGCTACTCTTTGCCTTTGCCCTCCCGATAATTCACTAGGCTTATGCTCCATTCTTTCCTCTAGACCTACACTTGTAAGAGCCTCAATAGCCTTCTCTTCTCTCTGATACCTAGGTACTCCAGCATATATTAATGGAAGTGCAACGTTTTCTAAAGAGGTGTATCGAGGAAGAAGATTGAATGATTGAAAAACAAAACCGATTTCATTATTTCGCACATCAGCAAGCATACTGTCATTCATTTTACTTACATCTGTACCGTTGAGAATATATTTGCCATCTGTGGGAGTATCTAAGCAGCCCAGGATGTTCATCATAGTAGATTTTCCGCTCCCACTAGGCCCCATAATAGCGACATACTCATTCTGTAATATAGTAATATCAACACCATCCAAAGCATTTACTTGCTGGTTCCCCATTTTATAAATCTTTTTTAACCCCTCAATCCGAATTATCTCTTGGTTCATATTTGATAAAATTAAAATGAACGTAAAGGTAAAAAATAATCTATTATAAAATGAACTTTTTATACATAAATTTTACTGCTTCAACACCTTTTTTATCTATATCAATTGTATTATTATTTACAAATAATTCTATGTGTTTTTGTTGAATCAATGGAGAGAGTTCTTGAGCATTAGAATGTATAAACTCTTTAGATATATTTGGATTAATATTGGCAAATGTGATACTTCTACGTAGTACTCTCCCGATTTTTTGTTGTAACTCTATCGGGTGCTCTCTTTTTACGGCAATACCTCCTAATGGTAGGGGTAAGTCAAAGCTGTATTGCCAATATTCTCCTAAATCACGTATAAGTTGAAGACCTTTACTTTGGTAAGTAAATCTTCCTTCGTGTATTAATATGCCCGCGTCAACCTCTTCATCTAAAATTGCCTTTTCAATAGATGAGAATATCATTGCTTTGGTATTTTTATATTGAGGATAAGCTATTTTTAGTAGTAATGATGCAGTTGTATATTCTCCTGGAATTGCAATTAAGGGTGTAGTGGTTTCAATTTTTTTGTTGGCCTTCATAACAAAAAGGGGACCATTACCATAACCTAAAGCAGAGCCACTTCTTAACATTATATATTTGTCGAGAATATAGAAGTACGCGTGGTAACTCAACTTGCAAATATCGTAAGCACCTTTAAAAGCTCTGTTGTTTAATTGTTCAACATCAGCTAGTTCGCATCTAAATTTTAATCCTTCTGTATCAACCAAACCATTAATCATTGCGTGAAAAGCGTACGTGTCGTTTGGGCATGGCGAAAAGGCTAATGAAAGTTCCATTCTATTCCTATCTTTCTAATGAATCTAGATTAAATCTAAATATAATTCCACCTTCTGGTCTATTGCCAACTGAAATATTTCCTTTATGAAAAAGAACAGCATTTCTCACAATTGAGAGTCCAAGCCCAGAGCCTCCATTCTTTCTACTTCTGCCTTTATCAATACGATAGAAGCGCTCAAATATTCTATTTAAAGACTCTTCAGGTATTCCTTTTCCAGTATCTGAATAGACAAAATTTATATGATAGCCCTTATCTGCAGTTTTCTGAACAACATCTGCACTAATCTCAATGTTAACACCTGTGCCTGCGTGCTCTATTGTGTTGTCAATAAGATTCTTAAATAGAGAATAAATTAATGAATAGTCTCCGTATAAAACCAATTCTGCTCCAAACTCCAAATTTAGATTACTATTATTAGCTTTTAATTTATATGCTAACTCCTCTAGAATATCATTTATACAATCCGTTATATTTATCTTCTCAATTGAGAACTGTTTTGCACCCTCTTCAATCTTATTGAGGATGGATACATCATTAATTAAAGAGGTTAATCTAATTGTTTGAGCGTATGCTTTATCTGCAAAGCGACGTATTTGAATCATATCCATAGAATCCTCGTGTAGAATAGTCTCTAAATACCCCCTAATTCCAGTTACTGGTGTTTTTAGCTCATGAGCAATGTTGTGGCTCATCTGCTGTTTGTATAGCTTTGTCTTTTCTAGCTGATCAATAGTGTCAATAATTTTTCTCCCGATATCACCAAATTCATTCTGTGGGAATTTAATTGAACTAAAGTCTTTATTGTTGTGATCAGAAAGTAGAATATCTGTAAATTCCGTAAAGGCTTTTAGCGGTTTTGTTAGTCGGTTGGTAATAATTACAATAGATGCAATAAGTATTATTAATAATCCTACGATTATATATTGAAAATCTGCTGTGTCAACTATTGTTGGAATTTCAGGTTCAAATAATTTTGAGGTTCTGATAAACATATCTGAATACTTAATTGCGTAATAAATACAATCAGCTTCAATGGTTTCTGAATATCTTATTGCTGTTCCGTCACCAGTCTGGAGTGACTCAATAATCTCTGGTCTGTCAGCGTGCTCTTTATCTCCAATGACCCATACATTACTGTCATAAATTACAACCATTGCAGTATCTATGATTGTGACTCTAACATCTTCAGGTAGTTCAATGTTCTTAAATGGAATCCCTTGAGTATAAGAGTTATATATTTTATAGTTATACTCAAATAGCTCTTCTTCTATATCATTTATATTATTACTCTGCGTTCTGCCTAAAAGGAATATGGAGAAGACTAGGGATAAAACTGCTACTACGATTAGGTAGTAAAAAATGAGTTGATATTGGAATTTTATTTTCATGATATGTGGAAAGAGTAGCCGTAGCCAGATCTGTTTATGATACAATCACCATATTTTCCGAGCTTCTTTCTTAATCTGGCAATATGAACATCAATTGTTCTATCTAAAACGTAAGTCTCCTCTCTCCACACTAGTTTAAGAATATCCTCCCTAGAAAATATTTTATTTATATTTTGTGTTAATAGATTTAAGATTTCATTCTCTTTTTTTGTTAGTATTATCTCTTCATCTAAAATGTAGACTCTTTTATCAATGTGGTCGACTTTTAACTCTTCGTAGATAAAGATCTTTGGCTCTTCACCCTGAGAAATTTTGTTTTTCTTTTCAGTAATACTAATCTCATTTTTAGATGACTCATTATCTGATAGATCATCACTTTTGTAGTAACGCGAGAGTACCGCTTTAACCCTTGCTACAACCTCTTTTACAGAGAATGGCTTTGAAATATAATCATCGCCACCTTTATTAAAGCCTCTAATGATATCATCTTCTGTATCTAATGCAGAGATGAAAATTATAGGAATATCATTTCTATACTCCTCTCTTAAAAGCTGCGCTAGCTTTAATCCACTAATACCATCCATCATAATATCTAGAAGCATTATGTGATAGTTATCTTTTAATTTATAAAGAGCCTCTTCTGCACTATGAGCTGTTTCTGCTATAAATCCCGCTTGTGATAGGTTATATTGTAAAATTTCACAAATATCCTCTTCGTCATCAACTATAAGAACCTTCGCTTTTTCCATCTTTGTTTTATAAAGTAATTGTTATATATATAGGTGTAAGTGATATTAAAGGCAAAACTACAATTTTAATTTCATATTCCTGATAGAAATAATAAAAATTAACAATCAAATAAAAAAATGTAAATAAAGATAAGATTTAGTTAAAAACTTGTTAAGTGTAGTTAATTAAAATGTAACCAATACGTAATAGCGCTGTAACAATGCAGATATACTTTTGCCGCCGGAATGGATAAACTAAATATTAATAAAAAAATGAGATTTAAATTATTTGCACTATTGCTTATTCTATCACTTTTTTCTGTGATAGAAATGTACGCAAAAGGAGATGCTGTTATTAAAGGAAATGTTAAAGAGAAGGCAACAGGCCTTCCTATGATTGGAGCTACAGTTTTTATTGAATCAATCTCTAAGGCTGCTATGACAGACGAGAACGGAGATTATGTTCTTAGCGGATTAGAGTACGGTGTGTACGATGTAAAAGTTACATTTTTTACTTTTAAGGATATAATTGTTCCTGGAGTGAGATTATCTGATGACGCTGGTCAAAATGAGGTTATTATTAACGTAGAGATGGAAGAAGATGCTCAAATGTTAAATGAAGTAGTTGTTCAGGGAGTTAAAAGAGAAGATACAGAGATAAGTGCGATAAATGCAGTTCGTACGTCATCTGTTGTTATGAGTGCTGTTTCAAGCGCAGAGATCTCAAAAACACCAGATAGAAATGCTGCTGAGGTTGTAAAGCGTGTACCTGGAGTCTCAATTGTAGATGATAGATTTGTTGTTGTAAGAGGTTTACCTCAGCGATATAATAATGTTTGGTTAAACAATAGTAGTGTGCCAGGTAGTGAACCAGATACAAGATCATTCTCATTTGATATGCTACCAACATCGCAAATAGATAATATTATGATTGTTAAGAGTCCTAATGCAGAATTACCAGCAGAGTTTTCTGGTGGATTCCTAAGGATTCATTCAAAGAGTGTTCCCGATAAGAATGGCTTAAGTGTTCAATATAGCACAGGTGCTAACGCTATGACTGCTTTCAAAGATTTTGTCTCGATAAATAAAGATAATTGGCAAACAAAAACTATTAACCCAATGCCTGATCAAAAGATTGGAGTTCAAGGGAATATGGTTAAAGAGTTTGATAATGGAAATATGTTTGGTTTAACAGCAACTGCTGAGTACTCTCATCAATATAGAGCTATTACAGATATGTCTAATATAAGATATGGCGTATATAATGTAAGAGAAGATAAACCAGAGGCTCTATACGATTATACAGATAATAGCTATACAAGTTCGGATAAAGTGTCGGCTCTACTAAATGGAACTTACATTTGGGGTGATAATAAGATTATGGTAAGAAATCTATTTAATCGTACATATAAAGATAAATATACTACTCGTGAAGGATGGCAAAATCTTAGTGCAAGATATGATCAAGAAAAGTATGAGTATTCATCTAGTACAAGAACAATCTTAACAAGTCAAGTTGCTGGAGAGCATATATTTAAAAAAGCTGTACAAGATAAAGTTGATAATAAGTTAGATTGGAATGTAAGTTATTCATATTCTGCTAAAAATGATCCAGATAGAAGAATCATTAATCTACAAGAGAATACTTTTGCTGGAGATAAATATTTTGGGCAAATGGCTTTTGAACAGAATGAAATTACAAGAGATAATACAGATTTAAGAGAGGATGTATTAACTGCAGGGTTGAACTATAATCACGCTTTTGAAAATTCTTTAGCAGATTCTCCAATTGAGTTTAAAGCTGGTTTTTATGGTGAGTATAGAGATAGAAAATATACTGTAGAATCATTTACGTATCGTTATAACCAAGCTAACTTACCAGAAGATTTCAAATATAGAGATCCAATTTCTGAGATTCTTATACCAGAGAATATGGCAGATGATAAACTTTATTTATATGATGATACTGATATGAGGGATAGCTATATGGGTGTAGATATGTTAGGAGCTGCTTATGCACAAGTTTTATATCCTGTAGGAAAATTCAAGGTTAATGCTGGTGCTAGATTCGAAGCACGAAATATGGTATTAACTAGCTACACTAGAATAAATGATGATGCAACAAAAGATAAAACATATAATCAAATGAATGTGTTCCCTTCGGTTAATATTTCATATAATGCAACTGAAAAACATATCTTTAGGTTAGCTTATGGGATGTCTACTAACCGCCAAGAATTTAGAGAGTTATCTTCTAGTGTTTATTATGATTTTGACCTATTCTCAGATGTTATCGGTAATCCAGATCTTAAGCCAGCAATTGTTCAGAATGCAGATATCAAATATGAATTTTATGTTACCCCTAAGGAGTATGTTTCAGTAGCAGTGTTCTACAAACACTTTAAGAATCCAATTGAATGGACATATTTAGACGCTGGTGGATCATATACATATACATTTGAAAATGCTGAATCAGCAACAAACTATGGAATTGAGTTTGATGTGAGAAAGAGCTTAGATTTTATCGGGATGGAAAACTTAACACTTGGGTTTAATGCCTCTCTTATTCAGAGTATGGTTGAGTTTGATAATGAGAACTCTTTAGAAAAGGATAGACCAATGCAGGGGCAATCTCCATATCTTATTAATACCTCTCTATTCTATGATATCCCATCAATAGATCTTCAATTGGGGCTACTTTACAATAGAATTGGAAAGAGAATTATGGGTATCGGGAGACAAGATACAAGCTCGGGAGATACAAGTATAAATAATGATCTTCCCGATACATATGAGATGCCAAGAGATTTACTAGATTTTGTAGTGTCAAAGAGATTTGGAAAAGGCTTTACAGTAAAGGCAAATATAAAAGATATACTTAATCAACCTGTACAATTTGCTCAGTTCCCTAAGTTCCTTGATGAGAATAATGTTGTTCAAGAGCGTATGCAAATTGCAAAAGAATTTAAGTTGGGCACTTCATTTTCAATTAGTTTACAATATAATTTTTAATAAAATAACTTTTTAATTAACACAGAATGAAAACAAAAAATTTATTTTTCTCAATGGAGAAAACTAAGAGAGGATTTGGTAGATTCTTTACATTAGTCTCAATTTTATCTGTCTCTTTATTATCAACTAGTTGTGAGGGAGATGATCCTGAAAAAGGTGGTGATGATGATGAGACTGGAGAGCAAATTATCTTTAATGAGAACGAAATCGGAAACGGTGATCAAGAGTTTGAAATTACAGGTAAGCACACTATTAAAAAGGGTACTTATGTACTTAAAGGTTGGGTTTATATTGCAGAAGGTGCTGAGTTAACAATTGAACCAGGTACTGTAATTAAAGGAGATAAAGCTACAAGAGCAACTTTAATCGCTGAGAGAGGTGGTAAACTAATTGCTCAAGGTACTTCAACTAATCCAATTGTATTTACTTCAAATGAGGCAGCTGGTTCTCGTAAGCCAGGTGATTGGGGTGGTATTGTTCTTTGTGGTAATGCTCTATGTAATAACAAAGAGGGTATTATTGAGGGTGGTCCTCGTTCTAAATATGGTGGAGATAACGATGCCGATAATTCAGGTGTATTATCATACGTGAGAATCGAATTTGCTGGATACCCATTTAAGACAGATGAAGAGATTAATGGTCTAACTATGGGAGCAGTAGGTAGTGGTACTAAGATTGATCACGTTCAAGTATCATACTGTAACGATGACTCTTTTGAGTGGTTTGGTGGCGCTGTAAATGCTAAATATCTTATCGCTTACCACGGATGGGATGATGATTTTGATACAGATAAAGGTTATAGAGGTATGTTACAATACGTTTTAGGTATAAGAAACTCTAAACTTGCTGATACTTCTCTTTCAAATGGATTTGAATCTGATAACAACTCTTCTACAGAGTTAACTCCTACAACAGCACCTATTTTCTCTAATGTAACACTTATTGGTGCTAGAGTTCAAGATGCTAGCTTTGAAAATACAACTTCATATATCAATGGAGGTGACTATAACCCTAATAATGGTTCTAAATTGGGACAATTCCAATCTGCTATGCAAATTCGTAGAGGTTCAAACTTAAGCTGTTTTAACTCTCTGTTTGCAGGTTCTCCAGTTGGAATTATGTTAGAGAACGATAAAGGCGGTGACGTTCAAGGAGCTGCTGATGCAGGAAAAGTAGCTATTAAAAATATCGTATTTGCTGGTATGGGTATTTTAGGTAGTGATAATGATAAATCATTTGTAGACCAATTCAGTGATAATTCAGAAGATATGGATGCTACAAAAGAGTCTTTCTCTGCTTCATTCTTTAAGAGAGAAGGTTTTGCTAATGCTATCCTTGATTATGCAACACTTAACTTAGAGGGTAAAAACTTTGCTCCTCAATCAGGTAGTCCTTTACTAGCTGGAGCAGATTTTACAGATGCAAAATTACAGAACTCATTCTTTGACAAAGTATCCTTCAAAGGTGCATTTGGTACTGAAGATTGGAGTGCTGGTTGGGCTAACTTTGATCCACAGAATACTGTTTATTAACAGTTGTTTAGTTTATATCCAAACCGTGCCAGGAGTTATTATATAGCTTCTGGCACATCCATTTTAGGGGTATTTTAAAAATATGGCTGCCTCCAAAATGAAGACAGCCACAATTCTTATATAGTAAAACTCAATTAGTTTACAGGGTTTTGAGTTAGTGTAGAACCAGTTGGATAGGCATCAATTGCATCTTGAGGAATAAAGTATATTACTCTATAGTCATTAGGTTTAACCACCTCCATTGCATTATGAGGTCCAGGGAACATACGAGTTAGCTCTCCTCCATTTCTATAAACGTCATAACTGCGCTCAGCTTGGTAAGCAAGCTCTAATTGGCGCTCTTTATCAATAAGCTCAGATGTAATTGTAGCATAGCCTGCTCCTGGGATAGAGCGCTCTCTAATCATATTTACATCAGCAAGAGCTCCTGCCATATTACCTTTCTTATAGTAAGCCTCTGCTCTGTTTAAGTAAACCTCAGATAATCTTGAAATAATAGGTGAATGTAAGTGGCTAGGATCACCGTTCTCACGAGAACATTTAGTAATGTAAAATTCTGGATATACTCTATTCAATTTCATTTGGTTATCAATAACACCTTGGTAAGTTTTAATAGGGTTGCTTCCATCTTTATAATTTACAATTTCATAAATATCTTGTTCTGCATCAACGGCTACTAGTGTGTATTGAACCGTGTCAGTACCAGTAATTTCAGTAGCTTCATAGCCGCCATCTTTTGCAACTACTGGAAGCTGAACATAATTATAATTAGTGTGTTCTCCAGAGCTGCTATATACATCCTTAATAAAACGGAAAACTTCTACAGCAGGGGAGATATATTGAGGCTCAATAAATGCAGCACGTGCATCTACCATCTTCTTACTGTCTGCTCTCCAGTCGTTTCTTCCAGTCTCATTAAGAAGGTCTAGATATTCGCCACTAGCAAACATCTCACCCCAGCCCATTCCGCCGATATTACCGTACATACCTCCAATTCCATAATAATGGTCATAACCAGAGAATTCAGAAGCAACACGCTTAACAACAAAGATTGACTCAGAATTGTTCTCTGGAGCAAGTGTTGGAGATATCATAAACTGATCTCTACTTAATAGTGAATACTCGCCTGACTCTATAACCTTATTTGCAAAGAAGATTACTGAATCAGCATAGTTACTATTTGGACTATCATAAGTTCCTGTCATAAAGAGATAAACTTTTGAAAGAAGAGCTTGAGCAGCCTCTTTAGAAGCGTAAGCTGGCCCTCTGTTCACATTAATAAGCTCCTCTGCTTTGCGCAGGTCTGAAATAACTTGTATGTAAGTCTCCTTAACAGTGGAGCGATCAGGAAGAGAGTACTCTCCAGCAATATTATCGGGAGTGCCATTTACAATTGGAACACCAAGATTTGTTTGAGGGTTATCATAGTATGGGCGGCCATATGCTCTACATAGATAGAAATACATAAGACCTCTAATGTAGTAACACTCACCTAATTTACTATCTATCTCATCACTTTGTCCCTCTTCAATCATTCCTATAACGTTTGAAGTTTGTGCGATAGCCTTGTACGAAGCGTCCCAGAACTGACCTAATCTGTAATTATCGGGAGTCCTAGAATAGCTGATAAATTCAAAAAAAGCATCTGTAGATGATCCTCTAATCATCATATTGTCTCCAGCATACTCTCCACATCTGTGCATAGGGTCTGACCAACTTTTCATCTGAGCATAGGCTCCATTCAGAAGGGCATCAAAAGATTCTAATGGATCCTCTGTAATTTGATCATCGGCCATAGATCCATAAGGTAGTCTCTCTAATTCACACGAAGTAAATAACGTGGCAAAGAGAGCTATTGTTGTATATAATAATTTTGTTTTCATTTTCATTTTCATTATGATTAAATAATTTATATTTTATACTCTCGATATAGATTAGAAAGAGACATTTACTCCAAATATGAATTTGCGTACAGATGGGTAAATACCAGGACCTGTAGAGCTCATTACATTGCTTCCCGATGCAGGAATCTCTGGATCTACACCCGAATATTTAGTTATTGTAAATAGATTCTCTCCTGATACATATACTCTTACATTATTGATGTTATATTTCTTTAATGCAATATTATATCCAACAGAAAGTGTTTTTAGCTTTAAGAAACTTCCATCCTCTAACTGTCTTGTAGATGCTTTATTGGCTTGAGATGTATTATTGTAGCTAGGAGCTGGATGAGTTGCAATATCACCAGGTTTTTCCCATCTGCTCCAATCATCTTGAAGAACCATTTGGTTACGATCTGTATATGTGCCATCAGAATCATACTCTAGACGAGAGTAGTTAAATATTTTTCCACCATATGAATAGTTAAAGAATGCATTTAAGTCAAAATTCTTATATGTAAAAGCAGTAGAAAAACCACCAAAGAATAGTGGAGTTGAAGCATCTGTAACAATTCTATCTGCCTCATTATAGTTCTCTGTTAAAACACGATTACCATCAGAATCTGTTTTGTACCATTGCGGAGCACCTGTTTCTGGATTTACACCAGCCCACTCTCTTAGATAGAATGAATCACTGCTTATCCCTGGCTTAAGTAGTTTATCTGCTGAACCAGCAATGCCAAGTCCGTCACTAGCAATAATTTGCTCTGTATCACCATATAACGAAGTGATTTGATTTTGATTATGTCCAATATTAAAGTCAATACTCCAAAGTAGATCTTTGTTACTAATAATATCACCACCTAATGTAAGCTCGACACCTTTATTAGACATCTCTCCAACATTCTTCCATAAACTTGTGATACCAACGATTCCAGAGATAGGAACTTGGAATAAGATATCTTCAGTTTGTTTTGAATATACATCAAAAGTAGCTTTTAATCTATTATTAAATAGTGTAACATCTAAACCTGCACCTAAAGTTTTTGTATTCTCCCAAGTAAGATCAGGGTTTCCAATTTGAGAGATTAGAGCACCTGATTCAGTATTATAACTAGCAGATGTTGAAATAGAGTAAAGATCGTATTGAGGATATAGAGAGCTAGGTCTATTTCCGTTTGTTCCATAAGCTGCACGAAGTTTTAGGATATCAACCCAATCAGCTTTGAACCACTCCTCTCTGTTAATGTTCCATCCAGCACTAATTGACCAGAAGTTACCATACTGTACGTTCGATCCAAAGTTAGAGGCACCATCTCTTCTTAAAGATAGAGATGCTAAATATTTGTTATCGTATGCATAGTTACCTTTAAAGAACATATTCTGCATCGCCCACTCACTAATTCCACCTGAAATATCTTCAGCAAGAGCTGTAACATCCAATATTTCAAATCCAGGGATGAATCCAGTACCAGTTGCGCTTATACTCTTATAATAATAATCATTAAATTCATAACCAAGAACTCCATCCACCGCGTGAACTTCATTAAATGTTTTGTTGAATGCTAAATATTGGTTAGTATATCTGCGAACCATATTAGATGATGATTCATAGATACGTCCCTCTACACCACTACCAGCATTTGAACGGGGGTCAGTATAGCTGCTTCCAGAGTATCCTTGCCATCTAAAGTTGTTTACAGAGACAAATGTTAACCAATCAGCCAGCTTAACATCAAAGTCTAGATTACCCATAAACTCGTAGAAAGTTGAAGATGATTTATTCCATTGTAAATCATATAAGTAGTTAGTTTGTTGGCTATTAACCCAACCAGTATATCTATGAGGAACAAGTTCACCATTTTCGTCATAAGGGCTATCCCAAGGGAACATAGAGTACATAGCTGTAGTTGAGTATTGTTGATCAAAAATATCTCTACGAGAACCAGATATAGATGGTTTTACTGTTAGCCATTTATATGGAGTGTATTGAGTATTTAATCTAAAGTTGTAACGAGTATAATCATAACCTTTAACAGCACCAACCTCGTCATAGATTCCCACAGAGAAGAATGATTTAAGTTTCTCTGTTCCAGATGAAATTGATAGGTTATAATCTTGCGTAACACCAGTTTGAGTGGCAACATCCCACCAATCAAAATTGCTATTTCTTAAATCCTCATTCCATCTAGTAAAAGCAATCTGATCTGCATTAGTGAATGATGCATAATAATCATATAACTGAGCACCATCCATCATCTCTAAGTTTCCGTTGTTGAGGTAACTAACACCTGCTTTTGCAGAGAAATTAACTCTTGTTTGCCCCTCTCTAGCAGTTTTTGTAGTCACAAGTATAACACCGTTAGCTCCTTGAGAACCATAAATTGCAGTTGAAGCGGCATCCTTTAATACAGTCATTGTTTCAATATCTTCTGGATTAATAGCGCCAGCGCCATTTCCTACAATAACACCATCAATAACCCATAGAGGAGCAGTGATACCATTAATACTAGCTTTACCTCTAATTACAACAGCTCCAGAAGAACCTGGTTGTCCTGAACCTGATGCAACATATACTCCAGAAAGTTTTCCATTTAACATATTCTCCACAGATGGAGTAGTAATAGTTTTAAGATCATCACTTTTGATAACCTCCATAGAGCCAGTTAAGCTCTCTTTCTTTTGAACACCATAACCTACAACTACCAATTCTTTTAACAGTTCAGAATCAGAATGCATAGCAATATTCAATGTGCTTTGATTACTTACAACAACCTCCATTGTTTTGTATCCAATGTAAGTGATAACTAAAGTTTCACCAGGCTCTGCATTAATTGAGAATTTACCATCCAAATCTGTGGTACTTACGTTTTGAGTCCCTTTTAGTACAACTGTAGCACCTGGTAGAGTCTCACCAGTTGCAGCGTCAGTTATGACTCCTTGAACTGTTTTTTGTTGAGTTGTTTCTTGAACGATCTCTCTATTTGGTGTAGCGTAATTGGTGTTGGCTACAAATAGAGAAAGAAACGACAATGTCATAATTGTTAGTTTTCTTCCATTCATAATTTTTAGTTTAATAAATTTGTTTGTTAATTTTTGGGATTAGTTGATATTTTTCATTTAATAAGTTTCTTTTGGCAGTGTTAGTTTTTTAATAGGCCCAAACAAAGATATAATTTTTTTGTAATAAAAAATTAATAAAATAGTAATTCAAGAGCAAATTTAGTATGGTTATAGCCTATTTATGGACACTCTTACACCGTCTGCTTGAACAGCATAAATTTCAACATTTTCTAATGAAATGCTTTGTGGAATATCAAATGTTAAAAAGTTAAAGAAATAAATAATCTTACCATCTTTATGAATTTCAAATGCCACAGCCTCTTCTCCGTCTTTTATAGATATAGTTCTTCCCGATAAAGAGTATGTAGGGCTTTTGGTTATCTTCATTCCTCCATCCTCATATTGAGAGAAGTGCCCCACATCACCAACTTGATAGTTCCCAATATCAAAATTTGTCATCTTTCTATCTTCTATATATTGGATAGCATGTGCCATTGGTGGAAACTGAGCCAAATATGCTTTAGTTTCACTAATCATCTGCTCCGTTACAGTATATTGATAATCTCCATATTGACTCACTACAGTATTTACTGGCTCAAAATATCCCCACATCTCAAAGAACGGAGTCATATCCATATTAGCAACTTTGGCAACAACTTTAGCAAATGTCATTTGAGCCTCTCCAGGATCACCATTATTAATCCTATTCTCAGACTCTCTCATCTCCTTAAATACTTGTTGCCAGAAATCAGTCTTATAGCCACATCTATGAAAATAGTTCCATAATTGCCAATTTTTTCTCATGTGCAATTCAGTATCTTCTCCACCACTCTCAAACTCCATAAGAGCCCAAGCGGATTTCTGAATAAAACGAGCTTCAGCTAACCTCTTCATTTCAGAGCCTCTAGAACCATATTTACCTAATCTATAAATTGTATAATTAGAGAATAAGTTATTAGATGACTCCGTAGATGAAGGCCAATTTATAGCTTGTTGGTGCATGTGTCCCATCTCATGAGCAGGCCCCCAAGCATTGTCTGCAACTGCCATAACATTATCTCTAAGTAGTATATTATGTAGGTAAGTATGTATAAATCCCATTCTATATTGAGAAGCCCACATATAACCATCCTCTGTAGAGATAGCCATAAGAGTATTATTCACATCTTTTGGTCTAACGTCATCAATTCCCATTAGCTCCTGTTGCCAACCAACTAACTCATCCCAAAGATTAATTGCAGAAAGAATCTGATCTGGAACAACATCTAATAGAGCACTCCTATGAAAATAAAAAGTTACTCTAGGGCTTCTAATAAAGAAGTATTTATAATGTGATTTCTGTAATAGTTCAGCATACTTGGCATCAGTCTTATGCTCATCTACATCAAAAAATCCATTAACAACTCCATTATTATAAGGTATATGAACCTTAATAGGTGGAGATGAAGGATGAGCTGTGTACATCAAGAATAGTTGCCCAGATGCTTTCATTACCAATTTATTGATACCTTCATTTAATATATAGTTATCTCCACTAACCTCAGTCTCTCTAATACATTGCAGTGAAATCTGATTTCCATGCGTTTCACCAACTAGAACTAGAATAGTATCGTTTGCTGTAGCAGTTATACCAGTACAATTATCTAATGGTGAATATCTATTTGTCATTAAAATATCTGCCCACTCCTCAACATTGCTATATGGATTATACTCTCTGATACGGAAATTGGCCTCATGTTCATCATACCCTCCATTTTTAAGCTTGTGTGCAAGTTGAATAAAGTACCCAGGCATTTGATATATAGCCTCATCCGTAACACCATCTTTTAATTGAGAACAAGTTAAATCGGTAAATACACTTAATAAAACACTGTTTAGTGGACTCTCTGTGTTATATCTATAAAACTCCATCTCATCACAACTAACAAAATCACCAAGCCCACTCTCAACCATAAACTTAATCTTTGTAACTCTCTCTAACCTTTCTGGAAATAATACTCTTGATGGAGCACTCTGCATATTAAAATTATAATCGCCAAGAAGTTTATAATCAGGAGAGTCTTCAGTTGCAGTATAAATCTTAAGTTTACCAAAATTGCCATTTCCGCTACGAGTATGATATATTAGATAATCCAAATCTGGTTTTGAATCAAAGAAATACTCAAGAGTCACAGGGAAATTAGCACTTTGGCTCCAAATAGAATGGTATGGTGCAGCTCCATCAGAGGCAAATTTCCCGTCAAAAGATCTCTCTATACCTTGTCCTGGTTGTGCTTCACTTGCATACCCACTAGATGGAGTAGCTTTAATATCTCCAGGAATATCAACTTCTCCAGGAGAACCTATCTGTCCAGCTTGTACTATAACGCAAGAATCTTTAGTACTATTATTTGCTCCAATAAAGAAAATTTTTGCAGTTCTACTCTCATATAGATTGTTCTTTTCCACATTCCAATAATGATTAGATTCAACCATCCCTCTTGTATCGGGAGCAGTGGCATTTACTAACCAATCGCTATCAGCTGATTTTGAGATAGAATACTCTACATTTGCTTTTATTTTTATCCCGATACTCTCTCCATTCATTCCAACATCTAAAGTCTGAGGATTTACCAAAATTTTTGGTCCCAATCCCAATTGTCTAAGTTTTATAACGTAGTTTCCAACATGAGTTTTAATAGTGATATTGGCAGATCTAACCTCTACTTCTTCTGATGCTTCAAAAAGGAGTAAAATAGTGTTTTTATCCTGATAATCAGTTGTTACAACGCACCAAGGTTGGTCAGACTCCATAGCAACCTCTTTAGACCAATCTAAATTAGTCTTTACTGGAATACGTTCAGAACCTTTTGCAGCCTCTACGTCTATATTAAGAGAGGAAGATTCAATCTCAAAAGTATCAGGCTCCTCTGGTTCTACGGGATCTTTACAACTGTTGAGAAGCATACACATTGATAATAAGGAGAATAGAAGAAAAGTTGAGAATAAAAATCTCTTTTGAATAGATTTCAAATTTAGGCGTTTCATATTTCTAGTTTTAAGATTAGTTATAGTTGGTTAATTTGTAATGTAAACTTAATAAATTTGTCTCTAACAATCAAACAAGCTATATTACATATATCAATCTTTCTTAAATTATTGCTTTACACTCTTTTGAAAAAAAGAAGTATCTTTGCGCCTTTAAAATAAACAAATCATCATAATGGTAAGTTATCTTCAGGTTGAAAATATCTCTAAATCATACGGGCCAAAAATCCTATTTGAAAATATAAGTTTTAATATAAATGAGGGTGATAAAATAGCTCTTATTGCACCAAATGGAACGGGTAAGACATCTCTACTTAAAATACTTGCAGGTATAGATAGCTCAGATGGCGCGGGTTCTATTAAATTTTTAAAGGATATCTCAATTGCATTTCTAGAGCAAGAACACTATTATAATCCCGATAAATCTATCTATGAGATAGTGCAAGAGTCTGCAAAAGAGAGTGTTGGCGAATATGAAATTAAAGAGATAATTCAATTACTAAATCTAAATAACCCAAATCAGAAGATAAAAGAGCTAAGTGGAGGGGAGATAAAAAGGGTGGCAATAGCTGTGACACTTATCAATAAACCAGATTTTTTGGTAATGGATGAGCCTACTAACCATTTAGATTTGGAGAGCATTGAGTTTCTAGAGAGCTATTTATCGAGACAAAAATGTACCCTTTTAATGGTTACTCACGACAGATATTTTTTAGATAGAGTCTGTAATAAAATTATAGAGATGTGGGATGGGAATCTCTACAATTATGATGGTAACTATGCCTATTTTTTAGAAAAGAGGGAGGAGAGGATAAATAATATAAAATCTGAGACACAAAGGGCACGAAATCTATTAAAGACAGAGCTTGATTGGATTAGAAGAACTCCGAGCGCTAGAACCACAAAGGCAAAATATAGAGTAAATGCTTTTCAAGAGATTAAAGAGCGAGCCTCTAAAAATATTGACGAGAGCAACATCAATATAAATGTAAAGATTGCCCGTTTGGGAAAAAAGATAATTAACTGCAAACATCTAGGTTTTAATTGGGGTGATTGGATTGGATTAAAAGATTTTACATATAATTTTGCGCCAGGTGAAAAGGTTGGAATTGTGGGAAAAAATGGGGTAGGTAAGAGCACTTTTTTAAATCTTATGACGGGGCTACTTGAGCCAACATCAGGAGAGATAGAGAGGGGAGAGACACTTTCAATAGGCTTTTATAAACAATCAGGTATGGCGTTTAATCCTAATGATACCGTAATAGATGTAGTTAGGGAGATCGCAGAGGTTGTTACACTAAGTGATGGCAACAATGTACCAGTAACAACGTTTCTTAATTATTTCTTATTCCCTCCAAATACACATAATACTAAGGTAGAAAAATTGAGTGGAGGAGAGAAGAGAAGGCTCTATCTATTAACAGTGCTTATGAAGAGCCCTAATTTCTTAATCTTGGATGAGCCTACAAATGACTTAGATATTATGACGTTAAATGTTCTAGAGGATTATCTCGTAAATTTTCAAGGTTCAGTCATTATTGTTTCTCACGACAGATTTTTCCTAGATAAAATAGCTGATCATCTATTTATATTTAAGGGAGAGGGAGAGGTTAAGGATTTTGTTGGAAACTATTCTGATTATCGGGATTATATAAAAGAGGAGGAGAGGGCAGCAAAGGCAAAAGAGAGAGAGAAGTCGCAAACCGATAAGGGACAACAGAGCTGGAAGGCTCCAAGCGAGAAGAAAAAACTCTCTTACAAAGAGCAAAGAGAGTATGAACAACTAGAATTGGAGATAAGTGCACTTGAAAACGAGAAATCTGAATTAGAAACGGCTCTAAATTCAGGAACACTTGGAATAGAAGAGCTTACAAAGGCTTCTAATAGGGTAGGAGAGGTGATATCCCTTTTAGATGAGAAGGAGATGAGGTGGTTGGAGCTAAGTGAATATGTGTAGGGTTTTACTTTGTTGAGTATCTAAATTTGGAATATTTATTTTTAGATGTTATATTTGATAAACCTAAATTGATAAGCTTACAAGCTAAAAGGTTATGAAAAAATTATTCCTACTCACATTTTTATTATTAAGTTTAGTAGCGTACTCGCAAGATAGTGAGCCGATAGACCTCTCCATAAAATTAGATGATTTTATAGGGACTTGGAGATATGATAACCCAGAAACGGAGGAGGTATTTATTATTAAGTTAAGGGAGCCTGTTAGTTTTTTTTGTGATTACGATAAAGAATATGCTCCAATAATACTAGGAAGCTACTATTATTCAAAAGAGGGAGTTGTTATATCAGACAACTTAAATGTATTGAATGAATTTGTTCCAGAAACTATATATTCATTAGATGATCTCCCGCATGCAATTATAATATACCCTTTTGATGATCAGCAGAATGAATTAGCATTTGCGTTTAGAGATCAAACTGCTTACGCTGAGTCATTTTGGACATTCTTAATAGTAAAAAGATCTGGTGAAAATTACATACTTAAATGGCATATACGCCAAGATGATATTCTAATGAACGCAATTACACACGCAATGGATTCTACACATCGTAAATTTGAACGTTTTACTGTGCCAACAAAATTGCAGTTAATCAAAGATTTGGAGGATTAGTTTAAGTTCTAGTGTAGATTTGTTCCTATTAGTCTCATAAATTCTTCACGAGTTCTAATGTCTCTCAAAAATGCACCAGTGAAAGCAGACGTTGTAGTTGATGAGTTCTGTTTTTGAACACCTCTCATTTGCATACACATATGAGCCGCTTCAATAACAACGGCAACACCCAGTGGGTTCAGAGTCTCTTGAATACAGTCTCTGATTTGAACTGTTAATCTCTCTTGAACTTGTAACCTACGAGCAAAGGCATCCACTACACGAGGAATCTTGCTTAGCCCAGTAATGTATCCATTTGGAATATAGGCAACGTGAGCCTTACCGTAAAATGGCAACATATGGTGTTCACAAAGAGAATATATCTCAATATCCTTTACAAGTACAATTTGCTGATACTCTTCTTTAAACTTAGCAGAATTTAGAATAGCAACAGGATCTGCTTCATAGCCCTGAGTTAGAAACTGTAGAGATTTTGCAATTCTTTCGGGGCTCTTTAATAACCCTTCACGGCTTGGATCTTCACCTAAAAGTTTTAGAATTTCAAGATAATGTTTAGATATTTGTTCGGTTGTATGAGTATCAAACTCTTCTATTTTTCTATATGCCATTATATTACAGCTTAAAAATTATAAAGTGCAAAGTTATATTATTTTTTACTATTTCTCTAAACTACTAATAAAACAGTGCCTGCAAAGTGGTTCATAACTCTCTTTTTCTCCAAGCATTACAAGTTTGTCACTAATACTTAGTCTGTGTGAATGGTGTGCAAGATTGCCACATCTCATGCAGATTGCGTGTACCTTTGTAACATACTCAGCTGTTGCCATTAAGTTTGGCATAGGACCAAAAGGATTGCCAAGATAATCCATATCTAAACCAGCACAAATAACTCGAATACCTCTATTTGCAAGTTCGCGACACACTTCAACAATGCTATCATCAAAAAATTGAACTTCATCTATTCCTACAACTTCAACATCATTTGCTAGCAGAATAATACTACTAGAGTGTTCTACAGGGGTAGATAAAATAGAGTTTGCATCGTGAGAGGTAACCTCCTCCTCAGAATATCTAATATCTACTGCAGGTTTAAAAATTTCAACCTTTTGATTGGCAAACTTTGCTCTCTTTAATCGTCTAATTAACTCCTCAGTTTTACCAGAAAACATTGAGCCGCAAATAACTTCTATCCAACCAGATTTTTTTGCACTTTCTAAAAACATTTTTTAGTACTTTTGTGGTGATTATTATGTAAAGGAGTACAAATATAAGAAACTTAAAGAGATGGATAATAATAAAAATTTGATTCAATTAATTAAAGATAATCTTAACGCTATTTTAGATGCTGTTAATGAGAATTATATAGAACTGAATAAAAGCGTAGAAAACTTAAAAAAAGAGAATCAAGAATTAAAAGAGATAGTAGAGGAGTTGTCGGGTAAAATTGAGAAAATATCAATTACCCCTGTGGTGCCAATAGAGGATAAGAATTTGGAAGAGTTTCTATTTGTGAGTAAAGAAGATGAGCAGGAATCAGACCCAAAAATTGAGCAGGAATCAAATATAAAAACTGAGCAGGAGCCTGAGAAAGTTGAAGAGTTTATCGCGATACAAAAAGACTCTATTCCAGATATTAAAACCCAGATAGAGCAACAATTAAAATCTCAAGAGCAGATAGAAGAGGAGGAGGGGCCAGAGAGTATGTTTGAGTTAGATACCGATTCTTTATCAGAAGATGGAACTCTAGCAGTAGAGGCGCAAGAGGAGAGTGGAGATCTTTTTTCTCAATCTACGTATGAGGAGAATCAGACTCCAAAGATACTAAATGATGCCATAAAGCCTGATTGGCAAGATTGGGAGGTTGATTATCCAGCTCCATACTTAGATGATATAATGGCTGGTATAAGTTTTAATGATAGAATAATGTTCCTAAGAGAGTTGTTTAACTCAGACGATCAGCAATTTAAGAGTACAATTGAATATCTGAATCAATTGAGTAATTTTAAAAGTGCAGTAACCTATTTAAGACGCGAGTTTCCACAATGGAACGAGAGTAGTAATGAGGTGTATAGATTTTATATGAACGTAAGGAGAAAACTCCGCAGTTAGTAAGATAATGGCAAAATTATATATAGTACCCACTCCAATAGGCAACTTGGAGGATATTACATTAAGGGCATTAAGAGTGCTTAAAGAGGTGGATCTTATCTTAGCAGAAGATACTAGAACCAGTTCTATCCTTCTGAAAAAATATGAAATCACTACAAGGATGGAGTCACACCATAAGTTTAACGAACATAAAAGTGTGGCAAAGGTGGCTGAGAAGATTTTATCGGGAATAAATGTGGCTCTTATAAGTGATGCTGGTACACCTGGTATTTCTGATCCAGGTTTTTTATTGGCAAGAACCTGTGTAGAGTCTGGTATTGAGGTAGATACATTGCCTGGAGCAACAGCATTTGTTCCAGCGCTAGTGAACTCTGGTTTCCCTTGTGATAAATTCTGTTTTGAAGGATTTTTACCTTTAAAAAAGGGGAGACAGACTCGTATGAAAGAGCTAGCATTAGAGCCTAGAACAATGATATTTTATGAATCTCCATACAGATTAATAAAGACGCTTAAACAGATAGAGGAGTTTTTTGGTCCCGACAGACAAGGGGCTGTATGTAGAGAGATTTCAAAGATTCATCAAGAGTGCAAGAGAGGAACAGTAGTTGAATTAATAGAACATTACACAAAGAAAGAACCAAAGGGAGAGATAGTTTTAATTATAAGTGGAGCAGGATATGAGAGAGGGAGAGAAGATATCGGAGAGCAAGATTAAAGGAGTTAAATTATTAGTCGGGGCATTATTACTTTTTCAAATAGGTCTATTTGCATATAATAGTATAACAAAAAGAGCGGGTGAACCAAATAACGCAATCTCTGTTAATAAAATAGAGAGTGAATTTAGATTGTTTAAATTTGACCCTAATACAGTTCCAAAAGATAGTTTAGTTTTATTGGGATTAACAGATAAGCAGGCCGAAACTATTCTAAATTATAGAGCAAAAGGGGGAAAGTTCTTTAAGGTAGAGGATTTTGCTAAGATGTATGTGGTGAATGAAGAGTTTTATAGTAGAGTAAAAGATTCTATCTATATTCCCGATAAAAAAACAGATACTATTCAAGGCAAAAGAGAGCTAGTGAATACAAATGTAGAGAGGAAGCGAGATAGCAATAAGAAGAGAGAGCAGAGTTTAGAGCAAAATACAAAATCCCCATTTGGATTTAAAGATACATTAAAGAGAGTGGCAACCTTTAATTGTAATCTAAATTTGGCTGATAGTGCCCAATTAGTAAAGCTATATGGAATAGGACCTTACTATGCAAAGAAGATTCTAAATTATAGGGAAAAACTAGGGGGATCATTTGTAGCTCCTGAGCAACTTATGGAGATTGATGGTATAGATCTAGATAAGTTTGAGGGGTTGAAAAAGAGAATTTTTATAGATGAAGCAGATATAAAGAGATTTAGAATTGATACCTTAAGTAGAGAATTTATGGAGCGCCACCCTTATATTGGAGCTTATGCTGCGAGAGGTGTAATTTTATATATTAAGACCTGTAGAGAGAGTGGCAAGAATCATATTATTACTCCCGATGAATTAGCGGAGAATAATATTATAACCTCTGTATCAGCAGCTAGACTAAACTACTACATAGAGAAATAATTAATAATTGATATATTTTGCAGATATGTTAAAATCATTTAGGAGTAATAAAAATAGTAAGTTAGTATATTATCTTTCAAGTGTACTAAACATTTATCTTTATCCAAATTGGTTAAAACGTATCTCATTAGATAAATTGTCAAATAGTATAAATAAACGATCTGATAAAAATTATATTCAACAAAGGGTAGAATACTATTGTAAATTACGCAGAACAACAACTATATCCCCAGATGCACCTAGTATTGCTAATTTAAAGTTTAGTGATGAATATGGATCAGTCTATTTTTTTGACTCTAAGAGATACCTTCAATATTTTAACCAAAATAATAAATGGATGTTTAAATTTGGGGATATAATAGATAAACAAGCATATCCTTCTATAGTTAAGAGCCGTCCATTATGTGATGATAATGAAAATTCGGTACTTCTTAATTTAAATAAAGTACGTCACTTTTTATTTGTAAAGGATAGAGTTCCTTTTGAGCGCAAGCAAAATCGAGTAATATTTAGAGGAGAGATTGCTCATAAGCCACGTAGGATAGAATTTTTAGAGAAACATTACCATACTCCTTTGGTGGATGCAGGTAGTGTTGGCCCAATACTAAAAGAGGAGTGGAATAGATCTAAATTATCTATTTTAGAACATTTGCAATTTAAGTTTATTATGGCTCTCGAAGGAAACGATGTAGCAAGTAACCTAAAATGGATTATGAGTTCAAACTCAATAGCTGTAATGCCCAAACCTACTTGTGAAACTTGGTTTATGGAGGGGCTATTAATTCCCAATTATCATTACATAGAGATTAAACCAGATTATTCAGATTTAGAAGAGCGTCTTCAATACTACATAGATAATCCTGATCAGGCAAGAATAATTGTAAAGAATGCGCAAGATTGGGTTGCTCAATTTAGTAATATTAAGCGAGAGAAGATAATATCGCTATTAGTACTTGATAAATACTTTAAAATGACAGGACAATCTGCTAAATAATAAAATGTAATTTTGATATCAAGATATAAAAAAATATAGGTTGTCTCGATTTAATTCAAGACAACCTATTTATTTTTGAAGAGGTACCAAGCAGAGTCGAACTGCTGTGGACGGTTTTGCAGACCGCTGCCTAACCACTCGGCCATGGTACCAGCTTGTTTGGGAGTGCAAATATAGTTAATGTTTTTTGAATATACAAAAAATGTTTTCAAAATGGAGCCGTATCTCATTTTTTGCTATAGAGCACCACTATTAAATATATTAACAATCTCATCCAAATATTTGGCATCAATTTCATCGAATGAATCTAGCTCTTTGCTATCAATATCCAATACACCATATATTTGGTTTTTTTTATCAAATATCGGGATAACAATTTCCGACTTTGAAAGGGAACTACATGCTATATGCCCAGGGAACTTATCCACATCTGGAACAATAACAGTCTTTTTTTCTTTCCAAGTTGTGCCACATACTCCTCTTCCATATTGGATTCGAGTACAAGCAAGCGGACCTTGGAATGGACCCAAAACTAACTCTTGCTTAGAATTATCTCTATTCTCTTTAACAATGTAGAATCCTACCCACCAGAAATCAAAAGCCTCTTTTAGAATCGCTGATAAATTTGCCATATTGGCTACAATATCAGATTCGTGAGATATTATCTCCTTTATTTGAGGTATAATCTCTTGATATATTTCTTCTTTTGTTTTGGCTGTGATAGTTAATGATTCCATTTATTAAATTAAAGTTAATCTAAATGCGACAAGTTAGAACTTAGCGATTAAAGTTTGTCAAAATCTACGTCTGCAAAGTTTGTCTCAGTTGAGGTCTCAACTTCTGCATAAGTAGGTTCTGCACTTGGGCATCTTTCTCTGATAAACTTCACAACTTCCTCAAGTCCATCTGCGAATTTCTCAAAATCCTCTTTATAAAGGAAAATTTTGTGTTTATCGTAGACAAATCTTCCGTCTTTCTCCACACGTCTCTTACTCTCAGTAATAGTTAGGTAGTAATCATTATTTTTTGTTGCTTTAACATCAAAAAAATAGGTTCTTTTACCAGCTCTAACGGGTTTAGAATAAACGTCATCTCCGTTACGCTCTTGGGTTGTTGCGGTGTCAAAATCTTCAAAGTACATAATAGTAGTGCAATTAATTAAAAAAAGTTTTACAAATATAAAATTTTTTTTGAGGTAATGCAGTATATTTGCAAAATATTAATAAAAAATAATTTTATGCTGAATAGGAGATTGATAAGAGTTAAGGTTTTTAAAATGCTCTTTAGTAAAATATCAACAGGAGTAGATTCTGTTCAAATTGTTGAAAAAGAGTTGATTAGCTCGTGTGAAAAAGCGGTGGATTTATACTGTCTTATGTTGTCTTTACCAGTTTTTCTTAAGAAAGTAGCGGAGGATAAAATTGAAAATGGGTTAAAAAAATTTCACCCTACAGCAGAAGAAGCTAACCCAAATAGGAGATTTATTCAGAATAAATTTATAGAGGTTATAGAGGATGATTCTAAATTTATGAATTATTGTAGCTCAAAAGGTATCTCTTGGAGTGAAAATGAATTGTTTGTAAAGAAGCTTCTTGCAAAAATTTCATCAGAAGAGTACTATAAAGAGTATATGAACTCGGCAGAGCGTAGTATTGAAAAGGATTTTGAGTTATTCAAAACGATATTTATAGAGGAATTTGAAGATAATGAGGATCTAGAGGAGATATTAGAGGATAAATCTCTATTTTGGATAGATGATCTTGCCTATGTGATTAATGTGATCCTAAAGAATATGAGCGTAATAGAGAGAAAAAATAAAATCTCTATTCCTAACGCTTTTATGAAGGATGAGGATAGAGAGTATGCTTTAAAACTTTTAACACTTTCACTAGTTAATTATGAAGAGTACGCTGCACTTGTCTCTAAAAATGTTCCAAATTGGGATTTAGAGAGATTAGTGGCAACAGATTTAGCTCTTATTGTAATGGGAATTACGGAGGCTGTGAGTTTTGATTCAATTCCATTAAAGGTGACAATAAATGAGTATGTAGATATTTCAAAATTCTTTAGTACAACAAATAGTAAAATGTTTGTGAATGGGCTGTTAGATAAGATCTTACAGAAAATGAAGAGTGAGGGAAAGATACTTAAAAGTGGAAGAGGTTTGATAGAAGAGAGTACTCAATCACAAAAGTTAAATTAAACTTTATTATCTTTATCGCGATAATCTACTTATAAAACGATTATAAATAATATTAAAATATTTGAATCTTATGAACATGTTTATGATTTTGCAGGCTCAACCTGCTCCAGCACCTGGTAGTAATTGGTCTTTACTATTAATGATGCTTCTTATCTTTGTGGTAATGTACTTTTTTATGATTAGACCTCAGCAGAAAAAACAAAAAGAGATGGTACAATTTAGAAACTCTATTCAAAAGGGAGATAAAATTGTAACAGTTGGTGGAATTTATGGAGTTGTTGCAGATGTTAAAGAGAAGTACTTACTAATAGAAATTGATAATAACGTAAAGATTAGAGTTGATAGAAACTCAATCGTAAAGGATGTTACAGATATTCCTGCAAAATAATGCAATTGTTTAATAAACTAAACAATAAAATTACATCTACTAATAGGAGAGATTGGATAATTATGATCTTTTCTCTCCTATTAGCTCTTTTTATGTGGAGTGCTCAACGATTTTCGGGGTACTACTCCACATATTTTAATTTTAAAATAGCGATAAATACCAATATTGAAGGGCGCGCGCAGAGTGTTGATGCTAGTGATTTGTTGGTTGTAAGAGGTAGAGCTACAGGTTTTTATATAATTAGTCATATGATAAATGGTAATGATAGATTAATAAATATATCAGTAGATCCTAAGTATGTTTATAGTGCACCAAATGAAGATGATCTATTCTTTGTTAAGAGTGCAGAGATTGGTGAGATAATTCAGAATGCGGTGGGGCAAAAATTTGAATGTGAAAACTTTGCAACGGAGGAACTCTATTTTAATCTACCTAAAATCGCTAATAAGAGGGTACCAATAGTGTTCTCTTCAATTTTTAAATATGCCCCGCAATATATGCCAACCACAGAGGTGAATCTAACACCAGATTCTATACTGATCTATGGCGAAGAGAAGCTATTGAATAGTATAGATCAAATTTATACAAAATCAATAGAGGTAACAGATATTAGTAGTGATGTTAGCGGAGTGATAGCATTATCTCCAATTAAAGATGTGAGAACATCACTAAATGAAGTCTTGTATAAGCAAACAGTTGATAGATATGTAGAAAAAGAGTTTGAGTTAAAAGTTAATTTGCTAAACTCTCCATCAGATAAAAATATAGCGGTAACGCCATCTCAAATTAAGGTTAGATATAGAGTTCCATTTTCGGATAAGAGAACGTTTACATCTGCAGATTTCTTGATTACAGCAGATTATCATAATTCGCAAAATTCAGATGGGGTTGTAAAGCCAACTTTATCGAGATTACCATCAGATATTTATAGCGTTGTAATAGAGCCTAAATTTGTTGAAGTGATTGCTATTGATTAACTTTGATTATGAAAAATATTTTAACAGTTGCCTGTACAGGAGGAATTGGCAGTGGCAAGACATTTGTATCTAACCTATTCTCTAAAATAGGGATTCCTGTTTACTATTCAGATATAAAGGCAAAATCTCTATATAATACATCGCCTAAACTAATAACAAACTTATGTGAAATATTAGGTGATGATATTTTAATTGATGGCGTTTTGCAAAAACAGTTGATGGCTTCTAGAATTTTTGGAAATAAAGAACTTTTAGAGAGAGTTGAAAATGTTGTGCATCCAGCAATTGTTGAGGATTATTATGAATGGAAGAGGCAATATGAAGAATTACCTAAGAATGAGCGTCCGCCATTTGTGATTTTTGAATCTGCTATAATTTTAGAAAAACCTAAAGTAAAATCTATTGCAGATAAGGTAATAAATGTTGTTGCGCCACTAGAATTAAGAGTAGAACGAATAAAAAAACGAGATAATTTAACAGTAGAACAAATAAATGCGAGATTGTCATCTCAATGGGATGATGATAAACGAGGTGCTTTATCTGATTTTATTATCTTTGCAGATTGTAAATCTCCAGTTTTGCCACAAGTGATTAAAATAATGGAGCAAATAAAGTTAGAAAAAAAATAAAAAATATTCATATGGGATTTGGAAAATGGATAACAGGTGCTATTGGCTGGGCAATTGGAGGGCCGATAGGAGGGTTGATAGGTTTTTTAGTTGGATCTGCATTTGATGGAAAAAGTGTAAATGTATCGGGAAGAAGCGGAGGATATTCGGCATCTGAACAGAGAAATAGTTTTTTAGTATCTCTTTTGGTATTGGCAGCTGCTGTAATGAAGGCAGATAAAAAAGTTATGAAATCGGAATTGGATTTTGTTAAACAATTCATTTCAAATAATTTTGGTGCTAATGCTGTGCCTGAAGCGCTTCAGGTGTTGAAAGGCCTCTTAGAGAAAGAGATAAATTTACCAGAAGTTTGTGCTCAGATTAAGTTATATATGGATTCATCGCAAAGATTGCAGCTACTTCACTTTTTGGTAGGCATTGCAAGAGCTGATGGGCACGTATGTAGTGCAGAGATAGCGGAAATCAGAAAGATAGCAACATTTTTGGGAATCTCAACTGAAGATTGTAACTCAATTTTAGCAATGTTTGAGAAGAGTGTAGATTCGGCATATAAAGTGTTAGAGATTGAGCCAACAGCGTCTGTAGAAGAGATCAAAAGAGCATATAAGAAGATGGCGATCAAGCATCATCCCGATAAAGTAGAGACTTTAGGGGCAGATGTGCGTAAAGCAGCTGAGGAGAAATTTAAATCTATTACAGTTGCTTATGAAACCATTAAAAAAGAGAGAGGATTTAATTAATTTTTTATATTTATAGATAGAATTTTTATAAACGAATATAGTAAGAATGAAAACGGATTTAAGAAAGGTATTATCAGTAAATGGACAGCCAGGTCTATTTGCTTATGTTTCGCAAGCAAATGCGGGTGTGATTGTTGAAGGTTTAGCAACAAAAAAGAGAACTTGCTTTAATATGAATTCTAGAATGACATCATTAGCAGATATTTCTATATATACAGAGGAAGAGGAGGTTAAACTACAAGAAGTGTTCGAAAAAATGAGAGCACATTTAGGAGAGAATGATGCTCCTGCTGGAAAAAGCGATCCAAAGGTATTAAAAGATCTTTTTGAAATTGTTCTACCAGATTACGATAGAGATCGTTTCTATGCATCGCATATGAAAAAAGTAGTGGAGTGGTATAACGCGCTTAAAAATTATGCTTCCTTAGATTTTACCTCAGAAGAGGAAGAAGAGGTTAGCAATGAAGAATAGTTTTACATATTGTAATCCTAAAAAGATTCAATTAGTGAGTCTAGGTTGCTCTAAAAATAGAGTAGACTCAGAACACTTATTGCGTCAAATTGCGGGTGCAGGAATTGAGATTCTTCCAGAAACCTATGATTTAAGCCAGGGAGGAGCAGATGCTGTTATTCTTAATACGTGTGGATTTATTAAGGATGCCAAAGAGGAGTCTGTTGAAGCTATCTTCTCGGCCATTTATGCAAAGAATAATGGTTATATAAAGCATATCTTTGTTTTTGGCTGCTTATCTCAACGATATAAAGAAGAGTTAATTAATGAGATTCCAGAAGTTGATGCATTCTTTGGAGCATTTGATATTGAGAATGTTATGAATGCTGTTGGTGTGATTAGGGATACTGAACTAGATCATAAGAGGTATCTTACAACGCCAAAGCATTATGCTTATCTAAAAATATCAGAAGGTTGCGATAGAGTATGTTCATACTGTTCGATTCCATTAATTAGAGGCGGGCACGTATCTGTGCCAATTGAAGACCTTGTGAAAGAGGCTAATAACTTAGCATCAGAGGGGGTAAAAGAGCTTATATTAGTTGCTCAAGATACAACCTTTTATGGATTAGATATCTATGGAAAGAGAGCACTAGGTAAGTTAATGACTAACTTATGTGAGGTTGATGGGATAGAGTGGATTAGGTTGTTATATTCATATCCAGCACAATTCCCTGTGGAAGTACTGGATATTATGGCGAATAATCCAAAAATATGTAAATATCTTGATATTCCGCTGCAACACGCATCAAGTAAAGTGCTAAAAAATATGCGCAGATCTATTGATGGCGCGCAGACACAAAGTATTATTGATGAAATAAAGAATCGAGTTCCTGGTATAGTTCTTAGAACTACAATGATTGTTGGGCATCCAGGCGAAGATAAATATGAATTTGAGAAACTTTTGAAATTTGTAGAAAAAAATAGATTTGAAAGGTTAGGAGCATTTACCTACTCTGAGGAAGAAGGAACTTCTGGAGCTGCAAATTTTAAAGATACAATTAGAGAGAGCACTAAGCAAAAAAGATATAATGAACTTATGGAACTGCAGAGTGATATCTCTTTGAGTGTTAACGAAAATAGAATAGGCAATATTGAGAGAGTCATTATAGATAGTCTTACTGATGGAGTTTTGGTTGGTCGTTCACAAAGTGAAGCCCCAGAAGTAGATGGTGAGATTTTAATAACGCCACCACAGGTTGGAGGAGCTAATCTTATAGGTACCTTTGCAAACGTTAAGATTGTTGGTGCTAATGAGTATGATTTACTCGCAGAGTTAGTATAAAGATATAAAAGAAATTTTAATTTAAATAAAATATTGATTATGAAACTTTTAGAAGGAAAAGTAGCCCTAGTTACTGGTGCTGCAAGAGGAATCGGTAAAGCGATTGCTATTAAATATGCACAAGAGGGAGCTAATGTTGCATTTACAGATCTTGCTATTGACGAGAATGGTGAGAATACAAAGAAAGAGATTGAATCTTATGGAGTTAAAGCTCTTGCAATTGCTTCAAACGCAGCTTCATTCGAGGAAGCTCATGCTGTTGTTGAGCAAGTTGTTAAGGAGCTAGGTCGTTTAGATATTCTAGTGAATAATGCAGGTATAACTAAGGATGGTCTTATGATGCGTATGTCTGAAGCTCAATGGGATCTAGTTATTAACATAAACTTAAAATCAGCATTTAACTATGTTCACGCTGTTACTCCTGTTATGATGCGCCAAAAAAGTGGTTCAATCATTAATATGAGTTCTGTTGTAGGAGTTCACGGTAATGCAGGTCAAGCTAACTACTCAGCATCAAAAGCAGGTATGATTGGTTTAGCTAAATCTATTGCTCAAGAATTAGGATCTCGTGGAGTTAGAGCTAATGCCGTTGCTCCTGGCTTTATCATCACAGAGATGACAGCACAACTTTCAGAAGATGTTAGAAATGAGTGGGCAGCAAAGATTCCTCTACGTAGAGGAGGTTCAACAGAGGATATTGCAAATGTTTGTGTATTCTTAGGAAGTGATATGTCTAGCTATGTTACAGGTCAAGTTATATCTGTTTGCGGTGGTATGCAGATGTAATTTTTAAGATTAAGTATAAACTATATCCACTCTAGAGATTTTGTTTAACAATCACTTTGGAGTGGATTTTTTATGCAAATTTTTTAGTAATTTTGTTTATATTGAACTTATAAAATGATTAAAGTATGAATGCTAAATTAAAATTAAGATCGCTTATATTAGCGATAACATTTGGAACAATGATTATGAATAGTTGTAAAATAAGTGTCACTACTTCTGATTCAGATGTAGTTTTAGAGGAGGATGTTCAAAATATTGTATTACAGAATATTCTGACTCGTAGCAGTGTGAGAAAATATAAAAATAAAGAAGTTGAGCCAGAAAAGATAGAGTTAATGCTAAAGGCAGGAATGGCTGCTCCATCGGGAATGAATAAACAACCTTGGAGCTTTGTGCTTATTGAAGATAAAGATGTATTAAATAAAATGGCAGAGGGGCTACCTTATGCTAAGATGTTATCTGGTGCGCCAATGGCAATTGTAGTTTGTGGTGATCCAGAAATATCGCGATATTGGTATCTAGATTGCTCTGCAGCTACTCAAAATATCCTTTTAGCAGCTCACTCAATGGAACTTGGTGCTGTTTGGACAGCAGCGTATCCTTATGATGATAGGATGGATATTGTTAGAGAAAACACAGGTATAGGAGAGAATATTATGCCACTTTGTGTTATCCCGATAGGTTATCCAGAGGGTAAGCAAAATGTGAAAGATAAGTGGAAACCAGAGAAGATTAGACATATAAAATAGGGAAATTAGCGAAACTTTGTTTCGCATATTTTCCTCACAAGAATCTCTGATTTTATGCCTAAATACTCTTTAGGATATATCCACGCCCTTTTAGAGATATTATTGAAACAGATTTATCTAACTCAAGTATTCTACGTAGATAGGTGATTTGTACGTTAAGTGCAAGGGAATTTTCATAGCTATCATTCCCCCATACTTTACGTAGAATATCACCTCTTTCTACTATTGAATCTTGGCTATGCACGAACATTTCTAGAATTTGGCATTGACGATCTGTGAGAATCTTTATCTTTTCTCCTAGTTTAATTTGGGAGAGAGCTGGCATAAACTTGAGAGAGCCAATTGTTAATTCTAAACTCTCAGTAGCTACAGAAGAGGAGCCAAACCTTTCGTTTATCTTTGCTACTAGCTCTTCTGGGTAGAATGGCTTAGGGATGTAGTCATTCCCTTTTAAACTGAATCCTTTTAATCTATCTATTTTTTCTACTCTATCACTTAAGAAGAAGATTGTTACTTTTGAATCCTCCTCTCTAATCCTCTTTGCAAGTTCAAAACCATTAAGTTCAGGCATATTTATATCGAGAAGTATTAGATGCGGCTTATATGAGTTGTATAATTCCCAACCAACGGCGCCATTATTTGCGTAGAGAACTTCAAAATCTTCCGCTTCTAAGAGTGTTTTTAGCAACATAGAGTTGCGCAGATCATCATCTACAAGGAGTATTTTTATCATAATGAGTCAGAAATCTTAATTGTAAAATTTGTACCTATGCCAAGTTTGCTCTGTAGAGATATTGAACCTTTATGTGCATTTACTAATAATTTGACATAGCTTAATCCTAACCCAATTCCAGGAGTCCCCTGTTCAATGGTTCCTTTACCTCTATAAAATTTATCAAATATATATGGCTTGTCTGAATCAGCTATGCCAAAACCATTATCATTAATCTCTATTATTGTGTAATTGTTTGTATAATAGTGATTTATGGTGATAGTGACTTTTTTGCCTGAATATTTTATGGCGTTCTCAATTAGATTAAAGATTATATTTTGTAAATGCATTTTATCTGCGTTAATGAGCATATTATTATGGTTTATAACTTCTATCTCTACCTCTTTATCATTTGGTTTAGAGATTTTGTCAATACACTCTTTTATAGCTGTGGAGAGTTCAAATTGTGTAATATTTAAAGGAATATAATTGTCATTTGCAAGGGCAACCTCTCGTAGCTTAGAGAAGTATGCAGTAAGATTATCTAGCTCATTATATGAATCTTGTAGTATCTGCTCTTTTAATTTGGCATCATCCATTATTTTGGGGTTTCGCATTGCAGATACACACATTTTAAGGGTGGAGATTGGGCGCTTTAGTTCGTGAATCATTGTGTGCAGAAAATTCTTACGCATCTCATCTATCTTATATTGTTTGCGAATTGTGATTATTTGATACATAAATGAGTAAAATGTGAGAGCAAATAGTAAGAATGAGATTGTAAGTGATCTTGCCATCCTTACTGTAATAGGCGAATATGGCACTTTATACTCAATAGAGATAAGTTCTCCCTCTAAATTATCATAGGGTAATAGAGCCGTAATGTGTGGTCTCCAGATGGATTTATTAACCTTTATATTGTTGTACCACACCATTGAATCTGCCTTTATGAGTTCAACTTGTGCTGTTACATTTTTTGATTTTAATATGGAATCTACCAACCGCGCCTCTAAAGGAACTTTTAGATCTAAAAGAAATTTATCAACTGAGCCGTAGTGTAGATTGTCGGGAAGAGTATCTGTAATATTGAAACGATACTCCTCCTTAAGATCTTTTACTCTGTAGCCATCCACATATGCCTGATCTGAATTAATGATTGAATCTACTATAATTGCGTTTTTTGCAATAGAATCACTCATAGCTGTTACGGCATTTACTATGGCTGTGTTTACTACATCAGAGATACTATTAGAGGTAACATTGTTATTGTAACTTAATATTACATACTCTATTTTAGTATTTCTAACACCATTTATATTATCGTAGATATGTTCTAATGAACTTGTAACCATATGTTTAGAGCTGTCTTTTTTCTCTTTGGAAATTTGTTCCCTTATAGAAGTTTGCTCTAACATAGTCTCTTCAAATATCTCCTCTATTTCTGTTTGGTGCAGAGTAAGGTTGTATTGATACTGTGAATGTAACCACTCTCCTTGCATAAATAGGATTAGAATAAGTACTATTGCTGTAATTATATATATGACTTTTATTCGTTTTTCCATATTACAAATATAGTGTGATATGGGTGGAGTTGCAAGGTGAGTAATAATTGAGTAATATTTATGAAACATTAGAGTAGTATAAATGTTTGTCTCCACCCAAGGTCTCTGGTATTTTTGTGATACTATTTAATATTAACTAATTAAAAAATTATAATTGTATGAAAAAATCACTATTTAGCAAGATTCCCATTCTATTTTTTGTATTACTTGTAGCTTGTAATTCATCGGGAAGAAAAAACAACCAATTATTTTCAGTAGATGTTACTGGAGCTTACCCAGAGAGGGATATTGACCTTTCTAAAATTGCTGATATTGAGTATATTCAGTTTAAAACTCCCGATAGCATTACTATTTCAACTAGCACAACTAGAGATATGGCAATGTCTGATGAGAATATAGTTTTAAGAGATATTGAGAGTGGTACTATCTATATATTTGATAATAGTGGCAATTATATTAGCTCTTTTAATAGAAAGGGTAGGAGTGGAGAGGAGTATATGCAGTTGGCTGCAAGTGCGGTTGATTTTGAGAATAGAGAGATTGTTATTGATAATAATTATATGGGAATGAATAAAGGGAGCGATAAGGCTGATCTTTTGGTCTACTCTTTTGAGGGTGAATTTAAGAGGAAATTTAATCTGTCTGATTCAATATTGATTAATATGAAGGGGCTCTTTAATTATGATCAAGAGCACTATTTGATATATAATGATAAAGATTTAGATATGAATCATCCGATATTAGGTAATAGTGAAGATGCTAGTGAATCTCCATATTTATTAATATCTAAGGAGAGCGGTGCTGTTACCCCATTAGATATTAAGGTAAAAGATAGATATGGGAATAAAATTGTAAAAATTTCTGAGCCAAGTAAGGGGCAATTTGCAATTAATATGGAACTTTTAGATGCTTCACCGCTTTTTAGCGTAGGTAATGATCTTATAATCTCTGATTTTGCTCTGGATACTGTATATAATTATCGCGATAAAAAATTAACACCTCTTTTTGTTTGGGATAAGTCTAGAGTTGGCGCTGGGGATAAGTATTTAAATAGTATATTTGTGGAGACAGAGAGTTATACTTTTTTGAAAACTATAAAAAAGCCAACTGATTCTGGTTCAGATGCTGAGTCAAAAGAGTATAATTTTATGTTTATTGATAAAGATGATAATCAAGTGTATAAATTAGGTGATCTCTTTATGCCTGAGATTGATGATTTTTCTTTTTACCCAATCTCTAGTAAGGTTATGGAGGGTACAATATATACCTCTTTTGATGCTTATCAACTTATAGATATGAATGAGGAGGGTAGATTGAGTGGAGAGCTGCAGGAGATTGCAAATAATTTAGATGAGGAGGGGAATCCTGTAATTATGGTGATAAAATTTAAATAAAATTTATAAAGAAAATTTAAACGTATGAAATCCATTTTAACCAAGAGTATTATTCCCATTTTGACGTTGCTTGTAGCTTGTAATTCGTCGGGAGAAATTAGTAATGATTTACCAGTAATTGATATTACAGGAGCTTATCCAGAAAAAGATATAAACCTATCTGATATTGCTGAGGTTGAGTATATTCAACTTAAGACGCCAGATACTATGGTGATCTCAAAGAATAGCCTAGCTAATGTTGCAATCTCTGAGGATAATATTGTACTGAGAGATATTCAACGTGGGGATATTTATCTGTTTGATAATAATGGTAATTATATTAACTCTTTTAATAGAAAGGGTAGAAGTGGGGAGGAGTATGATCAGTTTATTGCAAGTGGGGTAGATTTTGAAAATAGAGAGATTGTAATTGACAATGGCTTTGTTAGAAGTGGAGATGGCAGAACGATTCTTATATACTCTTTTGAAGGAGATTTTAAGAGAAAATTTAATATGCCAGACTCAATATCAATAGGAGCTGGGCTCTCTAGTATCTTTAATTATGATAAAGAGCACTATCTTGTTTATAATGGACATGCTGTAGATTTAACTCATCCTCTATTTGCAGGTCGTTATGCTGCAAATGAAAACCCTTTTCTATTAATTACTAAAGATACTGGTGCTGTAGTTGCTTTGGATATTACAGCTAAAGATAGATATGGTAATTTGGTTGTTGATGTTTTAGAGGAGAGTGGAAATGTGGTAGGAATCTCTATGACCAATATTGGTATCCATCAGATACTGCACTCTGGCAATAATATGGTGCTATCTGAGTTTGCTTTGGATACGGTGTATAATTATCGCGATGGAAAATTGACTCCTATTTTGAGTTGGGATAGATCAAAAGTGGCTGGAGATGATAAATATATTGGGAATGTGTATATTAGTTCTTCTAGCTTATATTTTGTTAAAACTGCAAAAAAACCAGCAGATGGCGAGAAGATCTCCGTAGATTTAAATATTTTATATGTTGATAGAGCAAAAAATGAAACTTATAAGGTTAGCAATATGCTCTTCTCAGATATTGAAGATTTTTATTTAGAGACGCTATCTACCTCTGTTATGGATGGATGCGCTTATTTTGCTTTTGATGCTTATGAGTTAATGGATATGAACGATGAGGGGAGATTAAGTGGAAAATTGCAGGAGATAGCAAATACTTTAAATGAGGAGGATAATCCTATAATAGGTGTGTTGAGATTTAAGTAGGATGAATGCGATTCAATTAGAATTGATATAGAACATATTTAAAATAAAAAAATAAAATTGGCACAAGTTTGTAACCCCATCTTGTGCCAATTTTATTTTTTTTGCTTTTTGAGCAATTTTTATGTGGTACCCCTACCACATTTTACCTCAATTTTCGTTCTTATTTTTCTGCTTTCGCTTTCATAAAGGTACGGCTAAAAATCACAAAACAAAATAATAGTTTGAGATTTCTTATTTAACCTATACGATTTTGTTTTTGAGCAACAGGATTGTTATTAAGCAACAATCTATTTGTTGATGTAAAAAAGACGAATTGTTGTTTTAGAGTGTTGCTTTTGTTGATATGCAACATAATTTAAGCGCAAAAGGGCTATATTTTTGCAAATTAGATATGATATAAGTACTTTTGCAACAATATTTGAATTTAGACTATGGGCAATAATATATATTCTATTTGGCTCCAAATGGCTCCAATTTTATACTTTGGATTTGGCGTTTTTCTACTAGGTACAATAACTCCAAAGGGAGATTTATATAAAAATTATAATAGAGCCAGAAAGATTCTTGGAATCTTGTTATTAGTATTTGGTGTGTATATAGGATCTTTAGGCGTTTTAAAAAACCAGTTGAGTGATATTATTCTATCTTCAACCTATAATCTCTCAGTTTACTTTGGAGCTGCACATATAAGTTGTCTCTTCTTTTATACACTATTACGTAAAGAGATCTCCTTTGGGAATGAAATTCGTAAAATCTCAATCAGATGGATATTATTTACATCGATATTGCTTATTAACTATCTATATGTTCCTATATCTATACAGAATGTAATAATTATAATATGCTCACTGCTATTGTTTGCAGAGTTATGCTTTATCTTATTTAAGTTCTTTAAAGTATATACTCTGGCTAAAAATAAGGTAGATGACCTCTATTCAGAGAATGTCTCTGTATTTATTAAGTGGATGAAGTATAGCTTATATATGTTAATAGTTATTGGTGTTTTTGGTTTCACTCACTCGTACTACCCTCCAATAGTTAATATGATATATGGAATAGTATCAGTAATATTCTTTACATATATGCTTATCTCATTTCAAAACTATATGGTAACACTTAGTGAGATACATTTGGTTTTTGAACAGGAGCAACAAGATGATACAGTAGAGATTAAACCATTAGACAAAATTAGTTTAATTGCAAAAAGAGAGTTGAAAGAGTCTATGGATGATTGGATTACATCAAAAGGTTTCACAAAAGTTGGGGTCACTATAGAGGACCTATCTCGTACACTTAGAAGCAATCGCACTTATGTGTCTGCGTATATTCGTGAAAATTATAATATGTCATATAGAGATTGGATTACAACTTTAAGAATAAAGTACTCAAAAGAATTATTTGAGAGCGATTCGTCTATTTTAGTCTCCCAAGTGGCAGAGATGGTTGGTTATAATCGTAGTAGTTATACAAAAGCTTTTATAAAGGAGTGTGGCGTTAGCCCTGCAACTTGGAGGGAGCAAAAAAAATTGGATTAACTGAGATTATTAGGTAGATTTGTGTATTGTTACACCTATCTAATTCTAATTACTATGATTAAAAATATTTCAACTACAATTCTCACTCTTTTCTTATTACTATCTATCTCTTGTAGTTCTCCTGTAGAGGAGGGACGTACACTATTATCTGTAGATATTACAGGAGGTTATCCAGAAAAGATTCTCGATTTATCGGAGATTGCTGATATTGAGTATATTCAATTTAAATCTCCCGATACAACTCCTATTTCTAAACATTTTACCTGGAATATGGTTGTCTCTGACAATAATATGATTCTTAAAGGGGGCAGTATGGATGGCGATGTCTATATTTTTAATAGTAGGGGAGAGTATATTAGCTCTTTTAATAGAATGGGTCGTAGTAGAGAGGAGTATACTCAACTTGCTACTACTGCGGTAGACTTTGAGAAACAGGAGATTGCTGTAGATAGAAACTTTATGGGCAACAATAGAGGACAAGAGTTGGATGATATGTTAATTTACAATTTTGAGGGATATTTTCAACGAAGTTTTAACCTGCCTGATAGCATAATAATAAACTCAAAGGGATTTTTTAGTTATGATGAAGAGCACTATTTTGCATATTGTGATGGCAATTTAGTTATGCAGTCATACTTTGGAGATGGTTTAAAACCGTTAAAGAAGCCATATTTATTAATATCTAAGGAGGATGGAGCTATAAAAGAGTTAGATCTTACAGTTAAAGATAGAGTCTCTGATAAGGTGATAACCTATTATAAAGAGGGAAATGAGCTATCTCCTGTAGGGACTAGAGGATTAAGTGTAAACCCTTTTCTTAAGGCAGGTAATAATATTATAATCTCTGATTTTGCCTTAGATACTGTATATAATTATCGCGATGATAAATTGACTCCAATTTTTACTTGGGATAGAATAAATGTTAAGGAAGATAAAACCTATTTAGGTGGTGTGTATGCTTGCTCTGATGATTACTACTTTTTGACTACTGTTGAGAAACCAGAGGATGAAATTATTAATGATGAGGGGGGAGAACATGTGCCTGAAGAGTATAATTACCTTTATATTGATCGATCTAATAATGAAGTGTATAGTTGTTTATTGGAGCTTCCCGATATTAAGGGGTTTAAATTAACTAATAGCTCTAATAGGCTTATGGATGGTGTTATTTATGTAGTATTTGATGCTTTTGAACTTATAGAGATGAATGAGAGAGGTGAATTGAGTGGAAAGTTAAAGGAGCTTGCAGATAATTTAGATGAGGAGGGGAATCCTGTACTTGTGGTGATAAAGTTTAAATAGGCTCATTTGCTTTAAGCTAGTAGTACTAAACGTTTAAATACCTTTTACGGTTTTTGAATCGTAAAAAATGCTTCTTGATGCCTTTAATTTTGTTAATTGTGTCAAAGATTTGGTTTTGTAGTCTCTATTTTCGCCGTGTCAATTTTGACGCATAATTTAAATTATAACAAAATGTGGAGAGAGAATCTAGAAGAAGAAAGGTTAGTACTAACAGATGAAGAGTTACAATTAGAGGTAAAGAAACTAGGACGTTACATAGATCCGTTATCGGATTGGGGATTTAAGAAGATCTTTGGTAGTGAATTAAGCGAAGAGTTGCTAATAGAGCTACTTAATGTAATAATTGATGATGAAGATAATAGGATAGTTAGCTTGGAGTACTCAAAAAATGAGTATAAAAGTTTGGTAAAAAATAGTAGAAATGCTATTTTTGATGTAAGTTGCAGAACAGGAAAAGGCGAGAGGTTTATAATTGAGATTCAGAAACATAGCCAAGAGTTTTTTACAGATAGATTGCTCTATTACTCAACGTTTCCTATTCAGGAGCAGGGTAAAATTGGCGATTGGAACTTTGAGTTATGCCCAGTGATAATGGTTGGGATCTTGAATTTTGAGTATAATAATATTGAAAATGATAGGTTTATTTATAAGTATGATGTCAAGGAGCATATAAATGAAAGTATCTTAACCAAGAATCTGCGCTTTATCTTGGTAGAGTTGGCAAAATTTGACAAAGAGATAGATGAAAGGAGCAGTAAGAGGGATAAATGGCTCTATGTGTTGAAAAATTTATCGCGATTATTAGATAAGCCAGAGGCGTTGCAAGATAGGGTTTTTGAAAAGTTATTTCAGATAGCCGAGGTTGCAGCAATGGAAAGAGACGAACAATTAAACTATATAAAAGTTATGACAACAGAGAATGATATACGTAATCAGTTAGCTTATGCTAAGAAGATGGCTATTAAAGAGGGTTTGGCTGAGGGAAAAGCCGAAGTTGCTCTATCTTTAAAACAGAATGGAGTAGCTATAGAAATTATAGCCACTTGTACAGGGTTGTCGATTGAAGATATACAGAATATGTAAAACTTCGGATACTGCTCTATAGTAAGATTATCTGCTAATTAGAAGAGGCTATCTAAAATCACGATTAAAAGTGATTAAGGATAGCCTTATTTTTCTAAAAAATAGTTCACAAAAGAGCTATTATTTAATAGCCTCTAAGTAATTTTGGAACGATTGAAACTGATTCTCTCCTGGAGCAGCTACTTTAATGTTTAATATATTTTGAATCTCTTTGTAGAAATAATCTATTACAACTAGGTTTTCACCCTTTTGTAACTCAATTTCAAAGTTCTCCTCTTCATAACCAAACTTTGTTCCTGCTACCTTTTGATCGCCAATCTTAAGGGTATAAAGACCATCTTGATTCTTTACCTTAAAACGATATTTACCACTTACTGGGGCAACAAAAGTGGCCTCCATTCTAAGTGCAAATGGATTCATTAGCCAAGTAGGGCGAGTATCAATGTGCCCCTCTTCCTCTACACCATAGAATAGTTCGCGACGAATCTCTTTAATCCTAGGTGCATCAATTTTACCAAAATAACCCTCTTTTACAATTGGAAGTGTGTCAATATCTGGCATTGATTTCCACCCCTTTTGTGGAGCACCTCTATATGCTTTGTAAGTAAATATTGGCTCTATCTTTTGATACATAATCCTCTCTGGATAACCTACTTTCTCTCCATTCTTGTCAAAAAGTTGTGCAGTTATTATTGCCGTTTTATTAAGTGTAATAGGCCCACTATAAGCAGTTTTACAATCGTCAGAAATATTATACCAGTGGTCTGCAATAGTATATTTGATCTCACCATCTAAAAGATTCTCAATCTCTATAGTGATTTTATCTGTAAAGTTGATATCATTCTTACTTAATAGACCGCTAGTAGCTTTAATATTTAGAGGGCGTAAAATTTTCTTTAACTTTTTATCAGCAACCTCATACCTCGCCTTAAAACTTTGGTAGCTCTCATTATTATCGTAAGACCATAACCTCTCACTTAGAGCAGGGATATTAGGGCGTAGAAGTGGTACCACTACATCATAATTTTGTTCCCAAAAGCTAACTTGCCCTCCAAGTATATCTTTTTGATCTATATCTAGCGTTAAATCCTCTACAGTTTCTGAGTGATTTCTGAATAGATTATGTTGCCATTTATACACTTCATCTTGCTCTGGAGCAAAATTCATTGCCTTGCAAATATATGTCGGGAGCCATACTCCATTAACAATTTTATAACCCTTTTCAATAAGACTCTGCGGTGAGTTGAAAGAGGTAACCCACTCAATGATAGGAATATCTGTCGGGATCTTTACAGAACCAGCTCTGTCGCTATTAAAGCCCTCCCATAGGATTGTCTTTTTGCCATGTTTTCTTATTATTTTATCCATTCTATATAAGAAATAGGCGTAAACTTCGTATGTATTTCCCTCTAGAGCCTCTTGTAGATTGTGCTCTTTACAAAATGGAATATAGGTTGGTAGTTTGCTATTTGGAACCATCCAAAGTTCGTCACCTCCTAGATGAAAGTATGGAGTTGTAGTAAATACCTCTGTAACCTCTTTTATAAGTCTATCTAGTGCTTGGTATGTCCTCTCCTCTGTCATATTTACTGCACTTAGTGAGACTGCCTTACCTGTCTCTGGATCAACGGCTCCAAAAATCTCTGGGTACTCTCTCCAGAAAGGAGCAGAGTGAGCAGGTAGATCTATCTCTGGAATTATGGAGACTCCTCTAACGCGAGCAAACTCAATTAGATCTCTTAACTCTTGTTTTGTATAGTATCTTGGTGTACCATCGCTATTATTCTTTAAAACCTTAGGGTATAATTCTGTTCCAAATACAACAGATTGATCATCTGATAGATGAAAATGCAGCATAGGTATTTTATAGTAGCTTAGTAGTTCAACTGTCTCATAAAGAGACTCTAATGGATGCCAAAATCTAGCTACATCTAGCATTGCTGTACGCCAAGCAAACTCTGGTTTATCTTTGATATAAACCGCTGGTAATACCCCTTTCTCATTTGTTAATTGTAGAATAGAGCTAGTTGCCAATGCAAGTGTATTAAAATCTGCCGCCTCTAAAACAATTTTACTTTTTTTAATCTCTAATTGGTAGCTGCTAGGTTCTAATGAGCTATTGAGTTTTAATTCAATTCTCTTTTTACCACCTTTACTCCCGATACTAACCTCTTTTCCAGTTATTTTAGCCAGTGACCCAGATAGTGCCTCTGCCACCCCTTCTAAAGAGTTATCTGTAAATACAATTGTGGTGCTTTGATCAATAACAAAGCTCCCTTTTTTCTCTTTGTACTCTTTTGGCTTTGGGACGATAGTGGCAAAAGCACTAGAAATCACAAAGATTGAGAGTAGTACTAAAAATAATCTTCTCATACTGTTACAATTAATTTTTTTAATTATTATAAATTTTATATAGGTGGTCTGCTGAAATTAACAATTTGCTCTTTAAGAGCGGGTGAATATCGGGATTATTTTTAAGATATTCATTAACTTTTTTATAGGCTTGCTCAGAATTATAGCCTTGCAATAGGGAACTACACCAGCCTTGTGGGTAGAAAATATCTCCTGTGCGCTGTATTTCAGGTAGTTTTTGTAAAGCAGGGATAATGTACTCTATTGGTTCAACACCATCTCTTTTGGTCACTAAAAAACTCATTGCACTACTTGCCCACTTTTCAACCCTTCTGTTCTCTTCATTTAATAGAGATTGGAATATTTTGTCGCGATCATCCTTGTTAGGGGAGAGGGCTCTTGATACAAAATTATACTCCTGTAGCATATCTTTATTTGTAATTCTCTCTTTTTGACTCTCGATAATTTTAAGTGCCTTTTTAGGGTAGGCAAGAGCAAGGTGGAGTGAGAGATCTATGTAGTCACGCTCACCTAAGGTAAAGCCACTCTCAGTTCTGTTCCAAATATTGTAGAGTCTCTCTTTGGTGTTATCACTTATCTTTAAAGCATAAATTTGCCTAAATAGTGAAGATTTTATGCTCTTATTTGGGTTATTGTCATATAGTTGCCATAGTTGAGAATCAATTATTTTACCAACTCTTTTGTATGCCTCATCTCCCTCTTTTGGCTGTAGGTATGTCTTGTAAAGTGTTGAAATGTAGCCAAGTGTAGTAGAGTAAACTAGTGGATCTCTCTCTGTCTGTAGATTTTGAAGCATTTGAGTTATAAAATACTCCATTGAAACCTCTCTGTTCTGTAATAGATTGTCATACAGATTTATAAGAGCCATTCTTTTTTGAGTAGCGGAGTTTAGATTTTTAAAATTGGAGATTGTGTACTCAATACTAGCTCTATCCATCTTAAAAAATCCATATCCATTACCATCATTATTGGGTTGTATATATTTAGGGGTAAAGCTAAACTCAATCTCGCCGCTCTGTTCTGTTAAATTTACTGTTTTCTCCTCTCTCTCGCCACTCTGTGAGATAGCAGCAAAATTCAATTTTTGTTCCCAAATTAATCCTCTATCTTTATTATCCTCTTGATATATAGTTAATTTATTGTCATTCAAGTTGTAACTTATTTGTGGCATTCCACTCTTATACATCCAATTATAGGCCCATTCAGTTATATTTTTATCGGAATGTTTATCAAATATCTCCACCCATTGTTCCCAAGTTGCACAATCATAGGAGTAAGTGTTTAAAGCCTCTCTAACTGCATTTTGGAATTGATCCTCACCCAACATCTCATATATCATATTTAGTACAATGGGTGATTTATTATAGATGATACTATTATAGATTAGCCCTGCATATTGCATATTATCAAGCTCTTGCTTTATAGATGTGCCTCCAATAGTTCTATCTTCGCTATATGCAGCCGAGAAATAGTTTAGCATAGTCTGCTTTTCATCCAACTCAGGAAATAGAGGAGCGGTGATTTTTGCTGCAAAAAAGTTTGCAAATACCTCTTTAGTCCAAACATCATTAAACCAACTCATTGTAATATAGTCTCCAAACCACATATGTGCAGTTTCGTGTGCAATAAGTTTCACTCTTGAGATTCTATTGTTAATTGTAGCCGATTTAGATAAGAACATTGTTGATGCGTTATAAATTGTAGAGCCAACGTGCTCCATCCCGCCATACTGAAACCCAGGAACAAGTACCATATCATACTTTGCAAAAGGATATTCTATTGCTGTGTACTCCTCTAGCCAATCAAGAGAGTGGAAAAGCTCAGCAAAAATCTGATCAAATTGTTGGATATTATACTCATCTTTTTCTCGATGATAAATTCTATGCTCTTTGCCATTTCTCTCTTTGCTAACATAGCTGAACTTGCCTGCTACAAATGAAAATAGGTAACTGCTAATTGGTTTTGTTGTGTTAAAGTGTAGTGTATTGTGGTCACCTTTCTTTTTAATATGCTCCATTGTTAATGGCCCATTTGCAACAGCTACCCACCCTTTAGGAACATTTAATGATAAGGTGTATTGAGCTTTTAGGCTAGGTTGGTCAAATAGAGGAAAGAGTGTACGAGCTCTGTCGGGAACAAGAAGAGTATATAAAAATTCATCTCTTCTATTAAGTGCTCTATCTGTTGAAATAAAATGAATCTCAATGCTATTCTCCCCTTTCTTTATATTGCCTCTTGAGATTATAATATGTTGATTATTAAATGTGTAATTGCTATTTTCTCCATTGCATTTTACTGCTAAAACACTCTCTTTAGGTGCAAAGAAATCTAAAATTATATCATCTTTAGTAGGAGTTGTAAATTCTATTTTTACCTCTCCAGTAACACTGCTATCAATCTGGCTTGGAATATTAAAGTGGAGTTTGTATTGTAGGTCTTTAATCTGCTCAACTCTGTGGTCTGCTAGCTCTTTAGAGACCCCACTTGTATGGTATTGTTGAGAATTTGAATTGTTGCAAGAGGTTGTTAATAAGCATAATATTATAAAAAGTACACTTGTGAAAGTGATATTAATAAGCCCAATTTTTCTGGGTAGAATCTGTGTTTTGTACATAATCATATATTAAAAAAGTAACTAATAAGATATAGCATTAAGAGGAATTGTAATCAATTCTCTCTTCTTATTTAGAATTACTCTAATTTTTATCTCGTCTCTATTTTCACTAACAATCTCCGCTTTAATATTGTGAGTTTCATCCTCAGATGGAACTAACACCCATATAAATCTGGCATTAGAATTAATATTTGTAGAGTAATCAGCTACAATATTTGGTTCAAAACTACTATATTCTCTGCTATACCAACCTTGGATATGTGGCTTCTCTTGCCCTTTAATTAATTCAACATTCCATTTTGTAGAACTCTCTACAGGTATCACAGCAATGTTTCCTCTTTGGTTTGAGGTGTAGATCTTCTCATTATCATTTGTAACTTTGCAACTTGGATGAAAGTGCCAGAATGTATTTACTTTTCGTGGACGATCGGTATTAACGCTATCAATAACTATCCACATTTTGTCGCGTTCATAATATAGTGTTCTGCTATGTTTAACCTCACCACTAATTCCTTGATACTTATTGAAAGAGCCCTTAGCTATATCATATTTTTTTGTGATTTTATACTTAGTGTTACTAATTGGCTCCTTTGCAAATAGAGGACCTGGCATCTGCTCTCTATCGTCAAAAATAATAACATTATGAGCACGGGAACCTATAGCATACCAACGAAATTTCTTTGCAATATCTCCAGTGTAAGCAAAGCGCCCTGCATCTACCAATAGATCACGACCATAAGCTGAAATAGATATATGTAATTTATCATTGTGAGTGTGTGCTGCGCCAAGGGGGCCAATATCAAAAAATGACCAATGAGCATCTGCTTCATAGCCGCTTCGCGATACTAAATGTCCTGCCCAAGGGGCAAAATATGATGGCGCACCTTTAGGCTTTTTACCCTCTTTACCGTTAGTTGCAATATATTTCCAATCAGCTCTGTTATAGCTCTCTGCTCCTTTAGTTACAAATTCTCTAACACTAACTAAATCTCCATCATTGTTGTGAGGTCTATAGCCATTTGGTCGCATAACATTTGAGGTGTAGTTATACATAGAGATTAGCGCATCAATATATGATTGAGGAATAGGTGTATTTGAGTGGTCGCATAACTCTTTAATAATCTCAAAATTAGAGAGAGCAACGTCGTGATAATGGGCTGTTAATTCTACTTGGGTTCCATCGGGATATAGCTGCTTCTCCATACTTTCTTGCATAGTTTTTATTGCATAGTTGAGCCACTCTTGAGATTGCTTAAACTCAGGAAAATTTGCTCCAACTGTAGCTAAAGCAGAGATCTCCATTGTAAGCCAATTATTCTGTGCGTGAAAATTGCGGTTGTAATCTCCGTGGTCGGGTATGCTACTAAGTATAAGTAGTTTTGTTACAGGAGACATATTAGGGTTATTAATCATACCATAAAATATCTTACTCCAGCTCTTTATGCGAAAAGAGACCTCTAGTCCACGCCATATTGCTGTACCGCTGCGTTTTGCAGGGTATGGGAAACTTGCAGTGATAAAATCTTTAAGAAATAGATCAATATATTGTGCGTACTTTATGTTGCCACTATTCATATAGGCTTGATATACAGTGTCTAATTGGTGGTGGCGATTTGAAAGCCAAGCCCATTCATGATCATTGTTTGGCCCTCTAAATGCCCAGTCTCTATGTCCATTAGCTAAGTAGGGAACCTTGCCTTTTACAGTCTGTATAGTGAAAGTATTTGTTAGTATTGTATCAGCTGCAGCAAATGTGGCATTGGTTACTTTAGGTGTTTGAGCTCTTAGGTAGCCCATTGAGTTACTATTTTGATAATATTTTAAAAGTTCATGACAAGCAAGTACAATATTATTCTCCTCTTTTGCGGCTTTAACTTGTTCAAGCCCACTGTAATCTAGGTTTAGATAGTCAAATAGTCTATTTATATTTTGGGGATAAGTATTGCAAAGGTCTTGGATGGTTTTTATGTTTTGCCACTCTTTGGCGTGGGATATTGTAGCTGATATAAGAATCAAGAATATGGTAAAGTAGAGTTTCATTATTTTTTTGCAAACAAAGATAAAAAAAATGAGAAAATGTAAAATATTTTATCTAAGGAATTCCTTAGGCGAATCTAAGGAATTCCTTAGATGGTTCCTTAGATATTGCAAATAATAAGCTATATTTTTGTGAAAAGCTAAAACTAACACTAAAAATATATAAAGAGATGAAAAAAATTCTAATTATGATGGTATGTGCTTTAACTGCATTTATATCATGCGACGAATCAAAGGTTGAGCCTGAAGTGAAAATTGAAGTTGAGAGTGTTAAACTTTCAGTAACATCAGATGTATCACTTATTGAGGGTGAAACCCAGCAAATTACAGCAACTGTCTTGCCTAATAATGCTGATGATAAAACATTAACTTGGAAATCAAGTAATAGCGCCGTTGCTACGGTTGAGAATGGTTTAATCACAGCTGTTGCTGAAGGTAATGCTACAATCACTGCTTTGGCAGAGAATGGTAAAAGTGCAACTGTTAAAGTTTTTGTTACTGCAGAACACGTTGCTGTTGAGAGTATTAATATCACTCCAGAAGAGAATTTTACCTTAGAAATAGATCAGATAAAGGAGCTTACAGCAACAATCTTACCTGAGAATGCTACGGATAAATCTGTTAAATGGGAGTCTAGTAACAATGGTGTTGCTACAGTTGATGCAAATGGTAAAGTTACTGCCATTGAAACAGGCACAGTTACAATTTATGCAACTGCTATAGATAGTGACGAGGATCTTTTAATAACAGATAAAGTTGAGGTGACGGTTGTTTCTAAAACAATTAAGAGTATTACAATAACTCCTTCTGATGATTTTTCGCTTGATGCGGCAGATTCAAAGCAACTTACAGCAACAATTGACCCTGTTGATGCAGCAACTGTTATATGGTCAAGTGATGATGAAAATATTGCAAATGTAAACCAAACGGGACTAGTTGTTGGACGAAATGCAGGCAGCACTATAATTCGCGCTAAAGCTGGCGATAAAGAGGCAACTGTTAAGGTAACAGTTACATCTCCATCTGCAACAGCAATTGCATTTGATCCTGCAGAGGATGTAAAACTAGCTCTAGGGAATACAGTTACTCTTAATATAGAGCCTACTCCATCTACTGCTTCAATTGAAGGTCTTGAGTGGAGCTCCGATAATCCAAGTATTGTCTCTGTAGATAATGGCGTAATTAAGGGTGAATCAGTTGGCTCGGCTACTATTGAGGCTAAATTGGGGACTCTTAAAGCATCAATAAAAGTTATAGTAAGTGATGGTTGGAATTTGAGTAATATTAACGAAGAGAACTATCCAGAAGGTGATACTTGGGTAATAGAAGATGATATAATAGAAGCTTCACCTAACCAAGATCTAGCAAAGGCGCTATATGATGTATTTCAAAAGAGAGGAGGTAATGTAACAATAACCCTTGTTTTTCCAAATTTAGAGAGCGCTTCAAGTTATAGGATAATTGAACAAATAAACTATGATTTTCCTAAATTGGCTATATCTGCACCTAAATACAAACATCTAAGGTTATCCGATTTTAAATCAAGAGCAATTGTGTCAATTAATATGCCTATGATAGAAAAGATTGATTTTAATCCATTTTATGCTATGTACTCACTTGAAAGTTTGGTTCTTAATCCATTATATTTTACTGTAGAGGATGGAGTAGTGTATAATAAGGATAAAAGTAAACTTATAGCCTATCTTCACTCTAATAAAACTACTACGTATATTGCATCTAGTAGTGTAAAAGTGGTTGGTACAGATGCTTTTGCGTATAATGAGATTTTAACAGCAATTGAAATACCAGAGGCTCATACAATTGAAAATACAGCTTTTATTGAATGTGAGAATCTTACCTCAATAAAGCTCCCTAAAGTATCAATTATTGATGGAAATTTTGTTTTTAATCACTCTCCAATAGCCAATTTAGAGTTGGCTTCAAAGGTGCGTTATACAGGCCATTTTGATTGGGCAGAAGACTTAGATTTATCAAAAATAACTCTTACTACTAATGATGTAAATGCAGATGGGTTTAAAATGACATCTAGTGGAGGTACTAAATCTAAGGAGTTCTTTCTTATAATTAAAGATGATGCTGCTATAGAGTAATTATATTTAGAAATAATAAAATTCGCCCTTATTGCATTATACGATAAGGGCGAATTTTTATTTAATAGCTAATCCTCTATCTGTTAGATTCAGAAATTAATCCTTTGATGTGATTATTTATATCTGAACTCTCTAATAGCTGCTCTATTGTTAAGTGCATTCTGTAGCGCCAGTAATGTTTTGGGTTTGCAGGTATGTTGATTCGCTCTGAATCTGAATCTGGATTGCGAAGATCATTATTTATCGAGAGCCAATCTTGCCAAGGGAGAATAGTCCACATTGCGGGAGAGTTTAGATGATTTTTTAGAATCTTTTCGCAGATGTAGGCTGGTGCTTCGTATGGAGCTTCGCCCCACTCCCATAATCTCTCGTTAAAATATTTTTGGATAACATCTCTATCCTCTTTCCACCATCCTCTGATTGGAGACATATCGTGAGTAGAGGTAGTACATACAGATCTGTGTGGGTAGAGCCAAGTCTCTCCGTAGGCTAATCTCTCATCTTTTGGCATACGTTCAATCTCTAGAGAGAGGATCTGAAGCTGCTCCATTACCTCTGGAACACTTTGAGGAATCATTCCTAAATCTTCTCCACAAACTAGCATCTCGGTAGCTGAAATAAGCATCGGGAGCTTACTCATTGCACTCTCTTTCCAGAATTGGTTGTGTCTTCTATAGTAGAAATCATTATGTAATTGATCAAAGCAAGATTGTTCCCAACTATTTAGAGCTCTATAAGCATAGCAGCCTTGCGCGCGAACGCGCGGGTGGTATTTCCCTTTCTGTTCTGGATCTTCAACAAAAAGCACTTGATTATGTAGTAGCATTAACTTTTGAGCTAAATCTAAATCGGTAACAATTTTTTGAATCTTCTTTTGAGTATCATATTTTGGCTTAAAGCTATATAGATCCAACTCCTCTTTATTTAAAAATTTCTCTTTTATATGGCTTGCGCTCTCTCCAAAGTGTTCATTAATAACCCATTCGCTAATGTATGGCTTAGTGTGGAATGTGTGGAACGGGAATCCATAATTCCAAATCTCCTCTGTTGTATATGGAAGAGCAGGGGAGAAGTGGCCTAAAATTCCGTGAACAGCGTTCTGTGGAATATCCCATATTCTAAAGAAGCCTAAGATGTGGTCAATTCTATATGCATCAAAATACTCTGCCATCTTAGAGAAGCGAGCTCTCCACCAATCATAATTCTCACTCTTCATAGCCTCCCAATTGTAGGTAGGGAAACCCCAATTTTGTCCCAGATCAGAGAATGGATCAGGTGGTGCGCCAGCCTGAGAACTCATATTAAATAGATGTGGAACAGTCCAAGCATCAACACTTGTTGGGCTTATCCCAATGGGGATATCCCCTTTTAGAACAACACCATTTAAGTGTGCGTAATCTCTAGTTTCAAGCAGTTGTTTATGAAGATGGTACTGTACAAAATAGTGGTAGCTTAATGCTTTATAATTTTTGCCTCTTTTGTTTGAGGTGTATGATTCTAATAATTGTGAGCTATACTTAGCCTCCTCTTTCCACTCCTTAAAATTGGGACTATTATATTTATCTCTTAAGAGAGAGAATAGGGCGTAAGGTTCTAACCAACTCTTGTTATCTTCAAAGAATGTTTTGAACTCTTTTGTCTTAAACAGGCTGGCTCCATCTTGAGCAAATATATCATTAAGGTATTGGGATTTTAGATTGTTTACTGCTTCATAATCAATCTGATCTAGTTTGTTTAACTCTTCTCCCTCTTTCTCATATTTAGCTTGTAACTCTTTATCTTCTAAAATTCCAACACTCTTTAGTGAAATATATTGTGGGTGCAATGCAAAAGTTGAGTTAGCGTTATAAGGATATGAATCAACCCACGTTTTACTCATTGTGGTATCATTTATCGGGAGTATCTGTATAATCTTTTGGCTTGTCATTTTAGCCCAATCAATCATCTTTCTTAAATCTACAAAATCTCCAACTCCCATACTCTCTTTTGTTCTAAGTGAGAATACTGGTATTGCTAATCCAGATCCCCTCCAGGCAGATGGAGCAAAATTTGGTCTAATGGCACCATAAATATAATATTTCTGTTTGCTGTTGTTTAGAGTTATAGCTCTATTGTTACTCTCTTCCCAAGCAACAACCTCACCATTGTTATTGATTATAATAAACTTAAATTCAATGTGTTCTGATTGATTATCGCTCTCTAGTTGTGCGCTCCATTTAGGAGCATTGCTGCTACTCATTACTAGGGCTTTTGAAACATCCCATTTGCCAAGCTGCTCGCTGCTACCAGTTATCGCGATACTCTGGTTAGATTCTATTTGGGCATAATCAACCTCAATTAAAGTTGTTCCAGCCTTTGGTTCTAGTGAGATTGGTTCTATACGTCTAAAAACTGAATCTCTAAAGAGTGCTGAGTAGTATGCAACTTCTGCTGGTTCGCTAATCCATTTATCTATGATATGTACCTCTTTAATCTGAGTTGGTAGGTTAATTTGATGTGGCTTCCCCCACTCTCTAGCAGTTATATACCCATCTCTTCTTACAAGGTAACTATATTGAGCACTCTTTTTTGTTGTTTTAATTTGAGCACTCCAAATAGTACCATCTTTAGTCTGCATTGGAGTTGAAAAATCTCCATCTACATATAGAGTCTCACCCCACTGAGTATGATACTCTATTTCTAGGAATATTTGCATAATATTTAGGTTTATTTATGATTAATTGTATTTGTTTGCAATATATAGTAACAAAAATATGAAAAGATGTGATGATTTTATAACTAAATGCGACGAATCGGCGATTTAGGGTGCTGAATGGAAGTATTGATTTATAAAAAATTATAAGGGGTTTATCTATTTGTAAAATAACTAGACAGCTAGTGTAAAAATATTTTACATTTTTATTTTTGTGCTAAAGATTAATGTGTTGAATATTAGATGTATATCTCTTTTGGCTCACTCTTGGCACAGCATATTTATGAAGTATTAAATTAATGTTTTTAGTTATTAGTAAAAACTGCAAATATGTTTTATGACAAGTAATAGCCATTTAGTAAGGTGGTATTTTTTTAAGGTTAAGACCTCCTAAAGGTTAATAATAGGTGACTATTATTTGTCTGAAACATAAAATAAGTAAGTAATAAATTTGAAATATATATAATTATGAGAAGAGGGATAGCTTTAATTGCAGCTCTTGCAATTCCATTTTTAACAATAGCGCAAGGGCAATCAGAACAGAGTATAGAGATTAGTAGTTTGAGTGAGCCTATGACTTTAGAGGAGTGTATTGGATATGCAGTTGAGAATAGTTATAAATCAAACCTACAAAAGAGTAGGGCAGAAAATAGTAAAATTGATTATCGGGAGGCTATTCTGGCTCATACACCCTCAATTTCTGGATCGGCTGGTTTAGAGAGTGCCTTTGGTAGAGGTATTGATCCTGAGACAAATAGTTACGCTAATGAATCAAGCCTATCTAACTCATTTAGAGCAAGTGGGGAGCTCCCGATATTTAATGGTTTTAGACTACTTAACCAAACAAGAAGAGCAAAAATCGCAAAACTTAAGGGCGAGAAAGAGGTTGAGATGGTTAAGGATCAAGTGGCGGAGGAGACAATGGTTGCATTTGCGGAGGTTGTTTATAATGGTGAGTTAGTATCGCTTTATAATAAAAGAATAGAGAACCTGATGCTAGAAGAGAAAAAAATGGAGCGTATGTGCCAGCTTGGAGGGGGATCTCAGGCCGATTTAGCTCAAATTAAGGCAAAGAGAGCTGCGGAACAGTACTCTGCTATCAATGCTCAAAATATGTATGAACTTAGTTTGATTAAACTAAAAGATTGTATGAATTATCCACTTGATGATACCTTAAAGATTGTTCAAATGATAGACTCTACAGAGCTCTACAATCCAATGCAGTCTATTGGTGAGATTGTGAATTTTGCAATTGAAAATAATCCAAAGAGTGTAGTGGAGAGTCAGATATTTAAAGCAGAGCAGCTATCTCTATCAATTGCAAAGGGTGGATATTCTCCCTCTTTATATCTTTACGGAGGTATTTCAACAGCATTTTTTAGGCAACTAAATTCAAATACTTATACAGCCTATGGTAAACAATTGGAGAATAATTTAGGGGAGTGGGTTGGAATCTCTATCTCTATCCCGATATTTAATGGCAATCAGCGTAGATATGATGTAAAGAGGGCAAAGAATAATCTGAATGAGGCGAATCTTACATATAATCAGAATATTCGCACATTGGAGAGTGAGGTAAGGCAGGCTGCTATGGAGTTGGATGCAGCAAGAAGCGCTTGGATTGAATCAAAGCAGAATGTAGCCTATCAACGTTTAGCTACAGAGGCAATTAGAAAAAAATATGAACAGAGTGCTGCGAGTATTATAGATTTACAAACATCAGATAATGATTTGTTTAGATCTGAGGTTGAATTGAGAAATTCATATTTAAGGTATCAGATAAAATTGAGAGAGGTTAATTACTATAAAGGGGTATCATATTTTTAGAAAACAGTTTTTTAAAGGTATCGGGATAAAGAAAATAAAAAAATAAATTTAAGAGCAACTATATGAATAACTTACTCTACTCAATTAAGCAGGTAATAAAACCAAAATGGATTAATTTAATTAAGATATTCTCCCTCTCTATAGGTATATTGATTGGTGGCACTATTGTTTGTAGAACAGCTTACTATAATAGTTATGATAGATTCTTGCCTAATTATGGAGATATTGATTTTCTACTAATGGATTGGGCAGAAGATGGGAGTAATTCCTTATCTCCAAAGCTATATGGGCCCATTGCAGCCGAGATTGATCAAAGAATTCCAAATATTACTGGGGCAACAAGGTTTGTAACCTCTGGATCATATCTATTTAATGGTGAGAATAAATTTAGTACATCTATTGTGCTAGGAGATACTCTATTTTTTGAGGTATTAAAACATAAAGTATTGTTGGGAGAACCAAAGAGTGTTTTATCAGATCCATTAAAAGTTATGATCTCTTTGAAATATGCACAAAAGGTTTTTAATAGTGATAGTCCAGTAGGCCAGATACTTAAAACAGAGAAAGGGACTCAATACATAGTAGGAGGAGTCTTTGATATTCCGCAAAATTCATTTTTAAGTTGGGTTGATGTTGTTATGCCATCTGAAAATAAAGCAACCAACTCGTGGGATTATTATGATGCCTATTATACATTTTTTACAACAGATGGAAAGATTAGTAGAGGAGATCTAGATGCACAGCTTAACAGTGTTCTAAAACCTCATTTAACAAGATTAGAGGAGAAGGGAATTGGGGTAAATTTCTTGAGTAAGCCTATTAGAGATTTTGTAAAATATAGAGGCGAGGGAGGTGAGGAATCTACAAGTGGGATTATATCAATTATAGGGCTATTTATACTTTTAGTTACCTCTTTTAATTTTGCCCTAATGCAGATTAATTCTCTTATTTCTAGAGCAAAATTAGTTGGTGTACATAAAACAAATGGGGCAACTACAAAAGAGATATTCTCTATGGTAATCTGGGAGACTATTGTTTATATCCTTGTATCTTTACTAGTTGCTGTGGTGTTACTCTTTATTTTGAGATCACCTATTGAGAGCGTAATGGGTAGGTTTGAAGATATTTTGGCAATTAAACATCTTTGGTCATTGGGGTTAATGTTACTATTTATGGTGCTTGTATCGGGAGTATTACCAGCTACTATATATTCAAAAATTCCAGCGATGGAGGTCTTTAGAAAAATGGCAAGCAGTAATTTGTGGTGGAAGCAGATCCTTTTATTAATACAATTTATTATCTCGATAATTGTTATTGTTGGATTAATAGCCTCCTCTTTGCAATATAATTTTCTGACAAACTATAATCTGGGCTATAAAACGGAGAATCTGTATGAGATAAATGGAGGTTTTGCTATAGATAAATCTAAAAGAGATAAATTTAAACAAGAGCTTTTGGAGCTCCCATTTATTGAATCGGCAACCTATGTGAATAGGCTTATAATCACTGGATTGGATTGGCGTAGTGTTTATAATCCAAATACAGGAGATGTAATGCTCTCTGCCTTTGAATTGGGTGTGGATAAGGATTTTTTCTCAACTTACGGAGTTGATATTCTGAATGGTAATACAGAATTGTTCCAAAATGAGAATGTAATTATAACAGAGAATCTTTTAGATCTAACAAAATCATTTTTTGGAGATTATAAGTTTACTATTGGTACGGCAGATATATCGGGAGTAGCATCTAATATTAGAAATAATCTATATAATAGTGTACATCCAGTTATCTTCTCTTCTTTTGATAATAATCCAGGAGATGATATGCGTATAACTTTACGTGTTGGTCAGGAGTTGACAAAAGATCAGTTGGCTCAGATAAATAAGATTACTGCTGAAAACTTAGATGAATCATACTATTTTGTGCCATTCAAAGAGATGATTTATAGTATGTATTCTGAGTTAAGGACAGTGAGAGACAGTTTTGGTTTGAGCGGTTTAGTTCTGATTTTAATTACAGCTCTAGGGGTAATTAGCTACATTGCTACAGAGATAAAGGGAAGGAGTAGAGAGATTGCAATTAGGCGCACACATGGAGCAACTGTTTGGCAAATTATATTTTTTGTATCGCGACGAATATTTATTGTTGCTATAATTGCATCTGTGCTCTCTGTGCCCCCATCACTCTATGGGTTAAATATGCTATTTTCACTCTATTTTACTGAGCAAATTGGGCTATCTTGGTGGATCTTTGCATTGGGGATTGGGGCTATTATACTCTTGATTATTTGGGTAACTTATGTTCAAACCTATAAGATATCTCGCAAAGATTATGTAAAACTTGTGGGAAAAATATAGAAAATTTCTCTTAAATCGTGTAACACTTTCTTGTGGGTAATCGTCATATCTTTAGTTAAGGAATTATTTTTTTCCTAAGATTGAGTAATTAACTAAAAAATGAAAGATTATGAGACAGATTATCACAACTTTAGCAGTTATTATGACGCTTTGTGCATCGGTGCAGGCTCAAAATGTAAGAACTAATAATAGACTTAGAGGGTTTAATAAGATAGATGTATCGGGAGGATATTTAAAAGTTATTTTAGTACAAAGTGATAGAAGTATGATTGAGGTAGAGGGGGATAGATCTTTAGTTAGATCTTTAGATTATGGTGTACGAGGCTCAACTTTAAATATTGAGATGGATTCTAGAAATTTTAATAGACATAGGGGGGCAAGAAACTATTCGCCTCAACTTAGAGTAACTATTTATTCCAGAGATTTTAATGAGATAGAGCTTTCAGGTGCTGTATCTTTGGTATCTAAAAATGTTTTAAGACAAAGATATTTAGATGTTGATATAAGTGGCGCTTCAAGTGCTAGATTAGATGTTTTAGCAGATAGAGTAAGAGTTGATGCTAGTGGTGCATCTAATTTGGAGATAAGTGGAAGAGTTAAAGATATGTTTGTAGATAATAGCGGCTCTGCAAAGGTTGAACTTAGAGGGGAGGGGAGAACTATCAATTTGGATCTGTCAGGAGCATCTTATCTGAATGCTGGCCATTTTGTAACAGAGCACGCTCGCGTAGAGAGTTCAGGTGCATCTAGAGGTGTAATAAACTCTGATCGTATCTCCTCTATGGGTAGATCTGGCACAAGTAAGATTGCTAATAATAGGGAGCGAGGTAGAGATAGAGATAGAGGTGGAAGGTATGATAAAGATTGGGGTAGAGACAGAGGGCGTGATAGAGATAGCGACTTTGGAATATCTATTCATTGGAGTATAGGAGACTAAATAAAAATAAGACTATGAATAAATTTCATCTAACCATAATAATATATATAACCCTTTTATTTTTTGCCTCTTGTACTACAGATATTGCAGAGAATATCAATAAAATAGATTATTCAAAAATAGAGCATAATAGTAGTAGAGAGGCAAATCTTATAAGTAGTGTAGAGTTAGAGCGTATCCAATTAGAGCAGGGCACAAATGAGAATAACTTTACCACAATGTCTGGAGAGTTTCTAATGAAAGGGGATACAATCCTATTTGCAGATAGAGGCGTTACAAGAATATTTATGTATCATCTAAACGGTAAGCGTGTAGGTCACTCGCTTACAAAGGGTAGGGGGCCAAATGATATAATCTCGTTAGAAAATTTTGCTGCAATTAGAGGTAATAGTAAATATGCAGTTATGGGTAATTCTTGGGATCTTTACATATTAGATGATTCATTGAATGTGTTGAGTAAGAGGTTGATGAGTTGGGGTAAAATAGATTCAGACAAGGAGTTGAGAGATAAAATAAATAATCCTGACCCCAATGATATCGAGATCTATGAGAAGGAGCTTAGTACTGGAAATGTTAAATTTTTAAGTGAAGATAAATTATTGTTCCCAATTGTAACAGATCACGTAAAATATAATGGTTTCTTTGGGCAGAATGCGCCCCACTTTTATGAAAATTCAAATACATTAGGAATCTATAACTTAGATAAAGATAGTATTGAGATGGCAATAAACCGCTCTCCAATATATGGTGAGTATAAGTATCTATCCAGATTTAAAAATATTTTAATTGAAACTATTGGTGACACTCTTTATTATAGCTTTGAGGCTGATCCTAAAATTTATAAATATAATATAAATGAGTCTGTAATTAGCTCTTTTGGTGAACCAGGCGAGAATATGAATACAAAATATGTAAATGTAAAATCGTTTGAAGCTGCAGACAAGTTAAATAAGAGGGATTTTGGATACTATCTATCATTAACTTACATAGAGGAGAGTTCGCTATTATTCAGAACCTACCATAAAGGAGAAAATAGGGAGCAGGCAGGAATGCAGATTTATCGCGATGGAAAATTAATTGCTGATTGTGAGGTTCCAAAATCCTTTAGAATTATAGGGTACAATGCCCCGTACTATTATGGATATGGTGAACACGATAACGAAAATTTTATAATGCATATTTACCGTTTTAAATTATAATTGACTATGAGGACCAGATTATTTATTTTATTATTTACATTGTTACCTATATTGAATTTTGCTCAGAGTGAGATAGATATTAAAGTGGTAGATAGCCAGAAGAGTCCAATTTATGGAGTGCTTATTTACAATGAAAATGGAGTTGTATTGGGGCATACTAACCCAGAAGGGGTGCTTAATTCTCTGCTTCCCGATGGAGATAACTCAAAAATTATATTTAAATGTTTAGGATTTGAGGAGTTAATTTTAACCCCTGACGAGTTAAAATCCTCAAAAGAGATAGTGCTTAAAGAGATATCCTATGATATGGATGAGTTGGTTGTGACTGACTATGCAGATCCAATGACGCTGATAAATGACTCTTACAAATATCACCATAAGAATATATATAAGAAGATAAAGCACAAGGTAAGATTCTATGGTAATGCCCAATATTCAAGAACCGTTGAGGCAAATGGAAAGATTATTGGTAGTAGAGATGAATATGGTTTACTCTTTACAAGTGGTAATATAAAGAAGCAAGATAAATGGGATGTAGACTATCATAATAGATTTGCGCCAATATATGGGGCATATAGTTATGAATTAACATCTGATGCCACAGATACACTATTAAACATAGGTGTCTCTGCTAGAGAGAACAGAAATTTTGCTTATAACGCTGAGGGTGATAGAAAAATAGATGAGGTAGTGCGTGCAATATATCTATTTGCACCTATATTCTCTGATATTAAGCTTTTTGATTTTAAACAAATTGCTAAAAACTCATCTGATATAACATACTCTTTTAAAACTAAGAGTGGAGCCTATCCACAAGATGCTCACGCAATAATGCGAGGAGAATTTGTTATAAATATGGAGACAAAGCGGCTGAAAGAGATCTATTTTTCATCTTTTGATTTTGTTTATAATGGTCTGATTCGTAATTTCCCAAAGGGTTTTCCAAATAGTACAGAGATTAAAGCGCAAATAGCCTATGATGATGAGGGTAAGGCGTATGTTAATGAGTGTTACTTAACCGTAAGGTGGAATATGAGTATGGATTGGGATGTGTTTTTAATTGGAAGAGTACCTGTACGTCCATTTTCAGCAAAAAATAATCTAGTTGAGCGAGAGTACTATAGCTACGAGCCATTTAATAGACTTGCAAAGGATAGAATGTCGGGAGAGACTTTAGGTGTAGGTTTCTATTCAAGCTACCATACTGGAAAATATGATAAAGAGTTTTTTGAAGATAAAATTAATCCTTTAATGAAAGAGGGAGATTTTAGTGCTCTAGAAAAATATATGCCTTTGGAGCAGCAGTATCAATTAAATAGCAATAATCTTCGTAAAATTAAGCGTGTGTCTGAGTTCTCAAATTGGGACAAAGAGGAGTACGATGAGTTTTTAGCAAAGGTTAAATATGCCAGAGAATTATTACAAAATTTTATAGACTAAATAGCAAACATGAGAACAATTATTTTAACAATTCTATTATGCGTAAGTTTGAATATATCTTACGCTCAAGTTGCAAAAAAGGGTAAAGTAGCACCAGATTTTAAGGTAGAGACTGATCACGGAGAGTTTCATCTAAATGAGGTATTAAAAGAGAAGCACGTACTGTTAAATATTGCCTCAGTAGGGTGCGGTTATAGTATGATATCTCTACTCCATTTAGAACAGTATCAAGAGTATTATAAAGATAGAGTTCAAATTATAACAATCTATAATAGAGAGGATGGCGCAACTGCAAAGGATGTTACTGCACATCTAAAACGTATATACCAATCTATTCCAGATCAGGTTGATATACCTACAAATATACCAATGGTGTGGGGTGGCAAATTTATAGATGAACTCTATCCAACAAAGGGGTGGCCCTCGTATTATTTAATTGAGAAAGGGACAGGAAAAGTTGTAAAGAAATGGTTTGGAGGTAATCCCGACAAAATTGGTAAGGCATTAAAAAAGATAACTAAATAGGGAGAAGTGAGAATGAACCAAAGCTAAAGAGTAACATCTCTGACACATCTAGCTCGGCTAGGGTATGCAGTAGATGTAGTGCTATTTCCACTAGTATCACCAAGCATAATTCTAACAAAATCACCCACTCTACTAGAGGTGTTTATTAATACCATACGTGCGTTATATGCTCCATCCTGCTCTCCTCCTGGGGTAGTTGCTTGGCGTACGTATGTTATTGTAGGTTTCCAGGCACCATCAGAGCTAGTTGGCCCCCAACCAGAATTATACCCATTGAATGGCAACATTAACATCATAATCACAGCCTCTCGTTGATTTGGCAATCTCCACCCCTTTGGGCAGGGGTTATTATCGGGATCAGTATCTGCTAGATTTGCAATTTGGGTAAAGGCTGGTCTATTTACAAAATTGGAACTATTACTACTACTAACATTAACCACTTCAAATGCCTCCCACGGTCTATTATGATCTTCTGAAATGTGGTGATATGGCAGATCATTCTCTTGTGTGTATCTTCTATAAGCTTCACTGTCAATGTTTTGTAAATTCAACTCCCAAGCGCTTGAAATATAGTTATAACCAGATTGTGATGAGGTTAAAGTTTTCTCTGTAGCTATAACAGCTTTTGTAAATTCATGTTCGCTATCTAGCATATTTGGAACAGTTGAATAGTTTATATTTTCATACTCTTTAGGAGTTCCTAGATTACGAAAACACCTTATATAAGCGCTTCCATTAGGCCCATTTACTTGCCCATTAACAGTACCCCAATTATCATTAATATAGCCAATACTTGCCCCCTCATTTAGCCAAATTATTTGAGATAGATTTGCAGAGACTGTGCTAGAGAGCATAAATTTTAAATCGTATGAATAGTCTCTATTTCTAAAGAGTTGTGAAGAGTTAGATAGTGCACCTGCTCCAACCCACATATATCCAATTTGACTTGTGGTTGGCATATACCATTTAATCTCCTCTATATCTATTATTCCATCCCCATCTTCATCTCTATTTCTTAATAGACATTGGTAGATTCCATAATCTGCATATTCATCTTTTAGTGTCCAATCACTGGTTTCAATATATTTATCCCATCTTGTTGAGATTGAAAGTGTTTGGTCTCCATCATATAACCACCACGCTTGAGTATTTTTTAAACCGCTTCTGTAGTTGGAGGTTAAGTTTGCTAGCGAGTTTGGAATTGTAAAGGTAGGGGAGCCGCTATCTGGCACATATCTTCCATTATACTCCTTTTCAATACTATTGTCATTATTTGATTCATTTGCAGAGTAGTCTCCAGTATCGGGCAACCCCTCAAGTCCGTAGCATATAAATTTTGTTTCCGATGGAAAATAAACTCCCTCTCTAAATGGGAAATCTGGAGTTGAGGTCTCTATAAGACCAGCTTTATCTAAATTATAGTAGGATTGAATGGTCTCTTGCTCTATTACCGAGCCGCTAGCCACCATTGAACTACCAAGATCGGCGCTAATCATAGGCTGGGTCACTACACTAAAGGATCTATTTGCTGCGCGATTTATAAATTGAGCCCATAGGCCATCTTGAGTTGTAGTAGGTGTGCCTCCTAGTGGGTGCTCGTGATAATAATACTCATCTACAAAGGCAGTTACAGGAACTATATCAGAGTTTGGATTATCAGTGCTAGCTTTAATACATAATGGATATGCGCGATTCAGACTATTTCCAGAGCCATCATCGTGACTATTCAAGAGTATAAGTTGAGCTAATTGGTTAATATTAATGTAACCAGTAGGCTCTCCTGTACCCATAGTATAGCTAAGATGATCCTCAATAAATTCAAAATATTTAGCATTTGGGATATATCTATTTTGTTGGTCATATTTTGGCTCTCCATTCTCTAGCTCAATGAATCCTGCATCATCATCTATTTCACCTGTTTGTTCACTATAAAAGAACCAATTTTGAGGTTTGTGCTCTCGCTCTCCCATAAATGTACGTTTATAGAAGACAGGATTTCCAAAGGAGTAATTAGTAGGATTTATTGCAAATATTACCCATTTGTGATCTATATTATCCATTGATCCATTAACGGTAGTGTTTCCATTATATAAATCAGCCATTGTGTTAGAACTAAAAGGTGTTGTTAATGCCCACTCATAGTCATAATTAACCAAAACCCTAGGGAATGGGTAATTAATCACGTTAGCACCAGAATTTAGTAATTTATAGTTGTTTGGTAGATATAGATCTCCTGAATATCCAGGTATATTCTCGATATTATCTGAATCAGGAGATTGCGGACCAGAAGTTGCCTCCTGAAATATTGCAGATGCTCCATCAAAGTATATATTGTATGTATATTCAAAATTGGGGGTTATAGTATAATTATCGGGATCCATAGTGGTACCTCCATCAATATCAAAAGGGTTGGGAATGGGGTCTCCATCTATTGTTGTTGTTGGGTAGTTTGTAGTTCTTTCTGTAGGACCAAGATGTAGTATAACCTTTATATTTGTATTATATCTAGTTGTTAGTGTGTTGCCTTCACTATCTGTACCATCATAAAGATCATAGATTAATTCTATTTCAAACTCTATAAATGGAGCCTTAGGCGGAGCATAAATGAAATCTCCATCAGAAAAATAGTCTTGATATTGATCGGGAATATTTGGATTACCAGCATTGGGAATTTTTTCTCTCTTTTCTCTAAGATTGAGCCATTGATGCTGCCATACGGGAATTGCAGGACTGTCAAATTGATCTAATAGGCCATCGTTGTTATTATCCAGATCTTTAAAATCGGATAAAGCAGAACTATTAGCATTATATCCCCCTTGAAAAAGCTCTTTTATAGATTGTTGCGGCTCATAAGAGTGTGCTAAAGTGTAGAATGAAAACTCTTTTGCAAATAGGTTCCCTATCCCTTCAAAGTTGAATTTTTCGGTTATAAAATAGTTATCTTCATCTTCTGATATAAAATTTCCTGGGTCGCTCTTAGATATATACTTTGTGCCAGATAGAAGATTTACCTCCCTTGGTACATTGTGCAATCTCCACCATAAGGGATTCATTTTAATTAATGATCTTGGCTTATCTGCTGTAGGTGATGAACCATCTGTAACAAATCTATCTGTAAATAGAAATTTGAACCAAAATTTTGCATCAATGCGCTCCAAGTTTACAGTCACAATCTTCTCTGTAGCTCTCAGATCATTTTTTGTAATATCATCTACACTTCCCCTCATTAAAAAATTTGTACCTCTCTCAATTGTATTAACGCCATCTTGCATTGAGGTTTGTATTGCCTCTAAATCTTGCCAACTATTAATGTCGTTAAGAGTATTCTCCGAGATATCCATTACGGAGTTAAAACTTCCATAATTTGCAATAACAAAGAATGAATATCTTGTATTTTCGCTAGTAACCCCCGTTTCATTAAAATCTACGTTTGTAGAGAAGTTATATCCATTTTGATCTAATCCTATCTGTTCATCTGCAAGAATCCATCGTTGAACCACACTATTCTCTGTATCATATTTGTTGTCTCCCGATAAATTATATCCATTCGGGAAGCGAAACATCAGAATATAAACATTGTATATTCGTCCCTCTTCATACTCAGTAGATGTTGCCCTTGTTATTTGGCTTGCACTGTTAGTGCGAATATAGAAATTGATTTCACCATCTCCAGATGTTATATTTATTTGGTCTAGATTATTATCACAAGAGTGCGAAATGAGTGTCATTGTTAAAATCAAATAAATTTTAATTCTTATAAGTGATCTCTTCATTTTGTAGATTGCTTTTTGTTTCTAAAAATATGGTAGTACCGTTACATTAGATTTGTTCCAAGGCACAATATCTCCATCTAATGTAAGCGACCCAGTAACAGGTGCTTGATAATTATATGTTATAAGAAATTTTGTGCGTTTGCCTTGATCAAAATTAAATGTGTCGGGAGTAAATTCCATACTTGTGAAAATTACAACTATCCTATCTCCAACTCTCTCTTTTATATTTGCCTCAACAGAAATCTTTAATTGATTGAGATTTGTTAAATTATTTTGAGGAGGTATCATGACTGCACCATTTTGTGAGGTTATATCATAAGTTTGCCCAATGACTAAAATATTTTGATCATCTGTATCTATAAGCTCCTCCCCTGAATTTAGTTCAAATTGAGACTCATTTGCACCACTCAGTTCGCTCCAGATTACAGGTGTCTTTAAAATATATGGATACTCCATACTGCTTAGATTCTCTTCACTATCCATTATGAAATTGCCACTATTATGCAGCCCTGAGATAGTAATCTTTACAATATCAAATTCAAAGTCGGAGGTTGGTGCGTAGGAGTCTGTGACATTTATATCTACAACATTTTTTGCAAATACAATAGAGGATGTTATATGTTTGAATTGGAATGGAACTGAACCATTGCCAATCGGTTTTAAGTTATTTATGAGAGAGTTAGAGTTAAGGTAGCTATCTCCAATCAGAATATCTTGGTGGTTTAATACACTATTTCCAGCATCATATCTAAATGTGGGTGAACCTACTTGTGCTTGATCTGAAATAATACTAAACCTAGTGGCATCTTCACCTAGTCCAAATACTCTACCACCTGTTACACCTCCGTCGGCTGAGATATTAGCGATAGGATAGTATGTTACAAATGATAATCTGCCTCCATCAAGTGGCCAACCTATATCATTTCTAACCTCCCATCTATTCATTTTTTCATTATATGTAGAGGGGATGTTAAAGCCGTAATTTGCTCTTGATATATTTGGGTTGAATGGTTCTCCCGATTGATGTTTATATATGAATACCCCGTGTGTGCGATCTCCGTATGTCTCAATATTTTCATTATCAATTGTTATTGCCTTTGTATTGAGTGTGTTGATAAAATATAGTGGTGCTTCTGTTGAATCAAAAGATTTTTCTGCCTCTATATTGTTATTGCAGCTTGTGGATAATAGGTTTATAGTCAGTAAAATAAGCGGATGAAAGAGATTCTTATTTAACATCTTAAAAATAGTTGCAATTTAAATTGCTTTGCTTTTATAATAATTATTAACAGAGGTTTTACTTTTTTGTTCTATCACATATTTTTTTGCTGATTGTAAAGATAATAGACATTATGTGTAAAAATAATAGACATTTTGCATCTATTCTGTTTTTGTTATTTATCAGATAATCAGCCGATTGTTCTTTTTGGCTTATTCTTGGCACGGTGTAGATATGTCGAGATACAAAATATGACACTTTAACTGATTCTAAATTAAAAAATAATAATACAATGGATAGAAAGATTGAACATAAAGGATTTTTAAGAAAGAAACATATTCCTTGGATAGTTGGGGGAGCATTTGGTTTGCTCGTAGCTGCTTGGGCGTTATTTGGAGATCATAGACAGACTTTACGTGTGGATACTGATTCAATAATTATAGCAGATGCGCTAAAGGGAGAATTTAATGATTATGTAAGAGTGAGCGGTATAGTTCAACCAATTACTACGGTTCAACTAACCTCTTTGGAAGGTGGGATAGTTGAAGAGAGAGTTTTAGAAGAGGGGGCTAAAGTTAAAAAAGGTGATGTTATAGTTAGGCTTACTAATCCTCAATTGAATATTCAAATATTGGAGAGTGAGGCATCTCTTGCAGAGAAAGAGAACTTTTTACGTAACACTTTAGTGCAAATGGAGCAGGAGAAACTTAATCTTAGAAAAGAGCGTTTAACACTAGAGATTGAGATGAAGCGTAAAGAGAGAAAATTTAAGCAGAGCGAGGCGCTTTATGGAGAGAATCTAATCTCTAAAGAGGAGTATCTTGTTGCAAAAGAGGATTTTGAGTTGGCATCGAGAAGTGCAGAACTTGTTATTGAGAGGCAGGTGCAGGACTCTATTTATAGAGCTTTGCAGGTTGGAAATATGGAGCAAAATTTACTCTCGATGCAGAAGAATATGGCACTTGTACGCGAAAGGGTTGAGAATCTGAATGTGAAATCCTCAATTGATGGAGAGTTGGGACTTTTAGATGTAACATTAGGGCAGTCAGTTTCGTCTGGTTATAAAGTGGGGCAGATAAATGATCTTTCGGATTTTAAGATTGAGGTTATGATTGATGAACACTACATTGATAGAGTTGTTAGAGGTTTAGCAGCTACATTTGAGAGGGGAGGAGAGAAGTTTGCTCTACAGGTTAGCAAGGTTTTTCCAGATGTTAGAAATGGTCAGTTTAGAACTTGGTTAACATTTTCTGATATTCGTCCCGATAACATCCGTACTGGTCAAACATATTATATTAACCTTGAACTAGGCAACCCAACGGAGGCAATAATTATTCCACGAGGAGCATTTTTCCAAGCTACAGGTGGAAACTGGATATTTGTTGTAGAGGGAGGAAAAGCGGTTAAGCGTGAAATAAAGATAAGTAGACAAAATCCTCAATATTACGAGGTTACAGATGGCTTGTTTGGGGGAGAGAAGATTATTGTGAGTTCGTATGACTCTTACGGTACAGTAGAGACATTAACATTAAATTAGTAAGTATAAATTTTAAAAATAAAGAATTATGAGACGTATTATTACAACATTAACCATTTTAACAGCATTCTCAACAATACTATTTGCTCAAAAAGTTCAAGAGAACAGTGTCCTTCACGGATTTAATAAACTTGATATATCGGGAGGATATTTAGATGTTTATTTAGTGCAGAGTAATAAGCATAGAATAGAGATTGAAGGGGAGGAGATGCTATTTAACTGTTTAGATTATAGAGTCTCATCAGGCACTCTTGTGGTTAAAATGGATACTGATGATAACGAATTTAAGAGATGGGTAAGAAGAGAGAATCCAAGATCATTGCGAGTTACTATATACTCTAAAGATTTTAATGATATTGAGGTTAGCGGTGCGGTAGATGTAGTATGTAGAGATGTGATTAAGCAGAATTATATGAATATAGATGCAAGTGGAGCTACTGATTTAGATCTGGATGTGATTGCAGATAGAATAAATGTAGATATAAGTGGGGCTGTAGATTTTAGCATATATGCAAAGGTTGATAAAATTGCATTAGAGTGCAGTGGCGCCTCAGATGTTGAGGTAAGAGGAGAGGGTAGAGAGATATTTATTGATGCATCGGGAGCTTCGGATGTAGATGCTGGCTCTTTTGAATCTGAGGAGGCAGAGGTTGAGGTATCGGGTGCATCGGACTGTATTGTTAATACAAAATACTTTACAAATATTGATAAATCAGGCGCTGGATCAGTTAAAAACAAAAGAAAGAGAGATTAAATTACAAAAAGATGAGACAAATATTAAGAAACTTTTACATAACTCTCACTAGGTTTAAAATGGCCTCTATCCTAAATATTTTAGGATTAACAATAGCATTTGCTGTTTTTATGGCAATTATGACACAAGTATTTTGGGAGATAAGATACAATAGAGTCTTAGAGAAGGGTGCTGATACCTATTTAGCCTCTGTTGAGTATTATGGCGATTATTCTACCAATCTATCACGCCCAATTGGGGAGATAATGGGAAGCTCGTCTCCACTAATTGAGGAGTACACTCCATTCTGGCCAGGAAGTAGACTCTATAAGATTAATGGAGTTGATACAGATATGGAAGTTAATTTTGTAGGGGATAACTTTGCAAATATGTTCTCGATGGAGGCAGTAGAGGGAGATTTAAGTAGAATAGGTGAACCAAATACAATAATTATCCCTAAATCTATTGCAGATAAGTATTTTAAGGGGGAGTCTGCTCTTGGGAAAAGTTTTACTCTTGCAGATGGAGTTACTATAGATGAGATAGTTGGTGTTTATGAGGATTTTCCTAATAATACTTCGTTTAAGAGTGTTGTTTATAAAGATTTAGGGGAGCGACAAATAGAGGATCAGAGCGAATGGAGTTATCACTATTTTTATAAATTTAGAGATGGTGTAGAGCCAAATGAGGTGATTAAGAGTATTGTTGCAGAGCTATCTAAAGATATGCCTCAAGATTCAGAGGGAATCACAGAAGATTTTATAAAATTTACCTCATTGGATGGGCTCTATTTTGGTGACTTAAAAGTATATATATTTGAGACTGGTAATAAATTACTCTCCATACTACTTTTCTCGGTTGCAATAATCATAATATTAATTGCTGTTATAAATTATATTAACTTCTTTATGGCATTAGTTCCAATAAGGATTAGAAGCCTCAATATTAGTAAAGTATTTGGAGCCCCTATATCTGCTTTAAGGTGGAATGTTATCTTTGAGGCAATAGGTATAGTTGTACTCTCGTTTCTACTCTCATTGCCACTTCTACAATATATATCAACCCTAGAGATAAGTGAATTTACAAGTGTGTCGCTGAGTTTAGCAAATAATATCCCGATGGTAATCTTTACATTTGTTTTGGCTCTAATTGTAGCCTTAATTGCTGGGGTTTTTCCATCATTCTATATTACAAAATTCTCTCCGGCATTAATATTAAAGGGCTCTTTTGGGCGTTCGCGTAGCGGTAGAAATTTTAGAGCAGTTCTAAGTGCTTTTCAATTTGTAATTTCAATGACACTAATTATTCTGGCCCTATTTATTGTGATACAAAATAAATTTCTAAAGGATTATGATTACGGGTTTGAAAGAGAGAGAATTATGACTGTTAGGGTTCCAGGAGATGTGATGCGTAATAAAGATGTATTTTATAATGAATTAAAGAAAAACCCTAATATAGAGAACATTGCCTATTCAGATAATACAATGTTCAATTTTGGTATGGGGTGGGGTAGAAACATTAATGGAGAGAGTGTGAATTTCTCTACACTTCCAGTATCTTGGAACTATCCAGAACTTGTAGGCTTGGAGCTTGTAGATGGACGATTTTTTATTGAGGAGGATGCTACAAAACCAGGTGGAACAGCTATCTTTAATGAGACGGCAGCTAAACAGTATAACTTAAAGATTGGTGATAAATTTTATGGACACTCGGATGAACAAGCAGAGGTAGTTGGTATAGTTAAAGATTTTAATTTTAGATCTCTACATAATGAGATAGACCCAATCTGTATTTATGAATTTGGGAGTAATGGTTGGCGAGATCCCAATATGTTAAATGTAAAATTTATTGCAGGTGCAAATATTAAAGATCTAAGAGACTATGTGAAAAATAGTATTCTAAAATTTGCCCCTAACACCAATGTTGAGGATATTTATATAAATCTCTTAGATGAAAATGTGGAGAGTATGTATAAGCGAGAAGATAAGCTCTCAACTGTAATTGCAGTATTCTCTATAGTCTCAATCATTATATCGCTTTTAGGGCTCTTTGGAATAGTTGTTTTTGAGACTCAATATAGACGCAAAGAGGTGGCAATTAGAAAGATACACGGATCAACAATTAATGAAGTATTAATGCTCTTTAATCGTCAATCTACAAAGGTGCTAGCTGTAAGTGCTCTAATCTCTATCCCGATATCTTGGTATGTTGCAAATACTTGGTTAATGAGTTTTGCTTATCGTATTCCACTCCATTGGTGGGTCTTCGTATGCGCCGTAGCATTGGTGGCAGTAATTGTTATTGCACTTGTAACTGCGCAAACTTTTAGAGCAGCAAATGAAAACCCAGTTGAATCTTTGAGGAGCGAGTAGATTTTTTACAAATCAACATTAACCTTGCCAGTTGCAAGATCATAAATAGCTGGCAAAACAATAAGTTCTCCCTTGTCAATCTTCTCCTTTACAAAGGCTCTTGAAGCATATACTTTAGCTTGGTTTTGAGCATTCTCTACAATAGCTTTATCTATATTGCAGCCTGAGCCTTTGTGCTTTTCTAGTGATTCTCCAATTACTCCGAGCATTTGTGCAACCTCCTGATCGTTTTCTATATGATGATCACCGTGTCCCATCTGTACAACACCAGTGATTGCTCCACAATTTGTATGTCCAAGGAACATGATTACTTTTACGCCTAGATGATTAAGAGCATAATCTACACTTCCTAATGAAAGTTTGCCTAAAGCTGTATTGCCTGCAGTTCTAATAACAAAAACATCCCCAAAGCCTTGGTCAAAGAGTAGTTCAACAGGTACTCGAGAATCCGAACACGCTATAACAGCAACTTGAGGCTGTTGGCCAGAATTTAGTTTAGTTACGTGGTTGAGATTGCGATTTGCACCATTTGTACCCCCATTAATAAAACGGTTATTTCCATCCATCAAGGCTGTTAAAACCTCTTTAGGAGTAGCGTTTGTATCAATTTGTGTAGAGACATTTGCTTGGCCACAAGATATCAAGAGAGATAGAGCGATAATTGAAAATATAATTCTGTTCATTTTTTAAATTTTAATTCAGCGCAATATAGAAAAAATATGAAAGAGAAAACTATATTAGTTTATGTTATTTGAATTTTTCCTATATTTATATCATTATTCACAAACTCAAACAAAATACAATTATGGATACAATTACAGAGTTCCAACACAATATGGATATTAAATATGCTCATCAAGAAATAATTGATATAGCAGAAGTAGTAGAGATGAGCATTGGGAAAAAACAATTTAGTCAAAGTTTAACAGAGGTAAATGATAGTGTAGTAAGGGTAGGGATAATTGAGGGTATATTTCCATTACATAAACATCAAGAGGAGGATGAGTTCTTTTTTGTGCTTGAGGGTACTTTAGTTATGGAAATTGAGGGTAAAGGGGAAATAACAGTATTGCCTCATCAAGGTATTACGGTTCCAAAAGGGGTTATGCATCGCCCAATTGCTAAAGAGAGAATAGTTATATTATTAGTTGAAAAATCTACAATTGTACCTAATGGTGAGTAGCAGTTGTAAAAATAAGATAATATGAGAGGTGAAAAATCTCTTATTTGTACAAAAATGTAAAAATAAGCATATTTGAAAGTGCTTATTTTTACATTTTTGTTGTTTTAAACAGTTTTATATACTATTTTTGTACTTATTTTTACATAAATACTGTTTTATGAGAGAGCTCAGCAACTTTGAAGATAATATTCTGCTAGATCAAATAATTAAAAGACTTAGGGTTGATAATCCTTGGTGGACAACGGATTCAATACCGGGGGATTATAAAGAGATGTCTTGCAGGTTATATCTAAACACATTTTATCCACTGGTCATAGAGCAAGCGGTAAATAGAGCTATAATTTTGATGGGACCACGTCGTGTAGGAAAAAGTGTTATGTTGTTCCATACAGTTCAACGTTTAATAGACGATGGTGTTAACCCTCAAAAGATTATATATCTCTCAATAGATACTCCCATATATAATAACATATCTCTGGAAAGACTGTATGAATATGCAAAAGAGGCTCTTATGCAGAAAGATAATAATGATGGATTTTATGTAATATTCGACGAGATTCAATATCTAAAGGACTGGGAAGTACATCTAAAATCATTAGTAGATACATATAGGCGCGTTAAATTTATTGCATCTGGATCAGCTGCTGCGGCACTTAAAATGAAGAGTAGGGAGAGTGGCGCAGGTCGCTTTACAGATTTTATGCTTCCTCCACTGACGTTTAATGAGTATATTAATTTACTTGGCTACGATAATCTAATAGTACCAGCATCAATAAACTGGAAAGGTGAAGAGGTTTCATTTTTTGATACAATTGATATTGATAAGTTAAATAGCCACTTTATAGATTATATTAATTATGGAGGGTACCCAGAGTTAGTTCTATTAAAGCAAGTACAAAATAATCCATCTCAATTTGTTAAAAATGATATTATTGATAAGGTTTTACTAAGAGATTTACCATCGCTTTATGGAATACAAGATATACAGGAACTTAATAGATTTTTTGTCCATATTGTTTACCGTTGTGGAAGTGAATTTTCTTATGATAACCTTGCAAAGAGTGCTAATATAAAGAAAGAGACTATAAAGAAATATATTCAATATTTAGAGGCAGCGTTTCTAATAAAAGTAATAAATAAGGTAGATATAGATTCAAGGCGTTTTCAAAGGGTAACTACATTTAAAATATACCTTACAAACCCATCACTTAGATGTGCTTTATTCACACCACTTACCGAGACTGACGATGCTATTGGGAATATGATTGAGACAGCAATTTATGCTCAATGGATGCAGAGAGATAATACAGAAGTGCACTACGCGTCATGGAGGATGGGACGAGAGCAAGGAGAAGTTGATATGGTAAGATTAGATATAATGAGACAAAAACCATATTGGGCAGTAGAGATAAAATGGAGTGATAGATACTTTGAAAAAATAGGGGAATTAGATTCATTACTTGAATTTATGAAAAAAAATAAAATTAGCGAAGCCGTGGTAACAACAATAAGACAATCTGGATACAAAGAATTCAAAGATGGTAAGATACTATTCATTCCATCTTCTCTATATGCCTATATTGCTGGATATAATACAATAAATACCCGTGCTAACAATATTAGAAATGTTGGTTTTTAATTTAGAACAGCTATTAGCATTTTTAATCGTATGAAAAAATTAATCGGCCCACTTCTTACTCTATTCGTATTAATTGCTTGTGATAATGATAGAGATACTACCATTTTAGAGAGAGCGGATAAGCTCAATAGAGAGTACAATTATCGCGATGCAATAGATACACTTTCAGATATTAATATTTCTAAATTAAGTAAAGATGAGTGGGTAGATTATACCTATCTTTTATATGATTGTTATGCAGATCAAGGGCTAAGCAGCAATTATGATTCTCTCCTAAATCCACTACTTGAGTACCAAAGGAGTATAGAGTCCAGCGATACAATAAAGACGCAGCAGTATAAAATAGTTGGAATGCTTTTAAATAAAGATTATAGTGGAGCATTGCGCTACATTAATCAAATTATTGAAACTCTGGATAGTGATGGTGCATCTTATTTGTTTAATTTTAAAGGTGTTGCACTGTTGAATTTAGAGGAGTACGACTTGGTTGATACTCTAGCATCAGAGGTTATGCTATTGGATGCAGAAAGTAGAGATACAAAATTATTATTTATATCAAATGTTTTGCGTGGTTTTATCAAAGTGAATGATGTTGAGAGAGTTAAATGTTACGCAGATAGGTTTATATTACTGATAGAATCAGAGATTAACAATCAGGATAATAGTAGATTCTATATGCCTGGACTTGTTACTGAGTATGTGAAGTGGCTGAAAGAGAGAGGAGAGTATCGGGAGGCATATGACTATGTAGATAGATTTTATAGGGTAATTTATAATCGTGATAATATAAAAGTGGCAAATTTGGTAAAGGCGCAATTAAAATTAGAAATAGGAGATCTGGATTCAGCTCAATATTTTGCTCGCCTTGCAGTTGAGAGTAAAAATACATATATTGTGCAGATAGCAAATCAGTTACTAAAAAAGATTGCTTTTGAGATGGGGGATTTTATTGCTGCAACAAGTGCTGCTGAGAATGAATTAGAGAATTTTTACAATATAGGAGGTAATATAAATAGTTCAATATCTATAGAAACATATCAAAAACTGCTTCTAGAGAATGAAAATAGACTTCTTAAATCTCAAAAACAGAATAGAGATCTGATAATAATTATTATAGTTATCACTGTTGTAGTATTGGCTCTATCCCTTAGAGTTGTTATTAATAGACGAGATAATCAACTTTTACGTCAATCGGCAGAGATTGCCCAGATGAGAGAGAATGAGGCAATTTTGCGCGAAGGGATATTTAGAAGAATAGATCTATTTAAAAAGATTCCATCTATCTCTAACCAAGTTGGCAAATCCAAGACAAAAAGGATTCTTTTATCTAAAGAGGAGTGGTTAGAATTGGTAGCCTCTATGAATGAAGTTTATCCCAATTTTGTTGGCTCGTTACGTGAACAGTTCCCACAATTGAGTGACGATGATATTTCATTTTGTTGCTTCCTAAAAATAAATGTAAACCTACAAGATCTATCAGATATCTATTGTGTGAGCAAATCCGCAATTACCAAAAGAAAATACAGAATAAAAACAGAGAAGTTGGGAATTCTTAATCCCGATATATCTTTAGATACTTTTTTGAAAAATAGATAACACCATTTGCTATATTTAGCCTCTTAAAAACCAATTGTCCGCCAATATTTTAATTGAATATTTTGTAATTATTTGATAAATAGTCGGTTGTGCGTGAGATGAGAGTGCTCTTTTGTCCGCCTAAAAATTCTGTTTTAATCTCTTTTAACATTAATTTTGTGCTAGAAAATCAATTAAACTAATAGTCACATAATACTTAAATAGAAATGAAAAAGGTAATAATTTTAACACTTGCACTATCTGTCCTACTCTCTTGTGGTGGATCTAAAACAGAAACATCAAATATTGGACTTCAAAAAACGGATGCCGTAAAGGTAGTGGAACAACCTAATGGAAATAGGTTTGTAACATTAAATGTAACACAACTCAAGGAGACAACTAGAGTACCGCTAAGTGCATTTATAAAGGATATAAATGTAGTCAAGCTAGAGAGTTCAGAGGAGGCTCTGATTGGTGGAGATCAGTTGGCATTGGTATACGATAATTACATATTGGTAAGAGGAGAGGGGCAAATGCCTGTAAAACTTTTTGATAAGAGTGGTAAATTTATTGCTGCAATAGGAACTTATGGCCGCGGAGCAAATGAGTATATGAATATTTACGATTTAGACCTTGATGAGGAGAATGGAGTTATCTATATATTACCTTGGATGACAGATAAACTCTTGAGGTTTGATCTTAAAGGAGAGCCACTACCAGCTATTCCTTTGGTTCAGCAATCACCAAAAGGGGTATTTAAAGTAGATACAAAAGCTCAGAAGCTCTCTATGTTTGTATTGCCATTTAGTAATGAGAAACTTGTCTCTTGGACTCAAGATTTTGAGGGCAATGTTATTACCCAAAGACCAAATGGAACATTGGCTGTTCATCCAGATTTTAGTAATGAGGTAAACTCTTCGGGTAATAATAAAGGTATTTTTGATGCAAAACTATTTGTTTTTGGAAATGAGCGCACAGATACTCTTTATACCATAGAATCTAATGGCGCCCTAACACCAAAATTTGCTCTTGATTTTGGCTCTAACGAGATTATTATGCACGATATAGTAGATATAAAGAATTTCTACTTTGGACAAATCTTTGAGCCTAAAGCACTATCTGAATATGTAACAACTACACAAAATCATCTTAGCTTTATTGTTGATAAAAAGACGCAAGAGGCAGGTTTTGTTGAGGTATATGACGATTTCTTTTCAGGAAAAGATGTTCAATTCTTTGGATATAAAATGAAAGGTGGAAAATATATATCAAACTATGATCCTGAAATTCTAAGAGGAGATTTAGAGGAGGGTATTAATAGTGTAGAACTCTCCGAGGATGCTAAAAAGAGAGCACAAGAGCTACTTGACCAGATTGATGACAATGATAATAACTATATTATCTGGGGTGAATTAAAGTAGGGCTCAATATTATAAATAAGGTTACAAGCAGAGTGCTTCCACATTAATTTTTATTAATTGGGGGCGCTCTGTTTGTTTGCGTGTAGTGGTATTTGTAATTTGGAATAATGTTTTGTGTTTTGGAATTATTGTGTTATTTTTGAAATGGTCATCGTCAATTATTACGATAACATAAATTGTAAAAATGTATAGTATGACACGAATAGAGAATGAAATTCAGTACAAAGCGGCTATGGATAGAATTGAGGAACTATTACAAGTTATTACAGAGGAGACCCCTGAATACAGCTTATCTTCTGTAGAATTAGTTCTATTATCAAACCTTGTGGCAGATTATGATCAACTTCATTATCCAATGAAAAACCGTCGCTAGGGGATATTCTAAGATTACGGATGCACGAAATGAATCTAACTCAAAAAAAAATTGCTGAAATACTAGGAGTTAGTCCATCTAGAGTTAGTGAGTATCTTTCTGAAAAAGTGAACCTACTCTTAAAGTAGCAAGGGATATAAGTCGTAAATTATCTATTGATGCTGCAATTGTATTAGGGGTGTAATAGCAGATCATTTTTTTGCTAACACTATTTTATAAAAACTGATAGTGAAAAAATGAATGAGGGGGTATCAGAATGGGGCAGCTCCAGGATGAGGCTGTTCCAGGAAATGAGAATCTCAAGATGAGATGAAATGTGCAGAATTCAATGCTGGGAGCTTTATTTGCACATTTGACTCCCATAAACCAGCAAAAATAGTGGGCAAATGTGCAGAACTGGCTTTGAGAATAAGATTTTGCATTTTTCCCTCACAAGAATCTATGATTTTTGTGCGCTCAATGCTTTGAATAAGCATTGATATCTTCTACAATCTACCCCCTTAAAATTTTCTCCATTACCTTTCCCTTTGCTAGCTCATCAACAAGTTTATCAAGGTAACGGATCTCTTTCATTATATGCTCTTCAATCTCACTAATCTTAACGCCACACACTGAGCCAGTTATCAAAACTCTATTTGGATTAAGAGATGGAGCACTCTTAAAGAATGTCTCAAAATCAATTCCATCATTAATAATCTGTTCTATTTGCTCTTTAGTATAGCCAGTTAGCCAACATATAACCTCATTTACCTCCTCCACCGTTCTACCTTTTCGTTCAGCTTTTGCCACATACAAAGGGTATATCTTACCAAACGCCATTTTATAAATCTCCATAATACTATAGTGTAATCTTAGTTTACTTGAGTAAAGATATAAAAGAAAAATGTAAAAACAATAGACACTAATTGTAAAAAATATAGACACTAATAAAAATATTCTATTTTATAACTATCATAAAAACAAGTATATATATAAATTGGCTTATTCTTGGCATAGTAGAAGTAAAACCAAAAAGAATATGATAAAGATACTCATACAAGAAAACCTGAGAGCCAAGAAAAATAGGCCACTCTCATTTATAATAAACCTTGTAGGGATGGCACTAGCCCTAACAGCCGTTTTTGTAATATACCTTCATATTACAGCAGAAATTAATCACGACAAAGAGCTCTTTAAGGGCAACAAAGAGTTAATGGATAGAACGGTAAGAGTAGAGTATAAAGATGGATACTTTGGCTCAATTGTTCCAGGTGCACTAAAATCATTCATAGATAAGTTACCACAGATAGAGGCATCCACGCTTGTTCTGCATAGTCCAAATACAGTCTTAGCACTAGAAAATGGGAATAGTACGGGAAATGTATTAACAATGCAGACACTACTCGCAACTCAAGAGATTACAAAAATATTTCCATTTAAAGTTTTATCGGGAGAGATACATAAAGCAATAAATACAAAGAATGGGGCTATAATAACTCGCTCTGCTGCTATAAAATTGTTTGAAAAAGAGGATGTTGTGGGGGAGATGCTGAAAATTGAAGGGAAAACCAATGTAACTATAGGGGCTGTAATTGAAGATGTGCCTCAAAAGACAGCCTATAAAGGAGAGATAATCTTAAATATCTCAATTTGGGAAGATTTTTATAATATATCAATGGATGAGATTCTAGTCTGGACGAACTGGAACTATGACCTATTGGCGCTACTAGAACCGCAGGTAGATAAGGAGAAGTTAGAGAAGAGTATAGAGGATGCACTATATGAATTAAGAAAAGAGCAATTTGCAGAGGAGGCTGAAAAATCAGATATAATACTACGTTCATATATAGATTGTTACCTACCAAAAGATAAGTTAGAGTATAGCCATGCATATAGCTCAAATAAAAGAGATTTAAGTATCTTAGGACTAATCTCCATTCTAATCTTTGTAATAGCAATTATAAACTATATCAATATATATGTAGCTCGCTCGTTGGATATAATTCGCACAATGGGAATAAGGGCAATATTTGGTGCAAATAGAATATTTCTAAGCCTTTATATAATTACAGATGCAATATTAACAGTATTTCTAAGCTCGATAATAGCATACTTTATGACTTGGACACTTATGCCTATGCTAAATAAATATATTGGTTTTGAATTAATTATGAACCCAGATGTAATAACGATAATAACGCTATTTATTATTATTCCAATAATCTCAGGGGTGCTAGCAGGTATCTATCCAGCAATAATTTTAACAAAGCAGAATCCAATAGATGCAATAAATAAAAAAGCTTTATCAGCAAGCCATTCATTTGTAAGAGGTATTTTAATTGTACTTCAGTTTACAATCTCGATAGTTTTAATCTCATCAACAATACTGATAAATAAACAGATAAATTATGTCTTAAATATGGATACAGGCTATAGTCGAGAGAATATTTATTCAGTAAAAGGGGGAATGTATATGTCTGGAAAAACAGAAACTTTTAGAGATAGATTGTTAAATAATCCTAATATATCTAACCTAACATTTATCAAACAAGCACCAATAAATATACATGAATTTATGACTATAACTTCATTCTCAGAGCAGATAACTGTAAATAGAATGGCAGGAGATGAGAACACATTAGATGTGCTTGGCATTGAGTTAATTGAAGGAAGCCCATTAAATAAGGAGGCAATCTATTCAGATACAACTAGAACTACTCCATATAGATTAATGAATGAAACATTGGCAAAAAAGATTAAATCAATTACAGGAGATTCTACTATGAATCTACCTTTTAATGGCTTTGCAGGGGTAATAAAAGATTTTCAGTATAGATCTGTCTCAGATGGAATCGGCCCCCTTATTTTTGAACTAGGCTATGGATACGAAGTTATGGGAGGAGCCTTTATAAAGATATCGGGAACCAATGTAAATCAAACAATTAAATACATAGAGGATACTTTTAAAGAGATATTTCCAGATCAAGTATATGAGGGAGCTTTCTTAAATAAACAGTATAATATAATTTATAAGGCCGAACAAATATTAAGATTTAGGCTACTATTCTTTAGTATCTTAGCGATTGTAATAGCAAGCTTAGGAGTATTTGCACTTATAAACTACTCCGTAGAGAAGAGACGTAAAGAGATAGCCATCAGAAAAGTGTATGGCTCAACAATAGGAGAAGTGGTAGCTATGCTAATAAAAGGTGTGGCAAAATGGATAATAATATCATTTGTAATAGCAGTTCCTTTAACAATCTATCTAATGAATTTATGGCTAGATCAATACGTATATAAAACAGAACTATCTGTTTGGGTATTCATAGTTGCTTGCTTAGGTACAGCTCTTGTTGCAATCTCCACCACTTTAATTCAAACCTATCTTGCAGCAGTAAGCAATCCTGCAAATGCAGTGAAAAATGAATAATTATCGGGAAAACATTAATAAGACAGTAAAACATTAATAAAACACATATTTTAATCGTATGAAAATGAGCATAAACTATATTTAATCTATTATACCCAGCGGGTTGATTAAAAATAATTTATGCGAAAGTGAAACGGTTCTCAGAGAATCAAAAATTTTTATAAATTATTTAACCTTTTAGAAAAATTTTTTAATCGTATGAAAATGAGCATAAACTATATTTAATCTATTATACCCAGCGGG
>CAYJAK010000008.1:0-80406 GCA_964368585.1 uncultured Muribaculaceae bacterium
CAGGCTACGCTTCTTGGGAAGAGGCAGCAGCAGCACCTCCATCAAATGTGCTCTATGACATCACAATCGACGGCACATCTACCTCATATACCACCAATGGGCAGTACTATATAGGTACGGAGCAGGTTAATTATCGCTCTTTGGTCAATTACTCCCGAGAGAGCAATATGATGTATAAAAAACCAATGATGATTACAGAGGGTAATATTAAGAATGTTACGACCTACGAAGATGGCACTTATGAATTTGACTTTGTGTTTAGCTATAATGCAGGCGATGCGAGTATAACAAACTCCTCGCTCACGACAAAAACGTTGGAACTTCCCGCAGGAATATCGGTTGTGACTGCAACCACGGGCTATCACGATTCGCAGACTTGGGATGATGACTTTGGAACTAAAAAACTACGACTAAAGGGCACCTCTAATAATATCGATGGAGATGTAGTAATAAAAGTGGGGGAACTCACTCTAAAGAGTAGAATCGAAATAAGTGGAGGCATCGTTACTGACTATACAGATGCTGAATTTGTAAACGAACTTACAGGGCTTACTGATGGTTATGGAGGAGTGTCGGGACTGCGTGTGGCAAACTCCTATATGGCAACTCCTCACAGCCTATACGATGTAATTATTTTTATACCAGTAGCTGAGAGGATAAACGAGTTTTGGAATACAGCAGACGGCTATGCAGATAGTACGAGTGTTACGAATGCTTATGCAGGTCTACTCACTGCCGATTGGACCAATAATACTGATTATTCAGTAGAACTATCGTGGTACGATGGAGTTGATGTTGATAACTTAGTGGTAGAAAAAGCATATTCGCCAGCAAGTAAAAATGCTATAAAAGTTACTCTACCACCAAAATTTGAGCATCAAAATATCGCTGTAAATGTTAAGTACGGCACAGATATTATTTGGTCGTGGCATTTGTGGGTAACTGACTATAACCCTTATTTAGTAACCCTTAAAGCGGACGAAAGTTCTGCTGCGGCATACCCTGTGCGCAACAAACTCGACCAAAATCAACGTATGATAAGTGATGGTAATGAACTTCATTCATATAGCGGTACAATATGGAATAGCGGCATTTATGCAGATAAGTTTATTATGGATAGAGATCTTGGAAGTTTTGCTGCTAACTCCAGCGGTTATGGTGGAAGTGAAATGGGGAAAGGATATTTGAACTACCAATTTGGACGCAAAGATCCTTTTCCTGGGAGTGCTGCGAAATATGCCGCGGGTTATAGTCTGTCATTAAAAGATGCTGAAAACAACTTACAGAGCTATGCCGATGCTGTTAAAACACCAAATACTATATATTACAATGGTCTAAGTTATGATTGGACTAGCGAGCCTGAGAGTGACAATTATAATGTGCTGTGGTATGATAAGAAACTCGCAAAAAATAGCGCTGAGGGTAAATCTATTTTTGATCCATCACCATTGGGTTTTAGAGTTCCACAGCACAATGTGTTTGAAAACATAAACACTTCTACGGCTGTGGCAAGTGATGAAGGTCGCCTATATAATGGATTTGCATACTTCAATTTTGGTTCAATACGTGGCGTAACTGATGGAAATGTATCTTTTGGGGCAACTTTACTGAGAACATCAACCCCTGGAGTACTTGATATTAATAAACGCCACAGTTATAATTTACTTATATCGTCAACTAATGTGTTTAATGCATTATATTCAAGAGCAAGTTGTTATAGTGTCCGCCCAATCCAAGAGTAATCTCAAAAATTATGAAAATGAACAAACATATATATACACTGCTATTACTGCTTCTCACACTTGTGGGGTGCAGTAGAGAGCCCTTTGAGGGTTTCGAGAGCGATGGGCAGTTGCGCATCGGGGTGGAGATGTTGGATAGATACTACTCTGAGACTATCGAGACTCGTTCGAGCACTTTTGATGCTAACGAACGAGAGAAGAAACTTTTTGATGGCAAGGGCTTTGTCTTTGTGTTCAAAGCCTCTGATGGATTATTTCAACAATATGCCACTTTACAAAAGGACACTGAAGGCTACTATGCCATCCTTGAGGCTTCGGCCGTGGGTGTTACAGTCAAAGGTGTGGCGAATGTGGATATTCCAACCGCAATACAAACCAAAATTACAAATAAAACTCTCGTAATAGGAGATTTAAATAATATATACACCGCCTATGCTCTCGATAACAATATCTTAAAGAATACCGACTCAGGGCTACTCCCAAAGAGTAGCGGTACGCTGTCGCTCACCAAAATTGATGCCACAACAGTGAGCGGGCAAAAACTAACCTTTGACTTCGACTACTCTCGTGTGGATGTTCAGCTACCCACAAGCTCAGAGACATACCCAAAGCTCACAGAGGTCTATGCAATGAACGCACCTGAACTACCACTGAGCGCAACCAAAATCGAAAAGACCCACGCAGTAGCACCAACTGCCACAGACGCTAAATCGGTACAGGGGCTATACCTCTACCCAAATTATGATAGAGATTTATGGAGTAAAGATGGCGCCATATCGCTTATGCTAAAGGTTGAGGCGAGCGAGGGAGTATTTAGATTCTATAAAATTCTGATTGATCACCCGCCAGCATTAGGAACAGTAAACGTGTACGACCTACAACGTGACCACCGATACTTAGTAAGCATCACCAGCATAACATCGGATGGATACGCAACCGAGGCTGAGGCAATAGCTGCACCACCATCAAACATAGACTATAATATAACTTACGACGACAACTCCACCCACATAGTAGATAATGGGCAGTACTACATCGGCGCAAGCAAGGGCGATTATTGGGCGAAGGGTCCGAGCCTTGAGAGCCATATGCTCTATAAAAATCATATCTTAGAGAGGTTCACTTCTGTGAGCGATGAGAGTTTTGTGCGCAACGACAATGGTACTTATACTATCGAAATGGAGCTTACCTTTGGCGATGGAGCAAATGGCGATATACTCCCAACCCTAAAGGGTAGCATCACCCTACCATCGGGCAGTTCTACAAACCTCACATTAACTAAGGCGGATAATATGCAACCAAAACAATATGCTGTAACCCTCCCTGCTAACTTTAGAGCAGGCGATGTGGTTGTGCGCCTTGGCGAGCTCTCTTTGGCAATTCCTGTAACTCTTCAAGCAGAACAAACAGTGACGGATTATAGCGATAAAACAGTAGTTGAACAGCTAACAGGCTTGCCTGATGGCTATGGCGCAGTGACGGGTCTGCGTGTGGCTAACTCATATATATTAGCCCCAAATACTGACGGAGAGGCGGAGTTTTATATCCCCATAGCCGACCGAATCAACGAATTTTGGGGTGCTGACTATGCAAATAATGCGGCAAATACCATTACAGATGGAGCGTTAGATGAGTTTAATGTCGAGCCGCTTTGGTACGACCAAGCAAACAATCCACTTGATAAGGGCGTAAAGATAGAGAAGGCTCTATCCCTTACGGGTAAATCGGCAATAAAAATTACTATCCCAGAGGGTTACAGTGATATGGGCAATATGCTAGTCGCAGTCAAAAAAGGCTCGACCATCGTATGGTCGTGGCACTTGTGGATTACGGATTATAACCCGTATAAAACCACAGCATTCACAAATCCACAAAGAACCATCAAAAATGAAAATGTAAATGTGATCGGAGGATTAACCCACAGCTACCAAGGTGCAATATGGGAAACGGGCATCTATAAAGATAAACTCATTATGGATAGAAACCTCGGAGGAGTCTCAGCTGGTTTCACTGGTCAAGGTGGTTCAAACTATGGAAAGGGATATATAGTTTATCAATTTGGGCGCAAAGAGCCATTTGCGGGAAATACAGGTAAAGAAGCCATTGATAACACAATGTTCGACCCAACAACCAATGATAGGGCTATCAATGGTATGGAGGATGCTACAAAAAATCCATTGATTTTTGCTAATAATCGAGATTTTAGCAGTTATGGTGACAATACCTATTTATGGGGTGATCCTAAAGCAACTGTTGCTAATACAAATAATATGAATGGTCGCCAGAAGTCTATTTTCGACCCCTCGCCTGTTGGTTGGCGAGTTCCAGTTAATGGTGTTTATTCATTCACTACTACTACTTTGCCTTGGGTAAATTCAACAGATAAGATTGGTCGAGTTTACACACAAAACAACTCAGTTTATTATACGGCTAACGGTTATCGTGACCAGACTAACGCTGCTCTAATTGGGGCAACTACTCTTGGTTTGTATTGGGTTGCAACGCCTATAAGTCACACTTATGCTTATCGTTTTGTATTCGATAGTTCACGTTTTCACGCGAATTATGACGGTAGAAATGTTGGTTTTGCTGTCCGCCCCATCCAAGAGTAAGGCAATAGAGCACAAAAACAACAAGGGCAACCTCACGAACTTTTGTCGGGGTTGCCCTTAGCGTATCATCTAATACCAAAAACTACTGTTTAGAGTTCTCAAGCGATGCCTTGGGGAACTCTTTGCATAGTTTCTCTAATTGGAGCGAGCTTTTACGGGCACGACCACCCGCAGCTTTTACACCTTTATCTGCCTGTGCCGTAGCTTCCTCTTTGAATGATGCGTAAAGAGCATCATTTTTTTCGATTAGTTCTTTCTTAATTTTTAGATTTATATAATATTGATCTCTATTTTTTCGCTGCTCTTTAGCAGCTAACTTAGTTTTATAGTGAGAGCTATTCTCTTCTAAATAGCTTTGGGTAATTTGTCCAGACTCTTAGTCTCTATTATGCTAATGCTTCTCGAAATGTTGTAAATTCACCCATTTTTTGTACCTTTGTACTAAAGAGCAAGGAACGTTTAGATAGTAATATATCTAATGCACTAAAAAGCAATAAGCAGAACAAAGCACGTTGCAAATCCGTTACCTATCTCGCCAAATCATTTTGTAATAACTTGATTTTCAAAGGTTTTTGCTTAAACCTCTTATTCTCGCTCTTAAAGCCAATCATTTCTAAAAACTTTACTCTTAATGTAGAGATTTTTTTATCGAGAATAAATGTTGGTGCAAATAAAATTCCTTCTGGTTTAAGCACTCAATGTATCTCTTCTAGAGCCTTATTTGGGTTAGGTAAAATATGGAGAGCGTTAGCAATAACAACTGCATCAAAAGAGTTATTGTCAAAATTTATATTTGTAACATCTTCTACTCTAAAAATGACTTTGCTATCTTTAGAGCATCTTCTGGCGTTATGAATCATTCCTTGAGAGAAATCTGTAGCAATCCACTCATTTGCATATAAAAATCAATACCCGATACTAGGTATCGCTCTTTACCCACTTTTGGGGATTGCTGGCAGGATTAAGAGGTAGTAATTTTGTGTAAAATCATTAAAAATATAGAATATGGCAAATGTAACGATTATTTTTGGCTCGACTACGGGCAATACAGAGGGAATTGCAAGTGAAATTGCAGCAGCACTAACTTCACATTCAGTAAAAGTACTAGATGTCTCAAATGCATCTTTAGAGGATTTTGAGGCAGCTGATCTACTTATTTTAGGCACATCTACTTGGGGATTAGGTGATCTTCAAGATGATTGGGAAGGTAAAATATCAACATTAGGAAGAGCAAATCTTGCAGGTAAAAAAGTAGCATTATTTGGGTTAGGAGATTCTGGATCATACAGTGATACTTTCGTTGACGGAATGGGAATTATCTTTGAGTTGGCTACAAAAGCTGGTGCAACAGTAATAGGTGCTGTAGCTGCAAGTGGGTATTCACACTCAGCATCACGTGCAGAAGTTGATGGTAACTTTGTGGGACTTGCTCTAGATGATGATGATTCTGGTAGTAATAGCGAAAGAATTGCATCTTGGGTCTCTGAAATCTCAAGCCAACTATAGGCAATAAGCAATATGCAAGTATTGTGTCATCATATTTATGAGTACCGGAAAGGCCTACGCCATCTGGTACTTCATACTATGAATTCAAATGAGCGAGAGGCAGCTGAACAAAAACTCAAAAGTCGCAATATTGAATATATCATTGAGGAACTTTTTAATGGCAATATCAATATTTTCTTTGGAAAAAAAGAGTGTGTTGATGTTGTTCGCTCGTTTGATAAGCTTCCACTAAACAAACTCTCTATAGAACAAGATTTTATTTTAGGAATAATGCTTGGATATGATAGATTGGCTCAGTGTGAGAGATATCTAAAACGTAGGGAGCTAGTTGATTCTACGTCAAGGGTGAGTGCTAAGATTATTGCATAACAAAAATATATAATATATAATGGGTGAGAATATTTATTGTGTGGGAAAGTATCGCGATAAAGATAAAATGGCAACACTTGTTTGCGATAACTATTTAATTTTACCAGTGATGTGTCGCTTTGGTATTGCATTGGGGTTTGCAGAAAAAAGTATCCGAGAAGTGTGCGAGGATAATGGTGTTGATACAACTACTTTTTTAGCAGTGGTGAATTTAACGCTAAGGCATCGCGATAAAAGTTATTTTCCAACTTTGGATGAGGTGCAAATTAGGGAAGTGATTGATTATCTGCGTAAATCACACGATTTTTATCTATCTTATAGATTGCCAAAAATAAGAGCAAAACTACATAACGTATTAAAAGGAGATAAAATATCTAGTTTGATAATTGAATATTTTGATGATTATGTAAACCATATAAAGGAGCATCTGAACTATGAAGAGCAGGAGGTATTTCCTTATATTGAACATCTTTTATGTGGAGAATCTACAAATGGATATTCAATTGATAAATTTAGTGCTCATCACGACAACATTGACCAACCGCTTAAGGAGCTTAAAGATGTTATAACAAAGTATTATAATGGTGGCGATAGTGATGATGTTACAAGAATTATCCTTGATTTACTATTATGTGCAGAGGATCTTGCTCGTCACAATATTGTAGAGGATAGGCTTCTAGTTCCCTTAATTCTAAAGCTGGAGGGGGCGAATGCATCATAAAAGAGTACATATTTTGGTTGTTGAACCCTCGCTTATTATTAGACGAGGTATAGTCTCAATTCTATTTAATTTGGATTCGGTAAATATAGATGTTGCAGAGCTATCAGATTTATCATCTCTTAAAGGAGAAATAGAATCTGTCACTCCTGATATCATCATTATTAATCCGCTATATTTGGGATTTACTAACCCCAAAGATCTAAAAATAAAAAAGTCTCAAATGAGTTTTATTGCCCTTCAGAACTCTCTGCTAACCGATAAGCAACTTGAAGAGTATGATGCAGTTATCTCTATTTCAGACGATGTGTATCAAATTGAAGAGAAAATTAAGAAAATAGTAACACCCAATGACTTTTTGGTTGAGGATGAACTTAGCGCTAGGGAGAAAGAGGTTGTTACAGCAATCGCATTAGGCAAAAGTAATAAAGAGATTGCGGATCAACTCTTTATATCTACGCATACGGTTATGACTCATCGTAAAAATATTGCTTCTAAACTCAAAATCCATAATCCAGCGGGGCTTACCATATATGCAATTGTAAATAAATTGATAGATATTAATGATGCTAAATAACATCATTCTTTTAAAGCATTTTACTAGATTCTAGGTATATGTATTTTAATTCAGTACTCTATATTTGCCAAATATTATTAACTAACTAAATAAATAATTTTATGAATATCAAATTTAAAAAGAGAACTTTTATTTTATTTCTCTCAGCAGTATTGTTACTCTTAACTGCTAATAGTACAGTTTTAACAGCTAGTGAAAAAAGCAACAGTAGTTCTTTTGCATCAAAGTCATCTTCAGTTGCTGAGATTTTAGAAAATCCCGATAAATATGTGAATAAAAAGGTGGAAATAGAGGGTATGTGTACACATATTTGTAGACACGGTGGAAAAAAGATATTTCTTAAAGGAGGAGATAAGCAGATAATTAGAATTCAAGCCTCTGATAAAATTGGCTCTTTTGATAAGAAGTGTGTAAAATCTAATGTTAAAGTGAAAGGAACATTAGTTGAAACAAGAATAGATGAAGCATATCTTAAAAATTGGGAAGCAGAACTTAAATCAGCAGAAGAGGCTGAGCACGAAAGTTGCGGACACGAGCAAGCAGCTAGAGGGGAGAAAAGTAATACTACAGCTGGTCGTATAGCTGATTTCAGAAAGCAGATTGCTGAGCGTGAAGCAAAAACAGGTAAGGCTTACTTATCATTCTATCATATTGATGCGGTTGAGTATAAAATAAAGTAATTTATTATTACTAAAATAAAAACTGGCCTCTTTGATTAATTCAAAGAGGCCAGTTTTTATTTGTATTTATCTCAAAGTGTGCTCTTTAGCCTCTATTGGCTAATCTTCTTAATTTATCTTTTCTAGCTTTACGCAATCTAAAATAGAGATAAGATCCATACACTAAAATATAAATAGTAATATTAAAATATGCTCTAAACTTACTAGAAGTTTTTACATCAGATATTCTAAAGCTCTTCTTACGTTTTTGTTGAGAAGACTCTACACTAGAGCTATTCTGCTTATTATTTTTACTTTCAATACTCTTATTATCACTGGTTACTTGTTTGGTTTGGTTATTTTCTGATGAAACTAAAGTTGTTTGCTCTTTTTGTATCTTCTCTCTGGCAATAGTAGATACAAGACCACCAAGTTGTAATCCTACCGCGTGAATAAATAACATAGCATAAAGTCCATATGACCAACGTTGAACTCTCTTCCATTTTTTACCTCCCATCTTCTTACGAACAGAATCAAAAGATGTAATCCATAATACTAGAAATAGAATAGTCATAACAATTCCTAAAACAAGTACAAAGTTGGTTATCCCGCTACCTAATTCGCTAACAACCCTAGGACTGCTAACGCTCTCTTTGTAGTTAGCAAAATATGACCAAGCTCTAGGAAAAGTAAACAGTATTCGTTTAATGCAGTGTGCAAGAACAGAGAATCCTACAATGATAGAGAGTTGTTTACGGATGCTCATTAATTGTCCTACATATTTGATCTTAGGATTTAAAGCCCCCATATACATAATTATAACTATCACTGGGTGAACTAAATATGCTGCTGATGAGTATTCAGAGAATATCACATTAAGAATAGGTAAAGAGGTGATGTTGATTGGTAGAGTAATTCCAAAAACTCTTAGCAATGTTGGTATAACGTATATAGCCGCAACTATTCCAAATACCCAATAATATTTATTCTCGTGTTTTTTAATAGATTTTACAAGTAGAATAGATACGATACTCCAGATCAAAAGAGGTATAAGAAATGGAGAGATTGATAATAGTAGAGATAATAAATCTAGTGTGTTCCTTATCATTTTTTTTAAGTTTAAAAATTAAGGAACAAAATTACATCAAATAGCTATTCTGTAAAATCAATACAAGTAGGTAAAATCTATTTAATATTAGAGCTAAAGATACCTATTTATGAGTAGTACGCTTTGGAAACCACCCTTTTCTAACTCTCTCTTTCTGTTCAAATAACTCTTTAATTGACCAAAATGAGGAGAATCCAAAAACTCCAGCAATAGGAGATATAATTTGGTTATTGCATATTAAAGATATTATCACTCCCATTACTCCCAAGAGTGCAAATATCCACCAACATTTAGTGCCAAAATAGTATTCACACTTTATTACAACTGGGTGGAATAGACCTATCACCAAGAATGTTGAGATACCAATTATTAATCCTATAAGATTGTTTTCTATTAAAAAATTCATAATACTCCTTTGTTAAAATGCCTCAAATACACCAAAATATACTTGAATATCTTTATTTATTGGGTTATAACCTAAATCGAAGCGAAAATTGAGCCGCTCTTGAATTCTAACCCTCAAACCTCCGCCAAAATTGGGTAATACTCCATTTACATTAACTAGATTCTCTCCAATAACACCAATCCCAGCCCAAGTTACAAATCCTAAACTATTTACAATTCTCGATACTAAGCTACTACCTGTTGTATTAAATTTATGCCTATACTCTACAATAGCCATTGAGGTTGCTTTATCGCGATACTGCCCCATATAGTAGCCTCTAAGATCATAAGCAGAGCCTACTGTTGGGTAATCTATAAAGGGGGCATTACCGTAAATTGAATTTGAAGAGAGCATCCAAGCAAGGATTCTTCCCTCTTTATGTTTTGATAATGAGGCGTATTGTCGATACTCTAATTGTAAATTCCCATAATTGTATTCACCTCCAAGTATTTTACTGTACTGAATATAATCGAATTTAAATAACTTACCATTGTAGGTGTTGCTGATAACATCGCGAGTATCATAACTCAAATTGACTCCAGCTCCGCTATTAAATACCTTTAAACCACTATCTGTTCCGCCATTCTCCATATATTGAGCATCATTAATCACACCTTCACTAGGCTTTGTAATACTATTATATGAGAAGTTTAGTTGTCCACCTAAAAACCAGTTTGAACTCTTTATTCTATGATTTATTACGCCATTAAATAGGAAATTACTGTTATGATACAAGGTTGTGTTCTCTCCTTGAGTAGTATTATAATTGGTGTTATATCCAATGCCAAAATAGTTCTCATATAAATTATTATGTTGAACTGTTCCAAATATTTGAATATCACCCTCTTTTAAAAATATTCTTGGCTTAACATATAGTTTGTACCCAATATTTTCACCAATATATAAGATGAAAGAGAGTGGAACAATTGATGGCTCACTAATCTTATCCTCTTTAAACTTAAATGTAGAAATAAGGTTATTTGCCAAAATTACACCCAATTCAGGAGAGTAACCAGGTCCTCCAGCAAATTTATGAGTAACTCTCTTATTTTTATCTTCTAAGCTATCTGCTTGTGCATAACAGATACTAATATTTATTAAACAAAGTATGTATATTCCAATATGTATTATGAGTTTTTTCAAATAATCTCTTTTTCCCCTCATTAATTTAGCTCCCCTTTAGAATCTCTCTAGTTCTTTATATAATCTATGCACAGGTAGCCCCATCACGTTATAATATGATCCGTCAATAGCAGAGATTGCCATATATCCAATCCACTCTTGTACACCATAAGATCCAGCCTTGTCATAAGGTTTATACTTATCAATATAGTATTCAATCTCCTCTTGCGTAACCTCGCCAAATGTAACGGTTGTGGATGCAGTAAAACTTCTTACTTTATCGCAACTTCTTATGCAAACTCCAGTTAAAACAGTATGGGTATTATCGCTAAGTCTCTTTACCATATCAATAGCCTGCTCTCTATCTTTTGGCTTCCCGATAATCTCTCCATTACAAAGCACCATTGTGTCTGCTGTTATCAATATTTGATTAGGAATTAGCTCTTTATGGTATCCGTAAGATTTCCCCTTTGCCAAATACTCAGGAATCTCTTTTATTGGTGTTTCCTCTTGCCAAACTTCCTCAAAATTATTCTTAGTATCAACTACAAATTCAATATCTAGCCCCGCAAGTAACTCTCTTCTACGAGGTGAAGCCGATCCTAAAATAATCTTAATATTCTCTAATTTTTTAAGTAACATAATTAACTTTTTTATCCAGAGTGTGCCTCTGGGTTAAATTCCCACTTGCCTTGAATCTTCATTACCTGCTCAACTAAATCTCTTACACACCCTTTTCCACCATTGTATATAGAGATATACTCACAAACCTCTTTCACCTCTCTCACTGCATCTGCTGGGCAGACTGATAACCCAACTATTTTTAAGACTGGAATATCGGGAATATCATCACCAATATAGGCTATATCTTCTGGCTTTAGATTATATTTTTCACAAAACTCCATTAGAGTTGGAACTTTATTTAATGATTTCATATAGACCTCATTAGCTAAATTGGGGAGAAAACGCTTTACTATAGAGCTAGATTGCCCTCCTGTAATTATAGCAATTGGATATTTATTTAGGTATGCCATTCTAAGAGCAAAACCATCTTTTGAATTATATGTTCTTAACAGATCTCCATCTGTATTACAAATAACTGAACCATCTGTGAAAACGCCATCAACATCAAATGCAAAGGCCTTAATCTTGTGTAATTTAGTCTTATAATTACTCATATTATATTGTATTATTCTGTGAATCTTTACTATTGTTTTTATGCGCTCTTTTGCCAATCCCCTCAGATAACTCTTTATATATTTTTAAGTGTTCATCTAATCCTCGCTCCTTTAAGTGCGCTATATGTTTCTCCAATGTTTTAATATCTCCTCTATGTGCAGGGCCCGTTTGCGAGCTCTTAGGCGTATTTAAAAAGGCTTTTCTAACGCTTTCAATGGCAGATGGAAGTAGGAATGTAAAATCGGGGTAGGAGACTTCATAAGCCAATCCTAAAATATAATTTATAAAATTAGTAGAGAATACAGCGGCTGTATGCATTTGCAGTCTCTTTTGAGAGTTGCATACAAGATACTCAGCTTTAAGTGAATTTACTATATTGATAAGAACTTGTAAGAGCTTGTCATTAACAGCCTCTATTAAAAAAGGCACCATTCTTATATCAATATCCTTATTCTCACTCATTGTCATTAATGGATAGAATACTCCATAACTATTTAAATTAGAGTCTTTTAATGTTTCAATGCTCTCTGCCCCACTTGTATGAACAACAGGTGTTTTGCATCCCGATAATTTACTCGCAATCTCAGCAATTGCACTATCACTTACAGCTATTATAATTAAATCGCTATCGGGAATTAAATTGATATTATCTGTAGTGATAGGGGAGCCTCCGTGGCGTTTAATTGCTCTGGCAACCTTCTCGGCTCTATCTAGAGTTTTATTACAAATACAAACAATTTGGTGACCGCTATTCTGTAAGGCGATACCCATTCTAAATGCAATATTTCCTGCACCTATAAATGAAATTTTATAACTTATATGCTCCATCATAAATAAATGAGTGTGCAAGTTAATAAAACCAACACACTCATAAAAATTATTTTAATCTTATATTTTAAAGATATACTAAAGAACCTCTGGTAATTTCTCCTCTCTAAATGAGGCAAATGCAGCTAAATCCTCCTCTTTGAAATTTTCAATGTATGAACATCTTTCGTTATTCCAACTCTCAGATTTGTTAGTGTAGATCTCTGCAGATTTAACAAAGCTCTCACAAGTTTGAGAATCAATAATTAATAGATATGACATAATAATATGAGCAGCCATCTCTACCAATCTTCTTGCGTGGAAATCTAAGTATTCACTATTTCCTTTCTCTAATACAATTGCACAAGCTTTCTCGTATTGCTCAGTCATAGTAACTAACTTTGCTTTTAATCCAGCCAATTCAGGCTTAGTAACCATTTGCTCGTACTCTTTAATCTGAGCAAGATAAGCACCGTTAGTAACGTAACGTATAGCTGCAACTGTTTGTAATTGAGATGTTCCTTCGTAAATTGTTAAGATTCTGGCATCTCTATAAAGTCTCTCAACTGGATACTCTTTCATAAAACCAGATCCACCGTGAACTTGGATTGCATCATAAGCATTTTGGTTAGCATACTCACTAGCCATCATCTTAAGAACAGGAGTGAACATATCTGCAAGTCTGTTATACTTTTTAGACTCTGTTCTCTCTTCTGGAGTAAGTTTACGCTCCTCAGCAATCATATTGTATGATTTGTAAACATCTACAAAACGAGTTGTTTCATATAGAATAGCTCTAGAAGCCTGAAGTTTAGCTTTGATAATACCAATCATCTCATAAACAGCAGGGAAATCAATAATAGCTTTTCCAAACTGAGCTCTTTCGTGAGCATATTTTAATGACTCTCTATAAGCAGATTCACTTAGACCAACTGATTGAGCACCAACTCCTAAACGAGCTCCATTCATTAGAGACATTACATACTTGATAAGACCAAGTTTTCTATCTCCAACAAGTTTACCAGGAGCATTTTTAAATACAAGCTCAGCAGTAGGAGAGCCCTTAATACCTAATTTATTCTCAATACGTCTAACAGTTACTCCGCCCCAAGCTTTGTCATATACAAAGTAAGAAAGACCTCTACCGTCAGTAGTACCCTCCTCAGAACGAGCTAAAACTAACTTAACCTCAGCATCTCCATTTGTGATAAAACGCTTAACACCGTTAAGTAACCATATTTGTTTCTCTTCATCCCAAGTAGCCTTTAACATAACTGCTTGAAGATCTGATCCTGCATCTGGCTCAGTTAAGTCCATAGAGCAAGTTGCACCTTGATTAATTCTAGGAAGAAACTCCTCTTTAATCTCTTTTGATGCAAACTCGTGAATAGTCTCAGCACAATCTTGCAATCCCCAGATGTTAGCAAATCCTGCATCACCTCTAGAGACTAACTCTGCTGCCATAACGTAAGGAACCATACTAAAGTTAAGTCCACCATACTCACGTGGTAAAGAAAGACCATAAACTCCTGCTTGAGTTAAAACGTCATGATTTTGTTGAGTTCCCTCAGCGTATGTAATTCTACCATTTTCGCAAAGAGGACCGTCGTGATCAACTGCCTCTGCATTTGGAGCTAAAACATCTGCACAAATTTCACCAATGATCTCCATTACTTTATCGTATGAATCAATAGCGTCCTCTACATTTGCAGGTGCATAATCGAATTTTCCAAAATCTTTGAAATTATCCTCTTTTAGCTCAACAATCTTTTGCATTAAAGGGTGGTTGAACTGAAACTTTAAATCTGAATTATCGTTATAAAAATTTCCCATAACTATTTACTCTGTTTTTTGTAAGATGCAATCATCTTTGGTAAAACTTCATTAAAATCACCTATAATAGCGTAATCAGCTATTTGGTGAATAGGTGCACTTGGATCATTATTAATAGATATGATCATAGCTGATTCATCCATTCCTGCAGTGTGTTGGATTTGTCCCGATATACCTACAGAGATAAATAATTTAGGACGTACTGTTACACCTGTTTGTCCAATTTGTCTTTCGTGCTCAATAAATCCTGAATCAACTGCAGCTCTTGATGCACCAACTTCAGCTCCTAAAACTTTTGCTAAATCAAAAAGAAGTTTGAAACCCTCTTTTCCACCAACACCATAACCGCCAGCTACAATGATTTGTGAATTTTTGATATCAATTTTCTTCTCTTCTATATGTCTCTCAATAATAGATACAACAAAATCTGTATCCATTAAGATTTTATCTGTGTCAATGTTTTTAACAACGCCATTTACTGGAGTGCAAAGAGCCTCTTTTTTCATAACACCCTCGCGAACTGTTGCTAATTGAGGTCTACAATCAGGGTTAATAATTGTCGCGATAATGTTTCCACCAAATGCAGGGCGAATCTGATATAGTAAATTCTCCCATTTGTTACCTTTATTATCTTGGTGATCTCCAATCTCAAGAGATGTACAGTCAGCTGTTAATCCGCTATGAAGAGCACTTGAAACGCGTGGAGCTAAATCTCTACCAATGCTAGTAGCACCAAATAGTGCAATTTGTGGTTGCTCCTGTTTAAATAAAGAGATTGCAATTGCAGCGTAAGGAAGAGTTCTGAAGTACTCTAATCTAGGCTCATCTGCTAAATGTACTGTAGTTGCTCCGTATGAGTATAACTCTTGTGCAAGTGATGCAACATTACTACCAATCAAAAGAGCTTCAACTTCACATTTTAGAGTTTCAGCCAAAGTTCTTGCCTTTGTAAGCAACTCTAAGCTTACATCGCACAAAGCGCCGTTATCTGTTTCACAAAAAACTATAATGTTATTCATTTTATCTTGATTTTCAAATTAATATAAGAGTTTAACCGATTGTATGGCTAGATATTAGTTCGCCAATTAGAGAGTCAATATCTGCATCAGCTGCAGTTAGGCGTTTAGCCTCTTTTGCTTGGAATACAACGTTCTCTATTTTCTTTACTTTTGTAGGAGATCCCGATAATCCAAATTGAACATCATCTCCCTCTATATTTTGAACACCCCACTCTGTGATTACTAGATAATCACGACCTTCTAGTGAGATTGGATAAGTTTTATCGCTATTTTGATCCTCAGCATTCGTTCTTGCATACTTATACTTCATAAGTTGTTTTGCTTGACGAGGTCTGCAAGGTGCAGCCGTTGCATGAACAGTTATAACTAAAGGTAGTGAAGACGAAACAACCTCAACTCCTCTCTCTAATCTTCTCTTAATTACTATTTTTTCATCTGTAAGTTCTAGAATCTCTTCTGCATATGTAACTTGAGGCAGATTTAATTTTTCAGCAACTTGTGGACCAACCTGAGCTGTATCTCCGTCAATAGCTTGTCTACCTGCTATGATAATATCGGGATTAATCTGCTTAATTGCTTGTGATATAGCATAAGATGTTGCTAAAGTATCAGACCCTGCAAATTTTCTGTCTGATAATAGGATACCACCATTTGCTCCTCTAAAGATTCCCTCTCTAATGATATCTGCAGCTCTTGCAGGACCCATTGTTAAAAGTACTACTTCTGCATTTGGATTACCATCTTTAATACGTAAAGCCTGCTCTAATGCATTCATATCTTCTGGATTAAAAATAGCAGGAAGTGCAGCACGATTAACTGTTCCTTCTGGAGTCATTGCATTCTTTCCAACATTTCTGGTATCCGGCACTTGTTTAGCCAATACTACAATTTTTAGTTTTTTACTCATGATAAATTTCTTTCTATGCTTCAGCTTCTGGAGAGCCAAAGCCAATTGGAATATTATTTAATGTTTCATTATTAATTTCAATCTCGCCGTGGTGAGCCTCATATTTAGATATATTGTCGTGCAGAGTTCTAAGCAATCTTTTTGCGTGTTCTGGTGTCATAATCAATCTACTAGAAACCTTTACTTTTTGTAAGCCTGGCACAACTCTAATGAAGTCTAAAATAAATTCACTATTTGAGTGGCCAACGATTGCTAAATTAACATAGTTTCCTTGCGCTACATCCTCTGTAAGCTCTATATTAATACCTTTTTTCTTTTCTTGATTCTCTTGCATAGTTATACATTATAATATATCAGTCGGCAAATATACTATATTTTTCTTTTTATAAGAATTTTGTATCGTATTTAAATTAATTAACTTTGCGGTTTGTATTAAACCTTATTAATCAAAGTAATTAATTTATGGAAATCCCAGTAAAATATAACCCCGTAGAGACAGAAGATAAGTGGTATTCGTATTGGATGAAAAATAATTTCTTCCATTCAGAACCGAATGAAAAAGAACCATATACAATTGTTATGCCTCCGCCAAATGTGACAGGAGTCTTACATATGGGGCATATGTTGAATAACACCATTCAAGATGTACTTATAAGGTATGCTAGAATGATGGGCAAGAATGCTTGCTGGGTGCCAGGAACAGATCACGCATCAATTGCAACAGAGGCAAAAGTTGTAGCAAAACTTAAAGCAGAAGGCATTGAAAAGAGCTCTCTTACTCGTGATGAATTTTTAGAGCATGCATGGGAGTGGAAAGAGAAGCACGGTGGAATTATTTTAGAACAATTAAAAAAATTAGGCGCATCTTGTGATTGGGAACGTACTAAGTTTACAATGGATGAGCCACTAAGTGAGGCTGTAATAAACACATTTGTACACTACCACAAAAAGGGACTTATATATAGAGGTGTAAGGATGGTTAACTGGGATCCAGAGGGATTAACAGCGGTAAGTGACGAAGAGGTTATCCACAAAGAGACGCAATCAAAGCTATATTATTTAAAATATTTTATCAGTAATGAGGGGGTAGCAACAGATGAATATATTGTTATTGCTACAACAAGACCTGAGACAATAATGGCGGATGCTGCTGTTTGTATAAATCCAGCAGACGAACGCTATATGCATTTAAAAGGTAAAAAAATCATTATACCTTTAATAAATAAGGAGATTCCAATTATTGAGGATGACTATGTGACAATGGATTTTGGTACAGGCTGCCTAAAAGTTACTCCAGCTCACGATATAAATGACTACCAAATTGGAATACGCCATAAATTACCTGTGATTGATATTATCGATGAGAAAGGAAGGCTAAATGATGCTGCTCAAATTTTAGTAGGAGAGGAGCGCTTTGTGGCAAGAAAGAAAATTGTGAAGATGCTTGTTGAGCAGGGGCATATGGAGAAAGAGGAGAACTATATGAGTCAAGTTGGTTATAGTGAAAGAACCAACGCCGTAATTGAACCAAGACTCTCTTTACAATGGTTTCTAAAGATGGAAGAGCCTGCAAAACAGGCATTAAAATATGTAGAAGATGATGTAATTCGTTTGATTCCCGATAAGTTTAAGAATACATACCGCCACTGGATGGAGAATGTGAGAGATTGGTGTATTTCAAGACAACTTTGGTGGGGACAGAGAATACCTGCTTATTATCTTCCTAATGGAGATTTTGTTGTTGAAGCAAATTTAGAGGATGCATATCAGGCTGCATTAAAAATTGATTCATCATTAAAAATAGAGGACCTAAAACAAGATGAGGATGTATTAGATACGTGGTTCTCATCGTGGTTGTGGCCAATATCTGTTTTTGATCCAACCGTACCAGGTTTTCCAGAAAAAGAGCATAATGCAGATTTAGCATACTATTATCCTACAAATGATCTTATTACAGCTCCTGAGATTCTTTTCTTCTGGGTTGCAAGAATGATTATGGCAGGCCACGATTTTACAGGAAATATTCCATTTAAAAATGTTTACTTAACAGGTATTGTGAGAGATAAGCAAGGGCGCAAGATGTCTAAGTCGCTTGGAAACTCACCAGATCCAATTAAATTAATGGAAATTCACGGTGCAGACGGAGTGAGAGTTGGAATGTTATTATGTAGTAGTGCAGGAAATGATATTCTTTTTGATGAGAGTCAAGTTGAACAGGGGCGTAATTTTGCAAATAAAATTTGGAATGCATACAGACTTGTTCAAGGCTGGGAAGTTGATGAGAACGCTCAACAAAATGAGCACTCTAAACTTGCAATTGACTGGTTTGCCTCTAAACTGAATAAATCTATCGAGATAATAACAGACCATTTTGAGAAGTTTAGATTATCAGACTCTTTGATGACTATCTATAAGTTATTCTGGGATGATTTCTGTGCTTGGTATTTAGAGATTATTAAACCTGCATTTGGAGCTAAGATTGATAGGGCAACTTATGATACAACTGTAAATTTCTTTGATTCGTTATTAAAGATTTTACACCCGTATATGCCATTTATTACAGAGGAGTTATGGCAAAATCTTGTAGAGAGAGCTGAGGGTGAGACTATTATGTTAAAAGAGATGCCAAAATCTACTGGCTATTCAGATGAATTATTAAAGGAGTTTGAGATAGCTTTTTCTGCCATTATGAATATAAGAAATATTCGCCAATCAAAGAGTATCTCACCAAAAGAGGCATTAGAGCTATTTGTGAAGGCTCCCTATGGAAATATTGCAGGAACAATTATCTCAAAGCTAGCAAATATTACAAAGGTAGATGTTGTAGCAGAGTTTGATACAGCTCAGCAGGGTATTAACTTTATGGTTGATACAACAAGCTTCTTTGTTCCTCTTAATGAGCATATTAATGTTGAGGAAGAGATTGAGAAGATGGAGGCAGATATAGCATATTTGGAGAAGTTCTTAAATAGTGTTAATGCAAAGTTATCTAACGAAAAATTTGTCTCTAAAGCACCAGAAAGTGTTATTGCTGTTGAGAAGAAGAAGCAATCCGATGCTCAAAGTAAGATTGCGGCATTAAAAGAGAGAATAGCTTCCCTTAAATAATTATTCTGTAAATTAAATATTAATAAAGTCACCAAAATATAATGAAGAGCTATAATGGATTAGATCCAAAACAGGTTTTAGAGAGTAGGGAGAGATATGGCGCAAATGATTTAACTCCTCCAGCAAGAGAGAGTTGGATAAAGTTGCTATTGAGTAAGTTCAATGATCCAATTATAAAGTTATTGCTCTTTGCTACAATTTTATCATTTATTACAGGGTATTTCCACGGATCTATTGCCGAGAGTTTAGGGATAATTTTAGCTATATTTTTAGCCACGTTTATAGCATTTATAAATGAGTATAGAGCTGGAAAAGAGTTTGATATTTTAAATAAAATAAATGATCAGACCATTGTTAAAGTTTATCGCGATGGAAGTGTTAAACAGATTCAAAAGAATGAGATAGTTGTTGGAGATGTGGTAGTTGTTGAGCAGGGTGATGAGGTTCCTGCAGATGGATTTCTTTTAGATTCTATGGATCTTAAGGTAAATGAATCTACTCTAAATGGTGAATCTTTACCCGCTAGTAAAACTCATAATAAAGTAGATAATTATAAAGGGGCATACTCGCCTAATAATTTATATAGAGGCACAACTGTTAGTGAGGGAGGCGGTATAATTGAAGTAATTGCAGTTGGAGATAGTACAGAAATAGGGAAAACGGCAAGACAAGCAAGTGAACTTACTGGTAATGAAACACCCTTAAATAAGCAGCTAAATAATTTGAGTAAAATTATTGGAAAAGTAGGTTTTACCATTGCTGGCCTAACTTTTATGGCATTAGCTGTAAGAGATTTTACACTTGGGGTTCTTACTTTTGATCCTACAATGGATAATTTAACAACTATCTTGAGTTTCTTTATGATAGCTGTTACACTAATTGTAGTGGCAGTTCCAGAGGGTTTAGCGATGAGTGTTACACTATCTCTAGCCTACAGTATGAGGCGTATGACTGCTAATAAGACTCTTGTTAGAAAGATGCACGCTTGTGAAACAATGGGGGCAGCAACTGTAATTTGTACAGATAAAACAGGTACACTTACGCAGAATAAGATGAGAGTGCAGCATATTTCCACAAAACTTGATGATAATTTTGCAATAGCCATAGCGCTAAATTCTACAGCATTTTTAGAGGAAAAAAATGGAGAGTTATCACCAATTGGAAACCCTACAGAGGGAGCGCTACTTCTTCATTTAGATGATAATAAATACTCTTACATAACATTAAGAGAGAGTTATAAGGTTGTTCAAAGATTGGTGTTTAGTACTGAGCGTAAATATATGGCCTCCTTAATTGATACTAATGTTATGGATAAGTTAACTCTTTACATTAAGGGGGCTCCAGAGATTATTATTGAAAAGTGTAATATATCTGATGCCCAAAAACAAGAGATTCTTGCCAAAATTAAAGAGTTTCAGGTAAAGGGAATGAGATGCTTAGGTTTTGCACAAAAGGAGATTCCTTTCCTTGATGGAGATAAAGAGATAGAGGGGTTGATTGCAGATAATAGCTTTGTTTTTCAGGGCTTTACAGCAATTGCCGATCCAATTAGAACTGATGTTCCAAATGCAATGAGTCTATGTAGAGATGCTGGAATTAAAGTTAAAATAGTTACGGGAGATATATCATTAACAGCAATTGAGATAGCACGTCAGGCTGGTTTGTGGAGTGACAGCGATACTGAGGAGAATATTATTACAGGAGCTGAATTTGAAGCATTAAACGATGTGGATGCAAAGGCTGCTGCAATAAGAATTAAAGTTATGTCAAGAGCTAGACCTGCAGACAAGATGAGGTTAGTTAGGTTGCTTCAAGAGAGTGGAGAGGTTGTAGCTGTTACAGGAGATGGAACAAATGATGCGCCTGCTCTAAACTATGCAAATGTTGGTTTGGCAATGGGAACAGGGACAGCGGTTGCAAAAGAGGCTAGTGATATAATTTTATTGGATGATTCATTTGCAAGTATAACCACTGCGGTAAAATGGGGTAGATCCATTTATATCAATATTCAGAAATTTATCCAATTTCAGCTTACAATTAATGTTGTAGCTCTATTAACGGCACTTATAGGACCATTTATCGGGATAGAGTTTCCACTAACTGTTACTCAAATGCTTTGGGTGAATTTAATAATGGATACTTTTGCTGCACTTGCATTGGCAACTGAGCCTGCATATAAGGAGGTTATGAAGCGTAAACCTAGGGGTATAAATGATTTTATTGTTACTAAAGGGATGGCAAAGAATATTTTTAGCGTTGGCTTTGTATTTTTAGTTATACTTTTAGGAATACTAATAAAATTTAAGCAAGGGGGAGAGATATCGGGATACAATTTATCTATGTTCTTCTCTATTTTTGTGATGCTTCAGTTCTGGAATATGTTTAACGCAAGAACTTTGGGTGGAAATAGATCTGCGTTTTATAAGATTGGTGAGAATAAATCATTTTTATTTATTGCAGGAATTATACTATTTTTACAGATAGTTATTGTTGAATTTGGAGGAGAGTTTTTTAGAACAGAGTCAATATCTCTTAAGGATTGGTTGGTTATAATAGGTAGTACATCTGCTGTTTTATGGGTTGGAGAGATTTATAGATTCTTGAAACGATTAAGTGATAAGGGGTAAATTAAAGTAATAATAGAGAAAAAATGATAGTTTCTACTACTGAAATAGAGGTAAGATATTACGAGACAGATCTAATGGGTATTGTACACCACTCAAACCATATAAGGTACTTTGAGTGCGGAAGGCACCATTTGATGATTGAGCTAGGATTGCCAATTAATGAACTTGAGGCGCAAGGCATTATGATGCCAGTGTTAAAGACAGTTTGTAATTATAAGACTCCAGCTAAAATGGGAGATGTGTTAAGGGTTGTTAGCAGGGTAGAGGAGCCTCCTAGAGCAAAGATTGTAGTAAAAACGGAGATTTTTAATCAGAATAACGAATTAATTTGTAATGGAGAGGTGGCATTAGGATTTATTAATGCTCAGACGAGAAGAGCTGTAAGACCTCCTCAAATTTTTAATGATATAATTGATAAATATTTTTTTGAATAACCTATAAATACTAGATATTATGACAAAATTATTATTCTTAGGAAGTTTTGGTATGCCAGAGATCCTAATTGTAGCCTTTCTAATTCTTATTTTCTTTGGTGGAAAAAGAATACCTGAGCTTATGAGAGGAGTTGGTAAAGGGATTAGAAGTTTTAAGGATGGAGTAAAAGGTGTAGAGGATCAAATCAAATTAGATGACGAGGATAGCTCTAAAAAAACTGATTCAAATAAGAATATTGAGTAGTTGTGAGTAGTAATGAAATGACTTTTTGGGAGCACTTAGATGAGTTAAGAAAGGTGCTATTTAAATCTTTGATCGTTATAGGTATATTAATGGTCGGGATTTTCTTTGCGAAAGATTTCGTTTTTAATAGTATAATTTTTGCCCCAATTGATAGTGATTTTATTTTATATAGATGGTTTAATGAGGCTCTAATATACTTTGGAATGCCTGGTTTAGAGCCGTTTAATTTAGAGCTGATTAATATTGATCTATCGGCTCAATTTTTTATTCATATTAGTACAACATTTTATTTTTCACTTGCTTTAGCTACGCCGTTTATTTTGTATCAATTCTGGCTATTTGTTAAGCCTGCACTTTATGATAAAGAGAAGCGAGCTGCGTCAAAAGCATTCTCGTTTGCCTCTATTCTATTTTTTTTGGGGATAGCAGTGGGATATTTTTTGGTATTCCCTTTAACATTACGCTTTTTAGGCACATATCAAGTTAGTGAATCGGTAGCAAACCAGATCTCTCTTCAGAGTTATATCAATATGTTTATCTGGTTAATTCTAGTTATGGGATTGGTCTTTGAGATGCCATCATTAGCCGCTATTTTAAGTAAAATGGGGCTTTTAACTAAGTCATTGTTAAAGAAGTATAGAAAGCACGCTTTTGTGTTGTTGATTATTGTAGCAGCATTTATAACTCCAAGTAGTGATCCTTTTACACTATTTGCAGTAGGATTGCCGCTCTATTTGTTGTATGAAGTTAGTATTTTAGTTTGTCGTGATATCAATAAATAATTTAACAGTATCGTTTGGAGGTTTTAACCTTCTAAATGAGATAAATTTCCACGTAAGTGATGGTGAACGCATAGGTCTTGTTGGTAAGAATGGTGCGGGAAAATCTACTCTACTTAAATTAATTTTGGGGTTAAGTTCCCCAACTCAAGGGAGTGTTGTTTTGCCTCCCGATATTAAATTGGGGTATCTACCTCAGCAAATGGAGCACTCAAAGGATAAGAGTGTGATTGATGAGGCGTTAACTGCTTTTGACGAACTATTTTCTTTGCAAAAGAGGATAGAGGTTGTTGGAAAGCAACTTGCAGAGAGAGAGGATTATGAGAGTAAAGAGTATGCTAACTTAATAGTAGAGCTAAATGAACTTAATGATAGGGTCTCAATGATGGAGTCTGAACCTCCTGTCTCTCAAGCAGAGAGAGTTTTAGTAGGTCTTGGGTTTAAGAGAGATGAACTATCTAGACAAACATCTACATTTAGCCAAGGGTGGAATATGCGTATTGAATTGGCTAAGGTGCTACTTAAGAAACCAGACGTTCTGCTACTAGATGAGCCAACTAACCACCTTGATATTGAGTCTATTGAATGGTTCGAAAACTACCTAAAGAGCTATACAGGTACGGTGGTTTTAATTTCTCACGATAGAAAATTCCTTGATAATATTACAAAGAGAACAGTAGAGATAATGTTGGGTAAGGTTTACGACTACAAAGTGCCATACTCAAAATATAAAGAGCTAAGAAAGGAGCGTATGGAGCAACAAGAGGCTGCATACGTAAATCAACAGAAATTGATTGAGAAGACAGAGGATTTTATCGAGAGATTTAGATATAAAGCCTCAAAAAGTAATCAGGTTCAATCGCGAATAAAACAGCTGGATAAGCTTGATAGAATTGAGATAGATCAGGATGATAAGGCTAAACTTACAGTTAAATTTCCTCCTGCTCCAAGGAGTGGACAGGTGGTGTTTAAGAGTGTTGATGCAACAATCGGTTATGGCTCAAAAGTTGTGATTGATAATGTGAATGTTGCAATAGAGAGGGGCGAGAAGATAGCATTTGTTGGTAGAAATGGAGAGGGAAAGACTACCCTTATGAAGATTATTACCAAAGAGTTATATCCTATTGATGGCGAAGCTGAATTAGGGCATAATGTTGATATGGGATATTTTGCTCAAAACCAAGAGGATGAATTGGATAAACAGGCGACGGTCTTTGATACATTAGATAAAATTGCAGTTGGTGATATTAGAACAAAGTTGCGAGATATTTTAGGCGCTTTTCTATTTAAGGGGGAGGATGTTGATAAGAAGGTTGCAGTTTTGAGTGGAGGAGAGCGTGCACGTTTGGCTATGGCTAAATTAATGCTTAAGCCTCATAACCTTTTGGCACTCGACGAGCCTACAAACCATATGGATCTTATCTCCAAGGATATTTTAAAGCAGGCATTGCAAAAATATGATGGAACAATTGTTATTGTTTCTCACGATAGAGATTTCTTAGATGGTCTAGTTGATAAGGTCTATGAATTTAGAGATGGTATTGTTAAAGAGCATATTGGCGGAATTAATGATTTCTTGGAGAGAAAAAGATTAGAGAATCTATCTGAGTTGGAGAGAAAGGCTACTACAAAAGTTGCTGATTCTACTCCCGATACAGATTTAAACTCTAAACCTACGCCTCAAATGAGCTACCAACAAGAGAAGGAGCTTGAGCGCGAGAGAAAGCGAGCAAGACAGAAGTTGGCAACTTGCGAGAAAAAAATTGAGGAGCTAGAGACGAAATTGGCGGAAGTAGAGGAGAAGTTATCGGGAAGCGTAGATGCTAATGAGGTTGAAAAGCTCTCTAAAGAGTATAAAGAGATAAATGAGCAATTGGAGCAAGCTATGGAAGAGTGGACTCAATTAGCAGAATAAAAAAGATAAACGTTACACTAAATTAATATATTATGAGTGAAGAAAAAGTAAACTATTTGTTTGGGATGCACCCAGTGTTTGAGGCTATTCAAGCAGGAAAAAATATTGATAAGGTTCTATTTAAAAAAGGCCTTGAAGGTGCTCAATTTCACGACCTTATAGATCTATTGCAACAAAAGAATATTCCTTTTCAGTTTGTTCCAATTGAGAGACTTAATCGTGTAACAAAGTTTAAGCATCAAGGAGTTGTTGCTATGATCTCTACAGTTGAGTACACACCATTAGAAGAGGCAGTTGAGAGAGCTTTGGAGCGTAGTGAGAACCCTCTTATTTTAATGCTAGATGGTGTTAGCGATGTGAGAAATTTTGGTGCAATTGCACGTACTGCAGAGTGTGCAGGTGTAAGTTGTATTATTCTGCCAGCAAAGGGTGGAGCCTCTATTACTCCCGATGCAATTAAAACCTCAGCAGGTGCTCTTTTGCGTATTCCAGTTTGTAGAGTGCCAAACCTAAAAACAGCTGCATATTATCTTTTACAGAGCGATTTTCAGCTTGTTGGAGCTACTGAAAAGGGCGAAAATTCAATCTATGATACAGATCTAAAAGGAGCTACAGCAATAGTTATGGGAGCAGAGGATAAAGGTATATCGAGTTCAATAAGAGCTCTTTGTACAGCTGAAACAAAAATTCCTATGGCTGGGGCAATTGGTTCTCTAAATGTGTCAGTTGCTACTGCGGTTGTATTATACGAGGCTGTAAGGCAGAGACAATAATATTGAGATAATTTATCGGGATAATAAAAAAAAGATATTATGGAGGCTCTTTCAATTAATCAGATTAAATTTATACGCTCGCTATCTCAGAAAAAATATAGACAAGAGAGTGGTCTGTTTATAGTGGAGGGCGAAAAGATGGTACAAGAGGCTATTGATTCAAACTTTACAGTTAGAGAGGTTTATGAAATGGATCAAATAGGGGAGAAGTGTATGGGGAGAATTACCTCATTATCTTCACCGTCCCCTGTTTTGGCTATTGTAGAGCAGCAACAAAATTCTATTGAAGAGTATCTCCCTAAATTATTCAAAGAGAATAGTGCGCCACTCTGTCTGGCACTAGATGGCATTAAGGATCCTGGAAATCTTGGAACTATTATAAGGTTAGCAGATTGGTTTGGGATTGATGCTCTCTTTTTATCTCCCGATAGTGTTGAGTTATATAACCCCAAAGTGGTGCAGGCTACAATGGGGGCAATCTTTAGAAAAAAGATATTTTACCACCCTTTGGATGAGGTAGTATCTTATTTTACAGCAGAAAATTTATCTATTTATGGAACCTCTTTAGATGGGGTAGATATTTATCGGGAAGATATTGATACAAAGGGTCTTATTGTGATGGGGAGCGAATCTTTTGGTATCTCTGAGTCAATTATGAAATTAATAAATAAGAGACTATTTATTCCCTCATTTAGTTCTGGTGCTGAGTCTTTGAATGTTGGGGTAGCCACAGCGATTGTTTGTTCTGAGTTTAGGCGTAGATAAAATTTTAACTAAGGATTCCATTTGAAGGTACTATGAAGCAAAGCAAGATTTTAGTAGTAATAATTTTACTGATATTTAGCCTTTCTTGTTCAAAGACAAAAAGTGGTTGGACATTAGTTTGGTCTGACGAATTTAGTCAAAGAAGGGGGATTGATACAACTGTGTGGAGTAAAATTCCAAGAGGAAATTTTAACTGGAACAGGTATATGTCTGATTATGATTCTCTATATGCTGTAGAAAAAGGAAAACTAATCCTTAGAGGAATTGTAAATACCACACAAACAGAGGATACCGCTTCGTTTCTAACTGGAGGTTTGTACACAATGGGGAAGAGGCAGTTTGAAAATGGTAGAATAGAGATAAGAGCACGCCTTGAATCTGCAAAAGGGGCTTGGCCAGCATTCTGGCTGCTTCCTGATAAGGAGAATAGAATATGGCCAGACGATGGTGAGATTAATATTATGGAACATCTTAATCATGATTCTATTGTATATCAAACAGTTCATTCTCACTATACCCATACATTAAAAATTAAAAATAACCCAGTTTCTAGTGGCATAGGAGTGATAGATAGAGATGGCTATAATGTATATGCGGTTGAATTATCTAAAGATAGCGTTGTATTCTTTGTGAATGATAATCGCACATTGTCTTATCCTAGAGTTGGAACTCGTTTTCTTGGTCAATATCCCTATGATAAACCTTTCTTTTTGTTGATTGATATGCAACTTGGTGGTAATTGGGTTGGATCTGTTGATCCTAAAGAGTTACCTGTGCAAATGTATATTGATTGGGTGCGCTTTTATAAGAAAAATAATAAATAAAATATCACTCTCTACCTCTTAGCTACCACAACCATTACAGAGGCAATAATCATAATTGCTCCAAAATAGGCAAAAAGTGAGATCTCTTCGTTAAAGATAAATACTCCAACAAAAATAGCTACTAGTGGCTCTACAGAACCTAAAATAGAGGTGGTTGTAGAGCCTACTTTTTTTATAGCATATAGCAGAGTAAGATTTGAGAGTACAGTGCATATAATAGCCAGTAATAAGAGATTAATTAGAGCATCTATATTATTTAAAGGTAATATTTCATCTGTTAATAACCCATACAGAGTAATTGTGATAACACCAGCTAGAAGTATATAAAAGGTTAGTATTGTATGGGGAATATGTCCAACACCAATTTTATTATTTCCCACAATATATACAGCATATGCAATAACAGAAAATAAAACATATACTATACCTAAAAATGACACATTTGTAGAGGTTTCGCTACCACTCATTGTCATAATAGCTACTCCAGAAATAGCAATAAGTGCAGCAATAGCTAATCTAATTGAGAATCTCTCTTTAAAAGCAAATACCATAACTATCATCACGATAACTGGATAGAGATAGTGTAGCGTTGTGAGTATAGCACTTCCATTAGGCGAAATTGTATATGCTAATAGAAGAAACAGAGCACAAGAGGAGTAAAATAATCCTAAAAAACCTATTTTGGGAATATCTCTAAACTTTAATCTAAAACTCTCCTTTTTTATTAGAGCAGCAATTCCTATACCTACAGTTGCAAATAGTAATCTATAAAGTAGAATAGATACAGAATTGAGCGTTTCACTCTTTACAATAGGAATGATAAATAGTGTAATTAATCCAAATGCAGCTGCAGATATTATTGCAGATACTACCCCTCTCTTGTCCATTTATTTGTCTCTCAATATTTAATTTTACTATTTTATCTCATTAATCCAAGCTAGAACACTCTCCATAAATTCAGTTGCCATTGTCTCTTCAATTTGAGCATACTCATTAATATCTCCACTCTTTGCTGTTTGGAATAGATGATTTAGCCCATCCATATATTTAATGCTATATCTTTTATTCTTTCCCCCTTTTAGAGCACTCTCTATTGCTGTAAGATTCTGATTCGCATCCACTTGTGTATCAAGAGTTCCATTGATTGCTAACACTGGGATTCTAATAGAAGAGATTGCCTTTTGTGGCTCGTATTTAGAGAAGAAATAGAGCCAAGGAGATGTGTACTCTTTAACTATTTTTTCAATCTGCTTTTGCGCAGCAGCACTATTCATCCCTGCAGGAATAAATTTAGTCAAGCTATCTTTTATAGACTTAACAAGAGTAGAATCTAACTGCTCAGACTCTCTAATCAACGTAAAAATTGCGCTATTTTGAGCTATTGCCTGTTTAATTGTCATATCGGGAACTCCTATCTTTTTCATAGCATCCTCCTGTTGTTTTAGTAGTATCTCTCTTCCCGATACACCAGTACCAGCCATCGAGATAATAAAATCAGGTCTCTTATATCCCTTTTCACCTGCAAGCATAAAGGCGATTAACCCCCCTTCACTATGCCCAGCTACTCCAATCTTGCTAAACTCTTTCCTTTTGTTAAGATACTCCATTGCAGCTTGAGCATCGTAAGCTAAATCAGCAGTGGTAGGAACTTTCTCTGTTTTATCACTCTTTCCAACGCCTCTATCATCATATCTAAGTACTGCAACTCCATTTCTGGTTAAGAAATCTGCTAGTACCAAGAATGGTTTATGCCCAAAGAGCTCCTCATCTCTATTTTGTGCGCCAGAACCACTAACAAGTACAACAACAGGAAACTTTCCTTTGCCATTAGGAGTTGTTAATGTTCCAGATAGCGTATTTCCATCGATCTTATTCTTAAATTCAATCTCCTCTTCTTTGTATGGATATGGCGGTTTTGGAGTTTGAGGTCGCTTTAATTCTCCACTCTCATTAGAATTTACCCTACACAAATTAAGATTGAACTTCATTCCATTTTGAGAAAATTTACCCTCATAAACAGTATCGCGATAAAGACCTGTGTAGCTCATATTCAGTTTTTTATTGCTGATATAAAGAGAATCGTTACTAAAATAGGTTGAATCCATCTTTAGCTCCTTAACACCCTGAATGGGAACGGATATAGTTGAGTGATAATTGGCTCCCTCTTTTGTAATATTAAATATCATCTCAAGTTTGTTGGTTCCAAATTTAAGCTCTCCACTCCATTTCCCCTCTTGTGCTTGTAGATTAAAATATAGCGTAGATATGAGTATGGTGATTAGTAATTTTTTCATTTTGGGGTTATTTTTTAACTCTTGTTCGTTATCTTAATTAGTGTGTATTTAAAATAGAGGCTAGCTCATTTTATAAGCCAGCCTAATTCTATTTAATAATAGGTATGTATAACAGACCTAAAAGTTAATTTCTAGTGTCCGCCGCATCCGCCACCGCAAGAAGAACATTCACTTGGACTGCAAGATTCTTGAGCTTTTTCATTAAAAAGACCATTTGTAATCTCAGTCTCTGTAGCCTCTCTAATATCTTCTACTTTTCCAGAGAAGCTAAGAGTTGCACCAGCAAGTGGGTGATTGAAATTCATAACTATTGAATCCTCTTTAATCTCATCTATTGCACCATTTAATTTGTTTCCGTCAGAATCCATCATAGGTAGAACATTTCCCTCTACCAGAACTCCTTCTTCAATTTTACCATCAACCTCAAAAACTGATTTTGGCAACTCAACAATAGCATCTTCGCTCTCTTCTCCATACGCATCGGCAGGCTCTAATGTGAATTCAAAAGTATCTCCTATTGCTTTTCCTGCAATATTCTCTTCAAATTTAGGTAAAAGATAACCTGTTCCAAAGATAAACTGCATTGGTCTTTCTGCAGGAACTGTCTCAAATACGTCACCTTCAACGCTTAAAGTGTATGAAAGTGATACTACTTTGTTTAAATTGATTGTCATTTTGTATAAATATAAATTGTTAATTAATACTCCTTTTACGAGTTATAAAGTTAAATATTTTTGATATAATTGCAATGAAATTAACTTTTTGTTAATTAAATTTCTCTTTTATCTTCTTTCCCTCTTTTGCAATTTTATACCCTGTAGCTGCCACTATTATGGTAATTATTGGGGAAATTATGTTTAAAATACAATATGGAAGATAGGTTAATGTTGGTATTCCAAGCACTCCAGATTGTACAACAGCGCAACTATTCCAAGGTACAAGAACAGATGTTACAGTTGCTGAATCTTCAATAGTTCTACTAAGAAGTTCGGGTTTTACATCTTTCTCTTTATATATGTTAGCAAACATCTTTCCAGAAATTATTATAGACATATATTGATCAGATAAGATAATATTACATACTATGCCAGTACCAACAGTTGTTGTTACAAGAGAGACTGGTTTTTTTACAAATTTCATAAATTGACTTGTAATAGTATTTACAAAACCTGCCGCCTCCATAACACCACCAAATGCTACAACGCAAAGAATAAGCCACACAGTGTTTAACATACCCGACATACCTTTTGTAGAGACTAATCCATCAAGTACTTGATTACCTGCTACAATATCCACTTTAGATGAAAGTAGTTTTAATGGGGTATATATGTATGTCCTCCAATCTTCTAGTGGAAACGAAGATATTTGAGCAACAATCTCTGGCTGTGCAATTACAGTAACTATACTACCTATTATGGCAGATAAGAAAAGTGTTAGATATGGTGATACCTTTTTGTAAATCATATAGATAGTTATGCAAGGTATAAGTAGTAACCACGCAGAAACGTTATAAGTTGATGCAATCTGTGTAATCTGTTGCTCAACATTTAAATCGCTTGCGATAGGGGAGTAGAACCCAGCAATAGTAAATACAATGGCGCTAATAATAAATATTGGAATATTTGTTATGACAAGATATTTAATATGGCCATATAGGGGTACTTCTGATATTGTTGCAGCTAGATTTGTTGTGTCAGAAAGTGGCGATAATTTATCACCTAAGTATGCTCCCGATATAATTGCTCCTGCAAGCCACCCTTCGCTCACACCAAGAATTTGTCCTACACTTAACATTGCAACACCAATTGTACCAATAGTAGTCCAAGAGCTACCAACAACTAGAGATATGGCTCCCGTAAATACGAATGTAATAATTAAGAAGAGATCTGGATTGATAATTTTTAATCCATAATAGATCATTGTTGGAACAACGCCAGATTGAATCCAAGATGCCGTTAATGCTCCAATCATTAATAAGATAAAGATTGCACTACCAGTTTTACTTAGATTTTCTAAAATTCCCTCTTCTAACTTCTCCCAAGATAGTTTATTTATAAACATCGCAATAAGAGCTCCTGCAACACTTGCTGTAATTAGAGCAACTTGTGATGGGCCAGAAGTTAGCTCATCTCCAAATAGTTGCACGCCAACTGCAAGGATAGCTATTAAAACAAAAACGGGCGTAAGTGCCAACCAAATAGAATTTTTCATAAGGCTAAAAAATTTCTCTAAATTGTTAAATAGTTTGATTTATGTTAAACTATAAACCAGTAAAATCAACATCAAAAAATGAGAGAGAAGGGATCTGCCACCTTGTACACTCTCTTGCGTCATTACCTATAAAGGCAATATTTTGCCATAAAGATATTATGTTTCCAGATATATTCAACTCTTTTACTGGATATAATATCTCACCATTCTCAAAATAGAAGCCATCAACTCCAAATGAGAAATCTCCAGTTGCACCATTGCAGTTACCTCCATTAAAACCAGTAACATATACACCTCTACCCATTAATGGAATCATTTGTTCTGCCGTAAGCTCTCTATGTTCAGGAGCAAATCCATCTAAATTGAACCTAGGAACAGATACACCCTCAATTGTAGGTATGGTTCCTAATTTATTAGCATTGTATGTGTTTAAAAAATAGGTGTTTATTATACCTTTATCAATTACTGATATTGGTTTAGTTGCTATACCTTCGCTATCAAAATAGCGTGCGCCGTGCATTCCAATGTCGTGAGGAGTATCAATAAGAGAAACTTTATTGGGGAAAATAGATTTACCTAAGGTATCTATTAAAAATGAGTTCTTTTGCTGTATGCTATGCCCATTAAGGGCGCTTAGAATGGGGGAGACCACTCTACTAGCAGATACTCTATCAATAACTAGTCCCATCTTTGCACTGGCAATCCTCTTAGCATTTAATTTTTTTAATGCCTTCTCTAATGCTGTTTTTCCAACGTTTAGCGGTGAAAAATTGTTATAGAACATAGAACTTTCATACCACCAGCCATCAGGTTTAGAATCAGATCTACCCTTTACTGCGCACTCTACACTAAGTGAAAAATTGCTCTGTAGAGTTTCACCTTTAAAACCTTGTGAGTCAATAAAATATTGATACTCAAGAACATCTCCATATTCTGAATTTACTGCAACTATCTTTTTATTTGTGCCATAAATCTCTCTGCATCCATCAAATGCTATCTTTTTCTTTAGCTCAGGCTCCATTTGTAAAATATATGGATCAAACTGCTCTAGATTCTCTTTACCACCTTTATAGTATAGCTCTTGGGGTGGGAGAGAACGAAATTTGTCGGGAGATAAAACAAGTGTAGATTTTACAGCCTCACCAATAAATGATTTCAACTCACTAATTTCAAGTCTATTAGTTGAATATGAACCATATCTTCCATTACAGAAAAGCTGTATGAATAGAGAGGTGTCATTTGCACTCTGTAATCTGTCTAGTTTATCGTTAAGTACAGAGAATGAGTTTTGTATCCCGATATTTAATGAAACTCTGGCACTATCAGCTCCCAGTTCTATTGCCAATTCAAGTGCTTTTTCTGCAATCTGTTGCTCTTTGTTATATAGATTATTCATATAATATTCAGTGTTTTAGCTTTTACCTCCAACGGTTAATTTTTTAATTAATACAGATGGCATACCACAAGATACTGGGCAATACTGCTCTTTTCCGCAGGTCCACATAGAGTTGTCAATTATATTATTATCTGCAACAGCGGTAATATCAGCTAACGCATCTGGTCCGTTTCCTATAATATTAATATCTTTAATAGGCTGAGTTAATTTTCCTTTTTCAATTAAGTAGCCGCTCTTAACGTAAAATGTAAAGTCACCAACTCCAATCTGTACCTGCCCATTAGAGAAATTATCTACATAGACCCCCTTTTTTACAGAAGCAATAATATCCTCCTCTTTAGAGGTTCCATTCTCCATATAAGTTGTTCTCATTCTAGGAATTGGCATATATCTAAAGGATTCTCTTCTACCATTACCAGTTGGGGTAACATTATAATATTTTGCACTTATTCTGTCGTGAAGATAAGAGGTTAAAACTCCGTTTGTTACCATATAGGTTTTCTGTCCAGCTACCCCTTCATCATCAAAATTGCAACTGCCTCTATTGCCAACTATTGTTCCATCATCAATTATGCTAATTGAAGTGTCGCATACAACTTTGCCCATTTTGTCGGAGAAGATAGAAGTATCTTTTCTATTTAGATCTGCTTCAAATGCGTGTCCCATTGCCTCGTGTAATAATATACCAGATCCGCCACTACCCATCACTACAGGCATATTTCCTCCTTTTGGTTGTTTTGCTTCAAACATAAATGAGGTTCTTTTAACAGCCTCGTTTGCAATATCACTCATTAATTGGCTATTAATAATATCAAAACCAGCTCTATAGCTGCGTGAACAACTGCCGTTCTCAATTCTGCCGTTAGATTCCATTACACAGCTTGCTAATGATGTAACCATAGGTCTTTCATCAGAGAAGGCCTCTCCATAGGAGTTGAAAAATAGAACTTTGGAGTTTGAATCCATTATCCTACCTATCACCTTTACAACCCTAGAATCCATCTCAAATATTAAGCTATTTAACTCTTGTAGATATGGTATTTTATCCGAAACAGAGATATCTTCTAATCTTTGATTGATAGGGTAGTAATTATCCTTTGATATTAACTGATTAATATTTAGAGGAGGATGATTTTTACTATTACTATCAGATGCAATCTGAGCTGCAATCTTTGCCGCATTTTCCATTTGAGACCAAACCGTACTCTCTGAGTATGCGTATCCCGTTTGGTCGCCACTTAGCACCCTTATTCCCACTCCATAATCTATATGTGTGCCGGTTGCATTCACCTCTCCATCTTGGAGTGTAAGTTCACAGCTTCTAGTGTGTTCAAAGTATAGGTCGGCATAATCTCCCCCTTTAGATAGGGCTATGTTAATTAGCTTCTTTAAATCATCGGGAGTTACACCAAATAATTTAAGATATTGATTAAATTGTTCTTGTGAATTATTAAACATTAAAATTCTCTATTTTTCTTTTATAAATAAAACTCTATCTATTCTCTCTCCTGCGCTCTTGGTTTGGTATTGATATTGGCAATTACCATTACTCAGTTGTGTATAATTGCCCACTCTTACCCACTCATTTTCACCAGCTTCGCTAGCCTTAACATTTCTACCTACGCTCCACATATAAACTTGATATTCGCCTTTTGGAAGAGTTTTGTTATCGTAATTAACAACTGCTCCTGCCTCTTTTGATACTAAATAACGTTTGCCAAAGTAGAAGTGGTTATGATCTCTCTTACTCTTAAAACCACGCGCTCTTTTAGGCTCATCAATAACAACCCTCTCGCTGCTACTTAGAGCTAGAAGATCAGAAACGGCATTAACACTATTGATTCCTTGCTCCATAAGGTTCTCAGGTGTAACCCAGGTGCTCAAAGAGTCTTTATGATAGTGGCTATATGGAGTTTCAAATGTAATAGCAATTGTTTTTTTATTAAATTCTTTTCTCATCCAACCTTCTAAATATCGCGATGCAACTTTAGAAAAAGAGAGTTCATCTTTATCAAAATATGGATTCTGATACATTGTTAAGTTGCAAAGTAACATTAAATCTTTGTAGTAATCATTAGAGGTTGATTTAGCGTCGTGTACCCAGTAGGTAATATTTGGAGAGATTTGTGAGTGCATATTTAAAAACATATCGGGAGTAATTTTACTCTTTTTTAATTTAGTTAAAAATCCTCTTATATTCTTAACTTCTTGAGATGTAACCTCCTCTTTATCATCCCAATTTACCTCTATATTTACTCCGTTAGAGTTTGATCTAGAGTATCCTTCATATACTCCATCTGGATTGGCAAATGGTAGAATATAAAATATTGTATTTGATCTTAAGTCGTTGGCATAGGGTGTATCTTGTGTAAGAATATCTATAATGCTCTCTAAATGCCAGCTAGATGGTGTCTCACTTGGATGAACTCTGCCGTGAATGTAAACCACTCTCTTATTTTTGTCTGCCTCTGAATAGTTTAATTTTCCCGATATATCTGGAATAAGACCATCGTGAATATTATTACTAATTACCATCATCTGCATATCCCTGCCCTTTTCACTCTTGCCTATAGAGAACTCTTTTACGTGCGGTAACGAGCTCCATTGAGCTATCTTCTTACTATTTCTCTCAACATTATAGGGCACAAAATAGGCGATATAGACACTATCTTTATCAAATTTCTTTACAATTTTACCATTTTCAGCAGGAGCCTCTTCTTTTGAGAAACGAGAGAAGTTTATATTGTCATAGCTGTAGAGAGGTCTCTTTGAGTCATTTGTGGTTATATCTAGTGTTACAGTACTGTTTTTTATACCAGTCATAAGAAAATAGAACCATCTGCTGCTTGGTTTTAAATCTGGTCTTGCTGGATTATCGGGATCACTTTTAGTTATAACCGCGCCAAAATAATCAATTTTAGGATTCTCCATTAAAGAATCACTAGGTTCATAACCTGTTAATGTAAAATTGATTCCTGCGTTCTTAAATGATCCACTATCAAAGTTTGAAAAGAACTTTACTTGAGCAAATAGTGAATTGCTTGTAATTATTAAGAGAGTTAGTACAAAAAGATATTTTATGTTTATTCTTCTCATATTGTGAGTTTTATATTTCTGTTTTTTGTTATTTACTATTTTTTATTGTTGCAGCGTACGCAAATAGGGCAAAATCACCTTTACAAGGATCATCTGGAAATATCCTCTTTAGATACTCTGTAATCTCCAAGGCTGTTCTATAATCAGCACTCTTTCTTTTGGTAATTCCCATCTCTAGAGCACTTCTATGAACGTGTACATCTAATGGAATAATTAAATCTGCAGGAGAGATTTTTTTCCATATACCTAAATCTACAATACCATCATCTCTTACCATCCATCGCTTAAACATATGAATCTTTTTGCAAGCCCCCTTAGGATCACTCTTCTGCCCATAGATCTTTACTCTAATTTCATCAGTGTTTAACTCTTCAATTGTTTGGTTTTCAGTATAAAAAGCTCTAAGATTCTTGCATATCATAGCAAATTCACTCCATTTTATAGTTCTATGAAGACTCGTATTATCATCGCGATAATTACCATTCATAACATACTCAAAGGGTCTCCAGTTCATTTGATCAAGAGCACGTTTGGTATCCCTTACAATCATATCTCTTCTGCCCCAAGCAAGATGTGCTGCAATGATTCCTGCTATTTCAATATCGGCCAGCGATACTTTATCGGGAAGCTGATGTGCTTCATTAAAAATGCCACATTCACCTCTAAATAGGCGAGTAAAATGTTTTGGAAATATGATTGGATCTTGCTGAAAAAATTGGCAATGGTTATACCTTTCTGCAAGCTCTTTAACAATCTTATCTATATTAGAATTGATATGTTCCATATTTTTAAAATTAGTCCGCTAAGATAGTAAAATTAGAGGACTAATGTGCTTTTATTGAAGAGGACAGAGTGTATGGTTAGAATAGAGCGCTCTCCATCTTCATTTTTATCTCATTAGTACAAAGATTTCCAATACTACCTTTATGTGTGTGATTTAGATCTCCATTAAATTTGAACTCGCCATCATTAACAGCTAAACCTACCTGTTTGTAGGCATCTCTAAATGGAACACCTTCTAGAACTAATCTATTAACCTCTTCAACCGTAAATAGATACTCATATTTAGAATCGTTAAGAATCTCTTTATTCACCGATATATGTTCTAGCATATACTTTGCCATAAAAAGGCAATTGTGCATAATTTCTAACCCAGGGAATAGCACATCTTTAAGGAGCTGATAGTCTCTATGATAACCGTGAGTCATATTTGTAGTCATTAATGAGATCTCATTAGGAAGGCTCTGTATCCTGTTACAATTACCTCTTATAACTTCCCATACATCTGGATTCTTCTTATGTGGCATAATACTAGAACCAGTTGTAAGTTGATCAGGGAATTTAATAAATCCAAAGTTTCCAGATAGGTACATACAACAATCAGCTGCAAGTTTGTTTAGTGTGAGAGCAATATGAGATATAGCAGAAGCAACAGATTTTTCACTCTTGCCTCTACTCAATTGAGCTGCAACAACATTATAGTTTAATGTTTCAAAACCCAATAACTGAGTGGTTAAATCTCTATCTAAAGGGAAAGAGCTACCATATCCAGCAGCAGACCCTAGTGGATTTTGATTTACAACTCTATATGCTGCACTTAACATATGCATATCGTCAATAAGTGTCTCAGCGTATGCTCCAAACCATAATCCAAATGATGATGGCATTGCTATTTGTGTGTGTGTGTAACCTGGTAATAGGGTATCTTTATGCTCTTCGCTTAAAATTTGTAGTTGATTGAATAGCGCAAACACTTCATCTCTAACTATCTCTAACTCTTCTCTTAAGAATAATTTAAGATCAACTAAAACTTGATCATTTCTAGATCTACCTGAGTGAATCTTTTTTCCAATCTCACCTAATCTTTCTGTTAGGAGAAATTCAACCTGAGAGTGGATATCCTCTATATTATCTGATAATTTAAACTCTCCTGCCTCAATCTCTTTTAAGATAGCGTCAAGGCCATTTTGCAAGATAGTCTCCTCTTGAGCCTCAAGTAGGCCAATAGTAGATAACATTTTTACGTGGGCTTTAGAGCCTATTACATCGTGTTTAGCAAGTTTCATATCTAGAACTCTGTCATTCCCAACAGTAAATTGATCAACTAATTGGTTTGCATCTATTCCTTTACTCCATAATTTGCTCATAATCTTATCCTTTATTTAATATTATCTATAAAATTAATATACCCCTCAATTCCCTCTCTTATCTCATTAATAGTTATATATTCGTTTGCTCTATGGCTGCGAGCAGAATCGCCCGGCCCCATCTTTATAGCTGGCACTTGTAGCCTCATCCAATCGGATGTAGTAGGGGAGATGTATGTCTCCAGTTTGCATTTATCTATAGCTCCACCTAATGCGCCAGTTAGTGGCGTAGCAGATGCTCTGTTTTTCAAATTTCTTGCCTTTAGTTCACTCTTTACTTCGCCCTGCAATATCTCTAATATCTCTAAATTACTATACTGTTCGGTTGGTCTAATATCTATTACAAATGTAGCTTTATCGGGAACAACATTATGAGCAGTTCCGCAATTTAACTGTGTAACTGTAATTTTAACCTCACCCATTAAAGGTGATATTTTAGGTAGTTTGAAATCTTTAATTTTTGCAATATCTTCAATTGCAATGTATAGTGCATTCACCCCTTCGTTTCTTGCTGCGTGTCCACTAATTCCCTGAGCTGTTGCGTCAATTACAAGCAGGCCTCTCTCGGCAACCGCACCTTTCATTTGGGTAGGCTCACCAACTATTGCTAAATTAGGGTATGCAAGCATTGTCTCACCTTGTGTGGTTTTGATGCTCTTATTCTGCAAAAATGAGGTAACTAAATCCATTCCATTAGGGCCAGAGCGCTCTTCTTCTGCAGTTAAAGCTAGAATAAGATTAATATCTGGTGTAATGTTCTGCTCAGTTTCTCTATTTGCTAGTGCAAAGAACGTCTCTATCATACAGACGACTGAACCACCATCATCATTACTTCCCAAACCGTAAATTTTACCATCCTCTTGGGTAGGGGTATGTGGCTGGTATGTGTATCCTTCACTTGGCTCAACAGTATCTATATGAGCACACAACATAAGTGTCTGTTTATTAGGGTTAAAAGGAGTTTTATAGAGTAAAATATTATTTTTAACTCTCTCGATATCTATACAATTGTACTCACCTGCCCTTTTTGCTAAATTTTTGTGTAGCATATCTGAAACCTCTGTTTCATTAAATGAGTAGGAGGGGATACTAATCATATCCTTTAAGTTTTTAATTGCTATTGATATATGTTGAGTTATCTCCATTTTACCACCCTAAATTACAGTTTTATAATTGTCTCTTTTGATATTAGTAAATTCTTTGCGTGCTTTATAATCACCTCATTTACACCACTATCTATGGCATTATAGGCATTGTCTAGCTTAGGGATCATTCCATCTTTTACAACTCCGTCTGCTAAAAGTTGTTTATAGCTCTCTTTTGTAATAAGTGGAATAACGCTTGAATCATCTGTTGGATCACTTAAAACGCCATCTTTTTCAAAGCAATAGATTAGCTTTGTTGTAAACTCTTTTGATAGGGCAATCGCGATAGATGCAGCCATTGTATCTGCATTAGTATTTAACATGGAGCCTTTAGAGTCATGTGTGAGTGCGCAGAATACTGGAGTTATTCCAGATTCTAAAAGAGTCTTAAGAAATAAACTGTTTATTTTACTTGGTTCAACATCTCCAACATAGCCCCAATCTATTGGGTTAGGAGCTCTCTTTGTTGCAGGTACACTATTTCCATCCGCTCCAGATAATCCAATTGCATTACAACCAATCTCTTGAAGTGATGCAACTATCTGTTTATTTATTAAGCCAGCATACACCATTGTTACCAACTTTAATGTCTCTGAATCTGTAATTCTACGGCCATTATGCATTTTTACCTCTAATCCCAATTTAGAAGATAATTGAGTTGCTATTGCACCTCCTCCGTGAATTAAAATTTTAGCTCCTTCAACTTTATTTAAGTTATCGAGAAAATTTTGTAGAGCCTCTGGGTTGTCTACAATATTCCCACCAATTTTAATAACCTTTAACTCTTTCATATATAATCTTTTAAAGGTTTTTAAGTATCTCTTTTATCACCACCTGTGCAGAAACAACTCTATTTGCAGCCTCCTTAATTACCAAAGAGTTCTCACTCTCAATAACATCGTCAGTTACAATCATATTTCTTCTAACAGGTAGGCAGTGCATAAAGTAACCATTATTTGTTAAGTTCATCTTTTCAGAATCTATAGTCCACGCTCTATCTGTAGAGAGAATCTCTCCATAATTTTCATCTGAATATGCACTCCAATTTTTACCATATATAAAATCAGCCCCTTCAAATGCTTTTTTCTGGTCATACTCAATTGTTGCACCTTTTGTAAACTTCTCATCAAGTTCATACCCTTTTGGATGGGTAACAACAACCTCATATCCAGCAGCTACCATCCACTCTACAAAAGAGTTTGGAACGGCTTGAGGCAGTGCTCTAGGATGTGGAGCCCAACTTAAAACAACCTTTGGTCTCTCAATATTTTTATGTTCATTTATCGTGATAAGGTCGGCAAAACTTTGCAGTGGATGCCCTGTTGCTGATTCTAAACTTACAACAGGTTTTCCTGATAATTTAATGAATTGATTAACAATCTTCTCTGAATAGTCATCCTCTTTGTTTGCTAAATTTGCGAAACTTCTTACACCTATAATATCACAGTAACTTCCCATAACAGGAATAGCCTCTAATATATGCTCTGGTTTATCTCCATCCATTATAACCCCCCTCTCAGTCTCTAGCTTCCAAGCGCCTTGGTTTATATCTAATACGATAACATTCATACCAAGATTCATAGCTGCCTTTTGAGTACTCAATCTAGTTCTTAGGCTAGAATTAAAGAAGATTAGTAACATTGTTTTATTGCGTCCTAATTCGCAATCTGCATAGGGGTTCTCTTTAACATATTTTGCTTTCTCAAGAGCCTCTGCAAGGTTTCCAATATCGTTTACTGTTATAAAGTGTTTCATTAGATTTTATATTAAAATGGTGTTAGATTTGTTGTTACTACTATTTGTTACTATACTCAGTAACCAATTCAGAAAATGCCTCTATGAGCATATCGCACTCCTCTTTAGTAACAGTAAGAGGAGGAAGAACTCTGATTATATTATTACTAGCAGATCCAATAAAAATTCTTTTCTTTGAGAGAAGATCTCCTCTAATTCCTTCAAACCCACTATTCATCTCAATACCAATCATTAGTCCTGTACCTCTGATCTCTTTTACAGGTGAATTTTCGCCGACAAATTTCTGAAGCTGCTCAATTAAATATGCACCTAATTTAGTGCTATTCTCTAGTAGACTCTCTGCTTTAATTATATCTAAGACAGCAATTGCAGCAGCACACGCTAAATGGTTTCCGCCAAATGTTGTACCTAACATTCCGTGGCTAGCTTTAATTTCTGGGGAGATGATAAGTGCTCCCATCGGAAATCCATTTGCAATACCTTTTGCCATTGTAATGATATCTCCTTTTACACCAGTATGTTGATGGGCAAAGAACTCGCCAGTTCTACCATATCCACTTTGAATTTCATCAAAGATTAGTAATGTTCCACTCTCTTTGCATAGCTTTGCAATGGAGTTAAGATATTCTGAATCAGGTGTGTATATTCCAGCAACTCCTTGTATTCCCTCTATGATAAATGCCGCATATTCTTTGCTGCTAAGCTCTTTTTGTGCAGCTTCAAGATCATTTATTGGGATAAAAGTTACATTAGAATTTTTATTAAACTCAGCTTGAATCTTTGCATTATCCGTAGCCTCTACAGCTCCGCTTGTTCTACCATGAAAAGCTTTTGAGAGTGCTAAAATTCTCTTTCTTCCTGTATGAAAAGAGGCTAACTTTAGTGCATTCTCATTTGCCTCAGCGCCCGAATTGCATAAAAACAGAGAAAAATCTGGGTATCCACAAAGTTCTCCCAATTTATGCGCCATTTCAACCTGTAGTGAATTTTGAACTGAATTGGAGTAGAAACCAAGACTCTCTACCTGACTCTTAATTGCTGAAACATATTTAGGGTGAGCGTGACCAACAGATATTACAGCGTGGCCGCCATAAAGATCTAAATATTCAACACCATTTTTGTCCCAAAGTTTGCAACCTAAACCCTTAACAGGCTCTATATTCCATAATGGATAAACATCAAAAAGATTCATTTTCTTACTCTTAAAATTTATTAAAATGCGTTGGCTTTAAGTTTTAATCCAGCAATCTGGTCAAAACCAAACATTAAATTCATATTCTCAACCGCTTGTCCACTTGCACCCTTTACTAGATTATCTATTATACTCGATATATGAATATACTCGTGGTGTAACTCAATGTGTACTAATACTTTGTTTGTGTTAGTGACCTCTTTTAAGCTAATTCCTTTCTCTGATACGTGTACAAAAGGGGACTCCTTATAATACTCTTTAAAGTACTCAATAGCATCCTCTAAAGTATTGCCAATCTCTCCGTTAGTCTTTGGTACACCACACCATTTTGTATATATACTAGCAAAGATGCCCCTTGTAAAATCGCCACGCATTGGAACAAAATTTATTTGAGGAGCCTCGCTTGCTGATAATTCAGCTAATGTACGTTTTATTTCACCAATATGCTGATGGGTAAAATTCTTATAGATAGATAAATTATTATCGCGATAACTAAAGTGGCCTGTCTCTGATGGCATTTTTCCTGCACCTGTGGAGCCAGTTATAGCTGTAATATGAATCTGATCTTGTAGGGCATTTACCTTTGCTAATGGAGCTATAGCACTCTGTATAGCAGTGGCAAAACAGCCTGGGTTTGCAATATTATTAGAGCCTATGATACTATCTTTAAAAGTATCAGTCAATCCATATATAAACTCTCTTCCATTGTATTCTGACTCAAGTCTAAAATCATTACCTAGATCTATAACTTTGCAGGTTGGGTTAAGAGGATTTTTATCCAAAAATGCCTTTGATAATCCGTGCCCTAAGCAGAGAAATACTACATCAGGAGAGCCAACATTATCTGTAAATGTTAAGTCAGTCTCGCCGTATAAGTCTCTGTGAACGTTGCAAATTTGCTCTCCAACACTGGTGCTACTAAGTACATTAATTTTACCAACGTTTGGATGGTTTAATAGAATCCTTAAAAGTTCCCCTGCTGTATATCCTGTTCCACCAGCTATTGTAACTTCAATTAATTTACTCATTTTCATTCTCTTGGTTGAGTGAATAGTATATTTTAAGAGGGTTAGCAAGTACCTTTGTAAATCCAATTACATCTCTTCCAGTAAATGATTTATTTACCTCTCCATACTCTCCAAACTTAGAGCTCATTAAGTCAAATTTACTTGTACATCCTAATACAAAGAAGTTATATGGTCTTAAAAGTACCTCTACCTCTCCTGTAACACTTTTTTGAGTGCTCTCTAAGAATACCTCCATATCTCTCATTGTAGGATCTAAATATTGCGCCTCGTGCATTAATTGTCCGTAGTAGTTTGCAATTAACTCTTTCCAGTATAATTGGCCCTTTACAAGTACGTGTTTCTCTAGTGTATGGTGAGCTTTAATGATGATAAGTGGTGCAGCAGCCTCAAAACCTACTCTACCTTTAATACCAATAATAGTATCTCCTACGTGCATATCTCTACCTACACCATAAGGCTCAGCGATTTTTGCAAGCTCTTGGATCACCTTAACTGGAGCCATCTTCTCACCATTTAATGAAACTGGTTCACCTTTTTCAAAGCCAATCTTAACTTTTAACTCATCGTTTTTAGTAACTTGGCTAGGGTAGGCCTCCTCTGGAAGGTATCCACTTGATGAAAGCGTCTCAACACCTCCAACGCTTGTTCCCCAAATTCCTTGATTGATAGAGTATTTACTCTTTTCCCAGCTAAAGTTAAAGCCATTCTTTACGAGATAGTCAATCTCCTCTTTTCTACTAAGTTGTAACTCTCGGATTGGCGCTATAATCTCAACTTGTGGCGCTAATATCTCAAAAACAATATCAAATCTCACCTGATCATTACCAGCACCTGTACTACCGTGTGATACATATTTAGCATCTAATTTTTTTACGTGTTCAAGAACTGCCATCGCTTGAAAAACTCTCTCAGAACTAACAGATAATGGATATGTAGAGTTCTTAAGAATGTTTCCAAAAATAAGATATTTAATACCCTTGTTGTAGTACTCATCTAGAGCATCAATTGTTGTGTGAGTCTCAGCACCAAGTTGCAACGCGCGCTCCTCAATTCTTTTTGACTCCTCTTGGTCAAATCCACCAGTATTTACCATAACTGTGTGAACCTCTAAATTTTTCTCATTTTTTAAATAAGGAACACAAAATGATGTGTCCAATCCGCCACTAAAGGCAAGTACTACTTTCTCTTTCATTTTTATTTATGTTTATTATGATTATTCTCGATATATTATATTACTACTTTTTTTAGCAAGTTTCTAAATGGGTATGTTATCCCCTTTCCAACGGCAACGACTGCATTTATTGGAAATGTTAATAAATTCTTTGATTTTGATGCTTGGTTTTTCTTCTTAGTACGCTGTTTGTTTGGATCATATAAAAGCGCTGTACATAGACACATTTTATGATCATTTCTCTCAAGTATATCAAAATTCCTACACCCTTGGCACCCTGCCCAAAACTCTTGATCATCAGTTAGTTCAGAGAATGGTACGGGGATGTAACCTAGTTCAGAATTAATCTTCATAACAGCAAGCCCTGTGGTTATACTAAAGATTTTGGCATAAGGGTACATTGTTCTAGATAGTTCAAAAATTCTCTTTTTGATACCTCTAGCTAATCCTGTATTACGATATTTATGGGCAATAATTAAACCAGAGTTTGCAACAAATTTAGTGTGACTCCACGTCTCAATATAAGAGTAGCCTGCAAGTGAGCCATCTTCTGCCAATGCAATAACAGCCTTACCATCTCTCATTTTCTCTTTAACATACTCAGGGCTTCTCTTTGCTATACCCGTTCCCCTCTCTTGCGCAGAGATAAATACTAATTGACAAATCTCTTCTGCGTAAACTGTATGTGATTCGTTTGCAACGTAAATATTGATTTTCATTTTTTTATAAATGGCGATTTATATATCAAATTATACCGTTTTGCGGAATAATTGTAACAATTTAAAACTTGTGCTTATAATTTTGTAGAAAAACTGCAAATAATGCTATTTGTAGTTTTGTGTTTTGATGGATTAAACTAAAGATTGCTTTTATATTGAATCTTAAGTTTAACTACTGTCGGACTAACCAATAAGCCACGCGCACCTGACGTCGGACATGCCAGTGTAGATTGCTTTGGAATGATATGTGGCTTTTATTTTTCATCGGCGCAAAGGTAGTTATAATTTTGAAAAAACAAACAAAAAAATGGCACTAACTGCGTTTTTTTTATTGCGTAGTAACATTCTGTAACTAACAATGTCTAAAAATCTTAATATAAAGCATATAAATTAAGGAAAACTATCTTGTTTATAACATTTTGATTGTTTATATTTACCTAAATTTATGTAGAACCTAAATATATATTAAAACTCATGAAACTTAAACACTTTATTGCGCTAATAGCAACTTGTTTGCCTTATATGCTATTAGCTTCAGAAGAGATGAAAGATCAGGCAAGATTATTACGTTTCCCTGCAACTAATGGAGAAGAGCTTGTATTTACTTATGCTGGTGATCTCTATAAGACCTCTATATCGGGAGGCAAAGCTGAAAAAATAACCTCATTTATGGGGTATGAAATGTTTCCTAAATTTTCTCCCGATGGCAATACAATTGCATTTACTGGAGAGTATGACGGCAATACAGAGGTGTACACAATGCCTAAAGAGGGGGGTGAGCCTTTGAGATTAACATACACTGCTACAAATAGTCGCGATGATTTGGGAGATAGAATGGGACCAAATAATATTGTCTTAACTTGGACTCCTAATGGTAAAAATATTCTCTATAGAAATAGAATTAGTACGGGGTTTGACGGCAAATTAATGTTAGTTGGCAAAGAGGGAGGATTATCGGAAAAATTGCCTCTGCCAGAGGGTGGTTTTAGTAGTTATTCTCCTGATGGTAAGAAGCTTGCATATAATAGAGTGATGCGAGAGTTTAGAACGTGGAAGTATTACAAAGGTGGTATGGCTGATGATATATGGATATATGATTCAGAAAAACAGAGCGTTGAGAATATTACAAATAATCCATATCAAGATATATTTCCAATGTGGATTAAGAATCAGATCTATTTTGTCTCAGATAGAGATAGAGTGGCAAATCTGTTTGTGTATGATTTAACAACAAAGAAGACATCTAAAGTGACTAACTTTAATGAGTATGATGTAAAGTTTCCTACAAGTTTTGAAAATTTGATTGTTTTTGAGAATGGTGGATATATATATAAGTATGATGTTACAACTAAAAAGAGCGAGAAGATAGATGTCACACTTCATTCTGATAATATTTATGCTCGTAATAAAGTTAAAAATGGCGAAGATTATGTTACTTCAACATCTCTCTCTCCAAATGGTGAAAGATTAGCTGTAACTGCAAGAGGTGAGGTGTTTGATGTGCCGGTTAAGAGTGGTGTAGTGAAAAATTTAACACTTAGCTCTGGTGCAAATGATCGTAGTGCGCGCTGGTCTCCAGATAGCAAACATATTGCATATATCTCGGATAAAACTGGCGAAACAGAGATCTATCTTTATAATGTAGAGAGTAAGGTGACTAAGCAGGCTACAAAGAAAAATAAAACCTATATAACCTCAATACTTTGGAGTCCAGACTCTAAAACTGTTGCCTATACTGATAGAAAAAATTCTCTTTGGCTTTTGGATGTAGCTAGTTTGAGTAAACAAAAAGTATATCAAGGAGATATATCGGGAGTAAGAGGAGTTAATTTTTCTCCCGATAATAAATGGTTAACTTACGCTAGAACTGGTGAAAATGACTTTTCAATTGTTTACTTATATAATATTGAGGATAAAAAAGAGTATGCGGTAACAGATTATTGGTATAGCTCCTCTTCTCCAGCCTTTTCTCAAGATGGAAAATATCTAATTCTATCATCAGCTAGAGATTTTAATCCTACTTATAGTCAAACGGAGTGGAATCATTCCTATGGAAATATGAGCTCTATTTATCTTGTTTTATTATCAAAAGATACACCATCTCCATTCATTATAGAGGATGATGCAGCTATAGAGGAGAGTTCCAAAGATGCTAAAGAGAGTAATACAACTAAAGTTAATGGCGATATTGTGATTGATATTGATGGAATAGGGGAGAGGCTTATTGGTTTAGGATTGCCAGGTGGTTCATATTCAAATTTTTACGGTATAAATAACAAGGTGTATTATTGGAGTAGAGGTTCAACTTCTTGCTATGATCTTAAAACTAAGAAGAGTGTAAATATTGCACAAGGTTATATGACAATTACGCCAGGAAGCAAGAAGGCGCTATTCTCTAATAGGGGACAACTATACGTACAATCTATACCAACATCTTCGGTTAAACTTACAGATCTTATAAGCTTAAAGAATATAAAAATTAATGTAGACTATAAAGAGGAGTGGGGTCAGATATATGATGAGGTTTGGCGCGCATTTAGAGATGGATTCTATCTAGAAAATATGCACGGGCACGATTGGGATATGATAAAGAGACGTTATGAGGTCTTTTTACCTTATGTTAAGCATAGGTTAGATCTAAATTATATTTTAGGAGAGATGATTGCTGAGCTTGGCGTGGGGCACTCATATGTGAACCCTGGAGAGTACGAGAAGCCTAAGCGATTGAATTTGGGACTACTTGGTGCAGAGATCTCTAGAGATAAGAGTGGTTTCTTTAAGCTGGAGAAGATTCTAAAGGGTGCTTCGTGGAGTAAGAAGCTTCGTTCACCTTTAACAGAGGCTGGTATCGATGCTAAAGAGGGTGAATTTATCGTGAGTATAGATGGTATTCCAACAAATAGCGTTAAGGATATGTATTCGCTTTTGGTAGAGAAGGCAAATGTGCCAACAGAATTGATGTTAAATAGCAAGCCTCAGTTAAATGGTGCTAGAAAAGTGATTATTACCCCTTTAAGCGAGGAGTATTCACTATACCATTATAATTGGATTGAGAAAAATATTGCATTGGTAGACAAGGCATCGGGAGGCAAAATAGGGTATATTTATATTCCCGATATGGGGGTTGATGGGCTAAATGAATTCTCGCGTTATTTCTATCCACAGCTAAATAAAGAGGGGTTAATCATTGATGATAGAGCAAATGGTGGCGGAAACGTTTCACCAATGATTTTGGAGCGTCTTGCTAGGGAGCCTTACAGATTAAATGTAGGCCGTCACTCTGCAAAGGTATCTACTATTCCAGATGCGGTTCATGTTGGTCCAAAAGTTTGTCTAATTAATAAATATTCAGCCTCTGATGGAGATCTTTTCCCTTGGGGATTTAAGAAACTTGGTTTAGGAAAACTTATAGGAACTAGAACTTGGGGTGGAATAATTGGAATTAGTGGTTCATTACCATATATAGATGGAACAGATGTACGTGTACCTTTCTTTACAAGCTTTGATCCTGCTACAGGAGATTGGATTATTGAAAATCACGGAGTAGATCCCGATATCTATATTGATAATGACCCAATTAAAGAGTTTAATGGCGAGGATGAGCAGTTAAATAGAGCTATTGAAGAGGTGATGAAGGAGCTTAAGAATAGAAAGGCTCTTCCTGGTGCGCCTAAGCCGCGTGATTGGAGTAAATAGTGCTGATATCAAAATGGATGGCACATCGGCTATGATGTGGTGTAAAAATAATTTTGCCTTAATTGAAATGTGTTTTAATTAAGGCAAAATTATTATTAATATAACCACTATTTTAACAACTCAGGTCTCAATCTTTGAGTCCTCTCAATTGCCTCTTTGTCTTGCCACTCTTTTATTAATTTAGGGTTTCCCGATAATAATACAGCAGGAACCTCCCAATCATTAAATTTTGCAGGGCGTGTATAGACTGGTGGAGATAGTAGATCATCTTGGAATGAGTCGCTTAAAGCAGAGGTTTCGTCTGAGATTGCGCCAGGGATAAGTCTAATTATTGAGTCGCAAACAACTGCTGCAGCAAGCTCTCCGCCGCTTAATACATAGTTTCCAATAGAGATCTCTTTTGTTATTAAATGTTCTCTTATTCTGTGGTCTACACCTTTGTAGTGTCCGCATAGAATAATTATATTTTTCACACAAGATAGGGCATTTGCCATTGGTTGATCTAGTACCTCTCCGTCGGGAGACATATAAATAACTTCATCATATTCTCTCTCCTGTTTGAGCTTAGAAATAAGTTTGAAAATTGGTTCGATCATTAGAACCATTCCTGCATCTCCTCCGTAGCTATAATCATCTACCTGTTTATAGTTTCCTTTGCCGTATTCTCGTATGTCGTGAATGAAAATTTCAACAAGACCTTTGTCTTTTGCTCTTTGAACAATTGAGTGGTTTAACGGGCTCTGTATCAGCTCTGGAATTACTGTTAGGATATCTATTCTCATCTTTAAAATAATATGACTTTTACTAATTCTTGTTTTTTGTTGGGCAAAGATAAAGAATAGTTGGTGTATTATAATATATTTTCAAAAAATAGATGTATATTTGCGAGTTATTAATCAGTTTAGTTTTAAAAACTATTGTTATGGAAAAAAGTACTACAGCTTTAAGTGCTCAGGAGCAACTAGAGAATCCTCAAGAGTTAAATGTAAATGATACTCAAGCACAAGAAACGCTAGATGAAATTACAAATGAAAACATCGGAGAAGAATCAGCTAATAAAGAAGATGATACTCCTAATTACTCACTTCTTAGCCTAAAAGAGATTATTCAAATCTTTGAAGATATGCTTGAAAGAGGTGATCAACAAGAACTGTACAAACATTCAGATTTAATCAAATCTTCTTTCTACAAAGTGTTAAAAAGAGAGAAAATTGAGTCAGGAATGTATGAAAATGCCCTAGAGGGTGCTGTAGCAGATGTTGTTGAGGAGACTCCCGATAATAATACAGAAGAAAAAGAGAGCGCTAGTGAAGTGGCGAACGATGAAACTCAATTAGAAGAGGCTCCTGTAACTATTGAAGTTCAGTTGGAGTTGAAGAGTGGAGCAACTAATCCATTCATTGAGTTGGAGAGAGGCTTCAAAGAGCTCTATTCAAGATACAGAGAGGGTAGACAGGCTTTTATCCAAAACTTAGAGAAGACTAAAGAAGATAACCTTGCTAAAAAATTAGAGATAATAGAGGAGTTAAAGGTGCTTTTAGATAAGGCAGAAGATGTTAATCATACTTTCCCTGCATTCAGAGAGCTTCAGAATAGGTGGAAATCCATTAGCAATATAGTACCACAAGCAAAATCAAAAGATTTGTGGGAGAGCTATCAACATTGTGTTGAGAAGTTTTATGACTATATAAAGATTAATAATGAATTTAGAGATTTAGATTTTAAGAAGAATTTAGAGGCTAAAACTGAGCTTTGTGAAAAGGCAGAGGCTCTTGAAAATGAGTCAAATATCGTTACAGCATTTAAGCAACTTCAAAATCTACACGAGGAGTGGAAAGAGATAGGTCCTGTTGCTAAAGATAGCAGAGAGGATGTTTGGAATAGATTTAAGGTAGCAACCTCTTTAATTAATAAGAAACATCAAGGATTTTTTGAGACACTTAAGGAGGATCAAAAGAATAACTTAGCGGCTAAAACAGAATTATGTGAGCAGGCAGAGGAGATTGCAAATTCTGCTGCAGAAACATCAAGTGATTGGAATTCACTATCTAAGCAAATGGAGACTCTTCAAACAAAATGGAAGACAATAGGATTTGCATCAAAGAAAGATAATCAAAAAATATATGATAGATTCCGCGAAGCTTGTGATAAGTTCTACAACGCAAAGAGGGATTATTACGCAGGTTTCAAGAATGTTATGCAGACTAATCTTAAGAAAAAAGAGGAGTTATGCGAGCAAGCAGAGGCACTTATGAATAGTGATGATTGGAAGAAGTCAACAGATCAGTTAATTAACCTTCAAAAGGTTTGGAAAGAGGTTGGTCCAGTGGCTAGAAAACAGTCAGATATAGTATGGAAACGCTTTAGAGCAGCTTGTGATATGTTTTTTGAGAGAAAATCTAAACATTTTGATAATGTAGATTCTCAATATTCAGACAACCTAACAGCAAAATTGGCGCTTGTAGAGGAGATTAAAGCCTACAAACTAAGCGATTCTAAAGAGGAGAATATTAAGGCAATGAGAAGCTTCTCTGATAAATGGAATGAGATAGGTTTTGTTCCATTTAAAGAAAAAGAGAGAGTTCAGAAGCTATTTAATGGTGCTATGGATGCTCATTTTGCAGATATTCGTTCAATTGATGGTGAGAAGAGATTGAATAAATTTAAGAAGATGGTTATTGAGTCTCGTAATTCAGGTAAGAGTGATAGAGGATTAAGATTTGAGAGAGAGAAACTTGTTAATAAATACAAGAAAATAGAGAACGATATTGCAACTCTTGAGAACAATATGGGATTCTTTGCAAAGTCAAAGAATGCAGATGCCTTTATTGTTGAGATTGAGAAGAAGATTTCAATTGCCAGAGAAGAGCTAGTACAAATTGAAGAGAAGATTAAAATAATTGACAAACAATTCGAATAAAAAAATGAACAAAAATACGGTAATAGGATTTTTACTAATTGGAGCTATTCTTATAGGGTTCAGTTGGTATAATTCAAAAAATTACAAAGAGCAGGCTAGAGCACAATTTGTAGCAGATTCGCTAGCGCAAGTAGAAGCACTAAAAAATGCCCCAAAAGTTACCCCAATAGCCGAAGCAGAGAGAGAAAATAGTGAAAATTATACACCAATTTATAAAGATTCCCTTTTAGAAGAGGCTAGTAGATTAGAGGAAGAATTTTATACCCTTGAAAATAATAAAATTAAGGTAAACTTTACAACAAAGGGGGCGCAAGCCTACCAAGTTCTAGTAAAGAATTACTACACTTATGATAGTCTAGACCTATTTTTAATGAGAGAGAAATCAAGTAATTTTTCTATTGATTTCTATACGGACCAACAATTAAGCACGTCAGATTTTGTATATGAAAGAGTTAGTCAGACAGACTCATCAATTGTTATGCGTCTTAATTTTGACCAAAACTCATATATAGATCATATTTATACACTTCCACAAGATAGCTACTTAATGAGCTTTGATCTTAGATTAGTTGGAATGAATAAATATATCTCAAAAAACCAATCTTTACTTGGATTAAATTGGGAGATGCAAATGTCTCGTTTAGAGAAGGGCTTTGAGAATGAGGTAAAGTACTCTACAATTGATTATAAATATCCAAACGAGTCAAGTGTAGATGATCTTGGAACTAATAAAGAGGAGGCATCAGAAGCTATTAAAACTAAGTTAGAGTGGTTTGCATTCAAGCAACAATACTTCTCAGCTATTCTAGTGGCAAATGATTATTTTACATCTGGGAATTTGGTTTACTCGTTAGATAATGAGAATAATCCCGATAATAACTTAATGAAATGCGGCGCCAATATGCAACTTGAGTATAATGGTACAAATGAGATGTCAATTCCATTTAAGTTCTACTATGGTCCAAATCTATATAAAGAGCTAAAGAGTTATGATTATGGATTTGAAAGAATAGTACAGTTAGGTTCGTGGATCATCGGTTGGATTAATAGACTATTTATTATTAATTTCTTTGATATACTAAGTAAATATATAGTAAACTTCGGTATCATAATCTTGCTTATGACCTTTGTTATTAAGCTTATTTTATTCCCACTTACATATAAATCATACATCTCTTCAGCAAAGATGAGAGTACTTAAACCAGAGGTGGATAAAATTGGTGAAAAGTATCCAAAGCAAGAAGATGCAATGAAGAAGCAACAAGAGGTAATGGCACTCTATAAAAAGACAGGTGTTAATATGTTTGGAGGTTGTTTACCAGCACTTCTTCAGATGCCTATTCTTTTTGCAATGTTTATGTTCTTCCCTACTTCATTCGAGCTGAGACAACAAGGTTTCTTATGGATTAGTGACTTGAGTAGTTATGATTCACTTATTAAACTTCCTTTTGCTTTACCAGTTTTAGGAGATCATATTGGATTGTTCCCTCTATTGATGTCAGTTTCAATGTATTTCCTTGCAAGAATGTCTGTAGATCAGATGTCGGCTCCAGGGCCTCAAGCAGGAATGATGAAGAATATGCAGCTATATTTTATGCCAATAGTTTTCTTCTTTGTAGTGAATAACTTCTCTAGTGGATTGAGTTATTACTATTTAGTATCTAACCTTATTACAATATCACAAACGTGGATAATAAGAAAATACTTTGTAGATGAAGAAAAGATATATGCTCAACTTCAAGCTAAGGCAGCTACAGCAAAACCTAAAAAGAAATCTAAGTTCCAAATGAGATTAGAGGAGATGCAAAAGCAACAACAAGCTATTATAGAGGAGAGAAAGAGACAACAAGGTAAGAGATAATATGAGTACTATTAAAAGAGAACTTGATATATTAAATAAAGAGCTGCCGTCAACTGTAAAGTTGGTGGCAGTTTCTAAGTTTAACCCTATAGAATCTATACAAGAGGCCTATGATGCCGGGCAAAGGTTATTTGGGGAGAGTAGGCCACAAGAGCTAGCTGCAAAATATCCTGAACTTCCTAAAGACATTGAATGGCATTTTATCGGGAATCTACAAACAAATAAATTGAAAATGGTTCTACCTTACGTGAGTATGGTGGAGTCTGTGAGTAGTGAAAAACTTTTGAGAGAGATTGATAAATTTGCTGTAAAACATAATCTAAAGATAAATATTCTTTTAGAGGTTCACATTGCGCAAGAGGAGAGCAAGCATGGGTTTAGTAGGGAAGAGGTTTTAATGTTAGTAGAGGATATGGCAAAGAGTTCACTTAATGGAGTAGAATTGTGTGGGTTAATGGGAATGGCTACCTATACAGACAATCTAGCGCAAATTAAAGAAGAGTTTGATTCGCTTCACTGTATATATAAAGGTATAAAAGATAAGTATGGAGAGAATTTTCCTAAATTTAGTGAATTATCTATAGGTATGAGTGGGGATTATACTATTGCAATAGAGAGTGGTTCTACAATTGTAAGGATAGGTACTCGAATTTTTGGTGCTAGAAATTATTAGTAATGGAGCCAAATTATTAGATAGGGGAGAACCTAGATATTTATCGCGATATCAGATTCAAATACAAAAGTGGCAGGGCCTGTAAGGAATATTTCTGAGAAGGTGTTGTCACTTTTTCTATAATCAAAAGTCACATTTAATTTATCTCCGAGAGCAATTATATTATATTGAGAACTTGGTGTGGTTTTATTAGTATGTAAGAATGTTGATATTGCAGCAGCAGTTACTCCAGTTCCACAAGCTAGTGTCTCATCCTCAACACCTCTCTCAAATGTTCTAACTTTAATTGTGTCATCAGAAATTATTTCAACAAAGTTGGCATTTGTACCACCATTAAAATGGGAGTGTGACCTCCAATATTTACCCTTTTCAAGTACGGGATAATTATCTAGATCTTGTACAAATTTAACGTAATGAGGCGATCCAGTATCTAGGAAATATGAATCATTAGAGTGCTTTGAATATTGAGCAACATTGCTCATCTTTAGCTTTACAATACATCTATGTTGAGAATAATCAAGTATTTGTGCAGAGTGAAATCCATCAATTGCCTCAAAATCAAATTTTTTGATTCCTCTGTGCGCTGCGAATGCAACTAAACAGCGTCCGCCATTCCCACACATACTACTCTCATTTCCATCAGAATTGAAGTAGATCATTGAAAAATCATACTTCTCACTCTTTTGAAGCAGCATTAAGCCATCTGCACCTACGCCAAAACGTCTGTTGCATAAAAAAGAGATCTCACTTTGTGAGATATTTTTGTATGCTCCATCTCTATTGTCTAAGATTACAAAGTCATTTCCTGCCCCTTGGTATTTGTAGATGTGAAATGTACTCATTTACTTCTCATTTTTTATTTTTACTAACTCATCAATCATAGATTTTGCAATCTTTGTAGAGTTTTCTCCTGTTCCAAGTATCTCTCTTAAATTATTATAATCTTGATCCATCTTATCTCTACACTCTTTGTCATTTAAAAGCATATTAAGCTCCTGAGTGATTCTTTGTGGAGAGCAATCGTGTTGAAGAAGTTCTTTAAATATTTCCTTGTCTAAAATTAAGTTGGCAAGGCTGATATATTTTACCTTCATTAACCTAATAGCTATCTGAAATGAGAGTTCACTAGCGCCATAGCATACAATTTGAGGAGTCTTTATTAAAGCGGCCTCTAAACTGGCTGTTCCAGATGATATTATTGCAGCTCTACTGTGTCTTAAGATAGAGTATGTCTCCCCGTGTAAAATTTTTACATTTTTTGCTGAGTCTTGTAATATGCTGTTATACAGATTTATATCTATTGAAGGAGCAGCTGCTAATATAAATTGGTAGTTAGGGAAATTCTTGATAACCTGTGCCATTCTTGGCAAAAGAAATTTTATTTCCATCTTTCTACTCCCAGCTAGTAAGGCAATAGAAGGTTTGTCGGGATTAATATTTACTCTATTGCAGAACTCATGACGAGTCTCATTTTTGTGTTGGTAATTATCAATGCACTCAACTAGTGGATTACCATTATAGATAGCATCTATTCCCCATTTTTTAAAATATTCTATCTCAAAAGGGAATATTATAAATAACCTATCTATATATGCTTTAAGTTTATGAATTCTCTTCTCTTTCCAAGCCCAAACCTTTGGCGCAATATAGTAGAATGTTTTGATATTGTTCTCTTTAGCAAATTTAGCTATCCTTAGATTGAACCCGGGATAATCAATTAAGATTAGTATGTCGGGATTATAATTTAGAATATCTTTTTTGCACTCCTTGATGTTGCGGGTAATCTTCTTTAAATTGATAAGAACCTCCCAAAAGCCCATTATCGCACCCTCTTTGTAGTGTTTTGCCAATTCAGCCCCCTCTGCTTTCATAAGGTCTCCTCCCCAACATCTGACTTGGCAGTTTGGATCCTCTTTTTTTAGCCCTTTTATAAGATTAGAGCCGTGTAGATCTCCCGATGCTTCCCCTGCAATAATGTAATACTTCATCTCGATAGTTTATATTGTGAAATATGTTATTGTGTGTAAATGATTGTATATTTTATTCCTATACAGTAATACTATTTTAACTATTTTTTGCCAATTTTGTTTACTCTAAATTCCATAATTTTGTCAAATTAGCTATTTGATCATAATCTGTATTGTTGGTTTTATGAGGAACAATAGTTATATATCCTTCATTCAATAATTTATGATCGCTAATTTGAGAGTTGTCATTATCAAAATATTCACCAGACATTAAATAATAGTCACCGTTCTCATTATCATTATGAAGTGTAAACTCTTTTATCCACCCTCGTTGCCCTTGTGCAGCAAGTTTAATACCCATTATTTGATCTATTGGCGTATCAGGGAAATTGATATTCAAATATATCCCTTTTGGAGCGGGATTTTGTATATAACTCTCGATAATTTTTGGAAGATACTGCTCAACAGATGCTAAATCTGCATCTTCTCCGTGAGCCTCTAGCGAGAAACCAAGTGATTGAATACCAGCTAATGTACCCTCTATACAGGCACCTAAAGTGCCAGAATATAATGAAGCAAGTGCTGCATTTGAACCGTGGTTTATTCCCGATAAAATTAGATCTGGTTTTTTTTGAGGAAATATGGTATTTAAAGCCATCTTTACGCAATCAGCAGGTGTCCCATTTAGGGTGTATTCAGAGATAGACGTTCCATTGCTGGATGTTGTAGTGAAATTTTTTTTAAGGTAGAGTGGTTTGTTTAGTGTTAAGGCAACAGATTTGCCAGATTGTCCCTCTAGAGGTGCTAAAACTGTTACATTTCCATATCTTGAGGCTATCTCAGTTAATGCCGCTATCCCCCTTGAGGCGTATCCGTCATCGTTTGTAATAAGTATCTCTAAACCCATTTTTAAGCTATGTTAAAAAAATATTAAAAAAATATCTGTAAAGATAGTTATTTTTCAGTCAAATTTTTTACATTTGCACAGTTTTTGTAAAAACGAAAAGAGTTTTATTGAACAATTTTTATCTAAAAAATAAATTAAAATGAGTAAAATTAAAGTTGGTATCAATGGTTTCGGCCGTATCGGTCGCCTTGTTTTTAGAGCAGCTCAAACAAGAGATGACATTCAAGTAGTAGCAATCAATGACCTTATTGATGTAGAGTACATGGCTTATATGCTAAGATATGACTCTGTTCACGGTCAATTCAACGGAACAATTGAGATTGTAGATGGTAATTTAGTAGTAAACGGAAACACTATCCGTGTAACTGCAGAGAGAAACCCTGCTGATCTTAAGTGGAATGAAGTTGAGGCTGAGTACGTTGTTGAGTCTACAGGTCTTTTCTTAACTAAAGAGAAAGCTCAATTACACATTGACGCTGGTGCTAAGAGAGTTGTTATGTCAGCTCCTTCAAAAGATGACACTCCTATGTTTGTATGTGGTGTTAACTTAGACGAGTATAAAGGTGAGGCTATCGTTTCTAATGCTTCTTGTACTACAAACTGTTTAGCTCCTATCGCTAAAGTATTAAACGATAAGTATGGTATCGTTGATGGTTTAATGACTACAGTTCACGCTACAACTGCTACACAAAAGACAGTTGACGGACCTTCTGCAAAAGATTGGAGAGGTGGTAGAGCAGCTGCTGGTAACATTATCCCTTCATCTACAGGTGCTGCAAAAGCAGTGGGTAAAGTTATCCCTCAATTAAATGGTAAATTAACAGGTATGGCTTTCCGTGTTCCTACATTGAATGTTTCTGTTGTTGACCTTACAGTTAATCTTGCTAAGCCAGTTACTTATGCTGAGATTTGCGAGGCTATGAAGAGTGCTTCTGAGAATGAATTAAAAGGAGTTTTAGGTTACACTAACGATGAGGTTGTTTCTTCTGACTTTATTGGTGAAGCTAAAACATCTGTATTCGATGCTAAAGCAGGTATTCAATTAACTCCTACATTCGTTAAAGTTGTATCTTGGTATGACAATGAGTGGGGTTATTCAAACAAAGTTCTTGACTTAGTAAAATATATGTCAAGCGTAAATTAAGGTTTGTACCTAAAATAAATAGAGAGGGGTGGCTAGAGTATTATCTAGTTACCCTTTTTTTATATATCTTTACATAATAACGCGCTGTAGCTAAACTTAACTAATGATTAACTTATGAAGAAATTTTTATTTTTTGTAACTATCTCTGTATTAATTCTCTCTTGTGGTAAAGAGCCAATAGAGCCAGAGATTAAATCTGGCGATAATCACTTAACTGGATTAACATTTGAATCAAAACTAAATTCGTCACTAAAAATTAGTGCAAGAGCAGTAAAGGGAGATGCAGAAGACCAAATGGTATATATTACAGTTCCAGAGGGTGTCTCACTAACTAATTTAGTTCCAACATTTGATATTCATAGTAAAGCCTCAATAAAAATTAATGATAAGCCTTTTGAAAATGGAGTTACACCAGTGAATTTTACAAATGTAGTAGTGGTTAGTATTGTTGCAGAGAATGATATAATTAGAAACTATTTTGTCTGTGCAAAGAATGGAAATTCTACAATAGATAAAATGGTTTATGAATTTATGGTTGAGTACGACATTCCGGGGCTCTCTTTGACTGTTTCAAAAGGTGAAGAATTAGAGTACTCTTATGGATATGGTGTAGCTGATAAAGAAACCCACGAACGAGTAACTCCAAAGCATTTGTTTAGAGTAGCAAGTGTAACTAAACCTCAAACGGCAATTGCAATTATGCTATTATATGAACAAGGTAAAATAGATCTTGATGCTAAAGTGTTTGGGGCTGACGGTATTCTAAAAGATAAATTTGGAGGCGATTATGGCGAAAAAAAGATGAGTGTTACAGTTAGAAATCTATTAGAGCATACTAGTGGTTGGAAAAGTAACCCAGATCCAGTCTTTACCACAAATTCTGCATTTGCTGGTAAATCTCTAGAGCATAGAATCAGTTATGTTTTAGAAAATGTAGATCAAACGGATTCACCTGGAACTAAATATAATTATTACAATCTTGGATATGGGGTTCTCGGTCTGATTATAGAGCATATATCGGGAAAAGACTATGAGACATTTATGAGAGAGGAGGTATATTCAAAGATGGGGGTAGAAGATATATATGTTGGTAAAGATAGAAACGATAGGAGATCTAATGAGGTTGTATATTACTCTCAAAGTGGGACAAATGGATATGCAAATGATATGTATATGATTAGGGCATTGGGTGGACTTATTGCCTCAACAGAGGAGCTTGCACAAGTCTTAAATTCGGTGGATTATGGTACTAAGGTTCCCGATATATTAAAGAGTGAGACACTAGATGTAATGTATGCTCCTTCTACAGCTTATAATAGATATGGATTAGGTTGGAGAATGAATCACGGAGCATTTACTAATTGGGCATCTTATCATAGTGGAAACCTATCTGGAACAGCAGCGTTATGGGAAAGAGGTAAGAATAGTGTGCACGCCATAATGTTATGTAACTCTAGAAGCTATAAAGATAATTTTGATAACGACCAGTATATCCTATTATATAATATTGAGAGTAGTTTTTAGTTGAATTTAATAAACTTTGCTTACATTTGCATCAAAATTGCAGCACGTAAATTATGTGCTAAATTAATGTAATGAAATGAGTATCAGGAGAAAAATATCACTTGGGTTTGTGGTTATTGGTGTAATTCTGCTTATGTCTAGCGTAATAGGAATTTATGAGCTTATTAGTACAAGACGTTCAGTTTCTGCAATTATTGCCGATAATATAGAGAGCATAAACGCGTCAAGGATCTTATTAGAGATAACAGATGAATATAATTTTTTACTTATGCAGGAGGTAGGGCTAGATACTGTACCAACATTAGATGCTCTAAATTCAACGGTCTTTACAAGCATTCTTTCGGATGCAAAGGGTAGCTATAGTAATTTAGAGGTAAGGAATATGACAGATTCAATACTATATGCCTATACAGCCTATGTGCACGTCTTAAAAGAGGCGCCAAATATATGGCAAGAGGGATATGCAGCAAGACGAGGATGGTTTTTTGGAAGGTTGTACCCTGTATATATGCAGTTGAGAAATTATATTCAATCTCTAACGGATATATCACAGGAAGCACTAAAAAAGAACTCAAAAAATATGAGTGATACTTTTTATAGAAGCATTATGCCTGGTGTTGTATCATTTGCAATAGGTATTGGACTACTTATCCTGTTTAATTATTTTATCAATCAAATCTTTATTACCCCTCTTTTGGCAATCTCTACAGGAATCAAGAAATATATAAATTCTAGTAAAAGATATGATGTTGACGTTAGAGGCGATGGAGAGTTAGGTGAGTTGAATGAGGAGGTTAAAGAATTGATAGAATCTAATGAGAATCTTCTAAGAAATTTAGGTAACGACTAGGCTCTTTATTATGAATATAGGCGTAATATCAAGAAATATAGGCATAGCATTGGTTTTTAATGCCATTTTTATGCTATTTAGTGCATTGACGGCTATGATCAATAACTTTGATTCATCATTTTCGTCACTGCTATTAAGTTCGATAATAACCTTTGCTACAGGACTTTTTCCACTTATTTTTGTTAGAAAATATGAAGATATAAATCTTAAGGAGGGATTTTTTATCATTGTATTCTCGTGGCTGTTATCGTGTATGTTTGGTATGCTACCTTATGTGCTATGGGGGGGTGAGTTCACAGTGATAAATGCTTGGTTTGAGAGCGTCTCTGGTTATACAACAACAGGGGCTACAATTCTAAATGATATTGAAATCTTGCCAAAAGGGCTATTGATGTGGAGATCATCTACACACTTTATTGGAGGATTGGGGGTTGTAATTTTTATGTTACTTATTCTACCGAGTGTGAGTACATTTAGAATGAGATTGAGTAAAATGGAGATATCAACGCTCTCTAAAGATAATTATAAGTTTAAGACACAGCAAATAATTAGAGTTATTACCTCAGTTTATGTAGGTTTGGCAATATTGGAAACAGTGCTTTTATTTGTAGCAGGTATGAGTCTATTTGACTCAATAAACCATGCTTTTAGTACAGTTTCAACGGGTGGGTTTAGTACTAAAAATTTATCAATAATGGCATTTGATTCATTTGCTATAGAACTAATCATCACTATTTTTATGTTATTGTCTGGTTTGCACTTTGGATTGGTTTACTCCCTAATTTTTCAGAGAAATGGAAAGATTTTTAGATCTCCAGTAATTAAATTTTATCTATTACTAGTTCTTGTATCATTTTTATTTATCGCGATAGATATAAAAATAGGAGGCAATGTTGAGACTTGGGGTATGGCTTTTAGGCAGAGTATGTTTCAGAGTGTTTCAATAGCCTCTACAACTGGCTTTGCAACAGCTGACACTTCGGTTTGGCCAAGTATCTCAATAATGATTTTAGTTTACCTTTCGTTACAGTGTGCTTGTTCAGGCTCAACAACTGGAGGATTAAAATCTGATAGAATATATATTTGGTGGCGCTCTTTAAGTGTTCAAATGAAAAAAATGCTACACCCTAAGGCTATTATACCAGTTAGAATTGGAAATACAATAATTGAACAGGAGACTATTAACTCGGTAAATTTATATATTGCTCTATACCTTTTTATTGTATTTATTGGGGCAACTCTTCTTTCTGCATTAGGCGTAGACTTTGTTGATGCTGTAACTTCATCTATAGCAAGTATGGGAAATGTTGGGCCTGGGTTCGGGTCAGTTGGCTCACTTGGGAATTTTAGTGAGATACCTGGTGTTGGCAAAATAATCTTAACTGGCCAGATGCTTATGGGGCGTTTAGAGATCTATCCATTACTATTGATATTCGTTATAAATAGATGGCGATAATATGGGAGTAGCTGATTTTATCAATGAGCAAATGATCTCTCGGCTCAAGTTTGAACCTACATCTTGTCAGCGAGAATTATTCCTAAAACTTGCCAATTTTTTGATTGCGCCTCCCGATGATCAGTGGCTCTTTCTTGTTGGGGGCTATGCAGGAACAGGAAAAACTACAGCAATCTCTGCATTTATCGGGATATTAAAAGAGTATAATTATAAGTATATTCTTGCTGCACCTACTGGACGATCTGCAAAAGTACTCTCAAATTACACAGATGTTCCTGCAAAAACAATTCATAAACAGATATATAGACAGAAGAGTTTAAAAGATGATACAGCTCGTTTCTCTTTAGATTTAAATAAAAATAAGAATACGGTTTTTATTGTTGATGAGGCCTCTTTAATCTCCACAGGTGGGGTAGGTGGATCTATTTTTGGCTCAGGAGATCTGCTGGATGATCTAATAACTTATGTAAAATCTAATGATGGAAATAAATTAATTCTTATGGGAGATCCAGCTCAGCTACCTCCAATTGGACTGGAGAGAAGCCCTGCATTAGATGCATACTATTTAGAGAGGTACACAAAGGTCTCTTCTGTATTTATGAAGAGTGTTGTTAGACAGGAGCAAGAGAGTGGAATTTTATATAATGCAACTAAGTTAAGGTATGATATAGAGAGTGAAAATTCAAACGATCCACTCTTTGAACTTGAAGGATATGACGATATTAGAAGACTCACAGGAGGCGAGTTGATAGAGCAGATAAGTGAGGCAATTGATAAATATGGTTCTGACGAGGTTGTAGTGTTGTGTAGATCTAATAATAGAGCCAATAAGTACAATATGGGCATACGGGAACGAGTGATGTATAGAGAAGAGAGGCTTACAAAGGGTGATAAAGTTATGATTGTAAAGAATTGCTATCAATTTTTAGAGGATATCCCTGAACTAGACTTTATCGCAAATGGAGATGTTGGAGAGCTGCAATCTATTTCTAAATATGAAGAGAGATATGGTCACCATTTTGCATCAGCAACAATCTCATTCCCAGATTATAATAACGTAGAGATTGATGCTAAAATCATCTTAGATACTCTAAATTCTACCTCTCCATCTCTAACTCAAGAACAACAGAGTGCTCTATTCTGGCAAGTCTTTGAAGATTATGATAATATAACTAGTAAGAAAAAACGTCTAAAGGCAGTAAGAGAGGATATCTACTTTAATGCCCTTCAAATCAAGTATGCAATGGCAATAACAGGGCATAAATCTCAAGGTGGACAGTGGAAATGTGTTTTTATTGATAACTCATTATGGAATGACAATGTTACATTAGATGATAAAAAATGGCTCTATACAGCTATTACCAGGGGTATAGAACAAATTTATTTAGTTAATTTCAATGATAAATATTTTGTTTAATCAAAAAAAATTATCTTTGCCGCGTTTGATATAATAACCTAATTTTAAAACATATTATGATAAAGAGTAGATTCTATTTCTTATTAGTAGTTCTAGGGCTAATTGCTCTTAGTTCAAATTTTGCAAAAGCATCTGATGGTGAAAAAATAACTCTAAAGAAAGAGCAGTTCTTAAAACCATTGCCAAAAGGTGTAATCGCACCAATTCCAGCCTATTATAGTTGGAAAGACAAGTCAAATATTGAGCTGATTTATAATAGTAACATTCTAGATAAAGGAAGATTTTTTTCATATAATGTGAAGAGTGAAAAGAGCTTACCAATAGATAAAGTAAGTAGCAATACACTCGCAGGTACACCTGCACAAATGGAAGAGTTTTTAAAACTGCCAAATGCAAAAGAGTACAAAAATCATACTTTGTCTCCCGATAAAACTAAGATAGCATTTACTGATAAAGAGAATAATCTGTGTGTATATGACGTTGCAACTAAGCAGATAAATAAGATGACGACAGATGGAACAGATGTTATTATGAATGGATATGCATCATGGGTATATTATGAAGAAATTTTAGGTAGAGGCTCTAGATACAAATCATTCTGGTGGAGCCCAGATAGCAAGCAGATTGCATATTATAAGTTTGATGATACAAATGTTCCAATGTTCCCAATATATGACTCTAAGGGGCACCACGGAACTCTAACTGAGACACGCTACCCTAAAGCAGGTGATGAGAATCCAAAAGTTAAAGTAGCATTTGTAAATGTGAATAATGGTTCAACTATATGGGCAGATTTTAATGAAAATGATGATCAATACTTTGGAATTCCTTTCTGGAATAATGAGGGAAATAAATTCATAATTCCTTGGATGCCTCGTGAGCAGAATCACCTGATATTATATGCTGTAGACCCAATAAACGGTACAAAAGAGTTTGTATATGAAGAGAGACAAGATAGCTGGATTGATTGGATGACAGATATGAATTTTACTCCCGACGGATTCTATATGGTTAGAGATTTTGATATGTGGGAGCAGATATATTTCCAAAGTTTTGACGGAAAAAGATTGAACAAAATTACAACGGGCAAGAATTGGGGAATCAATATCTTAAAGGTAGACGAAAAGAGTGGCTATATCTTTTTTACAGCAAGAAGAGAAATCTCTACTAGAAACGATGTTTATAGCGTTAATTTAAAGACAAAAGAGATTAAAAGATTATCTATTGGAGATTATAACTATACCAATGTTAAAATTTCTCCTGATAATAAACACTTTATAGCTACATACTCTAACTCCTCTACACCTTCTCGAGTTGCAATGTTTAGTATTGGGAAGAGAATAAAAGAGAAAATTTTAGGCGACAGTAAAGGGGAAAGTTTTGATAAATATGAGTTTGCTACTCCAGAAATGCTTTATCTTACAACAAATGATGGTTATACGATTCCAGCACAAGTTATATGGCCGCTTAATTTAGATCCAAATAAGAAATACCCAGTATTGATTAGTATGTATGGAGGCCCAAATGCAGGATCTGTTATGGATAGATGGAGAGGTGTTGGTGAGCATACTCAATGGTGGGCAAATGAGGGAGTTATACAGATCTCGATAGACCATAGAGCCTCTGGTCACTGTGGTAAAGAGGGTATTAACTTTATGCATAGAAATCTACTAACAATTGAATTAGAAGATTATATAGAGTGGGTAAAATATCTACGTACAAAGCCTTTTGTAGATAAAGATAAGATTGGAATTACAGGGTTCTCTTATGGTGGTTCTATGACAATGTTAGCTGTAACAGAGGGGTCTGAATATTTTAAATATGGTATAGCAGGTGGGGGAGTATATGATTTTTCTCTGTATGATACTCACTATACTGAGCGATATATGGATAGACCACAAGATAACCCAAAAGGATATGCAAATACAAATATTTCAAATAAAGTATCTAAATATAAAGGTGATTCTACAAATTATGTACTTATAACTCACGGTTCTAGTGATGATAATGTACATATGCAGAATACAATGCAAGTTGTGAGTGCGCTTCAAGATGCAGGAAAACAGTTTGATCTAATGCTATATCCTGGTGAATATCACGGATATGGAGGAAAGAAAAGAGTGCATTCAACAATAAATGATTATAGATTCTGGTATAAGCATCTATTGAATAAAGAGATCCCTAAAATATTAATTGAATCAAAAGTTAAATAATTAAATAATAAAAAATATTAGTTCTACTGCGCCGCTCCAATAATTTAAAAAATAAGAGAGGAATGAAAAAACTACTATTGTTGATTGCACTTGTGTTGAGTGTAGTTTCGTGTGGAGAAAATTTATTTGGGGATATTCATCTAAAAATTGATGCAAGTCTCCCCGCTGGAGAGTCAGTTATTACAGATCGGGATTTATTATCTTTTACAGAGATTGAAGATTTGGTAGATGTTAATAGTGATGATTTATTACAACTAACAATCTCTAATTCACCTGTTGAATATGAGATTCCAAAGGAGTATATTTATTTCAATTTTCCAGAGTATGGTTTTGATTTTGAATTTAATATTCCTGTTGAGAATGGTGGAACAATGGTTCCTTTACCTCAAGGTTTAACAAAAAGGTATATTGCAGAATTTGGAGAGGGAAAGGAGGTTGATACACTTATTGTTGAGAGTACAGAGATTCTACTTAAAATAGAGAATCCGAATATGTATGATTTCTCTAAATTTAAGTGTACCATTCCTCAAATTACAAAAGATGGAAAAGAGGTAGTTATAGTGCCTAATCAACCTCTAATTATTGATGATACCTATATTTTTGATTTCTCGGATCAAGGAGATACAACGTGGTTTGATTTCAATTTCTCTGGTGAGATGCCATTGGTTAACCAGATTAAAGGCTCTGTGTCAATTAATGATGTTGAGACAAAATATGTATCGGGATACTTAGGAAGATATGAATTAACTAAGAATGAGGTTGAAATTGATATTACTGGTAAAAGTTATCAAAATTTTATCTCAAATTCTGAGTATATAAGATTTAGGAATCCATATATATACGTAGATATAACGAATAGTATTTCAATTCCTGTTCTGGTGAATATAAATGATTTCTCTATTGATGGAAAAACTGTTGAATTAAAGAATGGATTGGGTGGTAATCAGTTTATTATAGATGGTAATGGTAGTTATACAGTGTTAGTGTCCAATACCTCTACGCTTTCGGGAAATGGCTTGTCGGATGCTATTACAACTGATTTTACTAAAGCTAAGATAGATTATAGTATTATTGCTAATCCTAATGCAGATGAGATAGATAATAGCTCCATTGATAGGTACAATAGCGTATATGTTACAGATAAAATTGAAATAACCGGAGGAGCAATTTTTGATTTTGATTTTATAATTGATGGTGCAAGATATACAAAAGAGATTAATATGCTAAAGGTTGATGAGAATGAGAATATTGATCATAAAGAGTTGATAATAAAAATGACCGGCTACAATGAATTTGCTGTTGATTTTCATATCCATCCGTATATTACAACTGATAATACAATAAACGGAGAGAAAACTTATCTAGCAGACTCGCCTATATTATTTGCAGCCTCTCAAAGTAATGAGAAGCCATCGAGTACATCTTTTTCGCCTTTCTATATAACGGAAGAGGAGGCAATTATTTTAAGTTTAGATGAGAGTAAAGTGGATGCGCTTTTAAATTCACAAAAAATCTTTTTTGATATACTCTACTCAACTAGAGGTGCTGAGAATAGAGATGAAGATAATTATGTAAAAATCTTCTCACCCACTGAGTTTCTTCTAGATATTGTAGTAGGCTTAGAGTCAGATATAAATTTAACCCCAACAGAAAATTAACGAATATTTAAAATGAGAAAAATAGTATTAACCATTCTGGTTATAGGTATTGCTATTTCTGCTTATGGGCAATCACCTACATCTATGCAAGTGAAAGATCTTGCTCAAAATATGCATATTAACCCTGCAATGTTACCATCTAGAGGATACTTTTCCTTTCCAGTAATTGGAGGTGTAGACCTTTCATTAAAATCTTCACTTTCGTATAATGATTTTATTACAACAGAGGGTGGGCTAAAATATATTAATACAGACCGTATCTCTGAACTTGCAGAATATAAGAATAATATAAATTATGTTAAATCTCAAATAGATATTTTTAATTTAGGATTCTATATCTCAGAGAATGATTTTTTAGGTATAAATCTATCCACAAAGGTACATTTGGGAACATCCTTGCCTTATGATTTAATAACTTTAATGGCAGATAATAGTATAAATGTTGCAAACAAGATGTATAACCTATCTTTTGCACCTAATGCTATTGGTTGGGGCGAAATTGGTTTAAGTTATACAAGAAAGATAGGTGATAATTTTAACATTGGATTAAGGGCAAAATATCTGAATGGATTTGCTGGAGTTATTGCTGATAATCTAGAACTAGATGTTACGAAGGTAGATAATGCTTATGAAGCTACTGGTAATATCAATGTAAATATGGCAAACATTCCATTTGATACTGATGGAATTAATGCAGATGGTATCTTAAGTAATTTATTGAATAACCCCGGTTTTGCACTCGATTTAGGAGTACAGTATCAGTCAGATAATGAGAGAATAAGAGCTTCTGCTTCAGTTTCTGATTGGGGATCAATTCGCTGGAATGAATCTTCATCTAAAATTGTATTGGCTAATCCAAATGAGATTTTTGAATTTGATGGGTTGGGAGAGATTGATATTATAAATTCAAGCTCATTATCGGAGATAGATTTTGAAGGAATATTAGACTCTATTGCTACAGAGTTTAGTACTACAATGGAGATTGATACACTCAATAACCAAATGATCTCAACTAAAATTCCTATTAGATATAGTGCAATGTTTGAATACTCTTTAGATGAAGAGCTTGTTCATAATGTTAGTGCAATGTTTTTAGGTTCAAAAGTGTATGGGAATGAATTTGACTACTCTATATCTGCAGGATACAGCTTTAGACCACTTAAGGGGAAAATTCAATTGATGACCAACGTAACATACTCTCCTAATGCACCTATAGCGGTAGGTTTTGGAGCTGCGCTTAATACAAAAGGATTTCAACTATTTTGTGGAACAAATAATATGTTGGGACTCTTTGATCTAATGAGTATGAAACAGACATCTTTGCAATTTGCAATGAACTTTATGTTCTAGGACTAGTAACAATTATTACTTTATTTCCATTTGAGAGTGTTACAGCAAGTATATGCTTTGTGCCTCCATCTTTTATTCCCGATAGCTGCTTAATTGCATTAGTATCTATCGGGAAATTTCTTGCTACAATACTAGCCTGTGGGATTCTTTTAGCAAGCTCTTTTAATGCCCTTTTATTAAAATCTATAACCTGTTCTATTTCAAATATCTTTCCAGAAAAATTGGGTAGTAACTGCTCTGAGGCATATATATGTGTACTTGAAGCTAGTTTGCTTAGACCGTATCTTTGAGAGATTAACTTATATGCACCGCTCTTAATTAGTGCCTTATTTGGCTCATAAATGTAGCCTTTAGGGTTGGATGTGAGAGTTGCTGTACTACTATTCTCCTCTGATATTAAAAAGTTAAAAGGCTCTTTATCTAATAATAGGGTAGGAGAGGAGTAGTCACTAGATGTTAAATTTATTGCTGTAATTGTAGGCTCATCTTCTTGGGAATGATCTCTATTAAGCAAGAAAAGAAGCTCTTTACACTCATTATCAAGAGATAGTATGTGCACCTGCTCGGTATTAGGAAGTAGTTCTAGATTGAGTTTAATATCTTCCATTGGGGATACCTTAATTAAAAGATATTGGCTAATGTCAAAAAGGGGCTCTAGTAGCTCCAGTATATTTGGTTCATAATCTTTGATTGAAACAACCTTTGAACCAGTATTGCTTCTGCGTGCAGGGTCTATATAAATTAACTTAACATTAGCATCTTTGAATCTACTGAATATCTCTTTACAATCTGGTGATATAGAGCTATTTATAATGCTGATATTGTTGGCCTTTAATTGACTAAAGTTGTACCCTGCTGCTCTACATAACTCTAAATTTCTCTCAGTATAAAAGTGTTGTGTTGCAATCTGAGATATGAAGTAGCTGTCAATTCCCATTCCTCCTGTAAGATCTGCTGTTGCAAATTTATCTTTGCCCAATGTCCGTAGAATAAGTTGCTGTTTATATAGAGCTGTAACCTGAGAACTACTCTGCTCTACTGAGAGTGAAATAGGGTAGACAAGTGCAGGATTGTTATACCAATCGGGAATCTTTTTCTCAATCTTTTTACGTGCCTCAATACATTTTACGCAGAGTGCAACATCAATTCCTTGATACTTTTTTGCACTTAAAAGAAGTGAGTGAGTATTGGCATTTTTATGCTCATTAATAAACTCTATTTCAGCACTATTTAACATATTTTATCTATTTTACTCCCGATAAATATTGATTAGTTAGCTTGTGGAACCTAAGCATAAATAGAACCGCAGCAAAGAGTAGACCAAGCATTAGCCCTATCCAAACACCATTTGGGCCTAAATTGAGAAGATGTCCAAATACATAACCCAAAGGAAGGCATACAAAATAGTATGATCCAATTGAGTAAAATAGGGGCGCCTTTACATCTTTTAAGGCTCTTAATGAGGCTATCCCAGCAAGTTGTATTGCATCAAATATCTGAAAAGCAGCGGCAATAATTAATACAGATGATGTGATTTGAATAACCTGAGGGTCAGATGAGAATACTTTTGGAATCTCTCCTCTTAATATTGTATATGTTATTCCCGATATACTCATAAGCATAACGCTCAAATGTGCAGCGGCAAAACCAGCTTTACGTGTATCATAGAATCTTTTTTCTCCAAATTGATGTGAAACTCTAATTGTTGCAGCAGCACCAATACCTTGCGCTATCATAAATGAGAATGATGTGAATGTTAGAGCAATTTGATTTGCAGCCATTGCTTCTTTGCTAAACCATCCCACCATTATACTACTAACACTAAATGCTGTTACCTCTGTTAATCCTTGTAAACCAACTGGTAAAGAGGTGTTTAGTAACTCTTTTATTTTAGCAATTGACACATATCTCTTCTTTATCATCTTCATATACTCTTTATAAGCATCAACCTTAAAGAGTAAAACAGCAAAGCCTATAAACATCAAAATTCTACTTACAAGTGTTGCGATAGCGGCTCCATCAACGCCCATTTTTGGTGCGCCAAAGTTTCCAAAGATTAGTATATAATTGAGAAGTATATTTACAAGATTTGATGCGATAGTTATGTACATTGCATACTTTGTAATTCCAATCCCTTCTGAAAAGTTTCTGATTGCAAAGAAGAGTATATATGGAAGTAGCGATGCAGTAACTATTGCGTAGTAGGATTGTGCGTGGCCAACAGTAGATGGATCTTGTCCCATAAGTGTCATAAATGGAATAACCGAAAACATTACTGCCAATATTATAACGGAGAGGAGTGCATCTAAAATAAATGAATTTTGAAAATATTTTGCAACCTCTTTATGTTTACCTTGTCCAAAATTTTGCCCAATGAATGGAACCAAGCCTTGCGTAAAACATGTACAAAATACTAAGCCAATCATAAAAATAGAGTTAGCAAACGATACTCCAGCAAATTCTGCAGTTCCCAACTGCGCAACCATAAAGTTATCTGCAAATTGTACAATAACTTGACCCGCTTGTGTAATCATAACAGGAATTGCTAGAGTTAAATTCCTTTTATAGAATGGGAGGTAATTTTTTAAAAACATTGCGCAAAGATAGAAAAAAATGGGACAGAGGGCTCCTATATTGCTTTGAAATATGGTAAAAAAAATTATTTTTGTATCGTGATAATTAGTGTTTTAAAAAAAGAGAAACATTATTAGGTAAAATTGAAAACAATACATAAAATAGATCTTAATTATGAGTTATTTAGAAGTAGCAAAACAGTGGCTTAGCCCAGAATTTGATGAGCAGACTAGAATGGATGTTCAGAATTTAATTGACAACGACCCAAAGGAGCTTGAAGAGAGTTTCTATAGAGCTTTAGAGTTTGGTACAGGTGGCATGAGAGGAATTATGGGTGTAGGTACCAATAGAATTAATAAATACACTATTGGAATGGCTACTCAAGGTGTTGCGGAGTATCTAAAAGAGTGTTTTGCAACATTAGAACAAATTAAAGTTGCTGTAGCTTATGATTCAAGAAATAATAGCAAGGAGTTTGCTAAGGTAACGGCAGATGTTTTTGCAGCAAATGGCTTTAAGGTTTATCTATTTGATGAGTTACGTCCTACACCAGAATTAAGTTATACAGTAAGACATTTTAAGTGTCAAGCAGGTGTTATGATAACTGCATCGCACAATCCAAAAGAGTATAATGGGTATAAAGCTTATTGGGAGGATGGAGCTCAAATTACTGCTCCTCACGACACTAATATTGTAAATAATGTTCTTAAAATATCTTCGCCTTCTCAAGTAAAATTTACTGGAGGAGAGGGAAATATTCAGATAATTGGAGAGGATGTTGATAATGTGTACTTAAAGGATATTTTATCTCTTTTACTAACTCCAGAGGCGGTTAAAAATCAAAAGCAGCTTAAAATGGTATTTACTCCACTGCACGGAACAGGAGTTACTTTGGTTCCAAGAGCACTTAAAGAGATGGGGTTTGAGAATATTTATAATGTGCCAGAACAAGATATTAGTGATGGAAATTTCCCGACAGTTAAATCTCCAAACCCAGAGGAGAGTTCAGCTTTAGAAATGGCTGTTAATAAGGCAAAAGAGGTTGGTGCAGATCTAGTTATGGCAACAGACCCTGATGCTGATAGATTAGGTATTGCAGTGAGAAATAATAATGACGAGATTACTCTACTTAATGGAAATCAAACTGCTGCAATTTTAACATATTATCTGTTAGAGAGATGGAGAGAACTGGGTAAATTAAACGAGAATACATATATGGTTAAAACTATTGTAACTACTGAGTTACTTGCAGTTATGGCTAAAGAGTATGGCGTTAAGATGTATAATGTTTTAACAGGGTTTAAGTATATAGCGGCAATTGTACGTGAAAATGAAGGTAAAGCTACATTTATTGGTGGCGGAGAAGAGAGTTATGGATTTAATATAGGTGAATTTGTAAGAGATAAAGATGCGGTTATTGCTTGTGCAATGGTTGCAGAGTGTGCTGCTTGGTGTGCAGAGCAAGGTAAGACTCTATATGATTTACTATTAGATATTTATAATAGATTTGGGCTATTCAAAGAGGATCTTCTAGCTTTAACTAAAAAGGGTAAAGAGGGTGTAGAGGCTATTCAAAATATGATGAAAAGCTTTAGAGAGAATCCTCCTAAATCATTGGCAGGCTCTCCAGTTGTAAAGGTTATAGATTACAATAAGCCAGAGGAGACAGGATTACCTAAATCTAATGTTCTACAATTTTATGCTCAAGATGGAACTGTTATATCTGTAAGACCATCGGGAACAGAGCCTAAGATTAAGTTCTATTTTGGAGTTCAAGGAGCCGATTCAGATGCTAAGATTGCTACACTAAAAAAGGAGTTTAACTATTAATTTACGCAAAAAATAGATAATTGTATGAGCAGAAAGGTGTTTAACTACCTACTTATTCTACTATCTGCAATTCTAATACCTACTCTCATCTCTTTTGATGAGAGTAGTGGTATAGGGAGAGAAAGGATTGGGAGTAAAGATTTTAGACCAATATTTAAGAGTGATAAATCTCAGGAGGATATTAATAGAGAGGTAGACTCTGTTTTTGCTACTTTAAGCCTTAAAGAAAAGGTGGCTCAATTATTTATTATAGATTTTACATCTTATCAGAACGAAAAAGAGAAGAAGTTACAAGATCACTTAGTTAAGCGATTAGGAGTTGGAGGAATAATCTCAATGAGAGATTCCCTTGTGCCTGCTGTGAATAGAATGAATGAGCTAAATAGCTTAGCAGAGGTTCCACTTTTGGTCTCGATAGATGGAGAGTGGGGGATTGCAATGAGATATCGGGAGCTTCCTAGATTTCCTCGTCAGATGCAATTGGGGGCTTTGAGTTCTGACTCTTTAATATATGAAATGGGGTATTTAATAGGAAGAGAGTGTCGAGATTATAATATTCATATAAATTATGCACCCAGTGTAGATATAAATAATAATCCCGATAACCCTGCGATAAATACTAGATCTTTTGGGGAGGATAAAAATAAGGTGGCAACTTATGGGGCTGCCTATGCTAGGGGGATGCGAGATGCTGGTGTTGCTGGCTCTGCTAAACATTTTCCTGGTCACGGAGATACAGATGTGGATTCTCACGAGGCTTTGCCAATTTTACCATTTAGTAGAGAAAGATTAGACTCTTTGGAGCTATATCCATTTAGAGAGTTAATTAATCAGGATATTGATATGGTTATGGTGGGGCATTTAGATGTTCCAACTTTAGATGCAGGTGTGCCATCTTCTATCTCTAAACGTGTTATTACAGATCTTTTGCGAAATGAGTTAGGTTTTGATGGAATAATTTGCACAGATGCTTTAAATATGGATGGAGTAGCTAATAGCTCAGGATTAAAGAAGAGAGAGATTCCACTTGCGGCGTATAGAGCAGGTGCTGATATTCTATTAATGGCAGAGGATGTTGAGAGAGCTATTACAAGAATTGTTAGAGAGGTTAGGAGGGGAGTATTAAGTGAGAGAGAGCTTGATGTTAAGGTGAAAAAACTTCTGGCTTTGAAATCTCGTATGGGACTCTTTGAAGTTGATTATAACCCTATTGTGAATATGAGTGACTTGGAGAATAGAGTTATTAAACAGGAGAATCTAAAGCTAATTAATGAGATTGCTAAGAACAGTTTAACGCTTATTACAAATAGTGATGAAACTATTCCAATAGAGCGCGCATCTAGTAAGAAGATAGGTTATATAGGATTTAAAGGTACTATTCTGTGTGGAAGTGAGGTGTTTAAAAATGCTATTTTAGAGTATGGAGATATTGATACTGTTCTATTTGGTGTAAACCCTAGTGTTTCTGAGGTTGCTGTAGCAAAGGAGAGATTTAAAGATTATGATTTAGTAGTTGCTGGTATTCACAATACAGATTCTCGTCCACAATTAAATTTTGGTTTGGATTCATTGCCAATGAATTATCTGTCTGAATGGGCGGCTGAGCAGCCAATGGTTGTGGCATATTTTGGAAACCCTTATGCGGTAAATAGAATTAAAGATGTGGATAACTTTAAGGCCTTTTTGATTGGCTATTCAAATACCGATGCAAATAATTTAGCTGCAGTGCAGATTATCTTTGGAAAAGCGCCTGCTCTAGGAGTTTTACCTGTTTCTTTAAATGATTATAAGTTGGGTGAATCAATTTTGATAGAGGATTAAAGGAAATTCACAGAACTCAATTTTGCTAATTTCCCTTCAAACTCTCCCAAGGTGAGGAGTGTATTAATCGAAATATGCAGAATCTTATTCTCAAGCAAGTTCTACACATTTGCCTACTATTTTTGCTGGTTTATGGGGGTCAAATGTGCAAATAATACTCCTATTATTGAATTTTACACATTTCATTTAGCGAATGAGCCTATTAAATGAGTTTATGATATTGATTAATATATAGATAGATATTGTGGAGAATAGTGCTACACTCCAATTTAATCCCAAAATAACTGTTGCTGCTGTGCAGATTAAAGCTAAAAAAACAAGTATGTATCGCGATAAGTTCTCTTTAAATTTTATACTTTTGATTTTAAATGAAAACATTGGGATATTCGAGACTAAAAGATAGGAGAGGAGTAGTGAGATTGCTGGGATAATATAGATGTTTTCTGTAAATACGTTTTGAATATTTGGGTAGTTTGTAAGAATTGTAATAAGTGAGCCTGCGAATAGTGCGCAAGCTGGTGTTGCTAAGCCTATAAAGTTATCTTTTTGGTTCTCATCTACATTAAATTTAGCAAGTCTTAAAGCCGAGAAGATTGCAATAAATACGGGAGCGTAGATTATTATTGAGTCTGAATGTTGAGCTAGAAAAGCGTAAAGCATCATAGCTGGAGCCAATCCAAAACTTATCACATCTGCAAGTGAATCTAATTGTTTACCTATCTCTGAGTAGGCATTAAGTAGTCTGGCTGCAAATCCATCCATAAAGTCTAATATACCAGCTATTATGATAAACAGAAAAGCATATTCAAAATTTCCGTTTAGGGACTCTATTATTGAGAAGAATCCACACACTACATTAAGTGAGGTGATTGCATTTGGGATATGTTTTAATACTCTGCTCATTAGTTCTTAATTTTTGTTCTTGAAGATAATAATTTTTAGCTCTATTCTTGAATCTCTATTTATATTCCGTTTTAGACTCTACCAACACTCAAGGTCATCTTTAATATCTGGCATCTCCTCTTTTGAGAATGTTGGCATCTTCTCTCCATTTTTAAGCTTCTCTCTATAGTCTGCTAATAATCTAAATGCATATTTACCTAATAGGATTATTGCCACTAGATTACAGATTGTCATTAGCCCCATTGTTACATCTGCTAAGCCCCAAACTACATCTAGTGATAAAAGTGCACCAATTAGTACCATTGCACCTACTGTAACTCTATAGAGCTGCATAACTATTTTATTTTTAGTTATATATCTTACATTGGCCTCTCCGTAGTAGTAGTTTCCTAGAATACTACTGAATGCAAAGAAGAATAGCGCGACAGCTACAAATATCTCTCCACTACTACCTATCTCATTTGAGAGTGCAGTCTGAGTTAGTTGTATTCCATTTAGAGATGGATCTAAAGTTGCTCCACTAAATAGAATGATAAATGCTGTAGCTGAGCAGATTATAAGTGTATCTGTAAATACTCCTAATGCTTGAATCAAACCTTGTTGTACAGGGTGTGATGTGTGTGCTGTTGCAGCTGCATTTGGCGCAGATCCCATTCCTGCTTCGTTGCTAAATAGACCTCTCTTTATTCCCTGCATAAGGGCAGCTCCAACTCCTCCGCCAGCTACCTGTTCCCAGCCAAAAGCATTAGCAAAGATCAGCTCTATTGTTTGAGGGATGTGATTGATGTTAAGGATAATAACTACAAATGCTAAGCCTATATATCCTAGAGCCATAACTGGCACAATTATACTACTCACTTTTGCAATGCGTTGGATTCCTCCAAAGATTATAATTAGTGTTAGTATGGCAATAGTGATACCTGTATTAATGTTCTTTATATTGAACGCGTGGTTCATTGCCTCTGATAAGGTATTACTCTGTACGGTGTTGAATGCAAAACCAAAGGTTATCGTGATAAGGATAGCAAAAAGGACTCCCATCCAGCGTTTTTTTAGCCCTTTCTCTATGTAATATGCTGGTCCTCCAATAAATGAGTCTTTCCCTTTTATTTTATATAATTGTGCAAGTGTAGACTCAATAAAGGCACTAGCTGCTCCAAAAAGTGCTATTACCCACATCCAAAATACTGCTCCGGGGCCACCTACAGCAATTGCTGTGGCAACACCTGCTAAATTCCCTGTTCCAACTCTACTGGCGATAGATACTGCAAAAGCCTCAAAAGATGAGATCTGTTTTGTCTGTTTCTCCTCCGTTTGTGCATTGCTCTTTTTGCTTGATGAAATTTTACTACTACCACCTTCGGCCAATAAAAGCACCATTTTGCGAATCATTCCAAATTGTACAAATTTGGTTTTGTAGGTGAACCAAAAGGCACACAGTAAAAGTATCGGGATTAAAATGTATGTCCAAAGATTGTCATTTATTTGTGCAATGATTGAGTTGAAAAGTTCCATAGATCTGGTTTTAGGTTCTGTAACTTATTTTGTTTGCAGCAAAAGTATAAAAAAAATGTGAATAATTAAGATGGGTTTTTATTGAATTTTATAGCCTACATATCACTAAATAATGTTACATTTGTCTCAATTTTTCTGATTAAAGAGAGGTTGCTTCTCTTAAATTTGACACATTTGAGTATGGATAAAGTATATGATTTCTTAATTGATATTGCGAACAATAATAATAAGGTTTGGTTTGATGCCAATAAGGATAGGTATAAAGAGGTGCAGCAGATTGTAAACAAATTTGCAGATGAACTTATCGGTGAGATTGCAAAATGGGATAAAGATATTAATCCCGATAAATTGACCTATAAAGATTGCACATACAGAATATATCGTGATGTAAGGTTTAGAAAAGATAAGACTCCATATAAAACGCATATTGGTGTCTATATTTGTAGAGGAGGTAAAAAATCTCCATACTCTGGTTACTATTTTCATATTGAGCCAAAGGTAGATGGGGTAGAGGGTTTTTGGAGTGGAATAAAGTTATATACAGGTGTTTATGTGGCAGAGGGAAAGATTCTACATAGTTTAAGAGATGAAATTTATGTTAATGGTGGCTCTGTTTTGAGTGAGATGACAAAGCTAGAAAGTGATGGATTTGAGTCTGTTAATCTAAATAAACTAAAGAAATTGCCAAAAGGTTTTGAGGATGTAAATCCAGAGTGGGCAGAGCTTATTAAGCAGAAAGATTTTGCAGTGGGAAAAGGTTTTGGAAGAGATATATTAAGCAGAGAGGGGCTGGCAGAGTTTGTTTCTGCTGAGTTTGAGAAGACCTATAAATTCTCCCAAATTTTGAATATGGCAGTTGAGTATGCCCTTGACGAGATGTAATTAAAAATTTAACTAACAAAATAAAACGTACGTATGAAAAAATTATTTTTTGTGATTATTGCAACGATGGTTGCGTGTGCCGCTTACGCACAAAGTTATAGTATTCTTCCAGCTGATGGAAAGCTGTTTGAATATACCACTAAAATTAAATCTCCAATGATGCCTGAAGATATGAGCGTAAAGGCAACTCAGTATTTAAAATCAAAAACTGCAGCGGAGGCTACCATTATTAGTAATAGCGCTGAGACAGGAGATGTGGAGATTTCATATCAGATTAAAGATGGAAAGCTAACTATAGATATGGAGAAGTCTATGAAGGCTTTATTAGGTCAGATAGGTAACTTAGAGGTAATTGAGAAGAATGGTAACCAATACTATCCTATGGAACTAAAACCTAATACAAATTTAGATGCTGTCTCTATGAAGATTAAAGGGAATATGATGGGAATGGATATTGAGATGGAACTTGAAATAAAGAATAGAGTTATAGGTGAAGTTGAGAAAGTAGAGGTGCCAGCTGGAACTTTTGATGCAATAAAAGTTGAAGAGACAACAATTGTAAAAGTTATGGGGCAGACACAAGAGGTATCAATGATAACTTGGTATGGTGCTGGTATTGGGATGGTTAAGCAATCTACAGAGAATCCAATGGGCTTTACAACTGTAGAATTGGTAAAAATCTCAGATAAATAATTTGAAAAAAAACATTGTTTCGATTTGCGAATATAAAATATTTTTGTACTTTTGTAGTCCAAACGAACAATTGGTGTGGTAGTTCAGCTGGTTAGAATACCTGCCTGTCACGCAGGGGGTCGCGGGTTCGAGTCCCGTCCATACCGCAAAAAAAAAGAGAATATCGAAAGATGTTCTCTTTTTTTTGTGATGGACTCGAACCCGCGGCCCCCAAAATAATAAAAAGAGTCGCGGTCTGCCTCCCAAACAGAGACAGCAAAGCTGTCGCTGTTTCGAGTCCCGTCCATACCGCAAAAAAAAAGAGAATATCGAAAGATGTTCTCTTT
>CAYJAK010000008.1:80506-90205 GCA_964368585.1 uncultured Muribaculaceae bacterium
TTTTGTGATGGACTCGAACCCGCGGCCCCCGAAAATAATAAAAGAGTCGCGGTCTGCCTCCCCGAACAGAGACAGCAAAGCTGTCGCTGTTTCGAGTCCCGTCCATACCGCATCCTATTTGTATCATAATAAAGTTAGTATATTAATAATTGAAGAAGTTTTGATTCTAATAGATTCTAAATTGGACATTTAGAAGAAGAAGAGAGTCCCTAGGTGAAGCAGTTTCAGAATGAAGTAGCTTTAGGGTGAACTAGTTTCAGGGTAAAGCAGTTTCAGGATGAAGAAGTTTGAGGAAAAGAGAGTCTCAAGATGAGATGAAATGTGCAGAACTCAATACTGGTAGCATTATTCGCACATTTGACCCCCATAAACCAGCAAAAATGGAGGGCAAATGTGTAGAACTTGCCTTGAGAACAAGATCTTGCATATTTCGATTAATACATTGCTTGCCTATGAGGGCTTGGGTAAGCTTCGTACGCAAAAAAAAAGAATCTCCTCAATCACCTTGGAGTGCTCCCGATGTCTAATTCTTTTTGGGAACTTCATGTGACTCTTTTTTGTTTTGGGGTGGACTCAAAACCGCGGGGAACAGGGTAAAGAGGATGGTGTTTTATGTGTAAACCGATATACTCTAATCTTCTTCTTTAAACAGCACATCTAGCATTGCTACTTTATACCTGTACAAGTCCGGATTAATACCATATTTATTATTGCTATCTTTATACCACTTTGTTTTTTGGACTCTAGATATAATTAACTCCCAGTATGAACTTAGTTTTAAACTACTTTGTGGAATTCCTAGTGCTCTACATATATTTTTCTTATTAGCACCTGTTATACATACAAATAAATCTGGACGTTTCATAGCGAGTAAACGTGTTGCGCAAGTTAGTGACCCGCTAGAAACCTCTTCGTAAAATATCTTGCAATACTGTGTAAATAATTCTTCTGTTACTTCGCCATATTGAGGAATTATGTCGATTGCTTTTGACAATGGGTTATTAATTTCAAATATTTTATCATTGAAATTTTTTACTCTATAGGTATATCCAAAAAATAAGAAATCAGAAATTTCTTTATATCGTGATGTTTGCTTTTTTGTTCCAGCAAGGCACCTTCTCACGCTTTCGTCGATATCACAAAATCGTTCATGATGTTTAAACTCTTGGTGGGCAATATTTAGTATTCTAAACCTAATATCTAATTCGGTTTTCCCTGCTGATTGGATATAATTACAAAAATCTTCCCACTCCCATTGATCAAATTCTGTTGTCTCAAATCTTCCATTATCCATAATAATAGGAGATTTTGATAAGCTCTTTATTTTCTTTGTTTGGTAACGATAGCAACTTCTATAATTTTCCAACTTCTTTGCATCGAATAGATACCCTTCTTTCCATGCTGATTTTATAGAATCTCTTAGTTCCTGGTACATTTTATAATCACTGTCATTATTACTAATTAACATACTCGCCTCAGTATTTTTGTTAAAGGCCGAAAATGTTAAGTTCGGACTACCTATTATCGCTGACCAATCAGTTTCGGAATTATAAAAAAGATATACCTTGGGATGAAATGTTCCATCAGACTGCATTATGTATTTAACCTTCTTATTATGCATAAAATTCTCTATGAAATTCGGATGGGTTTGGTAGAAATGTAAACCTACAACTATTCGCTTAATTTTATTGCTATTTTTATCCAAGAGCTTGAGTATATCAAAACTTTTAGCATCTCCAGCCCAAGCTACAGACCATTCATAGTTATCGTATCTATTTAAAAGATCAGTAAATTTTTTTTTCAAGATATTGTAATCAGATATAAGTTCCATAACTAGTGTGTTTAATGATTATGCTAATTTAGCTTAATTAAAACAAATATCAAAACCCTCTTTGATACAGGAAATAGATCATACAACTAGGGAATTTAAAATTCCAATCAAAATTTCTAGCATAGAAGCATGAGTACACTATTTTACAACTAAAAGGATGGTATATTTATAGTACCCTTATGTTCCTTGCTTGGTATAAAAATCTTATGTAGCTGAATTATATAGCGCATAAAAGCAGCAGCAAAACCCACCACTTAAGGAATATCGTATACCATAAAAGGATGCTCCTCAGTGGTAGAGCAAAGATAAATTTTATTATTCTCTTCATCCACAGTGAAATATCCCCAACTGTCAAGCATGTACTTTGCCACTGGTGTACCGTTCCAATCAAACTTTTCGATAAAAATATGAGCATTGCCCTTACTATTATCCCTGCCAACGTCCATTGGGGTACGACCGCTATATAGTAAATAGAAGTAATCCTCTCCATCGGCTGACTTCCAATAGTGAGTTACGCTTTGGTCTATCGCACCATTTTTTAGTCCATTTTGCTCAGTCTCAAACTCCAAGACCTTAAAATTGCTACTATTTATATCGTACACCACCACTCTTTTAAAGTACTTGTAGGCATAGTATGCGCGTCCTAACTTCTCATTCACACCAAAGGAGCCAATATAAGCTGGCCAATTTTTATACTTTGGATTAAAGGTTAAATCGGCAATAGGAGTTGTAATCACACTATCCTCCACCATCTTATCAACTAATATTTCATTCGTTCTTTTATTGTAATCCTGTTGCATATAGACAATATTAGGAGCATTGTCAAGTGTTCCCCACTGCTTATTATAGGGGGCATAAGTTCCCTGGTCACTAGCTACCTCTCCTTGATATGCAACGCTTACGCTATAGTCTGACTTTAGTGCATAGATTCTATTATTGCTACTCTCATAGAGATAAAGCAGCGTATCTTTGGCATTAGACTTTATAATATCTGGAAATTGGAATTCTCCAGGGCCTCTGCCCTTAGAAAGAGCTGTGGATATGAGCTTAAAATCAGGTAAACTGTATATTCTTAGCAATTTATCGCCTTGTAAGGTTTTTAAAAATAGTAATGAATCGCGTACTAACATTTGCGCCTCGCTAATCCCAAAGATATCGTCGGTGGTAACATTTACCCCTTTGAGTTCTATTACTTCGCCAAAGACCTCGTCGGTGAGCTCGCTTAGAGTTTCATTACTTAGTGCAGGGAGGGTAATTTGCTCAACAATTACTGCAGTAGTGTCAGATATTGCTTCAGTAACATTTTTGGGAGCAGGTGAGCCGCAGCCGACAAACAGAATAGCTAATAATGGCAGTAAAATTGACTTTCGCATAGTTGTATTTTGATTTTAATAGTAAATCTTGCTACTTCGTAGTACTTGAAACTCTAATTACCTCCCAGGTCATCGGCATTGAGATCTAAGCTCTCGCCTGCAGACCAGTCAACAATAGTGGCAGCACCACCTTCCAATTCGACTTTAGTACGTGATACGCTCAACGTGTAGATGTACTCTTGTCCCGCTGTGAAGGTTTGTGATTTAATAATAACTGAGAATTCGCCGTATACAACTGTCTGTACATGTATTTTAATATCAGCACTTTGAGGTATTACAATACCCTCAACTGTTAGGTTTTGCTGGCTTCTCTTATCATCGTTGAGTAAAATATCTGTTGCGGAGTATGTACCAAAGTCTATCTGATCACTTAACAGGTCGTAGTTCGCACGGCATATCAACCCTTCGATGCTCAGTTGCGCATCTAAAAGGTCACTATCCTCAATGCCATCGCCTGCTTGCAACTCAATGCGGATCTTCGATAGGCGGTGGTAGAAGGTCATATTGATGACACTCTTGTTCTTCGCCAAGTCTGTAGCCGATGCACTGAGAAGATCGATGGATGGCATATCCTCCTGCGAGCGAACATCAACCGAGTAATTGAGTCCTGCCATATCTGCAATGTATGGGTAGTAGGCAAAAATGTCTACAACTCCCACCTGAGGGTAGTAGAGTGCGGCGTAGCCACTCGCTGGGGTAAATATTGCGGAGGTAGATTCCGATTCTGTTGTGTATGGGGTATTTGGCATACCAACAGATACTGTTGTATTGTCCTCGAACATAAAGACACCAATGTTGTCTCCCGCGTCCCACTTATTCCCTTCGGCTCTAGTCTCAATTGCCGAGTTGATCTTTAACGCATGGAGATCTCCATCCTTAATATTATCACTATTACTCTTTGTGCAGCCAATTATTGCAATTGTGGCTAGTGCTGCTAATGCTATCTTTCTCATATTTTTTACTCTGTTTTACTCTGCAGTTACTGGTTCTTTTCTCTTCTCTATCCAATCTTGGATCTCGACATCGCCATTAAGGTGTATACCTGTGCGCTGCACCGTGATAGTGTAGGTATATTTGACACCCTGTGCAAACTCCTTTGCTTCAAATGTTAGAGGTTTGAACTCACCATATGTTGACGTGGTAATTACTATATCAATTGTGGAGCTTTGCGGAATAGTGATACCTTCCGCAATGAGATTATTGGCACTGAGTCCGTCGACATTCAAAGCGATGGGTTTAGCATCACCTGCAAGGGTAATAGAACTAGTTGTAATGTTATACGTCGCTTCGGTTTTGAGGCCAGCGATGGTGATGCTAGCATCCGCCAACTGCTCACTGGTTACGCCCTCTCCTGGTTGGAGCTGCACGGTAATCTTCGTGAGTCGGTGCTTGAAGAGTATTGGTAGCGCATCCTCGCTCTTTGGAATGCCAAGTTTTGATGCAACCATAAGGTCTATCGCGCTCATATCCACCTGTGAGTTGACGTCTACTGCATACTCCATCCCGTTCATTTGATCCGTGTATGGGTAGTATGCAAAAATATCTACCATACCCTCCTGAGGGTAGTAGAGTGGAGTTCCCTGCGCCGTGAAGTCAGCCTGCGCCGAATCCGTAGGGGTTGAGTAGAGTGTGTTAGCAGCGCCTACAGTTTCTTGCGTTTGGTGCTTGAACATATAGACACCAATCTGGTCGCCCATCTCCCACGAGGTGTTGAAGGCGCGAGTTTCGATCTGACTTGTGAGTAGCAGCGGGCTCTGCACCACGCTAGGTTGTGGCTCTTTAGAGCAGCTCGCTAAGGCAGCCAGAGCAAGAGTTGTAAGAAATAATCGTCTCATTTTATCTATTTTTTATCTTTTACTTTGTCGCCTGCTTAATTGAGGCAAAGGTTGTTGTTAATGCGGCGAAATATTCGCCTGGTCGGTTATGATCCTCCATCTTATCAACGGTCACAGTTTTAGCCTCAAGATCTACCGTTATTGTTGGGGCTCCATCTTCCACGTGGATATACCCAATCATTAGATCTACAGCACTATCTTTCACACCCCACCGTGTATGAATAAAGGTGATAGTCGCGTGATTATCCCCCACTAGGTCGTAACCAATATTAAGTGTTGTGAGGGCAGTGCAAAGAGAGAATGCGGAATCACCAATATGTGTTGCTTTTGGCAGTGAAATAGTAGAAAGCGAGGTGCAATTATAGAAAGCCTTATTATCAATATATGTCACTTTAGGCATAGAGATAGCCACAACTCCTTTAACATCTGAAAAAGACGCTAATGGTAGTTTTCCCGACAAGTTAGGGAAGTTAAGGGTGATTTGACGAGTGGGCTCTGCACCAACTGCGGCTGCGATGGCTGCTCGCAGATCCGCAAAGTCACTCTCGCTATCCGTTGAACTATCCGAGATTGTCCACACATCCCCACTGGGGATATTATCTGCGTCTATCTGTTCGAGTGTCAACATAGTGTCGCTGATCTCCAAGTCATGCTCGCTTTCTATCCAAGGGCTGATCTTTGCGCTGAGCTCCAATTCCACGTTTGACACTGTAATAACGAATGTGTGTATCTCTCCTTGCCCAAAGTTGATTTGGGCTGGGGCAGTGACTGAGTACTCGATGTTAGATTGAGTTGTAATCCTAAAGGTTGGTTTAGATGTCTGCGGCAACACAATGGCATTACCAGACATATTTGATGAGTTCAGCACTCCTGTCAGAACAACACTCGTTGGCGTTGCATTCGTAGCTGTAGCTACAACTCCCGCATGGAGGTCAAATTCACCATCGACGTAGATGCCCTCAATAGAGAGTGTAGCGCCGTAGAGATCCTCCGCTTGGATGTAGCCCGCCGTCTCCAACTCTACCACAATCTTGGTGAGTTGGTGCTCAAAGGCGAGGGTGACAGCCTCGCGACTCTTTGTCTGCTCTTCAGCCTTAGCCCAAAGTAAGTCTATGGCCTCTTGATTGTCCTGCTCTTCGAGATCAAGGGTCAACAAGCCAGAGGTGGGTACTCGATAGGGGTAATAGGCAATAACATCCACCGCTCCCGACTGGGGATAGAAGAGATCTTCGACCCCTGCCGCGGGCGAGAAAGATGCTGTGGTGCCCACATCCGAAGTTTGGTAACGGCTATATGGCTCGCCGATTGCTATGGTCTGCCCAGAGGAGTAGATGGTTACACCGATCACTTCATCGCCCTCCCATTGCGTTCCCGCAACACGAGTGCCGATTCCCGATACGATGCGCAGTGGTTCACTGCTCGCCACTTGAGGAATCATCTCACTCTCAGCGCAGCTAGCAAGTATGGCCATGGTAGCTGCTGTGTATAGTATCTTTTTCATATTTATCATTATTAAGGACGGGTGATTGATTGGAAAGTATATCTTTTTGATGAAACAACTTGAGGAGCATTTGAAGTTGTATATGTATAGTCGCTAATTATAATTTCAGGTAGGTTTGAATCGGTATTTTGACCAAATGATATTGTAGGATTCTCAGCTTTTTCACTATTTCCAATCATCAAGTCAATTTTATCGCAAGACAAAATGAGAAAACAATGAGGGTGCATAAATGTTATCTCTGCGTGGTTTCCTCCACCGCTCTTATCGTAGCCTATATTGAGCGATGTTAGACTGGTGCAATCGGCGAAAGCAGTTGCTCCAATCGACTTAGCTGCAGGCAGCGACAACTCAACAAGTGAAGTACATGTTTTAAAAGCACTCGCTCCAACCTCTTCAACTAAAGGTGCATTAACATGAGTTAAATATCGACAAGAATAAAAAGCAGAATCTCCAATCTTGGTCGCAATAGGAAGCGAGACGCAGGCAAGGGCATCGTATCCGCCCTCCTCAAAATTAAAAGCTCCATCAGGTAAACTCTTTAAGTTAGGGAAGACAAGGGTTATATAGCGCTTTTCGTTGGGATCCGAGATATGAGCATTATCATCTTCAATATATTTAAGCATCAATGCCAAATTCTCAAAATCACTCTTGGTTAAGGTCTCATTGCCACTCCCATCATCATTGGTGTCCATAATTCGCCAAAAATTACCAGCAGGTTCAAAATGCTCGTCAGCAAAGTCGGCAAGGGTGTAGTCGTTTTCCTTCTCCACAGAGGTAATCGTACCTTCAACCTTGTCCCAATCGGTGATAATAGAGCCTGACAATAGAGCCTCCTGCTCGTTGAGCGTTACTGTGTATATGAGATTTTCGCCCGCAGTGAGCACCACATCGCTCACAGCAACGCTGTACCTTTTACCTTGTGCAGTAGTAATCAAGAGGCTAAAATCCGCCGACTCACCAACCGAAGTTGGACAGAGTAGTACAGAGTGGTTAGCACTAGTAGGCAGGCAATACATCTCTACACTCTGCGAACTCACAGTCGGGACCACAGTATGGGTATAATTGCCCGTAACTGGTTGCTCCCTGCTGAAGTTGATCGTAATCTGAGCATCTGTAATCTCTGCCACTGTAACACCAGCGCCTGGAGTAAGTGTGATGCTCAACTTAGAGAAAACGTGGTTGAAGGTAAGCTCTACCGCCTCGGTACTCTTTGCAACGTTGGTCTCTATAGCGTACAGTATATCTACACTATGCGAGCCATCCTGTGCCTGCTCACGCAGATCAAAAGGGTAGCCATACTGGGCTGTTGCACCCTCGGCATAGGGGTAATAGGCTTTAATATCGACACTACCCGATGGTGGGTAGCACAATTCATCCTCATCACTAGCAGGGTTAAAAGAGCTCTTCACTCCCGCATCTTCAGCAAGGTACTCTGCATTTGGTTTTCCGACAGATAGGAAGTTCCCCGTGTGGGTCATCATTACCGATATGGCATCCTTCTCTACCCATTCGCCATCAACTACGCGTGTCTTGACCTCCGCAGAACTTAGGCGTAGGGGAGTCTCCTCCGCTTGGGTTGAGACATTGAGTGTTTTGCTCTCTGTGCAGCTGGCAAGCATCGCTACGACCGCTGCTAAATATAATATCTTCTTCATATTCAGTTACTATTTTAGCGTAATCTCGTTTATGTCATCTACTCCGAGAGATCCCGAAGAAGCGAACTCGGATTCTGCACCTAGTTCACCGCCATCGTTATCTGACCACTCCGTAATCTCCCCTGTCACACCCAGCGGCGTACGGCTCACAGTGATGGTAAAGGTGTGGTGTTCACCCGCTCCCAGAACCACAGGTGAGGTGAGCGTGAAAAGGTATTCACCCACTGTAATGGTGAAAGTAGGGGCGTGGTCAGGGGCATTAAATATAGCCTCGAAGAGTGGCGCAGACGAGTTATTCATCTCTATATCACCCGTGCTAACCACAGGGTCGCCGTCAATTTTGACCGTATATTGCGTGGCTACCTTACAAATCTCAATAGCAGCACCTTTCATATCCTCGGCTGAAAACCCCTCGCCAGGAGTGAGAACAACGCTTACTTTAGTGAAATAGCGCTGAAAGGTGAGCTCCACCGCTTCCTTACTCTTGGATACGTTACGCACTAAAGCACTCATAAAGTCGAGCTGCGACAGATCTTCTTGATCGCTAAAATCAATCGTGTGCTCGCCAGTAGCTACCAGACCTGGATAGTTAGGGTAAATTGCTGAAATGACAACATCGTCTTGTGTAAGGAAGTAAAGCGGCTCGGTACCACTCTCCACCTCGAAAGAGGTCGATAAACCCTTGCGAGTTGCTACATATGGGGTATATCGCTCGCCTATGGCAACTAATCTGTTACTGTTGTACTCAGCTTGATTATACATAGTCACACCTATAACCTCGCCACCATCCCACTCATCGTTGGTGACACGCGTGGCGATGCTCGTTGTTCTTAGGTGTAAGGGCACACGCTCTTGGGTAGTTACACCGTTGTCAATCTTACTCTCTGTGCAGCTGGCAAGCATTAATATGGCCACCGCTGTATATAGTATTTTCTTCATATTCAACTTATTATATTATGGTTGGACAATTTTGGCGAAGTCAAAGGTATAACTATCGATAGTTATCTCTGTACCTTCAGTGGTATAGCTATGATGCCCAATTTTTAATGTAATCTCTTTAATATCAGCCTCTTTAAGCCCATGTAAGAAGTTGTACTCAATACTCTCAATGGCGGCGTGTTTCCCTGCCCCACTGTCGTCATAGCCAATATTTAGCATAGTGAGTGATGTGCAATTCTCGAAAACCTTGGAACGGATAGTTGTTGCCGCAGGCAGTGACACCTCGCGTAGCGAAGAGCAGTTACTGAAAGCAAAACCTTTGATACTTGTTGCCGCGGGCAGTGACACCTCAAGTAGCGAAGAGCAGTTACTGAAAGCATAGTCTTCGATACTTGTTGCCTTAGGCAGTGACACCTCGCGTAGCGAAGAGCAGTTACTGAAAGCATAACCATTGATAGTTGTTGCCGCGGGCAGTGACACCTCACGTAGTGAAGAGCAGTTACTGAAAGTAAAACCTTTGATACTTGTTGCCGCGGGCAGTGACACCTCAAGTAGCGAAGAGCAG
>CAYJAK010000008.1:90305-156786 GCA_964368585.1 uncultured Muribaculaceae bacterium
TTACCGAAAGCATAAGACCCTAAAATTGTTACTGCAGGCAGTGACACCTCACGTAGCGAGGTACAGCCCGAGAAAGTACTATTATCGATACTTGTTGCCTTAGGCAGTGACACCTCAAGTAGCGAGGTGCAGTTTTTGAAAGCTCCGTCCTCGATAGTTATTGCCGCAGGCATCAGTACCTCACGTAGGGAAGTACAGTTACTGAAAGCATAATTCTCTATAGTTATTGTTGTAGGCAGAGATAGTTTTTCTATAACAGGATAATTCATAAATGCTTCACGTGGGATATTCACTATGTCTTGTAATATAATTGAGATTCCGCGACTATCATCACTTGCTTCCAGGAATCCGGCATTCAGAAAAGTATAGATAGATTTATACCATTCATCAACATTTGAGCTTATAATCCAGGTGTTACTACCAGACAAGTCGCTTTTTACTGCCTGGCTTGTGTGTATGGTGATAGGTGGTTGCGTAACTGATTTTAATGTATGGATGTCGCCATTTTGATAAGCAACAGTAACACCATCTATATTTGCCAAGGCAACTCCCCTTGAAGAGAAACCAATGTATAGATCAATCTCTGTTTTTGTAACTTCGTCCAGAAAAGTTGGTTCGAGTTGCTCAATTATTGTGTGTTCATCGCTGTTGTGGTCATACCCAATTGTGAGCGAAGTGAGAGAGGAACAACCTCTGAAAACATAATCTTGAACCTTTGTTGCAGCAGGTAGAGATATATCGCGTAGCTGGCTGCAGTTCTCGAAAGCTTGATGTCTAATCTCTATGGCGGCTGGTAATGAGGCACTTACTATTGCCTCGCTGCCAAGGAGTATATTACTTGGAAGCACCTCTAAATCGGGGAAGATAAGCGTGATTTTACGACTATCACTCGCAGCCTTAAGTAATATCTCACGCAGAGGAGCGAATGTGGCGCTGGTGTATGTCATCCCATCCGCATTTGACTGCGTGCTAATCACCCACGTATCACTCTTAGATGTATTTGTATCGCTATTAATTGTTTCAAGATTTAACATAAATTGAGCTTGAGTAACACTCTTGAAAGTTTGACTGCTTAGGCCATCATTAAAGCTAGCTGATCCACCCTCGCCTGATATGACCTTAACATCGGATAGAGTGTAACCAAGGTATAGTTCAATCTTTGAAAGATCAGATTCAGAGAGAAAGTTCAACCAATTTGAATTTAGATATGTAATACCTGCATGGTTACCCTCTCCACTCTCGTCATAACCAATATTGAGCGAGGTAAGGGCGTTGCAATGAGAAAAGGCATCAGAACTGACACTCTCTGCTGCTGGTAGCGACACCTCGCGTAGCGATGTACACTTGTGGAATGCATTCTCCCTAATATCTGTTGCCACTGGCAGTGAAATACTCACGAGTTTACTATAAGAGAATGCATTAATCGGCAGACTCAACAACTTTGGGAAGATAAGCGAGATCTTGCGACCCTCTTCTGCAGCAGCAGTCACGCGAGCGTTAAGATCTTCAAAATCTTCAAATGTCAGCTCATTATCAGCATTATCATCCCAAATAACCCACGCATCACCTGCCGGCATAAAGTCGGCATCCTTAAAATCTGCAAGGTAGTAGCCGCTATTCATATTACCCTCAACATGCTGTTCATCGAGACTCTCCCACGGCATTATGGAACCACTGATGGTTACACCTGTAAGGGTAACATCAACGGTGTAGGTATAGTGAGCATTAGCACCCATTGTAACCTCTTCACATTGGACAACATATTTACCATACTCATTGCCCAAGTCGATCTCGAAGCGAGGTGCAATAGTTTGGGGTACAAGGATGAACTCATCCTCAACTGCGTTAGAGGTCAAGTCGCCCTGTACTGATTTAGAGTAGTCGTAGCTACCCTCAAGTAGGTTACACACCGCATCTCCCTTAACTTGGGGCACGCTTACTGAGACGAGCTTCGCAAGATCGATCGAACCGTCTGACGAGGTTAGTTCATAGGAGATCTTGGAGACCATTCGTCTGAAAATCAATTGGGTTGTGCTCTTGCTCTTGTCTATGCCTTTGGCCTGGGCAAAGAGTTGATCGAATGTAGAGGATGTGATATGATATTGCCTCAAATCGACCTCATCCTCACTAGATGGATCGAGCAGCGCAAAGATATCAACCATACCCGGTTCATTGGGGAAGAAGAGTTTATCCTCGTTGTTCACAGGTAAGAGATTCACTACGCTACCTGCAACCTCTGGCTTGTAGCGACTATTTGACTTGCCCACGCTGTTCTGCGTTCCTGCATGGTACATATAGATACCGATCCGATCGGTTGTCTCCCACGAACCATTGGCACTGACGCGCGTCTGTGTAGCATCGGCGGTGAGTCGTAGCTCATTCTCTGCCGTGTACTGTTCATCTATCTGGTTTTGTGTACAGCTCGCCAAAGCTACTAAGGCGAGGAGTGAAACTATAATTTTCTTCATCTGCTACTCTATTTTGCTGTTCCTGTAATCTCTTCACTTGTGTCCCATGGAGCTATGGTTGCTGGGTTTACCGTGACTCTCAGATTCTCTAAAATGACATCGTAAACAAGGTGCTGTCCCTGCTCGAACTCTACGGTTGAAATATCCCATACGTAGTGCGATTCGCCAAGGGCGAAGAGAACCTGTGCACCGTTGCGGGGCGAGGATGGGATCACCAAAAGGCGGCTTGTTGCCTTGCTACCCGCTGTCTCAACACTCGTTAGTGCAACGATGTTGCCCAGTGCATCGTGACCACTAATCTTCTTGGAGTGGATAGAGATTGTCGCCTCGGTGGGGTGCCCTTTGAGTGTTGTTGTGAGCCCTTCGAGACTCGCCACACCATCTCCACACTTCACATTGAGGGTTAACATTGAGAGGCAGTGGCGGAAGTCGAATACCACGCTCTTGTCGTCGAGGTTCTTGCCATGCGCAGAGGCCGCCATCACATCGATTGCCGAGTGTGGCTCCTGCTGCGCTACGCTCACAGGATACTCTCCCGCCGTGATATCTGTACTGTGGGGTGTGTAGGCGTAGAAGTCGACCGCTTGGTTGGTTGCGGGGTAGTATATTATCTTATCTAGGGGGGTAAATGAGGTAGATACACCCGTCCCATCAACCTTATAGGGGGTGTTCGCCACGCCGTCAATCACATCGTCTAGGTGAGTTGCCCCACCCCAGACCATATATATTCCGATCTTATCGTTTGCCTGCCACGCGCCATTCGCCACACGTGTGGCACTGCCGCGGAACTCCACCGCAACTCCTGGAGGCTGCTGTGTCGACCCACCCTCAGCCTCTTTTTTTGTGCAGCCGAGAAGCGTTGCTATCGTCACTGCTGTATATAATATCTTCTTCATATTCTATTAATTAATTCGAACTTATTGATGTGTAACATGTTTAAATGTGAGAGTCTGAGGCTCCTCTGCTGTATGCTCAAAGGTGACAGTTCCATCATCACCCGTATTGACACTAATGGCGGGTCGAGCGCCACTAACGTCGCCAATGAAGAGATTAACATTGAGCGAGAAATGAGGTGTGGAGTGTGCTTGACTCATAGTAGAGTGCAGACTAGTTGAGGCAAAACTTCCAATCTTGGAGTGGTTGCCATTGCCGCTCTTATCGTAGCCAATATTGAGCGATGTGAGGCCAACGCAGTCAGCAAATGCCGATTCCCCAACAATTGTAGCTCGAGGGAAGTTGAGTTCGGTGATAGCCTCGCACATATTAAGTGCGCTCATCATAATCTCAGTCACCCTCTCAGCTGAGAGAGTTTTGAGCTCCTCACAACCAGAGAGAGCGGAGCGACCAATAGTTGTCGCGGTGGGCAGAGAGATGCTCACTAGCGAGTTACAGTTTTCTAACGCTCTATCGGGAAGATAGATAATATCGTGAAGAATGAGTTCGATTTGGTGCCCCCTTTCATGTGCCTCAGACAACTTATCTCTAAGAGATGCAAAGTGGTCTGCTCTGAGCTCTGTGCCACTCGCATTCGATTTGGAGTGAACCATCCATGTGCTAAAGTTGGATGTGTTTGCCGTTCCGATGGTTTGTAGATCAAACGTACCAGTTGCAGGAGTCATAACCGCTTGAGTGACACTCTTAAAGGTGTATATTTTGCCCTCTATGGCAATAGTGCCTGGTGTACCTTGCGTAACTTCTATATCATTAGTGGTATAGCCTATATTAAGCTCAATCTCCGACAAATCTGGATCTACAAGAGTTGCTCCGAACCAATTTAGACTAATATCCTTAACTGTTGCATGATTCCCTCCACCGCTCTGGTCGTAGCCTATATTTAGGTGTTTGAGTGCAGAATAACTCTCAAAAGAATAAGCTCCTATCTTTTCTGCAGCGGGTAGAGAGAGCGTTGTGATACGTTCGCAATCTAGGAAAGCGTTAGATCCAATCTCAGTGGCGCTATGCAGCGTGGCGCCAACCACATCGCACTCTGCCAACGCATAAGATGGCAATTTGATCAAGTAGGGGAAGTCTAGCGTGATTTTGCGACCATCATTGTTTGCCTCTCTTATGGCATCTCTTAGGCCTTTAAAGTCATCTACTCCATATAGACCAGCCTCATTTGTGTCATTAATAAACCAAATATTACCTTCTGGAATGAACATAGAGCCATCTACCTCCACGAAATCCTCCAACATATATCCACTGGAGGGGATAGAAGTAAGGTTCTCCTCCTCTCCCTCTTCCCAAGGAGTGATTGTGGGTTCGCCCTTGAGGGTGAGCATATCTTTCGCTACCTCTATGTTGTAGTTATATATCTTACCCGGCTCAAATTCAACAGAGCCCAACGAGAGAGAGAAATTCAAATCTCCAACTGTCACTAAAATCTCCATTGTGGCGTTCTGAGGAATGATGGGCTCAGCATCGGTATGGTATTTACCTGTTAACTCATCGCTTTCTATCCGGCTTCTAAAAGCAGAGGTCTGTGCTCCATTTACAAACTCAAACTCTCCCGTGCGCAGTATGAAATTTGCATCATACTTAAAACCGTTGACTGACACCCATTTCTCATCTTGATCCTCAACACTCTTATCTAAAGTGAGGCTAAAAGCTATCTTGGAGAATACGTACTTAAACTGTAGATCAACCGCCTCGTTGCTCTCCTCAACACCATTATTGCTTGCCCACAATAGGTTCTTCTTGTGGTATATGCTATTTATATCAATGGCTATATGTTCGGGCTCTGTTAGTGACTCATATGGATGAAATGCCACAACATCAATGACTCCCGCTGTAGGGAAGTAAATCTTCTGATCGTCACTCTGGGGCTCGAAATCAACAGTGGCACCCGCCCCCACTGATTTGTACGCACTATTCTCAGCCAATATCTCTGGCAATGTATGGCGATAGGCGAAAACTCCAATTACGTCGCTCTGCTCCCACGTATTACTATCCGTAACACGCGTCACCTTCTCAATAGAGGAGCTAATGCGTAGCGAACCATTACCCTTGGGCGAGTTCATATCATCAATTTGGCTCTTTGTGCAGCTGGCAAGTATCGCAAGCGCAGCGGCTATATATAATATCTTCTTCATAATCTTCTACTATTCTGGTATAATTACCTTTTTGAACTGATTCTTGATTTTGTTGGCTCCTTGAGTAATTTCAACAGTTCCATTATTGCCAGACACAACTGTAATTGATGGGGCAGACTCGCTCACATCGCCAAGTTTCAACTCAATCTCCTTCAATTTAGCCTCTCCTAATCCAAAGAGCCAGTTGGCGTTAATTTCGCTAATTTTTGCATGGTACCCATCTCCACTCTCATCGTAGCCGATATTGAGGTGGGTGAGCCCTGTACAAGAGTCAAAAACATTTTCATAGATATCTCTTGCTGCTGGGAGCGATACAGTCTTGAGACCTACACAATCCTCAAAAGCACTAACGTACATAGTTGCAGCAAGGGGGAAACTAACAGAGCTGAGTTCACTACATGTAGAGAAAGCTCTCTCGTTGATGGAAGTTACTCTATCTGCTACAACCTCCACAAGAGATGTGCAGCCATAGAAAGCGTCAGCTCCAATAATTGTCGCACTAGGCAATTTGACACTCACGAGATTTGTTTTGGTATAAAACGCCGAGCTTGGCACTTCGATTAAGTCGGGAAAGATGAGCGATATTTGGCGATTATCATCCTCGGCAGCATCCATCGCCTTTTTTAGGCCATCGAAGTGTGAGGAGTCGTAGCCCGTAGGGTTGGTGCGAATAATCCAAATGTTGCTAGTAGAGGTATTGGTTGTGGCGTCTATATCCTCCAAGTTTAAAGTGAGGGTGGAGGCAGGTGTTATAATCTTGCTGAATGTTTGGGTTGGATTGCTACCAATTGTCAAATCATTACCACTGATGACAATTTTAGAGTTGGGGTCGCTGCTCTCGACATAACCAATGTTCAGCTCAACACCTGTTGTGGTAACATTATACAACCAGCTCGAAGCAATTGAAGTTACTGTGGAGTGGTTACCTCTCCCGCTTTGGTCGTAACCAATATTTAACTCTTGGAGGGCGCTATTATCTTGAAAAGCACTATGTAGGATAGTCTCAGCTGCAGGCAGTGAGATTCGTTTGAGTGATCGGCAAAAAGCGAAATCTCCAAGTCCAATCTCTCTTGCAGCGGGTAGAGTGATCTCTTCGAGCGATTTGCAAAATTGGAAAACTCCACTATAAAATACCTCTGCCGCCGGTAGTGACACATCGGTGAGAGACTCACAGAGATTGAAGGTGTAGCCCCAGATAGTATCTATCTGGGGAAGTGACACCCTCTTGAGTTGTTTACATTCACTAAAAAGGGACTGGTCAGATGTCGTTAACGATGGAAGTGATATCTCTACAAGTGAGTTACAATGGGTGAATGCACTTATTCCTGCAGTGGTTAAAACGGGAAGCGTTACACTTTCAAGGGACGAGCATGAAGTGAAAGCGCTGCCCTCAATTGTTTTTGCAAGGGGAAACGATATCTGAGTAAGTGAGATGCAATCCATGAAAGCAGCTCCTCCGACAAACTCTACGAGAGGAGACGACACCTCTATGAGTCCATAGCAATTTTGAAAAGCACCTGAATTGATCCTCTCTACCATAGGCATCGAGATGCCGACAAATGCGGCGGCGTTGAAGGTAACTGCGGCACCATCCACATATATATCATTGTCAAATGCGTCTTTGGGAACACTCCTTAAATTGGGGAATATAAGGGTGATACGGCGTCTTTGCTCCTCTGGGAGAGAGGTGTTCTCTGTGGCAACTCTATCGAGCGCTGCACGAAGGCCTGCAAACTCTTCTCGAGTTAGCCCCTCATCCCCATTATCGCCTGTGCTCGTATCAACATCGTTTGCATCCATAATATACCACTCATCCTCCTGAGGGAGCTCCATAGTCGCAGAGAAATCTGCAAGGTAGTAGGTGTTTTGATCCAACGCAATGTTGTAGGTGTATTGAACGCCACTCTCCCAAGATGTAGCAGTGGGACGGCTATCAAGAATTGTCCCATGGCTTGTGCTGACATAGGTGATTGATACCCCTCCCAAGTCAGTCATTGGAAGGAGTTGTATTTCAATGTAGTAGTTATTATTTATTTGGTCGTAAATAATATTAATATCATCTGATTTTATGGATAAATCCCCATAATTAACGCTTGAGAATGTGCCATCCATAATGGAAAAATTACCTTTGAGAGCTACGTTTTTCAGAGTGATCTCACCATCTTCTAAATTACTAGCATTTACTCCGCTACTTGAGAGGATTAACTTTACGGTGGTGAGTGGACGCCTGAAGTTGAGGTTAATATCCAGGTCTAGAGTTGGATCTACTTGTGCATAGAGGAAATCTCCCACACGCTCGCTAAACTGATCTGTTAGATCGATTGCATAATTGCTGCCCACCAGTGTCTTGTCATAGGGGTAGTATGCATAGTAGCTCTGAGCTCCATCTATTGATTCATAGATATTGTCGCTATCCTCATAGGCCTCCAACAAATTGATGCCATTTGCACTTTGGGTGATCTCCCAGTGTTTGTTTTCGTCGGTGTCTGTAAATATTCCCACATCGTCGCCATCCTCCCAATAATCGCCTTTGACACGGGTTTGGTCGCTAAGATTCGCTCTGAATTTGATCAACCCATCGTTAGAGTTCTGTAGTGAATCAACATCACTCTTAGTACACGAGCCTATCAGTGCCATGGCAAGTATACCTACTAATATATATAATCTACTCTTCATATCTGCTATCGTTTAATTTACTGTTATCTCTCCACCATGTTTTAACTCCCAATCGATCACCGTACCCGAGACTCCTGCGTTGTCGGGGACGTACAACTCGCATACAAGGGTAAAAGTGCTCCCTTTGTTATGGTTGAACTCCTTGAGTTCCTCACTAGCATTCATCTCGATAGTCTGTTGCTTGCCATCGTTGAAGGTGATGGAGAGAGTTAAAGTCTGCTCATTGCCTAGCACCCCCAAAAGGTAGGCAATGCAACTGTATCGCCCCTCTACCTCGGCTCGTATTTGTGGTGCTCCCTCAACAATAGTGGGCTCAATGCGCAGAATATCACCCTGAGGCTTATCCTCTAGACAATCCCACTCCGACGCAATGCCCGTGAGCGAGGCCTCAATAGAGGTGATACGTTCAGCATCACCCTTTAAAACCTGTATGTCGATCGCCAACGGGCGAACAATTGGCTCCAGCGTCAAATCTGAGCTTATGATATCGGCCGCCGTGACGGTGACGAGCTGCTTGCCAAAGAAGAGAACACCAATCTGATCTTCTGCCACACCGCCGCTGCTGGCGATCTTAGCTGTAAAGCCATCCATAGTAATGGAGGTGGCATTGTTGTAGACGTAGAGCGAATATTCGCCCGACTCAACCTCTCCAAGGGCGAGGGTAGAGCCATCTACATCGTATTGCTCACCACTAATAATTGCTGAAAAATTCTCCGAGATATCAGCTCCCGACGGATAGTCTGGTAGTGAGGGCAGAGAGATCTCAAGGGTGAGTTCACCTTTATTCTTCAATTCACTCTTGTAGCAGCCTACCGCAGTGAGGGCTACAAGCACCATAGTAAAATATAATCTCATAATCTATTGTATTTTCCAAATTATAGAGATGCCAGCCTGCATAGGAATAAGCATACTCTTACTCAAATCTCTGCCCGTGCGAACATTCTCACCGTAAATATCACGCTTGTAGGTGTCGTAAGTAAATGAGCCGTAGCCCAACCCTACACTAAAATCCATATCGAAAGTGTGGGAGAGGTATAGTTTGTAGCCACCCACAACGCCTCCTGCATAGCCTGTGCCCTGGTAGCCCGACTCACTAAACTTGATGTTTGCGCCACCCGCCTGCAATTGAGCACCCGCAAACCAGCCATAGATGCCACTGAAGTGGTAGCGAATCTCTGGAGAGATAAACCAACCTCCCATGTTGGTATCCCAGTCTGTATGGCCAAATGGCGAGTAGCCTCCTTTGATTAGGTAGGATATCTTAGAGTCTGAGGGTTGCCACTCAACTCCGACGTTGAATAATCCGCCTGCAAAATAGAGTAGATTACTGCTCAGTGTGACACTAGACTTGGTTGAACTGAGTGAGCTTTGCTTGTTGTTGTAGCTTAAAGCATTAGGCTCTTGTGCACTTGTTTGGATGGGATTGTGAAGTATCCACAGTACAAAAATTACTATTGGTATAACTCTTTTCATAGATATTTCTGATTATTGTGTTTGCAGTCAATATAGAGCGGTGAATTGCTCTATAGTAGCAAGAGAAATTCGCCGCAAATTTACAAAATAAAATTGAAACAATAGTGAGTTTTTAATTTTCCTGCTTTCTGTTCAAAATTATTTTGTGTATAAAATAAAAAATATGCTAATTTTGTTTTGTATACAGAATGAAATATGATGTATTTATTTGCTGGTGGGTATTCGTAGAGCAGGAAAATCTTTTTTGCTTTATCAGCGCATGCAGGAACTTTTCATATGGAAAAAAAAATTAACATAAACAAGGGCAATTATCGTCAGATATTGGATATGAGCCAGTATGGTGTGGATATTTTTGATGAGTTTGGGAAGTATAATTATACAACCGTTCAGCAACAGCTTCCTTATCATTCTCACGGAGATATGATTGAGATTTGTTATCTATCAAAGGGGTACCAAACTTATATTGTGGGAGATGAGGAGTTTGAGTTAAAAGGGGGAGACTTTTTTATTGCATTCCCTAATGAGGTTCATGGTACGGGAAAATCACCAGAAGAGAAAGGGTGTTTGTATTGGATGGTTGTGAAGGCTCCCGTTAGTGGTGAAAAATATATAAATCTGGGGAGCGATGATGCTAACGCGATATATAAATTGTTACTAAATATTCCTAAAAGAGTCTTTAAGGGGAGTTCAACAACAGATGCTATTCTATATGAAATTTTTAGAACGCAATCTAAAGAGCGGAGTGTGATTAATAAGATAACTATGCAGAATCTGATTATTCGTCTTTTGGTGCATATTATTGATAAGGGGTACGAGGAGAATCAAAAAGAACAGAAGATAAATAATAGGATAGAGAGTATTACACACTATATAGATGAGCATATATTTGAGATGCTTACTATTGAGGAGCTTGCTGAGAAATGTAATTTATCTTTATCCCGATTTAAAAACGTTTTTAAGGAGGAGACAGGAATACCACCCGCAGAGTATGTTCTGAGGAGGAAATTGCACTATGCTAAGAAAGTTCTGAATAGTGATAAAAGCATGACAGTTACCCAGCTTGCTTATGATTTGGGATTCACATCGCCAAGATATTTTTCTACAGTTTATAAGAAATATTATGGAGTTTCACCTAAAAAAAGGTAATGGTGATATAATATTTTGATGTTTAAAATTGTACTGAAATATTTTTATTAACAATACGTTATATGAATAATACTATTTTAGCAAAAATTAAACTATTTGTTGAAATAATATATTTTAAACGTGAGTAAGAAGAACTTATATTTTGCAGTGGCTACATTAGCAGGGATGCTTTTTGGCTACGACACAGCTGTTATAAATGGAGCGATGCCTTTCTTTACAGCTTTTTTTGATCTTTCAGATGCAATGGTTGGTTGGTCTGTTAGTAGTGGGTTATTGGGTTGTGTTATTGGGGCAACAATAGCAAGTTATCCAGCAGATAAATTTGGGCGTAGAGATAGTATGAAAATTGTGGCGATACTATTCTTGCTTTCTGCTCTAGCGACGGGTTTAGCACCTAATTTTTCTATATTTATTTTGGGGCGTATAATTGGGGGAGTTGCGGTTGGTGCAGTCTCAGTAATTCTTCCTATCTATATTTCGGAGATTACTCCGCCTGAGAATAGAGGGCGATCATCTATAAATTTTCAATTGGGAATTGTACTTGGTATATTGGTAGCATTCTTTGTTGATTATCTTTTAATTGATACAGGTGAGTATAACTGGCGTTATATGTTCTTGTCAATGGCACTCCCTGCAATTACATTCTCTATCTTTTTGGCTAAGGCAAAATGTAGCCCTAGATGGTTATTAATGAAGCAAAGAACAGAGGAGGCACGCGAAAGTTTAGCTCAATTCTATTCAGCTACAGAGGTGGAAAAAACAATTACAGATATTCAAAACAACATTAATAGTATTAAAGCAGATACAAACACAGATGCAAACAGTGATAAACCAATTAAAAAATCATATCTAAAATTTATTATGATTGGAATTGGAGTGGGAATCTTTAGTCAACTCTCAGGTATCGCGATAGTTATGTATTATGCAACTGATATATTTAGAGAGGCTGGTTTCTCAACTGATGCGGCAATTGGGCAGACGGTAATTATCGGGATAGTAAATCTAATTTTTACATTGATTGCTAAGTCTTTAATTGATAGAGTTGGTAGAAAGAAGCTCTTGCTAAGAGGAATTTTGGGTATGGTTATTACCCTTAGCATCTTATCGTTATCGTTCTTTGAGGCAAACCTGCCTGCTTGGATGATTTTGGTCTCTTTAGTTAGCTTTGTTGCCTGCTTTGCATCATCTATGGGGGCAGTATCTTGGGTTTTACTTGGAGAGATCTTTCCAAATAATATTAGATCAAAAGGTATGGCGATTGGATCGCTTACAAACTGGATTACAAATGGTGCCCTCTCATTTTTATTCCCGATAGTTGTTGGTATTTCAACATTTGGAGCAGGCTATTGCTTTGCATTCTTGGCATTTGCAACATTGGGAGGCTACTTCTTCTTTAAAAAATATCTTTTTGAGACAAAGAGTAAGACACTAGAAGAGATAGAAAATGAATTTTCAAAATAAGTATATAAACAAATAAAAAAATAATATTATGACTGGATATGAGAGAATTACATCGGCCTTAAATGGTCAGATGCCTGACACAACACCTATTATGCTTCACAACTTTATGATGGCTGTGAAAGAGGCTGGATATACAATGAAAGAGTATCGCGATAACCCTGAAATTATTGCCAAGTGTTATATTGATGCTATTGATAGATACCATTATGATGGGATTTTAGTAGATATTGATACAGTTACTTTAGCTGGAGCTTGTGGGGTTGAGATTGATTTTCCAGAAAATGAACCTGCTAGATCTCATAAAGGTATATTAAGTAGCATTTCTGATCTTTCTCCATTAAAAAATGTTAATCTGTCTGATTATAAATATGTTAGAAATTGGTGTGAAGCTGTTAAAATATTAAAAGAGCACTATAAAGGGGAGTTGTATATTAGAGGTAATTGTGATCAAGCTCCATTCTCTTTAGCAACAATGTTACGTGGTACAGAGAATATGATGATGGATCTTTGTTTAGAGGAGAGTAGCAAGATACACGCCCTATTAGAGTATTGCACAGATATTACTTGCCAGATGTTAACACTTATGAGCGAGGCTGGTGCAGATATGTTATCAAATGGAGATAGTCCTGCGGGGCCAGCAATGTTATCTCCAGATATGTATCGCGAGTTTGCTCTTCCATACGAAAAAAGAGTTGTGGAGCACTCTCATAAGCTGGGACTTCCATATCTATTACACATTTGTGGAAATACAGATCTTATATTAGAGGATATGGTTGAGACAAAGGCGGACCTACTAGAGTTGGACTATTTAACTGATATAAATAAAATTGCAAAACTTTTTGAGGAGAAGCAGGTTGGATTTATCGGGAATATTGATCCATCTGGTGTTTTGGCTCTGGGTAGTGTAGAAGAGGTTGAGCAAAAGACAATTGAGTTAATGGAGGTATTTAAAACCAATCCTAGATTTATTCTAAATGCAGGTTGTGCGATCCCTTCATCTACTCCTCCTTGCAACTTAGAGGCAATGATTAGAACAGCTAGAAACTTTAAAAGATAATTGATATGGCAGAGTTAAGTAAACTTTTTGATGCAATTGTTGCAGGGCGTTTAGAAGATGCGGTGGCGGTGACTCAAGAGGCAATAAATGAGGGAGTTGATGCAAATTCTATAATTAATGAATATATGATCCCTGCTATGAATGAGATAGGGGCGCGTTTTCAGAGACAAGAGGCATTTGTACCTAATCTTTTAATGGCAGCTCGTGCAATGAAGGGGGCTTTGGAGCTTATAAAAAATGATGAGACTACAGAGACTATAGAGTCTAAAGGAAAGGTGGTGATTGGAACTGTTTTTGGAGATCTTCACGATATTGGAAAGAATCTAGTGGCCTCTATGTTAGAGGGGTGCGGATATCAAGTTGTTAATTTAGGGGTGAATATTAGTGCAGAGCAATTTGTTGAGAAGATAAAGAGTGAGAATCCCGATATTATATGTATGTCTGCACTTTTAACTACAACTATGAGCTATATGCAAGAGGTTATCAATAAGATTGAGGCGGAAGGATTAAGAGGTTCTGTAAAGATTATGGTTGGAGGAGCTCCTGTTAATCAGGTGTTTGCAGATAAAATAGGGGCAGATGGGTATAGCCAAGATGCAAATGCAGCTGTGGCTCTTGCGAATAGACTTATAAATTAGAGTTAATTATGGTAATAAATATGAAAGAGTGGATAGCCACTCAAATTGAGACAGATAGAGCAAAGGCGTTTCCTGTATTGACGCACGCAGGTATTGAGATGATAGGCAAAAGAGTACTTGATGCTGTTACAGATGGAGAGGTTCACGCTGCAGCTGTGCTAGAGCTCTCAAAAAAGTACCCTTCAATAGCATCTACGGTTATTATGGATTTAACGGTAGAGGCAGAGGCATTTGGTTCATCTATAGTTTTTTATGATGATGAGAACCCAACTACTACTGGGCGTTTAGTATCGGACAGAGAATCTATCGAGAATCTTATTGTGCCAGATATTAGTGCGGCTCGTGTGAGCGAATATATAAAAGCTTGCGAATTAATATCAAAAGAGTCTAGTAAAGCAGTTGTGGCTGGGTGTATTGGTCCATTTTCACTTGCGGGGAGATTGTATGATATGTCGGAGATTATGATGGCACTCTTTCTTGATCCAGACTCAATAAAAATTCTGCTAGAAAAGTGTACTGATTTTATTCTAAAGTATTGTCAGGCATTAAAATCTGTAGGGGCAAATGCAGTAATGATAGCAGAACCTGCTGCGGGACTACTGCCAAATGATCAATGTATGGAGTTTTCATCGGTATATATAAAGAGAATGGTTGAGGTGTTACAAGATGATAACTTTACGGTGATTCTTCATAATTGTGGTAATATGGGGCAATGTACTGATGCTATGGTTGCTACAGGTGCTGCAGCTCTCCATTTTGGAAATGCAGTAGATATGGTTGAGACTCTAAAAAAGGTTCCATCAGATATCTTAGTTATGGGAAATATAGATCCAGTAGGGGTAATTAAAGAGAGTAGTGCAGATTATGTCTATTCATTTACAATGTCACTACTTGAATCAACTCAATCATATAAAAACTTTATTCTATCAACTGGTTGCGATGTGCCGCCTATGGTACCAATGGCCAATATAGATTCATTCTATAAGGCTGTTAATGATTTTAATGAAAGAAATGGATAGAGATAAAAAAATTATTGTTCCGCCAACTGAAATTAATATTGATAAAAAAGTGTTGATTATCAGCGATAAAGAGATTTATAGATCTATGGCTATGCCAATGGGAAATAATGAAGTAATAGATAGTTTGGTGGAGGAGATAAAAAGCGAGGTTATTGCAATTTGCAAGCCTCGTTTTGGCTATCAGATAGTTGAGGGTGCTGTTACAGATACTAATTGTATCGCGATAAATAGTACTCATTTTAAACCGGGAAAAATTATTACAAAGAACTATGCAGATAGTAATCATTTTGTACTCACCGTTGCATCTGTTGGGGAGGAGCTGGATATTTGGCTTGAAGAGCTAAGAGAGCAAGGCGATATTATGAAAATTTTTATTGCTGATGTTGTTGCTTCTGAGCTAGTTGAGGCAATATCTACTGCTGGCATATTAGAGGTAGAGCAGAAATTTAGTAACCTTGCGTGGAAAATAAGTAATGCGTATAGTCCAGGATATTGTGGTTGGAATATATCTGAGCAGCGAACTTTCTTTACACTTTTTCCTGATAAATTTTGTGGTGTTACCCTAACAGATAGCTGTTTAATGTTACCAATAAAATCTATTAGTTCTATGCTAGTAATAGGGGAGAGGGTGGAGAAGCAACCTTACTCTTGCGCTATATGCGGAAAGAGGGATTGCTATAAGAGGGCTGTTTCTATGTAAATCACCAATCTTTGTTTGTGTATAAGATAAAAATGCACTAATATTGTTTAATTAATAAAATGATAATAGGCTATCTTAAAAAGTATATACAAACAATGAGTAGTAGTAAAATAGCAAATATATCCCTGCATCTAGTTGGGAATAAGCATAATGAAGAGTATATGACTCTTAGCGATGGTTCGTTAGAGTTGAATGATGTTGTTAAGGAGATATTAACAAATTATTTTCTAACGCCATTTAAAACAAACGAGTGTTTTAACCTATATCACGAATCAGATATAAATTTAAATGAGGTTTACTCATTTGCATCAAGAATTTTTGATAATCCCGATACATTACACGAGCAATCAATAAATATTGCAAAACATCTTTATGAAAAGAGTGATCACCCTAAAATTAAGGGTGGCGAGTTTTATGTGGTTTATTTTGAGAATTGTGTTATTAATGATGAGGTTGTGGATGCAGTTGGGTTATTTAAATCTGAGAATAAAGAGACCTTTCTAAAAGTTTATCCATCGGGAGAAAACTTTGAAATTGAGAGTCAACAGGGAGTTAATATTAACAAACTTGATAAGGGGGCCTTAATTTTTAATACAGAGAGGGAGAAAGGGTTTGTTATATCGGTAGTGGATAATACCAATAAAGGGGCAGAGGCGCACTATTGGATGGATGAGTTTTTGCATATTCGTCAACGTCAAGATGAATATTATAACACACAGAATGTGATAGCTTTAACAAAGCATTTTGTAACTAAAGAACTACCTAAAGAGTTTGAAGTATCAAAAGCTGACCAAGTAGATCTACTTAATAAATCGGCTCAATTCTTTAAGGAGAAAGATAGTTTTGATATTGAGGAGTTTGCAAACGAGGTTATTGGGCAGCCAGAGGTGATAGAGAGTTTTAATAGGTACAAAGAGAGCTTTGCACAAGAGCGTGATATTGAGTTTTCTGATAATTTTGCTATCTCAGATGTTGCTGCAAAAAAGGGGGTACGCTCCTTAAAGAGTGTGATAAAACTAGATAAGAATTTTCATATCTATATTCACGGAGACCGTAGCAAAATTGAGACAGGAGAGGATGATAAAGGCAAATTTTATAAAGTCTATTATAATGAAGAGATGTAGTAAATCAATTGCCATATACCTTGGTTCTCGCTCAGGAAATGGCACGGAATTTTTAGAATTGGCCTCAGAATTGGGGCGAGAATTGGCTAATAGAGATATAACTATTGTTTATGGTGGGGCAAATGTTGGTACTATGGGGGCGCTGGCAGATGGGGCTTTAGCTGCAGGTGGGGAGGTAATTGGCGTTTTTCCAGTTGGTTTTAAGGGAAAGAGAGAGAACTCTGAACGAAATATTGAGGTGATGCACAAGAACTTAACTAAGATAATTGAGGTTGAGAATATGTCGCAGAGAAAGGTGAAAATGGAGGAGTTGAGTGATGCTGCTATTATTTTGCCAGGTAGCTTTGGAACACTAGATGAGCTCTTTGAATATGCAGTTAATCTGCAACTAGGGTTTCACCATAAGCCTATATATGTTCTAAATCATAATGGATTTTATAATCCTATTATTGAGTTGATTAACAATATGGTAGATAATGGTTTTCTTTCACATTCAGATAAAAATTTGCTATCTTTTTATCCTAATATTTCTGAATTATTAAAAAAAATATAACTTTAAATTATCGCGATAAAAAATAGAAAAATTATGAAACAGATTAATGCATTAGACTACAGCAAAGAGATTCTTGAGGGAATTAAGAAAGGGATACTTATTACTACTGAGCATAATGGTAAAAAGAATGCGATGACAATATCGTGGGGCTCGTTTGGGATTGAGTGGAATAAGTTAATCTTTATAACATATGTTAGAGAGAGTAGATTTACAAGGTTTCAACTTGATGCAAACCCTGAGTTTACGGTAAATATTCCAATGGGGGAGTTTGATAAGAAAATATTAGGATTTTGCGGAACTAAATCGGGGAAGGATCACGATAAATTTGCGGAGCTTGGGCTTACCTCTGTTGAATCAGTGAATGTTTCAGTTCCAGGTATCAAAGAGTTGCCATTAACTTTGGAGTGTAAAGTTATTTATAAGGAGCTTCAAAGCCCTAATACGCTTCCTAAGGCTCTTTATGAACAGTTTTACCCACAGGATGTAGATGGTAGTTTCCATAGTAATAATAGAGATTCACATATTGCCTATTATGGTGAGGTTGTTGGGGCTTATATTGTGGAGTAGGGGGAATATTTTAATTATTAATGCTATTATTAATGGTTTTACTAATGGGGTTACATTTTCTTTGCATTTATATAAACAAAATAATATTGCGATATGAAAAAGTTAACCCTTATTTTATTCTTTCTATTTTCTGTATTTCAACTCTATTCGTGGGAATATGATGGAAGACACGGATGGCCTTTACAGAGGGCTCCAAAGAGATTAATCTTAACAGATTTAGGAAAAGGTATTCAAAATGCTATGCTTGTAGAGTCTTTGTCGGGATTAGCTGCACAGGCGGTTAATGAGGGGTACTTTGATGAGATGATATGGGTAAATGTTAAGACTCCTTCATATAAGAATATATTTGATAGGAGTGTAGAAGAGTTAGAGATTAAGGATAAGGATATAAGGAGTATGCAAACCTGGGATCTGGTGAAATATCTTAAGAGAAAGGGAGTTGTTAAAGGGTATATCCTTTATAGAGCAGATATGCATAAACCCAAAGGAGATCCTTATAGTAGTTATGAAAATGCAAATTATTCTGTAAATGTAGCTACAGTATATGCATCTCTACTTAAAGGGATCTTAATTGATGAATCTCAAGAGGCTCAAGCTAAAAAGATGGGGCTTAAAATGCTTAAAGATGCACGTTTTGAGTCGGTTATGGAGTGTTTTCATAAGAATAAAAATAGACTAAATAACTCTTCTGCATTGAGTGTGCCACCTATAGTGCATAATCTTAGAGACTACGCTATTGCGCATAAATTAATGTTATATGCAGATAAAAAAGAGGAGATAGATCCTATTTTAGAGTGGGTTAAACCATTATCACCAATACTTGGCTGGGGATGTGGTGATGAGTATGATTTTACAAGCTTAATCTCACTTTGGGGTCACTACAATACTGCTACCAATTGGTGTTCTAATCTACCTTTTATCTCCTCTATACCACAGGATGCGGTTTTAATAAAATCAAAAGAGGTAGAGTTAAACGAGATAGATTTTGAAGATAAAACATCTTATCATTCTTTTGTTATGAGCGATGGGGATAATATTCAGTGGTCTATAAATAGTTATAGCGATTCTCACGCATATATGGGTAATCCTGGTTGTAAAGATTTAGGTTTGAGTTGGACTCTTTTTCCTGTAGGTCTCTCTGTTGTCTCTCCTTTTACTTTAGAGTATATGATTGAAAATAAGAGCGATAAGGCCTCAATAATAGAGTATGGGGCAGGTTATCAATATCCCGATTTATTTGCAAAGAATAGGGCAAATAGAAAAGAGCTACTGAGAGAGTTTGCCAAAAGGGTTAATTATCATATGAATAAGATGAATATTAAAATATTTGGTTTTATTTGTCGCGATGCAGATTCTCCAGAGGCATTTGAAGCATACAAAATATATGCAGAAGAGATGACAGGTATTACAGGTATGATTGCAGTGCAATATTTTCCTTATGAACTTGGTGGTGAGATTTATTGGGTAGAAAATAGAGATGGAATAGATATTCCTGTTGTGAGCGCTAAATATAGTTTGTGGGATGAGGTTAATATACATAGGCCAAGAGCTGGTACACCAGAGTATATTGCAGCACTAATCAATAGAGACCATATTGCATCTAAAGGTAACAAGAAATACGAACTATCTTGGACAATTGTTCACGCTTGGTCAAATTTTTCATATTCAAGTCCAACTACAGAGAAGCCTGCTGTGGGATATTATCCTGTTAAAGCAACAAATGATATGCTTGTTGATGATATTAAGGTTATCTCAACAAATGAACTCCTCTGGAGGATTAGAATGGAGCATAGAAAGGAACAAACACAAAGTTTATTGCGCCAATATTAATTTTTGAATATATTTTTATTAGGTGTACTTGACATATTAAATTCTAATGTTGAGCCATTCATTATTTGGTTGTGAGTTATATATCCACTAGTCAATGGCTCACCATTTAGGGTGCAAGATTCTATATAAATATTATCTTTTGATATATTATGAGCAATCATTGTAAATGTTTTTCCGCTTTCAGTTTTGATAGATGCTTTTTTGATTAGTGGGGTTCCTATAATATATTTTCCATCTCCAGGGCAAACAGGATAGAATCCCATTGATGTAAAGATGTACCAAGCACTCATTTGTCCACAATCATCATTATTTGACATACCATCCCTTTTGGTTGAATAGCTATTTTGTGCTACGAGGTTTAGCCATTTAGCAGATTTCCATTGCTCTTTACCGTGGTGGTACATATAGAGCATTTGGTGCCCAGGTTCATCTCCGTGCCCGTATTGTCCATAAAAACCAGAGATATCTACGTGTTGACTTCCCTTCATATTTAATGGAGTATTCATAACTTCATCTAGCCTTTCTACAAATTTGTCGTGACCACCTAATGCTTCTATTACTGTATCTACCGCGTGTGGGTAAAAGAATGAATATGCCCAGATATTTCCAGAAATGTAATGTGGCGCTATTGATTCCCAATTTGTTTCATCAATTTCAACCCAGTTACCATCTTTATCTATAGGGTAGAGTTTTCCACCTTTTTCTCGGCTAAAATGTCTCATAAAATTGAATGAGCGCCTTGTAAATTCCTGTTCAATCTCTTTATTACCAATCTTTTTGGCAACTTGAGCAATACACCAATCATAATATGAATTTTCAGCAGTTTTAGAGACAGATGCGTGTAAAGGGGTTGGGACATATCCTAAATTAAGATAATCAACTAATCCATTAGCACCATCAAAATAAGTGTGATAATCGTGGTGAGCTACGGCTACCATTGCCTCCAATGCTTTCTCTGCATCAATTCCTGTTACTCCCTTTAAAATGGCATCTGAGATTACGGAAACAGCTGGGTAGCTTATCATACATTTGTTATCAAAACCACATAACTCCCATAGTGGAATTTGGCTCCCATTCTGATACCTACTTATTAGTGAATTAACAAAATCGGCAGTGGCTTTATGCTCGGTTATTGTAAAGAGTGGATGTACTGCTCTATGAGTATCCCAAAGCGAAAATGTGCTATAATTGGTAAAAGTCTCGCCAATTAGTTGTTTTCCGTGTGCTTTATAACGTCCATCTATATCTTGTTGGAGATTGGGTTGTATCATAGCGTGGTATAAACCAGTGTAAAGAATAGTATCTTGTTCTGGAGTAAGACCTTGAAATTGGTATTTTCCTAATACAGATTCCCACGCCATTATAGCATTGTTATGAGCTATATCAAAATTTATCTCTTCTGCCTCTGCTGCAAAGTTCTGATTAGCTCCATTTATATCAATTGGTGAGATGGATACCTTAACTTCAATTGCTTCATTATCTTTTGTTTTGAAAGTTGCTGCTATTTTTGCTCTATCCCCGTTTAGTTCTGTTGTAGGAATAATCTGACCATTATTATATATTGTAACCTTATCAAAATCTTTTGAGAACTTGGCCACAAAGTTTACATATCTCTCTCCTCCCCAACCTTTAACGTAGGCAAAGCCTTCAATGGTATTTTTATTTACCTTTTTTACATAAGTGTCTATACATTCACTATTAATTCTATGAGTTGGATCTATAATTATATTAGCTGAATCAGATTCTGGAAATGTATATCTATGAAACCCCGTACGAGCAGATGCTGTTAGCTCTGCCTTAATGTTATAATCTAAAAGGTTTACAAAGTAGTATCCAACGCTGGCTTTCTCATTCTCTGGAGAATGTGATATCCTGCTTCTATAACCACTATCTGGATTGCTCTTCTCTCCAGGCTCAAACTGTAACTCTCCCACTGTTGCCATAACCAATATATCTCCTAGATCGCTCCCACCTGTGCCACTTAGGTGAGAGTGAGAGAACCCCATAATGCTATTGTCAGATGTATGGTAACCTGAGCACCAATCCCATCCAGAGACATCTGTATCAGGGCTAAGCTGAACCATTCCAAAAGGGAAAGTTGCACCTGGAAAGGTATGTACATTGCCATCTGTTCCTATAAAAGGGTTTACATATCGCGATACAAATTTTGATTCTGATTTGTTGCAATTACTAATAAGAAAGATAGTAGATATAGCAATAAAGATAATATTAAAGTTTGATAGTTTCATAGTCACTTGTTATTATTTTTTGCTAAGATAGATAAATTACTTAATAGGTAGCAGCGGTATTCTTTTTTTGAGATAAAATATTATCTTTGAGGTTGTATTATTAACAAAAAATAGAGATTGATCGCTTATGAAGGTGATGAGGATTTGTTATATAGTTCTATTAATGGTGTTTGCACACTCATTATTGTTTGCAGATAGTTTGAACTATGGATTACGTTTTAAATCATACGATGTTGATAAAGATTCTAGAACTGGTATAGACTTTACAAAAAAAGAAAAAATATATTTTGGACAAAATTCTTCGATGAATTTTGATTTTAAGCTCAACACTGACGAATATCCTTTTGGTTTAGTGTTTAGAATAATAGGTAGTGATAATCACTATCTTAGCTTAATTATGAGTGATGAAGGAGAAAAGTACACTTTTGTTATTGGATCTGAGAAACAGATAATATCATCACAAGAATTAATTATAGAGGAGGAGAATATCGCAAAAAAGTGGATGAGAGTTTCAGTATCATTTATGAAAGGCGAAGTTGTCTGTAGAATAGATGATAAAGAGGTTGTTCTACAAGCTGATGAAAATAAATTTAGCCGCTCCTCTTTTTTCTTTGGTAAAAATACAAATGAATTATATAGTACTACCGATGTACCTCCAATTACATTAAAAAATGTAAGCATATATAAAAAGAAACGACAGATATATTTTTGGAAATTTGATATAGAAAAGGATGGCTATGTAATAGATACTATATCTAACAGAAAGGCAGATGTTGTAAATGCAATGTGGGAGCTGGATGGTAATATGATGTGGAAAGATGATTATTCTCTAGAGATAGATAATGCTAATCCTCAAGTAGCAATTGATAGAGAGAATAATAGAATTTTTATAGCGTATCAATCCACTATTCAGAGTTTAAACTTGGATTCAGGCATTATTGATGAGTATGAAGTATTGGAAGGAAATCCATATATTGGTGTATCAAGCCAACTAATATATGATGATCACAATAATAAACTTATATCATATAGTATTGAAGATGGAGAGGTGATTACCTATGATTTTGATTCTAAAATATGGGCGGGGAGTCCAGAAAATAATCTATTACACTATCAACATCATAGCCGAATATTTGATAGTAATACGGAGATTCTGTATGTTTTTGGAGGTTACGGTATACATCGCTATACTAATGAGTATATTAAATGGAGCGTTTTTGATAATAGTGAAAAAAGGGGTAAAGAGACCTTTGTTCCTCAAATATACCCTCGATATCTTAGCTCTATAGCTGACTACTCAAAAGATAGTCTACTTATAATAGGTGGTTATGGAAGCATATCGGGAAGCCAAAAAGATTCTCCTTTAAATTTTTATGATATTTATAGAGTAGATAAAGAGAGTGGTAATGCTACTGAGATAGGAAAATTATCTTTAACAGGAACAAATGATCACTATGTTTTTGGAAATTCATCTGTTGTTAAAAAAAGTAATGTATATACACTACTTTATAATAAAGATAAATATAATACAAGTATTTCATTAGCAGAGATTGACTTGTGTAATGAAATGTCAATGAGGGTGTTAAAGGATTCTTTAAATTTTAAATTTATAGATATACGTTCTTATGCCGATTTGTTCTTATCTAAAGGAGAAGATAAACTTTACGCTCTCTTAATTCAACCGAATGACGATGGTGCCATATTATCAATACATTCTATAAACTTTCCACCTGTATTTAACCTTGTATCAAACAATGAAGAAAATGGTGTTAACTATTTGGTTATAGCCATTTTGTCTATTCTAGTTTTGGGAGGAGGTTTTATTGTAATAAGAATTATATTAAAATTTAATAAGCGTAAGAAGAATGGCTTAAAATTAGAAGCTGTGAGAGAGAAGACACATTCTGGTAAGAAGACTATATCTTTAATTGGAGGATTTCAGGTTTTTGATGGACAATTTGATATTACAAAGAGCTTTTCACCAATTATGCAGCAGTTATTAACCTATCTAATTATTGAAAATGATAGAATAGGAGAAGGGGTATCACCTCAGCAGCTTGAAGCAACTTTTTGGAGTGACATAGATCATAAGAATGCTTTGAACAATATTCGAGTGAATATGAGTAAATTAAGAAAATTACTTAGCTCAATTTCAGAATCTACAATAGATAAAGTAGAGGGGCTTTGGGTTCTAAAGCTCGATTCAGAGATAGTTTGCGACTATTTAGCGGTTATGGAAATTCTTAAAGTACTTCAAAAAGAGGAAACTTTTGATGTATCAAATATTCAATTATTGGTAGAATTGAGTTTTAAAGGTCAATTATCAGTTGGTATTAACGAAATATGGTGCGATAAATTTAAATCTGATTACTCAAATCTATTAATTGATATATTATATAAATCTACTGAGCAAAGTGCAATAAAAAAGAATTTTAAGCTTCAAATCTCAATAGCTGATGTGATATTAATTAATGATAGCATAGATGAACGAGCAATAGCTTTAAAATGTAGAGCACTATTATCACAAGGTCAAAAGAGTCAAGCATTAAGATACTACAATGCTTTTTGTTCAAATTATTTGCAAATGATGGGAACTGAATTCAATAAAGATTTCTCTACGTTAATAAATCTATAAAAAATGGTATAATCATACTAAAAAAGTAAAAAAATGTGATATAATATTAGCATTAATGCTTTTGTTAATGCTTTTGCTAATGAATCATCCTTTTCTTTGTCAGCACTTTGAGAATAATATAAAAACAAAGAGAAGATGATTCAGAGAAATTTTTTTATTTGCCTAATTTTATTTTGTGTTGCGTATATTAATACTAGCGCAGCAGAAAAAGAACCAGTAGATTATGTAAATCCCTATATGGGAAACATTAGTCACTTACTAGTTCCTACCTATCCTACAATTCAACTTCCCAATAGCTTACTTAGGGTCTATCCTGTAAGAGGCGACTATACAGCAAATAGAGTTGGCGGATTACCTGTAATTACAACAACCCATCGGGAGCGTTCTGCTTTTAATATTTTTCCTTTTGTTGGGAGTGGCAAATCTGTCCATTTTAGACCATTAAGTTACGATTTAGAAGAGATAAAACCATATTATTATGGAGTATATTTTGATGAAATAGGTGTAGATGCAAAATTTACCCCTTCTCATCAATCTGCAATTTATAGTTTAGATTATTCAGGAAAAGACTCCACAACCATAATTATTCGCACTTATGATGGTGAACTAAATTATGATAAAAATTCAATTTCTGGATATCAAAAATTGGGAAATTCCCCTACAACGGTTTACATACACTTAGAATTAAAGCAGAAGCCTCTCTCTATAATAAAAAAAGAGGAAGGTAATTCTCAGTTCTACATTCTTACATACTCTAAAGAGACTAAACACTTAGATTTAAAATATGGAATCTCATATATAGATGTAGAGCAAGCTAGATCTAATCTAAATAGGGAGATCCCACATTATAACTTTGAAAAGATAAAGAGAAATGGGCGAGAGAAATGGAACGACGCTCTGGGTAAAATATTAGTGAGTGGAGATAATGAAGAGATTAAACATATCTTCTATACATCTCTTTATAGGACTTATGAGCGTATGATATGTATGAGTGAAGATGGTAGATATTTTAGCCCATTTGATGGAAAAGTACACTCAGATAATGGCAGGCCATTCTATAATGATGATTGGATTTGGGATACATACAGAGCGGTTCATCCTTTAAGAACAATTATAGACCCTGAGGTTGAAGGAGATATGATAAATTCATATATAAGAATGGCTGAGCAGATGGGTAATATGTGGATGCCAACATTTCCTGAAGCAACAGGTGATTCTAGACGAATGAACTCCAATCATGCAGTTGCAGTTGTTTTAGATGCCTATACAAAGGGGGTGAGATCTTTTGATTTAGAAAAGGCATACTTAGCTTGTAAAGCGGCGATAACAGAGAAGACTTTAGCACCTTGGTCAGGGGCAAAGGCGGGTGAATTAGATGAATTTTATAAAAAAGAGGGATATTTCCCAGGTTTACAAGTTGGTGAAAAAGAGTATATTCCAGAGGTTTCTGGTGGTGAAAAGCGTCAGCCAGTTGCAGTAACACTAGGCACTGTATATGATGAGTGGTGTTTGGGAAATATTGCAAGTATATTGGGTAAGAGAGATGAGAGTGATTATTTTTTTAATAGAAGTTTCAACTATCGTAAAATATATAATGCAAATACTAAATTTTTTCACCCTAAGGATATTCGAGGAAAATTTGTAGAACCATTTGATTATAAAAGATATGGAGGAATGGGGGCAAGAGATGCTTACGGTGAAAATAATGGTTGGATTTATAGATGGGATGTTCCTCATAATATAGGAGATTTAGTCTCAATGATGGGCGGTAATTCTTCATTTGTAGATGAATTAGAAAGGATGTATGACGAAGGATTAGGTGATTCTAAATTTGGATTTTATGCTCAATTACCTGACCACACTGGAAACGTAGGTCAATTCTCTATGGCAAATGAGCCAAGTATGCACATACCTTATTTATACAATTATGCTGGTGAGCCGTGGAGAACTCAAAAACGAATACACAATTTAATTAAACAGTGGTTTAGAAATGACTTAATGGGTGTTCCTGGAGACGAAGATGGTGGTGGATTAAGTGCATTTGTTGTCTTTTCTGCGGTAGGTTTTTATCCAGTAACTGTGGGCTTGCCAATGTATGTAATAGGAAGCCCAATGTTTGAAGAGGTTAAATTGGATATTGGCAAAGGTAAAGTATTTACAGTAAAGTGTCATAATTATTCACCTGAACATAAGTATATACAATCGGCAAAGTTGAACGGAAAAGTATTAGAAAAATCTTGGTTTAGCCACAGTGATATGATTGATGGAGGTGTATTAGAATTTGAAATGGGATTAAAGCCTAATAAAGAGTGGGCCAAAAAATCTAATCAGGTACCACCTTCATTTAAAATGCCTAAAAATTAAAATAAATATTAACCAAAACTAAAAAATATGGGCGGAAAGAGATAATAATTATTAAATAATTAAATATAAGATAGATATGAAAAGGGTTAATTAACAACTTAATCAACTTTAAAATGAAAAAAACAAAAATTAAACTAAAACTATTAGCTGTAGCTTTTTCTATGGCAATGCTGACACTGTTTGCTAATAGTGCTAATGCACAGAGTATACAGGTTCAGGGTACTGTGACAGATGGATTTGGACCTCTTGTAGGAGCCTCTGTATTAAACAAAGGAACGGTTTCTATAACCAACGATTTAGGAGTATATGAAATAAAAGCTAATATTGGCGACACATTATCTTTTATTTATATAGGTTATAAAACCGAAAAAAGAATTGTGAGTGGAGAAGTTATCAATGTTCAAATGGTAACAGATAATAGCTTAGATGGAGTTACTGTAGTAGCTTTTGGAACACAAAAATCAGAGAGCGTAGTAGCATCTATAACAACTATTAGACCAGCTGATCTACAAGTTCCATCTAGTAATCTAACAACATCTTTAGGTGGACGTATAGCTGGACTTATCTCTATGCAGACATCAGGAGAGCCAGGTGCAGATAATGCTGATTTCTTTGTAAGGGGTGTTACCACATTTAATGAGTATTCAAGAGGGCCACTTATTCTTATTGATAATATGGAACTATCTACTAGCGACCTAGCAAGGCTCTCTGTTGATGACATTGAGAGTTTCTCTATAATGAAAGATGCTACTGCAACGGCGTTATATGGTTCTCGTGGCGCAAATGGAGTGATTCTAGTTACAACAAAAGAGGGTGTAGAGGGACAAACAAAATTAAATTTCCGTTTAGAGAACTCATTTTCACAGCCTACACAAGAGGTTGAGTTTGCAGATCCAGTTACATATATGAGACTTTATAATGAATCTATAGTTACTCGTAATCCTCTTTATAGTACTCGTTATACCGATGAGCAAATTATGGGTGTTGAGCAGAATATAAATCCATATTATTATCCTAGTAATGACTGGAATAATTTACTTTTCAAAAATTTAGCTCAAAACCAAAGAGCAAACTTAAGTTTAAGTGGTGGAGGTAAAAAAGTGCGATTTTATATTGCGGGTAGTTTTACTAATGATAATGGAGTGTTGAATACACCAGGAACAAGCAATTTTAATAACAATATTAAGATTCAAAATATTGGAATTCGTTCAAATACAAATATAGAACTTACTCCAACAACTACTGCTGCAATTCGTATTAATACAAACTTCCGTAATAGTAATGGAGCTCTCTATTCAGGAGATGAGATGTACGCAAGAGTGCTAAACAGTAGTCCAGTAGATTTTCCTGCTTTTTATGAGCCAGATGAGATGTATCAAGATACAAAACACATTCTATTTGGTGGAAATCCTAATGGCTCCTTTATTAATCCATATGCTGATATGGTTAGAGGATATAAACAAGGTAATCAGACAAATATTGTTGCGCAAATTGAACTTAGCCAAAAGCTAGATTTTGTTGTAGAAGGATTATCTGCGCGTTTTTTAGGTAGTACTACTAGAGATTCAGAATATGCAATTAGTAGAGCCTATGAGCCGTACTATTATACAATGACAGACTATGATCCTACTACAGGTTACTATAAATTATTAAACTTTAGAGAGGGTAATGAATCATTAAATTTTGTTGGCGATGATGGTGCTAAAATCATTGAATCAACTATTTATGGCGAACTTGCAGTTAATTATGACAGAACGTTTAATGAGAAACATGATGTTTCAGGAATGCTTGTTGGAACTCTAAGAGAGATTGTTACTTCTGATCACGAAGGAGATTTACAAAGATCTTTACCTACAAGAAATATTGGAATATCAGGTCGTTTTACTTACGGCTATGATAGAAGATATTTCTTAGAGGCTAACTTTGGTTACAATGGAGCAGAACGTTTTGCACAGGAGCATAGATGGGGACTATTCCCTTCGGCAGGTTTTGGATGGTTTATCTCTAATGAAGATTTCTGGGTAGAGAATAAAACTATTAATAAGTTGAAATTTAAAGCATCCTATGGTATGGTAGGAAATGATGCTATTGGTGATAAGTATGATAGATTCTTCTATTTATCGAGAGTAAGTAAAGATAAGCCTCTAGATAATGATTTTGGAGAGACTGATAATAATCCAAACTCAAATGCTACGGGTATTAATATTAGTAGATATGCTAACCCAAATATTACTTGGGAGAAATCTACAAAATTTAATGTTGGCCTAGAGACACAATTATTCTCTTGTATAGATTTTCATATAGACTATTTTAGAGAGCATAGAACAGATATCTTGATTAATCGTTTAGGTATACCATCTACTACAGGTCTTACAGATATACCACCTGCATCGGGAAGCGCACCAGCTGATGTACGTGCAAATATTGGAGCAGCTAAATCATCGGGAGTTGAATTTACTTTGGATTATAGTCACAGTTTTTCATCTGATGTTTGGCTACGTATTAACTCTACTTTTACTTATGCTCAGAGTGAATATACAGAATATGAAGAGATTGTTCCTGAAGGAATGGATTGGTTGAAAAATGTTGGACAGCCGATAGGACAACATAGAGGTCTTATAGCTGAGCGCCTATTTATAGATGAGGCAGATATTGCAAACTCTCCTGTTCAAACTTTTGATAATGTTAATAATATTCCAGTTATGCCAGGTGATATTAAATATAAAGATATCAATGAAGATGGTGTAATAAACTCTTATGATATGGTTCCAATTGGATATGGAAGTGTTCCTAAAATAGAGAGTGGAGTAGGGGTTTCTTTTGGAGTAAAAGGATTTGATATTAGCTGTTTCTTCCAAATGGCAGGACAAGTTTCGTTTATGATTGATCCTCGTGCAACAGCACCGTTTGTTGATGGACACTCTTTGTTAGATGTTTATGCAGATAATCGTTGGACTGAAACTAATCGTAATCCTTATGCGCTATATCCTCGTTTGTCTGATACGTACCGCCCAAATAACGAACAAGCTAGTACTTGGTGGCTGCGAGATGGAAGTTATTTGAGATTAAAATCTGTTGAATTGGGTTATACTCTACCTTATAAATTGACACAGAAAGCTAAGATTGAGAATTTGAGAATATATCTTAGTGGAATGAATCTATTTACACTAAGTAAGTTTGACTTATGGGATGTTGCTATGGGATCAAATGGATTTAACTATCCTATACAAAGAGTTATTAACATTGGATTAAATATTGGCTTCTAATAAATAAAAATTATGAAAAAAAGATTTATATATATATGCTGCTCTATCTTAGGTTTGATGAGCATTTCTTGTGGCAAATTTTTGGATGTTGTTCCAGACAATGTGCTCTCATTAGAGCAAGTTTTTGATACAAGACAAAGTACTTGGCAGATGCTTCACACTTGTTATGATTATATGCCAAAACCAGCAAGTATCACAACTAACCCTGCATTATTACTATCAGATGAGGTTATTAATCCTGTTTTTGATCCTAGTTACCACTACTATAGAAATAGATCTACAGAGTATATTGCAAGCGGAAGACAAAGTGCAGATAACCCATTAGTAGATTACTGGGATGGTGCTAATTATGATTACCTAAACCAAAGATGGGGTGATTCAGATGATAGAGGAAATCTAAAAAGTTTATGGGCTGGAATCCGTAAATGTAATATAATGATTGATAATGTAGATAGAGTTCCCGATATGCAAGATGACGAAAAACTTCAATGGAAAGCGGAGATGTATGTACTAAGAGCATATTACCACTACTATTTATTACAAATGTATGGTCCAATTCCTTATATTGATGAAGAGTTGTCAATCTCACAAACACCTGAAGAGATTCAAAGACCTAGAGAGAGTGTAGATGCTGTAATAACAAAAATTGTAAATGATATAGATATCGCGATAAATAGCGGTGGTTTACCTGCAACTTTAGCAGGAAAACGTTATGATTTAGGTCGTATTAATTTACCTGTAGCAAAAGCAATTAAAGCAAAAGTTTTAATTCTTGGAGCTAGCCCTATGTTTAATGGAAATACAAAATATGCAAATTTTAGAGACCTAGAAGGGAATCCTCTATTTAATCAGGTGGAAGATGTTACAAAATGGGATCTAGCTGCTAATGCTTGTATTGAAGCAATTCAAGCTGCAAAAGATGCTGGATTACAATTATATACATTTGATGCTACAGAATATACATTAAATGTAGATTCTCGTACAATTCAAGAGCTTACATTGCGTGCACAAATTACTGATAATGTTGATAATTCTGAATTAGTATGGGGAATTGGACGTCAAAATGTTCAGCAACTTATTTTCCACGCAAGTACTCCTTTAAATAGTGATCAAATTGGTCGTACTCCTGGCTCATTTAATAACTTACACGGAGCAACGATGAATGTTGTAGATCAATTCTATTCAAATAATGGAGTTCCTATCGATGAGGATAATACATATAACTACGAAGATAGATATAAAACAGTAGATGTTCCGGAGGGTGAAGAGCTATACTTTAATGATGAGAGCGGCACAAAAGTTCCAATCTACAATACATTTAGGGAGCCAAGATTCTATGCATACTTAAGTTTTGATCAAGGTCGTTACTTTTGCCTTACAACCCCAGATGATACTAAAAGTGAAGTAATAAGAAGCAAAAATGGAGATTTTGCAGGTGTAAATAAGATGCTTTATACCCCAACTGGATATAGTTGTAAGAAACTTATTCCTTGGAATCGCCAACACATAGAGGGACAGATTAATAATATTCAAGAAGTTTTATATTTCTTCCCGATAATTCGTCTTTCAGATCTATATTTATTAGCTGCTGAGGCATTAAATGAGGCAGGAAGAGCTAAAAGCGAAGTTTTAGAGTATTTACAACCAGTAAGAAACAAAGCAGGTTTGGATAAAGAGACTGGAAGCTTAGATGCTACTTGGGCTATGTATAGTAAGTTCCCAACAAAGCCCAATACAAAAGAGGGAATGAGGGCAATTATTAAGCAGGAACGTATGATTGAGCTAGCTTTTGAAGGACAGCGTTATTGGGATATTCGTAGATGGAATGAGGCAGAGCTATATTTTAATCGACCATTAATGGGTTGGAATATAAAAGGATCAAATAATGTAGAGTATTATCAAGTTAAGGCTGTTGCTAATAGAACATTTACTTTTAAGGATTACCTATGGCCAATTAAACAAACATCTGTAGATATAAACTATAAACTTAATCAGGCTCCAGGATGGTAGTGATTAGATTTTTATAAATTATTTAATTTTTTAGAATTTTTTTAATCGTATGAAAAAGATAATAAGCATATTAACAGTATTGTTGCTACTTAATTCTTGTAGTGATATTACTTTACACGAACCTTTTGGTCCTACTGATAATACGCCACCTTCACAAGTAAAAGATGTTACTTGGGTTCCTCTAGCAGGAGGTGTGAAATTAACATATACTCTTCCAATTGATGAAGATCTATCTTATATAAAAGCTGTATATGATGTTAATGGAGAAGAGCGTAATTCCATAGCTTCACATTTTAATTCAGAGTTGACAATTATTGGTCTTCCTGATATGAACGAGAGAGAGGTTAAAATCTACGCAGTGGATAAGAGTGAAAATGTGTCTGAGCCGTATAGCATATTGATTACACCAAATGAATCTCCAGTTAAGGTTATGAGAGAGAACTTGAGTCACGAGATGGATTTTGGTGGCTTTAGAATTCAATATAAAAACCCATCTCAATCGGAGTTGGTAATACAAATTTATAGATTTGATGAAGCCTTTGGATTTATGCGTTTTTATGATTCAAGAGTAACTACTCAAACTTCGGGAGAGTATCAAGTTATAAATCTACCAAATGAAAAGAACCGTTTTGAGATAATTATTAAGGATAAATTTAATAACATATCTGAGACCTACGAGTTTGAGGATACTCCATGGAGAGAGGTACTTATAGATAAAGATCCTATTGAATATGTGGGTTCTCCAAGAGTATATGACAAGGATGATTGGTATGCTTGGGGAGGTCGCCCATCTAATATATGGGACGGTGCTGTTGGAGATTGGAACTTTGCACAAACTGCAGGTAATGGTAAATATCCACACTACTTATGCTTTGATTTAGGTGAAGCATTTCCAATAGGTCGTATTTTATTCCAACAAAGAACTGGTGATAGTGAGATATTTTCAGCATCTTGTCCTAAGAAGTTTGATGTTTATGGGGTAGATAAATTGCCTCCAGTAAACAATGATAACCCACTTGAGGGTTGGATAAAATTAAATAACGAGACATTTGAAGTTATTCGCCCTTCTGGTAGAGCTCCAGGAGAGCCAGTTACCGAGGAGGATAGAGTTGCAGCAAGAGATGGTATAATGTTTACAATAGATACTGAATTCCCTCGTCCAGAGATTAGATACATTAGATTTGTGTTTACAGAAGGTTTCACAAACGATATGACTATAATAAGTGAATTTACATTATGGGCACAATGGAGATAATAAAAAAAACTATGAGTATGAAGACTATAAAATTATCATATAAAATAATGAGATATGTTGCTTTATTTGCAATTGTATTTGCAACATCGTGTTCGGATATCTCAAAAACACAAGAAGAGTACACTAGTAGAGGCGAGACAAACTATGTTGGAAAATTAGATAGTGTAGTTGTTAACGGAGGAAATACAAGAGTAATAATTGAAGGAAAGAATACCTATATGCGTAATGCTACTGAATGTTTAGTTTGGTGGGTTGCTCCTAGTGGTGAGATAGTTGAAAGGGTATTTGATATTACTCAATATGCAAATAGTGAGAAGACTACCGTTGTTGTAGATAATCTTGCCGAGGGAAATTATCAATTTAATGTAGTTACTAAAGATGCACAAGGTAACAAATCTTTGCCAGTGGAGTGTTATGGGTCGGTTTATGGCCCTATCTATGCTAAAACTCAATTAGGAGCAATTGTTACAAATATTACTAGAAATGAGGATGGTTCAGCAGTATTATCATTATCAGATGTTGATGATGTTACTAAATTAGTAATAAGCTATATAAATGTAGATGGTGTAACACAGTCAGTAGAACTAGATTATGCACCTGTTGTAACAATTCCAAGTTGGAGAGGTAGCACAGAAGAGGAGATATCAATAACTACGCACGTTATCCCAGAGGATATGGCTGGAGTAGATGTTATAGCATTAGAAACTAAAAGTTTTGACATTACAAGAGGAATGGCACTCTTAGATGTTGATAAATCTAAGATGTCTATAAAAACACTTACCAAAAACGACGATAAGGGCTATGATATTGGAGACAATAGCACAGGGGAGGGAGCTAGAGCCCTTATTGATGGAAATGAAGGGTCTCAAATGCGCTCTGGAACAGTTCCTGGTCATATAGGAATTGATATGGGGGCAAACTATTATTTAAATGAGATAAGTATTGTTGGTCGCCATGATTACTTTGGTTGGGATTTAGTAAAGTTAGAGATATGGGGAAGAGAGACTATAGATGAAGATGGTAAAACTCACGAAATAGAGGCTACAAGTTTAGATCCAAATTTTGAGACAGAAGCTGTACAAAAAGGATGGGTAAAAGTGGGAAAAGCTTGGTTTACATACCAAAAAGGATCAAGACCAACTCCTACAAGACCAACTGTAGCTCTAACAGAGACAGATTACTCAATTAAACCTCGCTATATTTTATTTAGAGTAATGTCTGTATTAACTCCAGATGATTTTGGTGGAAGAGATAACTATGATGGAACGGATGGTGGTTACTGGATGAATGATGGTCATCAATTACCTCATCGTAGAAGTGCTCAAATTGGGGAGGCCTATTTTAAGGCTCAACAATACTCATATAATATTAATTAATTCATAAATAATTAGTTTTTTGTTCAATGTGTTTACCACTACATTGATAATAATCCTTGTAGTGGTAATTTTTATACCTTTGTGCAGAGACAATATTAAAAGTAGAATAGATGAAAATAATCTTTAATTTTTTAACTTTTACTCTATTAAGTATTTTTACTTTAGCAGCTAATCCAAAAGATTATGCTAAATATGTTGATACTCGTATAGGAACCGAGGGTAGTGGTCTTGGATGTGGTTTTACATTTGTTGCTGCAACATACCCTTTTGGAATGGTACAATTTGGACCATCATTCTTTAGTCCTCAAAAAGGAATTGTGATTAATCAAATGTCGGGAGCTGGATGCCCAAATATGGGTAATTTCCCAACTATTCCTATTGCTGGTAGATTATCAGAATCTCCTAACGACATGAATAAATTTCCTAAATATAAAGAGTTGACAAATACGTCAGCGGGGCAATTATCTGCTGTTATGCCAGATGGCGTTAAATATGACGCTACTGCATCAAAACGTAGTGCAATTGCTCGTTTCTTCTTCCCTAATTCAAGTAGTGAAAATACAGTAATTATTGGCTCTGGTGTAAATGCTACATATATTGATAATGCGTTTATTAGAATCACCTCAGCAAGTACTTGTGAAGGTTTTGCTGATGGAGGGGAGTTTTGTGGCTCACCTACAAGATATAAAGTCTATTTTGCAGCGGAGTTTAATAAAGAGGCTACTATTTTAGGAACTTGGATAAATAGTGATAAGTATGATGGAGTTCTAACTGCTGGAGGTAAGAACACAGGAGCATATTTTACTTTTAACACAGAAGATGGAGAACCTATTGAGTATAAGATAGCTATATCATATGTTTCAATAGAGAATGCACGTGAAAATCTAAAATTAGATAATGCTAAAAGAGATTTTGAACAGGTAAAAGAGGATTGCGTTGAGAGTTGGAATGACTATTTAGGTGTTATTGATGTTGAAGGTGAAAGCGAGGATAGAAAAACTCAATTCTATACAGCTTTGTACCATAGTTTATTACACCCTAATGTTTTTAATGATGTTAATGGTGAGTATATTGGATCTGATTTTCAAATCTATAAATTACCCAAAGGTAAGGATGCTTATACAACTTGGAGTGGATGGGATACTTATAGAACACAATCTCAATTAATCGCTATGTTGTATCCAAAAGAGGCCTCTATGATGATGGAATCGTGCGTCAATTTTGCTGACCAAACGGGTGGATATGGACGTTGGATTGCAGCTAATATTGAAACGGGAATTATGCACGGAGATCCTATTCCAATTATTATTGCCAATACATACGCTTTTGGAGCAAGAGATTTTGACTTAGAAAGAGCATACAAACATATGATAAATGGAGCTACAAAGGTTGGATTATTATCACAAAATGTTACAGTTCGTCCAGGCTTAATGAATTACATTAATAATGGATTTGAGAACGCATCATTGTGTTTGGAATACACGTCGGCAGATTATGCGATAGGCAAGTTTGCAATAAACGCAATAGGTGATAAGAAGCAAGGTGAAGAGTTAATAGAGAGAGCTAATAATTGGAAAAACTTGTTTGATCCATCTACAAATTGGTTACGATCTCGTTGGGCTCACGATGGAAATTGGAAAGACCCTGATCACGATTGGAGAGAGGCAACAAAGGTGAACTATTTTTGGATGGTTCCGTATGATTTAGAGACTCTAATTGATACTATTGGTGGAAAGAAGGTTGCTTCTGATAGATTAGATCAATTGTTTGTAAGATTGGATGCTTCATACGAAGAGCAACATTTTGCAGCTGGTAATGAACCAAATTTTCTAGCACCTTGGGTATATAACTGGACAGATAGACCATATATGGCATCTAATGTTATACACCGAATATTTAACGAATTATACACAAGTAAGCCAGATGGCCTACCTGGAAATGATGATTGTGGAGCTATGGGAGCTTGGTATGTTTTTGCCTCTATTGGTCTTTATCCTGTAATTCCTGGAGATGCTGGATTCGCATTTAATGCGCCTCAATTTGAAAAGATAACTATAAAACTAGGTAATGGTAATTTAGTTGAGATAAATGGAGGTGGTATGGATAAATATATCCACTCTATTAAACTAGATGGAAAGAGATATAAATCAACGTGGTTAGATTGGGCAGATATTTCAAATGGAGCAGAGATTGATTTTGTGACTAAAAGTAAACCCAATACAAAGTGGGGACTGTAAATTATTAATTTGTTAATAAACAATTTTATATATGAAAAAACTACTAATAACATTTTGCGCATTTTTGCTCTTAAGTTGCAACTGTGTGGAGGAGAAGCAAATAGAGGCTCAAATTGAGGTGGTTAGCCCCTCTGAATATGTAACAACACTTGTTGGAACTCTCTCTGAGCACGCTTTTTCTGCAGGTAATACTTATCCTGCAATAGCAATGCCTTGGGGTATGAATTTTTGGACACCTCAAACGGGTAAAATGGGAGATGGTTGGGCTTATAAATTCTCTGATAGAGTTCTTAGAGGGTTTAAGCAGACACATCAGCCATCGCCTTGGATAAATGATTATGGGCAATTTTCGGTGATGCCAGTTAGAGATGTTAGCTTGGTGAATGAAGATGCAAGAGCTAGTTGGTTCTCACATAAATCAGAGGAGGCACGTCCATATTATTATAGTGTATATCTTGCAGATCACGATGTTAAGAGTGAAATTACCCCAACAGATAGGGCTGCTATGATGCGTTTTACATATCCCGATAGTGAGAAATCTGGTATTATCATTGATGCCTTTAATGATGGCTCATTTATTAAAGTTATGCCAGATATGAAGAGCGTAGTGGGATATACAACAAAAAATAGTGGAGGTGTTCCCGATAATTTTAAGAACTGGTTTGTGATAAAGTTTAATAAAACAATAAAGAGTTTTAAACTATATGATGGGGGAGAGCAGAGGCAAGGCGCAGAGCTGCAAGGCAACCACGCTATTGCTGCAATTGAATTTGGAACTGATAGGGGAGAGGAGATATTGATGCAGGTGGCATCTTCATTTATTGATGAAGAGCAAGCATTTGAGAATCTAAAAGAGCTTGGAAATGACAGTTTTGATGAGATAAAGAAGAGAGGAAAAGAGCGTTGGGATGATATTTTAGGGAGAATTGAGGTTACTGGCGGTACGGTAGATCAATATAGAACATTCTATTCGGCTCTATATCGTTCAACCCTTTTTCCACGAAAGTTCTATGAGATAAATAAAGAGGGAGAGATAGTTCACTATAGCCCATATAACGGAAAGGTATGCAAAGGTTATATGTACACAGATACTGGTTTTTGGGACACCTTTAGAAGTCTCTTTCCACTACTTAATTTAGTATATCCATCGGTGAATAGTGAGATACAGGCAGGTTTAGCAAATACATATCGTGAGAGTGGTTTTCTACCAGAATGGGCATCTCCTGGTCATAGAGGTTGTATGGTTGGAAATAACTCAGCTTCAGTTGTTTCAGATGCAATTCTAAAGGGTATAACACCAAAAGAGGATATTGATATATTATATGAAGCAATGCTTCACGGTAGAGCAAATGTGCATCCTGAGGTTTCATCTACAGGCCGTTTGGGGCATAACTACTATGATAGCCTTGGATATGTGCCTTATAATGTGGGTATTCACGAGAATGCAGCGCGCACTTTAGAGTATGCCTATGATGATTGGTGTATTGCTCAGGTTGCTCAAATGTTAGGGCATAAAGAGGATGCGGTAATGATTACTGAGGCCTCAAAGAATTATAAAAATCTATTTGATAGCGAAAGTAACCTTATGCGTGGTAAAAATGAGAATGGTGAGTTTCAATCTCCATTTAGTAGCTACAAATGGGGTGATGCCTTTACAGAGGGAAACTCTTGGCACTATACCTGGTCTGTTTTTCACGATATAAAAGGGCTCTCAAACCTTATGGGTGGAGATGATATATTTGCAAAGATGTTAGACTCTGTATTTGTGGTTCCGCCAATCTATGACGATAGTTATTATGGATTCCGCATACACGAAATTACAGAGATGCAGGTTGCAAATATGGGTAATTATGCACACGGAAACCAACCTGCTCAACACATAATCTACCTATACAATTATGTTGGAGAGCCTTGGAAAGCTCAATGGTGGAGCAGAGAGGTAATGGATAAGCTCTATTCAGCTACTCCCGATGGTTATTGTGGAGATGAAGATAATGGGCAAACATCTGCTTGGTATGTCTTCTCATCATTAGGATTCTATCCTGTATGCCCTGGTACAGATGAGTATATTCTAGGATCACCTCTCTTTAAGAACGCTACTATCCATCTAGAAAATGGTAAAAAGATTAAAATCTCTGCAAGTAATAACTCCTCAGAGAATAGATATATTAATGATATGAAGATTAATAACAAAGAGTATCTAAAGAATTATCTTAACTATTCCGAGTTGATAAAGGGGGCAAATATAGATTATGATATGGATAGCAAACCAAATAAAGCAAGGGGAATAAGTGGGGGGGCATATCCTTACTCTTTAACTGAATAAATTTGGCTATTTAGATGATGTATTTTGTTGAATCTAAATTGTAAATATCTTTGCATACACAAGGAAAATAGACCTACTGAGCTGACTAAAGGGTAACACTATATGTGGAGGGTTGACAAAATGAATAGGAAATAAAGCAATCATCAAATTGATAGGCACATTCTCAAAATAAAAATATTCCAATTATCTATATGATTATTAGGTAATTGGAATATTTTTTTGCTCATTAGCAAAATCGCAATTTTAGACAGTATATCGGTTTCTATTCAATCTATCAGTATTTATTATAGTTATTTTATTTACAATACTCTTACTTTTTGAGGTATTGTTTTCACTACACACACACTCTCCCCCTCACTTGTAACACCTTCTATTTTAACAACATATTCATCATTATCTTTATGAGTACGGTTTATTTTTACTGAAAAAATACCATTTTGATCTATAATAATATTGGGATTCCAATAAAGAGTATTTGGAGTAAGATAATCATCATATTTCTCTGTGTCATATCCAAGTGGAGATATTAAAAGCTTGGTATTAACAGCGGAGTCATTGTTTTTAGTAGTCCCAGTGACATTAAGATCCAATAATACAACTCCTCCTATCGTTTGATATAATGCCCCTTCATTACCTCTTAATACATGTAGATTTTCTACATCTTTTATCCTCATTCCTTTTACAGCATTCCAATCGTCTACCCGCACTCCATCAACATAAAGTTGTACCTCTTCTTTTGAAGCAATTATACTTATTTTACCTTCTTTTGATACTGTCATTTTTATAACACCAGCCCTATTACTATAAAGAGTACCATCAATATTTAGAAATCCAGGATAAAGTAAGGATATATATTGGGATATTTCCATATCATCATGCTGGCTTAACTCTTCTCTACTTTTCATTTGACGCTTTTCAAAGACTATACTATAGGGAGAGAGAGCTCTTTTTGGTCTAATTAACCTATCTTCTGTTATTACTACCTCATTTAATGTATTAACTGCAGGTTCTGCCTCCACTAGTTTATCAAAGGATATTAATTCTTCCCCTAGGGTATCTTTATATTTGACTTGAATATTCTCAGTTAAAATCGGGTAAAGTGATTGATAATCAAAGTATTTTGCCAGTAATTCTGGTTCCCAACGCAATCTGCGTTTTTTACCTTTGTTATTTGTTGCATTTAAAACAAAGGTGCGTCCATCTGGGATATCTAAATCTTCAATAATAAAGTGCCTATTAGCAGGAATTTCACTTATAAAAACAGATTCAGAGATAGGGTCAAACAAGCTTAATATATATCCCTTATCCTTTTTATTCTTGGATAGCACACTACAGCTTATACGCTGAGTAAATTCTTTTGAGAGGGTATCAATATTCTCTTCTGATATCGTTTCTTTTAGTGGATAGTAAAAGTCATCTTGGGTTAACAACAAGTTCTCAATATTTATAAGTTGCTGCGTCAATGAAAGATTTGAATTGAAATATAGAGTATCTGTATTGATTTTATACGGTATCTCTGACAATAGATTTAAGTAGGAATAGATATTATCTTTTGAAAGAAACTGCTTATTACTTGCAGGTAAAATAGAGATAGAAAAATCACCTTGTACTCCTTTACCTTGAGCGTCTAAAAGTTGGGCAGATATCAGGGTATTACCTGAATCATTTTTTGATAATTCGGCAGATAGCTTAATATACTCTGGATTGATACTATTTTTATAGTTGTAAAATGGTCGCACAGATTTTATTTCACCTGCATCACTAAAAGCTACTGCATAATTCACACCATTAGAAATAGATACACGAGGAATTAAGAAGACTTTTGATAGAGTTGTATCTCCTGAAAATGAATGCAGCAGAGCAGATCCTTTATTATTAAACAAAGCCAAATGATATGATTCTTTATTATTACTTAGCGTAGAATGAATCTTGATCCCGATATTTTTGCTCTGAGTATTATTTACACTTACTGCCACGGAAGACGAGGAGCTTGGAGGCAATGGAAAAGTGTGTAGGCTATCATTTAAATAAACCTGAATATGATATTTTTTTGATGGTAGTGGAAAAAAAGTAAAGGAACCCCTACCGTTTGCATCACTTTGTATTGTTTGCAAGACCTCAGATCCGTTGATTAATTCCCCCTTTATTGATACACTATTGCCATTTGAATAAGTTGTATGAAAAGCTATTAGAGAGTGTTCCCCATCAAAATATGCTCCCCCTTGAGGATAAAACTCTATCGAAATGGAACTATCTTTTGCAGCTATTTGGGGCTTAGGCAGGTCTGAAGTACAAATATTGATTTGAGTATGATACATATACTTAGGGGAACGATTCATCTGATATCGAGAATAAGCCCTTAGAATATAGTTTCCCTCTGAAAGATTATCTTGCAATAGTAGTGCTCCACTAAATCCCTTTCCTGACTTCTTTATTTTTACCCTATTTATTATCGTATCTTTTAGTAATTCTACATAGATAAAATTGCTAGTAGAATCAGTATCAGCACAATCAGTAATATATCCCTTAAATCGCACCAGTTCACCTGGGACAAACATATCTCTTTCCAAATGCAAATAGAGTTTTTCTTGGGAAAAAGCCACTACAAGAGATAGTGTAAAAAAAATAGATATAGATATTAAACGCTTCATCTCAAATAGCTTAAATATTTGAATCCTTAAGTTATTGACCAGCAGGTACGTTGATCAAATAAAGTTTCTGTTTTTACGAATATACAAAATTATTGTTTGAGTAACAAATAAAGTCTTTTTAGACACAAATTCATGTTGTTATTTTTGCTCTCAAAAAAAATGATATGGATTTAGGTACTTCTACGACAAATACAAACCGCCAATACCCTATTTATTATTAATATCGCGATAAATAGAATCTAATCTTTTTCTAAGATATTGAACAGCATACTTAAATTTCATTTTTAATTTATGTAACATAACTTTAATTATTTTTAATTTTGTAATATAAAATGTCTCTATAATTGTAGACGTATATCTTTAAATAATATTTTATCGAGATAAAAAAAAATTGAATGAAACATAAATCGGTTTTTAATTGGAGTGGGGGAAAAGACTCTGCTCATGCACTATTGCGGGCTATTGAGTCGGAAAAATATGATATTGTGGCACTGCTTACAACTATAAATCGCGATACAAAGCACTCTACTATGCATAGGATTCCTTTGGCTCTATTGGAGGCTCAAGCAAAGAGCATCGGGATTCCTCTTTATATTGTTGATTTAGTGCCAAATGGAGGGATGGATGAGTATAGTAACTCTATGTTTAATGCCGTAACTCATTTTAAGGAGCAGGGGGTGACTCATTTTATCTTTGGAGATATATTTTTAGAGGATATTAAAAAATATAGAGAGGAGCAGTTGGCTCCGTGTGGAATAGAGGTGGTGGAGCCGTTATGGGATAAGAGCTCTAAAGTTGTGATGGATGAGTTTTTGGATTCTGGATTAAGAACGGTTATTGTGGCCACTATGGCAAATAAATTAGGGGAAGAGATGGTAGGAGCGGAGATTGACAGGGCTTTTATTGATTCTCTCTCTCCCGATATAGATGTAAATGGAGAGAATGGGGAGTACCATACATTCTGTTTTGATGGTCCTATTTTTACCTATCCAGTGCCATTTAGAATAGGGGGAGTTTTTACACAAAGTTTTGATGTTAAGCTAGATAGTGGTGAGATTGAGGAGTATGCTTGTTGTTTTGCAGATTTATGTAAGGCGTAAGCTATTGATTAGAATTTGATTAGAATTAATGAGAATGAAGTACACGGTTTTAACCTTTATTTTTACTCTATTATTATTAGGATGTACGCAGAGTAATTATAATGGAGTATCTAAGATAGAGAATTTGATTGATAATGACGCGGATAGTGCTCTTGCACTTCTTAAAGATATTGATGTTAAAAATCTCTCTAAGAGCGAAAATGCTAAATATAGACTCCTGCTCTCTAATACCTATGATAGGTTGGGTATAAATGTGGATAGTGACTCTATAGTTGCTCCAGCTTTGGATTATTACAAAAAGATAGGCGCAAAAAGAGAGATGGCGGAGGCCTATTTCTGGCTTGCTCAGACTATGAAAAATAGAGCAGATAGAAAGGGAGCTACTGAGAGTTATTTAGAGGCGCTGTCACTTTTAGATAAACAAACAACTGATACTACTCAATTAAAACTTATTGCTATTACATACTATAATTTAGCTACTCTCTACTTTGAGCAAAGCTATTATAAAGAGGCAGAGGAGTATTATAATCAATCAATTGAATTCTTTAACCAATTTGATGAGAAAAATGCTCTATTAACAAAACTAATGATTGCCTCTGTAATAATTGCAGAAGGGGATCAAGCTAACGGAGTAAAGGTATTAGATGAGTTGAGAGACTCTACAACTGATATAGAGCTAAGAACTTGGTTAGATATGATAATAATAAAATCGGCAGTTATAACTGATTTAGATATTTATCCTCTCGATAAATTATTGAAAATGAGAGATTCATTAGATTATAATACAGTAGTTCAACTTAGTGCTAGTGGCGGTAATCACGAATGGAGTGAATCACCTCAATTTTTATATAATACCATATCTGCATTTCTATACTATCGCAATGGAGAGTCAAAGAGAGCTTATGAGTATATTAAAAATGGAATTAAGCAGATAAGCACTACCACTACACTTAATGTAGGGTACTATAAAAGTGCAGCTGAGATAGCAAAAGTTGCTGGAGATTTGGATGCAGCCCTTGTTTATGAACAAATGTATAGTCAAAAATCAGACTCTCTACATAGTGCTATGCGAGAGCATCAAGTAAAACAAGTGGAGATGGAATTTAGCCTTAAAAGTTCTAATGAATTGAGGGTTACACAAATGCGTTACCGTCTCTATATTTGGATTCTACTCTTTATATTATTGCTAGGAGCTACTCTTTGGGCAATTAAAAGTTACCGTATAAGATTGAGAAAACAAAATGAGCAGATTGCAGAGTATTTAACATTGATTGAGAACTACAAGAATACAACAAATAGCTTTACTGAGCAATTGCGAGAGAGTGATTCAAAAGAGAGCGTCATTAAAAAATATCTTGGCTCCCGCAAAGATATGGTACAGCAAATTGCAGCTACATATTATACTTATGGAGAGGGGAGTCGCTTTGCTGAAAAGATGCGAGATCTTGCATTGAGTGATCAAATGCTTGCAGATATTGTGGAGATAACAGATATTTATCGCGATGGAAATGTGAGTAGATTAAAAAGCGAGTTTCCAGGTTGGACAAAAAAGAATTACAATTTTGCAGCACTTATAATTGCAGGCTTCTCTCCGCAGGAGATTAGTGTAATGCTTGGGATGACACTAGGTGGTGTTTATACTCTTAAATCTAAACTAAAGCGTAAGATTTTGAGCGTTACAAATGGATGTGAGAGTGAGTTTTTGAGCTATTTCTCGTAGAGTAAGATTTTTGTTTTTTAATATATTGATAATCAGTGAATTTGTGATTGAAAGGTAAGGCGTAAATATTATGATTCGGAGTGTTCTATAACTAATTTTGTGTTTGAGAAATAATACAATTTAGTTATGACAAAGAATCTATTTTTACTACTATTATTAGTGATTTCAGAGCCTCTGATGGCACAAAATGCTAATCTATCTGAACAGTTAAATGACACATCTAAAACTACTAAAATTGAGGAGGTAACTCTAAAAGCATATCGCTCTTCGGTTAAAGTTGAAGATGGTAAATTAAGTTATAATATAAAGCAGCTCACTAGTGGTACTACCGCATCTAATGCTTATGAGGTGTTGAGTAAGTTACCTGGAATCTATGAGGAGAATGGAGTGATGCAATTAGCTGGTGCAGGAGCTGTAACCATTATAATTAATGGAAAACCTACCACTATGAGTGCAGATCAACTAGTAAATACTCTTAAGTCTATGCCAGTAGATAGAGTTAAGCTTGCTGAGGTGATATATAGTGCACCGCCTGAATATGGGGTACGAGGAGCAGCAATAAACTTAGTGATAAAACAGAATAATGACTATTCATATTCAGGTGAATTACGCTCTGGTTATGCTCTACAACGTAAGAGTACTTGGGGCACTGGAGGTAGTTTTGTTGTGACTAACCCCAAATGGTCCGCTGATGTGATGTATGGCTATAATAACTACTACTCTCCTCAAGAGACTCAACTTAGTACGGTGCATACTGTGGGGGGGCAAGTTCTTAATATTGAGCAGCTTGGAGATATTGAATCGTTTGGTAAACAGCATATTGCAAGGGCAGCTTTAGAGTACACTCCAGAGGAGGGAGAATCTTTAAGCATAGTTTATAATGGTGAAATATCCCCGTATTTTAACTCAACAACCAACTCTAGTGGCTCTTTTGTAGAGTCTATAAGCGATAAAAAGGGCAACAATTCTCTACACAATATTTCACTCAGATATAGGGCTAAAAATGGGTTTGATATCGGGAGTGACTATACGTTGTATGAGACTATGAGCTCTGGTTATTTAACTAATATTTATCGCGATAAAAATGAGACATCTTTTGATATTAATTCTGGACAAAATGTGTCGCGAGTAAATATTTATGCTGATATGAAACATTCACTTAAGAATAGTTGGGGGGTAAGTTATGGGGCAAAGGTGTCTTGGGCAGAAGATGAAGATTTTCAGTACTATAGTGCAATAGATGGAGCTGTTGAGACATTTGATACTGATTCACGCCTAACGGAGTGGAGAGGGGAGGTGTATGGTGGATTTAGTAAGAATCTTTCTAAAGGGTCACTTGCAGCTTCGCTTACTGGGGAGTATTATAATTTGCAAGGAGAGGAGGCTTGGATGCTCTATCCGCAAGCCAATTTTACGTGGATGTTTAATCAAAATAGTATTCTGCAAGCCAATATCTCGTCGGATAAAACATATCCCTCATATTGGATGTTGCAAGAGGCAATTAGCTATATTGATGGCTATACAGAGGTACACGGTAACCCACTCTTAAGACCTATGCGCAACTACTCATCTCAAGTTATCTATATTCATAAACAAAGATATATTTTTGTGCTATTTGCATCACAAACAGAGGATTACTTTACTCAGAATGCATATCTTTCTCCCGATAAACTCTCTTTAATTTATAAATCTACAAATTATAATTACTCTCGTCAATATGGGGCAAATATTATGTTGCCATTTAGTATTGGGGGGTGGTTGAGTTCAAAAGCCACTTTAATAGGGCTACGAATGGAGCAGAGAAGTGATGATTTTTTTGGTTCATCATTTAATCGTTCTGCTTGGGTAGGAGTTGCAAAGCTGGATAATATCATAAAATTTAACAACAAACTCTCTCTAGAGATTAATGGAACATATCAATCACCATCTATACAAGGACTTTATGATATGGAGCATAGTATTGGAGTTGATGTTGGTGTAAAGGTGGCACTATTCAATTATAAACTAGATATTGTAGCTAAATGCAGTGATATTTTTGAGAGTCGCTTGCCCAAAGTGAATCAGGAGTGGATGGGGCAGAGGCTTAATTTGTACACAGGTAGATATGGGAGAGTATTTTCTTTGAATATTGCATATAAGTTTGGGGGTTATACAAAGAGGGAGCGTAAGGAGATTGATAGATCTAGGTTTGGGCATTAAAGGATTTTATAAATCGATTTCACGAACTGTAATTTATTTCCAATGGAAATTTGTTTTATTGGAAAATAAATCACATCTTTGTTGTCTCATTATCGAGATAAAAAAAGATGAAATATGAATGATATTATTAAAAAATTTAAACTTGAGATTATTGGAGCATTAATTGGTGCAGCTGGTGGATTTCTTTATTGGAAATTTGTTGGCTGCACTAGTGGTACTTGTCCTATTACCTCTTCTCCAACTATGAGTATTATTTGGGGAGCGTTAATGGGTAGCCTATTGTTAGGTATGTTTAGAAAAAGTGAGAAGAAAAATAATTAAATAAATATAAAAATAGAGAGTTATGTCATTAGTAATTGATAAAAATAGATGTCCGCAGAATCATAGTTGCCCACTTGTTAAAATTTGCCCAGTAGGGGCGATTAGTCAAAATGGTTTTGATCTTCCTGTAATTGATGCACAAAAGTGTGTTGAGTGTGGTGAATGTGTGGAATTTTGCGGTAAAAGAGCAGTTAGTATTAGCTAGTTATTATGGATAAATTGTGTAAAATTAGAGATTTACAACGCTCTATAATTCAGTTTGAGATAAATTTTGAAAAAAGATTTGGGGTCTCACTTAATGAGGGGATGGCGTTATGCACTCTATTAAAAAATAAGAGGTTGTCATCGGGAGAAATAAGTGAATTACTGGGATTGACTACCTCAAATGCCTCTAAAATAATTAAATCTGTTGAAAATAAGGGATATGTCAAACGAGTTTTGGGAGAGGTGGATAAAAGGCAAATGTACTTCACACTTACAGATTCTGGTACACTTTTTATTGAATCAATTAAGAGTGAAGAGGTTGATACACCTCCATATTTGGAAGTGGTATTGGAGAGGTTGTTTGGTTAGTGAATAATATTTGATGTTACTAAATATTTGAGAGCAAAGTTTACTATTACTTCTGTTCTATAAACTTCATAACTATCTCCTTTGCTTGCTCGTTAATAGGGATATATTGTTTGCCAAAAACGATTGAATTGCGCTCCAAAATTTTTATTTCTCTAATGTTCACTATGAATGAACGGTGAACTTTTATGAAATGGTTGTGAGGTAATTTTTTTAGCATATTACTTAATGTTGCAAGTGTAGTAACAGTTTCACCATTATTAAGAAATATATCTAAATACTCTCTTCTTGATTCTATATAAAGTATTTCATTAAAATTTACCCGAATGGTGCGATTTCCAGATCTTAAGAATGTATAATCTTTATCTATTATATCTTTAACACCTCTATTAAAGTACCTATTGTGTACCTTCTCTACCGATTTTAAAAATACACCATAAGATAAAGGTTTTAGCAAGTAATCAGCAGCATCTAGTGTAAAACCTTCAAGGGCATACTCCCGATGGGCTGTTACAAAAATAACTTTTACATCAGATGGCAAAGCCTCAACAAACTCTAACCCAGAAATACGAGGCATATTTATATCAACAAAGAGCAAATCAACACTGCTATCTCGTAGATATTCAAGTGCTTTTGTGGCAGAGTTAAAACTTCCACATAATTTTAAAATAGGAGTCTCTTCTACATATTGCTTCAATTGTTGCAAAGCAAGAGGCTCATCATCTATAACTATGCAGCTAATCATATAATAGGTATTTTTAAGATTACAGAATATATATTTTTATCTTCTCTTATATCTAGAGTATATTGTTTGCCATAAAGCAGATCTAATCGCTTTTTAGAATTGGTTATTCCAACCCCGCGTCTATGCCTTTTTTCACTCTGAGAATGGTTGCTATTTATTGCACTCATTTTAATTGCCTCATCACTAAAATCAAATTCTATTTTAACAAATGATTCAAGTTCACTATCAACTCCATACTTAAATGAATTTTCAATGAAATTTAGGAATAGAAAAGGAGGAATTTTAATTTGTGGTACACGCTCTTTGTATGAAATATCTATCTTCACCAGATCTGAGAACCTTATGCGCATAAGATTTATGTAGCTACTAATAAAATCCAATTCTCTTTGTAATGAAACTTGCTCTTTATTCTCTGCGTCGTATAATAGATAATCCATTAAGCTAGATAATTCTATTATTGTCTGTTTGGCTCGTGTAGAATCTATATCTACCAGAGCGTGAATATTGTTGAGTGTATTCATAAAGAAATGTGGACTTATCTGACTCTGTAAATTTGTTAGTTGAGCCTTTGTTTTCTCCCGATCTATCTCTGCTCTTTTCTTTTCTGATAACACCCATCTCATTGCAATGCTAAGCCCCATATCAAGTGCAATAACAATAGCTGAAAGAATCAATACACTAATCATAGGTGGTATAAGTGGAGCGTTACGTGGAGGAGGTATAGATTGTAAATGATGAGGCGACGCTCTTTTCATTGTAGGTTGCTTAGCATATTCAGAGTTGCCTTCTGTAAAGAGTGAAAGAATTTTATTTACTCCATCAAAGTAGATAATAAATATGCTTAGAATGATAAAAAGTAGAGCTAATGACGTGATATATAATGTATATTTTTTTTTGAAAAATAGGAGAGGCATCAAAAAAAATCTATTGATAAGAAAGATAGATCCAACCACTGCACACTCCACCCACATAACGTGAATAGATCTCCAGTTTTGGTTGAGATCACTCATAAATAGCAATGGGGTGATCACAACAAGAGTCCACAGTAATACTATTACAGTGAACTCTATTGTTGCTATTTTTTGCTCTTTCTTCATCATAGCAAAGTTAGTTATTTTGTGGGAATGACACGAACTAAACGAACAAAATTATAACATCTCTCTTCGTCTCCCTCTACTACCATTCCGTTATCACTTTTTAGATCAAATCTAACAGCTCCAGCACCGTGAAAGTCTTTACCTTGATCATTTACAGCTCGTCCAAAAGCAACGTACCAAGCAAAGTGGAATGGTCTACCTTTTGTGAAACAAGCAGATGTACTAGTCCAATAGTAACCATAATCATTGTCACCAGCTTCATTCACAAATGGAGTAGAGTCAAAAATAGGGTCTATTGCAGGCTCTACACTTTTATTACTTGGAGCTCGTGAGTAATCTACGATACTTTGTAGCTCCTTTACATTTGGCAACCTCCAATCATTATATCCAGCAAGTGTAGCACCTTCTGCATAAGGTAGTGCATCAACCCACTCTATTCCCTTTCCATTGTCATCTTTAGCCCACATAAGCCCAGTAGCTAAATCCGAGATAGTACCATCACCATTATCAATAAAATTGTTTTTACCATAAACATCTCCTCTAACAGCGCGTACTTGTTTAGCCATTGGATTTCCCATAGGTCTGTCACCTCGATTCCCTTCTCTTGCTTGCATAGGTGAGCGTTCTCCGCTTCTATTTTGTCCATTTCTACCTTGTTCGCCTTCTCTCATCTGAGGAGGGGCAGGGCGCTCACCTTGATTAACATTGCCTCTGTTTCTCGTATTTGAACCTGCAGGATACGCCTTAATATGACCAGTTACGTGGTTTACACCAAATGCCGCATCATTGCCGCCTTCTACTGTCTCACCTGTATATTTATTATCTGCCCAATATTGTTGATTTTTAGATATTTGATTGCCAGCTAAGTTGAAATACTCACTATCAAGATATGGCCAACCTTCACTAAAATTACTTAACGAAAAAAGTTCTTTAAGTGTTGGAAGTCGCCAATCAGAATAGCCACCAAACTCCAAATTTTCACAATACTCCTTAGCTTGTGCCCACGTCATACCCTCTATTGGTGGTGTCTGTTGCCACATAAGTCCTGTGTTTAGATCTGTAATGGTGCCATCTCCATTATCTTTGAATGACATCTTAGTACCGCTAGTGTAGTTAGCGTCTTGACCATAGAGCTTATCTCCCTTTTTGGGTGTCTCTATTACATTTCCATTTTCATCATAGCAGAGAGTCTGCCCTGTTGCATTTATCTTATAGCTTAATTGCTGCGTATAACCATATACACACATAAAAGTTGCTGCAAGAGTTGCAAATAATTTTACTTTTCTCATTTTATTATGCTTATTGTATGTAATTATTAATTGTGTTATAACGAGTTAACGCGTGATTCTTGAGCGTTGATACACCACTGTTAAACGCGGCATCGCTGCTCAAAAAGGTGTAATTTCTCTGTTCGGCATAAGCATACTCTTTAATTAGTTGAAAGTAATTCTCATAAGTAGCCTGCATCTTGCTAACAGTGAAAATATTCTCTATAAACTCTCTTAAATACCCCTCATAACTCTCTTCATACTCATTTACAGCCATTAAATAGCTTATTAGTGGCCAATCATTACCTACACCACTGTAGTTTGGTCCTAGTGCTATACGATTTCCTTTTCCAGATATAAACGCCTCATTATGATCCCACGGAATCCATTTTAAGAGTGAATTTTTAGGATCGTTATAGAGATAGTAATTTTGAGTCATATTACCATAGCTGTCCCAATTCTGAATAGTTGCTGTTACAGCTAGCCACTTAAGAAATCTATCTACATCAAATATACTCTCTAATTCATTTTTCCAAGCTTCTATGTCAGATGTACGTTTACTGCTGTGTAGGGTGTTATATAGAGCAAGAACATCGCTATAATCACAAGTCTCTTCATTTGTTTTAAGATTAAACTCATCTTGATTATAAGAGCCAAGCTTAAAAGAGGCTGCATCATCTTCTGGTTTATATAAATTCCCACCCTCTTCTAACTGAGTTTCAATAACCGTATCATCAACCTCTTCAACCATTGTGTATAGACCAAAATATTGTGAACCTGAGCCATAATCTATATATACCTCATAAAAAGCTGTATGAGCGGCTTCGATTCCAAATTCACGAAAGAGATCAGAGGCAACCTTCTCTCGCATAAAAGAGTCATCTTGGTAATTATTGTTTAGATTAAGCTGTTTGAATCCATAAAAACGTTGATTCTTAAGCGCAGGAAAATTATCCTCATATTCGTCAAAATCTAATTTCATAGATACTTTGTATACCCCTTGTGAGTATGCGCCTTCAAGTGTAGAATTCCCTTTGTATCTAATTCCAACGTTATACCAATCTATATCATTAAATGTCACTCTACACGGAACCATTATTGGGGTATAGTCTGTACCATCGCTCATAATATATCTGTAATTACTACTTAAGTCAGAGCGCATAGCATTCCAATCTGCAGAATTTATAGTTATATCAAGTCTTAGAACATTATTTTGTGCAAATACAACATCATAAATAGGGGATGTGCTATTACTGTGTGTTTCACTTGTCCAGTCTTCGTATAGACTACCTTCTCCGTATACCTCATCAGTTGCGATATTTTCGGCTCCAGGGGTAGCTGTCATAAATAGCACCAATTCAATAGCACCATCACTATGCCTACCATAGGATCTCCCATCTTGGTGGAATGCATATGTATTGTTATCGGGAAGAACAATATGATCTACTATGCTATTATCAGCGCTGTACAGATAGATTTGATCACTACTCCCTATACCAAAAGTAAACTCACTACTTCCATCTTGAGCCTCATCATTCTGCTTTAATAGATAGTAGCTACCTGCATCTATGGTTGTACCCTCAGGAAAAATGTATAAATCGCTACGATCCAGTCCTTTATCATCACTCAATTTATAACCACTTAGATCTATTGCTTCTGATCCATTATTAAAAAGTTCGATAAAATCCTCTTGACTAGCAAATTCGTTAATTACAAGTGTTCCATTATATGCAGCTTTATCAACAGAGATATATTCACCGATAGATGGTTCTAATTCCACTTGAGGTGATTCTGGTTCATTGGATTCAGGCGTAATTCCTTCATTTTTACACGATTGTATAAAGGGTGTAGTGAATAAAATTAAAAGAGGCAGTAACTTTAAAGCTATTTTCATCGATTTTTATATTGTGATTTATAATTATCACAAATATTCTGTATTATATTGATATACTAAAATATAATCTACGAAAATGCAAATCTACTCTATAAAAAAGGCGAATTGCGGTAACAACTAACTATCCATACACCTATATAGCTATGAAAAAAAGAGGCAATATACCCTGTCTCTTACTTTATTTTCTCTTTTAGAATTTCATTATATGCTTTAATTCTTGAATGAGAGTTACTATCCACAAATAGAAGCACTATCATCATTGCAATTATAGATATGCTGGCGGCTCTCCAAGCTGGTTTGTCTATAAAAATAATTAGCAATGCAGCAATTATAATAATTATCGGGATCCATCTAAATATGGTTTTTTCTGTCTGAATAATAGTCTTCTCTGTTCTCTCAATCTCCAATTTGATAAACTCTATTTTATCTTTGTTATATGTCTCAGTAAAATTTTTTACCCTTGTCTGATTGTTGTAAACAAGTCCAACGCCAATCACTAAAAGCAGTGTGCCGCAAACCAGCATAGGAGTAGTAAACGATTTTGCAAGTTCTGATTTTCCTATTACCCAAAAACCAATAGCACCTGCAATAAATATCACTGCAGCAACAATAAAGAATTTAGAAGAGAAAATCTCGTCTCTAGCGCACTGTGTGGCAACATTTAAAGTATCCATTCTGATTATATTTTATAAATTAATAATTTTTATCGCGATAATTAATTGTTTTGTAAAATTATATAATACAACAATCGTATGGAAATATTGTTTTTATGTAAGTTTTAGATGTAAATTACTTTTTTAACTCACCCACAATTGTGTTGATATCTTGATTAAAAGATATAGTTTTTGATATATTTTCAGAAATGGCTTGTGGGTACTCTCTATTTATACGAATGAGAGTTGCTTGATTGTTTCTGTGGGTCATTTGCTCAAATGGATAGCGGATTATTGTTGGTGTGTTGTAACCCACGCCAAGTTCTAAATAGACTGTTCGTTTAGAAAGAGAGGCTATTGCAAACTTCTCATATCTATTAGCAGCCTCATACCACTCTTTGGTCTGCACAAAGTTACCATCTTTTCTAAGATGAGTATCCATTGGTTTACCACACACAGGGCAGTAGGGGATTAGCTCCGTAGGGATTTGGCACTCTTTAGTTGAAGCTAGCATCTTTTCTACCAGATCTTGGCAATTGTATATTTTGTGGTGACAACCAATCTCACACTGCAAATAAAGATAATCGCCTTGGGTTGCAAAAATACGCTCAATATTGAATCCTGAGAGTTCAAATTGAGCATCTACATTTGTAGTTAAAATAAAATAATCTTTACTCTCCACTAACTTCAATAACTCTTTATAGAGTGGTAGTGCCCCAGGTTCTATACGACAGGTATAGATATGCTTTGCCCAATATGCCCAGCGCTCTTCTAGCGTAGAGAAGGTATAAAAACCAGACGAGTAGAGATCCGTAAAATTATAACGTTGAATATATTCTCGATAATCAAGTTCAAACTTTTTACCGCTATACTCAATCCCAGCTGAGGCTGATAGCCCTGCACCAGCACCAATAATCACAATATCAGCGTCTTGAAGAGCTTTTTTTGCTTGTGCTATTTTATCTGAGTAATCTTGAGTATATTTCATAATCTTGGTCTTTAAACACGTTAAATATAATGGTTCTAAGCGATCTAAAGTTATGCTCCATAACAGTATTAATAGCAATTTTAGCAGCGAGTTCATTTGGAAAACAAAATTCACCTGTTGATATACAACAAAATGCTATACTGTTCAATTCTTGCTCCTCTGCCAATTGCAAGCAGGCACGATAACACGATGCAAGCTCCTCTTCTTGGTGAGGTAATGGGTGTTCAGTTTGAATAATTGGCCCAACTGTATGGATAATATATCGCGATGGAAGGTTATATCCTTTTGTGATCTTTGCCCTACCAGTAGGTTCTGTATAACCTTGTGCCTGCATCAATCTCTCACACTCTTCTCGCAGTTGCAACCCAGCTGATGAATGAATTGCATTATCTATACAGCGATGTTGCGGAATAAAGCACCCTAGCATCTGAGAATTAGCAGCATTGACAACGGCATCAACATTAAGGCGTGTAATGTCGCCTTGCCACAAACGAATATTCGGGTGGTTCGCAAGTGTGGATATATTCTTAATCTCAACAATGCCCTTCTCTATGAGTTGTTGCTTTAACTCTCTATCTTGCAGATTGATCCACTCTTGGTGAATGGGACGAGCTGGGCGCATATTCAAAAGTGAACGTAATAAGCCTCGCTGTTCTATATACTCATTTGGTATCGTAATGTTTTGATACTCTTCTCTTTCGCTAAGGAGTTGTTCCAAGAGTGGTTTTATATCAATCTGTCTCATAATTTTTATTATTTATAAAGATTTTTTGCAAGTTCTTCTATGTTTTCTGCACCTGCAAGCGATGGATATGCAGCTTTGAGCTCTTTTGCAAATTCTGCAGCATCTCCATTTGCCGCCTTTAAGTTCTTCATTTTTTCTAAATATTCAATAAGAAATTTAACATCTTCTGCATTTGCAACAGCTCCGTGTGAACCAATAAATATTTCACAACCAGATTTTAGTGCCTTTTTCAATTCGCCTATAGTTGCGTCTATTGCCTCAAATGAGGTAATCTGCATAGGTGATGGGTGCATTTTTTTCATTTTTTAATTTTGTTTTAGTTTATAAAATATTCTTAGTTACTTTTGTAGCCTAATATTGTGAAGAATTATGAGTAAAATAAGATTAAGAGATGGTTTTGATCCTGAGTGTCCTGTACGTAATGTTCTCTCTAGAGTTAGCGATAAATGGTCACTTTTAGTGTTGTATACTTTACAAATTAAAGGGGTAATCAGATTCAAAGAGCTACAACGAGAGTTACCTGATATTTCACAAAAAATGCTAACAGTAACACTTCGCACATTGGAGGAGGATGGATTTGTTTTGCGTAAAGCCTACCCAACAATTCCACCTAAAGTAGAGTACTCTCTTACAGATAGAGCACACTCATTTATGACTCTCATTAAACCGCTTGTAGTCTGGTCTAAGGAGAATATGGGGAGTATTATTAAGGATAGAGAGCGTAATAACAAATTAAGGTAGTATGCCAATATAGTTTCTACCGATAGGAACTACAGGCCCAGAGTGCAACATTATCTGCTGCTTTGTGTAGGATAAAATTTGCGAGCGAGCGACAACAAACGAACGATGTACGCGCAAAAAGTCACAACTAGGTAGTAGCTCCAAAATTTGTTTTAGACTCATTTTAGTTAAAATTGCTTTACCTTTTATTGTGTTGATTTTTATATAGTTATCCATAGATTCTATATGTGAAATTTCGGATACTATAACGTTTACACTCTGATATTCAACCTTTATAGTGATGATCTCATTTTGGGATTTGCCGTTTGTCCGGCTCTCTAAAATTTGCTTTGCACGCTCTACAGCAGAGGCGAATCGTTTGGGCGAGAATGGTTTTACCAAGAAATCAATAGCATATACTTCATAACCCTTCAACGCATAGTGGACGTGTGCCGTGGTGAGTATCAAAATTACCCCTTCAGGTAGTTCTGCAGCAATGTCCAAGCCCGAAAAATCCTTCATCTCAATATCTAGAAACACAATATGGGGGCGTTGCTCCTTAATAGCTTGCAGCCCTTCAATTGGGTTTGTGAATGTTGAGAGTTGTATATAGGGGTAATTTGGGCAGTAGTTGTTAATTACAGCCAAAGCTACCCACTCGTCATCTATCGCGATACATTTCATAATTCAATAGTTAGAAGGGTTTTATACTCCTTGTCTCTATCCTCAGATACGAGCGTGTAGGCAGAGGGATATAGCAAATCCAAACGCTTGCGACTGTTTTTAATACCTATTCCTGTGGACTCTGCACCACGAGAGATAATAGAGTTTGTCATATCAAATGTGAAATGCTTCTCTTTGAGTGTGATAGATATGTTTATTGTGCTTGGTTTTGCTGATGATACGCCATATTTAAAGGCATTTTCTACAAAGGCGATAAGTAACATTGGAGGGATAGTCTGTGTAGGGTCATCAATATCAACAATATAATTTACCTCAGTATGCTCGCTTAGTCTCAGGCGATGAATATCGATATACTCGCCAATATATTTTACCTCGTCCGAGATTAGAACCTTATCTTGGTCGCTTGTGTTGAGCATAAAGTGTGGATTCACTTGCGATTGGTAGAGAGCAATTTGGGCACTGTTTCGCTCCGCCTCCACCGCCTGACTGTAGATTGTGCTGCTGTAACACAAAATATTCTACTTGCTGCCGAGTATTTTGGCGTAGGGGCAGTTTGGACTACGACACACCCACACGCAGAGACAGTAAAAAAGGTGAGAGAGATTCTTAATCTTCCCGATAATATTACACCTCTAAATGTTGTTGTTATGGGCTATCCTAACTCGCCAAAGGCTGTGAAAGATAAGTGGAACCCCAATAAAATACACAAAAATAGATTTAAATAGTTATGTTAGAGAGAGTAAGATATATTGTAAACATTGTGATTCAGTAGGAGGGACCCCAGTTAAAGAGATTCTTCAACCAAAAGCAGCAGAGGTAGTTATACCAGTAGAAACGGTGGGTGAAAATGGCGAGAGAGTCATAAATTCAACCTCATTAGCAGAGGATGTTGTGGGGTTTGCTGGACGCACACCAGTTGAACTACGTATTAAAAATAACATAATAGTAAGTGTTACCTATCTAGAAAATTCTGAGACCCCTGAGTTCTTTGAGCAGGTTGTTGAGAGTGGACTTGCTAACAAATGGATTGGAGCATCTCCTACAGAAGCAGCAATGATGCAGATAGATGCAATATCGGGAGCAACATATAGTTCAAAGGCAATAATTGAGAATGTGCAGCGTGCAGCGCAATTTGTGACTAATGCACAAGCTCCCAAAGAGAGTCTACTTGCCGAGATTGGAGTTAAGGGAATTGCAGGTCTTTTGGTCTTACTTTTTGGTGTTGTTATGACCTTTATCGGGATAAAAAACAAGAAAATGAGAGTGTGGCAGCTTCTTGTCTCTTGTCTCAATTACTGCATGGGTTTCAAATGGTGTGAATTTTACACTCTCGATAATTACCCTTACTATGCTTGCTATCACCTTGTTAATGCCACTCTTGGGTAAAAAAGGTACCTATTGTCACCACCATTGCCCGATGGGAGCAGCGCAAGAATTGATAGGATTTATACCTGTGTCGAGATTGAAAATAGGACAAAAAACGGCTAAAGTGCTCAATAATATTCGCTACTATATATTTGCGATATTGATGTTTTTAATGTGGTTAGGAATTGGTAATGACCTGATAAACTATGAGGTTTTCTCAGCTTTTATCTTGGAGTCAGCATCAACAGTGGTGCTTATAATGGCTGCACTATTCTTGGTGCTATCAATCTTTACGCCTCGCCCATATTGCCGATTTATTTGTCCTACGGGTGCTTTAATTACAATACTTAAAAGTGCCTAAATTTACAAATAGAGTGTTATATTTGCATCGTATAATAAGAAAAAATGTGGAGATAGTAAATATAGCATTAAAAGAGTATGTTTCACAGAGTAAATATGATAGTTTTGCTCTAAAGGTATTAGATGATGAATTTCTGCAAACTCTTTCACAGACACATCGCAACTCTTTCTTTCAAGTTATAATGATTGAAGAGGGAGAGGGGCATATATTTATTGATTTTCAAAAACACGATGTAAAGGCTCCTGCAATCTGTTTTGTTTTTCCCCAGCAAATATATTCTCTATCGTTGTCTAGTAACGCCAAAGGGGAGGCGGTAATGTTCGATCATACAATATTCTGTTCAGAGATACTTGCAACAGAACTAAAAGAGTATAATGTTGATCTTCATAAGAGGGTAAATGCAATAAACTATACGGTGCAAAATATTGACCAATTTAATGAGATTATCGCGATAAAAGAGCATATAAAACGACTTGAAGAGCCCTATAATAACATTCGCAAGATAGAAGTGAAGTTCCTTTCAAAGATAATAATTCTAAAGACCATAGATTCAACGGCTTCAAATAATTTTAAGGGAGTGAAAGATAAAGATTTTGAGCTGTTTATGGAGTTTCGCAGACTTATAGATAATGATTTTAGGCACGACCGTAAAGTACAGAACTACTGCGACAGACTTGGTGTATCGGCAAAAAGGCTTAATCTGCTTTGCAAACGATATGTTAATGATACCGCTCTAGATTTGATTCACGAACGCCTATCTTTAGAGATAAAAAAGTTACTTATGTATGAAGAGATGCCTCTTAAGGAGATTGCTTATTTGCTGTGCTTTGATTCGCAATCAGCACTTAATAAATATATAGGGCAGAAGTTTGGATGTACTCCATCTGAACTTAAAAAGAAGATAGCTCAATAGAGATTTATACATTTGCGTCTTTATACAACTAATGGGCGCAAATGTATAAATTTGTTTTAATATATCACTTTACCTTTGCGCCATAATAGAATTTTAAAACAAAAAGTTATGGCAAAATTATTTCAAACAAACGACCTTTACTACGGTTTAGGTTCACTTTCAGAGCTTAAAAATATCTCTGGTAAAAAAGCAATTATTGTAATTGGCGGTAAATCTGTAAAAGAGAATGGTACATTAGCTCGTGTAGAGGCTATTCTTGATGAGATAAATATAGAGCACACTGTATTTTCTGGTGTAGAGGCTGATCCTTCAATTAACACTGTACGTCGTGGAGCTGCGGCATTTGAAGAGTTTCAACCTGACTGGGTTATTGGCTTAGGTGGATGCTCAGCTATTGATGCTGCTAAGGCAATGTGGGCAATCTATGAACATCCTGAACTTGAATTTGAGCAGATGGTTAAGGTTTGCGGTATTCCTCCGTTGCGTAATAAGGCTCGTTTTGTGGCTATCCCAGCAACAAGTGGAACAGGAACAGAAATCACAGCGTTAGCAGTTATAACAGATACAGATAAAGGTGTTAAATATCCTTTGGTTTCATTTGAGTTATTACCCGACTTATCTATTGTAGATGGTGAATTATGTAAATCTATGCCTAAAGAGGTTACAGCAAATACTGGTCTTGATGCAATGACTCACTGCGTAGAGGCTTATGTGTCAAATGTTGAGAGTAATTATGCAGATGCAATGGCTAAAGGTGGTATTGAGTTGATTTTTGCAAACCTTCAAACAGCTTACAACGAACCTGAAAATGGTATAGCACGCCAAAATATGCACGATGCTTCGTGTCTAGGTGGATACGCATTCACTAATGTATGGTTAGGTATAGCTCACTCTTTAGCTCATCAAATTGGAGGCCGTTTCCACGTTCCTCACGGATGTGCTAACGCAATTGTTTTGGGAAATGTTATTCGTTTTAACTCAACATCAACAGAGAGGTATGCAGAACTTGCAAAGTTAGTTGGTGGAGCTACAGCAGAAGATTTTGCTCAAGCAATTGAGAAGCTACGCAGCGATGTTAATATTGCAGGTTCATTAAAAGAGTGGGGGGTATCGGAAGAAGAGTGGAGTGCAAATGTTAAGCAAATGGCAGCAGATGCTATGGCTGATCCTTGTACAAGTTTCAATCCTCGTGTACCGACACAAGATGAACTTGAAAAGGTGTTCAATGCTTGTTACTATGGTGAGAAGGTAGATTTCTAATCATAATCTATAATAATAAAATCCACCGTGAAATATCAATTCTAGATTTTACGGTGGTTTTTTTGTATGCTCTTTTAATATAATAAATTTATCAGGTAAATTGCTATATATAGTTTTTATTCATAGGTGAGGCATGTTTAAACAGATTGTTACCCTCAATCTCTAAAAATGCCGTTTTTCGTTCCAATCCGCCAGCATATCCCACAAGCGAACAATTGCTACCCAAAACCCTATGGCAAGGTACAACTATTGTAATAGGATTTTTGTTATTAGCCATTCCTATTGCTCTCGATGCTTTCGAATTGCCTACAGCAGTGGCAATCTGCTTATCACCTTTAGCTATTTGTTTTGCTAACTTCTGAGAAGTATTGGTGCTCTAACCCCAATAATATCTTCAGTTCCAGGTATTAGTTTTGAATGAAAATCTCGATATTTAGAGTCTTGATTTTCAAATAAGTATTGAATTGTTTTTTCTCTTTCCGTAATCAATTTTAAATTATATGCGAGGTAGAAATATTGCTAAGAATAACCTTTTGACAAAAGCAACTAATTTTACTGTGCCATATATGGTGATTCAAAAAAAATGTTTGTTATAAAATTATTTATAAGCTTCTTTAATACTTCTTTTACTTGTAGATACGGTGATATGAATTTTTGCTTTTGGTAGAAGCCCCAAAATATAGATATGATAAGATTATCAAAACAAAAATAGGAGAAAACTACTAACTTTCGTCTTCTCCTACTCTATGTTTATTTTGAATTAGTTCACAGGTTTCTATAAATCTAAATTCATTAGAAGTGTATAGGAATTACCAATATGAATTTTGCTTGATGGTATGTTTAAATAGAAAGCTTTACCTTCTCTATCTCTTTCAAAGATTGCCTCTCCATTTACATCTAGAAAATCTAGCGTAACCAGAATATCTCTCGTATCTCCTGATGTACCATCTGTAACAAATGGCGGGAAAATCACAGGAATCATTAGTTGAGTATGTGTACCTCCGATTTCAACACCTCCAGCAAAGTCATTAAATGTTACTTCTCTACCTAAGTTATAGTCGATCTGCATACTTGCATTTGTTGTTTTAGCATCTCCAAAAGTATAACCTCCGTAAATAGGTTGACTTTTATATGGATTATAAGTCTTACTAATTACAGGGTCAGAATTTTCATCCAGAGTTGTTAGATCATCATATTGCGTATTACCCTCTATTAAAGGAAAAGAAGTAGGGTTTGCAAACACATTTGTTGTGCCATCTGTACTATGAATATTTACACGAATAGCGCTAAATATCATAGATAATTCAACACTATTAAGAGGCCACGAAGTGTCAGCTGAAATATTTAGAAAAAATACATTGTAGATAGGGTAGAGGAATGATAGAGTAGTAGCTCCAGTTTGTGTATTTACATCAAAGCTAGTAGTTAGCATAGGTGCATATTTACTAGCCTCTTTAGCTACTGCATCAAAGATAGTTACAGCAGTAATAGTAGATTCAGCACTTAAGTCAAACGAACTATTAATAACATTAGGTGTAGAAGGATCTTCATCAAAATCTACAACCAAGCATAATCTTTGCTCACCATTCACATCAAGCATTTGCGGTTTTGGAGTACGTCTATCGCTATGGCCAAAAGATGGATAGGCCATCATCATTGCGTATGGATCCACACTAGCAGGAACCTCGCCTGTAAATTGTAAGCTATTATCAGTAGTAGTAGTAGTTCCACCAGTCATAAGATAGGTGCTGTTTGCATTATCCATTGTAAATGCAGTACAATTATCGCTTAAGCCATCAGCACTCCAAGTGATGCTATTGTTCAGAAGGTTTAATGCAACTTTTGTGTTGGCATCTGTACTAGGTGATTTTGCGTTTACAGTAATCTGTACCATTTCGTTATCCCCAGGTACAATAGGGGTGCCCTTCTCAGAACAGGCTGCTAAAAACATAGTCGCAGCCAATGTTAGTGTAATTCTTTTCATCGCTGTCATTTTTTAATACCAAGGGTCAAAACTACCTCCGTTTCCTAGCCCCTCAATTTGAGAGGAGCCGTTTTGTGTTGCTACTGCAGATGCAGCAAATCCTGCTTCTACTTCAAATTCAAGTGTCAAAATTTCTGGTGACACGTAACCTGTTGATTTCATTGTTTCTAAATCATTAAATTTTTATTAATACTATAGAGAACTAAACTGACGGCAAAATTAAGTACTTTAATTTAATCTGACAAAAAAATAACTCTAAAACTTTAATATTCAACGAAAATCAGAGCTCTGCGTGTGTTCGCCTACTGCGACTACCCAACAATTGATGGAGTAATTGTTTTTGTAAAGGTTGTTTGTTTGCAACTCCTAACTTTTTATGCGAAAAAGTTAAGAATTGCAAGTGAGGATTTACTGGGTTTTTCACATAATGAGTAGACCACAAATGTTAAATTTGAGGGTAAATTTTTTGTTAAGATGAGTTTATTATTTTATTGGCCGGTTTAGAATCTGTTTGAACAAGAGATAAAATTAAGCAAATAGAGTGAAAAATATCAACAAACACAAAATATGTTTAACTTTATTTATAGTTTTGTTGGGCAACTTCAAAACTTGTATAGATTAGGTGTGTATGAGAAGAGTTATACTGATATTTTTTTACTAATAACAACAACGACAATAGGAAAAGATCTATTCCATATTAATTTATGGGACGATAATGCACTTGAAGAGATTCGTAGCGCTATAAATGCGGGTGCTGATGTTAATGCACGAGACAAGAGTGATTATACTATGCTTATGTATGCACGAGGGTTTATGCCAAATTATCTCGTGCGCAATATCCACCCAGCACCAATCATCTCGTCGGCAAACTTGTTGGGAATATTGCATAAACGCTTGTTGTGATAGCTGTCGGCAAGGTTTACCCATAGTGTACCACTATCTTTGAGCACACGCCTACACTCGTCAAATATCTCAATAAGGTGCGCAATGAATAACTCTCGTATAGACTCTTGCCCCAATTATCAGCCCCAGCCATCGCCCCACGTAACATCGGCAATGCCACAGTCTCGCATTTGGAAATATGGCGGAGATGTTACGATACAGTCGATGGAGTTGTCGGGCAAGCCTTGCAACCCCGACAACGCACCTGTGTTATAGATTTTGTTCAACTCCAGCATCTTCTTCCTCCTCGACTTGCTTGTTGCTAAACTCAAATGTGTACTTCTGCACCTGCCACCCATCCTTGATGTAGATGTCTATGCTCTGTTGTTCGGCACTGAGTGGGGTGTAGTAGAGATAGAATTTGTCTTTGTCGAGAGTGTAGCGGTCATTAGGTTTGAGAGGACTGCCATTCTCGATGATAAACTCTTGATGACGACCGCCCGACTTCTCGTGTAGCACCACAATCAGCTGCTTATCTTGAGGATACAAAGTTAGGCTTTACACTCGGTCGTTGTTCTTGTGGATAGACTTGTTGATGATATTCACTAGCTTTGGCGACTCACTACCCAGTTCAGTCAAATAGACATCGAGAGCATTATTTGGTCGGTTCACTGTTGAGTCATCGTGAATAAAATCCACCATCTCTACATTGAGTAGCAAAGGTTCTTCTGCATACCTTACATTGTAAGTGTAGAAATTGCCATTGTCGGTAATAACAGACGTATTGGTTTCATCACGAAAAGTTTTTTATTCGCTGGTTTGCTGATAGTTAGATTGTGTTTCTTTACTCATAGATCTGTAATTTTGCTCTTGCAAAATTGCAGATAAGTATAATCAAAATATTACGACAATGAGTAAAGAATTAAAGGTAAATTTCTACCTCCGCCACAAGGAGGTGAGAAAAGATGGTACAGTGCCGATTATGGGGCGTATAACCATCGGTCGAGAGATGGCTCAATTCAGAACCAAATGTTATGTCCCCGAAAATCTGTGCGACACAAAATCCGCAAGGGTAATTGGTAAGAGTAAAATCGCAACGGAGCTAAATTGCGCCCTTGATAAAATTACGGTAGCCATTCACACGCAGTACAAAGAGCTACTGTGAGAGGCTCAAAGTTAGTGATAGGACCACTCAGAATTGGCGGAGCTATGGCAAGATTGATTATCTGCAAATTAAAGAGGGGGGCAAAATCCTCTATCGAGAGTCGGATATTCAAAAGTTCCTCGAAAAGCACTTTCAGAGGGCTTGGGCAAAGTTGTTGTATGCTGTTCAGAGCCGAAGGAGTCTTAAGTTAATCCCACTTTGTGGGCTTTTCTTCCTCCTTGCAGGGCATAGCGAGCAAGCTCCCTCTGCTCCTGCTGCGAGCGTCAGTTACATTAAACATTAAAGCGAAACGGCACAGGTGAAGTAAAATCTCACCTATGCCGTTTCGCTTTTTCTATGCTTTATCATCGCCTTAGTCGTCATCGTTACGGTGGCTCTTCCTTGCGTAGAGGGTGGATATAGGCAAGCCTTACGACTTGCAAGGAGTAACCCCAATGGGCTTGGGCTTGACTATTTCCAAGCTCTAAAGCGACCTTTGCCACTGTGATGATGATGGCTGAGGATAACAAAAATCACATAATCATCACAAAGTAAACATTATGCAGATTTAAAAAAAATCAGAAAAAATGGTATATTTGCAAATTAATTACCTTAATAAATAATATTTACTCACATTGCAACCAAAACAAAATAACACAAATAAAATAATATTCGCTTCCAGCGTTAGTGTGGTGGGAAATCTAATTCTTGCTATATTAAAGATTGTCTTTGGCTACATCAGTGGTAGTATTGCGGTGGTGAGCGATGGTGTGGATTCGGCAAGCGATGTTGTCATCTCGGTGATTATGCTTATCACGGCAAAAATTATGAACCGCCCACCCGACAAACGCTTTGTTTATGGTTATGGCAAGGCGGAGGGTATTGCCACTAAAATATTGTCGTTTGTTATCTTTTATGCTGGTATTCAAATGTTTATTTCAGCCGTAAAGAGTATTGCGAGCGGTCAAGGCAGAGAGATGCCCGACAAGGCGGTGATTTACGTTATCGTAATATCTATCGTGGTAAAATTGCTGCTTTCCCTACATCAAACTATTATGGGCAAGCGACTTAACTCCTCAATGCTTATTGCCAATGGGGTGAATATGCGCAATGATATTATTATTTCGGTGGGGGTACTTGTTGGCTTGATTTTTACTTTCGTATTTGAGATGCCGATAATGGATGGCATCACGGCTCTTGTTGTTAGTATTGTAATTATCCGCTCTGCAATTTCGATATTTATTGATGCAGGAACTCAACTTATGGACGGTGTTCAAGACGAGGAGATTTACAATAAAATTTTCAAGGCTGTGGAGCAGGTCGAAGAGGCTCACAATCCACACAAGGTGCGTTCTCGTTCAGTTGGTAATCAATATGTTATTGTCTTAGATATTGAGGTTGATGGCAAGCTCACCATTCACGAGGGTCATAACATCGCCAACCGTGTCGAGACGGCAATCAGAGAGGTGATTCCCGAAATATTTGATATTATAGTACACGTCGAACCTTTGGGGCTTTGTCAAAAGGACGAGAGTTATGGAGTAACACAAGAATAAACAAAATACAACCTAAAATTAAATGAACAAAAAATTACTTACACTATTCCTAGCAATGTGCGTGTCGATTGTGACCCTCACAGCCTGGAAAACCCAGTAAAAAGTGCCCCCAACAAATTATTTAGATTGACCACAGTTA
>CAYJAK010000009.1:0-132482 GCA_964368585.1 uncultured Muribaculaceae bacterium
CAAAGATACGACTCGTTATATGGGAGGGCAAGAGGGGGTTGGTCGGATGGTTACAATGCTCTGCTTGAGGGTATTTTTAAGGGAGAAGATTTGCAGACTTATAAAGAGTCGCAAGCATATAATTATAGCTTGTTAGATAGGTTGTCTGAGTACGTTAATAACAGCTCACTATTAATAGATAATAATAGAGCAGAGAATGCTATTAGACCAATAGCACTAAACAGAAAGAATAGTCTATTCTGTGGAAATCATAATGCAGCAAATAATGCAGCGATTATTTTCACCTTAATTGGCTGCTGCAAAGAACAGAGAATAAACGTTAGAGAATATCTTAACGATGTTTTATCTCAGCTACCATATCATGGGAATAAATCTGATAATCTTCAGAAGTTCCTTCCTTGGGAATGGATTAAATCTCATCCTGAATCTATATTAAAAGAGTCAGAATAAGTCCAATTGAGAGGCTAATATGTCAATTCACTCATCATAACCACCTAATATATAGCAATATTGCAAATTTAGAACTCGTCGGTTGTTGTCCAATTGAGGGTCAGTATCGTTATTCTATATATGGATAGAGGGGGTTGATCGGATGGTTACGGTTGATCGGATGGTTACGTTGATCGGATGGTTACTAAATTTCAATCTGCTCCTAAAAAAGAGCGCAGGGAGGTGGACTCTTCTCGATTTGGGCATTAACAAATAAATTCATATAGAACTATTTTGTATGCACCGCATTATTGACACACTCGGCTTGCGTTAATATACAGAAATTGGTTTATTTATCACACACAAATCAGCGACCTCTTTGAGATATGCATTGATCTTCTGATTGCTCGAGATTTTGAATAGATAATCCGATGCCTCATCTGCATATTTTACCTCCGTTCGCAAAGACGTTTCAGCACAAAATAAGTTCATATGGTTCGAGCGATGGATACTCGGCAAGCAGAGCAGTTACAGCGAAAAAACACTCAGAAATATGTTTGATTCATACTTGAAAGACTACCCTAAAGCGTCGCACAAGTACTTCGAGAGTGTACTTGTGCGCATATATAAGGTGAAACTCCCTGAGGGCTTTGATGCATCTTCCAATAGACTACATACCGCCTAGGTCGTCAGCATTTAGATCCTCCTCACTCTTTGGGGTCCACTCCTCGATTGTGGCGCTGCCATCTACGCTGATAGCCGTGCGTGACACATTGACCTTGTAGGTATGGTGTATGCCAGTCTCAAAGTTCTGACCCTTCACCTCTACTGAGAAATTACCATACTTATAAGTAGATACGAGGATCGTAAATGTCTCGCTCTGTGGGATTACGATCCCCTCAAAAGCGGTGCTACCACTAGTCACCAATATGCTATTGAGCGTGATATCTGCCTTATCCTCACCTAGCTCGGTTGTACCATCAAAGAGGTCGCAGGTCGCCGATGTAGTCAAACCCTCAATCACAACCTTTGTATCTACATCTTGCAAATCCTCAACAGCTACTCCATCGCTTGGCACGAGATTTATCGTAACTTTCGACAAACGGTGCACAAATGTCATTGCGAGAGCATCCTCACTCTTTTCGACCTGCGATTTGCTAGCTGTCATCAGGTCGATTTTAGAGAGTTGCTCTTGCTCCTTCGTCTCAATTTGATAGAGTGTCCCATCTAGATCTTCGCTGTATGGGTAGTACGCCAAGATATCAACTTTCTCTGACTGAGGGTAGTAGAGAGGTGTTGTTACAGCTTTAAAGTCGGCATTAATCGACTCTTCGAGGGTGATATATGGGGTATTTCCCAAGCCCACCGTCTGCTCTGTGCCGCTCTCGAACATAAAGACACCGATCCTGTCATCAGCATCCCACGTCGTATTTTGTGCACGAGTCACGATTTGCGATTTGAGGCGCAATTCACTCTGCACAGGGCTCGAACCCTCTTGGTTTGCGCAGCTCGCCACAAGCGATAGGGCGAGGGCTGCAAATAGAATTTTCTTCATATTATTAATTTTTTATTGCGCTTGTATTATATTATTGAATACCAAACTCTTAGTGCCAATTGTTAGGGTGTTCTCACGAACGCTGATCTCAGGGTTGGCAGTTGAGAAATTTCCTATGTATAGAGTGATCTCGGCAACTTCATCGGCTGCCATATCTTCGTAAACACTTCCAAAAAGGTTTCTAGAGAGCCAATTTTCACTAATATTTGTAATCGTTGCGTGATTACCCTGCTTATACCCGATCTTTAACGTCACAAGAGCAGTGCAGTTAGCGAAACTACTACCCCCAATAGAAGCTGCCGCTGGCAACGAAACACTCTCTAAAGCGGTGCATGATTCAAAAACATAGGTCCCCAAATTAGTTACCGCAGGCAGCGAAACGTTTACAAGAGCGGAGCAGTGACTGAAAGCACCACGATTCAAATCAGTCGCCGCAGGCATATCGACGCCAACAAGACCTTCGCAATTAGAAAATGCAAACCAAGGCACGGTCTTCAAATTCGGGAAAATCAGTGAAGTGGGTGTGCCGTTGCCATCGTTGTACTTCGCATTGATTGCAGCACGCAACCCCTCAAAATCATCTTCCGAAGCTCTATTTTGGAGGAACGTCCACTCATCACCTTCTGGGTAGGAGGTCTCGCTAATATCGCTGATTTTAACTCCTTTTGTGATTGAGTTGAATGTAAAGCTCGTGCTACCTATCTCAATTGTATTGTTAGTAACTACGATCGTAGGGTTTGCAGTTGGTAAGATCGACCCTAAGAATAGGTGAATCTTTGCAATTTTGTCATTAGAGAGACCAGATAACCAATCTTCACCTATTCCCTCAATATCTGTGTAGTTATGATCTTGCTCGTCATACCCAATCTTTAGTTTCACAAGAGAGGTGCAATTTGCAAAAGCCTTATTCCCAATAGAAGTTGCCGCAGGCATATCAACGCTAACAAGACCTAAGCAACCCGAAAAAGCTAAATTCCCAATAGAAGTTGCCGCAGGCATATCAACGCTTTTAAGACCCCCGCAATCTTGGAAAAGACTCTCTACTACCGCAGTCAAGTCAGGGAAGATCAGCGAAGTAGTTGTGCCATTGCCACCATCATATTTGGTGGCGATAGCGGCTTTCAAGCCATCATAATAGTTAACCTCATGCGGGTTGCCACTAATCACCCAAGTATTCGCAGTAGGCACAAAATCAGGATCCTCGAAATCAGCAAGCGAGTACTCAGCGACGCTCAATCCATCCTGCTCCTGCTCATCCCAGTCTGTTATTGAGGCGGTGAGTCGTGCGTGTACGTATGAGACTTTGATGTTGAATTGGTGCTGCGTAGCCGCCTCGAATGTTATCGCCTCGCTTGCGGTCACCGAGAACGTCTCGCCACCATCGGTTGTGATCGTGAATGTTGGTGTAAAGCTCTGCGGCAGGATAATAGCGCTCTTACTGCTACTCTCTGCGCTTAGCTCGCCATACATCGTGATTGCTCCGCTCACTGCGGGGTCGATCTCGAGTGCTCCGCTCGCGATATCGAACGTGGCCTGCGTAGCTAACTCACCGACTGTGACCTCAGCCCCATGGAGCTGCGCGGCATCTACTCCGCCCTCGCTATCCACCGTGATATTGAGGCTAATGCTCGACATTACGTGTCTAAACTCTAGCTCTACCGCCTCGCGGCTCTTGCTCACCTGCGTTGCCTTAGCCCATAGTAGGTCGATCGCCTCGGGTTCGCCTTGTTCTGTGAGGTCGAGATATAGTTGTGTAGCATTTTGATTCACGGCTGCAAAGAGATAAAATGCCACGATATCCACATCGCCCTCCTTTGGGTAGAAGATATCATCAAAGCCTGCGTATGGCTCGAAAGTCGCCTCTGCGCCTTTGTCGTCTGTTATGTATGGGATGTTTCGGTTGCCGATAACCTCGTCAGTACCAACCTTATACATCGTCACGCCGATTGTCTCGTCGCCCTCCCACAGCGAGTTCTGCACGCGCGTGGCGATTCCCGATGTGAGCCTCAGCGCCACTTGGTCGCCCTGCTGCGCTGCGTCGATACCCTCTACATCACTCTCGGCGCACGACCAGAGCGCTGCCGCCACAAAGGCACTTAATAGTAATCTTTTCATATATTTTACTTTTATCTATTTTCGTTCTTATTCCGCTGCGTTGATCGTGTTGAAGGTGAGTATTGTGTCGTCATCAAACTTCATAGTATTAGCACTGGTGTCAACCGTGAAATTCGCATTATCTGCGATTTTTCCTATGGATAGGTCGATCTTTTTGGTATGATAGTCAGAAAGATCATCTAACCAATTTGGAGCTATATATGTAACCATAGCATGATCACCCTGCTCGTCGTACCCGATATTTATGGTCTCAAGATTGAAGCATAAAGAGAAAGCACCGTCACCAATCGAAGTAGCCGCAGGTAGATTAACGCTCTCAAGAAAGTAGCAGCCATAGAAAGTAAGCTCGCCAATCTCAGTAACCTTAGACATATAAATACCTGCAAGACCATCGCAATAACTGAAAGTATTCTGAGGCATCGTCTCCAAATTAGGGAAGATCAGCGAGGTAGTAGTGCCTTCGCCGCTATCGAACTTCGCTCTGATCGCAGCTAGCAAGCCATCGAAGTCGGCAGCATCGTCAGCCTCAGCATTTGTTATCCACCATCTATTCCATGCGGGGTAATTATCAGCAGTGATTTGATCGAGGGTTACTACTCCATTATCCTTTTCGGGCGTGCCACCCAGGTCATTCTCCTCCTCCCAAGGGGCGATTGCCGAGCCTGCGATCGTTGCCTCTTGCTCATTTAGGCTGACGTTGTATGTATAGTTATCACCTTGGTTGAGTTCCGTCAAGCTGGTAGTCACCATATATTTGCGATCATCCTCCAACGTTATGCGAAACGCAAAATCGATCTCTTCTTCAATTGTAGACACTATCGCACTATGGCTTAACCCATCAGCATTATGATTACACATCACGATTTCGCGACCCAGAGTCGTAGTAGTGAACTCACAACTCATCAGATTGATTGTACCCGCAATCGGAAAATCACGACCAAACAGAACCTCGACTTTAGCACCCGCAATATCAGCAGCTTCCACAGAGCCACTAGCGGCAAGCGAGACACTAATCTTTGAAAAAAGGTGAGTGAATGTGAGCTCCACAGCATCCCTAGACTTAGATAGATCCGACTCTTTAGCATAGAGTACATCAACCTCTTCGGGGGTACTCTGCGCCGCCGAAGAGAGGTCGTAGGGGTACGCCGTATAGTCAGCATCGTTATATGGATGTACTGCCACGATATTTACACTGCCCGATTGAGGATAGGCAAGTTGATTCGCCTTGTCCGTTTGGTCGGGGGTGAATTCAACATCGCTTGCTCCAGCCGCCCCTGCGATATACTTTGCGCCGAACTTGCCGATAGAGGTAAATGGCGGTTCATTAGTCGTCATCGTCACAGCAATAGCATCGCCCTGCTGCCACGCTCCACCCTCGACGCGCGTAGTGATCTGTGCCGCGCTCAATCGCAACACATCGCCCGAAGATGCCAACGTGCTAATATCGTCGCCACCCTCGCTGCACGACCAGAGTAGTCCTGCCGCCACAAATGTACTTAATAGTATCTTTTTCATATATTTCACTTTTATCTATTTTCGTTCTTATTCTGCTGCGGTGATTGAGTTGAAGGTGAAGATTGTGCTGCCATTGAGCGTCAACGTATTAGCAGTAGCGTCAACCTCGATATTCGCTGTATCTGCGATTTTTCCTATGGATAGGTCTATCATTTTGATCTGCTCGGCAGAAATGTTATCTAACCATTTTGGATTTATATTTGTAACCGTAGCATGATCACCCTGCTCGTCGTACCCGATATTTATAGTCTCAAGTTTGCCGCATATAGCGAAAGCATACTCACCAATCGAAGTAGCCGCAGGTAGATTAACGCTCTCAAGAGTGTAGCAGTCATAGAAAGCACCCTCGCCAATCTCAGTAGCCTTAGACATATAAATACCTGCAATAGCATCGTAGTCATAGAAAGCTTGATCAGGCACACTCTTCAAATCGGGGAAGATCAGCGAGGTAGTAGTGCCATCGCCGCTATCGAACTTCGCATTGAGCGCAGCTCGCAAGCCTGAGAACTGGGCAGCATCATCAGCCTCACCATATATAGTCCAAGTATCGCCCTCGGGCATAATACCCTCGCTAATATCATCTAGTGTCCAAGTTGTGACGGCACTCAGATCGCCTTTATCAACTTCTGTCCGTGCCTTGATTGTGCAGCTGAGCTCGCCGAGGGTGGTTCTATTGACCGTGATCTCGAATGTGTAGCTCGTGCCAAATGCGAACTCAATCTCCTCATTGGGCGAGAGTGGGTATGTGTAACCAGCCACCGCGACCTTAAACTCGGGGAGGGTAGTTTCGGGGTATATTATCGCCTCGAAAGTGGGGGTGTTATCGCTATTCATCACAACTGTTGCGCGCTCGTTGCTTGGAGTGTTAAAATCTATCGTTGAAACCGACGATGCGACCATATTGAGCATCTCGACACTCGCCCCCTCTAAATCTGAGTTTAGGAAGCCCTCGCCTGCGACAAGCTCCACTGCGACCTTGGAAAACGCGCGTTGAAACTCCAACTCTACGGCATCGCCACTCTTGGAGAGGTTAAACACCGAGGCGAACATAAAGTCGAGATCCTTCAAATTGCTCTGATCCGTAAAGTCGAAAGTGTGCGCAGCTCCATTATTCATATCCTCAAAATAGGGCGAGATGGCAAACAGATCAACCGTCCCATCGGAGTAATAGCGCAGTGGCTCGACCCCTGTGTGAGCCTTGAACTCCACACTCTTGCCACCCGTCGAGGCTCTATACTCGCTATTTGCCACGCCGTGGAAAGTATTGCTATTATGGATAAACATCGTCACTCCGATAGCATCCTGCGCCTCCCACTCATCGCCAATAACGCGCGTTGAGATCTGTGCCGAACCCAATCGCAAGATGTCGTCCGAGCCAGCCGCCGTGCCTAGATCGTCGCCACCCTCAACGCACGACGAGAGTAACGCCGCCGCTACAAATGCACTTAATAGTATCTTTTTCATATATTTCGCTTTTTTTATTTTTCGTTGTTATTGCGCAACGCTTCAAATGCAGTGTTATCGGAACCATCAGTGAAAGCCATATCATCACTATCTGTGATAGTCCAAAAATCGCCATCTGGCTCTGCTCCGTCATAGATCTCTTTTAGCGTATAGCCACGGGTAAGGTCGGGCGTGAGCTCCTCCTCTTCCTCGCCCTGCCAATCATCAGCGATTGAGCCTTTGAGTTTGATCTCCTCTAGCGAGATCTCGAACGAGAAGTTGTATTTTGTGTTTGAGGCAAGTTCGATCTCGGGGCACTCCACCTTGTAGTAACCATACTCATTGCCAAGGAAGAGCTCGAAAGTGGGGGTGAGCACCTGAGGTATAACGTGCTCAGTGCCAGTTGCGCCTGCTGTGTATTCCACATCCTCGACTCTGCTATTCGTAAAATCTAAACTACCGCTCAAGATATCAAACTCAGCCTCTTGCTTAACATCGAGGAGCGTCACAACGGCTTCGTCGAGGATATCATCAGGTATCGAACCATCCGAAGTGAGTGAATAGCTGACCTGCGAAAACACGCGCTTAAACTCCATATCAACCGCTGCGGTAGTCTTGCGCACATCGCGGCGCACTCCATACATTAAGTCTTTAGTAGTAGTAGCAACATCGACATCAATTGACTCGCCACCTCCAATTGCGATTGATTGGGGATAAATCGCCACAATATCGACCAGCACATCTGCCGAATTGGGGAAGTAGATCTCATCTCCTGCCTTTGCTGTGAAGGTGGTTGTCACACCGTCACTATCCGCACGGTATAATTTACTCAAGGCGAGAGCTTCACCTTCGCTATCAAACATCGACACTGCGATTGGGTCATCATTGTCCCAACTATCTCCATCTACCCTTGTTTGTGCGATCTGCGAGCTTAGTCGCACTGCATTGTCGGCTATTGCGCTGCTCTCTATATCGTTTTTCGTACAGCTCGCCATAGCTGCTATGGCAAATGCTGCGTATATTACTCTTTTCATCTGCAAAATTATTTAGCTGTTTCTGTGACCTGCTCGCCCTCGCCCCACGGCTGGATATTGGTTGGTTCTACTACCACTCTCAACTTCTCGATCGTTACATTATAGACAAGATTTTGATTCTGCTCAAACTCTATCGCTGAGATATCCCACTCATATATCTCGCCTGCTATCTCAAAGAGGATCTGGGCACCCTCACGCCTCTCGCTCGGGATCAGCAGCAGGGTGCTCGTGGCAGTTGTGCCATCCTCGGCTATGCTCGTTATAGCCTCGATATCTGCCACCGTGTTCGCACCGCTCACCCCATTGTCGTATATCGAGAGCGTGGCACGTGTGTTGTGCCCTGTGATGGTTGTCACCATCCCGTCGAGACTTGGGATGCCGTCGCCCGGCTCGATATTGAGGGTCAGCATCGAGAGCTGGTGATCGAAGTCTAGCGAGACCTGCGTATCGTCGAGATTCTTACCCTTAGCTCTAGAGGTGATCACATCGATTGCCGAACGGGGCGACTGCTGCGAAACATCGATGCTATACTCTCCATCTGTAAGAGTGGCACGATATGGCGAGTAGGCGTAGAAGTCGACTAGCTCATTGGTGGCTGGATAGTAGAGCACCTTATCCACAGCGCTAAAGCTCGTCGTAACTCCTGCCGCATCAACACTATAGACGATGTTGGCCGCTCCATCAACGATCGGCGCAAGGCTCTGAGCACCGCCCTCAACCATATATATGCCAATTTGATCGCCACTCTCCCACGCTCCATTGGCAACGCGAGTGGGTAGACCGCTGAAATTTACGGCAACGCGTCCGCTTTTATTGTTTACACTATCTTCGCTACACGACACGACTAAAGCCAAAGATAGTAGTGATATAATTATATTTTTCATTTGTCTCTATTATGAGTTACTTACTAAATTAAATCTATATGATAAATCTCCGAATCTTAAGGTGTAGTGGGCGTAAGCTCCACCTCGTCGCGTTCGTCCCACTCTGTGATGGTTGGTAGCTCATCGACGAGAGTTAGCCCCTCGCGTGAGAGCGTGAGCTTGAAGTTGTAGATATGCCCCGCCTCGTACTCTCTCTGGGCAATGGTCTGCGTGAACTGGTACTCATTGCGATCTTCGGTCGTCACATTACAAACAACGTTGAGCGTAGCCGTCTGGGGGATAAGCACGATATCCTCGATCTCGTAGTCGTGGGCGGCTGAAGATTCAGCTTCAGAGTTGATGAAGGACTTTAAAGCATCTGAAATCTCTCCAAAGCGTGTAAATTGACCCGTGCGAAGATCAAAATCTGCACTGCGCACGTAGTTAGATAGTGAAAATGAGATATCATTAGTAGGATCACTAATCTCTCCAACGCTGCCATCATCCGCAATAACAATCGTGAAACGAACCTTAGAGATCATATAATTGAACCCCAAATCAACATCGCCGCTACCCTCCACAACGCCTTCAGCCTTTGCCCACAAGAGTTCGTGGTGATCTTGAGCATCCTCCTGATCCCCGAATTTGAGGCAGTCGTTCTCCTCGTCATAGAGACCCGCTTGGGATGCATCATCCACACTATTGGTGCGAGGGTAGTACGCCACAACATCGATATTGTCAACCGTTGGGAAGTAGATAGGATCTGCATCGTCTGCAGTCGGTACTAGATAGGGGTCTGTCCCCGCCGCTGTGGGCCCGTAGGCAACATTCTCACCGCCTATAAGGGCGTTAGTCGTTGAGTTGTAGATAGTGACTCCGACTACTTCGTCACCCTCCCACGACTGACCATCGACACGAGTCGATGACTCAATAGCACCGCGTAAGCGCAGTGCGTCAGAGGACGAACCACCCGATCCGTCAATATCACTCTCAGCGCAGCCTGCAAACAAGATCACCGCAAATGCCGCTAAATATATTACTCTTTTCATCTTTTTTTTCATTATTAGGGTTTGACGATCAATCCAAAATTGTATGTTACGCCATCATAGGAGCTTGTGTCATAATTCATAGAGTTGCCGGAAATGTAGAAATTGTACAGACCAGTATAAATATCTTGTAAATCATCAGTATTGCCAATCTTTAAAGTGAGTGATGGCAAATTAATCTCTAATGGTACTTCTGTGGTCAAAATATCGCGATACCATCTAGGATCAATATAGGCAATATCAGCGTGGGCAACTTCTGCCTCATCATACCCAATATTGAGTATAGTAAGCGCTGAACACCCTGCGAAAGCGAGCTGCCCAACCGTCGTTGCTTTGGGTAGAGTAGCACTTGCTAGCAGAATGCAATTCTGAAATGCATACCGTTCCACAGTGGTGACACTCTTTAGCTCGATTGTAGTAAGTTGTGAGCACCCTTTGAAAACTGCCTCATCAAGCTCCGTTGCATTAGGTAGATTGACACTCGTAAGAGATGTACAGCCATCAAATGCTCCCTTCCCAACAACGCCATTGACCTCAGGGAAATCAGCCTCAGTGATCGCTGTATTATGAAAAGCATGCGATCCAATGCTTGTTACGTTAGGGAAATTGATCTCTTTCAAATTAGAAGAGTTTTCAAAAGCTCGACTTCCGATCGAAGTAACCTCTGGGCAATCTATACTTACAAGCCACGTGGCAGAACCATTGAAGAAATTATCTGGAATTGCTGTTAGATATGGAAATTTCAGCGAGATCTCATCGTTATTACGACCAGCATTATATATTTTAATCTGAATATCAATCATCTGAGACGACGTGATCTCCGTATCCTCAATCACCCACGTATCCTCAATCGGTAGTCTGCCTGCTATCAAATCCTCCGCAGATAGGTTTTGCGTGATCGATTTGAATGTTACGTCTTTACTATCGACTGTTAGTGTCTTTTTATCACTTCCAATGCTAATTGCAGGTTGTGCATTTGTGATATTGCCTAAGTAGAGGTCGATTTTCGTTGCATCTATAAACGTTCCACCTATCCAGTTTTTATCTATCGCCTCGATAACCGAATGACCACCCGCTGGATTGTAGCCAATATTGATATATTCAAGCCATTGACAGCCACTGAAAACATCTCCGGAACTATCCGAATCTTCACTAATTCCAACTATTTTCGCTGCTGGCAGCGAAACGCTCTCAAGATAATGACAACCATTAAACATCTGCGCACCTATAATCTCCGCCGAGGGCAGAGTAATCGTTTTAAGCTCTCTACATATCCCAAAAACGAATACTCCAAAATCAGTGGCAATAGGCAGATCAACACTCGTTAGATTTTGACACGCAGTGAACGCTAATTCCCCAACAGTCGTAACCCTTGGGCAAGAAATACTAACTAGAGAGAGTCCAGAGAAAACGGACAACCCCGCAAATATTGAGCCACCCACACCTTCAGTTACAGTAAATGCATTTGATGGAATACTATTCATATTTGGGAAGACCAGCGATATATCACGATCAGCTTCTTCCGCCTTATCCAACGCCGCGTGAAGAGCCTCGAAATCCGCTCTGCCCGTTGCGCTCTCATCCATAATATACCACGTATTACTTATGGGAAGAGTCATGTCAGCCGAAAAGTCGCTGAGAAAGAGTCCACTATCACCAAAGGTCGATCCATAGTTGTAGCTAACACCTCCATCCCACGATGTGTCGGTTGGCTCGACCTCGTAGACCTTGCCATCACCACCCTCTACTGTGAGGGTAACACCGCTCAAATCAGCCATCGGGAGGAGTTGTAACTCAATAGCATAGCGCTCACTATCAGTGTCATAGCTAGCATTGTCACCATTCAGATCAATATTCATATCGCCAAGCTCAACATTAGAGATCGTGCCATCCATAACCGAGAAATCTCCCTTAACAGCTACGTTTTTCAGCGTGATCGTGCAATCCTTCAACTCACCCAAATCTGTGCGATAACTCCCCAAATTAAATACAACACGGGTCAAAGGACGCTCGAAAACAAGGTCGATATTCATATCAAGTGTCGGAGCTACACTCGCCCAAAGGAACTCATCTACCTCTTCGATAAACTGCCCACTCAGATCAAGCTCAATAACATCATCAAACGACGCCAACGTACCATCAAAGGGATAGTAGGCGTAGTAGCCCTGTGCGCCGTGCTGTGAGGCGAAGATTTTTTGGTTATCATCCCACGCTTCCAATTGCAGTTCGCCGCTTTCCGCATTCTCTTGGATCTCCCATTGTCGGTTAATATAAAATTGAGTGAAGATACCGACCTTGTCGCCCGTCTCCCACACATTGCCAACAACACGACTCTGATCACTTATGCTAACTCTAAAATTTACAGCCCCATCATCGGTGAGCTGCTGCGAATCGAGATCGCTCTTCGTACATCCGCCAAGCAGCATTGTGGCAAATATACCTATTATATATAAGCTATTTTTCATATCCATCATAGTTTAATTTACTGTAACATCGCCTCCATCCTCGATATCCCAACCATTCACTGTGCCCGTAAAACCTCCCTCAGCTGGGGTGTTGAAGTTGCACAAAAGCGTAAATGGATTCGATTTATCACCATTGAAAGAGGATAAAACACTGCTCACATCGACCTTAACCTCCTGCGTTAAACCATCGTTAAACGTGATATTAAGCGTCAAAATCTGCTCGTCACCAATCACACCCAAAAGATAGGCAATACAGCTATAACGACCATCATCAACCGCACGAGTTTCAGGTGCCCCCAACTCAATAGTGGGCTTGATAAGCACTGGTGCACCCATCGGAGTATCAGATATACACTCCCACTGCGAGGCGATACCCGTTAGGGTAGCATCGATGGTCGAAATGCGTGAGGCATCCCCCTTCTCAATCTGAATATCGAAGATCAATGGACGCACAATAGGCTTAATGTCGAACTGCAAAGTTGCAGTAGTATTGGATTTGATTGTAAGGTTGTGCGAATCAAAAAGCATGATGCCAGCTTGATCATCAGCAACTCCATCACTTGTCGCAACACTCGCAACAACACTCTCTTCGCCTACCTCAACTGTGATCGAGCGCGCCTGGTTGTAGATGTAGAGCGGATATATACCAGGATCTATCTCTCCCAAATTAAGGCTCTCCCCCTCTTTCATATCCATCTCCTCGCCATCGAAAAGTAGACTAAAATCCTCCGACATATTAGCCCCCGTCGGAAGATCGGGGAGCTCGGGCATAACAAAATCAAAAACTGCTTTGCCCCTATTCGACAACTCACTCTTGTAGCAGCCAACAGTGGCAATGGCTACAACTACCATAGTAAATATAACTCTCATAACACTATCTTATTTTCCAGATTAAAGACACTCCAGCCTGCATCGGAACAAGCATACTCTTTTGCAAATTAGCCCCCGTGCGGAGATTGACCCCCTGCTCAAAGGTATCTCTCACATATGTATCATAGTTAAACGATCCATAGCCTAGACCTAACGTAAAGTCCATATCAAAGGTTGGCGAGAGCTCTAACTTATAGCCTCCAAGAGCACCACCCATAAATGCACTGCCTTGATAGCCTGTTGTATCAAATTTAATGTTGGCTCCACCATATAGCAGCTGTACCCCCGCAAACCAGCCATACTCACCATTGAAGTGGTAACGCACCTCGGGACTAACAAACCAACCACCCATATTTCGCTCCCAATCGGTATGACCAAATGGTGAGTACCCAGCGTTTAGCAGATAGGAGAGTTTACTATCCGAAAAGGCGCGCCACTCAGCTCCCACATTAAAGAGACCACCTGCAAAGTAGAGTACGTTGCTTCGCAGACTCAAAGTTGATCCATCTCCAGAATAGGTTGATTGATTCTTTGACCCTTGGGCATACGCCGAAAGCGCACTTACAACTGAACACACCGCAAGGAGACATCGAAAAAGATTCTTCTTCATTATTAGACGTTTTTTAAAAAATATTCAAGTTTGGTAATCAGGCTTCAAAACGCACAGAGTCATAAAAGTGTGCAAATATAGAGAATAATATCCTAATACACAAGGGGATAAATGGGGAAGATAAATATAAAATATATATGCAATAGCTTGCAGACGCTGATTGTCAAATACTTAGCTCCTCATCTCAGAATTTAGACAGCAATATATAATAGCAGTAATGTTTGCACGATATCAAAAATGTTAATAAGAATATTAGTTTTTTCATACATAACTTTTTGAGTAACACTACTGTCCACTATCACAACTAATTGCAAACAAATTTGCTGCTAACTTTTATTCATATATCAACAAATTTTACTCTCGTTTTAAAGAGTTTACAAGCTTAACTCCGGCACAATATATGGAGTATGTATCTAAATCTGAATAAAAAAATAACCATATTTAACTTAAACAAACTAACTTTACTTTTATTCGGACTAAAGTAAAGATAATTTTGCACTCGAATTTTTAATAATAAATTTTATGATAAGAACATTTTTAATTTCAGCAATTACACTTTTAATCTTTACATCTTGTGAGAAAATTGAGGGAGAAGGAGCAATCACAACTAAAAACTATGTAACATCTATTACCACAGATCAAATAGATATTGAATCAAATATCAATCTTACATTATCAGACCAGATAGAGGTTGGTGAAATTATGATTAGCACAAACGAGAACATTCATGAGTACATCACATTAATCTATGGTGATAATGAGATAACTATTGATATTGATGAGAATAAGTTGTCTGGAAATGTTATAATTAATGTTACTGCATCATCTAAACAATTCACTAATATTGAGGCTTCTGGAGCTTGTGATGTAAAGGTAGTTGATGGAACACCTAACCATAATAACTACTCAATTGAGTTATCTGGCGCATCTACTTTTGAGGGCGATCTAATTATCTCAAACACACTAGATATTGAGCTATCTGGTTCATCAAACATTAAGATTGCTGGCTCTGCGTCAGATGTTGATGCCAATCTTTCTGGCAGTAGCAAGATAGATGGCGAAAGCTTCTCTTGTAATGATTTAGATGTTGATTTATCGGGATCTAGCAATATTAAAATGGAGGTAAACAACACTATTACAGGCAAGCTAAATGGCTCATCAAAAATCAATTATAGCGGCAATGCAACTGTTTCTGTAGAGACTAGCGGTACAGCTAGCGTTAGTAAATTATAAAAAAATAAAATTTTGATTATGAAGTATCTAGTATCTATTTTAGCACTCCTGTTCTCTGTAAGCAGCTATGCACAGGAGAATTTACAACTCCAATTCATTGATGTAAATACCACATTAATCTCTAATGGGGATATTGGTAAATATACTATTACAAAGTATTCAATGGCGGAGCCAGAAAATAGTACAGATACCAGTAGTGTGCGCACAGATATTAATGTCTCTATCCAATCTCTTCAGTTTTTTCCAAAGACAGAGGGGATAAATAAAATAAATAATACACTTAGCGATCAGTTCAATCAATTTATATCTAGTTCAAATAAGATGTATCGCGATAACCTAGATCTTATAAAAGAGTTTGGGCGCGGTTCAATTGGTCTAGAATATAGGGCAAAATATCAGATAAACCATATTGATAACAACCTCATTTCTATCACCTTGAATTGTTATATTTATTCTGGTGGAGCACACGGTATTAGCCACATCTCAAATTATCTTTTTGATATTAAGAGTGGGGAGCAAATTAAGCTAGAGGATATTTTAAACTCAACAGATCCAAAACTTATCGAGATACTAAAGAACACATTACTAGAGGATAATAACCTCACCAAAGACTCTTTCTTTAAATTTGACGAGATAGTTCCTAATCAAAATTTTGCAATTACAGACAAAGGCATCACTTTTTTATATAATCATTACGAAATTACATCATATGCTTCTGGCACTCCAGAGGCAATGCTCTCTTTTGATGAAATTAAACCATTTCTAAAAAAGGAGTCCCCCCTCTCCCACTTAATTAAGAGCAATAAAATTGCAATTGTCTGGACAAGTAAAGATCTTGATGTGGCAATGGAGGTTGCGTTCCCTTATGCATTTAATTCTGCCAAAAGAGAGTGGTTTGATGATGTAGTATTCGTTATTTGGGGCCCTTCGGCAAAGTTAGCAGCCAAAAATAAGAAGGCTCAAGAATACTTAATAAAGATGAAAGAGGCTGGTGTTAAATTACAAGCTTGCCTTGCTTGCGCTGATAATTATGGAGTTACTCAAAAGCTTAGAGATCTAGGAATTGAGGTTAAATATATGGGCTCCCCTTTAAGTGGTTATATAAAGAATGGTTATCACGCTATAACGTTCTAAATTCATAATCCCAATTTGTTAATTCACACATAAAATAATAAAGTTTACAACATTTTATAGTTGAATACTCTATTTGATTGCTTTTCTTTGTAGTTAAAATCAACTATGAAATGTTAAAAGTAAATAAATATTGGATTCTTATACTCATTGGAGTTATCTCATTTTTGGCTGTGTTCATCATTCTGATAGACACTGTAACGCCACAAAAAGGATTCTCTCTCTCTAGTTTTCTACGTAATATGGCAACCAGTGTTCCGTTTGCAGTTTTGATTGCAGCAGTAGATTATCAACTAGTTATGTTTATTAACAGATCTAAATGGCTCACAAAGAGGGTGGTATTGCGTATTATTGTTGAGTCACTTGCTATTGCTATTCTTGCGCTAGTATTTGTGATTATTGGAAACGCGCTACTATTTATATTAGAGGGGGTTAGCCTACTTGGGTATCTCAGTTCAACCGGGTTTTATATCTCCGCAACTGGAGCTACCTTAATAAACATATTTACTGTAACTTTTATTGAGTTTTTTGTTCAGGTTAAACGCAATGATTCCCTACAAAAAGAGAATTTACAGATGCAATACCAACAGCTTAAAAGCCAGATCAATCCACATTTTTTATTTAACAGCCTTAATGTACTCTCGTCGCTCATACATAAAGATTCAGAGCAGGCAGTACAATATACTCACAAACTATCGCAAATATATCGCTATGTCCTATCACAGGATACCAAACAGCTGGTTTATGTGGCAGATGAAATTGAATTTATAAAAGTTTATATAGATGCACTTAGAATCAGATATGGCGATGCTCTGCGATACAATGTAGATATTAGTGATTCAGATATCGAGATGCTAATTCCCCCAATGTCTCTACAACTTTTGGTTGAAAATGCTGTAAAACATAATACTGTATCAGCAAAGAATCCTTTAACAATCAATATTAAAAGCAAAAACGAACAGTTGATTATCTCAAATAATATTATTCCTAGAGCTAGTGTTGAGGATAGTACTGGAATTGGTCTCAAAAATCTAGAGCAAAAGTATAGGATAATAGCTCAAATGAGCATAAAAGTTGATAAGGATAAAGATGAATTTAATGTAACACTACCACTATTATGAGAGTATTAATTATTGAGGATGAGCCTTTAGCACAGGAGGAGTTATTGCGCCTAATTTCCCGTAATTTTCCACAAATGAATATAGTTGCTGTAATTGACAGCGTAGAGGAGAGTGTAGAGTGGCTTAAAAATAACAGTGCCGACCTAATTTTTATGGATATCCACCTGTCGGATGGTATAAGTTTTAATATATTTGATGCAGTAGATATCACCTCTTCTATTATCTTCACAACCGCCTACGATCAATATGCGGTTCAAGCATTTGATGTTAATAGCGTGGGGTACATTCTCAAGCCGCTTGACGAGGCTAAACTGGTTGCAACTGTAGAGCGATTCCTAAAAAGAAATCAGACAACTGCTAATAATATTTATGAGTTAATAGATCAACTACGTCGCCCAGAAAAAAGCTACAAGAGTAGAATTGCTATAAAGTTGGGTGATAAGATTAGCTATATTCCTATTGATGATATCTCATATTTCTATTCAGAAGATAGAGTTACATTTGTGGTACAAAAGAGCGGAGCAAGGCAGATTGTAGATTATAATATTGAGACACTAGAATCTATGCTAAATCCTATGAATTTCTTTAGAGTAACACGTGGGTGTATCACATCAATTGACTCAATAGATAGAGTCTCAAAATATTTTAATAGTCGCCTAAAAGTTACATTAAAGCCAGCCTATGATAAGGAGATACTTATTAGTAGGGTGAACGTCTCTAAGTTTGTGGCTTGGCTAGATGGCAACCACTAAACCCTCATATAATAAAAACGCACTCTTTCCTCAACAGAAAGAGTGCGACAAAAACAACATTAATAAGTAATTAAATTACCTATTTCGTCAATTCAAACTCAGCCTTTAATGGCAAATTGTTTGAAGCAGTCCCTACGTATATTTCAAATTTACCCGCCTCTGGAGCAAATTTCTTATCTAAAGTCCAGAACGCTAGATCATCGGGAGTGATAATAAAGCTAACATTAGCCGTTTCACCCTTCTTAATCATAACCTTCTCAAATCCCTTTAACTCTTTAAGTGGACGCGCAACTCCTCTACCCCATACATCACGTACATATAACTGCACAACCTCTTCTCCATCATAGTTTCCGCTATTTTTAACCTTTACACTTACAGTTAAAGAGCCATCCATTCCAATAGAGTTTTTGCTTAATTTAATATCTGAATACTCAAATGTAGTATAGCTCAAACCATATCCAAAAGGATAAAGTGGCTCATTTGGAATATCGCGATACTTACTACTAAATGAACCAGGTGTATTGTGGTAAGGTCTACCAGTGTTAAGCTCTGAGTAGAATACCGGAACCTGACCCAAATGGTAAGGGAACGATGCCGGTAGTTTTCCCGATGGATTGTACTCTCCAAATAGAACATCCGCAATAGCGTGACCCGACTGAGATCCTAATAACCAAACATTTAGAATAGCATCTGTATAATCTACAACATCTGTAATCACTAATGGACGGCCAGTAAATAGAGTTAAAATGATTGGTTTACCTGTTTTCTTAATCTCCATAAGTAGCTCTCTTTGAAGCCCTTTAAGATTAATATCAGCATAACTTCTACACTCACCAGACATATAAGCTGTCTCACCAAGAGCCATTACAACCACATCTGCACTCTTTGCAGCTTTGATTGCAGCCTTGAATCCACTTCTATCTTCATTCTCAATCTCAAGATCTACAAAGAAACTCAACTCAGTGTTTTTCTCAAGTTTACAACCCTCCTCATATATAACTTTAACATCAGAACCAACTGCCGCTTTAATACCCTCTAAAAGAGATACTGCGCTATTTGATTCAGACATACCTCTCCAGTTTCCTAGAGGTGCATCTTTATCATTTGCTAACGGACCAATAACAGCAATCTTCTTAGCACTCTTAGTTAATGGTAACACATTGTTCTCATTCTTTAGAAGTACAATAGATCTCTTTGCTACATCGTGAGAAGCATCCATATTACCCTTTGTAAGAGTCTTTTTCTTCTCATTCTCCACATTACTATATTTGTAAGGATTATCAAATAGACCCAATTCAAACTTAATAGTAAGGACTCTACGCACCATCTCGTCAATTTCCTCAATGGTTACTCTACCCTCTTCTAAAAGTTGCTTTGTATGGTTGATATATAGATTTCCACACATATCCATATCGATACCAGCGTGTAATCCATTATATGCAGCCTCAACTGTATTCTCCGATGTTCCGTGTGCAATAGTCTCAGCAACTGACGCCCAGTCAGAAACAACAAAACCATCATAACCCCACTCCTTACGTAAAATATCAGTCATTAACCATCTACTTCCCGATGCAGGCTCTCCCGACACAGTATTAAATGCAGACATAAAAGATGCAACACCTGCCTCAATAGCAGCCTTAAATGGAGGGAAGTAAACCTCTTCTAGCATTCTGCGAGAAACATCCATTGCCGCATAATCTCTACCTCCAAATGATCCACCATAACCTACAAAGTGTTTAGCACAAGCTGCAATTGTATTCTCATCAGCTAAAGATGCCCCTTGAATACCATTTACTCTAGCTACAGCAACTTTGCTTGTTAGGTAAACATCTTCACCAGCACCCTCCATAATACGTCCCCAACGTGGGTCTCTTGCAATATCAATCATAGGTGCATAGGTCCAGTTAATTCCGTTTGCAGCAGCCTCTACAGATGTGATATGAGAACTCTTCTTGATTGCCTCTAAGTCAAAACTTGCAGCCTCGGCAAGAGGTATCGGGAACATAGTCTTATAACCGTGAATAACATCATATCCAAAAAGCAGTGGAATACCTAATCTAGACTCCTCAGTAGCAATCTGTTGTAAACGATGTGTCTTTTCAGCACCAAGCACATTAAGAAAGTTACCTACATTTCCACTTCTAATAAGTTCATCAATATTCAAATTGTGATTATTTGTTTCACCAGCACCAGTTGAGACATAAGGATCAGAGATAAGATTTAATTGACCTATCTTCTCCTCTAGTGTCATCTTCTTCATCAGCTCCTCTACTCTATTTTTATATTGAGACTCCTTTGCAAGCATTGGAATACAAACAGAGAGTAGTAATAATGTTACTGTTAATTTTAAAATTTTTGTCATTTTGTATTATTATTTTAATTTGCCATTGGTTTGAAAGCCCAAACCCAACCTGTTTCACCAACAGAAGGGCTAAAAAGCTTTAATGTAGTATCTGTTAACTCTAAAATTTGTAGAGTTCTTGGAGCAGAAGCTGCATTAGCAGTAGCACCTAAAAGATGTGCATCTCCATTTATAGTTATTTCAGTGTAGCTTGCATTAAAAGCGAATGTTCCACCAGTAACAGCAGCCGCATCTTCACTTGCATAGTAAGTATAATTTGCACCTCCATTAACATCAAATGTCATTCTACCTGTTAAATCTGTTGGAGACCCTTGATTCATTCCTGCAGCATTCCACCAAATAACATTTGGATCTCCAGGATTAGCCATAGCCCACCAAACACGATTATCTCCAAGTTCGCCATCAAAAACCCAAGTTTTACCCTCTAGGTTCTCTCCTATTAAATGGTAATATGCATCGGGAAGCCTAGTATCTAACTTATCTATCTTCACTTTTATCTCTGTAGAAATGTAGCTAAGATCACTTAATGACTCTCCAATATAAGGCGTTGTAGAGTTAAATGTAAATGTATGCTCACCTGTAAATGGGAATATGACATCTACTTGATCACTATATTTTTTATCAATAATATAGTCCCAAAATCCAGTAATTCCTTTTGTTTTTACCTTAAGAGTAAGCTTGTTACCACCATCCTCTTGAATAACCTCTAGTTCAACATTATCTTTATCAAAAGAGTTTGATAATGTATCTCTATCCTCAATTGTTGAACACGCGCTTAGTAAAAATATTAGCGCAAAAATATTTATGATTGAAAATCTAATTGTTCTCATTATTTAATTTTATTTTTATCAATTAATAAAATCCCGATATATACTACCAACCTGGGTTTTGTTGGTAAACTCCATTTGATAATCTTATCTCTGTTTCAGGGATAGATACCAAACCTTTAATATCTGCTCTATATGGAGTTTGATACGTTCCTTCAACTCCTGAATTATCAACATCTGCACTTCTTGAAAAGTAGTTATTAGAAGTCTCAACATCTCCCCATCTAACTAAATCAAACCATCTAACACCCTCAAAAGCAAACTCATACATACGCTCTTTCTTTAGATCTTCTAATGAATAGGCTGCCAATGGCTCTAAACCTGCACGCTCTCTAACTTTATTAAGATTTGACACATCTTCTGAAAGTTCAGAGTGCATTAATAGAATATCAGAATATCTTAAATAGTAGAAATCTTGTGCTGCCCAAAGCTGCATTGGATCTCCATTGTTCATATCATAAATGTAGTAGAACATACCTTTTACACCATCTACTCCTCCGTGTTGTAGGGTTGTGTACTTTTTGTTCATATAACCTGTTGTAAGGTCACCTTTTCCACCTTGCCAACCTTGCGTTCCTTGTGTCTCATCTCCTAATACTAATACAGAACCTTGTTTACGTATATCATCATTGCTCCACTCATTAACAAAGCTTGGGTGAATTGTACCCCAACCCCATCCTTCACCAAAAGGAACTAATGAGTTTCCTCTAATACCAAAGAAAAGAGCCATTCTATTATTATATTTTTGACCAGTACCATTATCATAACCCCAGTTACCAAGACCATATCTTAAAGCAAAGATTACCTCATAGTTACCTGTTCCAATTACAGATTTAGGGCCATCTTGTCCAACCCATTTTAGGTTATTATCTGCAGCCCAAGGAAGAATAGGCGTAGTAAAGTTCTCATCAAACTCCTTTGCACTATCATTCACGTGCGAGTAAGGCCATAAGTTTCTATAGTCTGGAGTTAACATATGACCACTATTATCAATAAGATCATTCAAGTGAGTAAGAACTATATCTTTTGTTAAAGCACCCTCAGTTAAAGGTAATTCAGATGTTGCACTCTTCTCAATGTTAGTCATATAACCTGTATAGAACATATAAACTCTTGCTAGAAAACCTTTAGCTGCCCAAATAGTTGGGTGGCCATAATCATCTGCAGGGATATTATTTATATTATCTTTTGGGAAATATTCAATTGATTTTAATAGATCATCTGCAATGAATGTGAATGTCTCAGTAAATGAAGCACGAGGAACAGTTCTATCTGAATCCGTTGCTGGGATAATAGGAATACCGCCAAAGAATTTTGCTGCTCTAAACATTAAGAAACCTCTCATAAAGTGAGCTCTACCTAGAGCATTAGCCTTAAATGCTTCAGCCTCAGCAACCGTTGTAAAGTATGCAGTATAATCAGCATTTACAACAGCCTCAATAACAGCATTTGCTCTATAAACTCCATTGTAAGTCTCAACCCATAAATCTCTAAAAGTATCCTCTGTAGGGTCTGAGAATTGATCCATATTTTTAGCACCAGTGTCATCTGGTCCACCACCTGCAAAAACTAAGTCAGACATTAATGTGGCTGCGATAGCCTCTTCAGCCATAGGAGCATTCAAAAACAGCGCATTATAAACTCCATTCATAGCCTCCTCAATATCAGTAGGAGTCTGATAGAAGTTATCAAGATCTTTATTGTAAAGATTTGTAGTATCTAAAATGTCACAACTTGATATCGCCACAATTGCAACTAAAGATGATATAATATATTTTATTCTTTTCATTATTGTAAAATTTTTAGAAATTTAGAGTTAAACCAAAGATAACTGTTCTAGGAAGTGGGTATAAACCTAAATCTATTCCCGATGCCCAAGACTCATAATATCCATAACCAACCTCTGGATCCATTCCATCATACTTTGTAAATGTGTAAAGGTTATTTAATGTTACATATACAGATGCACCATTTAATCCTTTAATTAAAGAGCCACCTTCTCCAAATCTATAACCGAATGTAAGTGAACTAATTCTTAGATAATCAGCATCGTGAACATATAAATCAGAGATTAATAGGTTATTAGCTGTTGCTTCATAAGTTAAACGAGGCATTGTATTAGATGTACCCTCACCGTGCCATCTATCAAATACAGCAGTAGTATAATTCTCTGTTAATCTATCACTAAATGAACGGTAAGATTGCATAACCTCTTGACCAAATTTACCTGTTAAAGTAGTATTAAAGAAGAAGTTCTTATATGAAGCGTTTAGTGAGATACCTAACTCTAAATCAGCTTGAGGGCTACCAATCATAACCTTATCAGAATCATTAATTACACCATCACCATTCTGATCAACAAATCTCACATCACCTGGCTGACGAGATTTACCCTTCTCTGTCTCAATCTCAATAGGATTTCCGCTTGCATCTACATAAGCATTAACCTCCTCTTGATTCTGGAAAATACCATCAGTTTCAAAACCATAGAAATAACCAATAGGTTTTCCTACCTCTACTCTCGATACAAAAGATGTATTTTGCGCTAGAGCACTACCTGAACCATTAATTACCCCCTCTGCATTCGCAAGTTTAGTAACCTCATTTGCATTGTGTGCTCCCGATACAGTAATACCGTAATCAAAATCACCAACATTATCATTCCATCCAATTGATAACTCAACACCTCTATTTCTAACATCACCACCATTCACATAAGGAGCACTTGCACCAAATGTTCCTAAGATAGGAGCTACAACCAACCAATCTTTTGTAACCTTATTATACCAATCAAATGTTACATTCATTCTTGAATCAAACATTCTTGCATCAATACCAAAGTTTAATTGCTCAGATGTCTCCCAAGTTACGTCTGGATTAGGAACGTTTGCTGGAACAGCTGCTACCCCTGGTACCTCTTTATTACCACCTAAGTAGTAACCTTGTTGTTTGTAACCAATATTTGATGAATATACAAAGTTGTTAATATTTTGGTTACCATTTTGTCCCCAACTTGCACGGAATTTACCATAAGAGATAAAATCAACATTTTTCATAAACTCCTCTTCTGTAAAGTTCCATCCAAATGATGCTGATGGGAAGTAACCCCATCTGTTACCCTCTGCAAAGTTTGACGATCCGTCTGCTCTCATTGTAGCATCAAACATATACTTGTTTTTATAGTTATATGAAACTCTTGCCATATATGATAAAAGTCCACCACCTTGTGCAGCCCAATCTTTACCCCACGCCGAAGCATCAGTAGCTGTTGTTGCAGGCTGTGTATTGTCGAGATAAGCATAATCTGGGTGACCAAATAGTGTATTTATTTTACTAGCACCTAAGTTTGTGTTTAATTGGTGCTTTAACATCTCAGATCCAACTAATACATTAAAGTTATGATCCTCTTTTACAGTAAAGTCGTAAGTAAGTGTATTAGTCCAAGTAATATCTGAACCTTGATACATTGTTTGAGTAGCAGAGTCTGTATTATTCTGATATTTAGATCCTAAAACATAAGTAGGCCCCCAAGATCTACCGTGACCAAACCAAGCATTTAAGCCAAATGAAGATCTAAATTTAAGTCTCTCGATAGGCTCTAAAATTGCATAAGCATTACCTGTAATATTGTTACCTTTTCCGTAAGAGAAGTTACGTGAATAGTACATTTTTCCAACTGGGTTAACCATATCTGTAGATAACCCCTCTAAAAATAGACCATAACCGCCTGTTTTTCCCACTACAGATGGCTCATTCCAACTTAAAGGGATAAGAGGTGTAGTAACTAATGCATTATGAAGGTCATTATCATAAATAGAGCCCGTTGCAACGCTTCAGCTCTCAGTATTTGTATATGTAAAATTCTCTCCAATTGTAAGTAAGCTTCTATCTCCTACTCTTGCAACAATTAGTTCCGAATTTAATCTTGCTGTTAATCTAGTATAACCTGCATCAATAATATCTGCACCTAAAATACTAGATTGATCAGTGTAAGATATACCTAAGTTATAGTTAAAATCTTTATTATTACCCATAATGTTAAGAGCGTGGTTCTGCATAGGAGCGTTCTCCGTAGTAATCTCATCTACCCAGTCTGTTCCTTCCCAACCATTCTCTAAAAGACCCCATACATAATTTCCATACTCTGCACCCTTTCCTGCGCCAAAAGTATTATCTATAAAGGTATTACCAGATTTAATCATATTCTCCCAATCAAATGGAGCTAAACCTTGATTAACTCTAGATTCATCCATAATAAACATATACTCTTGTGCATTAAGCGTTGGAAGTGTCTTATAAGTATTTTGAAAGCCAACATATCCTTCATAACTTACAGATGTTGTAGTTCCTCCATCTAATCCAGCTTTTGCTCTCTTTGTAGTGACTAAAACAACACCATTTGCAGCTCTAGCACCATAGATAGCAGCTGAAGCCGCATCTTTAAGAACATCTATTGATTCAATATCAGAAGGGTTTAAGTAGTTAATATCATTTACTGCAACTCCATCCACAATATAAAGTGGGTCACTATCACCAATAGTACCCATACCTCTAATTGTTACTTTTGTTCCCGCGCCTGGTGCACCACTGTTTCTTGTTATTGATAAACCTGGAACAACTCCTTGAAGAGCCTCCATTGCTGTAGTTGGTTTTAATTCTTCTATTTTATCACCTTTTACATTAACATTTGCTCCTGTTACTAAAGCTTTTTTCTGTACACCATAACCAACAACAACAACATCATCCAACATTAGAGCATCCTCTTGTAAGATAATGTTAAAAACAGATTGTTTACCAACTGTAACATCTTGTGGTACAAATCCAAAATAAGTAAAGTTTAAGATATCGCCGCTTTCAACTCCATCTAAAACCCATTTTCCATCAATATCTGCTATTGCTACCAGACTCTTACTTTTAATTACGATAGAGGCACCCGTTAGAGGCACTCCACTTGCATCTGTGATTGTACCAGAGACCTTCTGCTGTGCATAAGCAGAAATGCCTAGAGACATCACCAACATCAATAAGATAATTTTTTTCATCATAAATCTCAGAAGTTTTTAGGTTTAATTAATAATATTTTTTCATTTGTAAAATTTGTATCATAAATGTCAATAAACTTGTATAAAAACAAATTATTTACAACTGCAATATATAAACATATCCAAATTACACACTATATTCCACCTATACAGAATTACTACACATAGGTAAACTCACTACTACAATATAGCAACATTACTACTACAAATCAAATACAAACTAAATATAACAACTTGATTGACTATTAGTTAAAATCAATTAAGAATTATTTTTTATTTTCACAAAAAAAGTTAATATTTTTGTAACATCAAATTAAGCAGAAAAAATGAATAAATTAAAGATTTTCATATTTATCACCCTATCTTTTCTATTAAATTCACATATAGAATTACACGCAGCTTGGGGCCCCTATATCACCAACTACAGCATAGAAACTTATGAGGGCGGAAGCCAAAATTGGCGCATAATTCAAGGAGAAAATGGATGGCTCTATTTTGCCAATAACAACGGCCTACTAGAGTTTAACGGGCATAATTGGCAATTGCACCATATTAATAATGGCTCAATAATTAGAACAACAACCAGCTCTCATAATGGTAATATTTATGTTGGAGCAGCAGATGAATTTGGATATTTTTCATACAACAATCTCAACAAATTAGAATATATTAATCTATCAAAGAGTCTTCCTGATTCCTTAAATGGATTTAGAGAAATTTGGAGAGTTCACGTTATAGAAGATTTAGTATATTTCCAAAGTAGAGGCGAATTTTTTATTTTCAAAGATGATAAAATAGTATCACACATTACAAGCAAAAGTGATATTATTTTAAGCTGCGTATCTAATAATAGCGTTTACTTCACAAATAAAGAGGGAGTCTATGTTATAACAGGAGACAGCTATACCCAAATAATAGGATCAGAAAAGATCCCCTTAGAAGATGTATCTGCAATAGAGTCTATTGGCAAAAATGAGATAATCATAGGTACTCATTTTAATGGATTATACATTTATGATGGTAATAGGATAAAAGAATATAAAACAAGTTTTGACAAGTATCTAAAAGACAATCAGATATACAGCATAGCATATAATAAAGGCACAATTGCTATCGGCACAATACAAAAGGGAATCGTTTGGTTTGATATAGAAAAAAAGGAGCCCTCATTTATTAGTATTGAGCACGGACTACAAAATAATACCGCCCTTAGTCTATTCTTTGATAGAGATAATATATTATGGATTGGTTTAGATAACGGTATCTCTAAAATAGATATAAATTCATCTGTATATAATTTTATTGGGAATGGAGAAAATGAAAGCTTTACAGGCTACACCTCCCTCCTACATAACTCTCATCTATACTTGGGTACAAATAGAGGCCTATACAAAACAAAATATAAATCTTCATTTTTGGGAGACAGAGAAAGGTTAACTTTAATTGAAAACAGCTACGGACAGGTGTGGAAGCTACTCTTAATTAATAATCAGCTATTTTGTTGTCATAATAGAGGCCTATTTAGAATTGTAAATAATAATTTTATCCCGATATATCAAGGTACTGGTGTTTGGGATGTAAAACCTATTGATCAAAATAGGTTTTTGCTCACAACTTATAATGGCTTTAAACTAATGAAGAGCAACGGAAGTTCATATAATATATCCGATATAGATGGCGCTCAAGAGTCCATTAGAACTTTTCATTTCTCCCCCCAAGTTAATAAAGCTTGGATAGGTTCATCAAACACCATAAAAGAGTGCACATTCAATCATGAATATACAGAAGTCAAAACCAAGGATATAAAAACCATTAATAGTGGAAAATATTCATTCTTCACATACAAAGGGAATAAAATTATTCATACATTAGATACTGCCTATGCAATATCAAATAATGGAACTTTTAGTGGCACAAAATTATTAGATTCTGCCTATAATGATCAAACAAACGGATTATCACTGCATATAGATAAATATAACAATATATGGTACTACAATGATATAACTCTACATACAAAAAAATTTATAAACAATAATGAGAACAACCACATCAGAGCGATAGTTAATAACAGAAGGATTCTCGTTCCAGGGTTTTTAGACGTCAACAACATCAACGACACTATTGTGATAATCAACAATTTAACTGGGTTTTCAATAATTGATTTAACAAGAGAAAGCCATCCGTTATACCCCAAAGAGCCATTGATAGCAAAAGTTACTAGTACAAATAATAAAGATACAGTTATTTACAATCAAACACATAATATAAGATCCGCTCCTACTTCTCCCATAAAGATAGCATATAAAAACAACTCTTTAATATTTGAGTTTGGAGTAAATTCACCAAACTTAGAGGGCGTCCTCTACTCCTATACTCTAGATGGAGTAGATCACGATTGGAGCGAATGGAGTAGAAGCTATACAAAAGAGTACACTCAATTAAGAGAAGGAAATTACACCATGTACTATAAAATAAAGGATAGCAAGGGAAGAGAGACATCTAACTCCCTTGAGTTCAGAATTGCAGCACCTTGGTATCGTACAAAAATTATGTACATACTATATATATTGCTCACAATCTTAATTGGGGCAAACTTAATACAAAAATATAGACGTAGGTACCATAATAGAATATCATCATTAGAGAGTGTTAAAAATCAAGAGTTAAAGGATCAAAAGACACACTATATATCGGAGATGACAAACCTAGAGAATGAGATGACTATGCGTATAAATAATGAAAAATTACACGCTGAACTCAAACGAAAAAGTGCCGAATTAAATAATATAATACATCACACAATAGAAAAAAACGATATTATAACCAACACGATTTCCGACATTTTAAAGATTGAAAATGACATAGATACAGCTAAGAAAGAGAGTGCATCAAAACGTCTATTGCATCTAAAAGAAAAATTAAACGCCAGAATGATAGACAACATTGACTGGGGCGCCTTTGAGGAAAATTTTGACTTAGTAAATGACAATTTCACACAGAAATTATCACAGAAATTCAAATGGATGAGCGTTAGAGAGAGAAGATTGTGCGTTTATATTAAAATTGGGCTCCAAAATAAGGAGATTGCTCCACTGTTAAGCATCTCTGTGCGTGGTGTAGAAATGATGAGATATAGAATAAGAAAAAAGGTCTCTCTAGATAGTAATGAGAATCTTTATAGCTTTTTTCAAGAGCTCTAATAGGTTGTGTTTTTTTGCAACAATTTTAATATTTTGTTATTGTTAAAACTAAAAAAAAATTCTATCTTTGAGAAAGAAATATTTCTTAAGATATGAATACTAAAAATTTTATCTATTCTGGCCTTAAATTTAATGGCTTCTTTGCTCTCTTTATCACATTAACATTAATTGTTATTTCTATTCTATTAGTAATTTTTGGAGGTGGCCAACCGCCTTGGTATCCTATACCAACTTGGCTATCAGTATTATCGGGAGTACTTTTATTACTAATGTCCCTTATCTCCTTTGCAGGGTTCATTATGCTAGAACCTAATCAGGCTAGAGCAATGGTATTTTTTGGCGAATATCGTGGCACTTTCTACCAAACGGGTTATTGGTGGGTAAATCCATTTATGACTGCAAAAAAAATCTCACTAAGAGCATCTAATCAGAATATAGATCCTATAAAAGTTAATGATTTAAAGGGTAATCCTATCTTAATAGGTCTTGTTCTGGTATGGAAGATCAAGCAAGATGGAGTATATAAGGCTGTTTTTGATATTGATATGCCAACAGAAGCTAATCCACAACTTAATAATACAAGAATGCAAGTTTTAGAAAAATTTGTTACAGTTCAAAGTGATGCTGCACTACGTCAAGTTGCTGGAAATTATCCTTATGACAATATTGATGCTAATTCTCAAGAGTTAACACTCAGAAACAGCAGTGAACAGATAAATGCACAATTAGAACAACACCTTACTGAGCGTTTAGATATTGCTGGTATAGAGATTGTAGAGGCAAGAATTAATCATCTGGCATACGCTCCTGAGATTGCTGCTGTAATGTTACGTCGTCAACAAGCAGAGGCTATTATATCGGCTCGTGAAAAAATAGTGGACGGAGCTGTATCAATGGTACATATGGCACTTGAAAAGCTTGAAAATGAAAAAGTTGTAGAACTCAACCAAGAGAGCAAAGCTGCGATGGTGAGTAATCTCCTTGTTGTTTTGTGCTCAGATGAAGCTGCACAACCTGTAGTTAATACTGGTAATGTGCGCAACTAAATAAGATAAAAAAACGTTTTATTATACAGAAAGAAAATAACTAAAAGTAGAGTATATATGCAAAATAAACTTCAAGAACTTACTGATAAGCTCTATAATGAAGGGCTTTCTAAGGGAAAACAGGAGGCGGAACAGCTAAAATCAACCGCAAAAAAAGAGGCTGAACAGATTATCAATGATGCAAAAGCTCAAGCTGCTGAGATTGTAGAAAAAGCTAAAGGTGAGGCAGAAGAGCTTAAATCTAAGAGCGAGAACGATGTTAGAATGGCTGCAGCACAATCATTCTCTGCATTAAAACAAGAGATTGAGAAGATGGTAATTACAAAATCTATTTCTCAACCAATAAAAGAGTCTCTTAGTGACAAAGATTTCATTGAATCTATCATCACTTTAATAATTAAGGCTTTCAATCCTGAGAACGCAGATCCAGTTGCACTCTCTATTATTCTTCCAAGCAATAAGAAAGATGAATTTGAGAAGACAATAGCACAAAAAATTACAAAATTATTTAATAGTGGTATTGAATTTAGTTTCTCTAAAAATTTAGATGCAGGATTTAAAATTCAATCTAAAGAGGATGGCTATATGCTTAGCTTCACCAATAATGATTTTGAATCACTTATCGGTGAGTATTTAAGACCAAAAACAAGAAATTTATTATTTGAAAAGTAATGGGAAATTACCACTACATAATAGCAGGGCTACCAGATTTAGTTCTTAGCAGTGAGAATAAAAATTTCTCTTACGATACAATAAGAGAGAACATTATTCAAAGCTGCTCCAAGAGCGATTTGCGTTGGATAGAGTGGTTAGAATTTGGGGATAAAGAGGAGAATTTGAATGCTCATTTCTATAGAGTTGCTCTTGCGTGCAAAAATAAATTTATTAGATCTTATTATGCTTTAGATCTTGAGATTAGAAATAGAAAAGTAGATTTTCTTTCTAAAAGAGATAGCGATGGGCAACAATATAGAGTTACTCCATCTGGATACTCTCCTATTGAGGTAGATCAAGATCAAGCGGAGCTTCTAAATGAAATTTTTAGTAATGAAAATATCATTGAGAAAGAGAAGATGTTAGATAAATTTAAATGGGACTACATAAATAATATAAATAGATATGGCGAGTTCAACATAAGTGTTATTCTAGCTTTTCTTGCAAAAGGGAAACTAATTGACAGATGGAGCAAATTAGACAAAGAAGCTGGCCAAGAGCTATTTAAAAGGCTTGTTGATGAGGTACGAGGTACCTTTAACGGAATTGATTTAAAAAATAAATAAGAATTTAAGTATATGAACACCACAGGAAAAGTTACGGGTATTATATCAAATCTAGTTACTGTAGAGGTAAACGGACCCGTTGCACAAAATGAAATTTGTTTCATTCAGTTAGGTGATACAAAATTAATGTCTGAGGTTATTAAAGTGAATGGAAAAAATGCCTTCATTCAGGTTTACGAGAGTACCCAAGGACTTAAAAATGGAGATAAGGTTGAATTTATGGGATATATGTTAGAGGTTACTCTTGGTCCTGGAATCTTATCTAGCAATTATGATGGTCTTCAAAATAACCTAGAGACTATGACTGGTGTATTCCTTGAGCGAGGCGACTACACTTCTCCTATTGATATGGAGAAAGAGTGGAATTTCACACCTATCGCAAAACCAAATGACAAGGTTATTGCTGCTGATTGGTTAGGCGAAGTTACAGAGGGATGGTTGCCACACAAAATAATGGTACCATTCTCATTCAAAGGAGCTTACACTGTTAAAGAGGTTAAACCTGCTGGCAAATATAAAGTTACAGATATTATCGCGATAATTACAGATGAAAAGGGAGAGGATGTAAAGGTTAGTATGGTTCAGAAATGGCCTGTTAAGATTCCGATTGGTGGATATAAAGAGAAACCACGCCCATTCAAAATTATGGAGACAGGCGTTAGGATGATTGATACAATGAATCCTATTGCAGAGGGTGGTACAGGATTTATTCCAGGTCCATTTGGTTGTGGTAAGACTGTTCTTCAACACGCCATTGCAAAGCAAGCAGAAGCAGATATTATCATTATGGCTGCTTGTGGTGAGCGTGCAAATGAGGTTGTGGAGATCTTTACTGAGTTTCCAGAGCTTGTAGATCCTAGATCTGGCAGAAAATTAATGGAGCGTACCACTATTATATGTAACACTTCAAATATGCCTGTTGCGGCTCGTGAAGCATCGGTTTATACGGCTATGACTCTTGGAGAGTACTATAGAGCAATGGGACTAAAGGTTCTACTACTTGCAGACTCTACCTCTAGATGGGCACAAGCCTTAAGAGAGATGAGTAACCGTATGGAGGAGTTGCCTGGAGCAGATGCCTTTCCTGTAGACCTTCCTGCTATTATATCTAGTTTCTACGCTAGAGCAGGTGTAGTTAAATTAAACAACGGCTCTACTGGATCAGTTACATTCTTAGGTACAGTATCTCCAGCAGGGGGTAACTTAAAAGAGCCAGTAACTGAATCTACCAAAAAGGCTGCACGCTGTTTCTACGCTTTAAGCCAAGCTCGTGCAGATAGAAAACGTTACCCAGCTATTGAACCAATTGACTCATACTCAAAGTATCTTGAGTACCCAGAGATTGCTGAATATCTTAACAATAGAGTCTCACCAGGCTGGACTGATAGCGTTTTAACTGCAAAAAATATTATTCATAGAGGAAAAGAGGCCTACGAGCAGATCAATATCTTAGGAGATGATGGAGTTCCACTGGAGTATCACGAAAGATACTGGAAATCAGAACTAGTAGATTTCATAATTCTTCAACAAGACGCCTTTGACTCTGTTGACCAATCTTGTCCAATGGATAGACAAGAGTTTATGCTAAAGAAAGTTTTAGAGATCTGTAATATGGATGTAAAATTTGATGATTTTGAGGAGTGCTCTTCATATTATAAGAATATCATCAATATTATGCGCCAAATGAACTACTCTACTTTTAATGGCCAAGAGTATAATAAGTATTTTGAGCAACTAAATAATACCCTTACAAGTTATGACAAATAAAGCATTTCAACGAATATACACACAGTTAGAGTCAATTACAAAGGCTACTGTCTCACTAAAGGCTCAAGGTATCTCAAACGATGAGCTTGCAACTGTAGATGGTAAGTTGGCTCAGGTTGTAAAACTAAAGGGTGAATTAGTTACCCTGCAAGTTTTTTCTGGAACAGAGGGCATCCCGACAAATGCCGAGGTTGTGTTTTTTGGAGAGCCCCCTACCCTAAGTGTAAGTGAGGATTTAGCAGGAAGATTCTTCAATGCCTACGGAAATCCTATTGACAACGGACCTAAAGTAGAGGGTGAGGTTAGACAAATTGGTGGACCAAGTGTAAATCCATATAAAAGAAAGCAACCATCTCAGCTAATCCCAACTGGTATTGCAGGAATTGACTTAAATAACACATTAGTATCGGGACAAAAAATCCCATTCTTTGCCAATCCAGACCAACCTTATAATCAGGTGATGGCAAATGTGGCACTAAGAGCCGATGTTGATAAGATTATACTTGGTGGTATGGGTCTTACAAATGATGATTACCTCTATTTTAAGCAAGTATTTGAGGATGCAGGTGCTCTAAATAAGATCATTAGCTTTGTAAACACCACAGAGCAACCACCTGTAGAGCGTCTTTTGATTCCCGATATGGCACTTACTGCTGCAGAATTTTTTGCGGTAGATAAGAATGAAAAGGTGTTAGTTCTATTAACAGATATGACTCTTTATGCCGATGCACTCTCTATTGTGAGTAACCGTATGGATCAGATTCCATCAAAGGATTCAATGCCTGGTTCTCTCTATTCAGATCTTGCAAAAATCTATGAAAAGGCGGTTCAGTTGCCTGATGGAGGTTCAATTACCATCATTGCGGTAACAACCCTAAATGATGGTGATATCACGCATGCCATCCCAGATAATACTGGATATATAACTGAAGGTCAGCTATTTTTAAGAAATGACACAGATACTGGAAAGGTTATCGTAGATCCATTCCGTTCACTATCCAGATTAAAGCAATTGGTTATCGGGAAGCAAACAAGAGAGGATCATTCACAGGTTATGAATACGGGTGTTCGTCTATTTGCCGATGCTGCAAATGCTAAAACAAAGTTAGAGAATGGTTTTGATCTGAGTGATTATGATTTGCGCTGTTTAGATTATGCAAAAGATTACTCTACAAAATTGTTGGCAATTGATGTAAATATTAAGATAGACCAGATGCTAGATACAGCGTGGGAGCTATTTGGTAAATATTTCAAACCAGAAGAGTTAGGTATTAAACAAAACTTAGTAGACAAATACTGGAAAACTGCTAAATAATTAGTTAATAAGATTATGGCTATAAAATTCCAATTTAATAAAACATCACTTAACGAGCTCAACAAGCAGTTAAAGATTAGGACTAACGCCCTTCCTACTCTCAAGAATAAAGAGAGTGCGCTGAGGGTAGAGGTTAAACGTGCTAAAGCCAAAAGTGAAGAATTAACGGAAAAGCTATCTGCTGCGCTTGTATCTTATGACTATTTAGCTGCACTTTGGAACGAATTTGAGCCTGGTTTAATCTCCGTAAAGGATGTTGAACTTAAGATCGACAAAATTGCAGGTGTTAAAGTGCCTGAACTTGTAGAGGTAAAGTATGATGTAAAATCTTTTAACCTATTTAGAAAACCACTTTGGTACTATGATGGTGTTAAAATTCTGCAACAGCTTGCTCAAATAGGGATAGAATCAGAAATTTACCTAGAGAAGATGAGACTTTTAGATTTTTCTAGAAAAAAGACTACTCAAAAGGTAAATCTATATGAAAAAGTACAGATACCCGGTTATCAAGAGGCTATAAGAAAGATTAAGAGATATATGGAGGATGAGGAGAATCTCTCTAAAGCTGCACAAAAGATAGTTAAAACAAGACAACAATTAGAAGAAGAGGAGGAGATGAATCATGATTAAAAAGATGACAAAATACTCCTTTGTTGTGTTTCATACAGACACTGCGCAATTTCTTAGTAATTTACAAGAGTTGGGCGTTGTGGACGTAACTAGGAGCAAAAAGGCAATAGATAACTACTCTCAAGAGAGGTTTGAAGAGTTTAGTGAGTATAATAAAATGATTAAGCATCTTAATGAGATTGCTAAGAAAGAGAACGAAACAGATACTCAAAAATTAAAAACACTTCACCCCGCTGTTATAGAGGAGTTAAATAGTGGAACTTCCATTTTAGTAGCGTATCAGAACCGAGCTCAGAAGAGCGAAGAGCTGAATAGAGCACTATTAGAATTGAATAATGCCATTAAACTTGCAGAGCCTTGGGGTGACTTTAATGCTGACAATATTGAGCAGATTAAATCACTTGGATACAAACCTCATTTCTATGTAGTTCCTGAGAGTAAATTTAATGATCAATGGGAGAAAGAGTATCCTATTACGATACTCAACAAAATAGATGGAAAAATCTATCTAATTGTACTTGAAACAGCCTCTGAACCATACACATTTAAAGGTGTAGAGGTTAAGTTTCCCGATATCTCCTACCTTATCTTAGAGGAGAAAAAAGGAGAGTTATTAGAGAAGATTCAAAACAACTCTACCGAACTCCAATCCATTGCTACTGAACTAGATAACATCATCAAAATCAAAGAGAATATATTAAATGATTTAGATATCTATTTAGCACACAACAAAGCTCAAAAAGAGGCAGAGGAGACAATTGATATATTTGAAGCATTTGCTCCAACTGAGTTAGATTCTAAAGTAGAAGAGTATCTAAAAGATAATAGTGTTTATTACTTTAAAGATGCTGCAAAACAAGAAGACAACCCTCCTATCAAGTTAAAGAACAACTTCTTTGCAAAACTATTTGAACCAATTGGAGAGATGTATATGTTACCTAAATATGGAGAGGTGGATATGACAATCTTTTTTGCACCATTCTATATGCTATTTTTTGGATTATGTTTAGGAGATATGGGGTATGGATTAATCCTAATGATAGTTGGTTTAATAGCTACATTTAGGCTTCCTAAATTTGCAAATTACGGAAAATTAATCACTTGGTTAGGTTTAGGGGCACTCATTATGCCCGCCCTAAATGGAACTGTTTTTGGTGCTAAGATTTATGAGATTATACCAATGCCAGAGAATATTACTAATCTTTTCTTCTCTGATATTAAATTATTTTGGTTCTCGATAATCTTTGGATTAGTTCAAATTGTATTTGCAAGATTGCTAAATGCAATAATAATGATGAAGAATAAGGGCTTTACGTATGGTCTATCAAACATAGGGTGGTCTATCTTAATTGTATGGGGATCTGTATATTATGCATCTGGAGAGGCAGGCTTTCAATATCCAACTTGGTTAAATTATATTGGCTATGCGGGTCTTGCTCTAATATTATTCTTCTCAAATAACCATAAAAATATTTTTGTAAGAGTTATAAAAGGAGCGCTCTCCCTCTATGATGTTACTGGTCTATTTGGAGATATGCTCTCATATATCCGTCTATTTGGATTAGGATTGGCTGGAGGTGTACTCGGTTTAGTTGTAAACTCTATAGCCTTTACTATGTCTGGAATACCATACGTTGGATGGGGAGTTACAATAATAGTATTAATATTTGGCCATACTGCTGTACTTATGCTAAATATGCTAGGAGCGTTAGTGCATCCAATGCGTTTGACATTTGTAGAGTTCTATAAAAATGTTGGCTTTGAGGGGGGAGGAAGAGCCTATTCCCCATTAAAAAAAGAGAAATAGAAAATTAAATAATAATTAATAACAAATAAAATTAAAATTATGGAACAAAATTTACCTTACATTTTTGCCTATTTAGGTTTAGGTATAATGTTAACAGTCTCTGGAATTGGTAGTAGTTATGGTGTAACTATTACTGGAAATGCAACAGTTGGTGGTTTAAAAAAGAACCCTGATATGTTTGGTTCTGCAATGATTCTTACTATCCTTCCATCTACTCAAGGTCTTTATGGCTTTGCAGCCTTCTTTATTTTACTAAACAGCCTTAGCGGTTTAGATACTCTAACTATTGCACAAGGTCTTGCAATCTTTGCAGCTACAACTGCAGTGGGTATTGTAGGTTTCTTCTCTGCATACAAACAAGCTGGCGTTGTTGCAAATGGTATTAATGAGATGGCTAATGGACAAGATGTATTTATGAGAACACTTATCTTAGGTGTATTCCCTGAGATTTACGCTATCCTTGCATTTGCTGCAGCATTCTTATCTATGTCTATAATGTTGTAATATAAAATAAACTATATGACCCTTATTAAATCAATCTCAGGAATTAGAGGTACAATTGGCGGAGAAATTGGTAATGCACTTACGCCTATAGATATTGTAAAATTTACAGCGGCCTACGCGACAGAGTTAAAAAAGAGACTTCCTAGTATTGAAAGATACAAAGTTGTTGTTGGGCGAGACGCTAGAATATCGGGAGAAATGGTTGAATCATTTGTTTGCGGAACACTCTCGGCTTGCGGTATTGATGTAGTTAATGCTGGCTTAGCGTCAACTCCAACTACAGAGATGGCAGTTGTATTTGAGAATGCTCACGGAGGTATCATCTTAACTGCATCTCATAATCCAAAACAGTGGAATGCCCTAAAATTATTAAACGAAAAGGGTGAATTCTTAAATGCAAAAGAGGGAGAAGATCTATTAAATACAGCTGAAAAAGAGGATTTCTTCTTCTGTGATGTAGATAATATTGGCAAGATAGAGCATAAAGATTTCACAATGGCTCACTTAGAGGCGGTTGTAAATCACCCTCTAGTAAACAAAGAGGCAATCGCTAAATGTGGTTTCTCTGTTGTTGTAGATGCTGTAAACTCAGTTGGAGGACCTACAATTCCTGCCCTTCTAGAGCTACTTGGAGTAGAGTGTGTTAAGATCAATTGTGACCCAACAGGCGAATTTGCACATAACCCAGAGCCACTTCCAGAAAATTTAGTTGAATTATCAGAGACAGTTATTAAATCAAATGCAAACTTTGGTATCTCAGTAGATCCCGATGTAGACCGCCTTGCAATTATATGCGAGGATGGAAAACCATTTGGAGAGGAGTACACTCTTGTCTCTGTTGCAGAGTATGTGTTAAGCCACAAGAAAGGTGCTACTGTTTCAAATTTATCATCTTCACGTGCACTTAGAGATATTACCGAGGCAATTGGCCAAGAGTACCACTCTGCAGCTGTTGGAGAGGTAAATGTTACAACCAAGATGAAAGAGGTTGGAGCTGTTATTGGTGGCGAGGGTAATGGAGGAGTAATTTTCCCTGATCTTCACTATGGACGTGACGCTTATATTGGATTAGCTCTATTCTTAAGCAATCTTGCTGCAAAGCAGATGAAGGTATCAGAGTTAAGAGCTACATATCCTCAATATTTCATATCTAAAAACAAAATTGAGCTTTCAGATAAGAACCTTATTGACAAGATATTGTTAGCTATTAAAGATAAATATTCAAATGAGCGTATAACGGATATTGATGGCGTTAAGATTGATTTTGATGCAGCTAAAACTTGGGTGCATTTAAGAAAATCTAATACAGAGCCAATAATTAGAATCTACTCTGAGGCTGCCGATGAGGCTAAAGCTAATGAGTTAGCTCAACAGATAATTGCAGATATTAATCAAATTATAGCGTAACAAATTCAAAATATAGCATAACAAAGTATAAAATATGTTTTCATTCAGAACAACTTCTCTTTTTGATCAGCCAGATATAGTATTAAACAAGGGTAAACTAGGCGTTCTTTGTAATCAAGCAGCTTGGCACCCAGAGAGTGGCGAATACCTTTTTGAGACACTTGCTAAAAGATATAATCTAAAGAGAGTCTTTATGCCAGAACACGGGCTTTTTGCAGAGCTACAAGATCAAGTAAAGTTGCAGGATGGAAATATATACTCCTCAATTGGATTAGAGGATGTTGAATTTGTATCGCTATATGGGAACACAGAGGAGACACTATCTGCATCCATTAAACATTTAACAGACTTAGATGCTTTAATCATTGAGTTACAAGATGTTGGATGCAGATATTACACTTATACCTCCACCCTATTCAATATTTTTAAGACATTAAAAAATAATGAGATAGATCTACCCATATATGTCATTGATAGACCCAATCCTGCAGGAAGGCAGGTAGAGGGTACAATGCTAAGGGCTGGATATAGATCATTTATCGGGATAGAGGGCATTATTCATAGGCACGGTTTAACAATTGGGGAGATAGCACATTATCTTTATAATGAGATAAATGCAAAATTCCCTTTGCACGTTATCTCTTACCACGCCTCTAGCAAAGATCTTATGCCGTGGAGCATTCCTCCATCTCCAAATTTTCCAGGACTATTTACAGCTCACTTCTACTCAGGGCAGTGCCTTTGGGAGGGGACAAATATTAGTGAAGGAAGGGGTACTACAAGACCCTTTGAACTATTTGGAGCCCCATTTATGGAGAGTTTGGCAAAATTTAATAGAGAGAATGACTTTGAGAATTGGAATGACCCAGAACATCCTATATATGACCCAGCAGTCTATATAAGATGGATGAAATTTATTCCGGTATTTCATAAATATGTAAATGAGTGTTGCTATGGGTTTCAACTTCTATTAAACCCAAATATGCAGTACCATTCATTGGCACACAATTTGAAAATTATGAGATTTGTTAAAGAGAATTGTCCCGATTTTCAATTTAGGCCAGGTAAGTATGAGGCTGGGAATGATAAAACCGCTATTGAGTTACTTCTTGGAGATAAAGAATTAATTGATTTTGTGAGTGGAGATGGAGATTGGGAGAACATTAAAGAGCATATAAAGGTTGAGGAGCAGAAGTGGATTAGAAAAACAAAGAAGATTCTTTTATATGAAGAGGAGCAATTATTTAGAATAAAAATATAAAACAAGACAAAATGGCAAATCCAGTATTAAGCGAACAAATTTTTAAAAAATCATCTTATGCAGATACATCTGATGTAATGACCGTAAGGGGAACGATGACAAAAACATTACTCCTTTTATTTTTAGTTATTATCGGTGCTGCTTACACGTGGAAAGTATATTACGAAGCCACAAATCCTGCATCAATAACAAGTTGGTTGATTGGAGGTGCTATTGTAGGGTTCATTTTAGCGTTAATTATAAGCTTTAAGCCCAAAACAGCTCCATTCTTATCTCCTATATATGCAGCTGCTGAAGGTCTCTTTTTAGGCGGTATTTCGGCAATGTTTAATAATCAATTTGCAGAGACAGCTCCAAATATCGTGATAAATGCAGTTATGCTAACAATGCTAACGGCTATTATTATGTTTACAGTCTACAGATCTGGTTTAATTAAAGTTAATGGCACATTTATGAGAGTAATGAGTATTGCTCTTATTACCATAATGGTCTTTTATCTAGGAAGTTGGATTGTATCTATGTTTGGCGTTGATCTAAGTATGCTTCACAATAGCAGCCCATTAAGCATTGGAATTAGCATTGTTATTGTTGGTGTTGCAGCGTTTAGTTTATTAATGGACTATAACTTTATTGAGAAGGCCTCTGCACAAGGTGCTCCAAAGTATATGGAGTGGTATGGTGCGTTTGGCTTAATGGTTACTCTAATTTGGTTATACCTAGAGATTTTAAAGCTTTTAGCAAAGTTTAGCAGTAGAGAGTAAAATTATCGCGATATATTTTGTAGCTATAAAATATTTTACTATTTTTGCGCCCTAAATACATTTAAAAACAAAAAGATATGAAAAAAGGAATACATCCCGAAAGCTATAGATTAGTTGCTTTCAAGGATATGTCAAATGAGCACGTTTTTATTACTCGCTCTTGTGTAAACACAAAAGAAACTATTGAAGTTGAAGGTGTTACATACCCTGTTGTTAAATTAGAGATCTCTAACACATCTCACCCATTCTATACTGGTAAGATGAAGCTTGTAGACACTGCAGGACGTGTTGATAAATTCTATAGCCGTTACAAGAAGAAATAATTCTTCATTAGAAAATATAAGATTGAGGGGTTGGTCAAGTGATCAATCCCTTATTTTTTTGGAACTTATCCCTATTTTTTGATAAAGCAGACTACCAGACTACCCCTAACATAAAACCCCATATTATGAAACGTATATTATTATCATTACTCTTATTCACAGCTTCGCTTAACCTTGGAGCACAAGAGCTACCAAAGAAAGAGCTTATTTCAAATCAATCTTTAAGTCTAAATCTTATTGGGCTTGAATACAATTATGAACACGCACATACAGGAAATTTCACATTTAATTATGTTGCAGCTTTAGGTACAAATTTAATCTTTGATAATGGCGATGTATATTATTCTGTTGTGCCTTATGTTGCATTTGAGCCACGTTTTTACTATAATATAAACAAGAGGCTTAGAACCAATAGAAATACCACTAAGAACTCAGGAAATTTTGTCTCTATCAAAACTAGAGTAATAGTACCAGCTTTAGCATCTAATTATGGTGCTGTACCATCTGTAGAGCTACTAATTGCTCCTGTATGGGGAATAAGAAGAGTCTATAATAGCAACATACTATTTGAAGCACATCTTGGCCCTGCTGGCTTAGGAGTAGGCATTGCTAGTGATAATGGTAATACTACTTTTAATGTAGGTTCTAAAATTATGGCTGGTGTTAAATTAGGGTATATATTTTAGATATATAACTATAGTAGGCCTATTCGCTAGATGGCAAATTTTTCAGCAAGGATATAACTTGGCACACTCGCAAAATAACAAATTTTTCAGCAAGGATATAATTTTTCCTTGCTGATTTTGTTTTCAATGATACCGTTTTTATTGAAATCTACACCAAAGTAAGGCAATCATGTAGATTTATATTGTAATTAATACACACAAGGCAGATTCGCAAAATAAAAATATTCCAATTATCTATCTTATTAGGTAATTGGGGTATTTTTTTATAGGCTCATTTTACATACACCGATTGGAGTACGCAAGCAAAAAAAAGGCTCACAACGGATGGCAAAACACTTGGGTTCTTCTGAGACAAGTAAACTATCGACCCAAATGTGCAGAATCTTATTCACAAGTGTAACTTCTGCACATTTGCCCACTATTTTTGCCGGTTTATAGGGGTCAAATGTGCAAATAAGTCTCCCAGCTTAAAACTCTGCACATTTGGTAAATTCTTGAGAGTGAGTGAAGGTGAAGCAATGTTTGTGCAACGAGCAAAGCAGCAAAGCGAGCACAACAAGCACAACGAACACAACGAGTGCAACGAACTCAACAAACTCCACTAACGCCCCCCTCTTCTTATTTAAATTTGTTAAGAAATAATCTATATTTTATATAAATAATTGTTAACGCCACCACCAAAACGATTAACAAAATTGCAATATATATGTAATTATTGAATAACCATTAAGTAACAACTTAAAAATACTTTTGCACCAAAATTTAATAATCTAAAGTTAAAATCTAATCTATTAAAAAAGTTAAATGATGAAAAGGTATTTTTTATCACTGCTACTGCTTTGCCTATGCGTAAACGTTTTAGTAGCAAAAGAGTTTGGTGTGAAAGGAAAAGTTGTAGACGAAAATAACGAACCTATGGTAGGTGCATCTGTTGTTTTAGTTGGCACAACAAAAGTTGCAATTTGCGACGCTGATGGTAATTTTGAAATCACGGCAGAAGTTGGAGAAAAACTAAAAATCGTCAGCTTTGGCTTTATAAATCAAGAAGTTACTGTTCAAAACGAGCAGCCACTATTAATTCAACTTCAAAGCGATGCTGTTAATCTAGAGGAGCTTGTGGTGATTGGTTATGGCACACAGAAAAAAGTAAACTTGTCGGGATCTGTAGATCAAGTTAATGCTGATCAATTAGAAAAACGCCCTGTTACAGATATTTCAAAGGGTCTTCAAGGTATGATTCCTAATCTTAATATAGATTTCACAAGTGGTGAGCCTGGTCAAGAGGCCAATATAAATGTTCGTGGTACAGCATCTATCAATGGCGGCTCTCCTCTTATATTAATAGATGGAGTCTCTAGCGATGCTGCCGAGATGAATCGCCTACTTCCTGAGGATATTGAGAGTATTTCTGTATTAAAGGATGCTGCCTCTGCCGCTATCTATGGGGCACGCGCCTCGTTTGGTGTTATTCTTATCACCACAAAAAGCGGTAAAAGTGAGAGAGTTTTAGTTAGCTACAATAATAATTTTAGCTGGAAACGCCCAACACAATTAACAGAGAAAACATCTGATCCGTATATCTATCTAAAACTAAAGAATATAGCCGTTTTAAATACCCCTTGGAGCTCAGGACACGTTACAAGTGACGAGCGTTTAGAGTGGGCACGTCAACGTTCAGACAATCCAGAAGGTACAGAATCTGTTCGCCTGAACCCACTCGATCAAACTCAATGGGACTATATGGGTAATACCGATTGGACTGATTACTACCTTAATAGAAATACTTTTAGCAATGGACACCAGGTATCCATCTCTGGTAAAACAGATAAAACAACTTACTATTTTTCAGCTGGTTTGAATACAGAAGATGGAGTATTCTCTGCTATCGTGAATAATGATAAGTATAGTCGTTATAACCTTAGAGGTAAAATGAGTTATAAGGTTTTTGATTGGCTAACTGTCACAAACAATATGTCATATATATCTACAGTGCGCACAAAACCAAGCTATTATAATCTTAGTTCATTCTATGATATAGAGCCTCACAATGTTCCTGTTAATCCCGATGGAACTTGGTCTAATACCGAATTAGGTGAAGATCTAGCCCAAATGACAGATGGCGGAGAAGAGAAAAATGTTTATGGACAGTTCCAAAACACTTTTGGAGTGCAGATGAATCTACTTAAAGATGAGTTAAAGATAAATGCAAATTTAACATTCTCTAAAGGTACAGATGATTATACTTGGTACAAAACAAAATATAGCATTGGTTATGGTCCAGAGGATATTCGTGAATTTGGTACAAATAGCGCATATAGATCATATACATCTGATATCTATAATGTAATTGATGTGTTTGCCTCATATAATAAAGATATAAACAAGCATAGTATTGGAGCAATCGTAGGTTATAATCAAGAGTATAGCAGATGGAATAGCTTCTATGCAGAGCGTGCAGGTTTAATCTCCACATCTCTTCCTTCAATTGGATTAGCATCTGGAGATCAGAAAGTGGATGAAGATTATAGTGATTGGGCTATCCGTGGTATGTTCTACCGCTTAAGCTACTCCTATGATAACCGTTATATCTTTGAGGTTAATGGGCGTTATGATGGAACATCTCGTTTTCCTAAAGAGCAACGTTTTGGTTTCTTCCCATCGGCATCTGCTGCTTGGCGCGTAGATTCAGAAAAATTCTTTAAGCCACTAAAAGATATCTTCCCACTATTTAAACTTCGTGCCTCTTACGGCTCTCTGGGAAATCAACAAGTGGGTGCCTATGATTATATCCCATCAATGGGCTCATCTCTAGGAGGCTATATAATTGACGGATCTCTTCAACAGACAGTTACAGCACCAGGTTTAGTCTCTTCTGGCTTCACTTGGGAGCAGGTAGAGACAATAAATGGTGGTATCGATTTAGCTCTACTTGATAATAGGCTCACAACTTCATTTGATATTTATCGTCGCGATACAAAAGGTATGCTTACTCAGGGCAAAGATTTACCTGGTGTTTTGGGAAATAGCGAGCCAAATGAAAATGCTGCTGATATGAAGACAACAGGGTGGGAATTATCACTCTCTTATCGCGATACATATACCCTTTCTGGCAGCCCACTCTCATTTGGAGCAAGCTTTATTCTCTCCGATAACCGCTCTTGGATTACAAAATTCGATAATCCAAATAAGAATCTAAGCCAATATTACGAGGGGCAAGAGATTGGAGAGATCTGGGGGCTACAAAGTGATGGATTTTTTCAAAGTGAAGAGGAAATTGCAGCATTAGATCAATCTCAAATCATTCCTTGGGGTGCACTTACAATTGTTGAGGGGTGGCCAAAATATAAAGATCTTAATAATGACCAAGTAATTAACAAAGGTACAACAGTTGATAATCCAGGTGATTTAAGTATTATTGGTAATTCATCATCGCGATACAGATTTGGATTCAATCTTAATGCAGAGTGGAAAGGTTTTGACCTATCGGCTTTCTTCCAAGGTGTTGCTAAACGCGATGTTTACCCTATCAGCTTCTTATATTGGAGTTTTTACCAACAACCATACAGTGGAGGACAGATACACGCATTTGATTTCTACCGCCCAGAGGATGACTCTGCAGCAGAGATGGCAAAACACTCACAAGCATATATTGCAGCTGGCTTAGCTCATCAAAATCTTGATGCAAAATACCCTGTATTCCAATCGTGGTTAGCAGATAAGAATCTAGGTACAGGCATAAATGCAGAGGGGTTAGCAATTCCTAGTACTGAGTATATGCTAAATGGAGCATATTTAAGAATTAAGAATATTACTCTTGGATATACTCTTCCAGAAAAATTAACAGAAAAGATCTCTATCAGCAAGCTACGTGTATATATTAGTGCAGATAATGTATTTGAATGGAGTGAGTTAAAAGAGTTTTTTGATCCAGAGGCTCTAACTAATACAAGCTCATTTGGATATGTTTACCCTTTCAACCGTCAATTCACTTGTGGACTTAAAGTAACTTTCTAAAACAAAACAGAAATAAAAAAAGAGAAAATGAAAAATAGAATATTTATATATTTAAGTGTTGTTGCATCAATGTTTATTAGCTCTTGTAACGATGCATTTATGGATAGATTTCCTCAAACTGATATTACAGAAGAGAATTTCTTTAACACAGAAGAGGACTTAAAATTATACTGTTACGGACTAACCTCTATGCCAGGTTACTCATATACTGCAGATGCAGGTACAGATAACACTGCAACTACAGATGTGGTTGAAGTAAAGAATATTATGATCTCTCCCAACCCAACCTCTATGACTATAACCAGCGGGTGGAATTGGGATAGATTAAATGATATTAATTATTTTTTAGAGCGTTGCACAAAAGCAGATGTTCCAGAGGCTACTCTTGCTCACTATCAAGGAATTGCAAGATATTATAGAGCATCATTTTATATGGGTATGGTTAAACGCTATTCAGATGTACCTTGGTATGATAAAACTTTATCTACTAATGATCCAGATCTATACAAAGCACGTGACTCGCGTGAGTTAGTTGTAGATAAGATCTTTGAAGATTACCAATTTGCAGCTGAAAATGTTGATATAGATCAACCTAAGGGTACAATTGACAGATGGATTGTTCTAGCAACTATGGCTCGTCACGCACTTTACGAGGGAACATACCGCAAATATCATACTGAATTAAACCTACAGTCAACTGCCGACAGATTCCTTAAAATTGCAGAAGATGCAGCTCAAATAATTATAAATGAAGGAGGTTTCTCGCTATATAGCACTGGAAAACCAGAAGAAGATTATCAGACACTATTTAGTAGCTTAGATTTAACAAATAACCCAGAGATGATACAGGCAAGATACTATGATTATCTTGTAGCATCAAACGGTTTTTGGCAAGGTATGTTTGGTAACTATATACCTTGTCCAACAAAGGATGTTGTACAATCATATCTTATGAAGGATGGAAGCTACTACTCTTCTCAGCCTAATTATCAAACTAAGTTATTTGTAGAGGAGTTTGTAGATAGAGACCCTCGTTTATGCCAAACATTTGCATATCCAGGTTGGGTGCTAGATAACCCTATGACTTATGTACCAGGCAAAGGTGTTTATATGCACCACCTTAACAAGAATTTCTCTGGTTATCACCAAATTAAAGGCTTTATAAATGTTCCAGAAAGTGACCACTATAATAGCATTGATCTACCAGTAATCCGTTATGCAGAGGTGCTTTTAACCTATGCAGAGGCAAAAGCAGAATTGGGCACTCTTACACAAGCAGATCTCGATAAATCAATCAACCTTATACGTGCACGCGCTGGTATGCCATCTATGCCTATTAGCCCCGCTACCGATCCTTTTATGGAGGCAAAATATCCAGGAATTGCTTCAATTATTCAAGAGATTCGTCGTGAGCGCCGTATTGAACTTGCATTTGAAGGGTTCCGTTTTGACGATCTTATGCGCTGGAAAGCAGGCAAGCTTCTTGAAAAAGAGCCAGAAGGATTATACTTTCCATCACTCGGTAAATATGACCTAACTGGTGATAATATTGAGGATATAATTCTAATACCTTCTTCTGAGGAGATTCCAGCAGACGCAAATAAAGAGAAAAATTCTTTAGGCGAGATGCTAATCTATTATAAAGCTGGAAGCATAGATGACCCTCTTGCAACTGTTTACCTGACCAACGGAACAAGTGGAAACATAATAACTATTAAAGATATGGGTACTTTTGAAGAGCCTAAGCACTACTATCGTCCTGTTCCAAACCACGAAATGGTATTAAATCCTAATTTAGCACCCCAACTTTTTGGATGGGAATAATAAAGCAACTATTAGCAACTATTATTTATAAATATATTAATCAATAATCGTATGAGAACAATCAAAATTTTAGCTTTAGGAGTAACCCTCCTACTTGCAATAAGCAGCTGTTGTAATAATAAGCAATCAACTCAAGAGGTTGGCGTGAAATATAAATTTGCATTCTTAACTGATGTTCACCTAAATACTAAAAACAGAGGAAATGGTGATGCTGGTCTTAGAAAGGCACTAGAATCCACAAAAGAGCAGGGTGCAAGCTTTGTAATCTTTGGTGGGGATAACATTGATGGGGATAAACTTACTAGTGCAGCAACTGCTGATTCTCTCCACGCTCGTTTTAAATCAATAGTAGAAGAGAGTGGCGTTGAAGCATACTACACTATGGGTAATCACGACCGCTTCTACCAATTCCAAGGCAAAGAGGATAAATTAGGTCTTAAAACCTTTGAAAAATTCTTTGGCCCAACCAATATTCATTTTGAAAAAGATAGTGTACATTTTATCACGATAACAGCACTTCAACCAACAGCAGAATACGCATACAGCGTTGATTCTAAGCAAATTGAATGGCTAAGAGCAGAATTAGAGAAAATTGGCAAAGAGAGCCCAATTGTAGTCTCTACCCATATTCCATTCCTATCTTTATACTACCCTGTTGTAGAGGGTAACTTTAAACCTTTGGATATGATTTCAAACACTAAAGAGGTTTTTGAGATTCTAAATGAGTATAATGTGCAATTAATCCTACAAGGTCACCAACACATTTACGAACAGATACAAGAGCGCAATCGCTGGTTTGTAACAGCAGGTGCTGTAAGTGCCCTTTGGTGGAATGGTAGTTTCCTCGAAACACAAGAGGGATACCTTTTAGTAACCGTTAAAGAGGACAACACTCTTGAATGGGAGTATGTTGATTATGGATGGGAGAAACAGATGTAATAGAGGGGATTTAATAAGAGTTCTAATAAAAAATTATAGTAAAAAGAGTTTTGTCTCAAAATTATTTGAAACAAAACTCTTTTTTTTGCTTAGTATTTATTTCTTAAACTTATCCCAACTAACTTTACTCATATCTCCACTCTTGATAAACTCCTTATGGAATTCAAAACAAGCATCAAGGTTTTGAGGAGTATGGCCACCAGGTGATAACTCTAAGTACTCTCTTAGAATTGGTCTATAATCTGGGTGCACACAATTATCAATAATCTCATTAGCACGTTGAATTGGAGATTTACCTCTTAAATCAGCAACTCCATACTCCGTTACAATAATCTTTACTGAGTGCTCACTATGATCCATATGAGATACCATTGGAACAAAAGAGCTTATCTTTCCACCCTTTGCAGTAGATGGTGTTGTAAAGATTGATAAATAGGCACTACGAGTAAAATCACCAGAGCCACCAATACCATTCATCATCTTAGTTCCAAGAACGTGTGTAGAGTTAATATTTCCAAAAATATCAGCCTCTAAAGCTGTGTTAATTGCAATAAGCCCTAATCTTCTTGCAACCTCTGGATTATTTGAGATCTCTTGTGGTCTTAAAAGTAATTTATCCTTAAAGAAATCTAGGTTTGAATATATCTCATCAATAACCTCATTACTAACTGTTAAAGAGCAACCACTTGCAAATTTAACACGTCCCTCTTTCATTAGTGCAATCACTGCATCCTGAATCACCTCTGTATATACATTAAAAGGAGGAATATCTTTATTATTACCCACTGCACCTAAAACTGCGTTAGCAATATTACCAACACCAGATTGCATAGGTAAAAACTCTGCTGGAATTCTCCCCTCTTTCAACTCCTTAGCTAAGAAGTTTGCTACGTTATTTCCTATCGCCTCAGTTACAGCATCAAGCGGTGCAAAAGCTCCGCCTTCATTTGGCATATCAGTCTCAACTACAAGAATCTTAGCTGGATCAACTTGAATGTATGGCTTACCTATTTTATCCATTGGAGTATAAATAGGAATCTCTTTTCTTACAGGTGGATCTTGTAACTCACATATATCGTGCATTCCTCTAATCTCCTTAGGGTGCTGCTTATTTAGCTCAACGATAATAATTTTTGCAAGATTACAAACCGTTGGAGATATACCCACTCCACAAGTTGGAACAATCTCACCAGACTCAGTTACATCAGCCGCCTCAATAACAGCCACATCAACATTGCCTAAGAAACCATATCTTAAACTTTGTGGCAATTCAGACAAGTGCATATCAAAATAAGGAGCATCATTACTATTTAATGCATTTCTTAAATCCTTATTAGATTGATAAGGTGTTCTAAATTTGATTGCATTTGCACGAGCCAATTCTCCATCTAATAGATCACCAGTTGATGCACCAGTAAACATTCCTATCTTAAATGGATTACCTTTTGCGTGCTCCTCTTTTGCTTTTCTCGCGATAGCTCCCGGAACAACCTTTGGAGAGCCAGCCGCTGTAAATCCGCTAAACCCAACATTATCATTGTGTTTCACATAATTTGCGGACTCTTCTGCTGTAATAAATTTTAATGGCATTTATCTTTTATTTATAATTACAAAATGTACTTAATTTTAACTGTCAAAGTTATATAATTTTATTAATATAACAATCTAATATTCTGGATTACCCCAACACAATCGCCCCAATAGTAAACAGAGCAAATAAGATAGACGCTATCCCATTAAGTGTAAAAAATGCGGCATTTAATCTTTTAAGATTGGTAGGTGAAATTATTGAGTGTTGCCAAATAAGCAAAACAGTAAATATCAAAGCTGCAGCAAAATATAGATAATCAGAAATATTACAAACTTGAGCAGATAAACCTTCTTCCTCTCCAAATAGATAGATATAAAAGAGAGCCAGTAGTCCCATAACCGTAAAATGCAATGCATAAGATAAATTCATTGCTCTCTTTCTCCCCAAAAGCACTGGTATTGAGTGTAATTCCTGTTCCTTATCAAACTCCTCATCTGCAAGAGCATAGAGAATATCAAATCCCGCTGTCCAAAACATAACAATCAATGAAAGGATAATAACTGCTACCGAAATCTCCCCCGTTACTGCTATATATGCTCCCGATGGCGCAATCCCTAGTGCCAACCCTAAAACAAAATGACAAAGGGCAGAGACTCTCTTCATATAACTATATCCCAAAAGAACCAAAAGTGCCACGGGGGCCAAATAACCACACAAAGGGTTAATCCAAAACGCTGCTAAAATAAATATCAAAATATTTATCGCGATAAAAATCATAACTCTATTAACAGATAACAGACCTGCTGGAATCTCTCTATTTGCAGTTCTTGGGTTCTTTTTGTCTATATCCCTATCTAGGTACCTATTAAAACCCATTGCCGAATTTCTGGCTGTCACCATACAGGTTAAGATCTGTAAAAGCAGTAACCACCAATCACTTACCCCTATATTAACAACTCCCATTGTAAACCCTACAAGGGCAAATGGGAGTGCAAATATCGTATGTGAGAACTTTACTAACGATAAATATTTTTTCATTAAAAATTTTTAATCAATTATCTTAGAATAGCGCCAAATTTATCCTTAAAGGTATTAAGGAGCTTAGTCATTACCGCCTCTACTGTTTTATCATTAAGTGTTTTCTCTAAATCTTGTAGAATGAAGCTCATAGCATACTGCTTTTTACCCTCTCCTATCTTATCGCCTCTATAAACATCAAAAAGCGAAACACTCTTTAATAGCTTTTTGTCTGCACTTAAAGCTGCTCTTCTTAGCTCCGCAAATTGAACCGACTCATCTAACAATAGAGCTAAATCACGTTTAACCTCAGGATATTTAGGCAACTCTTTATACTGTACTTTATTCTTCTTAATCATCTTTAAAAGCACACTCCAAGAGATCTCCGCTGCAAAAACAGGTTGCTTAATTCCAAACTGCTTTAATCTTGCAGGTGAGACTGTTCCCATTACTGCAATCTGCTTACCACCAGCAACTTTATAAACTAATCCCTCTGAATATAGATCAGATGGAGCAGCCTCATACTCTAGATTAGCAAGTTCAACACCAAATTTACGTAAGAATAACTCTAAGTAACCCTTTAGCGTAAAGTAATTCCCCTCAACTGTTCTATTTCTCCAAGCTTGATAGCCGTTACCAGTAATAAACATAGAGAATATAGGCTCCTCTTTGTATGCTTTTAACTTATCTTCACCCTCTTTTGGTTCAAACTGAGCATCTAAGCTATAAACATTACCATATTCAAATAACTTAAGATCACTTGCTTGTCTATTTATATTATATGCAACAACCTCTAGCCCACTAAACAATAGCGTTTGACGCATACAGTTAAGATCTGAACTTAAAGGATTAAGAATATTAACACAATTCTCAATAGGATATGTCTTTAATTTAGCATAATAATCACTCTTAGTAAGCGAATTATTCATAATCTCCATAAACCCATTAGCTGCCATAAACTCAGAAGCAAGCACTTTAACTCTCTCTGGATCTGGCCTTAATGTAGTATTAACAGATGCTCTAATATACTCTGGTAACTCGATATTATTGTAACCATAAATTCTAAGAATATCCTCTACCACATCACACTCTCTAGAGACATCTATTCTATATGTAGGAACGGCAACAACACACCCAGTCTCGCTCTCACTCACAAACTCCATCTCCATATATTTCAGAATATTTTTAATTGTCTCTGCCCCAATTTTCTTCCCGATAAATCTCTCTATTCTCTCAAAATCTAGCTCAATTACCCTCTTCTCAATAGGCTCACTAACTAAATCAACAACTGGTCCGCAAATCTCGCCACCAGCTAGCTCCGTAATTAGTAATGCCGCACGTTTAAGCGCAAAAATTGTTGCCATAGGATCTGTACCACGCTCAAAACGGAAAGAAGAATCTGTCTTTAATAGATGTCTCTTAGATGTTTTTCTTACAAACACCGAGTTAAAATAGGCACTCTCTAAGAATATGTTTTGAGTCTGCTCAGTTACGCCACTATCCTCACCTCCAAAAACACCTGCAATACACATTGGCTCCTCCGTATTGCAAATCATTAAATCTTTATCAGACAATTTATGCTCAACACCATCTAATGTCTTAAAAGGAGTACCCTCACTGCAAAAATCAACAACAACCTTTCCCCCCTTAACCTTATCTGCATCAAACGCGTGAAGAGGTTGTCCAATCTCCATAAGAACATAATTAGTAATATCCACAACGTTATTAATTGGGCGTAAGCCTATTGTAGATAACTTAGTTTTTAACCACTCTGGAGACTCTTTAATTGTAACACCCTTAATAGTAACTCCACTATATCTTGGAGCCCCCTCTTTAGATTTTACCTCTACTGCAACAGCTCCTCCATTTGAATACTCACCACTCACATCTTTAACTTGCGAATCAAACCCAGATGTATCGGGAAGCTTAAGTTCACCTCCCATATTATGAAGCTGTAAATAGGCACTTAAATCTCTTGCAACTCCAATAAATGAGGCTGCATCAACTCTATTTGGGGTTAAACCTATCTCAAAAACAATATCAGTTTTAAGGTTTAGATAATCTTTTGCAGGCGTTCCTGGAATTGCATCGGGATTAAGAACCATAATACCATCGTGGCTCTGCCCTATCCCTAACTCATCCTCTGCGCATAACATACCAAAAGATTCTGCCCCTCTTATTTTTGACTTTTTAATTTTCAATTCAGTTCCATCACTAAAGCTTAGCTTAGTATTAATTGTAGCAAGCATCACTTTTTGACCCGCTGCCACATTTGGTGCACCACAAACAACTTGCAATAACTCACCTGTTCCTGCATTTACTTTTGTAATACTCAAGTGATCAGAATCTGGATGTGCTCCACACTCTACAACCTCAGCAACAACAACCCCAGCTAAACCACCTGGAATCTCCTCTACAATACCAGAGTGTTCAACCTCTAAACCTAATGACGTTAATATATTCTCTACCTCTTGAGGAGTTAAATCAAAATTTACATACTCCTTCAACCAATTATAAGAAATGTTCATATTATATTAAAATTCAATTAATTACTAAACAACGAAGCTACAAACTCCTTTTTATCAAACACTTGCAGATCCTCAATCTTCTCACCTACCCCAATAAATTTAACAGGAATTTGGAATTGATCTGTTATCCCGATAACAACTCCTCCTTTTGCTGTACCATCTAATTTTGTAACTGCTAAACAGGTAATATCTGTAGCCTTTGAGAACTCTTTTGCCTGCTGATACGCATTTTGACCTGTAGAACCATCTAAAACTAGAAGCACCTCGTGCGGTGCGTCGGGAATAACCTTTTTCATAACATTCCTAATTTTAGTTAGCTCATTCATTAAGTTTACCTTATTATGAAGCCTACCTGCTGTATCTATTAAAACCACATCAGCCTCTTGCGCCACTGCAGATTTTAAAGTATCAAATGCAACAGATGCTGGATCTGACCCCATACCCTGCTTTATTATTGGAACACCTGCTCTCTCACTCCAAATAACCAACTGATCAACAGCTGCTGCCCTAAATGTATCTGCTGCTCCAAGAATAACCTTCATCCCATTATTTTTAAACCTTGCCGCAAGTTTTCCAATGGTGGTAGTTTTACCAACACCATTAACTCCAACAACCATAATAACAAGGGGCTTCTTTGAAAAGTCAAATGGAGCAATATCATTCTCAGCAACATCTTGCTTACTATCTATATCTAAGAGCTTCTCTATCTCATCTCTTAAAATAGCGTTTAATTCAGATGTGTTCATAAATTTATCTCTAGCCACGCGCTCCTCTAAGCTCTCAATAATTTTAAGAGTTGTATCAACTCCAATATCAGAGGCAATCAAAGCCTCCTCAATTCCATCAAGAACCTCATCATCTACCTTTGATTTTCCTACAATCGCACGAGAAATTTTATCAAAGATTCCCGTTTTTGTTTTTTGTAAACCTAAATCTAGAGACTCCTTCTCTTCTTTAGATTTTTTACCGAATAAGCCAAAAAATGCCATAAATCATATTGTTTATATAACTCGCAAATATAACCATAAATTGGCAATATAATAAATTCAGACACAAAATTACCAACCTTTAGCAACAATATTCTACCTAAAATGTATGGCATAATTTAATTTTGCATCTGGATAATTACATTTAAACTAAAAAGTTAAAAATTTAATATGATTATGAAAAAACCAATTATCGTACTATTACTTACACTGCTCTCCTTGCAAGTGTTTGGAAAAAATGATGTAAAGATTATTAAAGAGAGAATAGCCAAAGATGTCTTACTAGCTCCATTTAATGATTCTCTTACAAAAGTGGCCTTTGAATCTATTCAAGATGATGGGAGTTGGGCAAATATAGATTACAAAGATCTCTCTTTAGTTGGATTTCAACACGTGGATCATGTTAATAATATAATGAATATGACACTCTCATATTCAAAAAAAGGATCAAAATATTATAAGAGTAAAAAGTTATTAAAAGAGATAAATAGCGCTCTAAAATTTTGGTGCGATAATGATTTCAAAAGTCAAAACTGGTGGCATAATATCTTCTTTCTGCCTCATAATTTTGTAGGTATTGCCTATGTTATGGAGGATCACATCCCCCCTACTGTTCTAAATAAGATGATGGAGATTATAGCAAGATCTACAGTGACAAATGTATGGGCTCGGCCAAGTGCAGATAGAATAAAAATTTGTGGAACTGAGGCAAAAAACTTTCTTCTTATGGGCGATGAGATTAAATTTAGAGCAGCTTTAGATGTAATTGAAGAGGAGATGCAATTCTGGACTGGCACTAGAAGAATGCAAAATGATTATAGTTTCCACCACAGAATACATAGAGAGAATAATACAACATCATACGGACTCTCTTATGGCGAAACTTGTATAGATTGGTTTACCTACCTGCAAGGCACAAAATATGAGTTGCCAAAAGATAGACAGGAATTTATCGTTGATTTTTATCTCGATGGAGTAGCTAAAATGAGTGCATACGGCAAATATAAAGAGTACGGATCGGCAAATAGAGGCATTACTCGCCCCAACAATAATCCAATCTACTCTCCAGTTGCACTAGAGAAGATAATAAAACTAACAGATTACCGCAAAGCTGAGATACAAGAGCTAATTGATTTAAGAACAGGAAAGATTGATAGACCAACTACCTCTTACAGTAAATATTTCTGGCAATCAGAGTTCTTTGCATTTCAACGCCCACATTTTTATACTTCGGTTAGAATGTACTCAACAAGAAATCGTAACACAGAGTTGGCACACAACGGTGAGGGCATATTTAACCACTACAAAGCAGATGGTGCAAATCACTTAGCAATAACTGGTTACGAGTATCACAATATTTGGCCAGTTTATGATTGGAGAAAAATTCCAGGTACTACTGTTCTACAGAAGGGCAAGATGCAAAGTGTCGCGACGCTTCAAAAAGAGGGCCTTACCGAGTTTGTAGGTGCTGCTACTGATGGTTTATATGGTGTAGTTGGATTTGATTTTATCAGTCCTCACGACAATATTCATGCTAAAAAATCTTGGTTCTTCTTTGATAATGAATATGTTTGTATGGGTGCAGGTATCGCCTCAAATGATTTTAATGCAGATGTAGTTACCTCAATTAACCAATCTCTATTAAAAGGAGATGTTATTGTAAAAGATAAAAACCAGAAACAAACATTAAAACCTGGAGCATATAAATTTAATAATGCAGAGTGGGTTTATCATGACAAGGTTGCCTATATTTTCCCTCAACCACTAAATCTTGAAGTATCAAATAAAGTAGAGAGTGGAAGATGGTCTGATATAAATAGACAAAACTCATCACCAAAAGAGTTAATTGAGCTTGATGTATTTAAATTATACGTAAACCACGGCCCTAGACCACAAGGAGAAAACCTATGGTTAGTACCAGGTATGATGGATACAAAAGATGTTACCTACTCATATATTGTTGTTCCTGATATTGATTCAAAAGAGGTTGAAAATGATAGAGGTATTAAGATACTCTCAAATACACATAAAATACAGGCAGTTATGAATACTAAATTGGGTATTGTACAGGTTGTATTTTATCAGGCAGGTAAAGTTAATTTTGGCCAGAACCAATGGATATCATCAGATACTCCAGGTATAGTTATGATAAAGATGAACAACAATATAATTGAAAAAATTACAGCATCCGACCCTACTCGCAAGATTGGCAAACTTCATTTAGAACTATCTACAATTGGAGCAATATCTATCGAGATGCCAAAAGGAGACCTTGCTGGAAGCAGCACAATCGTTGAATTTTAATTAACAAAAATATTTATTTACATTTTAGAAAAGGAACAGTATGAAAAGAATCTACTTTGTTTTATTGGCACTACTTAGCTTCTCATTTGCAGGGGCACAAACATTAAGTTCTCCCGATAAAAACCTAACAATGACATTTACAGTAAACAGTGATGGTTCACTTCAATATTCACTTGATTACAAAAACAAAACAGTTATCAAACCTAGTAAAATGGGGTTTGACCTAAAAACAAGAGTTGATCTATTAAAAGATTTTGAGGTTGTTAATACTAAAACAACTAGCACTAACGAGAATTGGAATCCAGTATGGGGCGAGGAGAGCACAATAAATAGCAACTACAATGAATTATACGTAGAGCTTGTGCAGAAAGAGACAAATCACAAAATGAATATCTGTTTTAGATTATTTAATGACGGTTTAGGATTCCGTTATGAATTTCCTACTCAAAGTAAATTAAGCTACCTTATAATTAAAGAGGAGTGCACAGAATTTGCTATGACAGGAGACCATATTGCATATTGGATACCAGGAGATTACGACTCACAAGAGTATGATTACACACGTAGCCGCTTATCTGAGATTCGCTCTTTAATGCCAGAGGCTTGCAAACAACAAACCTCTCATACAGAGAAGTTCTCCCCTACTGGAGTTCAAACATCTCTTATGTTAAAAACAGATGACGGACTATACATCAATCTTCACGAAGCAGCCCTTATAGATTACTCTTGTATGCACCTTAACTTAAATGATACCACTTTTGTATTCACATCTTGGCTAACACCAGATGCTGTTGGAGATAAAGGCTACTTACAAACTGCTTGCAACTCGCCTTGGCGTACAATTATTGTAAGTGATGATGCTCGCGACATACTTGCATCTCGTATAACTCTTAACTTAAATGATCCGTGTAAAATTGAGGATGTATCGTGGATTAGACCTATTAAATATGTTGGTATATGGTGGGAGATGATATCGGGAATGAATACTTGGTCATACACAAATGACTTTACTAATATACATATTGGAGAGACCGACTACACAAAATCTACTCCACACGGAAGACACGCAGCAACTACTGAAAACTCTAAGAGATATATTGATTTTGCTGCTGAGCACGGTTTTGATGCTGTACTAATCGAAGGCTGGAATATCGGCTGGGAAGAGTGGTGGGGAGTCTATAAAGACCACGTATTTGACTTCTTAACTCCTTATCCAGATTTTGATGTTGCCGAGGTTAGAGATTATGCTAAGGCAAAAGGAGTAGAAATAATTATGCACCACGAAACTTCTGGCGCTATTCGTAACTACGAAAGATATATGGATAAAGCGTACCAATTTATGAAAGAGAATAACTACAACGCTATTAAATCTGGTTATGTTGGTCATATTATCCCTCGTGGAGAGACTCACTACGGACAATGGGCTGTGAACCACTATCAATATGCTTTGGAGAAGGCTGCTGAATATGAGATTATGATTAATGCTCACGAGGCTGTACGCCCTACTGGCGTTTGCCGTACATATCCTAACCTTATTGGAAATGAATCTGCAAGAGGAAACGAGTACCAAGCGTTTGGCGGTAGCAAACCTAGCCACACAACAATCCTTCCATTTACTCGCCAAATTGGTGGCCCTATGGATTATACTCCTGGTATCTTTGAAAATGATTTAACAAAGAATAATCCTAGAAATAACTCTTGGGTTAATACTACATTAACAAATCAATTATCACTATACGTAACAATGTATAGCCCACTACAGATGGCAGCTGATTTACCTTCTGTATACGAAAGATTTATGGATGCATTCCAATTTATTAAAGATGTAGCTATAGATTGGGAAGAGAGTTACTACCTAGAGGCTGAGCCTATGGAGTATGTTACTATCGCGCGTAAAGCTAAAGGAAAAGATGAATGGTTTATTGGTGGAACAAATGGTGCTGATCCTCGTACATCAGAGATCTCTTTAGATTTTCTACCTAAAGGTGTAAAATACACTGCTACCATCTACGCTGATGCAAAAGATGCTCACTACAAAACTAACCCTCAAGCATATACCATTACTAAAAAGACAGTTACAAGTAAGACAAAATTAAAGACATTTACAGCTGCTGGCGGTGGATATGCTATTAGTATTCAAGTGAAAAAATAGAGCAATGAGATCCTAATTGGGTCTCTCCGCTCAATTTATCACATAATTAAAGGAGTTTTATATCAAAACTCTAGCAATAGGAGGCTCTTCTCAATCACTTAACTGTGATTTTGAAGAGCCTCTTTTTTTTGCAATCTTTATTTTTAGAATAATTTGAAATATGCGATTCTCTTGGAGTTTATGTGGTTCTCTTGGAATTGAAACATGTCAGGTGCTCTTGAGAGGAGAGATCCTCGCTTCGAAAAAAGAAATTATTGAACCAAGAAAACTTTCTCACCTTGAGAAAGAGATTTTCACCTTGAAATGAATCATCTCCGTCTTGAAATGAGTCATCTTTTCCTTGAAATGAGCTATCTTCATCTAAAGAAGAGGGATTCTCACCTCAAGAGAAGGTTTCCTCACCAAAAGAAACAAGATTTCTAGCTTGAAAAAATGCGAAATGTGCAGAATCTTAAACTGAGAACTTAAATTGCACATTTGACCCCTAAAAACCAACAAAAACTATAGGCAAATATGCAGAAATACGCTTTGTAGATAAGATTCTGCACATTTGGATTAATTCTACACTTCTTGCTACTTCAAGAGATGAACTAAAATTACTTCAAGAGAGTATACTCTATCTCCCTCAAGAGATCTTGATCCAATCTAGTCAGAGAAACAGAAGTAATTTTCTCTCACTTTTGATAACAACTGCTTGCTTAATACACACTTTTTGGAACACTACCGAACACTACCTAATTGATCCATTTTTGGATTAATCCACTTTCGCACGCTAGGCAGGGAGCTAGCAAAAAAAAGAGGTTGCCGAGTTCTAATTCTCAACAACCTCTTTTTTTATCTATGTTTTCAAAGATTACTTCTTAGCGAAGAACTCTTTTACTTCATTTACGTGAACCATTTCTTCGTTAAACATATATGAACCAGTTCTATCTGATTTAACCATACGAATACATTTAACTCTGTTTCTTAATTGTGACTTATCTCCACTGAAGGATGCTACCGCTTTCTTTGCCATTTTATTTAAACTTTTTTAATGATTACTTAATCTCACGGTGCAAAGTAACCTTTCTTAAATAAGGATTATACTTTTTGCGCTCCAATCTTTGAGTTGTATTCTTTTTGTTTTTAGTAGAAATATACCTAGATATTCCAGGTACTCCACTTTCTCTTTGTTCAGTACATTCTAATATAACTTGAACTCTGTTACCTTTTTTAGCCATATCTATTTATATTATACTATATCAATTAAACCTTTATTTTGTGCTGCTTTTACTGTAGCATCTAAACCGTTTTTGCAGATTGTTCTATAACCAGCTGCTGAAACTTTTAGTGTTATAAATCTTTTCTCTTCTTCACTCCAAAATTTCTTTACTCTTAGGTTTGGAGCAAACTCACGCTTAGTGCGACGCTTAGAATGGGAAACATTATTTCCAATCATTCTCTTCTTTCCGGTAATTTGACAAACTCTTGCCATTTCTATTATGCGTTAATGTATTAATCTAATTTACTTTAAGGATGCAAATATCCCCTTTTTTTTCTAAAAATACAAATCTTTTTAAACAAACTTAAATATTCTATTCCACCTAATTTTAGACGGGAATGATTTATGTTTATCCATTGAGAGCCAAACAACTGACGGCGTTCCAACAATATGATCCTCTGGGACAAAGCCCCAATAGCGAGAATCTAAAGAGTTGTGCCTATTATCACCCATCATAAAGTAATAATCTTGCTTGAATGTATAACTCTCAACTGGTACTGAATTAATAAATATTTGTCCATTCTTTACTTCTAGAGTATTCTTCTCATAAGAGGTAATTATTCTCTTATATAATGGAAGATTCTCTGCTGTTAATTTCACTGTAGCTCCTTTATTAGGAATCCATAGAGGACCATAATTATCTCTTGTCCATTTAAAGTTGCCTTCAAAAGGGAAAAGCATTAACTGGGTATCAGGGAAATCTGGTGGATAAACATCTATATTTTGTTTAACATTTACAACATTTCCTATCTTCTTAATCTCTTCCAACTCACTCATTGTAAGTGGAATTGATGGATATCCTGGGAGAGATGAATCATAATAGATTTCACCCATATTCATTCCCATATCCGAGAATATTTTAGGATTAATTGCAGTACCATTTGTATAAACGGAGAAAGTATTTTGAACCCCATCAAACTCACTTTGGGGAGCTCCATTAATAACTATTCTTCCGTTGACTACGCTTAAAGTATCACCTGCGACTGCTACTGTTCTCTTAACATAATTGTCTTTTTTATCATTAGGTCTCACGATAATTGGCCCGTACATATTTTCCGTTGCCGCTTTACCGTTTAATCTAACGTGAGTGTAGTAATCATCTTGAGGTGCACTTGTAAGTACCGTATCGCCATGTGGAAACGCAAATACCACAATATCTCCTCTCTTTACGTTGGTAAATCCTTTTAATCTTCTGTAATCATTTTTGATTATTTCAGAGTATGATTTTCCGCCTGTAATAGGCATAACATTATGAACAAGAGGGAGAGATATAGGTGTTTCAGGAATTTTAGGACCATATTTCACTTTACTTACAAACAGATAGTCTCCAACCATTAAAGTCTTCTCCATAGAAGATGTTGGAATCATATATGCTTCAAAGAAAAAAGTTCTTATGAATGTTGCAGCTACCAATGCAAAAACAATAGCATCAACCCATTCAACTATGGCACTCTTTTTCCCATTTTTAGTTCTCTTTTTCCAAAATGTCCAATTAACTCTCTTAGTAACGTATACGTCAAAAATAATTGGAAGGCCTAATAACCACCAATAATTTCCAAGCCATATAACCCAGAGTAGATATAATCCACCCCATAAAGAAAACTTGAACCATTTATTTCTAAGAAAACCTATATTCACCTTGGCTAAACTATTTTACAGAATTTATAATAGCCTCAAAAGCTTGAGGATTGTTCATTGCTAAATCTGCTAACACTTTGCGGTTAAGTCCAACATTGTTTTTAGCTAATTTTCCAATGAATTGAGAGTAGTTCATACCGTGCATACGTGCTGCAGCGTTAATTCTCTGAATCCAAAGAGAACGGAAATTTCTCTTTTTGGTCTTACGATCTCTATAAGCGTATGTTAAACCTTTTTCATACGTATTTTTGGCAACTGTCCATACATTTGCTCTAGCAAGGAAGTTACCTTTGGTCTGTTTAAGAATCTTTTTACGGCGCGCTCTTGACGCTACCGAATTTACCGATCTTGGCATACTAAAAAAAATTTATGAATGTTAGCGTTCTTATAAATACAAGAAACTTATTTTGCTAAACACTCGGTTAATAAAAAATAAATGAATTAAGCTAAGATTAGAGCTTTTACTCTTTTCTCATCTGCTGGTGAAACAAGTGCAGAGTGAGTTAGATTTCTCTTTTGCTTAGTTGTTTTTTTAGTCAAAATATGACTCTTAAAAGCGTGTTTACGCTTGATCCTTCCCGATCCGGTAAGCTTAAAGCGCTTTTTGGCACCGGAGTTGGTTTTCATTTTAGGCATTGCTTAAAAAATTTATTTGGTTAATAAAAAGTTTTATTTCTTTTTGATTGGAGCTAACATCATTATCATACGTTTACCCTCAAGCTTTGGCATCTGCTCTGCTTTACCAAAAGCCTCAAGTTCTACTGCAAACCTTAATAATAGCTTCTCTCCTTGTTCTGAGAAAAGAATCGAACGTCCTTTAAAGAATACATAAGCTTTAACTTTTGAACCCTCTTCTAGGAAACTCTGAGCGTGTTTTAATTTAAATTGAAAATCGTGCTCATCTGTATTGGGACCGAATCTTATCTCTTTAATTACTATCTTACTTGCATTAGCCTTCATCTCTTTTGCTTTTTTCTTCTGCTGATACAAGTATTTTTGATAATCAATTATCTTACAAACAGGTGGTTCTGCATTCGGTGAGATCTCAACTAAGTCAAGACTCAACCCCTCCGCCATCTTAAGAGCCTCCTGTAGCGAGTATACTCTTTGCTCTGGAACATTGTCTCCAACAACTCTAATTTGAGATGCTGTAATTTCATTGTTTATCCTAGGTCCTACCTCTTTTTGAACTTGACCTCGGTTAAACCTGTTTTTGTTCCTATTATTATTCCTTTGGGGGTTAAATCCTCCGGGGCGTGGTTTAAATGGTGTTGCGATATGTTTGTCCTCCAGTTATTTGTTTATAATTAAATTATCTAAACTCTAATTGAGTATTAATCTCATTTTTAATATACTCTGCGAAAGCGTCAATCGTCATAATTCCTAAATCTTCTCCGCCTTGTTTACGCACAGAAACAGAATCTAAAGAGACCTCCTTTTCGCCAACAATTAGCTGGAAAGGCATTCTCTTTAATTCATTTTCTCTAATTTTTTTACCAATCGTTTCGTTACGATCGTCAATTAGGGTGCGAATATCGCAATTATTCAGCAATTTACAAACTTTTTTTGCAAATTCATTATATTTTTCACTTACAGGTAATACTACAACTTGGTCTGGGGCTAACCATAAAGGGAACTTACCACCAGTGTGCTCTAATAACACCGCAATAAATCTCTCCATTGATCCAAATGGAGCTCTGTGAATCATAATTGGGCGATATTTTTTATCATCAGCACCAGTATACTCTAATTCAAATCTTTCAGGAAGATTATAGTCAACCTGTATTGTACCCAATTGCCACTTACGTCCAATAGCATCTTTTACCATAAAGTCTAGCTTAGGACCATAGAATGCAGCCTCTCCATATTCAGTTATGGTATTCAAACCTCGCTCTTGTGCTGCCTCAATAATTGCTTGCTCAGCTTTATCCCAATTTTCATCGCTTCCAATATACTTCTGCTTATTATTAGGATCTCTTAAAGATATCTGAGCTGTGTAGTTATCAAAACTTAATGTTTTAAATATATATAGTACAATATCTATTACTTTACAGAACTCCTCTTTTAGCTGATCTGGACGAACAAAAAGATGGGCATCATCTTGAGTAAACCCTCTCACACGTGTTAAACCGTGAAGCTCCCCACTTTGTTCATATCTATATACTGTTCCAAACTCAACAAAACGAATAGGAAGATCTTTATATGAACGAGGTTTTGTTTTATAAATTTCACAGTGGTGAGGACAGTTCATTGGTTTTAGTAAGAACTCCTCCCCTTCTTGCGGTGTATGAATTGGTTGAAATGAATCTGCTCCATATTTAGCATAGTGTCCCGATGTAACATATAGCTCTTTTTGACCAATATGAGGAGTGATTACAGGCTGATATCCGTGTGTCTTTTGAACAGATTTTAAGAAATTTTCTAACTTCTCACGCAATGCTGCACCTCTTGGCAACCATAATGGTAAACCTTGACCTACTCTTTGAGAGAAAGCAAATAGCTCTAACTCCTTACCTAATTTTCTATGGTCTCTCTTCTTAGCCTCTTCTAACATTACAAGGTATTCATCTAAAAGAGATTTTTTAGGAAACGTTACACCATATATACGAGTAAGCATTTTATTCTTTTCATCCCCTCTCCAATAAGCACCCGCTATAGAGGTTAATTTAACCGCTTTAATCACCGATGTATCAATCAAGTGTGGGCCTCTACACAAATCTGTAAAATCTCCATTAGTATAGAATGTGATTGTTCCATCTACAAGATCTTTTATTAGATCACACTTATACTCATCACCTTTCTCGCTATAAATTGCCATAGCCTCCTCTTTACTAATATCTTTTCTAACGAAAGACTCTTTAGTTCTAGCAAGCTCTAGCATTTTATCTTCTATCTTCTTTAAGTCTGAATCTGAAATAGAGTTCTCTCCCAAATCTACGTCATAGTAGAATCCGGTCTCTATTGCTGGACCAATTCCAAATTTGATACCTGGATACAGAGATTGCAGCGCCTCCGCCATTAGGTGTGATGATGAGTGCCAAAACGTCTGTTTAGCCTCCTGATCTTCCCACTTATGCAATTTAATTGAAGCGTCGATCTCAATTGGTCTTAATAAATCATAAATTTCTCCGTTTACTGATATTGCTAGAACATCTGATGCCAATCTTGGACTTATACTTTTTGCAATATCTAAGCCTGTTACGCCTTTCTCGTACTGACGTACATTTGAATCTGGAAATGTAATATTAATCATATATTATAATTATTTTTGCGTGCATACAACACACGCACAGTTTAAGTTCGCAAAGATACACTTTTTTACATAATTAGATAAACATTTTTTGTATATTTGCGCTCAATTAAACAACTTAAATTCTTTTTTAACATGGAACAAAAAAGCACATTAAATAGCGCCGCACTTAATGGATTACTTCTAGCACTTATTACACTCTTGATTCACGCTGCAAGTAGCGTTCTTGAACTTACTGGTGCAATAACTTATGCCATTTGGGCTATAAAAATTGTGGCTACAAACTATGCTTTATATTACTTTATGAAACAACTCACATTACAAAGTGAAACAAATATAACTTATGGCAAAAGTTTCTCTTATGGGCTATTAATCAGCCTGTTTTCTGCTGTTGTTTGCGGAGCTTACTACTACATAGCCTTTAAGTTTCTTTTTGTAGATCAAGTTGCAATCTTAAAGGAGCAAAGTTTACAAATTTTTGCTCAACAAAATCTAGGATATGAGCAAGAGCAGGCTTTAGAAAAGATGTTCGCAAAGCTACCTGAGTTTGCAGGGATTATATATATAGTATATTATACGATTTGGGGTGCAATCTCATCGTCAATAATAGCAAATTACACAAAAAGTCAAGAAACACCTTTTGAATAGTATATATCCCGATAATTAAAATAGCATTTATCACCACAATTAAGATAATATTTATCGCGATAAATAATCACAATAAAAAGAGAACTCTAATCACAATATAAAAATATAACAATTAAAGTTATTATGAATATTTCTGTTGTAGTATCATTATTTAATGAGAATGAATCACTTGTAGAGCTTACTACGGGAATTAAGGAGGTAATGGATAGACATAAATTCTCTTATGAGATAATAATGGTTAACGATGGCAGTAGAGATGGCTCTTGGGAGACAATTGAAACTCTTGCTAAATCTAATCCTAATATAAAAGGTATCAGTTTTAGAAAGAATTATGGCAAATCAGCTGCCCTTTTTGTTGGGTTTGATGCTGCGCAGGGAGATGTGGTAATAACGATGGATGCAGATCTTCAAGATGATCCAAATGAGATTCCAGAACTATATAGAATGGTCACTCAAGATGGATATGATTTAGTAAGTGGATGGAAAAAGAAAAGGTTTGATAGTAAACTAACAAAGAATCTACCCTCTAAAATATATAATGCCACTGCTCGTTGGGTTACTGGAATTAAGCTTCACGATATGAATTGTGGCCTTAAAGCCTACAAAAATGAGGTTGTAAAGAATATTGAAGTATATGGAGAGATGCACAGATATATCCCATACTTGGCAAAAAACGCTGGATACGACAATATCGGGGAGAAAGTAGTTACCCACCACGCTAGAAAATTTGGATATAGCAAATTTGGATTAGACAGATTTGTTAATGGATATTTAGATTTAATGAGCCTATGGTTCTTATCTAGATTTGGCAAACGCCCTATGCACTTTTTTGGGCTTGTAGGTTCTGTAATGTTTCTTATAGGTTTTATTATAGCTGCTTGGCTAATTATCGAGAAGCTAACTGCTCAACATAGTGGATTTAGTTTCCGTAATGTTACAGATCAGCCACTCTTCTTTATAGCTCTAACTGCTGTTATAATTGGCACACAACTCTTCCTTACTGGGTTCCTTGGTGAATTAGTTAGTAGAAATAGTAGTGATAGAAATAAATATCATATAAATAAAAGAGTGTCGTAAGCAATTATAACTTTGTATGTCTTTCTCAAAAATTAAAACAATATATGCTTTTGCACTATTAGGCTTAGTTGTATTATTCTTTTTAAATATAATATTAGGCTCTGTAAAAATTCCTTTTAATGAGGTTATAAGCATATTGACCAATAATCTTGAGAATGTAAAGCCCGCTTGGGCACACATTGTTATTGAATCTAGAGTACCACAAGCAATTACAGCTCTACTCGCAGGTGCTGCAATTGCCATAAGTGGATTAATGTTACAAACACTCTTTAAGAATCCGTTAGCTGGGCCAACTATTCTTGGCGTTAGTGATGGTGCTAATCTTGGGGTTGCCATTGTACTACTCTACACAGGTGGCTCTTTGCAGTTACTTTCTAATAATCTCTTAAGTGGATATATTACCATTATTGTTTCGGCTTTTACAGGTGCTGCTCTAGTTCTAGGTGTAATTATATGGTTCTCGGCAAGGGTTAAGAGCAATATAATGCTACTTATTATCGGGATAATGGTGGGTTATATGGTCTCTTCTTTTATCTCGATATTGAATTTTCAAGCAGCTTCTGACAGGGTTCACGCTTTTGTTATGTGGGGAATGGGAAATTTTTCGGGTGTTTCTCTTGAGAAGCTCCCCTATTTTGTTGGGTTTATTTTATCGGGATTAATATTATCTATTTTATTAATTAAACCCCTTAATGCTCTGTTACTCGGCGAGATGTATGCTGCAAATTTGGGTGTAAAGGTAAAATCTGCGCGTATATACATTTTGGTATGCACAGGATTATTAACAGCAACTGTTACAGCATTTTGCGGACCTATTTCATTTATTGGATTGGCAGTTCCTCATATCGCGAGATTGCTATTAGGTAGCTCAAACCATAAATTTTTGGTTCCTACAACTATTTTAATGGGCTCATCTATAGCGTTACTTTGCAATCTGCTTACTATTTTACCTGGGAACAATCAGGTTTTTCCTTTAAATGCTATAACTCCAATTCTAGGAGCACCAGTCATTATATATGTAATTGTTAACAGAAAAAATATTCAATATTTCAATTAATGAGCAGAGAGTTTAACATAGTGAATAGAGGCGTGCCAACAATCTCGGCAAAAGAGTTTGGAATTGGATATAAACTTAAAGGTAAGAGGTTTAAGACGGTTCACGATAGTCTTAAATTAGATCTTTACCCAGGTGAGGTGACCTGTTTGCTAGGGCTTAATGGCGCTGGTAAATCTACTCTAATTAAAACACTATGTGGCTTTTTACCTCCACTACACGGAGAGGTTATGATTATGGGAAAGAGCCTCACGTCGTATTCTCAACAAGAGTTAGCTTTAATTATTGGGGTAGTTTTAACTGACAAAACGAACACTGGTGGAATAACTGTGTATGAATTGGTTGCATTAGGGAGATATCCATACACTGGGTTCTTTGGAAACTTAAAAGAGGAGGATCATAAAATAGTTGAAGACTCTTTAGAGGCGGCTGGAATTGCTCATAAGGCAAAAAATTATGTGTCTGAGCTCAGCGATGGAGAGCGACAAAAGGCTATGATTGCTAAAGCTTTAGCACAACAGTGCCCTATTATAGTTTTAGATGAGCCAACTGCCTTTCTAGATATTACAAGTAGAATTGAGACAATGATTTTATTGCGAAAACTTGCAGTTGAACAGAATAAAAGCATTCTATTATCTACTCACGATTTAGATTTAGCCATTCAAATGGGCGATTGCCTTTGGTTGCAACAAAAAGGTGCGCAAATGGAGTGCGGAACACCAGAAGATTTAATTTTATCGGGAGGCTTAGCAACTTTCTTTAATAGAGAGCAGATAAAATTTGACTCTACAACCGGCAAATTAAATCCTCCTATTGTTGGTGAGCCAATTGGAATTGAGGGTGATTTTCAAACCTCTTATTGGGTTGGTAACGCACTTATCAGAATGGGATTTAGGCCAGTTGCTCCAGGAGATCATACTATTTTTAATATTACCTGCAACTCTGCAAATAAGTTAATTCTAACCAACAATAATAAAGAGGTTGTTAAATTCTCAAATGTTGGTGATCTCTGCAGATATATCTAGAAACAAAGCTGTTACATAAATTATTAACAGTATGCGATTTAGAGTTTATTTCAAAAATATTTTTATCGCCCCCCTAGTTCATATAAACCCTATAGACTTGATGTTAGCTTCTATTTTTAGCTGTTCTTGAGTGTAAAAAGTAAATTTTTATACCAGAATCTAGATAATATTTGATTTCATATTTTTTCATAAATTCTTGTGTATTTAGAATATTTATTCTTAATTTTATATCGTTAGCATCCAATTATTTACTAAAAACTAAAGCGTATGAAAACAAAAGTTTTATTTATGGCGTTTGTTTGTTTGTTTGTTTGTTTGTTTATGGATGTAACCACTACGATCTTATAAATGTTTCCGAACAAACAAATGAGAGCGCCAAAAGAGATTCTCTTATTAGAGGAGCTCAAGATTTTTTTGAAGGGACTCTTACTAAAAGTAGTTCTACAAAAATTAACATTGATAGCGTATTAATAATACCTACAGGAGAGTACACCCCACTTTGGGATGATGCCATTATTTTGGAGAATCAACTCATACACAGTATTGATGTTGAAATTAATTCTAAAAACAAGTATAAGGCGACAATACACAAACAAGAAGAGTCTAACATTGTAGATGTCACTCAAAAACTTGTTGTTATCAAGAGAAAAAAAGATAATGTATATATGTCTTACGTACTAACTCTTATACCTGATCATACTTACTATAAGAAGAACAAAGGATCTTTAGCTAAAAAATTTGTGCACTTTGGTAAAAAGAATAATTTTAGCGGTTTGGCAATCTTCTCTAGCGCATCCAGAGGCTATACAGTACAGGTTTCTCGATATGTAAAAGGTGAAATAACGGATATCGTAAGTTTCCCTAAGAAAATAGAAAAGGAGATGGTGGATAAAGCAAATCAGATAATAGGAACCATTACGGCACACCGTATAGCAGATATTACAACAAGAGGAGGAGCTATAACGCCAGGGGGATTACACTGTTCCTTTTGTGGAAATCTTGTCGAGTCATGCTCATGCGGAGTTATTGTTGACTATTGTGAGTGCGGCAACTGCTACTTATGTTGGTCTAGACAATGTTCACATTGTGGAGATATGCAATGCTCCTGCACTAATCAAATTATTGATGAGACAGATTTTATAGAACCAGGCGGTGGCAGTGGAGGAGGTGGTAGTAGCGGTGGTAATGGCCAGACTGATGAGGACGAGGAGGAAGAGGAAGAAGAGGAAGAAGATAATAATCAAGCAAATACACCTTGTAAAGACACTATAAATGGCATCTCAAATCCATTAACAGAAATGAGCCTAGCTTCGCCTAGTCCAAATAATCCAGCAGGTGCGCTATTTGGGAATAATGTTAGGCGTGATAGAAACGGGAATGCAAAAAGTCATCGCGGCGTTGATTTTCATGCAGAGGTTGGTACACCCATCTATGCAACGCATAATGGAATTATTTCTAACAATGCTCCTTTTATAACATATCAGCCAAATAGAATAGATCAAGAGGATTACCCAGAAAATTATACTGGAATTGATATAAATGATGCTGGAAATAGAATACATATAGATATAGGAGATGGAGTAATAATTGCATATTGGCACCTTCAAGCAGGTAATGCGGTTGCTCGAGATAAAAGAGGCAAGTTACTCGCACCAGGGGACTCTGTTAAAATGGGGCAGATAATAGCTTATGTTGGTATAACAGGTAACGCTAGTGCAGATGTTCCTCATTTGCATATATCGGTATATAGAAATGGTGTTTTGGTAGATCCTTTTAATTACATAAATGCTACACTTAATCCTGTTACTTTTGAAGTTTCAACCCCATGCGATTAATCATAACAATAAAATTATCGTATATACAATATAATAAAATAAGAATATTATGAAAACAATAAAACTAATTTTAGCAATTGCATTTATGAATGCATTACATTTGAATGCGCAAGAGATTCCATCTTTAAATATAAATGGTTTGGAAGTTGGTGAGTATTATACAGATGCGCAGGTGAGAGCTGCTTTAGGAGTCAATCCATTATTTTTTTTATTAGATGATAGTGACTCTTTTACAGGTGACTATAGTGTTTATCGTTATGGAACGAATAGTCTATACGATTCTTTTAGATTTTTAGAAGATGGTGGTTTCAGCTCGTTCTCTCTAAGCAGAACTAACTATACACTATATGATGGCCGACTAAAGGTTGGAGATGATATCTCAAAGATTTACACTTTTGACTGGGGAGTGGCAGAATATAAAGGTCCAAATAAGTACCGCTTTACCCATCTGTATTATGAGATAAAAGTTGATTGTTGGTTAGATATCTATGTAGATTCAATGGATAAAATTATTAAAATAGTATTTATTAATCCACAATAGTACTTATTTAAAAGTGTTTAAATATATGAATTTGTTTTTCTCACCCACATAATAGAATCGCCTCCCATTATTGCAATTTTTACAACTATGGGAGGCAATTAAATATTATTATTCACTTAAAAAAGTTTCACCCTATCATATCTATATAGTATAGGATCTACACCATCTCTCTTCTCGCTAATTGTGTAATACGAGTCTGAATTTTTGCCCCACGATATTGCCTCACCTTGCGGCTCTCTTGTATATGGTAGCTTTATTGGATCTTTGGCAAAATGTTCTACTAAAGGAGTGTTCAAATCTTCTCTCTCCCAATAAAAAATATCCTCATAATTCTTTATTAAGATATGCTTTCCATCACTGGATATGTCCCCTGCTGTAACAAATGTTATCGGGAGTAGGCAGATAGGGTCAATTTTTACAATCTCATTTTGTGTCTCGATAAATTTTGTCTCATACACAAAAACCTGCTCCTCTCTTTTGCTTATAATCAATAAATTAGAGCTAATCGGATCTATCATAAGAGCCTCTGCGTCTCTCTGTCCGTTTGAGAAATTAAACTCCATCTCTTTTACATCAGCAGCACTTAATTTTTGATCTAGTTTATCTATATCTATCTCTGGTTCAGCAAATTTATAGATTTTCTTTGAGTCATAAACTGCATTATTATCTCCAATTTCACCAACATAAATCTCTCCCTCATAAACATCAATTGCCTCCCAATCTCTATTCTCACCATCAAACTCCACTGTGGCAACTAACTCTCCTTGCATATTTATTAAATAGACTTGACTATCATCTCCACTATCATTCAACACCCAAAAATGGTCAGCATACTTATCGCTAAGGCTCATTCCTGATATCTCATCAAGCTTTTTAGGTTTGATCTTTGCCACAGAAATTCTATCTGTAAATAGCTCATTAGCACCTACATTTTCATTAGAATTGGGCACTTTTTCACATCCATACATATTTAGAATACCAAAATTTAATAAAAGTGCTGTAAAAAGAGATTTAGCAAAAATATTCATCGCGATACAAAATTAAAATACAGAATTTAATACTGATGCTAATCTATACCCAGCTTTTAATAGTTGCTCCTCTAGCAATGGAAAGAAATCACCCATATAATCGTAAGAGTATTTTACACCTGGTGTATAAGCATCATAAACCTCTGATGCTGCATCAACCGTCTCTTCTAGCCAAACCGATGGCTCACTTTGGCAATATTTACTAAATATATATTTTGGAGCCTGATAATCAATATTATCTGCCCATTCGCTATAGCTCCAAGGACGAACTCTCTCTATGAACGCTGAATCCCAAACTGAGTGTAAATTTGTAGATCTGCCAAACCAAAATACGTTTGTTAGATTTCCACCTTTATCATCTCTTCTACCTGCGTGCATTGGGCAGTGAAGATCACCCACAAAGTGTACAAGTGCAGCTAAATAAAACTTTTGTTCCTTCTCAGATAAGTTTTTATAATCCTCTAATTTATCTATAATTAGTTCAACGGCTGTATAGACATCTCCATTAGGGTCGGCATTCTCAACACTATACTCTTCTCCCTCATTTAGATTCACATAGTGCCAAGTTGCTGTATATTTGTACTCATCATCATACCTAATATCATCCATTAGAACCGAGTAGAATACAAGAGATCTACCTTCAAAAATTCTGTTAATCTCTTTCTTTGCTTTAGGCGTTAAATGACGAGTAGCAATCTCAGCTACGATATCGTGACCTTTTCCTCCCCAACCAAATGCAAAATTGCATATAAAAATAAATATGGCAGCCAGTTTTACTTTCTTAATCATAATTGTATATTTTATATTAGTTATTAAACTTCATTATAGCCTATTTAGAGAGCCAAACCTTTTCAAAATACTTTATAAAGGCGTTATTTACCACTCTGTTTCCTCCTGGTGTTGGATAATTACCAGAGAAGTACCAATCTCCTTTATTATTTGGACACGCTTTATGCAGATCCTCTATTGATTGAAAAATAAGAGTAACATCACATTCACAATCGGCAGGCGTAACCATTTGAGAGATTTTAGTTGAAATATCTTCGTCTGTAAATGGTTCATAAATCTCCTTAACAAAGTTTATTATCTCCTCTTTTGGTAATAGCTCTTGTTGCTTACATTTTTTATAAACTTGACTTATCACACTCTCTAGGCCTCTCTCTTTTAGTAACTCAACTGCTGCATTAAATGCTATAAACTCATCCATCTTTGACATATCAATACCATAACAATCTGGATAACGTATCTGAGGAGAAGAGCTCACAATCACAATTTGTTTTGGTTTTAGCCTATTCAAAATCTTTATAATACTCTGTTTTAGAGTAGTTCCTCTCACGATACTATCATCTATTACAACAATGTTATCTATATTTGGATTCACAATTCCATAAGTAACATCATAAACGTGCGCTGCAAGATCATCTCTACTATCGCCTTCTGCAATAAACGTGCGCAATTTAATATCTTTAATTGCCAACTTCTCGGTTCTCACTTTCTGGCTTAATATCTCCTCAATTTTATCTGATGTTAAATTATCTGAGGCAATAATCTTCTCTGTTTTCAATCTATTTAGATAATCATTCACACCATCAATCATTCCATAATAAGCACTCTCAGCCGTATTTGGTATATATGAGAACACAGTGTTATTTATATCACGATCAACCGATTGTAGAATTTTGTCTGTTAATAGATATCCTAGTTTTTTTCGCTCCTGATAAATATCCTTATCACTTCCTCTAGAAAAATAGATACGCTCAAATGAACACGGGTTAGGGCTCTCAACTTCAAATATTTGCGAATGTTCTACAGTTCCATCTCTCTTTATCACCATAGCTGCCCCAGGTGCTAACTCCTTAACAGAATCCGACGGCAAATTCATAACTGTCTGAATAACTGGCCGCTCAGAAGCTGCAACAACAATCTCATCATCAGCATAATAGAAAGCAGGTCTAATACCCATTTTATCTCTAAAAATAAAGGCCTCTCCACTACCAGTTGAACCAATTATCGCGAATCCCCCATCCCAAATTTTAGATGCATTTGAGATTATCCCTTTTATATCAATATTACTCTCGATAAAATTATTTAACTCTTTGCCATCTTTTGCGATAGGTTTATATTTATCCACTAGGTCATCGATATGCTTATCTAAAAGCGCACCAAATTGCTCTAATATAATAAAGGTATCAGCATTATGACGTGGATGCTGCCCTTGAGATACAATCTCGTCAAACACCTCATCTACATTGGTAAGGTTAAAATTTCCTGCAAAGCAAAGGTTTCTACTTTTCCAGTTATTTCTTCTTAAAAATGGATGCACATAAGATATTCCTGATCTACCAGTTGTACTATATCTCAAATGCCCCATATAGATATCACCTAAGAATGGTGTTACCTCGCTCTCGGCTGGTGTTTTGTCAATATCATTATGAATTGAGGCAAATAACTCTTTAATAGCACCGCTTCCCATTGCTCTGTGTCGCGATATATATTCATTTCCCGCCTCCGATCTTAAATTTATACACGCTGCACCAGCCCCCTCTTGTCCCCTATTGTGCTGCTTTTCCATCATTAGGTACAATTTGTTTAGACCGTAGAACTTATTTCCATACTTTTTTCTATAAAATTCTGGCTCTTTTAACAGACGTATAAGAACAACTCCGCATTCGTGTTTAATTTGATCGCTCATCTTAATTATTTTGTTAAGTTTTTATTAAATCTCAAAATGGATATGTTTATCCTACAAATTCCATGCAAACACCCTAACTCTCTCGCCATCTTTACCTTACACCTTCGTGTGCCATTATTTGCAGGGCGCAAGTTATATAAGTTTTCACAAATTATCAAAATCTATACTCAATGTACACAACTCCATAAAACAGAAGATTAATTTACCATCTAATTATTAATTAGTTGAATGCAGCAATTTCAATAAAAAAGTAGCTGAATCTATAATAAATCATAATAATTTGGGGCATAATATATTATTCTACAATAAATATGCAATAGTTTACTTTATGTTGTATTCTAATTTATTTACTATCTTTGCGCTGATTTTAAACGGCTCCACAATAATAAGACTATTATATTCAAATAGTACATAAAGCACTTAATAATTAATAACTATAAATTTAAAAATTACATGGAACCAATTTATCTAATAATTGTTCTTATTCTAATGGTTTTAGCAATCTCAGACTTAGTAGTTGGGGTTTCTAATGATGCGGTAAATTTCTTAAATTCCGCGGTTGGCTCAAAGGCTGCTCCAAGAAGAATCATAATGATTGTTGCATCTTTGGGTATTTTAGTTGGAGTGCTTACTTCAAGTGGTATGATGGAGGTAGCTCGTAGCGGTATTTTTCATCCTGGATTGTTCTCCTTTGAGAATATAATGATGCTCTTGCTCGCCGTTATGCTAACGGATGTTATTCTACTAGATGTATTTAACACATTGGGGCTTCCAACATCTACAACAGTATCACTTGTATTTGAATTACTTGGATCGGCAGTGTGTGTGGCACTTTTCATTATAGCTGCAAACCCAGAGACTGCTGGTACTTTATCTCAGTACATAAATTCAGCAAAAGCTCTCACAATTGTATCGGGAATATTAAGTTCCGTTGTAATCTCTTTTGTTTGCGGAGCTGTTGTTATGTATGTAACTCGTCTGTTATTTACATTTAATTTCAAATCAAAAGTTAAATCTATTGGCTCTTTATGGTGCGGTATTGCACTAACAGCAATAACCTATTTTGCTCTATTCAAAGGGTTAAAAAACACGCCTATTATACCAAAAGATATTATGACACAAGTGTCTGATAATATTTTATACTTCACAATTGGAGCTTGGATATTTTGGAGCGTAATAATGTTCATTTTACATAACTTAAAGGTAAATATTTTAAAGGTTACTGTTCTTGCAGGTACGTTTGCTCTTGCACTAGCTTTTGCTGGTAACGATCTTGTTAACTTTATTGGAGTATTTATGGCTGGTTTAGATTCATATAAATTGGCTCTTGGTACTGGAGATACTGGTATGATGATGACTGCTTTATCTGAGCCAGTAAAGGCGAATTTCTGGATTCTACTTGCTTCTGGAGCTGTTATGGTTGTAACATTATGGATATCACGCAAAGCTCGTAAAGTTACAGAGACGGAGGTTAATTTATCGAGACAAGAGTCTGGTCAAGAGAGATTTGGATCAACATCTGTATCTCGTGGAATTGTTAGATCTACTCTTAATCTAAATAGATACATAGATTATATTACACCTACTCCAGTAAAGAATTTCATTGGTAAGAGATTTGCCCCAGCAACGGCAATTGCTCAAGAGGAGGATATTGCATTTGACTTAATTAGAGCAACAGTTAATTTAACAGTAGCTGCCCTACTTGTAGCGTTAGCAACTTCGTTAAAACTACCTCTTTCAACAACTTATGTGAGTTTTATGGTAGCGATGGGTACTTCACTAGCAGATAGAGCTTGGGGTAGAGAGAGTGCTGTATATCGTATCACAGGAGTTCTAACAGTTATATCTGGATGGTTCTTAACTGCGTTTGTTGCCTTTACAATGGCATTCCTTGTTGCAGCAGCACTAATGTGGGGTAAAGAGTATGCGATAATAGCATTAGTAATTGGATGTGGATATATCCTTTATAGAAGTAACTTTAAAAAGAGTTCAAAAAAGAATGAAGCGAATCCTGTAGTAAAACTTGATAATAAAGATGCAGATATTGTAACAAGATCTGTTAATAAGATATCAAACTCCACTAAAACAATTATCTTCTTATATAACGATGCTATTGATGGAGTATTTAAAGAGGATTTACGTTCTCTTAAGAAAACATTGAAAAAATGTAAAGAGATTCTTAAAGAGTATGAAAGTGTTAAGAAATCAGCTGTTGCAACTCTTCAAGAACTTAAAGAGAATGATATTAATACAGGACACTACTACGTTCAAGTTTTAGATTACTTAGGAGAAGTTTCAAAATCTCTTCACTCTATTGTTAGGTCATTCCAAATGCATATTGATAATAATCACGAAGGTTTATCAAAGAATCAGATTAAAGCTCTTAAGAATGTAAATCAGAGTATGAACGAGATCTTTAATCAGACGAACCTTATGCTAGAGAGCAATAACTTTGATAACATTGAGAATGTTATTAAGTTAGGAGAAGATTTCTTTAATGTTATTGATGAGATTACAAAAGAGCAATTAAAGCGTAACCTAGAGAATATAGAGAATACTCGTAATACAGTTCTATTCCTTGGTACTTTAACAGAAGTAAAATCAATCATATTACAGTTGCTTAATCTACTAAGGTCTCAAAAGAAATTTATTAAGAAAGCTTAATTCTTTACTGATTTTAGAGAGAATATAAAAAGAGACTACCCAAAATCATAAAATGGTTTTGGGTAGTTTTTTTTGCGAGGCGTTTAATTCTTTGAGTAGGATTTACCCATTTGAATTGACAGACCTCTCTCCTATTTCACTTTTCCACTTGGGCGGTTTCCAGTAGGTTTAACACCAGTTAAATTATCGCCCAAATCATATCTGATACTCTCGGCCATTTCCTGCAACTTTTTAGATATATCGGGATACAGATTAATTACATTATTGCTTTCGCCTGGGTCTATTCTTAAATCGTATAATTCAAGCGAATCTACTGCTGTTCTTCCATAAGTTCCGTGCTCTCCATCTAATGCAGGAAGATTCATCTCATACGATACATATTTATGAGGAAAAACTAACTTAAAGGCGCCATCTGTAACCGCTTCTAAATCATTTTGTTGATAATAGTATGCAAAAGAGGTACGAGGGTTAGCATCTATATCGCCTTTTAGCAATGGCAATATACTTACGCCATCAATTTTATGGTCTGGAAGAGGTGCATTTATAATATCAGCAATCGTAGGATAGATATCCATATTTGCCACCAATTTATTACAGATAGAGCCAGGAGCAATATTATCTTTCCAATATATAATGCAAGGCACTCTATTTCCTCCCTCAAAGGTAGTTCCCTTTCCCTCTCTAAATCCATTGGTTGATCCACCGTGGTTTCCATAGTTGCGCCAAGGCCCGTTATCAGATGTTAGAATAACAATTGTATTATCATCTAGTCCTTCATTTCTTAAGGCCTTCATAACTTCTCCAACACTCCAATCAATCTCCATCATAACATCTCCATATAAACCTCTTTCGCTCTTACCCTCAAACTTATCTGATACAGCCAAAGGTGCGTGAGGTAGAGGATGAGCTAGATAGAGAAAAAAATTGTTCCTCTTATTCTTTTTAATAAACTTAACTGCACGTTTTGTAAAATCGGTTGTGAATTGGCTTGGATCAGCGTTATATGCAATAGTATCATTCCCCTCTATTAACGGTAAATCTGGGAACTTTAGTCTCTCTTGAAGTGGGTGATATGGCCACATATCGTGAGAAAATGGAATACCATAAAAATCATCAAACCCGTGCTGCAATGGCAAAAATTTATTAGCATCTCCTAGATGCCATTTTCCATAGAGAGCGGTTCTGTAACCTTTTTCCTTAAACAATTCGGCAAGTGTAACCTCTTTTTCATTTATTCCATAAGGAGAATTAAACCACGGAGCCATTGGCATACCTATTCTATTTGGATAACACCCCGTTAATAAGGCTGTTCTAGATGCACCACTTACTGGCTGAGCCACCAAAAAGTGTGTAAACCTCATCCCCTCATTTGCTAGATCATCAATATTGGGAGTCATATAACCTAATGCTCCGTTATGAGAGAAATCACCATATCCAGCATCATCTAAATTTATTATTACAAAATTCAGATTTTCGCCTCTATTTTGTTGTGCTAATCCCGATGAAGAGATCAATAGCAGCGTCACTGCAATATTATATTTGTTTTTAATTTTAAGCTCCATGTTTTATTAGGAATTTATTTCAATGCTCATTCAAAGCATTTTACCATTTCTTAAAATACAAAAGAGGATATTCTAATATTAACTAATAGAACACCCTCTCATATCTATTTGAGACTAATTTCACTTAATTAAAATAGTCTTTTAGTAGAGCCTTGCATCAAAATTTGTTTTTAATACATGCTTCATAACATTATTAGAATTTCTGCATTAGCATCTCTACAATCTTGATAGCTGCATAGGCAACTGGAGTTCCAGGGCCAAAAATTGCAGCGGCACCGGCTTTGTAAAGTGCATCATAATCTTGCGCAGGGATAACTCCACCAGCAATAACAATAATATCCTCTCTGCCTAATTTCTTAAGCTCGTTTACAATTTGAGGAACTAAAGTTTTATGACCTGCAGCTAATGATGATACTCCAACTACGTGAACATCATTCTCAACTGCCTGTTTAGCTGCCTCTTCTGGAGTTTGGAATAGAGGCCCCATATCTACATCAAAACCACAATCAGCATATCCTGTAGCTACAACTTTTGCACCTCTATCGTGACCATCTTGACCCAATTTAGCAATCATAATACGAGGTTGACGTCCCTCTTTCTTTGCAAATTCAGCAACAAGCCCTTTTGCAGTTTCAAAGTCTGAATCATTTTTAACCTCAGACGAGTAAACACCTGTATTCATACGTATAACAGCTTTATATCTTCCTACAATAACCTCACAAGCATCTGAGATCTCTCCCAAAGTAGCACGAGCTTTTGCAGCCTCAACTGCTAACTCTAATAGGTTGCCTGAATTATTTTTAACTGCCTCTGTAATAGCTGCAAGACACTCTTGTACCTTTGCATTATCGCGATTAGCACGTAGCTCATTAAGTCTAGCAATTTGTTGCTCACGAACCTTTGCGTTATCAACATCTAAGATCTCAATTGGATCCTCTTTCTCAAGACGATACTTATTAATACCCACAATTGCATCAACACCAGAGTCAATTCTTGCCTGCTTACGAGCAGCAGCCTCTTCAATTCTTAATTTAGGAATACCTGTCTCGATAGCTTTTGCCATACCGCCAAGAGATTCAACCTCTTGAATATGAGCCCAAGCTTTCTCTGCCAACTCTTTAGTTAAAGACTCAATATAATAAGAGCCAGCCCAAGGGTCTAAAGAACGACAAACGTTTGTCTCTTCTTGAATATATAACTGAGTATTACGAGCAATACGAGCTGAGAAGTCTGTTGGAAGCGCAATAGCCTCATCTAACGCATTTGTATGTAATGATTGAGTGTGACCTAAAGCAGCACCCATTGCCTCAATACAAGTTCTAGCAACGTTATTGAATGGATCTTGCTCTGTTAATGACCATCCCGATGTTTGACTGTGAGTTCTTAATGATAAAGATTTAGGATTCTTAGGATCAAACTGATTAACTAATTTTGCCCAGATCATTCTAGCTGCGCGCATTTTAGCAATCTCCATAAAGTGGTTCATACCAATTGCCCAGAAGAAAGATAGACGAGGAGCAAAAGCATCTACAGAGATACCAGCCTTAATACCAGTTCTTAAATACTCTAAACCATCTGCTAACGTGTATGCCATCTCAATATCATTTGTAGCACCTGCCTCTTGCATATGGTATCCCGATATTGAAATAGAGTTAAACTTAGGCATAAACTTAGAAGTATAAGCAAAGATATCACCAATAATCTTCATTGAGAACTCAGGTGGGTAAATATATGTGTTACGCACCATAAACTCTTTTAAGATGTCATTTTGGATAGTACCAGCCATCTCCTCTAATTTAGCACCTTGCTCTAAACCAGCTACGATATAGAAAGCTAGAACTGGTAGAACGGCACCATTCATTGTCATTGAAACTGACATTTTATTTAAAGGAATCTGATCAAAAAGGATCTTCATATCCTCTACTGAACAGATACTAACACCTGCCTTTCCAACATCACCAACTACACGTGGATGATCTGCATCATAACCACGGTGAGTAGCTAAGTCAAAAGCAACTGAAAGACCCTTCTGACCTGCAGCAAGGTTTCTTCTATAAAATGCATTAGACTCTTCTGCCGTTGAAAAACCTGCATATTGTCTAACTGTCCAAGGCTTTTGTACATACATTGTACTATATGGACCACGTAAGAAAGGGGCAACACCAGCAGCATAATTCAAATGCTCCATCCCCTCTAAATCAGATTGGCTATAAGTTGTTTTTACAGCAATCTTCTCTGGAGTAAGCCACTCATTGTTTGTGTTACCACACTCACAAGCTACCTCACCAGTATATTTTAATTCTGAAAATTTCGGACGCATAATCTATCAATTAATTATTTAATACCCAATTTTGTTTGATACCCTTTAAGAGTCTCTAGAACATTGCTCTTAACGCTAATAAAGTTCTCGATACCTTTTGATTGTAACTCCTCTTTACAAGATGGCTCACCAGCAACCACCACAATTGCCTTATCTCCAACAAGAGATGCAACCGCTGGCACTGACTCAGCATATTCTTCATCAGATGAACAAGTTACAATAATATCAGCCTTAGCAGCTAAAGCAGCTTCAACGCCCTCCTCTGGAGAAGAGAATCTATTATTATCAACAACCTCAAAACCAGCTACTGCAAAGAAGTTACAAGCAAATTGAGCTCTAGCTCTACACATTGCAAGGTTTCCATAAGTTACCATATATGCAACTGGTCTCTTACCGCTCTGCTCTGTTGCAAAACGTAACGCCTCAAAAGGTTGAGCAGCTCTATATTTTTCAAGAGGCTCACCTACCATCTCACCAGATACTTCTGGAGCAGGCTTTCTTGTTACTATATCTGCTGAAACTAAAGCATCTGCCTTTTCAGTAAAATTAGGGAATTGATTTGTTCCTAAAATTGTCTCGCGACGAGTCTCAAAGTTTTTATCTCTTTTTGCAGAAGTCTCTTTAATTGTAGATTGGATGAATCCAGCTTTGAAAGCCTCAACATACCCCCCCATATCTTCTACCTTAGTAAATAGAGACCAAGCTGTCTCTGCTATTGATTGAGTTAAGTTCTCAATATAATAAGAACCTGCAGAAGGATCTACTACCTTATCAAAATGAGATTCATCTTTTAAGATAGATTGAAGGTTTCTAGACATACGTAGATTAAACTCACCCTCTGTATTGTACATATAATCAAATGTAAGAACCTCTAGAGAGTCAACACCTGCAATAGCAGCACTCATTGCCTCAGTAGTATTTCTTAACATATTTACATAAGGATCATATACTGTTTGATTCCACTCACTTGTTACAGCGTGAATCTTCATCTTTTGGCAACACTCTTTCTCTGATCCAAACTCTTTAACGATATTTGCCCAAAGTAATCTAGCTGCACGGAATTTAGCAATCTCCATAAAGTATGAAGAGCCTACTGCAAATGTAAATTTAATGCGTCTTGCAGCATCATCTGTGCTAAGACCTGCCTCTTTAAGTTTTGCAATATACTCACTTGCCATTGCTAAACCAAAACCAAGCTCTTGAGAGATAGAAGCACCAGCATCATTGAATGAGAAAGCCTCAACTCCAATAACTCTTACTCTTGGAAACTCTGCAACCGTCTCAATAAGCTCCTTTAAAGTATTCATTGATTCTTCACTACAGAACGCACCTGTTTGGTTAAGAACTCTAAGTGGATCAAAATCAAAAGATGCCTTTAAATCCTCTGGAGTAACTCCTTGCTCTTTTGCAACAGCAATAAAAGATTTAACAGTCTCAACTGCAGCACAACAGCAACCAGTAAAGTTTACCTCTGTTTTTGATAGATCTATTCCATTTAGAAGAGTCTTCATATCAGCAACTGATATTGCCTTTTTGCCATCGTGACAAAAACCAACAGAATCAGCACCTTTTTTAATACCATCTAATGCTTGTGCATTTGGCTCTGTAAAAGATTCCCACGCACAATAATCTTGACGAATTAACCAATCATTATTACTCTTTGTGCCTCTTACAAATGGGAAACAGCCAGGCTCACTACCTAAATGTTTTACATTGTTAAGATCCTCGGCACGATAGTAAGGACGAACCGAAAAACCCTCTTGAGTTTTCCAAACGAGTTTTTTCTCGTAATCGGCTCCTTTTAAGTCTTTGATAATCACCTCTTCCCACTCTTGAGTAGAGACTGGTGAAAATTCAGCAAATAATTTCTCTGCCATACTTTTGTTTTTAATATAAATGTTCTAAAAATGTGTGTCTTAAATAAACGTACAAATGTACAAAATTTTCTAATTCTAAAACACTCTTTGATATATGTTACATCTATTTTAGGCAACTTTTTCACAATATTTTTCACCTATGAATTGTAAAAAAGATTTTTTTTATTCAAAATTTCCCTATATTTGTTGCCGAGTTAAATCTGTGAGAGCAGAAACAATATTAGAAATGGCAAGAATAAACAATAATTTTAATCATCATAGCGTTCATCATCACCATAGAAATGGAGATATGTTCTGCTATTGCGTTGTTTATTCAATCTAAATTATAAAAGATAAAAATAATAAATTAAGTATAACAGAGCTTATCTCCATAAAAAGAGATAAGCTTTTTTTATTCCCTAAACACAAATTAATATGTTAAGAGTAGCATTACAAGCAAAAGGTCGCCTAAATGAGGACAGTATGTGCATCTTTGAAGAGGCAGGAGTTAAAATTGAACAGAGCAAGCGCAAGCTTCTAAGCCACGCAAAAAATTTCCCTCTAGAGGTTTTATATCTTAGAGATGATGATATCCCAATGGCAGTTGCAACTGGCGTAGCAGATATAGGTATAGTTGGAGAGAATGAGATTGCAGAGAAGGGGGCACTTTTGGAGGTTATCCACAAATTAGGATTTGGAAAGTGTAGAATTTCACTCGCGATACCAAAGGGTGAAGAGTACCAATCTCTTTCATATTTTAACGGCAAACGAATTGCTACATCATATCCTAATATTCTTCGCAAATATTTCTCAGAAAACAGTATAGATGCTAAAATTGAGGAGATTGCAGGTAGCGTTGAGATTGCTCCTGCGGTAAATATATCCGATGCAATTTTTGACATTGTTAGTAGCGGTGGAACACTCATTGCCAATGGATTAAAAGAGGTAGAAAAGGTATTCTATTCAGAGGCTGTACTTGTGGCTAATCCTAATTTATCGGAGGAGAAGCGTAAACTTCTTAAGCAACTGATATTTAGATTTGAAGCTATCGAGAGAAGTAAAGGTCAAAAATATATTGTTTTAAATATTGAAAATAGCAAAATAGATGATATTGTGGCAATAATCCCTGGTATGAAGAGCCCTACCCTATTACCTCTTGCCGAGGAGGGTTGGAGTGCAATTCACGCTGTTGTTAAAGAGGATGTTTTATGGGATATTGTTGAGAAGGTAAAAGAGTTGGGTGCAAAGGATTTAATCTTATTATCAACCGAAAAGATAATTCCGTAAATTAGAAAATCTCCAATAATATGAAGAACGAGATAAAAATATACCAAAACAGAGAGAATTTTATTCCTAATCGTCCCGATAATAATGACTCTACAATCAGAGAGCGAGTTGAGAGCATAATTAGAGAGATAAAAAGCGGAGGTGATAAATCCTTATTTTCTCTTATTCAGAAAATAGATGGTTATCAAATAGATACAGAGAGCGTTAAGGTGAGTAATGAGGAGTTTATAAAGGCAGAGTCTCTTTTGTCTGATGAGTTTAAACAGGCTATTGCCACTGCAAAAGAGAATATTGAGAAATTTCACGCAGCACAATTGCGCAACGATGTTTTTATTGAGACTACAAACGGTGTAGAACTCTCTCAGAGGCGTATTGCTATTCCTAGAGTTGGTTTATACATCCCTGGAGGAACTGCCCCACTCTTCTCTACGGTTCTAATGTGCGGTGTTCCAGCTGCCGTTGCGGGCTGTAAAGAGGTAATAATATCTACCCCAGCTAATAGTAGTGGTAAAATTGCTCCTGAAATTCTATACACAGCTTCAATTTGTGGCATCAAGGATATTTATAAAGTTGGTGGCGCAATGGCTGTTGCAGCTATGGCTTATGGTACAGAGAGTATAGAAAAGGTTGATAAGATCTTTGGGCCTGGGAATAGATACGTAACCTATGCAAAACAGTTGGTTGCAAATGAGGCTGTCTCTATAGATATGCCTGCTGGGCCATCAGAGGTTATGGTGCTAGCTGACCAGACGGCTAACGCTGAATATGTAGCAGCAGATCTTTTATCACAACTTGAACATGGAGGAGATTCTCAGGCTATTGCCGTTGTTACCTCAGAAGATATCGCGATAAATATATCAAATGCAATATCTAAGCAGTTAGAGGATCTAAACAGAGTAGATATTTTAGCTGAATCTATAAAAAATTGCCACATTATAATTGAGAGTGATAGAGAGAGAATGTTAGAGCTTGCAAATAGTTATGCTGCAGAGCATCTTATTGTATCTCTTAATAATGCAGATGAGTTTGCTTATAGGGTTGAGAATGCAGGTAGTATTTTTATCGGGAACTATTCACCTGAAAGTGTGGGTGATTATGCATCGGGAACAAATCACACCTTACCTACTGCTGGGTGGGCAAAGAGTTGTAGCGGTGTAAATACAGATAGTTTCTCTAAGTATATTACTTATCAAAAATTGAGCAGCGAGGGGTTAAGAAATATTGCTTCAACCGTTATGATAATGGCTGAGCACGAAGGCCTTACAGCTCACAAAAATGCAGTTAAAATAAGATTACAGGATAATGAATAAAGTAAATGATATAAAAAAATATATTAGGGAGAACATCTTAGAGCTCACCCCCTACTCTACTGCTCGAGACGAATGCGGTGATAATCTGAACATTAACATTTTTTTAGATGCAAATGAGAATCCGTACGATAATGGTTTAAATCGCTACCCAGATCCATATCAAAAGGAGCTAAAGGGTATTGTTTCACAAATAAAGGGTACACCTGAAGAGATGATATTTTTAGGAAATGGCTCTGACGAGGCTATTGACCTTATTTTTAGAATCTTTTGTGAGCCTAGAGTTGAGAGAGTTGTAACAATTAAGCCTAGTTATGGAATGTATAAAGTTGCTGCCCAGATAAACTGTGTGGAGTGCGTAGAGGTTGGGTTAGATGATGAATTTAACCTCTGTGCAGATAAGATTTTAAGTAGTGTTACTCCCGATACAAAAGTGATTCTGTTATGCTCACCTAATAATCCATCGGGAAACTTATTATCTGAAAAAGAGACAATTAGAATAGTTGAGACTTTTGATGGGATTGTTGTGATTGATGAGGCATATATTGATTTTGCTGATAGAGATGGTTTTTTACCCCAACTTGATAGGTTCAAGAATTTGATTATTCTACAAACTTTCTCAAAGGCTTGGGGGCTAGCAGGGTTAAGAATAGGGATGGCATTTGCTTGTAAGGAGATTATAGATTGTATGAATAGCGTAAAGTATCCATATAACATTAATTGCGCATCACAAAAGATTGCCATTGAGCAGCTTACAACACTGCGTGAGAAGAAGAAGTCTGAACTTAAAGAGATTATTTTTGAGCGAAAAAAATTGGTTGAAGAGCTTGGTAAAATCTCTTGCATAGAGAGGATATACCCCAGTGATTCTAATTTCATTCTAGTTAGATGTTCTAGTGATGCCACTGATCTTTACAATTATTTAATTGAGAATGAGGGAGTAATTGTACGAAATAGATCTCAGGTTTTTGGATGTGAGAATTGTTTAAGAATTAGCATTGGCACACCGGCAGAGAATGAGAAGTTGATAAAATTATTAAAGGATTACCTAACAGCTTAGATTAAATTATATGAAACAAGTACTTTTTATAGATAGAGATGGCACAATTATAAAGGAGCCGCCTATTGATTTTCAGGTAGATACATTAGAAAAGTTAGAGTTTTGCAAGTATGCTATTAGTAGCTTAAGGCTATTATCTCAACTTGATTTTGAGCTTGTTATGGTTTCTAATCAAGATGGCAGAGGTACAGAATCTTTTCCAGAGGAAGATTTTTTAAAGCCACAAAATAAGATGCTTAACATACTCGCTGGAGAGGATGTCTATTTTGATGATATTCTTATAGATGACTCTTTTGAAGAGGATAATTCGCCTAATAGAAAGCCTAGAACTGGGATGTTAACTAAATATATGGATGGCAGTTACAATTTAGAGGAGTCATACGTGATTGGAGATAGATTAACCGACATTGAGCTAGCAAAGAATTTAGGTGCAAAAGCAATATTTTACAGAGCCAAAGAGGAGGTTATTATTCCCGACAACTTAAAGGATCACTGCGCTTTAGCAACAAACAATTGGTATGAAATATATGAATTTTTACGCTTCTGCAGACGAACAGCAAGTGTAAAACGAGCTACTAGAGAGACTGATATTGAGTTAAATATAGATTTAGATGGCAGAGGCACTAATAGGGTTAATAGCGGATTAAAGTTTTTTGATCATATGCTAGAACAGATTATTTATCACGGAGGTGTTTCAATAGATTTAACTTGTAAAGGGGATCTTGAGGTTGACGAACACCATACAATTGAGGATATTGGAATTGCATTTGGAAAGTGTTTAAAGGAGGCTTTAAAAGATAGGGTAGCTATTGAACGATATGGATTTGTTCTCCCGATGGATGAGTGTGATGCTTTTGTAACTATAGATTTGGGTGGAAGGAGTGATTTTTCTTGGGATGTGGAGTTTAAGCGTGAATTTATAGGTGATACCCCTACTGAGATGTTTGAACACTTTTTTAAGAGTTTTGCGCAAAATGCAGATGCAAATCTTCATATTTCTGCAAAAGGTAGCAATGAACACCACAAAATAGAGGGGGTCTTTAAAGCTTTTGCTAGAGCAATCAAAGCGGCTGCCAAGAGAGATATTTTTAGTTATTCATTACCATCAAGCAAAGGGATATTATGATAGCAATTATTGATTATGGAGCCGGCAATATTTTATCGGTTGAGAATGCCTTACAAAGAGTTGGAGCTGAGTATTTTTTAACTAGTGATGAGAGTGAAATTCTATCTGCTGACAGGGTAATTTTACCTGGCGTGGGAGATGCCTCTTTTGCGATGCAACAATTACGAGATAAGCGATTAGATATAGTAATCAAAACGATTAAAACGCCTCTTTTTGGCATCTGTGTAGGAATGCAATTATTATGTGCATATACAGAAGAGGGTGATTCAGAGTGCCTTTCTATTATCCCTAGCCGAGTTAATCGATTAATTGGGGATAGTTATAATAAAGTTCCTAGCATTGGTTGGAGCGAAATTTGTGACCTAAAGAGTCCACTTTTTAAAGGCATTAATCAAGAGAGTTTTGTCTATTTTGTACACTCTTACGGAGCTGAAATAAGCGATTATACTATTGCCACTTCTACACACTCCTCCCCTTTTAGTGCAGCAATAAATAGAGATAATTTTTATGGATGCCAGTTCCATCCAGAGAAGAGCGGCGAGGTAGGAGAAGCAATTATAAAAAACTTTTTAACATTATGATAGAGATTATTCCAGCAATAGATATAATTGGAGGCGAGTGTGTTCGCCTCTCTCAAGGCGAGTATAGCAGCAAAAAAGTGTACGATGCAAATCCTTTAGAGGTGGCAAAAAGATATGAAGGTATCGGGATAAAAAGGATACATATTGTGGATTTAGATGGGGCAAAGGCGAGCTCTCCTAAAAACCTGCATATCATTGAGCAGGTGGCAACTAAGACTAATTTAAAGATTCAATTTGGAGGTGGAATTAAGAGTGAATCCACTTTGCAAAGCTCCTTTAGCGCAGGTGTAAATTTTGCGATTTGTGGTAGTATTGCAATTAAGGAGCCTGAACTTTTTAGCAAATGGCTTATTCAGTATGGTGAGAAGATGATTCTTGGTGCGGATGTTAAAGGGGTTAATGTGGCTATTAACGGATGGCTTGAGAGCAGCGAGGTCTCTGTTTTTGAGATTATTGAAAATTTTATTCCCGATGGATTAAAACGAGTTATTTGCACAGACATAGCTTGCGATGGAATGTTAAAGGGAGTAAATAAGGAGCTTTACACAACGTTACAATCTAAATATAGTGGCATAGAGACAACCGTTAGCGGCGGCATTGGTAATTTTAGTGACATTGAAGAACTTAATGAGCTTGGCTTGAAGTCGGTGATTGTAGGAAAGGCTATATACGAGGGTTTTATAACAATTAAAGAGTTAGAATTATGGTTGCAAAGAGGATAATTCCCTGTTTAGATGTAATGAATGGGAGAACAGTAAAGGGGATAAATTTTGTTGGACTAAAGGATGTTGGATGCCCTGTTGAGTTGGGTAGATTATATTCTCAAGAGGGTGCAGATGAACTTGTTTTTTTGGATATTAGTGCAACTATTGAGGGACGAGGTACATTTAAGGAGATAGTTAGCGAGATTGCAAAAAACATCAATATTCCATTTACAGTTGGAGGTGGCATTGCTACACTAGAAGATGCTGAGGCACTATTTAAGGCTGGCGCAGATAAGATTACAATAAACAGCTCCGCTGTTAGGAGGGTTGAGTTAATAAACGAAATTGCCTATAAATTTGGGCAGCAGGCAGTTGTGGTTGCAATTGATGCTAAACAGATTGATGGGGTTTGGCGTGTGACTACACACGGAGGAAAACAGTTAACCCAATTAGAGCTCTTCAGTTGGGCTAAACAGGTTGAGCAAATGGGGGCTGGAGAGATTCTTTTCACCTCTATGGATCACGATGGTACAAAGAGCGGTTATGCTGTGGATATTTATCGGGAGTTAACAAATTCACTCTCAATTCCTATTATTGCCTCTGGTGGAGCTGGAGAGATGGCTCATATTAGGGAGGTACTAGAGGATGGTGTTGCAGATGCAGCTTTGGCCGCCTCTATTTTTCATTATGGAGAGATAAAAATAGGTGAACTAAAGAGTTATTTGAATAGTAATAATATTAAGGTTAGATTATAAATATATAGAAATAAAATGAGAAATTTAGATTTTAATAAAAATGGAGATGGGCTTATTCCCGTTGTTATTCAAGATGATACAACATTAAAGGTTCTTATGTTAGGATATATGAATAGCGAGGCTTACAAAGAGACTATTGCTAATGGAAGAGTCACATTTTATAGCCGAACTAAAGGTAGATTATGGACTAAGGGTGAGACCTCTGGCAATTTCTTGATTGTAAAATCAATTGAGGCTGATTGTGATAATGATACTCTTTTAATTAGAGTTAATCCAATTGGTGCAACTTGTCATACTGGTAGCGTTAGTTGTTTTAATAATAATGAAACGGAGGGATTTATTCGCAAACTTGAGAGTGTTATTGCTAAAAGACGCAAGGAGATGCCTGAGGGTTCATATACTACAAAATTGTTTAGTGGCCCTATCGCTAAAATTGCACAAAAGGTTGGAGAAGAGGCTGTTGAAACGGTTATTGAGGCAGTAGATGGAAATGATGAGAGAATGATTTATGAGGCGGCTGATCTAATCTATCATCTTCTAGTTTTGATGGTTGCAAAGGGGTATGGAATTGAGGAATTGGAGAAGGAGCTTAGGGGCAGGCATGGGTAGAAACTTTTAAAAAGTTGTTACTTTCTTTAACAATCTATCCTTTTTAAATTTATTAGTTTTTTTATCACGAGAGTATATAATATGCGAAACTACTCCAATAATAAAATCCTCTGGCACAAACCCCCAGTAGCGAGAGTCTATAGAATTTAGCACATTATCACCACACATAAAATAATAATTTTTTGTGAAAATGTATTTTGTAATTATTGAATCGCCTAGTAAGACATTCCCATTATTTGTAGTTGAAATTCTTTTTCCAGACTCAAATTCTATAACCATTTTGTATGGTTTATAACTTATGCTGTCTACTATAAGTTCACTACCCATTTTAGGAACAAATAGAGGCCCTAAATCCTTTATTGTCCAACTATAATTTTTACTATCATAAGGCATTGCTATTAATGCTTTACTTTGTATTGATGAACTTGGGGTTTGTGATAATTTTTTTTGATTTATTTCATCACCTAAAACCCCATTAAAATTATTATTTCTAAAATTACCATTGATAATTGATATAGTATCTCCAGGAAGAGCTATACAGCGTTTACAATATACATAATTAATTTCAAATTGTATTCTTTCACCTAACCTATCTATTGGACAGTTAAATATCACTATATCATTATGCTTCACACCTCTAATTCCAGTAGTACGGTGCGATACCAATCTAGCTCCTTCTTCAAAATTGAATTCATCATATACCCTTGCCCCAGCAATTAGTTTATTTACAATAACTCTATCACCTGGTATGAGCGTAGGATACATAGAGTTTGTTGGAATTTGAAACCAATCTCCTATATATATCCTAAATCCAAAGTAGAATGAAATTAATATCAATAGTCCAATAAGTATGAGAGTTATCCTATATATAACCAAATAACCCAAATCATTCTTATTATCTTCAACTCTCTTGTCTACTTTTTTCATGACTAGATAGATTAATATTGAGAACAAGAATTGTAATTAAACATACACTAACAAATAATAGCCATATCCATAATCTTAATTTTGATACTATTATATTTGCTTCGCCAAGTTTCCATTTACCTTTAATTATGCCATTATTTATAAGTACTATCCCCTTTGGGGAACGAATTAAAGATTTAAGCACCGTATCATTAACATAATAACATTGAATTTGATTCAATATACTAAAATTATCTATTTTAGATGATATTGCTAATAATTTTGCATCCCCTTTATTTGCTTTCTCTATTATTGATTGAATTGATATAATATCCTGTTCTACAAATTGCTCTCTAGAAATTAGTAAATATTGAGGCAAATCTGAATCATTTAATAGAACTCCTGTTACATCATTATATTTATAATCATATAGTTTTAATCTACCTCTATCTAACACATTAGCACCAATATTATAATTGAGAAAATCAAATGGAGGAAGAAGATAGTAAGAGAATATTGGTAGAAATATTGAGAATATAACAGATAATGCGATTACTAATTTGAAATTATCTTTCTTTTTAGAATATTTAAATTTAGGATATTTAAATGCAATAAGTATATTTAATAAGGAAATAGCTAGCAAAACTAGGTTTTTCCAAAATGTAGCACCGTTTGTCAACTTAATGGCATCGCCAAAGCAACCACAATCATTAATACTGATATATGGGTTGGTATATATTACAAAAGTTATTAGTGTAAATTTCAACAAAAATAGACTAGTAATAACTGAAATAATCCTTTTACATTTGCCCAATAAAAGAAAGAGTCCAAGTCCAATCTCTATTGCACATAATAATATTGCAAGAAAAACAATATAGGCATTAAATTGAGCTATATTAAATTGCATAAAATACTCTTCAAGCTTATAAATTAACCCCATTGGATCAATACCTTTAACAAAGCCTGAAAGAAAAAATATTAAGCCCAATATTATTGATGGTAGCTGCTTAATCATAGAATTTAATATATTTTGTTAATCTAATCGCTTGCTTAATTCTTCTTTAAATAACTTCTCTATTTGTGAGTTATGTAATGGACTACCAACTAAAATTACATCATTATTTTGATCAAGTAAAAAAGTATGCATAGCTGAATTATTTGGCAAATGAGAATTCAACCTCTCAAATTCACCTAAAGTATCAATAAGAATTGGGTATGCCAAAAAATTATTTTTTATTGCAAAACGCACATCTTCAAGTTTAGGAGGATTAAAAATAAAGTAGAATTTAACTTTATCTTTATAGCGTTTTGTGTATTCTATAAGGTCATTCCATACATGGAGGCCATTTAATGCACAACTATGGCATCCTAGCGAATCTGTATATACAACTAATTTATATTCACTAACAAAATAATTTGATATTGTAGAATCTTTCCCATCTACAACTATCTGTCCATTTTTAGGTAACTCAATTGATTTAGATGTTAGTTGCAATAGTTCCTCTTTAATTGTATTACTATTTATACAAGAGGTTAATAATAGCAATATTAATAATTGTTTCATCTTGGTTATTTTTTACTGCAAAAAATCTTTTCTAAATTTAGATTTTACTAAAATTAGGTTATCGTCGTCATTTATATTGGAGATGCGCTCCTTTATTTCTGGTGGAAATTCATAATTTGGGAAACTTCTAAATATATAAGCTGGCACTAGGTTGTAATAGATGGAATCTGTAAAGAAATCTGCTGCATTTATATAATTACCAGATTTAAGTGGTGACTCAAAACAGATTGTTTTTTTATTACCTCTATTATACATATAAACATGTAATTGACCTTTGTAGAGATAGGCTACATATATATATTTATCTGTTATAAAGCGACGATTAAATTGAGAATATTTTTTAGATTCAGTTCCTCGTGAGAATGCTCGTGTATCTTCGCGGGTAAAACGATCAAAAACTTCTGGCGTTAATGGATTATCTGTTAATTCTAATCTATACTTGACAGTAAAAATAGGATCTTTCTTTGAATCAATCTCATATATAAGATTATTATATCTTAAAATATAATAGTCGGAATTACTTGTTCTATGCAACTCATGATCATCAGCGGAAACTAATGCTATCTTTTGAAACATACGACCAAGTGTATCTGGCGCAGGTATCTGTCTAACTTCATTTTTAGTCTTATTGTATAAGAAAAAGTTCCTATCTGTATTAAAAAAAAGATAATGATCTTTATCTAAATACTCAAATCCATAACAATAGTAGCACTCCTTGGGGAGTTTTACCTTACTTATAAATTCTCCACTGCGCCCTAATGTTACAAGACTAGAAGTTATTGGGTCAAAGATCTCAATATTTCTTGTATCTGGATTTATTGTATAATCTGATAATAATTGGAACTCTTTGGGGCCTCGCCCTCTATATTTTTTTGTATTAAAAATTAATTGACCTTGAGGATCAAATGCAAATAAAGTACCTTGTCTATCGTCTTTTATATACAAAGTATCGTTTATAACATAAGTTTCATCTGCCCATGATAGTATTGCATTGACTTGAGTATCTAAAAAGATAAGTTCAACACTCTCAAAAATATCTGTAATATCATCTAATTTCGTTGCATTTCCTATTGATAAAACTTCTATCTCTTGTGTAGATTTTGATGATACGCAGGAGTATGCGAATAACAATAGTGATATATATATTAACTTGTGATTAAAATTTTTCATGTTATCAGTTTTTATTTAACATTCTTATTACATAAATACTTAGTTAATCTTATTGCTTTTAATCTAAAACACCTTGTATATTAGATTGCGGACTATTTAGATTAGGTAATATCGCCGCTTATTTTATGTTTCTTTATCATTAAACACCTCCAATTAAATTATTAAGGTTAATACGGCTTAAATCAAATTTACAATAAAAAATATATTTATCCTATTTTTTATCATCTACATATAATATATTAATAATAAATATTTTAACAACAAAAAAGACATCATTGCAAAAAATCTTTTCTAAATTTCATTTTTATTAAAATTAGGTTATCATCGTCACTAATATTGGAGACACGTTCCTTTATTTCTGGTGGGAATTCATAATTTGGATAGCCTCTTTTGAGAGACATAGCTTGAACAAGTATATAATATGTAGAATCTGTAAAAAAGTCTGCTGCATTTATATAATTACCCGATTTAAATGGAATCTCAAAACAGATTGTTTTTTGATTATCTCTATTATACATATAAACATGTAATTGACCTTTGTAGAGATAGGTTACATATATATATTTATCTGTTATATAGCGTCGATTAAATTGGGAATATTTTTGAGACCTACCTCCTCGTGAAAAAGCTCGTGTATCTTCGCGGGTAAAATCATCAAAAACTTCTGGTGTTAATGGATTATCTGTTAATTCTAATCTATACTTGATAGTAAAAATAGGATCTTTCTTTGAATCAATCTCATATATAAGATTATTATATCTTAAAATATAATAGTCGGAATTACTTGTTCTATGCAACTCATGATCATCAGCGGAAACTAATGCTATCTTTTGAAACATACGACCAAGTGTATCTGGCGCAGGTATCTGTCTAACTTCATTTTTAGTCTTATTGTATAAGAAAAAGTTCCTATCTGTATTAAAAAAAAGATAATGATCTTTATCTAAATACTCAAATCCATAACAATAGTAGCACTCCTTGGGGAGTTTTACCTTACTTATAAATTCTCCACTGCGCCCTAATGTTACAAGACTAGAAGTTATTGGGTCAAAGATCTCAATATTTCTTGTATCTGGATTTATTGTATAATCTGATAATAATTGGAACTCTTTGGGGCCTCGCCCTCTATATTTTTTTGTATTAAAAATTAATTGACCTTGAGGATCAAATGCAAATAAAGTACCTTGAAAATTGTCTTTTATATACAAAGTATCATTTATAACATAAGTTTCATTAGCCCATGATAACAACGCATTGGCTTGAGTATCTAAGAAAATAAACTCAACACTCTCAAAAATATCAGTAATATCATCTAATTTCGTTGCATTTCCTATTGATAAAACTTCTATCTCTTGTGTAGATTTTGATGATACGCAGGAGTATGCTAAAAACAATAGTGATATATATATTAGCTTGTGATTAAAATTTTTCATATATGGTCTATTTTAAGGATGGGTGAAGTATGGTATTATTTACTAGAATAAACTATAAATAGGAGTCTAATAAAGTTGTATTTATCAAACTCCTAAAATAAATTAAGTATTACTTAAAATAGTGTTAATTTGTCTTATTGAAATTTCTGAATTGTTTAATTCTAAACAATAATCTGCACCTCTTCCTGTCCATCTACAGCCATTAGAATACAATGTTACACCATCAACAACGCTTGATTGTTCGTTTATAGGTTCATGGCATCTACCTTGATCTCCTTCGTCACAAGTTAGAGTAACACCACCTTGCGTTAATGCCTCAATATTTGCCGACATTAATAACTCATGTTCCGTTGCTGATAATTTGTCATAAGCTGCATAACCTAAATAAACGCCTGCACTTAATATTACAACGGAAATAATTAGCTTAATTCTTTTCATTTTATCATCAGTTTTTGTTTAACATTCTTATTACATAAGTTAATACGGCTTAAATCAAATTTACAATAAAAAATATATTTATCCTATTTTTATCATCTACATATAATATATTAATAATAAATATTTTAACAACAAAAAAGACATCACTGCAAAAAATCTTTTCTAAATTTAGATTTTACTAAAATTAGGTTATCATCGTCATTTATATTGGAGATGCGCTCCTTTATTTCTGGTGGGAATTCATAATTTGGGTAGCCTCTAAATATATAAGCTGGCACTAGGTTGTAATAGATGGAATCTGTAAAAAAATCTGCTGCATTTATATAATTACCAGATTTAAGTGGTGACTCAAAACAGATTGTTTTTTTATTACCTCTATTATACATATAAACATGTAATTGACCTTTGTAGAGATAGGCTACATATATATATTTATCTGTTATATAGCGATAATTAAATTGAGAATATTTCTTAGACTCAGTTCCTCGTGAAAATGCTCGTGTATCTTCGCGTGTAAAACGATCAAAAACCTCTGGTGTTAATGGATTATCTGTTAATTCTAATCTATACTTGATAGTAAAAACAGGATCTTTCTTTGAATCAATCTCATATATAAGATTATTATAACTTAAAATATAATAGTCGGAATTACTTGTTCTATGCAACTGATGATCATCAGCGGAGGCTAATGCTATCTCTTGAAACATCCGACCAAGTGTATCTGGTGCAGATATCTGTCTAACTTCATTTTCTATCTTATTATATAAGAAAAAGTTCCTATCTGCATCCAAAAAAAGATAATGATCTTTATCTAAATACTCAAATCTAGAACAATAGTAGCACTCCTTTGGGAGTTTTACCTTACTTATAAATTCTCCACTGCGCCCTAATGTTACAAGACTAGAAGTTATTGGGTCAAAGATCTCAATATTTCTTGTATCTGGATTTATTGTATAATCTGATAATAATTGGAACTCTTTGGGGCCTCGCCCTCTATATTTTTTTGTATTAAAAATTAATTGACCTTGAGGATCAAATGCAAATAAAGTACCTTGTCTATCGTCTTTTATATACAAAGTATCGTTTATAACATAAGTTTCATCTGCCCATGATAGTATTGCATTGACTTGAGTATCTAAAAAGATAAGTTCAACACTCTCAAAAATATCTGTAATATCATCTAATTTCGTTGCATTTCCTATTGATAAAACTTCTACATCTTGCGTGGATTTTGATGATACGCAGGAGTACGCAAATAATAATAGTGATATGTATATTAACTTGTGATTAAAAATTTTCATATATGGTCTATTTTAAGGATGGGTGAAGTATCTGGTATTATTTACTAGAATAAACTATAAATAGGAGTCTAATAAAGTTGTATTTATCAAACTCCTAAAATAAATTAAGTATTACTTAAAATAGTGTTAATTTGTCTTATTGAAATTTCTGAATTGTTTAATTCTAAACAATAATCTGCACCTCTTCCTGTCCATCTACAGCCATTAGAATACAATGTTACACCATCAACAACGCTTGATTGTTCGTTTATAGGTTCATGGCATCTACCTTGATCTCCTTCGTCACAAGTTAGAGTAACACCACCTTGCGTTAATGCCTCAATATTTGCCGACATTAATAACTCATGTTCCGTTGCTGATAATTTGTCATAAGCTGCATAACCTAAATAAACGCCTGCACTTAATATTACAACGGAAATAATTAGCTTAATTCTTTTCATTTTATCATCAGTTTTTGTTTAACATTCTTATTACATAAATAGTTAGTTAATCTTATTGCTTTTAATCTAAAACACCTTGTATATTAGATTGCGGACTATTTAGATTAGGTAATATCGCCGCTTATTTTATGTTTCTTTATCATTAAACACCTCCAATTAAATTTATTAAGGTTAATCTATCTCATATCTTCAACCTATTTCCACTGATTTGTATCATGACACCAAACCCACCTCCCCTCAGGTGATGAACTCTTAACATATGATTTACAGATTGTAATTTGTTCCGTGTTTTTTATATTACCTTTTGAATAAGTCAAAAAAAGAGTACTACATAATATACTTAAAATAATTGCATATTTTTTTTCACAGCAAGTTTCATATAAAAATATTTTTTGATTCATTACAAATTTAGATTAGTTAATTAAGAAATATATAATTAAAATATATTTAAATATATCTTAATACACATTTAAATAATATATTTGTAATAGATCTTTTATAAAATATGATTTAAGCATTAAGAACCTAAATTGAAGTATTAATATGAAGATATATTATATAGTTTCCACATTTGCCGTAATAGCAATTCTTTCAATACAATATATTTTCATTGATAGTTTATATAAAAAGTTTATTACAGATGAGCATCACAAGATAGAAAGCAGTATCTATCAAGCTTTAGATCTTGAACTTCACTATCGTTCTACTTCAAATAAAGAGGACGTAAAATATAAAGAAAAGCAGGTCTTCATCAGTGAAATGCCTCAAAATATGAGGGATAGCATACTCAAACTACATCCATTACCAACATCTCCCCCTCGTGAAGAACATATATATGATATTAAGTCACTCCTAGAAAAGGGAGTTATTAGATCTAAAGGAGATATCGGGATTCATAAAAGTCAAGATTTCTTCTTTGAAAATAATAATCCAATAAATATCAAGATTTTAGACAGCTTGTTTGACAATCAGTTATCACAAAATTATTACAATAAAATATCCATATTTAATAATAATGATAGCCTAATTTGTGAGTATGGCACTCTAGAGAGCTATAATTACAGTTCCAAACTTATACCAATAGGATTTAAAGGGTACCAAAATGTAATTTTAAAAGTAAATATCCCTGTATCTGAATTTATAAAACAATCATTATTAATATGTATATTATCTATAGTAATTATTTTAATCCCGATAATTTCTTTAATATACTTACTTACAACACTAAGAAAAAGATATAATGATTTACGGAACAAAGAGCTCAGTGTAAATGGTGTTATTCATAATCTAAAATCTCCTCTAGTTAGTATTGATGCTATGCTTGGATTTTTTGAGATATCCGAGACCGACAACAAGAAAAAAGAGCACATTAGGCTAAATAAAATCAATATCAAGCACATTATTTCAAAGATTGAATATTTACTAGGCAGTACAAATCATTTGAACACTTCTATCTATACATCAAAGGAAAGAGTTGAGTTTTCTAAATTGATTGAGATGGCTAATACCATTGCTGAAATCATAAAACAGATATATAATCACAAGAAAAGTATAATAACAATTTTAGGTGAATATGATAGCTATATATACATTGATACAACTCACTACGAAACGGTTATAACTAATTTAATTGAGAATGCTATAAAATATTCAAATGAAGAGGTTTCCATTATGATACAATTGTTCGTACAAAACAATCAAAATTTAATAATTACCATAGAAGATAATGGGATTGGTATCGCCAAGAAATACGTGAAGAAAATTTTTAATCTTTACTATAGAGTTTCTAATATTCAGACCAAAGGTTTTGGCATAGGACTCCCATACATAAAAGCTATAGCAGAGTCTCACGGTGGTGATATCAAATTAATTAAGAGCATTGAAGGAGAAGGTAGTATTTTTCAAATAACATTTAATATTAAAGAGAATTAAATATGATAAAGCATAAAGATATTAGAGTTCTATTTGTTGATGACGACCCACTACTAGGGGGAGCAATAACATCCAGCTTATCCTATTTAGGATTTAATGTTCACTATATGTCCACTCTAATATCAATAGATACAATTATAAATGAATTTAAACCTTCAATTATAATATTAGATGTAGAAATTGGAGATAAAGATGGTATCAATGAGTCTTCTCACTTACAAAAATTATTTCCTAAAATTCCAATAATATTCATTTCATCTCATATTGATACATCTTATGTAGTAAGAGCTATTAAAAACGGTGGTTTAACATACTTAAGAAAACCATTTGAGATAGAAGAATTAGAGGCTTACATACTTAGATACGCTGTGAACTTTGATAACATCATCTCTTTAGGTGATTTCTCTTTTAATATTGATAAAAACACTTTGTGTAATGTTATAAGTAACGAAACTATAAAATTATCACTAAAAGAGTGTCAACTATTATCATATTTTATTGAAAGAAACGGCAATACTGTTTCTAGAGAAGAGATATTTATAAACGCTTGGAAAAATAGCAGCGATGACAATATGTTCCTTAACAACATCATTGCTAAATTAAGAAAGCATTTATCTCAAGATAGCTCTATCCAGATTATTACAATACCTAGAGTTGGGTACTCTTTATTGAGGAGGTAACTTACAACCTCCCCTCTTCAATATAAGAGTCCTTAAATCCAATAAAGTATAATACGCCATCTAGGCCTATGGTAGAGATTGATTGTTGTGCATTCTCTTTTACCTTTGGTTTAGCGTGAAAGGCTATACCTAAGCCTGCGGTATTTAGCATTGGAATATCATTTGCACCATCTCCAACTGCTATTGTTTGACGAATATCAAGATTTTCAAATTGAGCCAATAGCTTAAGGAGCTCTGCTTTACGTTTTCCGTCAACAACCTCTCCAAGGTGACGTCCAGTGAGTTTTCCATTCTCTATCTCTAACTCATTAGCATATACGTAATCTATTCCAAATCTTTCTTTTAGGTAGTTGCCAAAATATGAGAATCCACCAGAAAGAATTGCAATTTTAAATCCTTGACGCTTTAAGATCTTCATTAAACGATCCGCCCCCTCTGTAATAGGTAGATTTTTTGCTATATCCAACATACAATCTACATCTAATCCCTTTAATAGAGCCACTCGCTGTTTAAAACTCTCATTAAAATCTATCTCACCACGCATTGCAGCCTCAGTAATCTCTCTAACCTCTTTACCTACTCCTGCTTTCTCAGCCAGTTCATCAATAACCTCAGTCTCAATCAAGGTTGAATCCATATCAAAGCAGATCAAGCGACGAGTTCTACGGAACATATTATCCTCTTGCAATGAGATGTCAAATTTAAGTTCACCAGATAACCCAACCAAATCTGCCTGCATTCTCTCTTTGTTTGCTGGTGTACCTCGCACCGAAAATTCAACCGATGCTCGTGTTTTATCCTCTGTGCTCTCTACCAGTGGAATACGACCTGTTAATCTCCTAATATCATCTATATTGAGTCCATTGTCAGCAATTACTTGAGTCACTGCTGTAATCTGTTTAGCAGAGAGCTTTCTACCTAGCAGTGTCACGATATATCTATCTTTTCCTTGCAGCCCTACCCATCTAAGATACTCTTCATCGGGAACATAGTTAAACTTGATATTAATATTTAACTTGTTTGCTGTAAAAAGCAGCTCTTTCATTATCATACCAGAGACAGACTCTGAACTTTGAAACAAGATTCCAAGTAAAAGAGTATTATGTATTCCTGCCTGCCCAATATCTAGAATCGTGGCATCGTGCCTCGCTAATATTCCTGTTAGTTTTGCTGTTACTCCCGAATGATCATCTCCTGATATATTTATCTGTATGATCTCTTTTCTTTCTTGTTCCATTGGCTTCTAAATTTTGAGCTGCAAAAGTAGTGATTTTTTCGCGACAAAAACTCAATCTTTGCAGCCTTATTAGGTAAACTTTTGTAATTACGAACTATCTCCCTAAAGAATCTTTAACTCCTTAGCCTTTTTTATTGCCTCAATAGAGCTATTAACACGCAACTTCTCAATTATATTTTGACGATGTCTATTTATTGTATTAATACTCAACCCTAGCCTCACCGCAATCTCCTTGCTTAACTCCCCACTCTCAATCAGCCTTAGCACCTCAATCTCTCTTTGGGATAGAATTGTAACATTACTCCCCTCCTGTTTATAAAATTTGCCCGTTGAACAATCTTGAATACTCCCCACAAATGATTGAGGGACATCCTCCATAAATGAAAAATTGTATAGACAGAGAGCCAGCCACAAAGAGCCGTTCTCTTGACTTCTCAAATAGATTGTTCGGTGTAGTATCGCGATATAATTTCCATTAACATCTCGCATCCTAATTGTAGAGAATGTGGAGTAGTTGTGCCTATGTTCAATTGGGGTCTTTTTCAGTAACATAAAAAATTGCAACTCCTGTATATTCCTCTCTGTTAAATCATCGGGATGAATATGATTATAAATTTCCTCTTCTAGAATTGAATCTATCTGCTCTGTTGTATGAGCCTCTAAACCCAGCCTCTCTGCTAGTGCGCCATAATAAATATAGCTTTTACCACCTGCTAGGTCACTTAATACGGCTATTGCCCCCTCCACTTTTGCATACATTGCAGCAATCGCTTTGTAATGGTTGAGCAATTCAATCTTATCTCCTATTAAAAAATCTTGATTAAGAAGCACAGCCTCTAGCTCTATTAGTTGATGGTTATTTTTCACCATTGCACACTGTTTTATTAGTTTTTACCTTTGCAAAGATATTAAAACCAATGGTTATTTACAGATAAGAATTAATAACATAATCACAATGAAAAGAAAATTTATTTTTACTGCATTTGCTGCCCTATTTTTTGCAACTACAGCAAGTGCACAAAGTTTAGAGAAAATGCAGTGGTTTAATGAGCCAGCTGAGTGGAAGATTAAGAATAAGAGTACATTTGTGATGCAAGTGCCTGCAAAGACTGACTTTTGGAGAGTTACGCATTACGGTTTTACAATTGATGATGCTCCTTTTTATTATGCTACGTATGGCGGAGAGCTTGAAGCAAAGGTTAAAATTACTGGAAAGTATGTAACTACCTATGATCAAATGGGGTTAATGATTAGAACAGACCACGAAAATGTAATCAAAACAGGTATTGAGTATGTAGATGGTGTTATGTATATGAGTACAGTTGTTACACACGGTACTTCTGACTGGAGCGTTGTTGAACTTAAAGATGCACCTAAATCTATCTGGTTAAAAGCTGTTCGTAAACTAGATGCTGTAGAGATCTACTACTCTTTAGATGATAAGGAGTATAAGATGGTTAGAACTTGCTACCTAAAAGATAATTGCCCAGTACAAGTTGGTTTAATGGGAGCCTCTCCAGACGGAAAGGGTTTTGAGGCTATATTTGAGCACTTTACGGTAAAACAATTACCCGACACTCGTAGATTGGAGTGGGCAAATAAGCAAAAATCACATTAATACATATAACACTGCTATAAAAATAAGCATATAATATATTTAATAGTATGAAAACTGAAAAGGAAAAAATGCTTAGTGGAGAGATCTACGATGCCAACAACGACACACAACTTCTTAAAGAGAGGCAAGAGAGTAAAGCCAAATGCTTTGAATACAATAGATTACACCCTACTCAAGAGCAAGAAAAGAGAGAGATTCTATCATCATTATTAGGTAAATTAGGTAAAAACATAATTATAGAGCCCAACTTCTGGTGCGACTATGGTTATAATATAAAGGTTGGAGAGAATTTCTATGCCAATCATAACCTTATTATTCTCGATGGCGCAAGCGTTACCTTTGGCAACAATGTTTTCATAGGTCCAAATTGCGCTCTCTACACTGCTGGTCACCCAGTGGATGTAGAGAGACGCAATAGCGGACTCGAATATGCCTACCCCATTACTATTGGAGATAATGTTTGGATTGGTGGTGGTGTTACAATATTACCTGGCATTACCATTGGAGATAATACTACAATTGGAGCAGGAAGCATAGTTACTAAAGATATTCCATCTAATTGTGTTGCTGCTGGGAATCCTTGTAGGGTAATTAAAGATATACTATAATATTTGCATCGCGATAATAGCACAAGCCTCTGCATCAGCCAAGGCGTGGTGATGATTCTGCAATTCAAAGCCACAATGTGCAGACACAGTGTGTAGCTGATGGTTTGGCAACAATTTTCCAAACTCTTTTTTAGATGCCTTAAGTGTACAGTGAAATTCATAATCTGGATATGGAATCTCAAAATGTTCGTGACACTTTATAAGACACTGCTCATCAAAAGATTTATTATGAGCAATAAGCGGCAATCCCTCAATTTGTGGTGCTATCTGAGACCAAACCTCAGGGAAACGTAAGGCATCCTCTGTATCTATCGGAGATATTCCGTGACACTCTGTTGCCCATTTAGAGTAGTAATTTGGGTATGGTCTAATCAATTTGTAAAATTTATCTACTATCTGGCCATCTCTAACAATTACCACCCCTACACTACAAACACTTGTGCGATGATGGTTTGCCGTTTCAAAGTCTATTGCTGCAAAATTTCTCATACCCCCAAAATTAGTTATTTTTATTAATTAATTATACACTTAAAATGAGTTCACTTGTCAATCTATATATTTTCATCGCGATAAAAAAGCAGAACCAATAGAGAAAAAGAGCCATTTTTGAGTAATTTTTCTAAAAATTACCCATTTTTTAGGAAAATTTATCTCAAAACAGAGTATTTTTTAAAATAAATACCTACTTTTGCGCCAGATAACTCAAAAAACATAAAAAAAATGGGAAATATTCGCACAAGAGCTCTACAAGAGTTCAGCAATCGCAAAGCAGAGAGATTTTTTCAAGATGAGAGACCTATCTCTGAGTATTTTGGAATAAACGTTTTTGATATGCCTAAGATGCAACGCTATTTATCAGCTGAGGCTTATAGCGCCATTGTTAATGCAATTGAGAATGATGAGAAGTTAAACAGAAACATCGCAGATCAGATTGCAGCAGGTATGAAGAGTTGGGCTGTTAAGATGGGCGCAACTCACTACACACACTGGTTTCATCCACTAAATGATGCTACAGCGGAGAAGCACGAATCATTTGTAGATCCATTAGCAGGCGGTGGAGTATTTGAAAACTTTAAAGGAAGTGCACTTATTCAACAAGAGCCAGATGCTTCAAGTTTCCCTAATGGCGGACTAAGAAACACTTTTGAGGCTCGTGGATATACAGCTTGGGATCCAAGTTCACCTGCATTTATCATTGACCAGACTCTTTGTATTCCCACTGTTTTTATAGCATATACTGGTGAATCTCTAGACCTTAAAGCACCACATCTTAAATCTATTGCAGCTCTTGACAAAGCAGCTACTGCTGTTTGTAAGTTATTTGATAAAAATGTATCGAGAGTAAAAACAATGCTAGGTATTGAACAAGAGTATTTCCTTGTTGATGAGGCATTTTATAGAGCTCGTCCAGATTTAATGATCTGCAACAGAACTGTTATGGGACACACTGCTGCTAAAGATCAACAATTAGAGGATCACTATTTTGGAGCAATTCCTAGTAGAGTTATGTGTTTCATGAAAGATTTTGAGACAGAAGCATACAAACTAGGAGTATCATTAAAGACAAGACATAACGAGGTTGCACCTAATCAGTTTGAGTTTGCACCAGTTTATGGAGAGGCTAACATCTCAACAGACCAGAATCTTATGATGATGATTGTAATGAGAAAAGTGGCTAAGAAACATAAATTAAAAGTTATATTCCACGAGAAGCCATTTGCTGGAGTTAATGGATCTGGAAAACACTGTAACTGGAGTATTTTCACTAACGGAGGTGTTAATCTTCTTTCACCAGGTAAAACTCCTAGAACTAATATGCAATTCTTAGCATTCTTCTCTACAGTTATTAAAGCGGTATATGAGCACCACCACTTGTTAATGTCTAGTGTAGCTTCATTAAACAATATGCACCGTTTAGGCGGAAATGAGGCTCCTCCAGCAATAATGAGTATCTTTATTGGAGAGACTCTTACAAGATTGGTTGAATCTATCGAGAATTTAACAGATAAGAATTTAACTAGCATATCAGATAAAGAGGTTAAAGTAAGATCTAAACTACATATTGTTAATCAGATTCCTGAGATTTTCCCTGATAATACAGATAGAAATAGAACATCACCATTTGCTTTTACTGGTAACAGATTTGAGTTCCGAGCAGTTGGATCATCGTGTAATGTTGCATCATCTATGTATGTGTTAAACAGTATTATGGCTAACCAACTAATTGAATTCAAAGAGCTAGTTGACAAGAATTTAGAGGCAGGAATGAGTCAAGATAAGGCTATTATGAAGGTTATCAAACAATACCTAGAGGAGTCTAAAGCTATTAGATTTGAAGGTAACGGATATAGCTCGGAGTGGCATCAAGAGGCTGAGAGAAGAGGTCTAAAAGGAATCAAGAGCGTTCCTGAGGCGTTTAAATCTTTCATAACTCCTGAATCTATTAAAGTATTTGAAAAAGTTGGTGTTTTAACAGAAAGAGAGATTGAAGCTCGCTACGAGATCCTAAATGAGATATACATTAAAAAGATGCAGATTGAGGCTAGAGTAATGGGCGATATTACTATCAACCACGTTATTCCTACTGCATACTCATTCCAAAGCACTTTGATTAATAACGTTCTTGGTATAAAGACCCTATTCCCAAATGAGTATGAGCAGATTGGTGAGTCTCATATTAGATTAATCAAGAAAATATCGGGATACGTAAATAGCTTACATGGCTTAGTTCACAATATGGTTGAGGAGAGAAAAATTGCAAACGTAATTGAGCACTGTCCAGATAAGGCTGAAGCTTATGATAAAAAAGTATTACCATATCTTGAGAAGATTAGAGTAATTACTGATAAGTTAGAGATGGTTATCGATGACGAACAATGGCCACTTCCTAAGTATAGAGAGATGTTATTCTTTAGATAGTAGGCAGGCCTAGATAAAATAGTTGATTTTATCTATTATAGCCACAACAAGCAATAGATATAGTTCCCTCTTTGTTATATTATTATCGCCATTTTTTCTAAAATAATCCGATAATAAAAATGACATTGAGGGAATTAACATTATAAACATATTTGAATGAGAGTTGCCTCCATAAAGCACAACTAATAAGAGCACTAGAAAGAGCGTCATAAGCTCTGTTCCCATAATGTAATCACTCAGGTACCCTTTTCTCTGAAACATTTTACTCAGCGGATTAATTGCAGCGTGAATAACAATAAACGCTGTGATAACTATTGAGGTTAGAGTAGAGAAGCCCGTAGGTACAATATTAAACGATAAACTTACCGCATCCTCAAAAAATCTCTCTAAAAATAGGGAAGTATCATTATATTTTAGGAGCCTAAACGATATTATATACAAGAATGGAAGTAGAAAACCTGTAGTTAATATTACAGTTTCTCTAAATTTTTCTGTGGTTTTTAAAATGATTATAAGCAGAACTATCGGGAATGTCCAAATAAGAGGCGAAAAAAAGAGCGATGCCGTTCCTAATAGAAATGTGGCCAGAAAAAGCGATTTCTTTATAACAAAATATTGTATCCAAACCAATAGAATCGCTACGATATTTGCTACGCTAAAATAAACTCCACCATTAAACAAAAAGATTAACAATAGTGTAAACAACAAGACATATCTCACATCAAACAGAGAACTTTTAATCTTTGCCGTTACCGCAAAAACAGAGACAAGAAGCCCCACTAAAGAGAGACTTCCTGCCAAAATCATCAAAAATTTATTGCTATAAATATAATCTACATTTAGCCAATCGCTAAAAATTGGGGTCCAAGCTCCTGCACCAGGGATAAATTCAAAAAATAGCGACGTAACAAAAAGTACCAGTATTGTAGCCACCATTTGGATCGCAAATTCATTCCCTTTTTTACCCATAATTACAGTTATCTAATTAGTAGTTCAATAAATCTAGACCTATATCTCTTCTGAAATACTTACCTTCATACTCCACTAGATCAATAACTTTATAAATTTCATCTCTACAAAGTTCGATATTTGCACCATTAACCGTAACAGCCAAAACGCGTCCGCCATTTGTTTTCACTACGCCATCCTCTAATTTGGTTCCAGAGTGAAACATTTTCAAATTAGAATTAGCCTCAATTTCATTTAGAAATTTAGGAGCATTTATCGCGATACCCTTCTTAAACTCCTCTGGGTATCCTCCCGACACACAAACAACTGTTAGTGCATATTCATCAGATATTTTTATTTTTTCTCCCGATAACTCTCCTTTAGCCGCAGCAATCAAATGTTGCGCTAGATCAGATTCTACACGAGTCATAACAGCCTCTGTCTCAGGATCTCCCATTCTAACATTATATTCAATCACATAAGGATCACCGCCACAATTCATTAGCCCAATAAATACAAAACCCTTATAATCAATATTATCTTTAGCAAAGCCAGCTATTGTTGGCTTTATTACACGCTCTTCAACCTTTGCCATAAAGTCTGCATCGGCAAAGCAGACTGGCGAAACGGCTCCCATACCACCAGTATTTAATCCTTTATCCCCCTCACCTATTCTCTTATAATCTTTTGCCTCTGGCAGTATTAAATAATCTTTACCATCTGTTAGGACAAACACAGATACCTCTATTCCGTGAAGATACTCCTCAATAACTACTCTATTTCCAGCAGCACCAAACTTACCTCCAACCATCAATCTAAGCTCACTCTTAGCCTCCTCTAAAGAGTCTAAAATTACAACTCCTTTTCCTGCTGCTAAGCCATCTGCCTTAAGAACATAAGGCGCCTTAAGAGTCTCCAGAAATTTATCTGCATCATCTAAATTATCAGCAGAGAAGCTCTCATAAGCCGCAGTAGGAATACCGTTCTTGCACATAAACTCCTTTGCAAAATCCTTACTTCCCTCCAACATTGCACCCTTTTGACTTGGTCCTACAAATAAGATCTCTTTCAATTCTGAATCTCCAGCAAAATAATCTGTTATTCCATTTACTAGAGGATCCTCTGGCCCAACCACAACCAATTGAATTTCATTTTTAAGTACAGATTCTTTCACTGCCTCAAAATCTTTAACATTTACATCTAAATTTTGAGCAAACGTAGCTGTACCAGGGTTTCCCGGCATACAAAAAAGGTTATCACATAGATTACTCTGCTTAACTTTCCAAGCAATTGCGTGCTCTCTACCACCAGATCCTATTACAAGTATATTCATCTCTTTATTATTATTTTATAAACTTACTATTTTACAAATTTATCTTTTTACAAATCAATTCTTTTACAAATTAGACCTCTCTCCTTTATAGCCTCTAAAACCATCGGGAGTGCAATCCAAAGATTTTCAGCACATTTTATAGAGTCGTGAAACACAATAATAGCTCCCCCTTCAATATTAGGAATCACATTTTTTGCACAAGCTCTTCCCGACAAATGCCTATTGTAATCCATACTTAACACACTCCACATAATTGTCTTATATCTCTCTCCTAAAACTCTCGCTTGGTTTGGTCCAATTCTGCCATAAGGTGGTCTAAATAGGTTAGATTTTATCATATCACCAGCAACATCAATATCTCTCACATAATCTCCAGTCTTTGTTCCCCACCCCTTAATATGACTATACGAGTGGTTTCCAACAGCATGCCCCCTATCAATAATCTCTTTAAATAATTCTGGAAACATCTCTACATTCTTCCCGATACAGAAAAATGTTGCCTTGGCATTATACTTGTCTAATTGGTCTAGAACCCAAGGAGTAACCTCTGGCCTAGGACCATCATCAAATGTGAGAAAAATCCCCTCCTTTTCATCGGGAAAACTCCAGATAAATTTTGGAAATAACCTTTTAATTATTTTAGGTGGATTAAATTTCATATATTACTGCCTTAGGTTGGCAAAAATAATAATAAAATTTAACTTTGCGGTTTATATATGATAATTTACATGAGACATTTTATTCGTTTTATAAGCGTTAGCATACTACTTTTTAATTTAAGTTGCTCTAGCAGACCAGATATTATACCACAAGAAGAGATGGCCATAGCAATCGCCGATTTTTATGTAGCCGATCAAGCAATAGCAAGCAACTATGAACTAAGAAGAGCTACCGACTCTCTAAAAGTTTACGAGAGCATCTTAGAACATTATGGATATACTTATGAGCAATATAAAAACTCTATATCCTACTATATTCAAGAGAAGGGTGAGCTGCAAAATATTCACGTTATCGCCAAAGAGATTCTAGAGAAAAAAGAGGAAGAGATGGCTAAAATAATTGAGAGAGAGAACGAATTAAATAGGGAGTGGAGTAAAAAAAATGAGATATTAAGAATTAAAATTGACGATTTAATTGAATATCCATTTTACAGAAGCGCTAGATGGATAATACGCTACCCTCTAGTCTATGAATGGAGAGTGACTGATCCTCAAATGATTGATCTCCCATATAATCATCAGTGGTGGGCTAACAATATGAGAATGACAAACAAAGCTGTTTGGATAGATGCACCAAATGTACTTACGAGAGATTATTTTAAAGAGAAGAGAGAAAATGAGGCTAAAAAGAACTCTAAGATAACTTATCGTAGAGCAGTAAGGACTAAAGAGCCAACCCCACAAACTTCAAAAGGAAGACCAATGCAAGTTCCTAGAAACCCTATTAACAATAAAAAAACAACTCAGAAATAATGAGAAAGATAAGTGCAAATTATATAGTACCCATTGTTGGCGAACCTATAAGAAATGGATATATCAAACTTGACCACAATAACACAATTGTAGAGATAGGGCAATTAGAAAAAGAGTGTGAAGATACTGAGTTCTATAATGGTATTCTTTGCCCTGGCTTTGTAAATGCTCACTGCCATATAGAGTTATCGCACTTAAAAGGTTATTTTAAGGAGGCTACAGGCATGAGTGGCTTTATCAATCAAATTAATGAACTTAGATTAACGGTAGATGAGCAAGGTAGATTGAATGCCATTAGAGAGCAATTTGAAAAGCTTTATAGAGAGGGTGTTAGCGGAATGGGAGATATTAGTAATTGTAGCGAAAGTTTTCAAGCTAAGAAGGAGTCTCAAATATACACTCGCACATATTTAGAGTTATTTGGATCTGAACCTAAAGACGCAGAGGCTGTTTTGGAGTCTGGAATTAAATTAGAGGCAGTAGCAAAAGAGTATGACATAGATGGAGCTGTTACTCCTCACTCTTGCTACACAATGAGTCCACAACTTTTAGCTGCTGCTGCCCAGCAGGGTCTTAAAAGTGGTTATATCTCATATCATAATCAAGAGAGTCCACAAGAGGAAGAGTTGATTATAAGTGGAACTGGAGAACTAGCAGAAAATTATAAAGGAAGAGGATTAAGCACCCCTCCTATTACGGGTAAATCTGCGCTAATATATTTTATTGACAGATTACTAACATTTAAGAGCTCACCTATCTCAGAAAAGGTACTTTTAGTTCACAATGTAGTTACAAATCAAGAGAGTATAGATTACGCAACACAGCATTTGAACAACAGCTACTGGGCAATCTGTCCTTTATCTAACATATTTATTCACAGACAATTGCCTCCATTAGATTTAATGAGAGAGAATAATCTAAAAATATGTTTAGGTACTGATAGTCTCTCTAGCAATAAGATTCTATCAATAGTAGAAGAGATCAAGTGTCTCCACCAAAATTTCCCACACATTTCATTGCCTGAGATTCTAAAATGGGCTACCCTAAATGGCGCAGAGGCTATCGGGAGAGAAAAAGAGATTGGGAGCTTTGAGGTTGGTAAAAAATCGGGAGTGGTATTAATTAATCATATAGATTGGGATAATTTTAGACTTACTGAGAGATCTCTCTCTAAGAGGCTTGTTTAGGAGTTTAAGTTAAAAACTCATTAACCGGTAACATTCTCACGATCTTTCCATCACTTTCAAACACGTCGCTCTGGTTTAGTGTTACGATATAGCCTTCGCTAAGATTTAGCTCGGTCATTGCCTCCATTACACCATTATATTCACGATCAAAATTGTCGTCATTTATCTCAGCACACACTTGTATGGCTGTGGTGATTGCTCCTTTTTCCATCACAACAAAATCACACTCTCCAGAGCCCTTGTAGTAATATATCTGCTTGTAGCGTCTTCTAAGATTCAAATATAGCAGATTCTCTAAACGGCGCCCATAGTTCTCGCTTGTTGAAAGTGCATTTTCACTATAAAGCCCCATATCCATAACATAGACCTTCTTAGGATTGCGTGCCTGTACTTTTAAAGAGTGATTGAAAATAGGGACAAAATCTAGAAGGTAGCTATCTTTGAGATATGAAAAGTACTCTAAGAATGTTGTCGCTGTCTTGATATTAAACATCCCAACTAGCTTGTTTGCTGAAATAAGATTTCCAATATTAGTAACAAGATATGTTGTAAGTTGCCGAAGTGAATTTACATCACGTACCGAGTGGCGAACTGCTATATCTCGTATCAATATATCATCCATTAACGATGTAAGTATTGCAGGTATTTCACTCTTGATATACTCTGGTATTCCACCTTGCGCAAGATACTTTTGCACAGATTCTTCGCTATTCTCTAAACCTTTATATCCTATATATTCTACATAAGAGAATGGAAATAGCTCCATAGATAGGTGTCTTCCTGTTAGATGCGTTCCAAGCTCTACGCTTAACATAGAGGCATTTGTCCCTGTGATAAAAACTTTGAATCTCTCACGCAGAAGCTGAGTTACATACGTCTCCCAACCATTGACAATCTGAATCTCATCAAAGAAGAGAACATCTACACCTCGTGATTTTATGGCATTGTGGAGGCGCACAAAGTCTGCAACTTCAAATCCAGATAGTCGTATATCATCAAAATTGAGATATATTGCATCTGCATAGTTTCGCTTTAACAGTTGCAACAACAGCGTACTTTTACCGCATCTACGAATACCTGTTATTATCGTTGTGAATGAGTCTGCAATAGGTATTTTTGGTAAAGCTATGCGAGTATAACCACAATCTTGCCCTATGAAACTATCTCTTTGAGAGTCTATTACTAACTCTATTGTCTCTTGCCTTATCATATTCTATTGTTATTAAAAGATATCTTACACTGCAAATGTAAGATATGTTTTTCTATTATACAAATATCTTAGGTACAAAGTTTTATACACTCTATCTATTCAAAAGTAACAGTGATCTCAGATTTGAAATCAGATATTCTGATGATATCTTGTAGTGAATAGGAGCTGTGATCGTAGAGGTAGTGCATTGGGTAGTATACTTCAAATGCCTCTTTTTTGTCAATTGTGCCTCTAAATGTAAAATCAAATAGATTCTCCCACACTCTTGTATCTTCATTGTAGAAACACATATAATGGGTATGCTCCTCACCAGTTGTTCTGTTATAGCACAATGAAATTTCTAAAAGGCTATCAGAAATAGGGCAAAATTCATCAAAAAGAATCTCGCTCATAACTTCATAATTACTAAGCTCATCACTATCATATTTTATTAAATCTCCAGACGGATAAAGCACTGCTTTTACTGTAAGTTCATTATAATTTACAAGAACATCTGTCTTGAGTTTTTTGAGCAACTCCTCTACTTCAGCACAGACTCTAAGTGTGTGATCTGTAATAAGTTTATTAACTCGCTTTAGTTCAATTATCTCTCTTTCTGTTATTGGATGATCATTATTTATTCTATATTTTCGCTCAAATAAACAACGCGTTAAATTGAGTTTGGTTTTGTGTGTTGAGTTAACATCATTCCAAAGAATTATAATAGTTTGCTCTAACTCCTCTAACGATATTTTATCATACTTTTCTAACGATTTTTCATCACACTTTTCTAACGATTTTTTGTTCTCTATTCTCTCCATTGTAGCTATTTTTTCACAAAGAAATATTTTTCCCTAAGCCAAATAACAACACACATAAACATTCTTTATATTGAGCTATTATTTGGCATATGATTATACTAACTTTGTAGAATGATACAATTTGAATATAAAGGACTGAAAATAATTGCACTTTCAGATACACACGGCAAACATAGAGAATTACATATCAATCCGTGCGATATTCTTATTTACGCAGGTGACTGCTGCGATGCTGGCGATTTGGAGCAGATGCAAGATTTCTTTGCGTGGTACTCTAAACAACCTGCTCAACATAAGATATTTGTATCAGGAAATCACGATTTACCTTTTGAGCTCAACCCTGAGCTTTCAGAGGAGTTAATCCCAAATAATGTGCTATTTCTTAATAATCGAATAATAGAGATTGAGGGCATTATTATCATAGGCATCGAGGCCACTATGGGATTACTAAATGATATTGAGATTACTGAAAAAGTAGATATTATTATAAGCCACTGCGCTCCCAAGAATATTCTCGATGGAGATATGGGGTGTGAAAAATTGCGCAAGTTAATCTTTGATGTAAAACCTGCATATTCAATCTTTGGTCACTGCCACGAGTCTGGTAACAATCAATTATATGTTGATGACATTTGCTTTATAAATGTGGCTGTAAAGGTATAGCCACCATTTGACATAAGTGCACAATACCTTTGCGTTTATAAATCTGATTAAAATTATGGAACGAGATTTTAAAGACTGTTATATAGATAGTTTTGGTGTAAAAATCTTCAATCTATAAGACTTAACGAGGGACTTGAGTATATAGAGTATGGCGCATTTGAGAATTGTATCAATCTAAGAAATATTAATATTCCATCTACCGTTAAGGAGATAGGATACGGTGCTTTTTACGCGTGTGAAAGCCTTATTTCAATTGAAATACCCAATGGTGTTAAAACTATCGATAGTAATACATTTCATGGATGTCGTAGTCTAAAATGCGTGAACATTCCAGAGTCTGTTGTTTCTATTCATTCTGCATTTGAGAACTGCTCTTCACTGACAGAAATGGTTATTCCAAATAATGTTTGTGAGATAGGCTGGGGTGAATTTAAGGGATGCTCGTCATTAAAAACCGTAATACTCTCCGAAAACATCATAAATATTCAGCCAGAAACCTTTGCATGGTGTAGTTCTTTGGAGAGTATTGCTATCCCTAACTCTGTCAAAGAGATAGAGAGAGAGGCATTTATTGGTTGTATAGGATTAAAATCGATTGATATTCCCGATGGAGTCACCAATATTGGAAGAAGAGCATTTTGGGGATGCAGCTCTTTGAAGAGTGTAAATATTCCTAATTCAATAGCATATTTAGAAGATAGCTCTTTTGCTCTATGCAAGTCGTTGACCGATGTTCTTATCCCTAGCACTATCAAATATCTTGCTCCTTCAGCTTTTGATGGATGTAATAAACTTAGCATATCGCATATATAATATAACTAAATTAAAATGAAAATAGATAAACGAAAAGCAGTAGCCTTTACAGGTAATAGAAAATTAATAGCCCCTCAAGGGGTGAGAGTAAGTAACCTTAAATTAGAGATTTACAAACACACCTATGCTCTTATTGAGAAGGCATACCTCAACGGCAAACGCCAATTCTTATCGGGTATGGCGCAAGGATTCGATATGATAGCTGCCCAAGCTGTCCTTAAACTCAGAGGTACATACGATGATGTTGAATTAATCGCTGTGATTCCATTTGAATGCCAAGCAGATAATTTCAATTACGAGGATCAGAGAAACTATGACAGAATCCTTGATGAAGCTGATCAAGTAATAGTCACAAGTCCAACATACAGTGGTGCAAAAGTATATTACATCCGCAATAACTACTTGGCAGACAATGCTAACTACATCATCGCATACAGCGATGGCAATGGCAGAGGTACAGCATATACCCTACAAAGGGCAATAGATAGAGGTGCAGAATCTTACAATATTTTTGATAATTTAAGGTCGTATTGATTGGGGTAGATCAAAAAGTTTGGTTTATAGAACTTTTTGATGTACCTTGAGCTCTAATAAATAAAAATGAATAATTAGAACCCACTATAATTTATATTTACGTATGAAAAGACTATTATTAATTACAATCCTTACAGCAATTTCAATAATCACGTATGCTCAAGAAAAAACTTATGCGGTAATAATAACAACTCAAATTAATCTGCAGACAAAAGGAGAAGTTAAAATTGAATTAGGAGATGAGATTATAAAAACTCCGTTCAATACGGCCACTAAGGCTATAAATTCCATATCTACATTAGGATGGCAATTAGAAAAAACGTACGTAGTAACATACGAAAAAATGAATAGAAGCGTTCATTACTGGGTAGTAAGCAAAGAGAATACAACTGCAGAAGATTTAAAAAAGTTTAAGGAAAAGACGCAGAAGAAAACTGAAAAATAAAGAAGATTTTAGAGATATTTCGCCAACCAACCCCACCTAAGCCGTATTTTGGCATATAATGCATCTACTTTTGTGATTGAATTTTATACTAAAAAAATATGGAAAAGGAATATATTGATGGTTCTGGGGTTATATATAGTCAAAACAGAGAGGTTTTGGTAAAATTCCCTGAAACTTACATAGGCGAATACACGGTATTGGACGGGGTTGTAACTATTGAGGATCGAGCGTTTATATCTTGTGGGTCATTAACTAAAATAACGTTACCAGATGGATTAAAAAAGATTGGAGATCAAGCATTTTACAATTGCGCTTCATTGTGTGAAATCAATCTTCCAAAAAGTGTGACTTTAATAGGAAGTGAGGCATTTGTAAGATGTAATAAAATAAAAAACATTGTAGTAGATAGCCCTAATTTCATAATTGAAGATGGCATCCTTTATAATAAAGATAAAACCGTGTTAATGTTCGGTTTTAGCAACTTGATTAACCACCACGCAATGGTCCCAAGAGCGGTTACTACAATCTCTAAATCAGCGTTTTCTAACAACAACACTATTAAATCTATTACAATCCATTCATATCAAGATAAATATTATGATGATGAAGTCCCATATAGCGTAAAGACCAACATTCTATATATACACGGACTTAAAAGAGATAGTAGTGGTAAAGAATCAAGGAGTGCTGCCACGCTACGAGCATCCTTGGATCCTAAAAGATACAGCGTATATGCTCCAACCTTCCCTACAGATGCTAAAGCTGCATTAGAATTAGCAAAAGAGATTATAGTAGAGAACCATATAAACATCATTGTAGGATCATCATTAGGTGGATTCATTTCCCTTTGCCTACGTAAAATTCCGCTCTATTACCCAGCTTGGACAGAATACGATCCGAGTTTTCGCGATATACCAAAAATTGTGATTAATCCTTGCCTTAGGCCTGATATAGAATTGCCAAAGCTAGGAAATATAGATTTTGTTGACTCGTACTCTCAATTACTACCATCGCTATGGGATAGTATCACTCCAAGTGAAAAAGAATTGACCATTGGTATTTTTAGTAACAACGACAAACTGTTCAGCTATAAAGATGAGTTCTTAAAACATTATACTCAATCAATTGATATTAAAGATGGGCATAGAATTTCAGAAGAAAACATTCGAGAAATTATCGCTCCATTAGTAAAAGAGATAAAGTATAACTCAAATCAATAAAGCTAAAGCAGCTTAGCAATAAACTTACGAGGGAGAGTGGTACGTGCCTTTGGATCATTGAACCAGCGGGAAAGGGGGATATCAAAACCGACTCCTTGCATATAGTTGTAGATGGAACTTTTTAGAGCCGCATCCACGCGTTCGTAGTCTAGTGCGTCATCTGATTCTGTGTAATACTCTACGGCATTGTTTGCAAAAGGGTTATAAACTCCCATATCATAATCTACTGAAAACTTCTTAGGGTTCACCCCTACTGGACTATGGATGGTTAGGGCGAATCTATGCCAGAAACCTGACTGGATTAACCCTTGTTCAAACATCTGCCTAACTACCTCTAGGGAGTCAATGGTTTCTTGGTAGGTTTGGGTAGGGAAACCGTACATTAGATATGTGTGCACCATTACTCCTGCTGATGTAAAGTTTTGCGCCACCTGTGCAGCCATTCCTATAGAAATTCCTTTATTTATTAACTTTAAAATCCTATCTGATGCAACTTCTAAACCTCCTGAGATGGCTATACAGCCAGCCTTGGCTAGAATTTGACATCTCTCAGCAGTAAAATATGGGTCGAATCTAATATTACCCCAGAAACTAATTACTATGTTCTTTTCTATTAGACGCTCAGCAAACTGAACTAATAATTGGGGTGGAAGAGCCTCGTCTGTAAAATGAAATCCTCGAACTGGATTGACTGCGATTAACTCTTCTATTTTCTCCACTACCCTATCTACTTTGGCCGACTCAAACCTGCCTATATAGTCCAGAGATGTATCACAGAAAGCACATTTACTCCAATAACAGCCATGCGCAAATGTTAATTTTATCCACCTACCATCACTCCAGAGCCTATGCATTGGATTTGTAAAATCCATCATCGAAATATATTGGCTCCAGTCAATACCTTTAAAAGAAGGCGCAGGGAGGTCATTGAAAGGAATGTTCGCATCTAAATTGCGGGGCGACTGAATCGTGCTTGAAGAGTTAAGAAAAAGTGTTCGAACTAGCTCCTCTTCTGTGGCCTTGCCCTCCAAAAATTGTGATAGCTTAAGGAGTGGGAGTTCTCCATCGTCCAAAATCATAAAATCTACAAAGTCAAAAATTCGCGGGTCTGTGATTTGTCTAAGCTCTGTAGAAACATACCCACCACCGATAACCACCTTGGTATCGGGATAATTCTCCTTCACAAACTTAGCCATCCTCAGGGTCGAATACAGGGTACCTGGAAAAGGGATACTAAATCCCACTAAGCTGGGCATAGCCGAATCCATCTCAGTTTTAAAAATTTCCAGCATTAATGAATCTATTGGGTCTAGGTTCTCATTAGCCAACTCCTCCGCTAAAGAATCAAAGGTCTCAGCCGCCAAGGAGATTTGATCCGCATACTTTATCAGCCCAAACTTGGAAGAGGTCATCTCCGAAATAAAATCCGTCAGGTCTAAAAGGAAGAGGGAAGCTAGGTGCTTGGCGCGGTCATGAAGCCCGTTATTGCCAAAGGCCCAATCTAAAGCCTCCTCATCTAAATTCCTAAATCTCAACCCTTTGGGCAACAAGTCACCTGAAGCAATGCGCACAGCCAATCCATCTTCTTGCCCCTGAAGGAAACGAATCACGGGTTCAATGCAGGAAAGGTAGGCATCCTTTTTCATAGCTACTGCTGCTGCCTTTTTTGAGAGTTTTTCCCTCTCAAAAGCCTCGGTAAAAATCGGTCTCAGAAAATCCTGAGTATATATTTTATTTATTAATTTAATGGAAATATCTACCTGTACAGTTTTATAACCCTGATCTTCCATAAAGGCTGTCAGATTAGGGATGGCAGGATATGGAGTATTGACCTGCACTAGAGGAGAATGAATTAGAAGAAGAGTCATTTTATTCTGAATATTTCTGCAAAGATGCATAAATCTACCATTTATCTAAAATTTTCCTCAATTCTTCCGTTGACTCAGACAATTATTTTCCCTAAATTTGTAAAATTCCTTTTAATAAAACTAATTAAATATCAGAATTATGCAAACAATAAAAATGAACAATGGACTCTCAATTCCAACTGTTGGTTATGGAACATATTTAGCTCCCGATGGAGATGTAGCAAAAAACGGTGTGATCAAGGCTATTGAGCTTGGTTACAGACACATTGATGGTGCCGCTTGTTATAAAAATGAGAAGAGTGTTGGTGAGGGGATTAGAGATTGTGGAATAAATCGCGATGAAATTTTCTTAACTAGTAAAGTTTGGAATACGGAGCGAGGATATGATAAAACTTTAAAGGCATTTGAAAAAACTATAAACGATCTTGGAGTAGATTATTTAGATCTATATCTTATTCACTGGCCTGCAAATGAGATGCATTACAAAAATTGGAAAGAGTTGAATCTAGATACTTGGCGCGCTCTTGAGCACTTAAATCAGAAGGGATTAGCAAAATCTATTGGAGTGAGCAACTTCTTAGTGAACCATCTTGAACCACTATTAGATCAAGCCAAAATTGTACCTGCTATAAATCAAATTGAGTTTCACCCAGGATATTGGCAACCAGAAACAACAAAATATTGTCAAGAGAAAGGTATTATAATTGAAGGTTGGGCTCCACTAGGTGCTGGCAAGTTGTTAGAGAATGAACTTCTATTATCATTAGCTGCAAAATATGGTAAAACGGTATCTCAAATTGCACTAAGATGGTCTGTACAACGCAATGCTGTTCCGCTACCAAAATCAGTTACACCAAGTAGAATTGCAGAGAATCTAAATATTTTTGATTTTGAAATATCTTCTGAGGATATACAACTTATAGATCAAATGCCACAATGCGCTTGGTCTGGTGGAAACCCTAATGAAGCTAACTACTTATAATAATCAGAAATTTCCCTACCTTTGCACAAATTTTACAAAATGGCAACAATACTTTTTAATCAGATAGTTTTTGGCCCCATCAAAAGCCGCAGACTTGGTAATTCGCTTGGTATAAACCTATTACCCAAATTTGGCAAATGGTGCAATTTCGACTGCATATATTGCGAATGTGGCTGGAATAAGGATGGGAAAGAGGATAAAAAGCTCCCGACAAAAGAGGAGTTCAAGAGTGCATTGGAGCACAGATTGAACGAACTAAAGGAGAGCGGAGAGGCAGTTGATACTATCACTTTCTCAGGAAACGGAGAGCCCACTTTGCACCCAGATTTTGCAGAAATTATCGAGATTACCCTAAATTTAAGAGATAATATTTATCCCGATGCAAAAATCTCTGTCTTAACAAATGCAACAAGGCTACACAAAGAGGGAATAAGAGAGGCTCTAATGAAGATTGACAATCCTATTCTAAAGATTGACTCACCTCTTGATCCATTAGTTCAGGCGATTAATAAGCCAGAGAGCAATTATTCGCTTGAAAATGTAATTAATAATATAAAATTATTTAATGGAAACTTTATACTACAAACAATGTTCTTAATTGGGGTTGTAGATGGTATAGAGATAGATTGTACCGCACCAGAACATGTAAACAGATGGCAAGATTTAGTTAGAGAGCTTAAACCAAAAGAGGTTATGATGTACTCCCTAGATAGAGAGACTCCTGCTAAAGATTTACACAAAGTTACAATTCAAGCAATGGAAGAGATTGCACAACCGCTTATTAATCAAGGATTTAAAATTCAAATAAAGGGGTAATTATAAAGAAACAATCATAAAAGAATAACCACAAAATGAGAGCTGTAATTCAAAGAGTATCAGAAGCTTCTGTAAAGATAGATGGTAAAATAAATGGAGAGATTCAAAATGGCCTTATGATTTTACTAGGTATAGAGGAGGCAGATGGAGATGAGGATATTGCTTGGCTTGCAAAAAAGATAACCAACCTACGTATTTTTGATGACGAGAATGGTGTTATGAATAGCTCTATCCAAGATATTAATGGTAAAATACTACTAATAAGTCAATTCACGCTATTTGCACAAACAAGTAAAGGTAATAGACCTTCATATATAAAAGCGGCCAAACCAGACATTGCAATTCCTCTCTACGAGAAGATGCAACTAGAGCTAGAAAAGATTTTAGGCGAAAAACCACAAACTGGCATATTTGGTGCAGATATGAAAGTTGCGCTCGTTAATGATGGGCCTGTAACAATCTTAATTGACACAAAAAACAGATAAAAAATTTCATAACCAAATTAACATATAGATTTTTAGTAGAATGAACAACATTTTAGAAAAATACAATTATCAGCCTACAAATGAGAGCGTTGGTAATAAATTAGCAGAGATTATTAAAAATAAGGCCGAGTTAATTACTCCAGAGAATTTAAATAAGTGCCTTAGTTATATGGATTTAACAACATTAAATTCCACAGACACAGTTGAGAGAGTTGTCTCTTTTGCAACAAAGGTAAATGAGTTTAACAAACACTACCCAAACTACTCTACACCAGCCTCAATTTGCATCTACCCCAATTTAGGAAACGCCGTTAAAGAGGCTCTTAATACTCCCGATGTTAATGTAACTGTAGTTGCTGGAGTATTCCCTAACTCGCAAAGCTTCTTAGAGGTAAAGCTACTTGAATGTGAAATGGCTTGCCAAAATGGTGCTGATGAGATAGATATAGTATTATCACTAAGCAAATTCTTAGCAGGAGACTTTGAAGGTGCTGCTCAAGAGATTTCGCAAATTAAACAAGCGATTGGAGAGAAACACCTTAAAGTTATTTTAGAGACAGGAGCTTTAGAGACTCCCGATAAAATAGCAGCTGCATCATTCTTAGCAATGGAGGCAGGCGCAGATTTTATTAAAACATCAACAGGAAAGATGGAGCCAGCTGCAACGCCAGAGGCTGCACTTGTAATGTGCGAATGTATTAAAGTATTTTATGAAAAAACGGGTAAGAAGATAGGATTCAAACCTGCTGGCGGAATGGTAACATCAGATGATGCTATCACATACTTTGCTATTGTACACAATATCTTAAAAGAAGAGTGGCTCACCCCTAACCTTCTTAGATTAGGAGCAAGCCGCCTTGCTAATAATATCCTTACTGATTTAGAGGGTAAAACTGTAGTTTACTACTAGCCTCCCTCTCCAATAAGCTAGAATAGAGATCCATCTCTAAAGTCGATCATCCTAAGTTCAAACTCTCGTAATAGATTATGATATTCTGAGAGTACACTTACAAACTCCTCTTTAGAGGTGGAATCCTCATAATTAAAATCCATTATAGTTGTAGTATCATCCATTAAGTGCCAGTTAGAATCTGTAACTATATTACTCTCTAGTGCATAGCTAATAGCCTCAAAATTCTCACTTAATAACTCTTGATGCCCTTGAGCGGTAGCATACTCCATTATTACGATACATGCTATCTGAAAAGAGCTACAAAATCTCTGTAAAACCCCATCTGCTAGCAGCATAAATTCTGGATTACCATCTATATCATCAAAAGATATACTATCATTTACTATTTTTTTATTTATTAAATCTACAGCAATATTCAATCGCTGAAGAGCCGCGCTATATTCGCTTAGGGTTTCAACCCATTTATTATTATTTTCCATTTGATATCTCTTTTAACATATGATCAACTGCAGCTTTTAATTGAGCATCCTCTCCTCTAAGTTGTTGCTCTGGTGTATTAAACACCTCTATATCGGGATTCAAATCAACATTTTCTAAGAAATTACCCTCCATATCTCTAACTCCCACTTGAGGTATTCCAAATACGATAGATGGATCAATTTGGCTCTCCCACCAAACGGCAGTCATAGTACCAGGGACAGATGTTCCAATTAGTTTACCTACTCCTAACTCTTTATAAACCCAAGGGAAACCGTGTGCATTTGAGTAGTTATCCTCACAAATAAGCACACACGAAGGCTTTAACCACTTATTAAATGGATCACTTCCAATATACTCTCCACGAGGTGCAAATTGCTGATACTCTTTACCATCTAATAATGTAACTAGATCGTCGTGAAGCCAACCACCACCATTATGGCGAGTATCAATAATCACAGCCTCACTATTTCTATATTTACCCAATAGATCTGAATAAACCTCTCTAAAGCTCTGGCTATCCATACCTTTTACGTGTATATATCCAACTTTTCCTCCCGATAACTTCTCTACCTTAGCTCTGTTATTATCAACCCAACGCTTATATAGTAGGTTGCTCTCAGCTCCTGAAGAGATAGGTTTTACTTTCTGCTCAAAACGCTTTTTTGTATCGGGATTATAAACCTCTAACAATACGTTCTTACCAACCTTTCCATTTAGTAGAGGGTAGAAATCCATATTATTAGTAATTGCAACGCCATCAATCTTTTCAATTATACAACCTGCCGTAATTTTTGAGTCAGATTTAGTAAGTGGGCCATTTTTAATAACCTCAGCAATTTTCAAACCAGCACCACTATATGAGTTGTCATAATAGACACCTAATGAAGCTGTTGCTGGCGCAAAATTAGATGCGTAGTAGCGAGCTCCAGTATGAGATCCATTTAACTCACCTAACATCTCTGATAGCATCTCTGCAAAATCAAAGTTATTATTTATATGAGGCAAGAATTTAGCGTAAGTAGTTTTGTAGTTGTCCCAATCAATACCGTGAATATCTGGTACATAGAATTTATCTTCTACTTGTCTCCAAGCGTGATTAAAAATATATTCGCGCTCCCTTGCTGGCTTATAGTTAAATTCTGCTCTAAAAGGGATATTCTTAACAGCACTGGTTCCAATATCTATCTTTTTAAGGTTTCCGCCAGCAGCAAAGTAGAGATTTTTACCCTCTTTATCGGGAGTAAACGAACCATAACCTACACCTTTTATTAATAGACGAGTGCTATTAGCTTTCAAATCTCTAACCCAGAGATCTCCACCCCCCTCAAATGAGGTTACATAGTATAGTTTATCCCCTTTTGCAGATAAGAACATATCGCCTAAGCTAGAAGAGTTTATTGTTAATCTAATAACTCTATCTTTTCTATTTTCAAGACTAAACTCAAGCTCTTCAACATCCTCTTTCACCTCTTTTCCATCCTTCTCAGCCTTCTTTTTATCCTCCGCTTTTTTCTCCTCGGCCTTCTTCTCCTTCTTACTCATATTCTCTTTTTCAATCTCTTCAAATAGAGCAAGCTCCTCTTTATTCATTCTAAATTTATCATACTCTTTATCATCAAAGAACATAATATAGGCATCTCTATGTGAACCCCAACTTCCGTGGCTACGATAACCTGCTCTATCAGATGACCAAAGCATAGCCTTTCCACCAAGTGTCCACTTTGCACCAGCATCTGAATAACCACTCTCGGTTAAATTCACAGTTTCACCACTTCCATCAGCCTTAACTAAAACTATATCGGGATTATTCCAACCTCCTATTCCAATATAATCTGCTAAAAACCATTTACTGTCGGGAGACCAAGTATAACTAACATCTCCATCTGTATATGAGTAATTATATTTACCATCTAAAACTGTTCTTATCTCTTTGCTTTTTAGGTTAATAACCTTTAGTTCTGTTCTATTTGCTAAATATGCAACCTCCTTTCCATCAGGAGAGTACATTGGCTGAAATGATGTCTCGCCAGCATCTACTAAAGGCTCCTCTTTTATCTCATTTGCATAGGTAAAATATTTATCCTCTTTGCGAACAATTGAGCTCTGATATATTCCCCAAGTCTCTCCTCTCTCTGCTGAGTAAACTAACGAGCGACCATCGGGACTAAAATGTACGTTTCTCTCTTGCTGAGGGGTATCTGTAACCTGTTTTGTAGTTGAATACTCTGTTGAAGTCACATACACATCACCTCTTGCAATAAATGCCACCTCTTTTCCATTTGGTGATACTGAGATTGCTGTAGCTCCGCCAGTTATAGTCTGAGCAACTAGATCTTTTTCTAACTTATCAGATACTATATTTATATTAACCTTTACAGGGCTACTACCCTCTTTTACAGTATAGATTTCTCCATCATAACCAAAGCATAGAAGATTATTATTATCAGACGATAAGAATCTAACTGGATTATCTTTATAATTTGTAAGTTTTGTCTCACTCTTTGATTGCAAGTCTCTCTTATAAATATTAAAGCTTCCATCCTGCTCACTCAAATAGTAGATTGAGTTTTCATCACTACCCCAAATAGCATTTCTATCTTCTCCTTTAAAGCTGGTGATTTTAGTAAATTTACTCTCTGGTGTAATCTCTTGAATCCAAACATCCCTAGCAATAGATGACGTATGGTGCTTACGCCAAGCATCTTCATACCCCTTTACATCTGTGTATAGAAGTTTACTTGCATCCTTGTTAAAGTTGATATTCTGCATAGCCAAAGAAGAGAAAATAGTTGCTCTACCTCCATTTTCACTCACTTTATACACTTGTGCAAAAGTTCTTGACGGAAATTGAATATCCTTTGAATCAGGCATATAAGAGGCTGTAAAATAGATCACTCCATCTTTGTACGCTTGCGGATACTCATTCCCCGTTTGAGTAGTTAATTGAGTAGGTACGCCGCCATCTTTACCTACAACATACAGATCAAAGCTTCCCCCTCTATTTGATGAGAATGCTACTTTTGAGCCATCATTTGACCAAATAGGTTGAGTATCATATGCAGGATTAGTTGTTAATTGAGAGGCTTTTCCTCCCGATACAGGCACTGTGTAAATATCACCTTTATAAGTAAAGGCAATCGTTTTGCCATCAGGCGAAATTGAGGGATATCTCATCCATAAAGGCGAGCTCTGGGCAGATAAAAATATACTACACAAAAGCATCCCTGATAAAACTAAATACTTTCTCATAAATTATAATTATTTATTAATGTTAGTTAAGTAATCAATTTAAAAATTATGACTATCAAAGATAAGATTAATAAGTGTAAAAAAATATTGTTACTCTATAAATATATCTTTTTTTTTCATCTATCTTTGCATAGATAATTAATTAAAACCAACACTTAACAATTGTATAATTACATAAAAATGAGAAAAGTATATATTGTTGCAGCAAAAAGAACCCCAATAGGAAAATTTATGGGGAGCCTATCTAGCTTTACACCAGGTGAGCTAGGATCACTTGTTATCAAAAACATTTTATCAGAGACTAATATTAATCCCGATAAAATTGATGAGGTTATTGTAGGAAATGTTCTCTCTGCTGGGCAAAAGCAAGGAGTATCTAGGCAATCTGCAATCTTAGCTGGCATCCCAAATGAGGTTCCCGCTTACGGAATAAATATGGTTTGTGGTAGTGGAATGAAGGCTGTATTAAATGCCTATTCAAATATTGTATCAGGCTGCGCCGACGTTATTTTAGCAGGGGGTACAGAGTCTATGTCTAATGCTGGATTTGTTGCACCTGGTTCCATTAGAGATGGGATTAAGATGGGAAATTTCCAACTTGCAGACCATATGGTTATGGATGGACTAACTGATGCTTTCAATAATTACCATATGGGAATAACTGCCGAGAATATTGCAGATAAGTACTCAATCACACGTGAAGAACAGGATCAATTTGCATTTAATTCTCAACAAAAAGCAATTAAAGCCGTAGATAATGGAGACTTTGCACAAGAGATTGTTCCAGTGGAGATTGTAACAAGAAAAGAGACATTTACCTTTGATAAGGATGAGTTTCCAAATAGAACATCTACCCCTGAAAAATTGGGTAAATTAAGAGCAGCTTTCAAAAAAGAGGGTACAGTAACCGCAGGTAATGCTTCTGGAATTAATGATGGAGCCTCATTTGTTCTTGTTGCCTCAGAAGATGCAGTTAAAGAGTATGGATTAACACCTTTAGCAGAGATTGTTGCTGGTGGCACAGGTGGCGTAGATCCTCAAATTATGGGTATGGGTCCTGTTCCTGCAATAGAAAAAGCACTTAAGTTTGCCAATCTTCAATTAAACCAAATGGATATAATTGAGCTTAATGAGGCTTTCGCAGCTCAATCACTTGGTGTTATCAAAGAGTTATGCACTCAACACGGCGTTACAAAAGAGTGGATTGATGAGAGATGCAATCTAAAAGGTGGCGCCATTGCCCTTGGTCATCCAATTGGAGCATCAGGAAACAGAATCCTTGTAACATTGGTAAATCAACTTACGAATAGTGATAAACAATATGGCCTTGCATCACTTTGTATAGGCGGAGGAATGGGTGTTGCGATAATTATAAAGAGGGTGTAAATTATTCAACTTGATCTTTTATTGGGCTCTCTTCAATCATTTAATTGTGATTGAAGAGAGTCTTTTTTAGGTGTATTTTCAAATCAGAAAGTTTTCAAATCAGAAAATCCTCAAATCAGAAAGTGATCCAGAGTTCTAACCATAAAATTGTCCACGCATAGATTTAGGAGTATCCAAAATTTTGTATAAATGCATCAATCGAAAAAATGCAAAACCTTATTCACAAGCCAATTTCTACACATTTGCCCACCTTTTTTGGGGGTTTATGGGGGTCAAATGTGCAAATAAAACTCCCACCATTGAATTCTGCACATTTCACCTCTCCCGGAGATTCTCTTTTCCTAAAATCGCCTCATCCTGGAACTGATTCATCACGGAACTGGCTCATCCTGAAACTGCCTCATCACGAGACTAGACTACCTCCTCTTCCTCTTCCTCTTCCTCTTCCTCCCCCATCTGATATCTATCCGAATAAATAGAGATAAAATCACCTTAGTTTTTGTATATTAGAAATCCCTCATTTAACATAACTCATTGAAATTCAATGTGTATATTTTAATAAAAAGCTCTAAGCCTACATAGAGGGCTACATAGCGCCGATTTTTAGGAGCATTTTTACAAGTGCAACTCTAAGCAACTATAAATTGCGACGATTAAAGTGTTTATTCGTCGCAAATTGTGCGACGAATATTTGGTGGGGTGAAATTTTTATTGTAATTTTGTGGGAAAATAAACTGCTATGTATATACACGAAAAACATAATTGGACAGAGTTCAAATACGACTCGGAGAAGATTACCAATCTTTTGTCGTCAGTGCGCCATTCACAAGGTCGCTTGCTTGGTAGAATGGAGAGCTTAGGTTTTTCTATGAGAGAAGAAGCTATGCTAACAACACTTACACTTGATGTTCTGAAATCTACAGAGATTGAGGGTGAAATACTTGATAAAGATCAGGTGCGCTCTTCAATCGCTCGTAGATTAGGTCTTGTAAAACACGACCTTGTGGCATCATCACGAAATGTAGATGGAGTTGTAGAAATGATGTTGGATGCTACACAAAACTATAATAAAGAGCTTACCGAAGAGAGATTATTTGGTTGGCACGCAGCTCTGTTTCCTTTGGGATATAGTGGTATGTATAAAATAGAGGTGGCAAAGTACCGCACAGGTGAAATGCAGGTAGTTTCGGGGGCAATGGGCAAAGAGAAGGTGCATTACGAAGCTCCGAAACCTGATAGATTAGAGGCTGAGATGGCGGCTTTTCTTACGTGGCTCAATTCCGATACAACAACAGATCAAGTAATAAAATCTGCTATTGCCCATTTTTGGTTTGTTACTATTCACCCTTTCGATGATGGTAATGGTCGTATCGCTCGTACTATCGCAGATATGATGCTCTCTCGTAGTGATGGTAGTGACCAACGATTTTATAGTATGACCAACCAAATACAGAAGGAGCGTAAAGGTTATTATGAGATTTTAGAGAGTTCGCAAAAAGGTGGTAGCGATATTACAGCTTGGATAGTATGGTATTTAGAGTGTTTGCAAGGAGCATTAGATGCAACAGATGATATACTTGAATCTATACTTTCAAAAGCAAGATTTTGGGAGCAGCATCGAGAAATTTCATTCAACGACCGCCAACGCAAGGTACTCAATCGCTTGTTTGATGGCTTTGATGGTAAACTCACCTCCTCGAAGTGGGCTAAGATGTGTAAATGCTCTAAAGATACTGCCATTCGTGATATTCAAGCTTTGATAGATTTGAATATTCTTCGTAAAACTGATGAGGGTGGGCGTAGTGTTAATTATGAATTGACGTAAGAATGATACGAGGTCTATTTGAGCGTCTAAAACGAATGTATAAGAAAATAACGCTGAGAAATAAAAATGTACAATCACAAAATAAAAATATTGAAATGAACCCTATAGAAGAAAGTATTGTATCGTATTTACAACTACCTAGCTCAGGAGCTTTGCTAATCACGGGAGATTGGGGTTGCGGTAAGACTTATTACCTAAAGAATAAACTTTTTACCAGCAATTTTAATGTAGCCTACAAAAAGGATAAAAGTTATGTACCTATTATAGTATCATTATTTGGAATATCAAATTTAAAAGAAATTCCAGAACGTGTGTTATCTGCATATTTGGATAAAGTTGGCAGTAACTCTCGAACTACCTCTTTGTGAGCATTAAGATTATGATTAACTTGTATCACTCTCTCCTTAGCAGATTTGTGACATAAACACCTCAAAGGACAACCACAGCACCTAACGGCTTTGTATAGAGTTATTGTTTGAACGAACCCTGTTTTGGTCTTTCGCTTAATTACAGAGTGCTTCTCCATTTGCTGCCCCATTGGGCAATAATAACAATCTCGTTCTTTGTTGTAATAGAAGTTTGCTCTATTAAACGCATCATTCTTAAAACTCCTCTTTTGCTCCTTGTGAAAGTAGTTATACTTAATAAATGGTGTAATACCTTTACTCTTTGTAAACTCATAATTCTCCTCACTACCATAGCCCACATCTGCAATACTCTCTTCAGGATAAACTCCATACATATTATGAAACTCCTCTGTGTGCTCTATATAGGTATTAGTATCTGTCGGACTCTGATGGAGGGTGTAGTTGGTAATTATAATGGTTGGGGCGCAACTTCCGATACGCCAATGACTCTTGGTGAAGAAAAAGATGCAACAGGAAAGACACTCCATTATTTAGAGGCAAATGTCACTCTCGCAGCTGGCAGTGATAATGGTTGGAAAGTGCGCCTTGACAACGATTGGAAGGTTGATTATGGTCCCGACCAAATTAAAGCAAATGTTCCTAATAAAGATGGTAATTTCTATGTAGAGGAAGATGGTAACTATAATATAAAATGGTATTTTAACAGAGCCGATATGCAATTGGTAGTAACCAAAGAGCTGCCTATTTAGGCAAATTCGCAGAGATAAATTTGTAATTAGAAAAACTTTATCTACATTTGTTTGCGATTAAACGCACTAAACAATAAAAATTTTAATATTACTAAAATAAAGACAATGAGGCAAATTATGATGTTTGTGCTAATGCTAGGAGCGTTAGCGGTATCGTGTAGCAAGGAGTACGACGATAGTGAATTAAGAGGTAGAATTGAAAACCTCGAAGAGTGGCAACAAACGGTTAATTCTGAAATTGCTACACTCAAGAGCCTTATCACAAATTTAGAGGCAAAAGATTATGTAACAAGTGTTGATAATCTTGCCGATGGTTCGGGTTATGTAATTAATTTCGATAAAAGTGGTGCAGTTACCATCAAACATGGAACAAACGGAACTAATGGAACCAACGGAGCTGATGGAGCAGATGGCAACACCCCAATTGTTAGTGCAAAACTGCATGAAGATGGAAAATATTATTGGACAGTTGATGGCGAATACTTAACTGATGCTACAAGTGGCGAAATGCTACCCGTAACAGGCGAAAAAGGCGACAAAGGTGATACAGGAGAAAACGGACAAAATGGAGCAGATGGCGCAGCAGCTATTGCACCAAAGGTTCAGATTAATTCGGCAACAAATATGTGGGAAATCTCAACCGACAATGGCGAAACTTGGGCAACTACCGATGTACTAGCTACTGGAGCTGCTGGCGACAAAGGCGATAAAGGAGATAAAGGCGACACTGGAGCTACTGGAGCAACTGGAGCTACTGGAGCAACTGGAGCTGCTGGTGCTGATGGCGACTCATTTTTCAAAAGTGTAGTAGAGGGCACCAACTATGTAACTCTTACATTAAGTGACGGAACAGAGATTCTGTTACCTAAATATAAACCATTTACAATAGGAGAAAATCCAGAAGGTAATAGT
>CAYJAK010000010.1:0-113814 GCA_964368585.1 uncultured Muribaculaceae bacterium
TCTGTTACCTAAATATAAACCATTTACAATAGGAGAAAATCCAGAAGGTAATAGTGCTATTTCAATAAGCAGTTTAACTATTGATGTTCCCCTTAATGATTTACCTGCCGATTTCACCTCAATAATTGCAAAAGTACACACTATTGACGCAGGAACAGATATTCTAACACGTTCAGAGCCGATAACTGAGTGGACAGCAAAAATAGAAAATACAGATAATAAATATACCGTAACTATTACTGTTCCTGAATCTGTACGTGAAGGCGAAACTGTAATTCTCGAAGTAATAGTAGTTGGCACAGATGGAGTGCCTATAACCTCTATGCGAGCGTTAAAATATGAAACGCTAGCGCAAATTGCAGATTATTACTACTCAGACGGCACTTGGTCGACTGATCTTGATGCTACCAAAACCCCAATCGGTATTATCTTCTCAGTAGGAGCAGATGGTACAAGCGGCAAGGTGGTTTCGTTGGATGAAGGAAGTGGACTTAGGTGGGGTCCTACAGACCTTCGCACTGATGCAATAGATGAAAACAACGGGCGTGTTAATATGGCGACGATTGTAGGTAGAATAAGTGGTAGCGATGATGTAACAGCCGGCAATGAATTTAACGAAACAAATTACCCTGCTATCTATTGGGTTCACAATGCGAAGAATGGAGGTGACGCTACTACTAAAAAGGATATTTACACAACTGAAGCAACGGGCGTCTGGTATTTACCGTCCAAAGATGAGTTGCAGATATTATATGCAGGTGAGACGTATAGTAACAATATCGTCGCTCCAAATAACACTACAAAAACAACAGTGAATACTGCTCTGGAAACTTTAGGCGCAGGCGCAACAACGTTGTCGAACGATCTGTATTTCTCTTCCACTGTGTACGACGGCCGCGCCGCGTGGAGCGTGCGCTTCAATGATGGCTTCACGAGCTACGTCAATAAGGACAACGACCTTACTGTTAGGGCTGTCCTCGCTTTTTAACAACCGACGATGTGGCGCGAATGCAATTGAGCTTGCTCAGGCATATTCGCAAAATAAAAATATTCCAATTATCTATATGATTATTAGGTAATTGGGATATTTTTTTTGTATCTTAAAAAAAGAATTCGTTACCACCAAAGCGTCGAAAAAGCTTAAAAAAGGGGGTAACGAATATCTACAAACTAAGCAAAGATATGAAATTTTCACAAATAAGCAATAAGTATAGTGGGAACGTATTTATCAATTACAATGATCTTTTTGTTGATGCTGATAAAATAAACATTATTCCTACAGGGAGTTGTTCTCCTTTTAGTAAAAAAATGTTTGTAACTGTAAATAGAAGAATACTTCAGTGTGAGAAGATCGATCACGATTTTTCGCTTGGTAGTATCTCAGAAAAGGGAATAGAGTTGGATTTAGAGCGCATAGCATCTGATTTCAATGCATATTTAGACAAGCTACAATCTCAATGCAATGCGTGTTATAGAGCAAAAAGTTGTACACAATGTTTATTTTATATAGATGATATTAGAGATAATACTAGCAGGTGCCATGGTTATATGAACAAGAGCGACTTTGCTCTATACTCATCCCATTGCTTGAGGCATCTTGCAAAAAAACCTGATCTATACAAAAAACTAATGCAAGATGTAATAATACGTTAAATACAACCTAATTGTTATGGATAAAAAATTATATTGTCGCCAGATACATTTTTATGGGTAAGGGCGAATAAAGGATTGTTATATAATACAAATAGCTTCAATGTCAAAGAGTTTAGCTTAACAGGGGATATAAAGGTTATTTGTGAATCATTATTAGATTTTGATAATTTATACAGTACTGTTTTAAATGATAACGATCCAGAAGTGGGTTTCTTTATTGATCTGGTTCAGCAAGGTGAATTTGGTGTAGTTTTAGATGTTAGTAATGATAATATACTATCACTACCGCCTTTATTAAACTTACAATTCTCTGTTGAGCGAATGATAAGTAACGATGGCTTAGATATTGGAGAAAATGCATTAACCTATTTACGTACTTTAACGATTTACACTGGAGGGATAGCAAAAGACAAAGGTTATCACAAACAAATAATATACCCACTTATTTCCAGTGAGGTATTAGATAGTAATAAGATTGTAGAATTTATAGAACGTAGCAACTCTCAATATATCAACACAATCAATATTGTTATTTCAGATATTGAACATTATGATGTAGTAGATTTGTGTCAGCAGCTATCAAGTATTAAAGATAAAGTGATTTTGTATGTTACCCTGCCAATTAATTACAATCAAAAGAGCTTGATCTCCAATATCCTCTCAACTGGATTTAAGGTTACGTTTATCTGCGATCCCAAGTTTTTAACTCCCACTTCATCACTATTTGAACCATATTTGCCATACTATGCAAACGCAAACTTTAATCTAATAGTAAGAAGCATTGATGAGTATGAAAAGTGGATTAATATAGTGGAAAATATTAATATTGATAATTATAATATTGTTCCTGTTTATGATGACAATGCAGAGTTTTTCAATGAAAATATATTTTTAACTCGTGAAGATATTTTAGGCAGTCAACTATCCAAGAGAGAAATATTTGCTCATCAATCACTCAATACAACAGCATTTGGTCAGCTAACAGTTATGCCAGATGGCTTGGTGTATTCAAGTGTAAATCATCTACACATAGGAAAAATAGATGATAATATTATAGATATAATAGTCACTGAATTAAAACAAAACTACTCTTGGCGTAGAATCAGAGATTCGGCAAGGTGCTCTAAATGTTTGTATCAATGGCTATGTCCATCACCATCTAACTATGAAGTGGTAATGCAAAAAGAGTGTATATGCAACGATTAGCCTAAGTGTTATTTTGAGAGTTTTGCATATTTTCAAATAATCAAGGCTATGAAGCAACAAAAATAACCATCATAATTATTAATCTAAAAATGCAATAGTGCATAGAAATGAATCTAACATTTCTCAAATTGCAAAAAATACCATTTGAGAACAGTAGTTAAAATAGAGATCTACTGCTGCTAAAATCTCTATGAATTAAATAATTATCAATTTTTAATAATGAATATTATGAAGTCATTGAAATTAAATCAAATTGAAAAAGAAACTCTAAGTGCTAGAGAACTGCAACAAATTAAAGGCGGTTATGACTGGATTTGTTCATGTAGTTGTTTTTATGAAGGAACCGAAGGTGGTTCATCAACAAGAGATAACGGGCATGCAAATGCTCGAATATCTGGAGGTAGGCATTCTGTAAATGGAGACAATGCACACAAATATGCTGTTACATTAAAGTAAGTTAATTATTTATAGCCAATCGGATTTGGACTAAATTACATTAAACAAATCCATTGGCTAGTTTTTTTAATATCATATGAATAACTTGAAATTTTATTTAACTATAATTTATATGCTACTTTCACTATGTGGTAGTGTTTATTCTCAAACTCAAAGGGCTCAAACAGCCCATCCCCTCGATGTAAACAAGAAAGTTGAGATTGATAGGGTCAATTTGAGCATTACATATCGAACACAGATTGTAGTTGATACGATAATCAAAAAAGCATATTTTGACAATCAAGTGTTAGAAGTAGGAGATTATAGTACTCGATTTTATAGTTCTTTTGCTGAAAATATGGACTCCGTTAAGTGGGCTATAACAAACAAGCCAAGTTTAGTGGAAACCCACAATGGCTCATATCAACCGTGGCAGAATTTGAGGGATAATGAATATGGTACTTACGAAGATATTTTTATTGACATTTCTACTCAACAATTGAATGTTTATAATAGATTCTTTAATACTACATATTTATATAATGAAAGTCAAAATATTTTTAACTGGACTTTAAAATCAGGGCAGGATTCTATTCTTGGTTACACTTGTTATGTTGCCGAAACAGAATTTCGAGGAAGAAAATATAGAGTATGGTACACACTAGAGATACCGTACAGCTATGGGCCGTGGAAACTTGGAGGGCTTCCTGGACTTATCCTAAAGGCCGAAGATTCAGATAAATTATTTTGCTGGAAAGCAATAGGTATAACATCACCAGTTGATCGCAAAATATACAGATATGAGGAGTCCGAAAAAAAAATAAAAAGAGAAAAGATTCTTAAGTTTAACGATCTACGCTGGAAAGACTACGCATTACTTAGTAAGGTTCACGGTATAACTACGACGGGCATTATAATAGATGGCATGGGGAATATAACTGAAACGGCGAATAGAAAGTATGAGAATTATATTCCACAGCTTGAGCTACGTTGATCCTGAAAAATTAAATTATAACATATAAATCAACAAAGTATTAATGATGAACTTCCCCCACTACACCCAACTAGACGCAATGGACTGTGGTCCGACGTGTTTGAAGATTATCGCTCAACACTATGGGCGCAACTATTCGTTGCAGAACTTACGAGACAAATGTCATATTACTCGTGAGGGGGTATCGTTGTTGGGTATTAGCGATGCTGCTGAGTTTATTGGTTTTCGCTCTACGGGTGTTAAGATTACGTGGGATCAATTGCGAGATGAGATGCCGTTGCCTTGTGTAGCCCACTGGAATCAGCAACATTTTGTAGTGGTTTATAAGATTCGCAATGGCAAAGTCTATGTCTCTGACCCTGCATCGGGGTTGTTAAAATATGACGAAGAGCAGTTCAAAAAAGCGTGGTTGCAGTCCCATAGTGCAACAGGCAGCAAGGGTGTTGTACTTATATTAGAACCTACCCCAGAGTTTTACAACGAACGAGGCGATGAAGATAGGCGATTGAAGTTCTCTCAGTTGCTATATTACCTAAAACCATATAAACGCTACTTAGTGCAGTTGTCAATCGCTATGCTAACGGCAAGTGTATTGAGCCTTATTCTGCCATTTTTAACCCAATCGGTCGTGGACAAGGGTATCGGCACGAGTGATTTGTCATTTGTGGTGATGATGCTCGTAGCGCAAGTAGTTTTGGTGCTGGGGCAAATGGCAAACAACCTTATCCGCTCGTGGTTGATGCTACATATGACAACACGAATAAGTATCTCGCTTATCTCTAATTTCCTATCAAAGTTAATGCGTTTGCCGATAGCGTTTTTTGATTCTAAGATGGTGGGCGATATAATGCAGCGCATCGGCGACTATAACAGAATACAATCTTTCTTAACAGGTTCACTGCTTAGTATGGTTATGGCTGTGCTAACATTTGTCATCTATGGTGCTGTAATGGGTGGTTATGATATAAAGATACTGGGTATCTTCCTGCTTGGTAGTGCGCTATATATAACTTGGATATTGCTCTTTATGAAACGTCGTCGCAAATTAGACTATATGCGTTTTCAAGAGGCTGCAAATAACCAAAGTAGTATAGTACAACTCATTAATGGTATGCAGGATATAAAACTCAACAACTGTGAAAAGCAGAAACGTTGGGAGTGGGAGCGAATTCTAGAGAGCCCCTATTTTCCCCTCTGCAGCCGCAAAGTTATATCCAAAAGCTCCCCACCACAGTCAACTCTATATAGTCTCTGATTCGTAGTAGGAGAATCTAATGGCCCCCTATCTTTTTGGTAACTCCCTATTTTTATATAATCAAAATTAGAGAGATTAATTTGCTTAGAGAGTTCATCTCGCCCAGAGTACCAACCAATCTTCATTTTTGGAGCAATCTCTTTTACAATACCAGCCAATCTTGATAACTCTTTAGGATCACCATCTCCCCCCATAAACAATAGACAACTTATTGCATCAAACTCCTCAACAAACCTCTCAACAACCTCATCTACAAGAGGTTCCCCTCTATCCTCCAACAAATAAGATGAGTGGCAGCCCTCACAAGCGCAAGGGCAGCCACTTATATTTATAGCTAATGAAATTTCATCTGGTATCTCTCTAAAGACAACCTTAATATCTGTATATTTTAACATTCACTGCTATTATAGATTCGTTTATTCGCCTCATCTCTACGCCCCTTACTAAAACCTTTTATTGGGCGTAAATATCCAATTATACGCGTCCACCACGTAATCTGATCACTACCACATTTTGGGCACTTAGTTATAGGAGATTTTGTAATATATCCACACTTATCACAACTACTATTTGGTATATTGAACGTAAAATAAGAGGTCCCCTCTTTAATTGCTATATCCAAAATCTTTAGATACTGCTCTTTTGATAAGTGCTCCTCTAAATTTGCGTGCAGAGCCACACCTCCATCTAGAGTATCAGTATAGTGGCGGCCGTGCAGTCTCATTTGATCTAAAAGAGACAAATTATTATCATCTGGCAAGAAGAAATAAGAGGTATAACAGTTTCGCCCATCTGGAACCCAATATCCGTCTGCCTTATCCCAATCATAATTCTTAATGCCAAGCCCCTCTGCCGGCACAAATTCCGTATTAAAACGCAAAATACCTGTTGAGTTTGCACTATTTTCTACTGATATTGTTGATGTTATTAGTTTGCAAAACTCACGATATCCATCACTATCTTTAATCTCTAATCCCAAAAACATTGCAGCCTCATTACAGCCATTGATTCCAATAGTCAAAAATTGTTGATTTAGAGATATATACCCCTCATCATAAACGGGCAACATCTTACCACTTTGCAATTTAATTAATATATCATTATAGGCCTCGTGATACTTATATATTCTAGATAGCAGCTCTTTTAATTGACTAATTACAACCCCTCTATCATTTTCATCCCACTCCACAAAATTAGCTTTAACACCCAATTTGTTATCATTCACAATATTTTGGAAGAACCTATTAAGATTTATCGTGATAACAGATTTACTCCCCGTTGCTACTCCAACATTTCCAGAGGTAAAACTAAATTCTGGTTTAACAGCGTTTCTGAGTCGGCAGCAGCTACTCAAAGAGTCTGCATTATCACTCAAATAGGTAAAGAATGAGTGCCCCTCAGAATACATCTCCGCTGTAAAATCTTTCCACTCTTTATCTAGGAAATCACTCCCATCATGAAGCATAGCCACTGTCTCTACAGGAAAAGTGAGCAGACACTTTTTTCTTTCATTATTAAACCACTTCATAAATTTTCTCTGAATATAGTTTACTTGCTCATAACTAACTTTAGATCCATCGGGAAAAACAAACTCTTCAAACATAGATGCCCAATAGTATCTATCAAAGTATGAGACATTTGTAAATGGTGATTGAAAACTTCTATTTCCTGCTGGTTGATTAATTGTATAGACTATATTCTGAAAACACTGCTCAATAACATCAGATATTGTTTTATCTCTCTTTTTACTCTTTGTAATCACCTCGCCATCTTTTAAGTAAAAATCACCTCCCCATTCTTTAATACAGTAGTAGGTGAACACATTAAAAAATTCAGCAAAAGCCACTGCCCCTTGAAATTGCGACGATAGCAGAAATACCAGATTATTAAATTGACCACAAAATGAGTTTAGATTATCTGGCGCATTTGTATTTAGTTTATCAAGCGAAGATGTTCCGCGCATTAAGAAAGGGTACATATTTACGGCAACACAATAGGGTTTGATTGCTGGCGCAGAGTTCTCGTCGTGCTTATATATAACGTGAGACATTAAATCTGCCACATAATTAGGAGCATTATCACCATATTTATCCTTTAACTCTTGTACAACACGATATCTACTAATCTCCATATTGGTAGTTTTATAGAGTTCAGCCTCTAATGTTGCCACATTCTTATTCTGAACATTTGCATTTGCATCAACCTCCGATGCCTCAGCAGCATTATCACCACTATTGGTATAATTTTCAATATACTCTGCCCTCCCCTTAATAAATCTAATCTCTTTATGTTTCTCCCGATAAATAATATATAGTTTTGCCACCGTAGGATAGTTTGCCATCAACCACATCTCTACCCTATCTTGAATCTCCTCTACCCCCAATGGCAGACTAGGGGTGATCTTTGAATCCACAAATCCAAGAATCTCGCTATCTCCAATTCTTATTTCGGGTATATTTACACACGCCTTTTGTATCGCATTTACAATTTTGTTGGGATCAAACTCTTTGCTCTCGCCATTTCTTTTAATAACTTGCATTCTCCTATGATTTTAATAATTACACTATAAAAATTATAAAGATTGCAGTATGGTGAATAATCAACAAATGAGAAAGTTAAATGTACAAATATGGACACACTTAATAGATGTCAATTTATGGTCTATATCCCCGTAGACTGCAAAATTTTGTAATACAAAGGCAGGTCTTCTGACTTGTTTCATATCTTAACGCCTTCCCAGTTATTACCAGTGGCAAAGAGTGTTTAAGATACATACTTCACTAAAGAAGAGAAACTTACAGCAGCGGGAACTGTTGCCGAATTACACGACATTCCCTTTTAATTCTGGAGCTTTTATGCATTTAACTTTGCATAAAAAAAGAAACCCTTGCTGGTGCAAAACTAATAAAAACATTAATAAAAAAATCATTCAATAAACTTTTTTATTAACTATTTATTCAACTTTAAACTCTCTTCTGTAAATATAATCAGAGCGAAGTTGCTCAAAATTAGAATGATTCTCTCTTAACAGTTTATCCTCATTAAATATAGGGAAGATACTTTGAAAATATCTATTGAGTTCATCTTGATTTAGATCTTTTAATTTTAGATTATTTAGATTGGGTTCACTTGGTATAATCTCAAAACCCATAAGTTGTTCTATATTAAAATAGTTTGCAATAGCTTTTACAACCATCTGAGTTCCATTCATTTTACCCTCATAGGAGTAACCAGCAATGTGTGGTGTAGCTAAAGTTGTAGCCTCCAAAAGAGGTAATGATATATTTGGTTCATTGCCCCATACATCTAATATTATAGCATCAAATTTTTCTTTATACTCTAAAAGAGCCTTTTCATCTACAACCTCCCCTCTAGAACTATTTATAAAGAGTGCGCCATCCTTTATTTTACCTAAAAAATCCCCATTTACAAACCCTCTTGTAACATCATCTAGGTATGTGTGCATTGTAATAATATCTGAATTCTCTAATAGGTAATCCAAAGAGTAAAATTGCTTAAAATCCTCTAGCCTTAAATCTCCTCTATTAAAAGCCAAGGTTTGCTCTCTCTCCTTAATTGGATCATTTCTAAGCACCTCAAAACCCAAATATTCCCCTAACATTGCAACTCTGCTTCCTACATTTCCAACCCCTACAACTCCTATTTTAACCCTTTCACCATTGCTATTTGTCGGGAGTGAAATATTTAATCTCTCAGCACAACCATAAATGGCTGTAAAAATATGTTGCATCACGGCTAAAGCATTGCAACCAGCTGCACTCTCAACAATTATCCCTCGCTCGCGGCAATACTCTTTATCTATATGGTCTGTGCCAATGGTAGCCGTTGCAATTATTTTAATAGAACTATCCCCTAACAACTGCTGGTCACACTTAGTTCTAGTACGAATAATTAAAGCGTCAGCATCTTTAACTAGCTCCGCATTAATATCTCCACCCTTGGCATATATTACATCTCCAAATGGCTCAAAGACCCCTTTGATAAAAGGAATATCTCTATCTATAATAAATCTCATTATCTGATTACTAGATTTTTAACACACTCTTGACTGAGCATTTTATTTATTTGTGCAATAATATCCTCTCTTCTAAATAACAATTGAGTTCTTAACATTGATGAATTTACAGTACAAAAGAGTGTTCCATCTTTAAAAAATTTTGATGTAGTTGCCTTTGCTGCTCTCTCTCCTACTATAAGGTCCCAAACGTTAAAGATGCGCACCCTAAATAGACCGTCATCTATCTGCATCTCTTTTATATACTCCTGAATAACAGCGGCTAACAAGCGCGAATTCTCTCTTTTCATTTTGTAAATTTTAAAGCTCAGTTTCTGAATATATACCGCCAGTTACGGTAAAACTCTTACTTTGCTGCGATACTCTCTCTAATATTGAAGAGATTCGCACCTTATTACTATCCGATATAAAAATTTGACCAAATTGATCACTAGATACAAGCTCAATTAGATACTCTACACGCCCCATATCTAGCTTATCAAAAACATCATCCAACAAAAGTATTGGTGTAACATTATGCAGTTGTTTCATTATTAAAAATTTAGCCAACTTTAATGCTATTAAAAAACTTTTTTGCTGCCCCTGAGAACCACACTTTTTTATCGGGAAGCTATTCATATAAAACTCAATATCATCGCGATGAATACCTGCCGATGTATATTTTAGCATTCTATCTCTGTCTAAATTTTTCTCAAAGAGTGTAGATAAATCTCCCTTTTGCAGATCTGATGTGTATTTAAGAGTAATTTCCTCTTTTCCACCACTTAAACTCCTATAAAAATCAGATACATTTACCATTAAACTTTGGCACAATTCATCTCTCTTTTTATAAATATATTGGGCGTGAGTCTCCATTTGCATCCCGATAGTCTCTAGCAATTCAATAGAAAAAGAGGGTGTCTTTAATAATTTATTGCGCTGAAGCAGAAGTTGATTATAACTCTGAATACGCCTAAGATACTCGGAATCTACCTGTGATAGAATTAGATTCATAAACCTACGTCTCATTTCACCACTATCATTTATAAGATTAGCATCTGCCGGCGAAACCATTACAATTGGTAATAATCCAATATGCTCAGCTAACTTTTTATACTGCTTACCATTCTTTTTAACAATCTTCTCACCACCGCTCTTTATTCCCATACTAATCTTCAACTCCTGCTCTTGGTCATCTACATAAGCACCGTGAAGAGAGCAGTTATTCTCTCCAAAAGTAAATGTATATGTATCAGAAGATGAAAAATAGCTCTTGGTTGTTGATAAATAGAATATTGCATCTAAAAGATTGGTCTTTCCCTCTCCATTATTTCCACTTATACAGTTAAATTTAGGTGAGAAGAAGAGCTCAGTCTCTCTTATATTTTTAAAATTATGAACTAATACTCTATTTAAATACATAATAATTGTTTACGATGGTAATTATTGAACTAATTGTGCACAAAAATACTCTTTTTTAGTAAAAAGATATTAACAAATAATAAAATAATCCTTTGAGATTTATTAAAATATTGTAAATTTGCATCCTGCATAAAAAACTTAGAAAAGATGTCAAAGAATAAAAACATTCAAGATCCTGAAATTAAAGTAGAAGAGGCTTTATCTAAAACCGAGAAAATTTTTGAAACGTACAAAACAAAGATGCTAATTGCTGCTATCGCATTAATCGTTATTGCTGGCGGAATTTATGCATATCACAACTTAATCACTCTTCCTAAACAACAAGAGGCTATGGGGCAAATGTTCCCAGCAGAGCAATTATTTGAAGATAACAACTTTGAAGAGGCTCTTAATGGTAATGGAAATGTTTTAGGTTTCAAACAAATCATTAACGAATATGGAACAAAAGCTGGAGTAGCTGTTTATCTATATGCTGGAGTTTGTGAATTACAATTAGGAAATTACAGTTCTGCACTTGAGTACCTTAAATCATACAAAGGTGAAGATCCTATTATGAATGCTAGAGCTATTGCTTGTATGGGCGATGCTTACGCAGGTCTAGGTGATTTAAACAAAGCTGTTGCTGAGTATAATAAAGCTGTAAGTGCTGACAATAGCATATTCGCTGCAGGTTACCTATTAAAAGCAGGTATCATTTACGAGGAGTTAGGCAACAAGCAAGAGGCTTTAAAAGCTTACGAGTCAATCAAGCAAAACTACCCTCGCTCTCCAGAAGGAGTTGAGATAGATAAATACATATCTAGAATCAAAGTAGAGCTAAAATAATTTTTTTGGAAAGAGTACAATGGGAAGAGCTTTTGAATTTAGAAAAGAGAGAAAAATGAAACGCTGGGGCAATATGGCCAAAGTGTTTACAAGATTGGGAAAAGAGCTAACTATGGCTGCTAAAGCTGGCGGCACTGATCCTGATACAAATCCAAAACTTCGTTCTTTAGTCCAAACGGCAAAAAGTGAAAATATGCCAAAGGACAATATTGAAAGAGCTATAAAAAGAGCCGTAGAGAAAGATACAGCAGATTACAAAGAGGTTATCTATGAAGGATATGGTCCTCACGGTATCGCTTTCTTAGTTGAAACAGCCACTGATAATACAACAAGAACTGTTGCAAATGTTAGAAGCTACTTCAACAAACATAATGGTTCGTTAGGCACCTCTGGAAGTGTAGATTTTATGTTTGAGCGCAAATGTGTATTCAAAATAAAATCAGCAAACCCAGTTGATCTTGAGGAGCTAGAGTTAGAGCTTATAGATTTTGGTGTTGAGGAGATATTCCAAGAAGAAGAGGAAATTGTAATTTATGGTGGCTTTGAATCATACGGAGCAATCCAAAAATACATTGAGGATAATGGTTATGAGCTTATTTCTGGTCAGTTTGAGAGAATCCCAACTACAGAATTAAAGAAGCTAACACCTGAACAAAAAGTTGACATAGAGAAGCTTATTGATAAGTTTGAAAATGATGACGACGTTCAGAATGTTTATCACTTAATGGATATTTCAGAGTAATAAAAAAGAGCGCGTATTAAAAGACTTTGATACAGAGCTACAAAAAAATAGAGGCTGTTTTGAATTTTTTCAAGACAGCCTCATTTTTTATCTACTCCTTATAAACCATCTCCCCATCAATCAATCTATTTGTATATTGCTGTAAAAATGCTCTAAGAAAGTTGAGATTATTATTGCTTTTTACAGTATCTACAGAGATCCTATTTAACAGATTGTTATTAAGTAAAGTATCACTCTCAACGTCATATATACCAGTGTAATTATCCAAGTTCCATTGATACACATTACCAGATCTTATTAACTGTACGTTATTATTAGAGAAGTTAATAGCAAATGGCTGAGTGGTTTTAGATTTTACACTCCTTCCAAAAGCTACGTAAGGTTCATCAAATCTTAAAAGATCCAACAGCGTTGGCATAATATCTATCTGTTGAGTTGGCATCTTTTGAACGCTCGGTTTTAATATATTTGGTGCATAATATAATATAGGTATCTGACTCAATCCAATAGATGTTTTATATTTGGGGTAGATATTAGCAATTGTGCCGTGATCTGCAGTTATAACAAAGATTGTATTCTTAAACCACTCCTCATTTTTCACTCTATCAAAGAACTCTCTCAGAGCCATATCAGAGTATGCAATAACCCTATGCAGTGGAATTGATCCTACAGTAAATTGATCTTTATATTCATCGGGAAGCTTAAAAGGATGGTGAGAAGATAGCGTAAAAATTGTTGATAAAAAAGGCTCTTTAAAATTAGAGATTTCGGTTGCAGCAAACTGAAGAAAATGTTCATCCCAGATCCCCCAAGTTCCATCAAAATGATCCTTATTTGGATATTGATTCATTCCATAATATTTTTCAGCCCCCGTGGAGTTACTAATCCCTCTAATTCCCATTGAGTTATTTGGTGCTCCGTGAAAGAAGGCCGTTGTGTACCCCTCTTTTCTAAGTAGAGATGGCAACCCTTGAATCTCATTTGTAGCATAAGGAGTTAATACAAATGGAGTAAATAGACTTGGTATTGAGGCCAATATTGACGGTATTGCATCTATTGATTTTCTACCATTAGCATATGCAGATGTAAACAAAACTCCATGTTTTGATAAAGAGTCTAAGAATGGGGTATAACTAACCTCTATATCGGGATTCAAAAACTTCATATTCTCTGCAGAAAAGCTCTCCATTATCAAGATTATCACATTTTTACCTGTCGTTTCAACTCCTGCTATAGTCTCTAAAATTAAACTATCCTTTGCAGCAGGAATAGTATTATGAATAGGATTATACTGACTCTCTAATTCCTTCCTGCTATTAAAGAAGTTCTTTTTCTCAAATTTATCCTTACCTATTGTTCTAATCAGCGAGAATGGGGTATTAAGCACTGCCGAGATATGAATTGCCCTCTCTACATAATCATTTGCATTACTCAAAGTAATAGGTCTTACCGTTCTTGAGACCCCTCCCCTAACTCCAATCACCATCAATGCTAGAACAATAACTAAGGTAACTAATCTTTCTACCACAAATAACAAAGTTGGTTTACCCCCCGATATTGAACCCTTTTTCATACCTTTTTTATAGCTTCCCGATAAATAGACCATTAGTGCCAAAAACAGCAACCCAATTAAAAAGATGTACCAATATAGGTAGAGGCTCTCCCATAATATCTTACCCAATTTAACATCTCCTTGAAACTCCTTAAAGAAATTCATACTTAGTCTTCTCAATGAGAACCTAAAATAGATTGTATCTATCAGGTTTAATGAGATTGCGCCAAAATTGAGCGTGACATATAATATCTTTAGAATCTTTTGATAAATATTATTCACCGTAAATGTTGCTGGCAAAAACGATAATATAACGTATAGTGCATTTACGTATAAAATTGCAGTTGTATCAAATTTAAATCCACCTATAAAAATCTTTGTTAGTTGAGCTGTTGTTATGGGCTCTAAAATTGAGAAATTAAAACCTATAAATATAATTCTACTTAACAAGAAAATAGCATAGGCTAAGATAATTCGCCAAGCTACTAGAGCATAGTAATTATTTATTCTTTGAACCATTTTATATATGTAAATTAAAGTATAAAAGTGTACTTTTTTTTTTGGCAAAGGTATAATATTTACTTAATTTTGCGGGATATAAATCACAAATAAACATTTCAAAACACAAATACAATGGAATTAACTCATATTGAACACATTGGCATAGCGGTTAAGTCATTAGAGACTGCTATTCCATTCTATGAAGAAAAATTAGGTTTAAAGTGCTACGCGGTTGAAGAGGTTGCTGAGCAGAAGGTAAAAACAGCTTTCTTTAAAGTTGGACAAACTAAAATCGAACTTCTTGAGAGTACAGATCCTGAGGGACCAGTTGCTAAGTTCATCGATAAAAAAGGTGAGGGTGTTCACCACATTGCTTTTGCTACTAACGGTTTGCAAGATGCTCTTAACGAGATGGCAGATAAAGGAGTACAATTAATTGACAAGGCTCCAAGAGGTGGCGCAGAAGGTTTAAATATTGCATTCTTACACCCAAAATCTACTATGGGCGTATTAACGGAGCTATGCGAAGATCCTACTAAATAAGTATTTACACATAAAATAATAGAAAATGAGTCAGCAACTCGAACAAGTAAAAGCGCTTATAGCATTAAGAGAGAAAGCGCGTTTGGGCGGAGGTCAAAAAAGAATTGATTCTCAGCACGATAAAGGAAAATACACTGCCCGTGAAAGAATTAACATGTTACTTGACGAAGGTAGTTTTGAAGAGTACGATATGTTTGTTACTCACCGTTGTACAAACTTTGGAATGGAGAAAAATGTATTCCTTGGTGATGGTGTGGTAACTGGTTACGGTACAATTGATGGAAGACTTGTGTATGTTTTTGCACAGGACTTCACTGTTTTTGGGGGTTCTCTATCTGAGAGCTTTGCAATGAAGATTTGTAAGGTTATGGATCAAGCTATGAAAATGGGTGCTCCAGTTATAGGTGTTAATGACTCTGGTGGAGCTCGTATCCAAGAGGGTGTTAATGCACTTGCAGGCTACACAGAAATTTTCCAAAGAAACATCCTTGCATCAGGTGTAATTCCTCAAATATCAGCTATTTTTGGACCTTGTGCAGGTGGAGCAGTTTACTCTCCAGCTCTTACAGACTTTAACATTATGACTAGAGGTACTAGCTATATGTTCTTAACTGGTCCTAAAGTTGTAAAATCAGTTACAGGAGAGACAGTAACTCAAGAAGAACTTGGTGGAGCTAGCGTACACTCATCAAGAAGTGGTGTTGCTCACTTTGCAGTTGACTCAGAAGAAGAGGGTATCAAAGTAGTTAGAGAGCTTCTTAGCTACGTTCCTCAAAACAATCTTGAGGAGACTCCTTTTGTTCCAACAGAGGATCCAATCGATAGATTAGAGGATGCACTGAATGAAATTATCCCAGACAACCCTAATAAACCTTATGATGTATATGAGGTAATTGGAGCAATTGTTGACGAGGGTAAATTCTTAGAGGTACATAAAGATTACGCTAAAAACATCGTTGTAGGTTTTGCTCGTTTCAATGGTCAATCTGTAGGTATCGTTGCTAACCAACCTAAAGTTTTAGCTGGTGTTTTAGATAACAATTCATCTAGAAAAGCTGCTCGTTTTGTTCGTTTCTGCGACGCTTTTAATATTCCAATCGTTACACTAGTAGACGTTCCTGGTTTCTTACCTGGCACACAACAAGAGTATGGCGGAATTATCCTTCACGGAGCTAAATTGCTTTATGCTTACGGTGAAGCTACTGTTCCTAAAGTTACTATCACTCTTAGAAAATCTTACGGTGGAGCATACTGTGTTATGAGCTCTAAACACCTAAGAGGCGATATCAACTACGCTTGGCCAACAGCTGAGATTGCGGTTATGGGTCCTGCTGGAGCTATCGAGGTTCTTTACGGAAAAGAGATGAAAGATGCTGCTGATCCTGCTGCATTTGCAGCTGAGAAGGAGAAAGAGTATCGCGATGCATTTGCAAACCCTTACAATGCAGCAAAATATGGATATATCGATGATATTATTGAGCCAAGAAATACTCGTTTCCGTATTATCAGAGCATTACAACAATTAGCTACTAAGAAGGTATCTAATCCTCCTAAAAAGCACGATAATCTTCCTCTATAATAATTAAAAAGAACAAGATGAAGAAATTAACTAAAATTTTTATATTAGGAGCATTACTACTGTTTGCTGCAACTAAGTCGTATGCACAGAATATGTCTGATATGCGTTTGAATGAGATACTTGTTACAAACACAGATGGATATATAGATAGCTACGGCAGTAGAAGTGGATGGATAGAATTGTTCAACACCTCATACGGTACTGTTGATATCGGAGGTTGTTACATCACTGATGATCCACAGAATCTAAAGAAGTACACAATTCCTAAAGGAGACGTTCTTACGAGTGTTAAACCTCGCCAGCACGTAATATTTTATGCTGACAACGATCCTGGCAAAGGTACTTTTCATATTAATTTTACTCTCGATAACGCAAAAGAGGTTTTATTTGTAAGTAGTGACGGAAAGACTATTATTGATAGAATCCAAATTCCTGCTCTACCTGCAAATAAATCTTACGGAAGAGTTATTGACGGAGAGGGTTCTCACAGAGCTGTTCCTTTTGCAAAGAGATCTTATAACATTAACAAGAATGAGGAAGAGATAGGAACTGATGGTGGATGGGACGTATTAGAGAAAGTTACTCCAAGTACAAATAATGTTACTTTAGGAGGAGCTGAAAGATCATTAGAACTTCTAGAGACAGATCCTTTTGGTATTGTTATGGCTATGACAGCAATGTCTGTTGTATTCTGCGCACTTATTCTATTATATGCAATCTTTAAGAATCAAGGCAAGTACTTTATTCGTAAGGCTAAAATGAATGAGATGAAGGCAAAAGGCAAAACTGCTACTAAGGTTGATGATTCAGAGGCTACATCAGCTGAAATTTATGCTGCTATCTCAATGGCATTCCATCTGTATAACGCAGATTCAGAAGCTCACGATTTTGAAAATACTATTCTTACAATTGATAAAGTTTCAAGGAATTACTCTCCGTGGAGCTCTAAGATTTACACATTAAGAGAAACGCCTCAGTTAAAAAAATAAAATAAGACAAATCATATGAAAGAGTATAAATTAAAGATTAACGGAAACGACTACGCTGTTTCTATTAATGAAGTTGACGATAATGTTGCGGCTGTTGAAGTAAACGGCACGCCTTTTCAAGTAGAGTTTGAAAAGCCTATTAAGAAGGCAGTATCATTTACACCAAAAGCAACAGGTGTAGCACCAAGTGTTAAAGTATCTAAGCCAGCCTCTACAAAGGGAACAACAGTATCTTCACCACTTCCAGGAGTTATTCTTGAAGTTAGTTGTAAAGAGGGTGCTGCTGTTAAGAAAGGTGACAAAGTTATCCTTCTAGAGGCTATGAAAATGGAGAATGTTATTGAGGCTCCATGCGACGGTACAATTTCTAGTATTAAAGTAAATGTGGGAGACTCTGTTCTTGAGGGTGCTCCACTTGTAATAATCGGATAATTATGGTATTACAATCTAATATTATAGAGAACCTTAGTCAGTTTTTTCAATTTACGGGGTTCGCAAACGCATCGATAGGTCATATAATAATGATCATAATCGGTCTTGTGTTTGTTTATTTAGCAATAGCAAAGGAGTGGGAACCACTACTACTTATCCCGATAGGTTTCGGTATAGTTATCGGTAATATTCCTATCTTCCCAGGCTTAAATGTTGGGGTATATGAAGAGGGATCTGTTTTAAACATCCTATACCAAGGGGTTCAGCAAGGATTCTACCCTCCTCTTATATTCTTGGGAATTGGAGCTATGACTGATTTCTCGGCATTGATTTCTAATCCTAAATTAATGCTTATTGGTGCTGCGGCTCAGTTTGGTATCTTTGGCGCCTATGCAATAGCACTAGCATTAGGATTCTCTCCTTCAGAAGCGGGTGCAATTGGTATTATTGGTGGAGCTGATGGCCCTACAGCTATCTTCTTATCAAGTATGCTTGCACCAGACTTAATGGGAGCAATTGCTGTATCTGCATACTCATATATGGCTTTAGTACCTGTATTACAGCCACCAATTATGAAGCTACTTACTACAAATAAAGAGAGACTTATCAGAATGAAACCTCCTCGCGCGGTATCACAAACAGAGAAGAAGTTATTCCCTATTATCGGTTTCCTTTTAACGGCATTTATTGTGCCATCGGGATTACCTCTATTAGGAATGTTATTCTTTGGTAACCTACTTAAAGAGTCGGGTGTTACTAAGCGTTTAGCAGAGACTGCTCGTGGACCACTTATTGACATTGTAACTATCCTTATTGGTATTACAGTAGGTTGTTCTACTCAAGCAGACAAATTCTTAGTAGGAAGTTCACTAAAGATCTTTGTATTAGGTGCTGTTTCGTTTATCATTGCAACTACAGCAGGTGTTCTTTTTGTTAAATTCTTCAACTTATTCTTAAAAGAAGGAAACAAAATCAACCCTCTTATTGGTAACTCTGGTGTATCTGCGGTTCCAGATTCAGCAAGGGTTTCTAACCACGTTGGATTACACTATGATAAGACAAACTTCTTATTAATGCACGCTATGGGTCCTAACGTAGCAGGTGTTATTGGTAGTGCTGTTGCTGCAGGTATATTACTTGGATTCCTATCTTAGAACTTATAAGAAAGCTAGTTTCGTTAGACAAACTAGAATTCAAAAATAAAATAAAGGTGTTTCGATATTGGTTCGGAACACCTTATTTCTTTAAGGCTCTGATCAAAATCTTAATTTTCAATTCCTTAAAGTCTTAATTTTCAGTTCATCAAAGTCTTAATTTTCAGCCCATCAGCTAAAATTGCCATTTTACTAAAATGCTCTTTCATTGAGCATTTTTCTTTGATTTATGCTCTATTATTGAGCAGAATACTGATGTTCTCAAATCAACAGAGATTGAGAGTGAAATACTTGATAAAGATTAGGCACATTCTTCAACAGCTCGTAGATTAGGTCTTGTAAAGCACGACGCTTGTAGCATCATCACGAAATGTTGATTGAGTTGTAGAAAAGAGAATCTCAGGATGAGATGAAATGTGCGGAATTCAGTGCTGGGAGCTTTATTCGCACATTTGACCCCCACAAACCGGCAAAAATGGTGGGTAAATGTGCAGCAGTTGCATTGTGAATAAGATTTCGCACATTTCGATTGATACATTTTCTCTCTGGGGAGTTTACATGAGCCAGGGGCGCAAAAACACGGGATTTCAAATCACTTAATACTGTGATTTTGGACACTCTGTTTTTTTATAAACACAAAAGACCTCCAAAAGTATGTATGTATGTATGTATGTATGTATGTATGTATGCGTGTGTGTGTATATGTGATGTGCCCCCTAAAAGTTAGACACAAAAAAACTTTTAGAGGGCATATCAGTCTAACCTTTTGGGGGCAGTACAAACCTTTAGGGGGGCAAGTATAGGATTCTAATACTCAATATGCCCCTATTAGTAGAAAAACTACCTGGCTGGGTCAGTCCCATGGTGGCTGTACGCCCCAAGCCGCCCTATTAGTAGAAGAACTACTCTACAGCAGGTACCTCAGTGATACTTCCATATCTGTGATATTCATATGTAACACTCTGCTCTTTAATATAGTGCAGTAACTCAAAGCGACCATTCTTAACCACTGGCGCTGTTGCAATATACTTGTTTTGAGCAGCTGCAGCATCATAAAGTTCTAGTGGAATATCCGATGAAGTTGTACGCACACGTGAATATTGTTGTATATTCCCGATAAATGTATCTAAACCCTCTTTGATCACTTGACAGTTAAGAGCTGCAACCTCTTTTAGATTTTCATTATCCTCTGCAATTGATACCACAAGTGGAGTTTTAACGGTTTGAGCCGCCTTAACAATTAGTTTTAGATCCTCAATATTATCATTTGGCATAACTCTAAGAGCCATTTTATCTAATGGAAGGTATCTAAATAGATTCTGCTCTCCGTAAAGATTATTTACATCGCGAGGGGTAGCAAACTCTTTCTGGTATATTTGAGCATAGTTATCAGTTGCTAATTTGCCATTATCAGAGACATTTAAGAAACAAGAGACATAATTTACTCCTCCCGCTTTAATTCCTCCTCCAAATGCTGATAATTTCATTCCTCCAAATGGTTGTCTATTTACAATTGCTCCTGTTGTACCTCTATTAATATAAAGATTTCCAGCAACTAGAGTATCTTTCCAAAGTTTAATCTCATTCTCGTCAAGAGATTGAAGACCACTTGTTAAACCATAATCAAGATTATTTACATACTCTATTCCTTGCTTTAATGAGTCAATTACTCCAACTGAAAGTAGTGGTGCAAACAGCTCTGTATGGAATGTAAAGTTGTGAGGCTTAACTCCCCAAATAATGGTTGGTCTAAGAATATATTTATCTTCATCTAAGAATTTAGGAGCAACTAACCACTCTGTACCAGTTTCCACTTTCTCTATAGCCTCTAAAAGTTTATCATTATCATTTGTAATCATAGGTCCAACTACGTTAGTTAGATCCCATGGAGAACCAGTATGCATTGAGTTTGCGGCATCTATCAATTTAGACTTAAATGCCTTATCTTCAAATACACTTCTCTCTACTAACAGTAGTGAACAAGCTGAACATTTTTGCCCTGCATTTCCAAAAGCTGATGCAACTGCATTCATAATAGCCTTATCTCTATCCCCTTTTGCTGTAAGAATGATAGCATTCTTTCCACCTGTCTCTGCAGAAAGTGGAACTTTAGGGTTAGAAACAGCGATTCTTTGAGCCGTATCGGTACCTCCTGTTAAAATAATATGCTTAATAGATGGTGATGTAGTTAAGAGTTTTAATGGCTCTCTACCATCTGTAATTACTATTTGAAGAGCATCTTTAGGGACACCAGCCTCCCATAATAATTTACAAGCCTCCCACATAATAGGTGCCGATACTGTTGCAGGCTTTAATATTACAGAGTTTCCACCAGCTAGCGCAGAGACAACCCCTCCAACTGGAATAGCGAGTGGGAAGTTCCAAGGCGAGATAACCAAAACAGTCCCTTTAGGGGCAATATCAACTCCCTCCTCTTTTAAGAAATCACGCATAGTTAATGGGTAGAAACGGCAGAAATCTATAGCCTCACTCACCTCAACATCACCCTCTGGAACAGTTTTACTAGTTACTGCCATCATACAGCCAATTAGATCACCTCTATGTTTTGCAATAAGATTTCCTGCTGTATGGAGAACTTTAATCCTCTCCTCAATTGTTGAGTTTTTCCACTCTGAATTATCGGCGAGCTCAATCATCTTAGCCATCTGCTCTCCATTTGCCATAGACATCTCATAAGGAATATACCCTTTTTGGCATCTATCCTCATATTTTGCCCTCTTCTCTGTAACAACTTGCTCCTCTCCTATTTGTAAAGGAATTATATCAGTTGGTCTAGATTTCCAATCCTTGATTATCTTCTCAACCCATAATCTGTTCGACTTAAGATCTAGATCCGTATCAGCCTCATTTTCAAAAATATCCTGAATTTCATCATGAGTTTCATTACTTCTATCTTGCTTTCTAGTTGGTGTAGAGGATACAACATCTTTCAATTCAAATGCTTGTTTAAATTGCTCACTTAAGAAGTTCCACTCTGTACTATCTGGCTCTAATCCAAATGAGTAGCTCAGAAAATTCTCTGGGCCAGTATTTTCATCTAATCTACGTACAAGATATGAGATTGCGTTTAAGAAGTTTTCATCCTTAACAACTGGTGTATATAGGATAATTTGCGTTCCCATCTTTGTTAGAGTTCTCCATAATTGGTTTGCCATACCCTCTAACATCTCAAATGTTACATATTTCTCTAGACCTTGCTCTTTAGATTTTAAGAATGCATAACCAATAGAGAATAGATTATGTGAAGCAATTCCTACGTGAACTGCTTTTGCATTCTCTGGAGTAAAGGCTTTATCTATAATTTGTAAATATTTTGCATCAACCTCAACTTTTGTAGGTAGAACAGGATTCTCCCAGCCACGTAGCGATGAAACAATGCTCTCCATTTGTAGGTTAGCCCCCTTAACAAGACGCATTTTAACTGGCGCTCCACCATCTGCAACTCTCTTTTTAGCAAACTCTACTAATTGATCATAAAGCATTGATGCATCGGGAAGATATGCTTGAATAACTACTCCTGCAGAGAAGTTTTTAAATTGTGGCATATTTAAAACCTCAATAAAAAGATCCATTGTAAGGTGTGCATCTTTATACTCCTCCATATCCAGATTAATAAATTTAGCCTCCTTCTCCCCCTTCTCATTTGTATATGGGTTATCCATTGCCTTCTGGAATATAGTTGTTAAGAGCTCCTTTAACTCTTTGCGGCTCTGTTCATAATTTAATGCGTGTAATTGAGCATATATTCCCGATAATTTTATAGATATATAGTTGATATCGGGAGCCTCAAGTGCACTTAAATAGTGCTTGTATCTGTGGTTAGCTTCGCCATCACCTAGTACAACTTCTCCTAAAAGGTTTACATTTTGTCCTATATTTTTATCTGTTCTATCTTTTAAGTGTTTTGTTAAAACGGGTCTCTCTTCGTGAATAATTACCGCCTCAGTATCTAATCTAACACGCTTCTTAAAAATTGGAATTGCTATGAATGAGAATCTATAACCAATGAGTTTATAGGCTCTTAATAGTGCTCTATCAAAACAGTTAAAGAATTCAGGGATACCGTATTTATCTATGATATCCTTAATTCTCATAGCCAACTTCTTACTATCTCTAATTTGGGACGACTCATCAAGCAATTTACTTAAAAAGATTTTATCGTTTGGATTACGAATAAGAATTGAATATTTCTGTTGTTCTTTTCTCTCAGCAGCCGTTAATTCCGCATTTGATTTTTCAAGAAGGTCTTTTGCCCACCCTTCAACTTTTTCTTTTGTTAGTTTCTCCATAATTTTGAAATATTTTAGGTTCTTTATGTTCTCAAATATAATTATTTTTTCAACCAAAAAATATATGCAAAAAAAAAATCGTCCAAGATTCTATATTTTGAACGATTTTTACTATGAAGTTGCAACAATTTTCTATTTCAACTCTTTAATTCTAATGTTTTTAAACTTAACGTGAGAGCCATGACCCAAGAAACCAATATATCCACTCTTGTTTAAAAGACCAGGATGCTTCTGTTTATCGAGAGTCTCTGTATTATTTTTACTAGCCTCTGCAATATCAACATCAACTATAACCTCTCCATTAAGAGTAACCTTTATTCTATTTCCATCAGCAACTACCTCTTGAACATTCCACTCACCCACTGGCTTTAAGAACCCTCGTTTTGCAGGGTGAATTCCATAAACAGAGCCGTGATATTGATACTCTGCAAGATTAGCATAAATATCTGCCGTATTATCTAGTATCTGAAGCTCCATTCCGTGATATGCAGCATCCACCCCCATAGGAGTTCTTATCCCTAATCCATTATTTGCCCCCTCTGTAAGCAAGAACTCAAAGCGTAATATAAAATTTGAATACTCTCTATCTGTATAGATGTTACCTCCAAAGCCTCTACTAGGATACATTACAATTGCACCATCCTCCGCCACATAATCAACCTTATTTCCAACCCAATTATTCATAGAGATACCATCAAAAAGCAACTTAAATCCCTCTTTTTGCTCCTCTTTACTTAAAACAGTTGGTTGCACTGGCTCTAACTCCTTTATATAAATATTCCTATACTCAACCTCACTACCGTGCGCCTGCAGCTCAATCTGCTCCTTAATAAAGATAGGTAACTTCCTATCCCAGTAGTTCTCTAAAATAACATTATCAACTACAGTCTCCCCATTTAGAACTACAGTTACACGCTCCCCAACCATCTTAATATAGAAACTATTCCACTCACCTAATTCATTATCCATCAACTTAGTAGGCTTAGATGGATTCTTCTGATTATTATAGAGACCACCAGAACCAACTTGCGCCCCCACATTTGTACGACTAATATCCCATATCTGAACCTGCGGTGTACCACGTAGATAGATACCAGCATCAGCTTCACTACTATTATCATAGAGTTTCCAATCAATAAACATCTCAAAATCTCCATACATCTTTTCTGTACAGATATTATCCCCCTTACCATTAAAATAGAGAGAACCACCCTTTGCAGACCAACTCTTTCTCATAAGCTCATCCGCCTTTTTCTGAGCCGAAGCAAGAGACTTTTTACTCATCTTTGCCCTAGCAATCGGATTAGATACCAACCCTTTCCAACCTTTCAAATCCTTACCATTAAAAATTGCCACATACCCATCACCCTTTTCTAGCTCACCGATATGCTTTTTAATTGCCTCAATTTGATATCCTGCATCGGGATTATTCAAATTCTCCATACATTTTTCTAGTATCCCGATAACCTCCTCTCCATTGTAACTGCTATTCCCCAAAGCTATCTTGCGAACAGCCTGACAAGCCGCCTCTGCAACAGCCTCATTGGAAGAGTCCATAAATGGGGCAACTGTAATCATTCCCACAAAAGAACCTGTATTACCTATAATATCTATTGCCTGTTGTTTTTGCGACTCATTGGAGCTATTTAGAAGTACATTTGTCGCGAAGATTCTCCTATTCTCTGCGGTATTTTTACTGTTTCTTATGTGTGATAGGTATAGATCCCATAATTTTACCCTATCTATATCGTTACTCTTTTGAATAAGGTCTGCTAACACTCCATATATTGCACCTCCCTGCCACTTTGCAAGTGCCTCAATAGAGAGAGACTTATCAGCTTGCGATGCCATTGGAAACTTATCTACAATCTTATGAAGCATCTCTTGGTCTCCCATTAATGTAAAAACCGCATAAACTCTTGACTCCTTGCTCTTTACCTCACTTAACAACTCCGCTATAACTTTAGCCTTATTATCTGCCGAAACCTCACTTAAGGCAGACAAAATTGCATTCTGCACATTAATAACCTGATTCTCTGGAGCATTCACAATAATTTGAGCTAATTTATCAATATCTTTTGCCTGAGAAACCATCTCTAAAGCTTGATATGCCGCTGCCGCCACCTCTTGATTGCTATCATTAAGTTTTGAAACAATAACATCAAAACTATCAACCGATCTACGCGCAGCCAACAACTCTATAGCCGCTACTTGAGCCTCTACTCCTCCCCTCTTTACAACCTCCGCAAGTTCATTACCTAGTTCCTTAACATTACTATCTCCATACTCAACATAGCTTAACGCAAAAGCCGCATTATCAATAATATCAACATCCCTACTCGTAATCATCTGATTACAAAGCAACTCTATAAGATCCTCACCAGATCCACACTTTGCCGCATTGAGTATAGCTGCAATAGACAACTCCTTATCCTTACTCCCAACATACTCAATAATTGCCTCTGTAGCAGGCGCATACTCCGCTTCACCAAAGAATCTAATTATATCAATCTTAATAGGTGTATCTACCTTTTTAAGCATCGCGATAAGTTCTCCATAAAAATTTTGGTTGCCTCGTATAAGATTTAGAACCCCATTTCGTAGAGCGATATTATCATCCTTTACAGATTTTAAGAGCAGCTTCTCACTCTTCTGCTCATCTACAAGTAACATCAACTCCATTGCAGCAACCATTTTTGCCACATTCCCCTCTGATTGAGCATTTTTATAGAGTTTTTTAGCATTATTAAATGTAACCTTAATTTCTGATTGCGATTCAACAACCGCATCTCCGTTTATAGCAAAAAGTGTCTCATTAATAGTTTCTTGTAAATTTTTATCACTTTTTAATTTTTCTAATTCATCTACTATTTGAGCATCTCCCACAACAGCCAAAAGTCTTATATAAAACTTCTGCACCTCAACATCCTTTGCCTGTGGAATCTCATCTAATATTATCGCGATAAATCTCTCCTTCTCCTCCTCAAATCCAGCTCTTGATAGATATTGAGCCAAACCAGAGAGGGCATAATTTACCGCCTCATTATTTACACTATTGAACATATCTGCAAGAATGGTATATCCTGCCTGATTGCTCTTTACTAAACTACCCATTATTGATCTAAACTCATTCTCATTTTGAGCTGGTAGTTGTGCTAGGGCATCTGCTACTACTGTTTGAGCAGTTCTGTTTTGTGGCTCCTGCGCAAATAGTTGTAGTGCTATGGCAAGAGTTAAAAATAGAGTTAATATCTGTTTCATATCCTATTTTTCTAAATTTATATTGATTTTTAAGCACCCCTAAATAGTCCACTTGCCTCGCTCAGGCTGGTCAATTAGTCTATTTGCAGCATCATCGCCGATAAACTTCTGTGTATCGGGATCAAATTTTAAATTTCTATTGAGCCTAAGAGCAATTAGACCCATATTCACGATAGTACTTGAGTGGAAACCTTTCTTCTCATCGAGTGAGAATGGCTGACGAGTTTTAATGCACTCTACAAAAGATTTGTTTTCTGGCTTTATATCGGGATACTCAGCCAATTTTTTCTCCCAATTTGGGATATCACATTTAAAATTCTTAAAGACCTTTCCATTTGGCCCTGTGATATAGGCATCATTCGGATTACCGTGATCCTCGCCATATAGAATGATCTCACACCCATCCTTATATTTAAATGCAATTTTACGCCAAGTACCAACCGCATCTGAATGTTGCTGAGGCGCATCAATCTCTACAGAAACAGGAAATTCATCATCTTTATTCAACAGATATTGAACAGGATCTATGTAGTGTTGCCCCATATCCCCAAGACCACCACCATCATAATCCCAATAACCTCTAAATGTGGCGTGTACACGATGTGGATTATATGGTTTATACGGAGCTGGACCCAACCACATATCATAATCTAGCTGCTTTGGAACAGGCATAGTTTCAAGTTCTGTTTTACCCTGCCAATAGAACTTCCAATCAAAACCAGTATGCTTACTAATTACAACCTTTAGTGGCCACCCCAACATTCCACTATCTACCAACTTCTTAATTTGCGGAACAGTGGTATTCATTCCATAAAAATTATCGGTGAACCTAAACCAAGTATTCAATCTAAAGATATTCCCGTGCTGCTTTACAGCCTCCATAATCCTTTTTCCCTCACCGATAGTACGAGTCATTGGTTTCTCACAAAAGATGTCTTTCCCAGCCTTAGCCGCCTCTACCGCCATAATCCCGTGCCAATGCGGAGGTGTTGCGATATGAACAATATCTACATTTGAATCCTTAATAAGATCTCTAAAATCGTGATACTTACTAAGATTCCCGCCCGCCTGACGCGCCGCAGCATCTAAATGATTTTTATCTACATCGCAGATTGCCACCAAACGTGTACCATCATATCCAAAATGGCCACGCCCCATTGCACCAACACCTATCACACCCTTTGTAAGTTGATCACTAGGCGCAATAAATCCCTTACCTCCTAACACTGAGCGAGGGATAATAGTTAATGCGGCAAGAGTAGTAATGTTCTTGAAAAAATTACGTCTTTCCATAGTATGTCTGTAAGTTTAAGTTTATGAAGTAAATTCTCTGCAAATTAGGGAATTTTTGGGAGGAATGCAAGGGGATTTTGAAATAGCAAAAAATATATTTATCGAACGAGGTTACCCATTAAAAGCCAAATCATACTCCACAACCCCACTAACACCACTTAAGCCCCCATCCTTTAGTTCAATAGCCATACAAAATTCGGCTGGAACATCAAAAGGTAGTGAGATGCCAAAGTTATCGCAACGCTTATATCCAAATCTTGGATAATAATCCTTATGCCCAAGTAGTACTACTGAATTATAACCCATTGAGCGGGCTATATCGTGAGCTTTTAATATTAATGCGCCACCAATACCTTTATTTTGATAGGCAGGAAGTACTGAGACCGGAGCAAGTGCAAGAGATACAAAACTCTCCGATTTATTGTTGATTTTTATCTTTGTAAGTAGGATATGTCCCACTATATCGCCATCTAATTGAGTAACCAAAGAGAGTTCTGGAATAAAAGAGCTACTCTCTCTTAATCGCCCCACCAACTCCTGCTCTTTATGATCTGTATGTTCCGCATCTTTAAAAGCCTCAACTATAACATTATTTATTCTCTGATAATCAGAAGCTTTCTCTTGTCTAATAATTAACTCCATCTCTATCTAGTTTAATACAACTTAATCTTTATCTAAAAAAATACCCCTTTTGTGCCCTCTTTTTATCCATAGATTTCTCCACCTTTATTGGTTGAAAAGTTTTTGGATCTAACTCCGTATAGTATGAAGCAGATGATTTTGTCATTGGAGTTGGGGTAAAATCTTGAACCTGCTCAGTTAGAACACCTTGCAAAGCTCTATTTTTTGAGAGTGCCTCCATATCTTTCATTGTACAACCAGGGTGCGATGAGATAAAGTATGGAATTATCTGATATTTAAGCCCTTTTGCTCTTATTAACTTATCAAACTCCGTTTTTAAACGCACAAAAAGATTGAAACTTGGCTTAGACATCTGCTTTAACACCTTGTCTTCTGTATGCTCAGGAGCCACTTTTAATCTTCCCGATACGTGTTTTGTTACCAATTGAGAGAAGTATTCGCGTGCATCAGAATCATAAAAACCCTTCTCATCCAAAAACAGATCATATCTAATACCACTCCCCACATAGGCATTTCTTATCCCCTTTGTGGAATCCACCTCTTTATAAAGCTGTAAAACTCTTTTATGTGAGTGGTTTAGATTGGGACAAACCTTTGGAAATAGACAACTCTTTTTAGCACAATTCATACACACATTAGTATCTTTCCCTCCCATCCCATACATATTCGCCGTAGGTGCACCTAAATCAGAGATATTCCCAGCAAAATTTGGAAGCTCTTTTAATTTTCTAACCTCATTTAATATAGATTGTTCGCTCCTATTCTGAATAAATTTACCTTGATGCGCCGCAATTGTACAGAAACTACAGCCACCAAAACAGCCTCTATGAGTATTAATTGAGAACTTAATCATCTCATAAGCAGGGATATGCTTCTCTTTATATCTTGGATGTGGTAATTTTGTATAAGGCAAATCATAAAACTCATCTAACTCACTCTCATCAAACGGTTTATGAAGCCCATTAACATAAATATATCCATTTTTATATGGCTCAACTAATTGCTTTCCAACATATCTATTTGAATCCTTCTCAATCTCGTTAAAGTTCTCCAGAAAAGCCTTTTTATCTCTCAAACACTCCTCAAATGAGTGCAAAATAACCCTATCAGGGCCTGGTTGTGGTTTATCATCGCGATAAAAAGCAATCTGTCTCAAGCCGCTATGAAACTTAATTATCTTTGCCTCTACTCGGAATCGCTCATTTTTATCGGGATACTTATCAATATGGTTAGCAAGCTCTAAAATTGGGCGTTCACCCATACCATAAATTAGATAATCAGCCCTGCTCTCAACTAGCATTGAGGGGAGCAACTTATCTTGCCAATAATCATAATGGGTAAACCTACGAAGCGAGGCCTCTATCCCCCCTATTACCACTGGAGTATCGGGAAATAGATCTTTTAAAATATTTGAATATACCTTTACAGCATAATCTGGACGCATATTTGCTGCTCCATTTGGGGTGTAGGCATCATTGCTGCGCAGCCTCTTTGCAGCCGTATAATGATTCACCATTGAGTCCATTGCGCCCCCATTTACACCAAAAAATAGACGAGGTGTACCTAACTTCTTAAAGTCTCTTAAATCATCTCTCCAATTTGGTTGTGGTACAATTGCAACCCTATATCCATATTTTTGTAGTAGCCTAGATATTACAGCTGTTCCAAACGAAGGGTGATCTACGTAAGCATCGCCTGTAAAGATTATAACATCAACATAATCCCAACCCAAGGCATCCATCTCTTTTTTTGAAGTTGGAAGAAAATCCTTTAGGTTAGGATAGTTTATCTCTTTTCTATTTTTTAACATAATTTACTCCTTTGCAGCCAATTGCTACATTCTCTCAGGTAATCTAACACCTAAGATATCCATTGCTCTAGTTAACACCTTTGCAATAGTCTCAATTAGTGCTAAACGGCTCTCTTTCACCTGTACATCCTCCTCTTTTAGGATAGATACATCGTGATAATATTGACTAAACTCTTTTGCAAGTTCATAGGCATAGTTTGCAATGATTGCAGGTGAGTGTTCATCTCCAGCCTCTTTAATTCTTATTGGGAACACATTTAATAACTTTATAATCTCAATCTCTTTTGGTAAAAGTGATATCTCCGATGGTTTTGCAGAGAATCCTTGATCTGCTCCCTTTCTTAAGATTGATTTAATTCTAGCGTGAGTGTACTGAATAAATGGCCCTGTATTTCCGTTGAAATCGATAGACTCTTTAGGATCAAATAGCATTGTCTTTTTAGGATCCACCTTTAGAATAAAGTATTTAAGAGCTCCTAATCCAATCATCTCAAACAGATCCTCTTGCTCAGATTTATCCATATCATCTAATCTACCCTGCTCCAATGAGGTCTCTTTTGCAGTTGTGTACATTCCTTGTACTAGATCATCTGCATCTACAACAGTTCCCTCACGAGATTTCATCTTACCCTCAGGTAATTCAACCATTCCGTATGATAAATGATATATTGAATCAGCCCACTCAAAACCTAATTTCTTTAAGATAAGCTTAAGAACTTGAAAGTGATAATTCTGCTCATTTCCAACCACATAAATATGTTCATCCAACCTATGCTCGCTATATCTTTGGTGCGCAGTTCCTAAATCTTGAGTCATATAAACAGATGTACCGTCGCCTCTTAATAGCAGTTTCTTATCTAATCCATCTGATGTTAAATCACACCAAACAGAACCATCCTCGTGTTGTTCAAAAACACCTCTCTGTAGTCCCTCTTGAACCAATGCTTTTCCTAAAAGGTAAGTTTCTGATTCATAATATGTCCTATAGAATGAGATTCCTAATCTATCATACGTCTTATCAAAACCTTGATAAACCCAACCATTCATAGCCTCCCAAAGCTCCACAGTCTCTTTATCCCCCTGCTCCCACTTAACCAACATCTCTTGAGCCTCTTTTAGAATAGGAGTCTGCTTTTCTGCCTCATCTTCAGCCACTCCTGCCGCAATCAACTCCTTTGTCTGTCTCTTTAACTCATTGCTAAACAGAACATAATACTTTCCTACAAGATGGTCGCCCTTCATTCCCGACGATTCAGGAGTCTCTCCATTTCCGAACTTTAACCACGCAAGCATAGATTTACAGATATGAATACCTCTATCATTTACAAGATTCACTCTCAATACATTATGCCCATTTGCCTCTAATACTCTCGACACAGACCAGCCTAATAGGTTATTTCTAATGTGCCCTAAGTGTAGCGGCTTATTTGTATTTGGAGACGAGAACTCAATCATTATAGTTTTACCACTAGCTGGCAACTCGCCCCAATTCTTAACCTCATTAATTTTATAGAACAGATCTCTCCAGTACTCTTTTGAGAGTTTAATATTCAAGAAGCCTTTCACTACATTAAAAGATTCAACCTCTTTTGCCGCCCCACTAATAAACTCACCAATCTCTTGTGCAGTTACCTCTGGACTCTTTTTACTCAACTTTAATAATGGAAATGTCACAAGTGTAAAATCGCCCTCAAACTCCTTTCTTGTAGTTTGAATCTGTACTTGCGAATCATTAGCCTCAACGCCATAAAGAGATTTAATCGCCTCTTTTGCTACTCCCGATATAAATAATTCTGGATTCATATTCTCTATATATTTTCTAATTTATTTCTGTTTCATTTTTTCAAAATACTCCTTTTGCGCTCTCTTTACCTTTGGAGCCAAGATGAATAGACTCAACATTGTTGGTAGAGCCATTAACGCATAGGCTAAATCTATTATTCCCACAGCTGCCTTTAATGGAATCATTGCCGCCACAATAAGCATCGCTAAAAAGAAGTATATATAATATTTACCATTCTTAGCACCAAATAGATAGCCTGCACATTTTACTCCATAATAGGAGTATGAAAACATTGTTGAAAACGCAAAGATAAACACAATTACCATTAAAAGATACGCTCCATAGTTTGGAATTGCATTTTCAAATGCCAAAATTGCTATTTCCAGCCCTTTTACCCCCTCTACAGATTGGTAATTTCCTGCAAGAAGTATCGCGATAGCTGTTAAGGTACACACTAGCCCAGAATCTATTGATGGCCCGATCATTGCTACCAATCCCTCTTTAATAGGCTCTCTGTTCTTAGAGGCTCCGTGCATCATAGAGGCGGTTCCCACACCAGCCTCATTTACTAAAGCTGCTCTTCTGGCTCCAATTATTGCAACCCCAACCAAACCTCCAATTCCAGCTTCTAGGTTAAACGCCCCCTCAAATATCTGTACAAACACATTTGGAACATCCTTAAAGTTTGTTACAATTATATAAAATACAAGCAAAAAATATGCAGCAACCATTATCGGGACAACCTTAGAGGATATTTTTGCAATTCGCTTTATCCCTCCAAGCACCACAACCGAGACTATTGCACACATAATCACTCCAATTATAAATCGTAAAGTTAGAGTATTCTCAATACCTGCGGGTGTGGTAAACACGGTAGTAATAGCTTCTGTAAGCTGATTTGCCTGCATAACGCTGAGAGTTCCAATCATACCAAATAGCGAAAAGAATACCGCAAAAGGTTTCCACCTCTTTCCAAGAGCCTCAGTAATAACATACATTGGCCCTCCTTGTAATTCTCCCGATGAATCTTTACCTTTAAACATTATTGCCGTTGAGCCTTCAAAGAACTTTGTTGCCATCCCCACAATGGCACTTACCCACATCCAGAATATTGCACCTGGGCCACCCATAGTGAGGGCAATTGCAACACCTGCAATATTTCCCATTCCAACTGTAGCTGCAATGGCACTAGTTAGAGCCTCAAAAGAGCTAATTTGACCAGATTGTGAATCACTCTTATCTCTTAAGGATTTAATTGCTCTTCCATAATATCTAAATGGTACAAAGTTTGAGTATATAAGAAAGAATATACCGCCTCCAATTAATAAAATAAAGAGAGGATATCCACAAATTAAATCACTAATTGTAACTACCCACTCTCCTACTGAGTTCCAAAAATTTGTCATAAGCTAATGTTTTATATTACAAAGATAGAATAAAATATGAATTTGGGCAATGCGATAAATACCCACTTTTGGTGATTGCACCTAATATTTTAACTCTCTATTTTTGCATTGTGAATTTGAAGAGACAACATATAGGCATAAGAGAGAAATTTGCTAAGAGTAAAAAGCACATCACACTCTCACCCATTCAAGAATGCAGACCATACGCATACAACAAATGTATACAATACAATTGCACAATTAACGTTTTTTTTGTGTTTATTAATAAATTTTTCTTCAGTAATCCATGTCTTGGGGGGTAGAGTAATAGGGCTTGCCCCCCTCTTTACATTTCTCCCTAGCTATACATTAAGGGTTGATACACCCTTAAGAGCATCGCCTGTCAAATATAGTATAAATTAATTAAAAATGGGTCAACCATTTTTTACTGTTATTGTCTCTTTAAAGATACAATAGCATTTTTCTGTTTATATATAACATACTTAATTAACACTATATTAAAATGAGACAATATCTATATATCTTACTAACATTCATATTGCTAGTAAACACAAATACAATTATTGCAAATACTCCCGACAAAGAGATTGTTAGATCCGATTCAAATATCTCTGGTCACGTTATTGATAAAAATACAGGAGAGCACCTTGCATACGTAACAATTATTGTAAAGGGAACCAACATCCACGTAACTACTGATGCATCCGGGCACTATATTTTACATAATGCACCATTGGGCAAAATTACACTTGAAGCATCCTTTGTTGGATATATTTCTAAGCAACAAGAGGTTCTGGTTGAAAAAAATAAATTCATTGAAATTAATTTTGAATTAGCAGAAGATGTTATGATTCTTGAACAGGTAGTTGTATCGGGAAGCAGAAGTGAAACAAAGAGAAAAAATAGCCCATCATTGGTAAATATCGTAAATGATAAAATGTTTGATGCAACTGCCTCAACAACAGTAGCTGATGCTCTTAGCTACCAACCAGGTGTTAGAATTGAGGAGGATTGTCAAAATTGCGGATTACCACAAGTAAGAATTAATGGTCTCGATGGCCAATATTCTCAGATACTAATGGACTCTAAGCCTGTCTTCTCTGCCTTAACTGGAGTTTATGGTATTGAACAGATTCCTGCAAATATGATTGACAGAGTAGAGGTTGTTAGAGGTGGCGGTTCTGCTCTATTTGGTTCATCTGCTATTGCTGGCACAATAAATATTATTACAAAGGAGCCAACCTACAATAGTGCAGAAGTGGCAAATACTACAACATCACTAGGTATATCGGGAGCAATAGATTAGTTGTGGGGAGTGAGTATAACTACAACAATATCATAGATGAAGCTCCTGGTTATGACCGCTATACAGATCAAAAGATTAACACCATTGGCGGATATATTCAAAATGAATGGAGTACAGATAAGTGGGGAATTTTAATTGGAGGTAGATTTGATAAGCATAGCCTTCTTAATAATGTAGTCTTCTCCCCTAGACTTAATTTACGATACAACCCATCTGATAAGATCAATTTTAGAGCAACATACTCTACTGGATTTAGAGCGCCACAGGCTTTTGATGAAGATTTTCACGTATCTATAGTTGGAGGTGAGCGTTTTAGCATAGTCTTAGCAGATGATTTAAGACAAGAGAAATCTCAGAGTTTTAGCGTTTCTGCTAACACTTATTTTAATTTTGGAGACATACAAACAAATCTATTGATTGAGGGTTTTCACACCTATCTAAAAGATGTTTTCACACTAAGAGAATTAGGTGCACAAGCTGATGGCTCTAACCTTTTTGAAAGATACAATGGCTCTGGCGCAACTGTTATGGGAATAAACCTTGAGGGCAAAGTTGTATTTTCCAAGAGATTACAAGCGTAAATGGCTTACACATTCCAAAAGAGTAGATACGAAGAGCCTGAGAAATGGAGTGACGATCCTAATGTTGCTCCAGAAGAGAGAATGTTTAAGACTCCAGATCACTATGGATATGTTACAACAATATATAATCCTACTAAGGCATTTGAGGTTGCTTTAACTGGTACATATACAGGCAGCATGCTTGTTCAACATATGGTTAGCTCTGGTACTGATGTAGACATAGCGGTTGAAACACCATCATTCTTTGATCTAAATATAAAATTTGCATACAATTTCACAATTACAAAATTCGCTGATTTTGAAATAAATGCAGGTGTAAAGAATCTATTTAATGCCTTCCAAGATGATTTTGATAAGGGAGCGGATAGAGATTCAAAATATATTTATGGTCCCGTAATCCCTAGAAGCATATTTTTTGGAGTAAAGTTTTCACTATTTGATTAGATAATATTGTCTCTCTCTAGCAAACTTTTTTCTCATTTTACTTGTTATTTAAACTAAATAAATTCTAAACGAGCTAAATATGGGTATGTTGTATTGTAATTGCTCCCCAAAAATTGCGGTAAAAATGGGCAAAAGAGAGGAAAACATAACAGAATTGGAGATCTCTTCTCTTATTACATTGTTGATTAGTATAGTAAAAGGAACTGCTGTAGTTAATCAGGTTTTAAGAGAGAGGGAGATCCCACACACGCAAGATGCCTCTAGGTACATTGTAGAGACCCTCTTTTTAATAATCACCGACGAATGTAATAAATCTACAATTGAAGAGGCAATTGCAAAAGGTATCGAGATAAAAAATAGACTCTGTGGCGAGGCAAAAAAGAGAGAAGTTTTGCTTCCCGATATGGATATTATCAATTTAGCACCCCAACCAGGCGAGTATATTGAGGCGGCAAAAAACATCTGCAGATTAGCCGAGAAAGATGCAAATATTAAATCTTTGAAAGAGCTGGTTTTTAGCGGAATAACAGGGGCCGCACTACATACACAACACGCTCTAAATCTCAAGTTTGAGGAGAGTGCAATATATACAATGATTGAAAATTGTTTAAGTGAGATTAGTAGAAATGATATTACTATTGAGCAGTTGACATCTCTATTATTTACAGTTGGTGAGTGTGGAATCAAAGCAATGATGCTTTTAGACAAGGCTCATAATTACACTTTTGGAGAACGAAATAAGGATAAGGCTATCTTGATGAGAGGGAGGATTATAGAGGGGATAAATAATAAAAAAATTGATAAAATAGTTTTATTTGCTGGCTGCGACTGTAAAGAGAAGACTAAAAATATCTTTACCAAGTATGCTGAATCGATTCCAGATAATTGCGTTATGATTGCTTTTGGTTGTACAAAACTTTGGTTTAATGATATGGAGTTTGGCGTAATTAATGGCTTAGAGTTGCCTAGATTGTTAACAGTAGAAAAATGTAATGATAGTATCTCCCATATATCTTTTATATTATCAATAAAGGAGGCATTAAAGGTTGCCAAGATTAATGATCTACCATTTGTTTATAATGTTGCAGGCCACGAACAAATAGGTATAATCGCTCTATTAACTTTGATAAGCATAGGTATAAAAAATATAAATTTGGGTCCTGGTTTTCCACCATTCTTATCTAAAAATATCATTAAAATGTTAATTGAGAGGTTTAATTTGAAAGCTTTAGCTTAAGTTCTAAATATTATTTAATTGATTTGGCTCAATAAAGCACGGGAGTATTACTTTGAAATTCAAATAGTTCTACTTTTTCTTTATTGAGCTTTAATATTTTTATAAAAAAAAATTTTATAGAATAGAAAATATTTGTATCTTTGCATCCGCTTTAAACGGGAAACGTTCCGCTAAAAGCTTGGATCGGTCCAGTAGCTCAGTTGGATAGAGCAACAGATTTCTAATCTGTGGGTCAGGGGTTCGAATCCCTTCTGGATCACAATATTAAAAAAAGCCTTGAATTTTCATTCAAGGCTTTTTTTAATATTGTATCAATTATTGTGTCCGTGTCACGAATTTATCTCACATTTGTGACAAATCTGTCGCGAGCGTTCAATCGCAATACTTATTGATTCGCAAATATTTTCCGCCTTAATATTAGATGAAATAAAAGCGTGAGATTCCAATGACTCTCTAACATCGCTATTTACTCCAGAAAGAAGCACCTCAACCCCCTCTCGTTTAGATTTTTTAATAAGTAGCTCCAAGTTGTTAAGCCCCGTGGCATCCACAAATGGAACTCTACGCATACGTATAATTCTAATTTTAGGCCTCTTAGAACTTGCTAACATCATCACCGCATCTAATTTATTGGCAATACCAAAAAAGAATGGTCCATCAATCTCATAAACCTCAACTCCATCGGGAATATTAAGCTCCTCCCCTTTTGAGGTTTGAACAGACTCTTTTGCCAATGAAACACTACTAGTAGCCATTACGCGGCGCATAAATAGAAGTGCAGCAAATAGTAATCCCACCTCAATCGCAATTGTTAGGTCCACCAAAACAGTTAATACAAATGTCACAACCATAACTACGGCATCTAGGCTCTTAGAGCGTATTATAGAGCGGAAAGTGCGCCATTCACACATATTATAAGCCACTATAACTAATACTCCTGCCAATGCAGCCAGCGGAATATAACCAACTAGAGGCATTAAGAAAAACAGCACTGCAAGTAATAGAAGTGCGTGGATAATTGAGGCAACAGGCGTTCTACCACCATTAGTAACATTTGTCATAGTGCGTGCAATTGCCCCTGAAACAGTTATCCCTCCAAAAAGCGGCGACACAACATTTGCTACCCCCTGCCCTACAAGTTCCATATTTGAGTTATTTCTATCCCCAGTTATACCATCCGCAACCGTAGTTGATAAAAGAGACTCTATTGCCCCTAGTGCCGCAATTGTAAATGCCGAGGGGAGCAACTCCCCAATTCCTGCCCAAGAGTAGAGCGGAAAACGTGGCGCAGGAATAGCCCCTTTAATAGTAAACCTATCCCCTATGGTCTCAATCGAAAAGAGCCCCATTTGGTCCCCAAAAATAAATACTATAAGTGTAGTAATAGTTATCGCGATAAGTGATCCTGGCACTTTCCTTACAAATTTACTACTGAGGCGAGAGACAATGATTGTTAATATTACTATTACAAACGAAGCAATATTTACTTGAGATATATTACTAAAAACAGTACTCCAGCGCTCAAAAAAGGGTGCCGGCAATGAAACACTCTCTGGAAACCCAAATAGATCTTGTGCCTGTGAAGAGAATAAGATTATCGCGATACCAGAGGTAAACCCAACCACAATTGGATATGGAATAAATTTAACAATGTCACCCAATTTAAGAAACCCTAACAGAATGAGTATCAAGCCAGAAAGAATAGTAGCCACTAAGAAACCCTCAAACCCAAACTTGCTGATCACCCCTGTAACAAGAATAATATATGCACCAGTAGGTCCCGATATTTGAGTGGAGCTTCCCCCAAAAAGAGCCGCAAAAAAACCGCCCAGAATAGCAGTAATTAATCCCTGCTCGGGTGTTACTCCCGATGCAATACCAAATGCAATCGCCAACGGCAATGCTACAATCCCCACACCTATCCCCGACATAAAGTCGCTAATAAATGTTGATCTATTATATCCCTTTAGTTGCTGAAAAAGCTTAGGCGTGAATGCCCCATTTGAAAAATATCCCATAAAATTTGGTACTACTATCTATTTTGAGGTGTAAAGATAGTGATTAATTTAATTGAATTTTATTATATTTGTTTAAAATAAGAACCCTGACTTTATTAATTAAAACAAATTTTATGAGACGATTAATTTGCTTAGCTTTAATTCTATGCACTAGCTTAATCTCCTATTCACAGAGTGCAAATCCAAATGCACCTTTAGAGAATGATAAGGAGGTTAGATTTGGTAAGTTGGAGAATGGAATGACATACTACATTAGACACAACAAGAAGCCAGAACAACGTGCTGATTTTTATCTATTAACAAATGTTGGAGCAATCCAAGAGACACCTGCCCAAGATGGCTTAGCTCACTTCTTAGAGCATATGTGTCTTAATGGTACAAAGAATCTACCTGGTAAAATGATGATTGAATACTTCCAAGGTATTGGAGTTGAGTTTGGCAGAAATATCAATGCATCAACTGGCGTAGAGCAAACAATGTACAATCTAAATGATATTCCTGTAACTCGTCAAGGCATTATTGATACAGCCCTTTTAATTATGCACGACTACTCTTATCTGGTTACCAACGACCCTGCTGAAATTGAAAAAGAGAGAGGTGTAATTATAGAGGAGTGGAGAACTAGAAGAACATCTAGTTGGAGAATGAGAGAGAAGAGTATGAAGTACCTTTATGGAGGCTCTAAATATGAAACTGCAACTGTTATTGGTACAAAAAATAACCTAGAAACCTTTCCTCCAGAGGAGCTTGTGAAATTTTATAAAACTTGGTACAGACCTGATCTACAGGCTTTAGTTGTTGTGGGCGATATAGATGTTGATGCTATTGAGGCACAAATAAAGAGCCTATTTAGCGACATTCCAAAAGCTGAGAATCCAGAGCCTAAAATCATGCACCAAATACCTAATAATGAGGAACCTATCGTGGGCATCATTACAGATCCAGAGGCTACTAATACATCAATTTCATTAATGATTAAGACGGATCCAGTGCCAAAAGAGATGACGAACTTAGGTGTAGTGTACATAAAAAATCTATTTGAGAGTGTAATTTCTAGCATTATCAATGAAAGATTATCTGATATTGCAAAAGAGCCAAATGCTCCATTTATGGGGGCCAGTTTTGGATTTGGTGATATTACTAAAACAAAATCTGCTACAATGGCCAATGTTGCAACAAAAGTAGATGGTGGTTTAGAGGGATTTAATGCTCTATTAAAAGAGATTGAGAGAGTAAAAAGATTTGGTTTTACCCAGAGTGAGTTAGATAGGGTTAAAACAAATATATTAAGCAGTTTAGAGTACCAAAAAACTAAAGCTGGAGATAGAAGAAACTCTCAATTTGTTTCACAATATATCTCTCATTTCTTTAATGGGAATCCATATATGACTCCAGATTATAGATATGATATAACAAAGGAGTACCTATCATTCATAACTATCGAACAGCTTAACAAGGCAGTTAAAGATATAATAGATCTAAATAAAAATGTTGTATGTTTATATAACTCTATTGAGAAAGAGGGATTAACTCATCCGATTGAGGCTGACATTATTAAATCTATTGAATCAATGAGTTCATTAGAGCTAGAGGCTCCAAAAGAGGAGAACTTAAATGTTCAATTATTGGATCCTACCACTCTAAAAGGTTCTCCAGTAAAGAAGAGTAAAACATCAGTTTTCGGTTCAACTGAATGGAGATTAAAGAATGGAATTAAGGTAGTAGTTCTACCTACGCAACATAGAAAAGATGAGATTCTAATAAACATTACAAATGATGGAGGAACATCTACTTTAGATGATAAATATTTACCTGTAATAAATAGAGATGTACTATCTACATACCAAGGCAGCTCTGGTCTATCTGAATTTACAGAGAGCCAAATGGAGAAAATCTTAACTGGTAAAATGTTTAGTGTATCACCATCTATTGGAACACTAACTCAAGGAGCAAGCATCAATAGTACAAACAAAGATTTAGAGATGGCTCTACAGGTTATGTATCTATACTACACTGCTCCTCGCTTTAATGAAGATGAGTTTATGGTTGGAATCAATAGAATTAAACAGATTCTTCCAAACATATTGAATCAACCTAGCTTTAAGTATCAAATGGCAATAAGTGAGACTCTCTATAAAAACCATCCTAGAACTCAGATAATTTCTGCAGAGATGATAGAGAAGGTTAATATTAAAGATTTAGAAGAGGCATATAAGATACTATTCTCAAATGCAGCAGGTTCTGTTGTAACAATTGTTGGAGATGTTAATCTCAACACATTAAAGCCTTTAGTTGAGTTATATTTTGGCTCTTTACCTGTATCTAAAAAGGCTCCTAAATGGATAGACAGAGATATTGACATAACTAATGGAGAGATAGACAATATATTTGAGACTCAAATGACTACTCCAAAAACAACTATTGGATTATTCATCAGCACAGACATTAAATACACAGAGGAGAATCGCATCTTAGCAGGAGCTTTAAGACATATTCTAGATATAGTCTACACAAAGAGCATCAGAGAAGATGAAGGTGGCACTTATGGAGTATCGGCAAATTGTAATATAAATGCTATTCCAAAAGAGAAAGGCATTATACAGATCTCTTTTGACACCAATAAAGAGCAAGCAGAAAAATTAATTCAAATAGCAATAGATGAATTAAAAAATATCGCGACAAATGGTGCTACAGATGAACAATTAGAGATGGCTAAGAGCAACTTCTTAAAGAACATCCCTGAGCTTCGTATAAGTAACTCATATTGGCTCAATGCTATTAATTACTACTACAGATATGGTGTAGATACAGATACAAATTACGAGGAGTTAGTAAACAAGAGCATTACCCAAGAGAAGTTAAAGAAATTTGCCTCTACATTTGTTAATAGCGGCAACCTTATAAAGGTTGTAATGAATCCTGAGACTGAATCTAAGTAGTGTATTAGATTAGGCAATAAGAGATTGTCATAAATTGAATTCATAAAAAATGAAGTGCCCCCAAAAAATTAGACAAAAATAATTTTTTGGAGGCACTTTTTTTATGAAAGCAAGAATCAATCTAAACAAACCCAAAAAGAGTCATTCTCACCCAATTTCCTCATCTCTATACTCCAATATATCCCCCGGTTGACAATCCAACTCCTTACATATAGCCTCAAGAGTGGAGAATCTAATTGCTTTTGCTTTTCCTGTTTTAAGAACAGAGAGATTAGCAGGAGTAATATCAATACGTTCTGCGAGTGCACCAAGCGAGATTTTTCGCTTGGCCATCATTACATCTAAATTTATTATAATTGGCATACTCTCCTCTTTTTTATATTGTAAACTCTTGCTCTTGCCCCAAATCGCGAGCTATTGATATGATTTGCGCCATAAGAATCATCATTAGCCCACACATTAATAGCCAGAAATTAAAAGACATATCATAAACAGCAATATACTTTGTATTTGCAAGAAGCATATTTACTGCACGCAGAGAAAAAACACTATAAATCCATTCGCACAGAACCATCAACATCATTAGCAACCCTACTATGCGAGTATAGTTTATAGCCTTTTGATTAATAGGCTCACCGCCTTTGATAGAGAAGCGAATTTTATTAATAATTTTTGCAATAAGAATAAAGACGGCAGAGCCAAAGAGGATATAAAATAACATAATAAGATCATATTTAATAGAGCTCATTTGCCTCTTATATTCATTGGGTAAGTCATCTTTATTAACGAATATATCAACACCTTTAACCTCTAACCTTACCCCCTCTGAGTTATATTCATAAGATTGACTCTCCCCATCTTTTAGCTCAACAAAAGCTTGATGTAACGCTAAATCTACGTCATTTCTAGCTGCAATATATCCCTGATTAAACGAATTTGAAGTCACTGTTCCAATAACTCCTATTAATAGAATTAAGATATATATTACGTATATACCTTTCAACTGAATCTGAAGTCTGTCTTTACTTTTCATAACACAAATTTTTATTGATTTATATCAGCAAAGATAAACCACTATTTCTTAAATAACAAATATTTTTTATTGTTTTTCGATAAATTTTAACTGAAATACAATTAAAACGCACTCTAAGTCTACCTCCTCACATAAACCAAATCACAAATCCCATTATAACTCTTAACAGAAGTGAGTTTCAGTTCCAGAGATTTAGATTGAACATCAAAAAGCTTTACCCCATCACCCAAGATAATCGGCATCACAGAGATATGGTATCTATCTATTAAATTAGCCTCTATCAATCTATTTGCAATTGCAGCTCCACCACAAATCCAAATTTTACCTCCATCTTCTAATTTCATTCTCTCAATAAGCGCAGCAGCATCCTCATTTACAAAGATTATCTCGTCAGCAGATTCCAGCTCTCTATGCGTAAGCACATAACTCTTTTTACCTGCATAAACCCAATTATCGGGAGAAAGCTCTGTAACAATCTGGTTATATGTTTTATATCCTAAAACAACAGTATCTACTTCATTAACAAAATCTCCATAAGAGCCTGGATTATCGGGATCAGAATTATCCCCAGCAAGCCAATTAACTCCTCCCTCGGCATCAGCAATATAGCCATCTAAACTCATCGCGATATATAAAACCACCTCTTTCATACCTAATCTAACTATTTAGAAACCATAATATCCAAAATCATTTTATCTGTAGATTGCATCCCCTCAGAACCTATAATACCAAGATTTGCAATTGTCTTCTCGATATCTTCATCTATAATACCATCATTAGAGGAGATACAAACCCCATCCATAGCAAGCACTGCCGCCTGAATAGCTGATGATACTCCCGATGCAACCTTTAAAGCACATCCAACCTTTGCACCGTCGCAGACCATTCCCGATATATTTCCAATCATATTTTTAATAGAGGAACAGATCTGTTCATAACCACCTTTCCTCAAGTATATTATTCCACAAGAGGCTCCTGTAGAGGCAATTACACAACCACACAGAGCAGACAATTTACCTAAGTGCCCTTTAATATGTATGGCCACAAGATGACTCATCACCAACGCCTTGGCCAACTCTTGCTCAGAAGCATTCATCTTAGAGGCATACGCTACAACTGGCATAGTAACAGCAATACCTTGATTTCCACTACCTGAATTACTCATTGCAGGAAGTGTACTCCCAGCCATCCTTGCATCAGATGCCGCAGCTGTTAGAGACATTGCATAAGTTAAAAAAGTATCTCCAAAAACAGCATCGTGCTCCTTTGCCTGTATGGTCTTTCCAACCATTAAGCCGTGATCATTTTTAAGCCCCTCCTCGGCAAGTGCGCTATTTAGAGCTACGCAATCTAAAATAAACTTTACATCATCACTCTCCACACTATCTACAAATTCAACTATCTCTTTAACAGATAATTTATAATCCAAAATACCCTTCTCCTTAACTGCACTCTCTCCATTCTCACTATTAGAGCTCTTCAATTGCTCAATTCCATTCATCTTTACTGAGACAATTGAATCGTGATTATCTTGAATAGTTGCTTCTGCTACATCTCCATTGCTACCAAAAGCAACAGCTCGTATATAGAGTTTAATAGGTGTTTCAGCTAATAGAATCTTAACTTTTTTAGCCTCCACAAACTCCTTAGCCCTTCCAACACTCTCTTTACACACCTCTTTAAGCACCTCTAATCTATATTCAGATTTTCCACACATTGCTGCAAGTGCAGATGCTATATTTAATCCTACCATTCCTGTCCCTGGTATTCCAACACCCATTCCATTTTTAAGAATATTAGCACTCACATACACCTCAACGTTTGAGATTTCACCCCCAGCTCCATATATCTCTTCACAAGCCCTAGCTACAGCTAAAGCAACAGCAATTGGTTCAGTGCAACCCAAAGCAGGTTTAACTTCCTTTTTTAATAGCTCTATAAACTCTAGTACTCTTTTATTCTCCATAACTCTATTATTTAGATAATTAAAGATAGTAAATTATTTAGTAAAGAAATCAATTATCTCTCCCATCATCTCATCTATTTCACCTTTTCCTTTAAGCGTCTCTATAGGAAAGGCTAAAACAACACTCTTATACTCCCCTTTATAGGCTACTCCTGCCGATATATTATTCTCTGGATACCTAAAAATTGTAAATGATTCTCCCGCAATAGGGTCAATTGAATCCGGAGATTCAACATTATAGACCATCTCATTAGGCTTTGTAGAGAACTTAAACTCTCCATCAAATCCAAATGGATTAGAGACACTTCTAACAACCCCATCAAGCGTTGTATATTGTGTCACAAAGCTATATTTTAACACATTAGTAGCAAACTCTTGAGCCTCCTTTGTTACCTCGTAACTATCCCACACATCAGAACCAACATGTGCTCCAGAGATCAAGATATTACCACCATTATTACAATACTCAGTAATAACACGCATCAATGCATCTCCATAAACCTCATATTCAATTGGCATAACACCTCTTCCCATCTTTGTTTTAGCCTGTTCTCCCATTATCATATCAACCATCGGGAAGCTATTTATCTCAATTTTTCCACTCTCCACAGCACCTTTTGATGCCGACACAAACGCGTATCCTCTCTTTAAAAAGGCTGCTCCGTGAACATAAGGATAATCAAATGTATTTCCAGCAATTACCTTATCTTCATAATTTGTATATGAGGCTCCAAAACCCGTTGCATCATCACTCATCCAAGGAATTGATCTGCGCAATTCATACTGCTCACCAGTAAATGCATACTCTTTCATATAAGGCACACCAGCATCTCTCCTATTATAAAAACCTCCATACAGCGAATCCTTAGATTCAAATGAGGCAGGAGCTGAAATCCTCTCAAAACCATTCATAATAAACACTGTTCTCTCTTTTCCATTAGAAGATAAAGGATCTACCCCTTTTGGCACTCCAACTGAGAGAATCTCAGAAGGAAAAGAGATACCACCATCATTTAATGCAGCTACCTTAAATCCATAAATTTCACCATCTAATATAGTCATTACCAAAGATGTATCTTTCACAACCACACCATTATCAAAACCACCATTACCCTTGCGAGTATAAACAACATACCCCGTAGGCTTTGCACTAGGCTCTAGAGGGTCATTTACCGCAGACCAGCTCAATTTCACGCCCAAACCGCCTTTTTCTCCCGATACAAATTCAGTCGCCATATTTTCAACTGGCAGTGGTTGAATCACATACTTACCACCATTGAACAGACTAAAATATTTTACAATACCTTTATATATAGATCGGCTAACAGTAAAACGAAAATTTGGATCCAATCCATATTTCATATCTGCAAAATTCTGGTGTGAAAGCAGCTCTAAAAGCATAGTTGGCACATTGGGGGTTCTAGCCTCGGCATACGATCTATCCCACAAACCTCTCCTACTCCATTTTGGCTCATATAGAGATTTAACATCATTAACTATTTCCGTTTGAATAATATCCGTAAGCTCTCGCCCATACATTCTACTCTCTCCAGTTGGGTATTTATCACTATCATTTGAGAATCTTGTATATATTCCCAAAGTTCCCACAATTGAATCTGTAAGGAATGTTCCAGCATCTGAATGGAATGCAAAAGCCATATCTATCGGAATCTTTAACCCTTTATAATCAGGGTTTTTACTTGATCCTCCCGATATAGTATTAACCCATCTACCTCTAGAAACATAATCATCATTATAATCATTCATATTATTTGTATACGAATAGACACTATCTGCATAACCAGCCCATTGTAACCAATATCTTGCCCCCTCCGTATATCTTGGATAGCCACTAATCTCCTCTTTTACATCAAAATCAAACAGTTGAATATTTTGCTGGGCTGTAGCAGAACTCTTCACATTATTTGTAGCCCCTTGCTCCGAGACACTACGTGCCATATTTCCCATACCGCCACCAAACTTAACCGCATCGGCAGTTATAACCTCATTTTTCTTTGCTGTCTCTCCCGATAAATAGACCCCTTGCTCACTAGCTCCCCTCACAAATGGAAAGGTTCCCAAATAGATCCAAGTTCCTCCACCCATACTTTGATTCACTTTAAAGGTTGTCTCTCCACCATTATATTTAACAGTATAAATAGCACCCTTTGTACTTTGAGGCACAGAGTGATACGATATATAAACAGCATACTCTCCCATACGAGGAATATCGGGAAGCCAACTAACTACATAATTTTCACTATTTGGTCTCTTAGAATACTTACTATTTAACTCTCTAAAAGTTCCCATTCTAAACGGATTTTCTCCAAAAACATAGTAATCTTTAAGGTTTGCAAAACCAAGGGTATAACCATTCTGCCACCCATCTGTCATCTCTGCATATCCTTGCTGAGAATCATTATCTACAATAACCTCAGATGTTTGTGTATCTCTCTCCCTTGGCATAAGAGTATTTGCCCCCGCATTCTCCAACATAGGAACCATAAAAGGCAGCACATAACTTTGAGTAAAAAGATCCTCTACCGTCTGAAAAAGACGAGCACGCTGCCACTCCCATCTCTGTAATTTTTGCTCATAATAAAAACCGTGGCTCTGCCAAACTGCTAAATGCTTGCCATCTAATCCATATTTTATCTCATAAGGTCTCGATAAATTCTCTACAAGCACTGGCTCACTATTTTTTGACAGCTTGCCCCTCTTTACACTACCCAAATCTTTCTGAGAATAAAATATAGACTTAAGATCTTCTAATTTAGAACCATTTGCGTGTAACTGAAGACTATAATCATCATATCTACTAGGTAAAAACCAATCAACAATTGAATATAATCTATTTACAGAAGAGTCTCTAAAATAATAGTCACTCAAAGATTTAGACAAATGAACCCCCATCACGCCTTCACTAAGCGTTAATGAATCAACACCAACTCTTACCCTTATCTCAGCTATAGGTTTCATATATGATGCTACTGAATCTATCATATAATTTAACCATAACACCTCTTTTCTATGTTCTAAGTCTCTAAATGGATCAATCATTTCACCTCTACTATATTCAGCAGGTTGCGGCCTAACTGATGTATTAATTACTGGAATCTCCCCATTTTTTTCTTGCGCGCATATTTTTAGTGATGCACTTAACACTAAAATTAAGATTATTATCCTCTTCATTATTATTTTATTTTTTATTCTTACCATATTTTAACCAAAGATAGAATCTAGCAATAAGTGAGAACTTCTTAGCTTGCCTTATCTTCTTAGCTTGAACTATTGGATTGGTGTCTCCTAAGTATAGATCTATATTCTTTTTAACAATATAGTCGAGAATCTCCTGTTTATATTTAATAGAAGTTGTAGTGTGAGATACCTCTTTTATTCTATAGTAGAAGCACACTTCATTGAGCTTATGTACAATTGAATCTTTATTAAGCAATCTTAACAAAAGTTCCCAATCTTCAAAACCCCTTTTCATCAATTCATCATATCCACCGACCTTATCAAAATCTGCTTTTCTACAAAAAAATGAGCAATAAATTGAGTTCCCAAACTTCAACTTATCAAATGAGTACTCATCTAAACGCCATTTCTTATTTTCTAATCCAAATTTTACAGCATTTGCATAAACCAATGTTATCTCAGGAGCCTCTTCAAAAGTCTTCATTGCCAGCTGCATATAATTAGATGAAATTACATCATCTCCATCTAACGGCAGAATATACTCGCCATCAGCCAAGTTAATCCCTCTATTTCGTGCTGCAGAAACTCCATTTTTCTCTTGAAGAATATATTTTATCCTAGAATCTCTCTTAACATACTCCATCACCACTGATCTACTATTATCTGTAGAGCAATCATCTACAACTATACAAGACCAATCTTGAAACTCTTGAGCTAATACAGAATCAAGTGTTTCAGAGATATATTTCTCTTGATTATAACAGGGAATCACTACTGTTATTTTACTATTTTTCTCTGTTTTGATACCCTCCATATAATCTTTTTATAATATTATGTTTTAGCACACAAATATAGGTTCAGATATCATATTTTTCAATAACTTTGTAGAAATAAATCTAAAAAAATATAGTTTTTATGGAAAAATTAAACATATCTAATCTCCCAACAAGAATTGAAAAATTAGAGCGATTATCAAAAGAATTAAACTCAAATATATATATAAAAAGAGATGATCAAACAGGCAGTGAATTCTCTGGCAATAAAATAAGAAAACTTGAGTATCTTATCTCCGATGCACAGGATAAAGGATGCAATCTTCTTATCACCTGCGGTGGCATACAATCAAATCACTGTAGAGCAACTGTTGCTGCAGCCACAAGACTTGGATTAAAATCTGCTGTTTTATTAAGAATATCAGAAGAGCCAGCCGTAACTGGAAACTACTTTTTAGATAAACTTATGGGGGCAGACGTTAAATTCTGCACAAGAGAAGAGTATAGTAATAGTAGAGGTGAAATTATGACAAAGATGGCAGAAGAGTATCAAAAATTGGGCTACAACCCATATATTATCCCAGAGGGAGGATCAAATGAGATTGGTACTTTAGGTTACTATAATTGTATGCTAGAAATTTTAGAGCAAGAGGAACAAATGGGTATCAAGTTTCACAATATAGTTATAGCCACTGGGTCTGGCGGAACATACGCAGGATTACATTTAGCAAACCAAGTTCACAAACTTAATAGAAAAGTTATTGGAATGGCCGTATGTGACAACACACAATATTTTACAGACATTGCAGACCAAATATCAAACGGTGCTCTAACATTATTAGATAAGCAACATCACCAAACAAAAATAAATAGAGAGGATATTATAATTTATGATGAATACGTAGGAATAGGATATGCTATTAGTCGTCCAGAGGAGCTGGAATTTATAAAAAAAGTGGCTCAAATGGAGGGTGTAATTTTTGACCCAGTTTATACCGGAAAAGGGCTATATGGACTATATAATGAACTAGTCAATGGTGAACGAATAAACAAAAATGAGAATACCCTATTTATACATACTGGAGGATTATTTGGCCTCTTCCCGATAAGTGAAACTTTTGTATGGTAATTAAAGAATCTCATCACAAATTGGATTACATTTTATCACAATCGTAATTTTCTGACAATCAAAACAATATACAATAAAAAAAATATTAATCACAAAAATAACGATAAAAATATTACAAATTATTATAGTTTTCAAAAATAAATCCTATATTTGTATTCACAAACCTTTAAGAAAGGATAATAAAACAATAACAAAAGAGTCTACACAATGAGTATTGCTATTAGCCACAACATTAATAACAACAACATTATCAGCGAATTAAATCTTCGACTGATTAATTTTATTGTCATTAGCGTCATTATTATTAGCATTATTACGAATTGTTAAAAAGGACTCCTTAAGTATAATAAATTATAAGCTTACTTAATCAAAGTCCGATTAAGTAAGCTTTTTTTTGTGAAAAAAGATTATAAAATGAAACCATTAAGAAGTAAAGATAGTACATACGGCAGAAAGATGGCTGGAGCTAGAGCGCTTTGGAGAGCAAATGGTATGAAAGAGGAGCATTTTGGGAAACCAATTATTGCCATAGTCAACTCGTTTACCCAATTTGTACCAGGGCACACTCACCTACATAGCGCAGGGCAATATGTTAAAGAGATTGTAGAGTCGTTAGGTTGTTTTGGCGCCGAATTTAACACAATAGCAATTGATGATGGTATAGCTATGGGGCACAACGGAATGCTCTATTCACTACCGTCAAGAGATTTAATTGCCGACAGTGTAGAATATATGTGCAATGCTCACAAAGCAGATGCTATGATCTGCATTTCAAACTGTGACAAAATTACTCCAGGAATGATGATGGCAGCATTAAGGCTAAATATCCCAGCCGTTTTTGTATCGGGAGGGCCTATGGAAGCGGGAGTAATAGATGGCGAAAAATATGATTTAGTAGATATAATGGTTAAAGGAGCTGACAACTCTTTCTCTAATAAAAAGTTAGAAGAGTTAGAGAAAAAAGGGTGTCCCACTTGCGGTTGTTGTTCAGGAATGTTTACAGCAAACTCTATGAACTGCTTAACAGAGGCTCTAGGTTTATCTCTGGCAGGAAATGGCACTGTTCTAGCAACTCACGCAGAACGCAAGTCATTAATGGAGCAAGCTGCTAAACTTATAGCAAAAAATGCATTAGACTATTACGAGAACGGAAATCAATCTGTTCTTCCACGCTCAATAGCCACAAGAGAGGCTTTTTTAAATGCAATGAGTTTAGATATCGCAATGGGTGGATCAACAAATACAATACTACACCTACTTGCAGCAGCTCACGAAGCTGAAGTAGATTTCACCTTAAAAGATATAGACCAACTATCACGTAAAGTTCCCGTTCTTTGCAAAGTTTCACCTAATAGTAGATATCATATTCAAGATGTTAATAGAGCTGGAGGTGTTTTGGGAATTATGCAGGAGCTTGCAAAAGGAGGACTAATAGATCAATCAGTAAGCAGAATTGATGCCTCTACCCTAAAAGACGCATTTGAGGCAAACAACATCTTTAATGGCAACGGAGCAAAGAAATACCTATCTGCCCCCGGAAACAGATTCAATCTTAAGTTGGGTAAAAATGAAGGATATTATGATACTCCCGATACAGATAGAGAGCAAGGGTGTATCCGCTCAGTAGAAAACTCATACTCTCCCGACGGAGGATTAGCTGTTCTTTTTGGCAATTTAGCTCCAAATGGATGCGTTGTAAAGAGTGCTGGGGTAGATGAATCTATCTTGAGATTCAAAGGAGAGGCAATTGTTTTTGAATCTCAAGACGATGCCGTAGAGGGCATATTAGATGGCACAGTAAAAAAAGGAAATGTTGTTATCATTAGATATGAGGGGCCAAAAGGAGGGCCAGGAATGCAAGAGATGCTCTACCCTACTTCATACCTAAAGAGTATGAAGATAGATAAAGAGTGTGCTCTAATCACAGATGGCCGCTTTTCAGGAGGAACAAGCGGGCTCTCAATAGGTCACGTATCACCAGAAGCCGCTGGCGGTGGAAATATTGCATTGGTAGAGAATGGAGATATTATCGAGATAAATATACCGGATAGAAAAATAGATATTCTCATAAGTGATGATGTGTTAATTCAAAGAAGAGAACAACAACTACTTAGAGAAAGAGAAGCATTTACACCTATATCTAGAGAAAGGAGTGTAAGTAATGCACTAAAAATATATGCAAAATTTGCCACATCTGCAGATATGGGTGCGGTTAGAAAAATAGATTAATAAGAAACCTACAAACAAACAATAACATGAACGACACAAACCCTATAAGTGGAGCTAAAGCATTAATGTTATCGCTAATGGACTTAGATGTAGATACCATATTTGGATACCCAGGTGGAACAGTTATGCCAATCTATGACCAAATTTATGACCACTTAGATAATCTAAACCATATACTTGTAAGACACGAACAAGGTGCAGTACACGCAGCTGAGGGATATGCAAGAGCAACAGGGAAACCTGGTGTTTGTATTGCTACGGCAGGGCCAGGTGCTACAAATTTTGTAACTGGTATTGCTGATGCTATGATGGACTCAACGCCTCTTGTATGCATAACTGCGCAAGTAAATGCCGATAAATTAGGGAGTGCCTTTTTTCAAGAGGCAGATATTATTGGGATTACACTCCCAATAACAAAATGGAGCTATCAGATTACAAGTGCCAGTGAGATTCCTCATATTCTACCAAAAGCCTTTAAGATTGCTACCGAAGGGAGACCTGGCCCAGTAGTTATTAGTATAGCAAAGAATGCTCAAGTTGAGCAGGTTGTTTACAATAGTCAAGTAGTTAAAAATAGCACAAAGCCTCAGCTATCTCCTAGTACAAAGAATCAACTAAGAATTGCTGCAGAACTACTTAATAGTGCACAGAGACCACTTATTATAGCTGGACACGGCGTAACAATATCTCGCGCAGAGGGGTACTTAAAAAGCGTTATAGATAAAGGTTTTTTCCCATTGGCAACTACTATTTTAGGATTATCTGCCATTGAGAGTACACACCCACTCTATTATGGAAATATTGGAATGCACGGACATCTTGCACCAAACAGATTGACACAATTAGCAGATGTTATATTAGCTGTAGGTATGAGATTCTCTGATAGAGGAACAGGTGAGACAAAAGGTTATGCACCTAATGCTAAAATAATACATATTGATATTGATCCAGCAGAGATTAATAAAAATATTAAAACTGATCTAGCTATTACCGCAGATGCAGCTTTAGCACTTGAGGTACTTGATAAGCAGATTACAAACAAAAGCTTTAAAGATAGAAAAGAGTGGATAGAGTGTGCCAACAAGTTTGTAAATCAAGAGAAAGAGAATTTCTTTAATGATGAACTTTCATTATCGGGAGACAAAATTAAAATGGCACAAGTTATCTCTTCTGTATGTAAAAAGTGTGATTATAATCAACTATTGGTAACAGATGTTGGGCAGAATCAAATGTTTGCTGCTAGATATGCAAAGTTTGCTCAACCGCGCAGTTGGATTACGTCGGGAGGATTAGGCACAATGGGATTTGGCCTTCCCGCTGCAATTGGAGCAAAAATTGGTGTTCCAGACAGAGAGGTGGTTATGATTTGTGGAGATGGTGGTTTTCAGATGAATATTCAAGAACTTGGTACTATACTACAATCTAAAATTAATGTTAAGATTGTAATTATGAATAATTCTTTCTTGGGAATGGTTAGACAATGGCAAGAGCTCTTTTTTGATAAAAGATACGCTTTTACCCACCTTGCAAATCCAGATTTTATGGAGCTAGCCAAAGCATACAGTATTAAGGGTGATAGGATAGATTCCCCTTCTCAGATTGAGGATGCTGTTGCTAAGATGGTTGAATGGAATGGACCATATTTATTAGAGGTTGTTGTTGAGAATGAAGAGAATGTTTTTCCTATGATTCCAGCAGGAGCAACACTTGATCAAATTATAGATAAAAAACCAGAATAAAATATTTTTTAACTTTTCTTATTATGGATACTAAAGTAATAACGGTTATAGCAACAGGTAAAAAGCGATTGGATGTATTAAGTAGAATTACATCGCTATTTATGCAACGCCATTTACCAGTAGAGAGTGTAAGCCTTAAATCTTCTGAGAATGGAGATGGATTATATATGGTAAGCTTATCTTCATCAGAAGAGGTAATACAACATATTGTGAATCAAATAAAAAACATAGAAGAAATTAACAACGTAGAATACAAATATTAAATTAAAAACAATTAAAAAATTATGGCACAAATTAATTTTGGAGGAACAGTAGAAGAGGTGGTAATGCGTAACGAGTACCCACTTGAAAAGGCTTTAGAAACATTAAAAGAAGAGACTATTGCAGTTATCGGGTATGGAGTTCAAGGGCCTGGACAGGCTTTAAATCTAAGAGATAATGGGTTTAATGTTATTATTGGACAAAGAAAAGATTCTGCTACATGGGAGAAGGCTGTAAAAGATGGCTGGGTACCTGGTGAAACACTTTTTGAAATTGAAGAGGCTTGTCAGAAGGGCTCAATCATAAAAGTTTTACTTTCTGATGCAGGACAAATTGCTGTTTGGCCAACAATTAAAGCTAATCTAGCTCCTGGTAAAGCACTTTACTTCTCACACGGCTTTGGTGTTACCTATAGCGATAGAACTGGAATTATACCTCCAGCAGATGTTGATGTAATTTTAGTTGCTCCTAAGGGCTCAGGAACATCTCTTAGAAGATTATTCTTAGCTGGAAAAGGCCTAAACTCTTCTTACGCTGTATATCAAGATATTACTGGTAGAGCAAAAGAGAGAGCAATCGCATTAGGAATAGGTATTGGTAGCGGTTACCTTTTTGAAACAACATTTAAAAAAGAGGTATATTCAGATCTAACCGGAGAGAGAGGCACATTAATGGGTGCTATCCAAGGTATCTTTGCTGCTCAATATCAAGTTCTAAGAGAGAACGGTCATTCACCTTCTGAGGCTTTTAACGAAACCGTAGAGGAATTAACACAAAGTCTTATGCCTCTTGTTGCAGAGAACGGCATGGATTGGATGTATGCAAACTGCTCTACAACAGCTCAAAGAGGTGCTCTAGATTGGTGGAAAAAATTCCGCGACGCAACAATGCCTGTATTTAACGAACTATACAATGAGGTTAAAACTGGTAACGAAGCGCAAGTATCTATTGATTCAAATAGCAAATCTGATTATAGAATTAAACTTGAAGCAGAACTTGCTGAATTAAGAGAGAGTGAAATGTGGCGTGCGGGTGAGGCTGTTCGTTCACTACGCCCAGAAAATGAATCTAAATAGCAAATTATAAATATGCCATCAAAAAGATATTTTCCTAAAATAGAAGATATTACAAAAGCGAGGGAGAGATTAGGGGAGATCATATCCCCTACCCCGCTTATGTATAATATGAACCTCTCAAATGAGTACGGCGCAAATATTTACTTAAAAAGAGAAGATTTGCAAATTGTTCGCTCATATAAGATTAGAGGTGCATTTAATAAAATTAAGAGTATTCCTACTAGTGATTGTAGCAGCGGCGTAGTTTGCGCAAGTGCTGGAAATCACGCTCAAGGGGTAGCATACTCTTGTAATTATCTTGGCATTAAAGGATATATCTTTATGCCTACAACAACACCTAAACAGAAAATTGAACAGGTTAAGATGTTTGGGAATGGCAATATTGAGATCATCCTTAAAGGTGACACCTTTGATGATTCAAACAGAATAGCTATTGAGTATGCCAAAAATGAAAACAAACTCTTTGTTCCACCTTTTGACGACCCTTATGTAATTGAAGGTCAAGGAACCATAGGCTTAGAGATCATTGAGGCTTGTAAAGAGAAACCTGATTATATTTTTGTTCCGATAGGTGGTGGCGGACTTGCAGCAGGGCTAGGCGCCTATGTAAAACAGACAAGCCCAAATACTAAAGTAATTGGAGTTGAGCCAATAGGTGCAGCGGGTATGAAACGCTCAGTTGAATCAGGAGAGGTTGTGACTTTAGATAAGATTGACAAATTTGTAGATGGCGCAGCTGTAAAGAGAGTTGGAGATTATACATTTAATGTCTGTAAAGATGTTTTAGATGATATTATCGCCATTCCAGAGGGGGCTATTTGCTCCTCAATTTTAAATCTTTACAATAAAGATGCTATAGTTGCAGAGCCTGCAGGTGCGCTAGCGGTCACTGCTCTAAAATTCTTTAGAGAGGAGATTAAAAATAAAAACATAGTTTGCATTCTGAGTGGCAGCAATAATGATATTACTAGAACAGAGGAGATTAGAGAGAAATCACTTTTATATGAGGGCTTAAAGCACTATTTTATAATTAGATTCCCTCAACGCTCTGGGGCTCTTCTTTCATTTGTTCAAGACGCTCTTGGCCCAAACGATGATATCACTCATTTCTCTTACACAAAAAAGACAAATAAAGACCAAGGGCCAGCAGTAATAGGGATAGAACTAGCTAGCAGAGATGATTTTGATTCTCTTATTGAGAGAATGAAACGCAATAATATTGCATATGAATATCTTAACAATAAAAAAGATCTATTTGAGATTCTTATATAAAAAGATTTACTAAATTTACTTAATCTTATTTTTAATCAATATACTATGGACTGGAGTAAACTATCATTTAACTATTCAAAAACAAATACAATAATCAGCTGTCAATATAAAGATGGACAGTGGGGTGAAATAGAGAGTTTAGAAGATGATAATATTAAAATACACGCCTTTTCTGCCTCCCTACACTATGGCCTACAATGCTTTGAAGGGATAAAAGCTTTCAATTGCAAAGATGGCAAAGTGAGAATTTTTCGTCCCGATAAAAATGCAGAAAGATTAATAAGATCTGCAGAGTATCTAAGCATACCATACCCTAGTAAAGAGTTATTTATCGCGATGGTTACTCAGGCAGTAAAAGAGAATATTGATTTTATTCCTCCACACAATGTAAATGGATCGCTCTATATTCGCCCTCTTTTAATTGGAACAGGTGGGCAAATTGGACTTAAGCCCTCTACTGAGGCTCACTTTATGGTTATGGTAGCTCCAGTTGGTTCATACAGTGGAAATCTGCTTCAACCTCAAAAATCAGTTATCTCAAGAGAGTATGATAGAGCAGCCCCTTATGGATGTGGTTCATATAAAGTGGGAGGAAATTATGCTGCATCAATGCTTATAGGTGCACAGGCCAAAAAGGCTGGGTTTGCAGATGTCCTATTTTTAGATGCTAAAGAGAATAAGTATATAGACGAGTTTACTTCATCAAATTTCTTTGGAATAAAAGATAATAGTTATATAACACCAGATTCTCCATCAATTCTACCTTCAATCACCAACAATTCACTAGAGACTCTAGCTAAAGATCTTGGGATGAATGTAGAGAGAAGAGCCGTCTCTATTGATGAACTTAACACCTTTGAAGAGGTTGGTCAATGCGGAACAGCAGTTGTAATTACCCCTGTTTCTTGTATAGAGGATAGAGATACTATAAACTCTCCTAGCAAGGTAGTTTATGAATTTCATCACAAAGATGAGAATGGAGAATTAGTTTGCGGGCCAAAAAGTCTTAAGCTATATAAAACTTTAGTTGGAATACAGAAAGGTGAAATTGAAGACAAATATGGCTGGAACTACTTGGTATAAGTTATATAATAATTAAATTGATCCCCATAGTTTGATTCAAGGCTAATTCTTGTAATTTGCCCATTTGAGTATGTATAGTTAAGATCATATCTAACTATACGTTCGTCGCGATCATTATAGTTATAAGTTACAATCATCTCACTTGGTAATCTTTCTGAGCGATAGCCAGTTATTCCAATGCGAGATGCTTTACCTCCATTAATATAAAACTCAATTATCGAGAGTATATCTATATTATAATCATTATAATACTGAGAAAACTCAGTAAATTCAATCAGATCTTTTACCGAATAGCCTCTCTCATAATAAGAGTATGATATCTCCTCTAAATTATCGCGATAATCATAATCTAAATAGTATTCGTGCTCCGAGACAAGATTATTCCAATCATCATAATCTCCTGCCCATACGGATGACAGGTATCCTCCTCTATAATTGTATTCAAAGCTACTTCTTAGCCAATCATTTTCATAATAATTCTCATAAATAGCATTGTAATTATTGTCAACTAATATTTCTGTCTTTTTATAGTAACCGTGCTCCACTACAATTATACCATTATAGTCATCGTAAAAGAACTCATCGTAAGTTCCGTAATATGTATCCTCAATAGTTGATACACGTCCATTATAATCATAGTTAAAGTAGATATATTCTGTTGGTTTCCCCTTCTGCGTAATTTCTACGTGGTCAATCATTCTTGAATACTCATTTTCATTATACTCTTCATCAATTGTTAGACTAAAGTGACAACTTGTTACTAACGCCATAAATGCAAATGAAAAAAGAGCAAGTACAATTCTATATAATAGTCTATTTTTAAGCATATTACAAAAATTACAGTTCGTGTTTTATTTTGTCGTAAATATATAAAATTAAAAAATATAAATTATCTTTACAAGTGATTTTTTTAATATAACGTCAAAATAATTAAATAGAGAATATAATGAAAATGTTTTCGTTCATTTTTTTAGTTAGCACCTTGCTCCTAAGTCTAATAAATTCAAATCTTAATGCTCAAGAGAGAGACTCTCTACTATTTAATGATATTATAAAGAGCATCACATCTACCCAAAACAAAGATAAATCAATACCTGATAAAATTATTATTACTGCTAAATCTAGATTAAATACTCCGTACGTAGCTGGCACTTTAGAACAAGTTCCTGAGAGGCTTGTAGTAAACATAGCTGAGACCGATTGTATCTTATTTGTAGAGAGCTGTTTGGCACTAGCATTAACCTCAAATCTAGAGAATCCATCTTTTAGTAATTTCAAAAAAATATTACAAGAATTAAGATATAGAGATGGCGTTATAGATGGTTACACCTCAAGGCTACACTATACCAGTGAATGGATAGATCAGGCCGAAGAGAGTGGTATTTTAAAGGAGGTTACAAAATCATTAGGTGGCGTAGAATTTAATGAGAATTTCTCTTTTATTAGCACTCACCCAGAGCTATACAAACAGATATCGGGAAACAAAAAAGAGATAGAAAAAATTAAAAATTGCGAAAACAATCTAAACAATTACCACTATTTTTATATTCCTAAAGATAAAATAGAATCTACCCAGTCAATGTTAGAAAATGGCGATTTTGTCTGCTTCAATACATCTATAGATGGGCTAGACATATCGCACATTGGCATTGTCTATAAAGATGATAATAGAGTCACATTCATCCACGCATCACTCGGTGGTAAAAAAGTTTTGATTGAGCCTGGAGATATTGCTCAATATGTTAATAAAAATTCTAAGACTGACGGAATTAGAGTGGTTAGAGTACAAAACAATCGTTAATTAGGAAAATTCACAAAATTTGACTTCGCATTGGCTCACTATAATCCAACTATAACATCTTTCTCTCTACTCTTTGGAATAACGTTACATTTTTGTATCTCCCCATTAATATATTCCACCTCAACTATTGTATTATAAGGTGCGTGAAGCTTAAAAATCACATCTTTTCCTTTAGGCCAGCAAGGGAGAATGTGAATCTTATCGCCTATGGTTTGTAACAGCATCTCTTGCAGACCAATAGCTCCAGAGCCACCCCAATTATGATCTGGAACCCAATCGTGCCCTGGCCCCCAAAATGTTGGAAAACGTCTATTACTATTTGCTAACTTTAATCTATTATACCTAGAGGCATCATCAACCATTCCCATCCTAGCATAAAAAATACCATCTTGATGCCAACTTATAATTCTATCTTTGTAGAAGGTTCCGTGTTTCCACGCATTGGTAAAATATGACATCTGAGAGTCACCTAAAGAGTATCTATTAAATGGAAAAAGTGGGTAAAATTGAGGACACTCATCGGGAGCTCCTCTACCATAAAAATCTGCTGGCAAAATAATTGTATCTCCATCAATATCTCCAAGACTTAAATCTGGCAAATGATTTAAAAATTCATTAAAATATTCTACCTCTTCTCTCGATAAATAACCTCTATTATGCTCCTTTAACAGCTCCTCTAGAGAGGCATAAAGGCCAGACACTAAATCAACTGGATCCTTGGCTCCTTTATAAGATTCACAAGCCGTAGAGGGGAAGATCACCAATTTACCATCAATTCCATAGTCACTGCCATTTCTCGCTCTTTGACGCACTTTATAGTGTTCATTAATGAATATCAAAGATTCCTTAATTAAAGGCATATACTCCGATATGTCCATACCTGTATATCTTCTCATCTCTAGAATCATATACGTATGCTCAACTTGCCCCATCCAATGGTATGATATAGCGCCTCCTAGCATACCCTCTTCTACATATCGCTCAGCATTCTTTCCTCTGGTCTCTAGTGAGTTTACAATTGAATCAGCAAATTGCACCTCTGGCCAACGCAATCGTAGCCCTTGAGAATTTGGATGCTCTTTATTCCACCCCCAAACACACGTTAAATCCATTCCAGAACTATGCATATACTCTGTAAACATTGCGCCACTATGGTTAAAATACTCTTTTGTTTTAATAAGCGCACCTGGCAATGCTTTTGTAAATAATGACAGTTCTGACTTAATCCCCTCTACATCACCACTTTTTAACATTGGCCAATATATTAAGCGTTGATTTTGCATAGTAAATACATCTCCCCCCCAGGCTCTCCAGTCTGGATCAAAACTCATAGTACTATTTGTTAAGCAAGGATCTACTGTTAGATTTCCACCATTAAATCGAGTGGGATAATCTCCATACATATTTCCGCCCCATTGATATCTAAAAAGTTGATAGTTTCTACCCATATCATAATAGCTACTATCTTCTTCTCTCCTATTGGGGTCTACAATAATAAAACTCTTATCCCAAAATTGGTTCCACCATTTAATATTCTTCTCTTTACTCCCACTATTTCTGCTATCTATAACTCTTTTATTTTCTAAACCATCTCTCCACTCCTCTATTGTAGCCGTCTGCTCAATATTTGTTGTTAAAAATAAATGGTGTTCCCTTTTTGCCTTTTCAGACTCAATAACCCAAGATCTATATGGTGTTTTTTGATATACTCCCGATGAATTTCCAGCTTTCATAAAGCCTCTACCCCACAAAACTCCACCCGAAGTTCTATTTGCGTTATAATCAGGAATTTGAAACTTAAACTTCTCTAGATCTTGCTCAGAAATCATAACTTGGGGAGACTCCGAATACTCCTTATTCCTATGATAAAAAAGTACACTATTATCACCTATGAATGAGATAGAATCTCGATATTTAGTCATATTATATGGTGCGTATTCAAATTGGAAACAACTAAATCTACCCCTATATTGTGGACTATCCACCAAAGGGCGATCTCTAAATCTCCAATTTTCATAAGCTGCATTTACTTTAACTCGCTCATTACACTCTACAGCAATGTTCAATGAATTATTAAATATATCAACCCAAAGAATGATCTCTGTTTTAACTCCTTGTTTTAGCGTTCTTATCTTAATATTTCCATCAACCAAGTTATGTTCTTGGGTAAACTGTTCATAATTTTCAAAAGGATTATTTGAAAGAGTGATACGCAATCTTCCCAATTTCAAAAATTCTCCTTGTTCAGAAAATGCTCCTGAACGCTGCACATAAAGCATCAGATCGCCATCTTCTACCCAGACATTACATCCCATATCGCCACCACCTAATGGCATTGATTCAGCAGCATTATGTGAGGGAGTTACCCATATCTCATTCCTATGATATTTTTTCACCAGACCAGAATTACTCTGCGCAAAACTACAAGTAAAAGAGAGTATGCTACATAAAATTGATAGCAATATAAGCATATTCTCTACTCTCCTTGAACAAGTTTATACATCTCATATCCAGCTAACAAAAATGCTCCAGTAGCATAAATATGTGTATCATCAACACCCTTAGTGAATGCCTTAGACGGATCTATGCCCTCTCCTTGCGCTCCACCTAATCTTCCAGTAGTTGCTACATTTTCACAAATAGCCCTCCAAGCCTTATCTACTTGTGGCCTATACTTCTCATCAAGAATACCATTATTTAGCCCCCACGCAAACATATATACATAGAATGTCGCACAACTAACATCACCTTGATCTTTGTATCCTGGGTCTAAAAGGCTCGGTGTCCATAAACCATCTTCTCTCTGAAGCGAGAGTATCTTTTGAGACATTTCGTTATAAAGTTGAATATACTTGTCGCGATTATGAAAATCTTTTGGCATAACATCTAATATCTCAACTAATCCACCAACTAACCAACCATTTCCTCTTCCCCAAAATATTTTTGCGCCATTATCAGATTTTTTATCAAAATATCTATCATCTCTATAGTATAAAGAATCTGCTTTTGAATACAGATAATCCGTTGTTTTCCACCACATTTGATCCATATAGTTAAGATATTTTTGGTCTCCTGTCACTTTAGACATTGTTGCAAAGGTTGGAGGAGCCATAAATAGATAATCTAAAACTGACCACCACTCCTCTCTAGATGGGTAAGGTTCTGCACCAAATCCCATTCTCGCAAATTGAGGTCGTCGCGACGCCAAATGTACATCAAGTACCCAACGAGTCTTTTCAATCATTCTTGGATCTTTTTCCATAGCGTAAAGATTTGCCCAAGAATTGGCTATCTTTAAGTTATTTCCGTCAAATATTACATCTAATGTTCTCCATTTAGCGTGCTCTCCAATGTTTATTAACTCTTGCTTATATCTATCATCTTTAGTTAGCTCATATAACTTTATAACACCATCAGTAAATGTACCCCAGTGCCACTCCAATATTCTATCCAAATCATAAGGATTAGCAAATTGCCAATCTGTAGTCTTTCTCATAACATTTTTAATCTGCTCAGGATTAAAAGGATCTGTCATTATTGGACTCTCGACATTAAATTTTATTGCACTTTGGTAACGTTCAGACCACTTGATCCAAGTTGTCCAGCTTGCGTAACTATACTCTATATATTTGGTATTTTGCATCCATACAACTTGTAATGAATTCCCTTTCTTTGCCCCCTTTACAGCATAAGGTCTAATATTATCTTTAGTTGAATTCTTAGTAACTGGCTCAATCTTCCACGATTTACCCCCATTTGATGTGCTCCATTTCTCTATCTCAAAAACAGAATTCCTCTTAACTGATAGATATAAAGTATTCACATCCTCTTTATCAATACATAGCCCTCCAGAATAATATTTCTGTAACTCATTTCTACCTTTAGGAGTCTTTGGGAACCAACTTCCTGAATTAACTAGAGTATGATTTATCCATTTTTTACCATTCCATTTAGCATAGCAATAGTAATGATCCTGTGTTGTTGGAAACTTTGCATATACAACTACTGGATTCCCTTTTTCATCCTCTGCAATATCCCAATTCCACGCACGTGCATTCTCAGCCTCTGCATCATAAACTAAATCCAATTCTTCTGGTTTTAATGGCAATTCACTTACTTTTTTTATTAACGTTCCATCTGCTTTATAGAAAGCTCCATTCTGATAATACGTATACAGAATACTGTTCTTATCCTCTCTATCTGGATGCCCCAATGTGAATGTAAAATGAATTTTACTATCTCCGTTAGAGTAAACTTTTGTATATGGCCTTCTGAAACGATAAATTGGGTCTGACATATAAAGTATATCCCCCTTTGTCCAATTTTCGCCACCATCTATACTTGTAGACATACCTGGTTTACCATCTACCCCGCGCCAAAAAATAAAAAGTTTTCCGTTTTCTGCGCTCAACTCTATTGGATTGGTGTAGGTATGAGTAAAATCAGTACGCTCATCCACTTTATCTTTTTCATCATTCAGATAGAGTTTTTTCACCCCATTCCAACTCTCAATATCCTCTGCATTTCTAGATTTTGCCATAAAAATTGGCTTTGGTTCTGGAGAATCACCATATCCATGACGCGTAAAGAAAACCATAATTTTACCATCTTTATCTATCAGAATAGCTGGATTATCGTGATCATCAATCTCTAATCGCTCCATAATAACTTTTGTTGCAATTATTTTTGTATCGTGATCATAATAACCCACAATAATATTTCCATAATTATCTACCCAACCAGAATATGTTCGCTTAAATTTACCTTCATAATAAACCGCGCGCGGGTCTGAAAACCAGCACCAAGAACCATTAAAAGTAAATGACGTATATGCCTCGCCATTAACACCTGATTTTGAGTTTATTTTTGTAGAAACCGTTTGAATTTGATCATTTGCCAAGAGCTGCTGCGTTATCAAAAATGTTAGAGCTATGCAAAAGAGTTTTATTGAGTTTTTCATTGCTATATTAAGTATTGATTGTTTAAATTTTCTAAGACTCCACAAATATAGTTTTTTTTAACAATTGAGTAACTCTTATATATACAAAAAAAATAAGGAGATCATCTAATTAGACAATCTCCTTGGTATAATTTCTTAAATCTTTTGCTTAATTAACCGGGATATAACTTCTATCAAAGTGTGAGTAGTCAACATTAATCTTAGAAGCTTGTCCGAACTCCCACTTTGTTACAGTAGAAGGAATATTAACTTCTTTCTCTATTACCATTACTGTTTCTTTCGCTAAGTTTATGAACTCAATAGTTAGCTTGAAGTAATCAACTGCATCTTGAGTCGGAGGTACTGGAATAGGGAATGAGATAGTACTTGCTTGACCTTGTCTTTGTAAAGGTGTAATCTCTACAGGGGTGCCATCTGCAGTTACATAATTTAGTGTCATAGAAGATGTAGTGGTTTTTCTAGTCTCTGCTGCATCTAGTGCCCAAACTCCTGCGTTTAACGCTTCGTCAGTGTTAGGCAGATTAGCAATATTCTCGATAATCCATCTATGTGATCCGACAAATACATTTGACTCAAGTTCAGCTTCTGTTGGTCTCTGTAGATCTATAGTAGCTATCATTTGGTGAGCTACAATGTCGCCAACTTCATCATAGTTAATAGACTCAGAATCAATCACTACTTGTGCTAAGTGGAATAACTGCATAAAGTCAAGTACAATATCGCCTTTGCCATCAGCAGCTTTAGATACTCCGTCTTTAATGTTAATAGTACGGCCTACAACTGGCACTGACATATAAGGTAAAAACTCTCCATACGAATCAAAGATATCAGTTGCAGTAACGTCTTGTACATTTGCTTCATAGCTCCAAGTCTTTGGAAGATTTAGTCTAAGAATGTCATGGTTTCCGTCTTGTGAAAATTCGATCAAGCTAGCTGCTGGTATCTTACCCTGAGCTACACCTCTTTTAAGATTATCCTGAGTAGGATAGAATGTAGCAAAGTTTACATTTACATTTACACTTCCATCAGGGAGTGGGTCGGAAACATTAGTAACAGGCTGCTGACCTCTAAAGGCGTTTGTATTATCATCGCCAGGATTCTCCTCACCTATTAGTGTGCTGAAACGTGAAATTCCTGGATCATCTGGAGTATTAAAGAACCCATTTGTTAAATCGTATGTATCGATTTTCTCAAATGAAGACCAAGTAGTAGTAGTTCCACCATAAGGGTTAAGAACGACTCTTGTCTCTGGTTTGCCAGAATTGAATGATACGTTCATCATATCTCCCACCTTAAGAGCTTCGCTATTTTCAATATTTACACTTTTTTCATTGCAAGATGTAGTTACAATCACTCCTGCCATTATAGCTAATAAAAATTCTTTTCTCATGACTGTAATTATTAATAAGTTGTTACCTCTTGAAATTCGCGAATGGTTCCATTAACTGGCGTGGATACCGATTGGGCAAACCCAACTTCTACTTCAAACTCAATAAGTTCTAAAGTAGGTGATACATAATTTTTTTCTTTGTGCATAATAATATTTTAGTATTAAATTAATATTTTAGAAGCCCCTCTCTAAATATGATTATAAATTACACTCAAATGCCTGACAAACCCCTCCATCAAACAAATCAATTTACAATCTTATGAAAATGTGACACTTACATCAGTCACGCTTGTTCGCGCACTTCAATACCGCACATATCTAACTGCAAAGATAGACATTTTTATTAAAACACCAAACTTATATTAACTTCTTTTCTGAAATAAATTTATTTATCAATCCTTCTTTTCTGAATCCTTGCAACTACCTCTATACCAAACACAATACACAAACCTACTATTGTAAATAATATCGCTTGATTTAATAGAGCTGGCTCTCCTGTTATCTCAGTATATTTAGATGGAAGGACAGGAAGGTCTGTTACTAATAAATCTTCTTTCCAAGGCCAAATTTTTACTAGAGATCCTATCATAAAACCCGAGAGTATAGCTATTGTTTGCATATAGAAACTCTTTAAGAGCCAACTTAACAAATGAGAAAAACTCAAAATTCCAATAATGGCTCCAGATCCAAATGCTATAAAAACAGGAATATTAAAGGTTGTAACAGCCTCCATCACAAACTCATACTTACCTAGTAGTAGCAAAATAAAACTACCCGATATCCCAGGTAGAATCATAGCACAAATAGCTATTGCACCCGATAAGAATATAAACCAATAGGCCTCCGATGTATCAGCTGGGCTAGCTAAACAAATTGTTACTGCAGTTACTATCCCTATTAATAGGCTCACCACATTCTTGAAGTTCCATTTATCGAGATCCTTTAATATATATATAGCAGAAGCCAAAACCAGACCAAAGAAAAAACTCCACACCTGAATTTCATAAAATTCAAGTAAATGTTCCATTACCTTTGCTAGCGAAAAAACACTTAGTAAAACTCCCATTAATACACTTAATAAAAAAGCCCCATTTATATGTGCCCAAAGTTCTTTTATTCTTCCCGATAGCAACAATTTTAGAGCCTTTCCATCTACTGACTTGATAGAATCAATTAATTCTTGATAAATTCCTGTCAAAAAAGCTATAGTTCCACCACTAACACCAGGTATAACATCTGCAGCTCCCATACAAACTCCCTTTAGGGCCACTATCAAGTATTTTCCGTATTTTAACATCTTATTATTATATTATCTATTTTTAACCTCAGCTAAAGCATTAAGGAAATCTAAATCATCTATTAACTCTTTATATCCGGTACAAAATGTGATCAACCACTCAATCTCTTCAGTATCAAGAGGCAAAATTTTATTTCTAAAGTCTTCTATGTTTTTATACCTTAGATACTCTTCTATTAATGACATACTGTTTAAAGCTAGAGCTGCCTCTACGCAATTACTGTCTGCTTCCATTGCTTTTTTGTAGAATATTTTTGCAGATCCCATCTCCGTTAGTCCTAAATATGAGTTTCCAATCCCAATTAATGCTTGCGTAGATGAATCATCAAATTTTAAGCATTTCTCAAAGAGTAGAATTGATTTTACATATTGCCCAAGATTCAAATAGACAATGGCAAGGTTATATAGAGATGAATCATTATTCTCATTTAAAGCTAGAGAGTACTCAAATGCCTCAACCGCCAATTCGTGCTCTTGATTCTTTGCATAAGTGGTTCCCAAGTTAAACCATATATTATCATTAAAAGGGTCATTATCGAGATACATAACATAGTACTCCTTTGCCCTATTTATATCATCTAATTTATCGTAACAAAAAGCAATATCTGTATAGTAAATAAACTCTTTTTTATCAAAAACAACACATTTTTCTAGATAAAATAGCGCTTCATTATATTTTTTGCAGTCAATACAATCTTGAGCTATATTATACATAAAATCACAATCCATCTCGTCGTACTCAGATGTATGCGAAATATTCTCAACTAGTTCTCTTGCATATTCATAATCACCTACTCTTATATGAGCTCTTGCCATCATTAGATCTATGGTATAATTCTCAGAAAAATAATCCTTTTGTAATAATAAAAGATCTATAGCCTTCTTTGGATTATCAAACGCTATTAAGGAGTCACAATACTTTAATAGTAGGGATGACGAATATGGATGTTTAGTATAGGCTAACTTAGAGCACTTTAATAACTCATCATCTGTATTTGCATCGGTATTCATAAAATATTCCAACAACACATCAAACTCATTTTCAGATAGATCCAACTCATCTTCTTCGCCTACTTCGCAAGCGTTATTATATTTATCTAGCAATATATTAAACTCTTGATGGTCTTTCATTGAGTTTTCATTCTCCATAAAAAATTCACTATTCATTCAACCTCCTCTATTTTTTAACACCTTTAATAACATCTAAATAATAAAATACCTTTTCCAAATACTCCTTCTCATTTAGAATTGTTCCTTTTTCCCCTGTAAAAACAATGTCGTATATATTATCGGGATGATTAACCATACCAATCATACATATAACATTTATTCCTCTAAAAATATATTCTGCCGTGAAATTTTCTTGATTATCAAAGTTTATAAATAAATCATATTTCGCACTATAAATATCTTTCAGTTTTTCACTCTTTGGAATACCTATCCAATTCAACTCATCTTTATATACAGTTATGATATTCTGGGATTCTAATAATTTTAGACTTGTCCTTGCACTTTCATCCTGTTTTTTTACTGGAAAACTTCCTTTCACGTCAACAATAATTCCACTAAACGCAATTCCTTTTCTTTCTAAAATTTTTAGAACTCCTCTTAGATTATTCAAATCTTCTTTTGAGTAGAGCGGATAGAGGAAACCCAAGGATTTTACACTTTTTATATTTATGTACTCCCCTTTTATGGCTATTTTTCTCTTTCTTAACTCTTTTTTTCTGAGACTCTCTTGTATGTATTTTATTATATTTAACATAACTGCACAAAAATAAAAAAAATATGCACAACGTATCTAAAAATTTATAATTTTGTAGTATTATGGAAAATCTAATTTTAAGGAGAGCTAAACTAGAAGATATAGCGCGTATAATTGAGATAATCATCCAAGCGCAAAGGCAGATGGCCAATAATGGAAGCGATCAGTGGCAGAATGGATACCCTTCAGAGAAAGATATTCTAAATGATATAAACCAAGAGAATGGTTATATTTTAGAGAGCCATAACTTAAACATTATTGGATACGCTGCAATAATTTTCACCGGAGAGCCAGCATACAACACCATATCAGATGGTAATTGGTTAATTAACAACCATAAATATGTTGTAGTTCACCGCTTGGCCGTTGCAGACGAGGTTAAAGGAAATGGTATCGCGATACATTTTATGACAAAAATAGAGGAACTAGCAAAAGCCAAAGGTTTTAACGATTTTAGAGTTGATACAAATTTTGACAATTTTGCTATGCTTAAAAGCTTGGATAGGTTAGGTTTTACAAAATGTGGGAAAATCATATACGAGAGCGGAGAGAGATTGGCATTTGAGAAACTTTTATAATAAACATTTAAAATAAAGAAGAGAGTTTTGAATAGAGAGAATCAAGAATATTATCAAGAACTTAAGGGGGGCAAGTTACTCCCTTTGGTTGAGAGTTTTTATACAATACAAGGAGAAGGCTGTCACACGGGAAAGCCTGCCTATTTTATACGCTTAGGAGGATGCGATGTAGGATGTAGTTGGTGCGACGCAAAAGAGACGTGGAATCCCCAAAAATTCCCCCCTATTACAATTGAATCAATTGTAAATGAGGCGATATCACATCCAGCACAAGCTATTGTAATAACTGGAGGAGAACCGTTAAGGTACCCTTTAGATCCTCTTTGTGACAAACTATCTGAACATAATCTTGAAATATTTTTAGAAACATCAGGTTCTGAGCCATTAAGTGGACGATTTGATTGGATATGCCTATCCCCTAAAAAGAATAAACATCCTCTTAAAGAGAATTACCAAGTCGCCAATGAATTAAAGGTAATTATACAAGATGAAACTGATTTTGAATGGGCGGAACTGAACAGAAAAAGGGTTGGGAAAAATTGTAGACTTTATCTACAACCAGAGTGGAGTAAAATGGAGACAATGCTTACAGAGATCATTGAATATGTAAAGAGTAATCCTAATTGGAGCATCTCTCTACAAACACATAAATTTATGAGAATACCTTAATAAAATTTTTATATTATGAACTTAAAAAAATCAATTCTATCATTAGTAGCTATCTGCTCAGTTAGTGCAGCTATCGCTCAAGAGAAAGAGGGTTACGTATTTACACACGTTAAAGAGCACCCTATAACATCTATTAAAAATCAAAATAGCAGTGGAACGTGTTGGAGTTTCTCTGGAATCTCATTACTTGAGAGTGAAGCTATTAGAATGGGAGCAAGCAAAAATATCGATTTATCAGAGATGTTTATTGTTTCTAACGCTTACTCAGAGAAAGCAGAAAAATATCTACGTTTACACGGATCGTTAAATTTTGCAGCTGGTAGCTCATTTGGAGACGTAATAAGTGTATTTAAAAACCACGGTATCGTTCCTAATAACGAGATGGACGGACTAAACTATGGAGAAGATCAACATAGACACGGTGAATTAGATGCTGTATCTAGAGCATACGTAGATGCGTTATTAAAAAAACCAAATAGAAAACTTTCAACTGCTTGGCAAGAAGGTTTTGACGGCATTATGGCTGCATATTTAGGTGAAATTCCTGAGAAATTTACTGTTAATGGAAAAGAATATACTCCTAAAACTTATGCAGAATCTCTTAAACTTAATCCCGATGATTATATCTCATTAACATCTTTCACACACCATCCATTCTATTCTCAATTTGTTATTGAGGTTCCCGATAACTGGCGTTGGGATATATCATATAACCTACCTATCGATGAACTAGTTAGAGTTATGGATAATGCTATAGAAGAGGGATATACTATTGCTTGGGCATCAGATGTAAGTGAAAAAGGATTTACTGGAAACGGTATAGGTATTGTTCCCGATGTAGAGGCAACTAAAGCCGAGGCTGGTTCTGATCAAGAAAAATGGATTGGTAAATCTAATCAAGAAAAAGATGCTATACTTTACAACACAAATGCTCCTGGTAAAGAGATGAAGATTACACAAGAGATGCGCCAAATAGGTTTTGACGAAGGTACAACTACAGATGATCACGGAATGCATATTTATGGTATGGCAAAAGATCAGAATGGAACAGAGTACTATATTGTTAAGAACTCTTGGGGTGAGGCTGGAAAGTACAAAGGTATTTGGTACGTATCTAAGCCATTCGTTAAATACAAGACTATGAATATTGTTGTAAACAAAAATGCAATCCCTAAAGATATTCGCAAAAAACTTGGTATTAAATAAATATAACCTATAACTAACTACAAAAAATAGAGTCTTATGAAACAACTTTCAACACTATTGATTTTAGTATTTTGCTTAAGCACTACAGCTTTTGCTCAATATGAATACAAATTCAATGTAGTAAAGGAGAACCCTGCTACACCTGTTAAGAATCAAGCAAGAACTGGCACCTGCTGGAGTTTTGCCACTACATCTTTTCTTGAATCTGAAATCATCAGAATAGGAAAAGGCGAGCATGATCTATCTGAAATGTATATTGTAAGAGAGAATTACAACAGAAGAATGGACGATAACTACCTAAGAAGAGGCAAGGGCAATATTGGACCTGGTAGTGTTTCTCATATGGTAACATACTTAATGGAGAGATATGGCTTAATTCCAGAGGAGGTTTACAATGGAATCAACTATAACTCTAAGAGTCACGACCATAGTAAGCTTTCTGAATATATAAAAGTAAATAGTGAAACTGCTGTAAAACAAAAGCAAAGATTGCCTAAAGAGATTCAAGAGGGTATTTTAGATGCCTACTTAGGTGAAGTTCCTCAAGAATTTAAATATAGAGGCAAGGAGTACACTCCTATGAGTTTTTATAAGAGTTTAGGATTAGATGCTAGTGATTATGTAGAGATTACAAGTTTTACTCACCATCCATTCTACCAACAAGTTCCAGTAGAGATTCCCGACAATTGGGATCATGCTTTATATTATAATGTACCTTTAAATGAGCTTATCGAGATTATTGATAATGCTATTAACAACGGTTACACTGTTGCTTGGGATGGAGATGTAAGTGAAAAGGGATATGCTTTTCAACATCATATAGCTCTTAATACAAAAGAGGATGTGAGAGCTGCTAAAAGTATCGAAAAGAGATATACAGAAGAGCCAGTAACTCAAGAGAGCAGACAAGAAGGGTTTGAGAATTTCACAACAACTGATGATCATTTAGAGCATATCACAGGTATTGCAAAGGATCAAGAGGGTGTTGAATACTATATTACTAAGAACTCTTGGGGAACAGAAAGAAATGGAACAGGCTATCACTATTTGTCTAAAGATTTTGTAAAAGCAAAAACAATAGCTATTATGGTTCATAAGAACTCTATCCCTAAAAAGATTAAGTCAAAGTTGGGTATCAAATAAAGATACGCAGATAATCTAATATAAAAAACGCTGTTTACTATGGGTTGTAAACAGCGTTTTTTATATTAAATACGGTTCTTATTAGAAACGGTATCTTGCACTCACAGCTATTCCTGTTGCATAGAAATCAGTAGCAGGAGTAATTCTGAATGTAGGTCTCCAATCTAAAGATAGAGAAAGTGGAAAATCAAAATTGTAACCAACACCACCTTGAACAAAAACTCCAAGTAAAAGCTTAGATGAAGCAAATCCTAATTCTGGACCAGCACCAACAAACCAGTTGAAAGAGTCTAAATCTCCGATAGAGAAAGGCTTAACAATCTGATAAGCTAAAGCAAGATTGAAACCATTTGTATATAAAAATCCTAAATCAGCCTCTAAGCGTGATGAATTAGAAAGGAATTTTTGATATGTTATCTCTGTAGATAAACCACCTAATCTAAGACCGATAGCATTAGTTCCTTTTTCAAATTTTGTAGCGTTCTTTAAATCGCTTTTTACATCCTGTGCATTCATTGCAGTAAATGAAATCATTAGCACAGCTATTAGCATCATAATTTTTCTCATAATGTATAGTTTTTAAATTCTGTTATTGAAACAGGAACTCACCCATATAGCCCCGTTTCTATGATTAATTGATAATTGTTATTCCCAAACGCACAATTCACCAAATTTGTTAACACAAAGATACAGTCTATTTCTCGTATATACAAGAAAATCGAATAAAAAAAACACACATTTCTAACAATATTACTCATTATTAGATATGTGTGTTATAATTATTAATCCTTAGGAACTATTTTAACCCTCTATTCTTTAATAAAGCGTCAATTCCTGGCTCTTTTCCTCTAAAGTTCTTATATAGAGTCATAGCTTCGTCCTCTCCTACTCTCTCCAAGATCTCCTCTCTATATTTTGTTGCAACCTCTTTATTAAAGATATCACCAGTCTCAACAAAAGCTTGATAAGCATCAGCATCTAACACCTCAGCCCATATATAACTATAGTATCCAGCTGTGTAACCACCACCAAATGTATGGTTAAAATATGTACTTCTGTAACGAGGAGGAATTTGATCTATTATTCCTCTATCTTTTAGAACTTTTGATTCAAAAGTTGGAACATCTAAATCTGCTGGAATACTCTCTAATGTATGGAAATCCATATCTAAATATGAAGCTGCAAGATACTCAATAGTAGCAAATCCTTGACCATATTTTCCAGCTTTCTCCATCTTCTCAACTAACTCTTGAGGAATAGTCTCACCCGTTTTGTAATGCTTAGCATAAACCTTTAACACCTCTGGTTCAAATGCCCAATGCTCCATAATTTGAGAAGGAAGCTCAACAAAATCTCTAGGATAGCCACCTAAGCCTTTATATTTAACATCTCTAAGTAAACCATCTAATCCATGACCAAACTCATGGAAGAATGTCTCAACCTCATCTGCTGTAAGTAGAGCTGGTTGATCACCAACTGGACGAGTAAAGTTTCCTACTATAGTAACTAAGCCAGGTACTCTCTTGCCATCTTTATAACCCTGTCTTCTAAAGCTACCACACCAAGCTCCACCTCTCTTTTCACCAGGTCTTGCAAACATATCAAAGAATACAACACCTAAAATAGATCCATCAACATCGGTAACTTCAAAAACTTGAGCCTCTGCGTGAGGAAGTGGAACATCTTTAACCTCCTTAAAGTTTATTCCAAACAACTTATTTGAAACATAGAAAATTCCATCTCTAACATTATCAATCATAAAATATTCAGACATCTCAGCTTGGCTAAGATTAAACTTCTCAGTCATCGCCTTTTGAGCATAATATCTCCAGTCGTAATCTTCTAATTCAAACTTCTCTCCGCTCTTTTTGATGATCTTCTGCATATCTTTAGCTTCAGATTTAGCTACTTTTAATGCTGGTTTCCAGATTTGATCTAAAAGATTATAAACTGCCTCTGGAGTCTTTGCCATTCTATCAACTAAAATTTGATCTGCAGAGCTCTTATAACCTAAAATCTGTGCTTTTTTAAGACGTAATTCAACTAATTTTTCAATAACCTCCTTACTATCATTCTCATTTCCGTTATTACATCTATTTAAATAAGCATCTAACATCTGCTCTCTAAGTTCTCTGTTATCTGCGTACGTAAGAAAAGGCATTATACTAGGATTATCTAGACCAAACATCCATTTCCCTGATTGCCCTGCCTTCTCTGCACGAGATGCTGCTTCAGATATCTGATTCTCAGTCAACCCTTTAAGATCTGCTTCATTATCAATAATTAACGTATACGCGGCAGTCTCTTTTAATAGATTCTGACCAAACTTTAATTGTAGCGCAGATATCTCTGCATTTACTTTCTTAAGCTCCTCCTTTTTGTCAGCAGGTAAATTTGCTCCACTGCTTTCAAACCCTTCATACATCTCTTCTACTAATTTTAATTGATTAGCATCTAATCCTAATGTTTCTCTCTTATCATAAACATTTTTAATTTTCTGAAATAGAGCATCATTCAAGCTAATAGCACTAAAGTGTGCACTCTGAAGAGGAGATAATTCTCTTGAAATTTTCATTATCTCTTCGTTTGATTTTACGCCACTTGCACTACCAAACACAACCGAAACTTTTGAATATAATTCCCCTGAATTATCATAAGCCAATATAGTATTCTCAAATGTAGGTTCATCTTCATTTGAAACAATTGCATCTATTTCCGCGTTGTGAGCCTCCATTGCAGCTTTGTAAGCTGGCATATAGTGCTCTTCTTTTACCTCTTCAAAAGGAGGTATTCCATAAGGTGCTGTCCATTCAGCTAATAATGGGTTTGCATTCTCTGTACTAGATGGTGCACTATTACATCCAGCACATAATATTCCTGCAGCCATAAGTGTAAAAATAATTTTTTTCATAAATAGTATCTAAAAATTAAGGTAAATATAATTTAGCAATTATCCTAAGTAGCTCTTAAGAAGTTTACTTCTAGCACTATGTCTTAGTCTACGAATAGCTTTCTCTTTAATTTGTCTTACACGTTCTCTGGTTAAACCAAAGTACTCACCAATCTCCTCTAAAGTCATCTCTTGAGCTCCAATTCCAAAGAAATATTTTACAATATCTCTCTCACGCTCAGTTAAGGTTGATAACGCTCTCTCAATCTCTTTATTTAAAGATTCATTAACCAAACCTCTATCTGCATTTGGAGAATCAGAGTTCACAAGCACATCTAATAGATTATTGTCCTCTCCATCAATAAATGGAGCATCTACTGAAACGTGTCTTCCCGATACCCTTAAAGTATCTGCAATTTTATCGCGAGGAATATCTAAAATATCAGCAAGCTCATCAGAAGATGGCATACGTTCATTCTCTTGTTCAAATTTAGATAAAGCTTTATTAATCTTATTTAAAGATCCAACCTGATTTAAAGGAAGTCTAACAATCCTCGATTGCTCTGCTAACGCCTGTAAAATAGATTGTCTAATCCACCATACAGCATAAGAGATAAACTTAAAACCTCTTGTTTCATCAAATTTCTCAGCAGCTTTAATCAGACCTAGATTTCCCTCATTAATTAAGTCAGGCAAACTAAGTCCTTGATTTTGATACTGTTTCGCAACCGATACAACAAATCTAAGATTAGCTTTAGTCAACTTTTCAAGTGCCTCTTGATCTCCCTTTCTAATCCGCTGGGCTAATTCAACCTCATCCTCTACTGTTATTAATTCTTCGCGTCCAATCTCTTGGAGGTACTTGTCCAGAGAGGCACTCTCTCTGTTTGTAATTGATTTTGTGATTTTTAATTGTCTCATCTGAATAATTTATCTTGAAAGATATTTAGTTTCAACTATACTCCTATGCCATAATAGAAGGTCTCGCCATTTTCATAAACTCCCTCTATTAGCACGCCTCTTTGGGCATTACTTATTATATCCAGTAGTTGTTGAGCTGATCCTACTGGCGTCTGATTTACATAAGTAATTATTAAACCCTCTTTAACTCCAGCGTCCTTAAACTTTCCATTACTTAGCTCTACTACTTGGACACCTCTATTTATACGTAATTTTTCTAAAATAGTTTCAGGTGCCTCTCGCAATGTAGCTCCAAATATTTCAACACTCTCACCATCATCTGATAATCTTGATGTTCCAGCCCTACCCTTAAGTTTTGCCGTATAATCTTTCTCTGCTCCATCTCTCACAATTACAACCTTAACTTTATCATTTGGCTGATACAAGCTTATCTTCTCTTGAAGCTCTGCAGGACTCTTAATTTGAGTACCATCTATCGAGATAATAATATCACCATCTCTAATTCCTGCCTCATAAGCGGCACCATTTCTCAACGCCTCAGCAACATAGACTCCCGAGAAATCACCCTCAATACCAGCCTCTTGCGCCAATTTGTCTGTAAGTTCTGTCATACTAACACCAAGCATCGCCCTCTGAACTGTACCAAATTCAATAATATCATTTACAACCTTCTGTACAATAGAGCTAGGCACTGCAAATGAATATCCAGCATAAGCTCCAGTATTTGAGGCTATTGCTGTATTTATCCCGATAACTTCTCCTTTAGTATTTACCAGCGCACCACCACTATTTCCAGGGTTAACCGCGGCATCTGTTTGAATGAATGATTCAATTTTGTATTCTCCCGACATATCTGGCATAGAACGCCCTTTCGCACTTACAATTCCAGCGGTTACAGTGCTCCTTAAATTGTAAGGGCTACCGATTGCCAACACCCACTCCCCTAATCTTAACGCATCAGAGTCTCCAAAGTTTAATTTAGGCAAATTCTCAGCATCAATTTTTAGTAACGCTATATCCGTAACAGGATCATTTCCAACCATTTTAGCTGAAAATGTTTTATTATTTGTTAATGTGACTTCAATCTCCTTACCACCCTCTACAACGTGGTTATTTGTAACTATATAACCGTCACTAGAGATAATCACTCCAGAGCCAGAATTAACTCTCATCTGGGGTGAAGATGGAGCTCTAAATCCAAAGAAGTACTCTAAAAGATCAGATTGACCGCCATTACCATAATTTTGCTCTCCTACGACCTTTACAAATACAACTCCTTTGATAGAATTTTCTGCAGCATAGGTAAAATCTGGGAATTGAGACTGATTAAATGAAACATTGGAAATAGGTGTACTTTGAGAATATACATACTCTCCATCTCTATTATTTTTTGTTAGAACTAGTACTAGACATAATACACTTATACAAAGTGTTAGACTTGGGATAATAAAATTTCTCTTCATATTCATTAGTATTTTATGATTTTAAAATTATTGAGTGTAGTGGCTCAAAATATATGCCATCACTTTAAAAATAGAAAAACTTTAGTTAGATTTGTCAAATATTTTAAATTGATTATTATGAAGTTTATAGTGTCAAGTACAAACCTATTACACGGTTTATTATCAGCATCTAAGGTGCTCGTTTCAAAAAACTCGTTTCCTATACTAGATTACTTTCTTTTCAACCTAAAAGAGAACAGTCTAACAGTAACGGCATCTGATTCAGAAACAACTTTAAAAACAATTATCAATATTGATGAAGTGGCACAAGAGGGTAGAATTGCTGTTTCGGCAAGGCTCTTAACAGAGACCCTTAAAGAGCTTCCAACACAACCAATAGAGCTTTGCACATCAGAGGAGAGAAATATCGTTAACGTTATATGGGCTAGTGGTAGTGCTCAAATTCCATATTTACCAGCAGATGAGTACCCTGAGCTGCCAGAAATAGCCGATTATAATACAATAAAAATGAAGGGCGGCACTCTAAACTCAGGCATAAATAGCACATTCTATGCAACTGGAGATGAAGAATTAAGACCTGTTATGAATGGTATCTTCTTTGACCTTACAACCGACTCTATAACATTAGTTGCTTCAAATGCACACAAATTGGTATATTATACGAGATTAGATATTAAAGGGGAGACTCCTAGTTCATTTATCATCCCTAAAAAACCTGCGAACTTATTAAAAAACAACTTGGGTAAATTTGAAGACGAAGAGGTTGAAATACTATTTAATAAAACAACTGCTCACTTTAAATTTGGCTCATTTTTTATGGCTTGTAGATTAGTTGAAGGAAACTACCCAGCATATAAAACAGTTATCCCTAAGAATAATACTAACTTACTTGTAATAACTAGAAGCGAACTATTAAACGCGTGCAAAAGGGTAGCCGTATGTTCAAACCAAGCAACAGGACAACTTGTATTTAGATTGATGCAAAATCAACTAGATCTTTCTGCACAAGATACAGATTTCTCGATGAGCGCTCACGAAACAATGAGTTGTGAGTACGATGGCACACCTATGGAGATTGGATTCAAATCAACCTTCCTTATCGAGATACTAAGCAACTTAACTTATGATCAAATTTGCATTAAATTGGCAGACCCTAGTAGAGCCGTACTCATTCAACCTGTGGTACAAGCAGAGCCAGAAGAGGAGATTTGCGCATTACTAATGCCAATGAGAATAAACAACTAACACCACATTAGGCAATATGCAATTAAATTTAAAGAACCCAATATTATTTTTTGATATAGAAAGCACTGGACTTAACATAGCAACAGACAGAATCGTTGAGATTTGTACTGTTAAGATTATGCCTAATGGAGATCAAGAGATAAAAACCAGAAGACTAAATCCTACAATTCCAATATCTCCCGAGGCACAATCTGTTCACGGGATATCAAATGAAGATGTTAAGGATTGCCCTACATTCAAAGAGATTGCAAAGAGCCTTGCCAATTGGATGGTTGGTTGTGATATAGCTGGATACAACTCAATTAAATTTGACATCCCCCTACTTGCAGAAGAGTTTTTAAGAGCTGGAATTGATTTTGATTTTAGAAAAAGGAATCTTATTGATGTTCAAAATATCTTCCACAAGTTAGAGCAACGCACACTCTCTGCCGCATATAAGTTTTATTGCAACAAAGAGTTAGAGAATGCTCACTCTGCAGAGGCTGACACAGTTGCTACATATGAGATATTAATGGCTCAATTAGATAAATATCCCGATATCCTAAAGAATGATATGGATATGCTAGCAGAATTTTCAACTAGAACTAAATTAGTTGATTACGCTGGAAGAATTGTTCTCAATGACAAAGAAGAGCCAATAATTAACTTTGGTAAGCATAAAGGAAAAACGGTAGAGGAGATCCTAAAATCTGAACCAAGCTACTATGCATGGATAATGAATGGTGATTTCACATTAGATACTAAAAAAGTTCTAACGGAAATCAAATTAAAGATGCGTTAAACAATTTAAATATTTACACGTTGAAGATTATTACATTCCGTAACGGCGGACAAGAATATTTTATAAGGCCAGACACCTCCATTAATAGGGAGAGAAATAACTATTTCTGTCTAGACTCTATAAAAACCTTGTCCGCTGTGCCGTGTATATGGATTAAATGCAATAAATCTGGAAAATCAATAAGTTCAAAGTTTGCTCAACGCTATTATGCAGTTATAGGATACGGCATAAGATTAATCAACAATATTCCAGAAGAGTCATCTTTTTCAGATAAATATCTAGCTAACTCACTAGATAACACTTGGTATATTTCTAAAGAGTTTCCAATAGAACAAATAGAGCAGTTCATTCAAGAGCTATCAAGGTTGAATATTGAGATTTCTATAAAAAACGCTGAAACATTTAGAGAAAACATTAACGCTCTTACAACAAACATTAAAACAATTAACTCTTTTCAAGAGGTAATATCTCTATTTGGAGATTTAATACAACACTCTTCTAAATACACTTCTTTAAAAACTGGGGATTATATCTCTTATGATTTAATAAAGACAAGTGACGATCTTATCGTTAAAGCCAATGAAAAACCATTATTAAAGTTTGGTGAAATATCTTTCAAGATTGAATAAGGGAAATTTGCGAAACGGTGTTTCGCGAATTTTCCTATAAATTTTCAGCAACAAGAGCTGCAGTAGAGAATGCAATCTGTAAATTATAACCGCCTGTATCTCCATCAAGATCTAATATCTCTCCAGCAAAATAGAGTCCTGGCACCAATTTCGATTCCATCGTCTTTTGAGAAACCTCTTTTAGATCTACGCCCCCCGCCGTAATCACACACCTTTCATAACCTACATAGCCATCTATCTTAAAGCTCCAACTCTTTAATTTATCGGGAAGATTATTAATAGATACATCTTTATTAAGAGCTAAGAATGGTTTTATTAATTGCTTTGGCATAAGCTTAGGCAAGATAGAATGTAATTGGGTAACACCTTTACTATCAGATTTTATAGAGGCTAATTCTCTCGACACTCTATCTGTAACCTGTTTTAGAGAGACAGCTGGCTTAAGATCCAAGGCAACCTCAACTTTCTGCCCATTAATCAAATTCCAAACAGCTTTACGGCTAATCTTAAATCCAATTGGGCCCTCTATACCTCCATTTGTAAAATCTATATCTCCAAACTCTTCTGCAACTACATCTCCATTTACAGAGAGTTTTAATGAGACATTTTTTAATGATATACCTTGTAAATCATCTCGATAATCTTTTGGTTTTAATGCCGTTAAGGATGGGAAACACGTTGTCACCTTATGACCGAAAGATTTTGCTATTGCATATCCGTCGCCTGTAGATCCCGTCGCAGGATAAGAGAGGCCACCAGTAGCCACAACTACCTTCTTTGATGAGATAATAGATCCATTTGACAATGATGTACAAAAACCATTTCCTGATTGCTCTCGTTCTACATTTACAACGCTGACTCTTGTTATTAATTTTCCTCCATCAATTTTTATGTAATTCAACATTGCAGAGGTTACATCAGAAGCTCTCATACTTACTGGGTAGACTCTATCGCCCCTTTCAACCACCAAATCTAAACCCATTTCATTAAAGAACTCCATAGTTTTATTATTATCCATAGAGAAGAATGCGCTCTTAAAAAATGAATTTTTAGGATAAATATGAGATGAAAACTCAGCCCAAGGCTTTGTATTTGTAACATTGCACCTTCCTTTACCTGTAATAGCTATCTTCCTACCACATCTATCCATCTTCTCTACAATAATAAAAGTGGGTATAGAGCCTCCCACTTTACTATATTTACGAATTAGTGCTGCCGCTGTAAACAAGCCGGCAGCACCTCCTCCTATTATTAAAACATCCGTTTTATAACTATTCATTTAAAACTTAATCTAAGTTATATGGCTACTTGTACTCACTAAGGGCTTCGCGTCCCTCCAGAATAGCTAAACCGCTCCCTGCTAACGCTCCCATTTCATCTTCACCAGGATAGACATACACAGGTGCAATAAAAGAGATTTTAGCCTTAAGTCTCTCCATTAATCCTTTATTGTAAGCTATACCTCCAGTTATTAGAATAGCATCAACTTTGCCATTTACAACTGTACTCATAGCTCCAATATCTTTGGATAGCTGATAAACAAAAGCATCTGATATAAACTTAGCCTCTTCGTTTCCTTTATCAGCAAGCTCTTCTACTTGATTAAAAGCGACAATACCAAGATACGAGAGGACACCTCCCCCACCTACAATCATCTTCTTTATCTCTTGATGTGTATACTCGCCACTAAAACATAGATCAACCATCGCTAGAACTGGAAGTGCGCCAGATCTCTCTGGAGAGAATGTACCTTCACCTCTAAGTGCATCTGTAACATCTACTACTCTTCCATTCTTATGAATACCAACAGAGACTCCTCCTCCCAAGTGTGCCACAATAATATTTAAATCTTTATACTCTTTCCCTTGCTCCATAGCAAATCGCTTTGCTATAGCTTTTTGGTTTAGAGCGTGGAAAATAGATGACCTCTGAACCTTTGCATTTCCAGTAACTCGAGCTATAGGCTCTAATTCATCAACCACAACTGGGTCTACAATTATCGCCTTTACTCCGCCACCTATCTCTTTAACTATATCATTAGCAATTACAGCCCCCAAATTGCTTGCGTGTTCTCCATTTTTCTCTGAGATAAGTTCATCAACCATTGTTTGATTCACCTCATACACTCCACTTGGAATAGGCTTTACTAAACCTCCTCTACCTACCACTATTGCTAGATCTTCTACTTTGACATTATTCTCTTCTAGCGCTTTAATTATAGTTTTCTTTCTAAATTCATATTGTTCCATAATAGAATTGAAAGGAGCAAGCTCTTCTTGAGAATATCTTAAAGTAGTTGTAAAAACCTCATTACTACCGTTATATACAGATATCTTAGTAGAAGTTGAGCCAGGATTAATTGCTAATATTAGTTTATCCATAGTTAAAAATTTAATATATTATTTTGCAGTAATTGCAGCAAGCGCTATAGAGTTAAGCTTAGTATCAATACTATCAGCTCTACTTGATAAAACACAAGGAGCTTTTGCACCAGCAACTATTGCAGCAAGTTTCACGTTTTCACACATTTGGCTATTTACCTTATAGAATACATTTGCCGATTCAATGTTAGGGAATACTAAAGCATCAGCATCACCTGCAACTGGGCTAACAAGCTTCTTGATAGCTACTGCTTCTTGAGAAATCGCAACATCTAACGCTAAAGGCCCGTCAACTAATGCACCGCCACCAATCTGACCTCTATCAGCCATTTTAGCAAGCATAGCTGCTTCAATACACGCAGGCATAGATGGCAACATCTGCTCAGTAGCTGCAATTAAAGCTACCTTTGGCTTTGCGTTACCTAATGCTTTTGCCGTAGCTACTGCATAACCAACAATTGCTTGCTTTTGCTTAAAGTCTGGAGCAGGAATAACTGCCATATCAGACATAATAATCAATTTATGATAGCTAGGATTCTGAACAATTGCAATATGACTTAAAACCGCTCTTGGAGGTAATAAACCATTCTCTTTATTTAGAATTCCTCTCATATATTTATCTGTACTACACAAACCTTTCATTAAGATATCAGCATCTCCGCTATTAACCATAGATACTGCTTGAGCAATAGACTTCAGCTCATTATCATTTGGTATAATTGTAAAGATAGTAGGATCAATATTCTCTTGAATACACACTTGGTTGATCATTTTTTCATCTCCAACTAAAATACCATCTACAATACCAGCTTTAATTGCCTGTGCAACAGCACTTATTGTATGATCATCAACTCCCCACGCTGCTACTAATCTTTTCTTAGGTTTTGAACGTAACTGTTCAAATAGTTCTTCAAAATTTGTAATCATTTACTCTATTATTTTATTGATTGCTAACTAATGTCATTGTCTCTTTTGCAATAACAAGCTCTTCATTTGTAGTAATAGTTGCTACTACTGTTTTAGATTCAGGAGTAGTAAGAATCATATCTTTACCCTTTAATCCTTTATTTACATCAACATTAAAATCTACTCCAAGGTAAGTAAGTTGCTTGCATATTATCTCTCTCGATACAGGGTCATTTTCACCCATACCACCTGTGAAGATAATCATATCAACACCATTTAATGCAGCTGCATATGATCCAATATACTTAAGAATACCATAACGAAGCATATCCAACGTTAAGTTTGCTCTCTCGTGCCCCTCTTCTGCAGCATTCTCTACATCGCGAGCATCTGATGATAGACCTGAAACTCCCAGAAAACCACTTTTCTTATTAATTAGGTCATTCATCTCTTGTGCAGACATATCATACTTACTTTGAAGATAAGTTAGGATACCTGCATCAACATTACCACAACGAGTACCCATCAATATTCCCTCAACAGGAGTGAATCCCATAGAAGTATCAATTGATTCACCATTCTTAATAGCTGCAATTGAGCTACCATTTCCTAAATGGCAAGTGATAATTTTAGAGTTATTAAAATCAATTCCAGCTAATTTAGCTCCTTTTTGAGCAACATATTTATGACTTGTACCGTGGAATCCATATCTTCTAATTTTATCACCAATGTAATATTCATAAGGTATAGCATACATATATGCGTGCTCTGGCATAGTTTGGTGGAAAGATGTATCAAATACTGCTACCTGCGGAATACCTGGCATTAAGTCTCTGATAGCTTGTATACCAAGTAAGTTAGCTGGATTATGTAGTGGTGCTAATTCACAACATTTTTTAATACCCTCTATAACTTCGCTATGAACTATTTTGCTAGAATTAAAAAGATCTCCTCCGTGCGCAACTCTATGACCAACAGCTTCTATCTCAGACAAAGAGTTTAAAACCTTATGATCTGGAGCAATCAATAAGTCTAATACTTTTTTGATACCCTCAGTATGGTTTGGAATAGGCTCATTTACCACATACTTATCTTTACCTGTAACACGGTGTGAAATTTCGCCATTATCTTGGCCAATTCTTTCAACCATTCCTTTTGCAATAAGTGAATAATCACTCTCACTCTTCATATCAAGAATTTGATACTTTAACGATGAACTTCCGCAGTTCAAAACAAAAACAATCATAGCAATATAATTTTTAATTAAAATAATACAAAAATAATCAAAAAAAAACCAGAAATCCAAACTTTTCAGATAAAAATTTAACAGATTTTTGCAGTTCTTTTCAATCAATAGAAATGTAAACGCTTATAGACACCATAAGCGACACGCAAATATACAGAAAAGTTAACATTTTTCTGCATAAATATCCAATTATTAACGAATTCTTAATGTGCGAAAATGCACAAACTATTTACCAATTGAGTAGTAGTTAAAACCTAATCCCTCTAACTCCTCTCTCACATAGATATTACGCCCATCTATAATAACATTTCCACTCATAACGTCCTTTAATTTACTCCACGACGGCAACCTAAATTGCTTCCACTCAGTAATTAACGCAACTGCATCTGCACCAGTTGCCGCATCATAAATATTTGAAGCATAAAAAACGCTCTCGCCTAAATAGTGCTTTTTAGACTCTTCCATAGCTATAGGATCAAAGACTCTAACCTTAGCGCCAGCTTCAATTAGCAAATTGGCTGTAACAACCGACGGAGCCTCTCTCATATCATCTGTTTCAGGCTTAAATGAGAGCCCCCACAATGTGATAACTTTATCCTTCAATTCTCCATTAAATGCTTTTTTAATCTTCTTAAAAACAATCTCTTTTTGAGAATCATTTACCTCCTCTACAGCAGTAATAACTTTCATAGGCACTCCATACTCACTACCAGTCTTAATCATAGCCTTAACATCCTTTGGGAAACAAGAACCTCCATAACCACACCCAGAGTATAGAAATTTATTTCCTATACGAACATCTGTTCCTATCCCAGCTCTAACTTTATCTATATTTGCCCCTGTTAATTCGCAAAGATTTGCAAGCTCGTTCATAAAACTAATCCTAGTTGCAAGCATTGCATTTGCTGCATATTTTGTCATCTCAGACGACATTATATCCATAATTATGACTCTGTAATTGTTAAGCTGAAATGGACGATACAACCTCTCCATTAACTCTTTTGCCCTTGTGGTCTCTACACCAATCACAACTCTGTCGGGACTCATAAAGTCTTTAATTGCGCTCCCTTCTTTTAAAAACTCTGGATTAGATGCCACATCAAAAGGAATGGCAACATTTCTCTTTTCAAGCTCCTCATTGACAGCATTTTTCACCTTTAGAGAAGTACCTATCGGAACAGTACTTTTTGTAACAAGCAGAGTATATTTTTTTACGTTTCTACCAAATGTTCGTGCAACATCCAATACATATTTTAAATCTGCACTACCATCCTCACCAGGAGGGGTTCCAACTGCTATGAATACTACATCTGCAAGATCCAAGCTCTCCTCTAATGAAGTAGAGAAGGTAAGCCTACCATCTGCAACATTCTTCTTTACCATAGCCTCTAAGCCTGGTTCATATATTGGGATAATACCTTTATGTAAATTTTCAATCTTTTTAGAATCAATGTCAATACAAACAACATTAACGCCCATCTCGGCAAAACACGCTCCCGAAACAAGCCCAACATAACCTGTGCCTACAACTGTTACATTCATAAATTTTAATTTTATTTCAACCTCAAAAATAGACATAAAATTAAAACTATACAAGAGAGATTTTATTTGATTGGTTTACAATATTATCTATATTTGTAATAACAACACTAAAACAAAATACCATGTTAAAAAAACTCTCATTTTTATCTATTATCTTTTTGATAATATCCTCTTGTACCGTTTCTCCAGAAAATGATCTAGATCTATTTAAGTCTCCAATGGCAACCTCACTTAAACGAGGAGTTAAAAAGGAACGAGTAGAGCAAATCAAGGATGAAAATCTCAAACAAGCTGCACTGCAGATGCTAGAAAAAGATTACTCTCTTGAGTATCGATTTGCAAAATATAAACCTATGCTTAGCCCTGTTGCCCTAGGGAAAGAGTTAGTTATTGGAAATGGATATAGTGCCTACCAAGGCGTAACAGGTGTTATTTTACCAAAGGGGAATCAGACCATCATCGTAGAGGGATTAGATGGCAATGAAACAGTAGACATATTAGTTCCTGATTGGAATCGCCTCCCACCAAATGAGGAGGATCCAACCAATGATCCAAAAGGATGGGGATTATTAAAAGAGAGCTACACCTTAAAGGAGGGCATAAATAATATAGATATTAAAAAAGAGGGCTTAGCCTATGTAAGCTACTACTTTGACAATCCAGAGAATCATAAAGAATTGGAAATACACTTTGTAAATGCCCCTGAGAATGGATATTTTGACATAAAAAAACACAACGATGAAGATTGGATGCGCCTGTTAAATAGTGCAAAATATAATGTATTAGATGCAATTGGAGAGAGAATCCAAATTGCTTACCCAGTTGAAGCCTATCTGAAACATGCCTCAAATAGAGGTGTAGATCTTGTATCGCGATACGACTCTTTAGTTATGGTTCAACACCAAATAATGGGGTTAGAAAAATATAATAAGGTTCCCGATAATAAAATCTTAGCTCGCGTTAATTACAATTATTATATGTTTAGAGATGGCGATGGAGTTGCATATATGGGAGGAAAGAATGGGCACGCAATGCATATGGTTGCCAATCCAGATGTCGTAATTTCTGGTGACCCTTGTTGGGGTTTTAGTCACGAGGTGGGTCACGTTCACCAATTGAGACCATACTTGAATTGGGGAGGACTAGGCGAGGTAAGTAATAATATTTTCTCTCTTTATGCCACTACATATTGGAAAAACGAGAGTAGAGTTAGCCAACAAAAGAATTATGATTTAGCTAGAAAAGAGATTATTGATGGTAAAATATCATATTTACAAAGTAACGATGTTTTCAATCGCTTAATCCCATTCTGGCAGCTCCAATTATATTTTTCACAGAATGGAAACCCAGATTTTTATCCCGATCTTTTTGAAGCATTTAGAAACCAAGCCAAAGATGCTCAGAAGAGTGGAGATGATGGATGGGGTGCCAGAGGTGGTAATCCTGCAGAATTTCAGCTAAACTTTGTAAAACAAGCTTGTAAGGTTAGTAATACAGATTTAACAGATTTCTTTGAAAAGTGGGGGTTCTTTTATATTGGTGATTTTGAGATAAATGATTACGGAAAATATAAATATCATATGACTCAAAATATGGTTGATGAGTGTAAAGTTGAGATTGCTAAAATGAATCTACAGGCACCTGTTGCAGATATCTCGACATATAGAGATTAGATTATAAAAAAGGGATAGGATCTGTGAGGGTATGCTGAGAAGGCACAATAACTTTTAGTGCGTGCTTTATTACTGAGATATTTATCTCCTTACCCTCCATCTTACTCTCTCCATCAAACTGTATTAAACCCTTACGCGCTCTAGTTATTTTTACCTCTTTGCACCTGTAAGTATCAATTGATTCAGAAAATTTAATTGTTTTGAGGAATAATCCCGCTGTCAGAACTGGCATCTCAACCATTGGTGATTTTTTCCAAACAACCATATCTATCATTCCATCCGAAGCATTTGCATCGGGAGCTATATGAGCATTATTCCCCCATTGGGCACAATTAGCAAATGTTATAAGAAAGGCATCTACATTATATATATTATCTTGAATATCAATCTCATAAGACTCTGGCTTGTAACTAATATACTCTCTTGCACAAAACTCTATATAGCTGATTAAACCTCTCGTTTTAGAGGAGTTAAACCTCTCACCAACTGTAGCTTCAAAGCCTAAACCTGCTGTACAAAAGAAGATCTCTTTATTGATTCTGCCAGCATCTATTATTTGAGTATTCTCATTTATAATTAACTCAACTGCTTTTTGATAAGATAACGGAATCTTTAAATGTCTTGCCAACCCATTTCCAGATCCAACTGGTATGATCCCTAACTTTGTATCACTTTTAATAATCCCCTTTGCTACCTGATTAATTGTACCATCACCCCCTACTACCACCACAATTTCAAATTTTTTCTTTGCAAATTTTTTAGCAGAAACATAGGCATCCTCAGATGAACTTGTCACGTGAAACTCACACGCATAATTAGTACTATCAAATACCCCGTGTAGATATTCGATAATTTTCTCTTTATGCTTTGAACCAGAAATAGGATTAATTATAAACGCAATTTTTTTCACGACAACAAAATTATGCAATCTTTTTATTTTTTAATCTATTTTTGCAAAAAAAGAGGTTAGAATGAGGGGAAGATTGTGCAAAATGAGTTTTTTAACTCTAACTTTTATGGTGGGTATATCAATAGATCAGATTCTTGATATAGATAATTTTCAATACTCCACTATACTATGTTCAACACTGATTATTTTATATATAATTATAATAAGGTCTAGATTTATCTCTAGAGCTCATTCGCTATACTTATTATATATATTAGTCACAATTTGTGGATTTACCCACTCATACCAAATGGAAATGGTTGAGAGTATAGATATTGAGAGCAATATAAGTAACTTAATTCTAGATATAGTTAAAGATATCTTACCCAATCAAAAAGAGAGTTCTGTTATAACAGCAATCACTCTAGGGGATAAAAGTGCACTCACGCCAGAGCTAAAAGAGTCTTATGCTAACTCAGGAGCAATGCACATCCTTGCACTATCGGGACTACACGTAGGTATAATATATAGTATAATAAATTATCTCCTTTTTTTTCTTAATTACAACTTTGTTACAAAACGGATAAAAATCTTAATCATCTCTATCTCAATTATTCTCTATGCTTACATAACTGGTTTCTCGCCCTCGGTACAAAGGGCTACTATAATGATAATACTATATATGCTTTTTAAGATTGTAGGGAGGCGCTCCAATAAAATAGAGGTGCTCTCATTCTCCGCCTTTATAATCTGCCTTATACATCCTTCAAGTATCACCAATATCGGTTTTCAACTCTCTTTTAGCGCAATACTCGGCATATTTTTACTTATGCCAATAATCAAAAACTCACTAGACCCACTCTATAATAAAATTACAAATAGATACTTATTAAAACCTATAAAATACTTTATAAATATTATCGCGATAACTATTGCTTGCCAAATAGCAACACTTCCCTTCACTTTCTACTATTTTGGAAATTTCTCTCCTTTCTTTCTAATAACAAATATTATTGCAATACCAGTAGCAACTGTAATTTTATACTGCTTTACCTTAACCATTCTTTTTTCTCCCATACCTATTTTATTTAATCTATTTAAAGATGTACTAGGGAGCATAATATCACTCCTAAATAGAGTTATAGAGTATCTAAACTGGCTACATTAAAATAAGTATTATAAGTTATTTTAATTCAGATAAATGTTATTAAAAAAAATTAATAAAAAACTTTGACTTTTAATTATTTTTTTTTAACTTTGTATTACACAACAACAAAAAACAACACATTATGAACATTTTTGTATCTAGTCTAAGTTTTAAAGCTAGAAAAGAGGACTTAGAACAGTTATTTTCTCCTTACGGAGAGGTTACATCATCCAGAATTATACTTAATAAAGAAACCAGAAGGTCCAAAGGTTATGGCTTTGTAGAAATGCCTAATGAAACCGCTGGACAAGAAGCCATCTCAGCATTAAATGGGTCTGAACACATGGGTAGGGTAATAAATGTCGAGCAGGCTAATGATAGACCTGCAGAAAGGACTTAATTATTATAATCAACTGCGTAGTAAGCTTAGAGGCTGTATTGAATTAAATCAAAACAGCCTCTCTTTTATTTTTAAATAACACCATATTTACTATTTTTGTAATACGAATAATAATTTCCCGCTTAAATTTTATAACAATGAGTAAAAAATTAACACTAATTTCACTATTTATCCTATTTACTTTCAATCTCTTTGCTGATGAAGGTATGTGGCTCCCTTCTCAGATTGAGCAGAGGATTAAGGATATGCAATCAAAAGGATTCAAGCTAACTGCAAAAGATATCTATGATATCAACAACGCCTCTATAAAAGATGCAATCGTGCACTTTGGTGGAGGATGTACAGGCGAGGTTATCTCCGATCAAGGTTTAATCATCACAAATCACCACTGTGGTTTTGGACAGATACAATCACACAGCTCACTTGAGAATGATTATCTAAAAGATGGCTTCTGGGCAATGAAATTTAATGATGAATTACCAAACAAGGGTTTAAAAGTTTCATTCTTAGTCTATATGGAAGATGTTACAGAGGCTGTTCTAAAAGGTTACAATCCTAAAATGACAGAAGAAAAGAGAGATAAGATAGTAAAAAAGAATTCAGAGAAAATTGTTAAAAAGGCCGAGAAAGGTGGCAAGAATTACAGAGCAAGAGTTGCACCTATCTACTATGGTAATCAATACTTTGTATTTGTATATCAAGACTATACAGATGTAAGACTTGTTGGAGCGCCACCTTCATCAATAGGCAAATTTGGTGGAGATACAGATAACTGGATGTGGCCAAGACATACAGGAGATTTTGCTCTATTTAGAGTTTATGCAGGTCCCGATAACCAACCTGCAGAGTATTCAGAAGATAATGTTCCTTATGTTCCTAAAAAGTCATTAAAGATAAATGCATCGGGAATAAAAGAGGGCGATTTTACAATGGTTTATGGCTTCCCAGGCAGAACTAATGAGTATCTTCTTTCAAATGCAGTTGAGTACACTGCAGAGATCTCAAATCCTCACAAAATTAACCTTAGAACAAAGAGATTAGATATCCAGAATAGAGAGATGGATAATGATCCTGCCGTTAGAATTAAATACGCATCTAAAAATGCTTCTGTAGCAAATGCTTGGAAAAAGTGGCAAGGTGAATCAAAAGGTATCCGTAAAATGAATACAGTTGCCAATAAGAGAGAGTTTGAGAAGAAATTTACAGAGTGGAGTAAAGGTAAACCTGAATATGCTGGCCTAGTAGAAAAAATGAGTAAACTTTATGACGCTATTAAAGAGCTATCATTGGTTGCAGATTATCAAAATGAGGCGCTGAATGCTGTTGAAATTATAAGATTTGCTGGATTAGATCAACGAGGCAAAGAGAAGTTCTATAAAGATTACTATATGCCTATTGATAAAGAGTCATTTATTGCCTTGTACGATCAATACAATAAGAATATTGATAACAAATATAAATCTCCGTACTTTAAGAATAAATTAAAAGAGTATGGTTCAATTGAAAAGTGGGCTGATGCTCTATTTACAGAGAATCCAAACTTGGAGATGGCAAAAGAGATCTATGTAGAGACTAATAAATATTACAACGAGAATATTCGTTCAACCATTAATGAAGTAAATAGCCAATTATCTCTACTCTACAGAACATATATGAGAGGGCAGATTGAATATAATAAAGCAATGAGAGGAACTAAAGTTTTTTATCCCGATGCAAACTCCACATTAAGAGTTGCTTATGGACATGTCAAGGGTTACTCTCCTGCCGATGGTATATATTACACTCCTGTTTCAACATTAGATGGTATCATAGAGAAAGATAATCCTAACATTTACGACTACAATATCCCACAAAAACTTAGAGATCTTTATAAAACAAAAGATTATGGAGTTTGGGAGGTAGATGGAAGCGTTCCTGTTGCATTCATTTCAACAAACCACACAAGTGGCGGCAACTCTGGAAGCCCTGTGCTAGATGCAAATGGTAATCTTATTGGAGTAAACTTTGATAGAGTTTGGGAGGGTACAATGAGTGATATAGTATTTGATCCCGATTATTGCAGAAATATTGCACTTGATATTAGATATGCGCTCTTCATCATTGATAAGCTTGCAGGAGCTACTCACTTAATAGAAGAGATGGATATAATTAGATAATTTTTATTGAGTACTTATATAAAAAGAGGTTGTCAGAGGGCACCCTCTTTTTTTTGCATTGAGAATGAGCCTATTTAGAGATCCTAAGTAATGGTGTCAAATCTTATAAATAGATAAGCAAGAAAAGTATCAGTTGAGAAAACTCAACCAACTCCACTCTTAGCGCCTTAATCGTTTGTGAAATTCTATATGCAATAGTTTTTGCACTAACGCCCTTCATTGCAGCTATTTTATCATAGCTAAATCCTCTAAACCTATTCATCTCAAACGCATCTCTATACTCATTTGGCAGCTTTGAAAGCGCTTTATATAGAGTCGATTTCAGATTTTCAAGTGTATAAAAATCAGGCTCTTCAAACTCATCTTTATATTTCTCTTTAAAAATCTCTAGTGTTCTATATTTTATACTCTTATGTCTAGCCTGATTTAATGATCTATTTTTAACGATGGTAAAAAGATATGATTTGATTTGAAGTTCATATAATAGCTTATCCCTATTCTCCCAAAGCCACATCATTGAATCAGCAACAACCTCTTGAGCCTCATCAACGCTTACATATTGTGCAGAGAATGCACATAGCCTAGAATAGTACTTCTTATAAAGGAACTCAAAAGCGTCACTATTACCCGCTTTTATCTCATTCACAAGAGTGCTATTTATATTAAAGTCATTCATTTTCACAAGTTAGGTTTAGGTTTAACAAATATATATACTTCAATTCTATAAAAAAAGAGAAAATGTGCATATTTTCTTTAGTACATTTTATTTCTGAAGTGTATTATATAAAAGAAGAATACTATGAAAAAAATTGACTTAATAAAATATCTAAATAAAGAATCTGAAAATCAATCAGTTGCAAAAAAAGTAGAGAATTGGATATCAGAATCTCCAGAGAACAAAGAGATTGCAGAGAAGGCATTCTATTTTAACCAAGTAGCAAAAGCCAATGCTGTATATGAAGCAACCGACCATCAAAAAGCTTTTACCAAATTTAAGAAGAGTATAGAAAGTAGAGAGAGAAAGAGAGGTTTTGCTATAATCTTAAGAAATATAGAAAGAGTAGCTGCAATATTATTTATCCCGATACTTATCACCCTTTTATATACATACAATACAAAAGGATATTTAGATTCGCCTATGATAGAGGTAGCATCAAAAACCGGAGTTGTTACTCAACTAGATTTACCAGATGGATCAAAAGTTTGGCTCAATTCAAATAGTAAAATTAAATACCCGCAAAAATTTAGCAGAAAATTAAGGGATATTGAGTTATCTGGCCAAGCATACTTTGATGTTACCCCAAATAAAAAAGTCCCCTTCATTGTAAATACAACATCCAATTACTATGTAGAGGTGCTAGGTACTGAATTCGATATTATGGCTTACGAAAATGACTCTATAGTAGAGACAACTTTAATTGAAGGATCAGTTAAAGTTGGTAGCTCAGATGTATCATCAGACATACAGCCAATCATTTTAGAGCCAAGTGAGAGAGTTATTTTTGATAAAAAATCAAATGATTTTAATATAGATCTTCTAAAATCTATAGAAGAGAGTAGATGGAAAGATGGCTTTATCATCTTTAAAGATACACCAATGGAGAGAGCACTAATTATACTAAGTAGAAACTATAATGTAAAATTTGAAGTTGCAAATACAGATATATATAACTCAAACATAACTGCCACATTTAACCAAGAGTCTATTCATCAAATATTAAAATACTTAAAGTTAGCCATTGACATTGAATATGAATACAATGGCGACATAATAAGAATATTATAAATAAGAAAGAGTGTAAAATGTTGCACCATTCTACACTCCTAAAATCTAATTAATAATAAATATCAACCTATTCACTAACCAAATTTACTAACAAAATTATGAATAAAAATTTATCTATCTTTATTTTATTGATAACTTTTTCAGTTATCAGTCAAATAAACACTTACGCTCAATCTAGAAAAGTTAGTATCAATAAAGAAGATGCTCCTATTTCTGAGGTTCTAAAAGCCATCGAGACTCAAACTAATTTTACATTTATTTATGATTCTAAAATTGTAGATGTAAATAAAAAAACAACTGTAAACATTAAAGATGTAGATCTAACAGAGGCTCTTAAGGTTATTTTTCTAAAAACGGATATTGAATACTCTGTTTTTGATGAAAAAATTATTTTAAAGAAAAAGAGTCAAGAAAAGAGAACTATTTCTGGTAAAGTGGTTGATGAGCTGGGAGAACCTGTAGTTGGTGCATCAGTTTTTATACCAGGTACTCAGATTGCATCATTTACTAATCTCGACGGCACTTTTCAATTATCGGGATTAGATTATAGCGCCACAAATATTAACTTCTCCTGCATTGGGTATATTTCTCAGAGCGCCCCTATCAATGATAGAGCTGTAATAAATATTACATTGGCAGAAGATAGACAACTTTTGGAGGGGACTGTTGTTACAGCACTTGGTATTAAACGTTCAGAAAAGGCTCTAGGGTACTCTGTTCAAAAGGTACAAGGTGATGATCTAAATGTAGTCAAAGGTGTGAATGTAGCATCTACTATGACTGGTAAGATAGCAGGTTTAAATGTAATGAATAGCACCGAGTTTGGAGAGAGTCCAACTATTAGTCTCCGTGGAGAGTCTCCCCTACTTGTTATTGATGGTATTCCCTATGGAAATATGACACTGAACGAGGTTCCCTCTGACGATATAGAGAGCATAAGCGTTCTAAAAGGTGCTACAGCATCGGCTCTATATGGATCAAGAGGTGGTAGCGGAGCTATAATTGTTACCACTAAAAGAGGAGGAGGTAAAAGTGGAATGACAATCTCGATGAGTAGCAGTAATATTTTTGAGGTTGGATATACAGTAATACCAGAGGTTCAATCCTCATATAGTGGTGGTATGTCTGGGCAGTATGATGAAGACTTTGTTTGGGGAGATAAACTTGATATTGGAAGAACTGCTGTACAATATGATCCAATATCGCAAGAGTGGGGAGAGACCGAACTAACATCACGCGGAAAAGATAATCTAAAAAACTTTATGCAAGCTGGAATAGTATCAAACAACAATGTAAACATAGCTTATAATGGAGAAAATGGAGGCTTTAGAAGTTCGCTATCATACGTTCATAATAAAGGACAATATCCAAATATGAAGCAGAATAAATTTACTTATTCACTAGGCGGGGATATTAAGTTAGACAAATTTACTTTTGAAGGTAATATTTCATTCAATAAGCGCTTCTACCCAAACAATCACGGAACAGGATATGGAACAGGAGGATACTTATATAATATTTTAGTTTGGTCTGGTACTGATTATGATCTAAGAGATTATAAGAATTATTGGGTAAAAGGCAAAGAGGATATTCAGCAGAGTTGGTGGACAGAAAATTGGTACGACAACCCGTGGTTTATTGCAAATGAAATAGTAAGGAGCAACGATTACAACGTAACAAATGGCTTTGCATCAATCAGTTATGATGTCTCTAAAAATTTCAAAGTAATGGTTAGATCTGGTTTTGATTCGTATAGTTCTAAGACTATTGAAAGAAATGCTAAGAGTGCAATTGGGGGCTGGGATACCAATGGATACTATTACCAAAGACAAGTGGCAGGATATAGTCTCAATAATGATATTATGGCAACTTATGATCTTAGCATAGGTAAATTCAATCTAAATATTCTAGGTGGAGGATCAATATATTACTACGAAGATGAAAATGTATGGAACGAAACAAATAATGGACTATCTGTTCCTGGTTTCTACTCAATAAGCGCATCTGTGGATGTTCCAAACACAGGCTCTTCTAAAGGTGAAAAGCAAGTGAACAGTATCTATGGAAAAGCATCATTAGCTTGGGATGACTATCTATTCTTAGATATTACAGCACGTAATGACTGGTCAAGTGCACTTCCTCAAAATACAAGATCATATTTTTATCCATCTTTTGCAGGTAGCTTTATTGTATCAGAACTTATAAAATTACCAGAGTGGTGGGATATCCTAAAAGTTAGAGCATCTTGGACACAAACTAAAAGCGATATAAGCATTTATGACACAAAAAATGTATATGACATTACTACAAATAGATGGGACGGAATGAATAGCGCCGAATATCCTGGCACAATTAGACCTGATGATTTACGCTCACAAAACTCTACAACTTACGAAATTGGAGCTGCAATGCACTGGTTTACAAACAGAGCTTGGGTAGATTTAACATACTATAATAAATTAAATACAGATTTTGTAACAACAGCCTCTGTTAGTGAAGCGAGTGGATATGATGGATTCTATGTTAATAGTGACGAGGAGCGCCAACGCTCAGGAGTTGAGATTGCCATAGGAGGAGAACCTATATTGACTAACGATTTCAGCTGGACAACATCATTTAACTGGAGTAGAGATAGATATACATACAAAAAGATATCTGAAGAGTTCTCTAGTAAATACCCTTGGGTAAAAGAGGGCGAGAGAGTTGATTGGGAGTATAGTTGGTATAAATATGATGCTGCTCCCGATGGTCAACTGGTTCACGGAGCCAATGGATTACCAGTACGTAACGAATATCTGAATCTAGTAGGGTACTCAGACCCAGATTGGATATGGGGATTTAATAATACATTTAAGTATAAAAACTTTACATTGAATGTTCAATTTGATGGTAGAGTTGGTGGTACTGCATATAATATGATGCAACAATCTCTAATGAACTCTGGCGCGCACGTAGATACAGATACACCAGAGAGATACGAAGAGGTAGTAAATGGCAATATTAACTATATAGGACAAGGTGTTAAGGTTGTTTCTGGAACAGTAGAGAGAGATGAGTATGGAAATGTTACATTAGACAACAGAGTATTTGCACCTAATGATAAAGCTGTCTCATACGAGAGTTATATTAGAACATACTATCCAGGTAGATACTCACCTGTACCACATACACACGCGGAATTAACATTTATAAAATTACGTGAACTATCTGTAGGATACACGTTCCCTAAAACTATGACTGATAAATGGGGGATAAACGATCTAACATTAAGTGCTGTTGGTAATAATCTTTGGATCTGGGCTAAAGAGTTCAAATATGCAGACCCAGATAGAGGCTCCGATAATCTAAACTCGCCATCTGTTAGATATTTAGGTTTTGATGTAAGATTCTCATTTTAATAAACTTTAAAAATTATCATTATGAACAATATATATAAACTTTTTATTAGCGCTAGTTTAATTTTATCAATCATTACATCTTGTAGTAATTTTGATGATATCAATACTAATCCTAACACATCAGACAAAGTTCCCGCTGGAATGATTGCAACTGAACTATTAATATCTACACTCAAAGATCCTGGTAATAAATATTTTTGCTACCATAATATGATGAGTAAACATATAGCCTGGGATGAATCTGCAGATGAATTCCAATATAACCGCTTGAATAATGCAGATTATAGCATCTATGGAACATTAAGAAATTGTGAAAAGATGCTAGAGAGCGCTTCAGAAATAGATCTAGAGGCTTACGAAGCTCTAGCACTCTTCTTAAAAGCTTATAATCTCTTTTATCTTTCACTAGAGGTTGGTGATATCCCATATACAGAGGCATTAAAGGCAACTGAACAAATATATACTCCAAGATATGATACTCAGAAGGAGGTAATGATAGCAATATTAAACGACCTAGATATTGCAAACGAAAAGTTCTCTCGAGCAACTGAGTTTAGCGGAGATCCAATATATGGCGGCAATCCTCAATTGTGGCAAAAATGTGTTAACTCTTTTCAATTGAAGGTCTTAATAAATCTATCTCTAAGAGTTGATGACGCAGATTTGAAGATAAAAGAGAGATTTGCCAATGTTATGAAGCGCCCAATAATCTCTTCAAATGCAGAAAATTTTCAATTAGTATATTCTGATAAAGGAGGACAACTCTATCCATTTAATACAGCTAACTCAAGGCATACAGCACACGCGTTAATATCCACTGTATTGATTGACCCATTAAAAGAGTTGAAAGATTATAGAGTATTTGCCTTTGCGGAGCCATCAATTTCTAAAATTGAAGCAGGAATCTCAGCTGACTCTTTTGATGCATATATTGGAGTAGATCCATCTTTACCATTTGATGAGATAACAGCCTTAGTAACAGATGGTAAATATTGCGGGTTAAATAAAAGATACTCCGACTACGCTCCAGGTGAACCTGTGATAAGAATAGGATATGCAGAGTTAAATTTCATCTTGGCAGAGGCTGCAAATCTATCAATAATTAGTGATAGTCCAGAAAAATATTATGAAGAGGGTGTTAGAGCAGCACTAGAATTTGTTGGACAAAACACACCAGATCAGTTTAATCACGGTAGAAAAATTACAACTGAATATATTAATTCTTATCTTGATAATCCCGATGTAAAACTCTCTAGTAATAGTACTGAGCAATTAGAACAAATCCATTTGCAAAAATATTTAACAAGATTACTTCATAACAAATGGGATGCATATTATGATTATAGAAGAACTGGACTACCTGAATTACCAATAAATCCTGAATCTAATATGAATCAAGACCCAAATACATTACCTACAAGATGGAGATATCCTAACGATGAATATAGACAAAATGCAGAGAATCTTCAGACAGCACTAGATAGACAATATGGTGGAAATGATTCAAATAATGAAAAAATGTGGATAATAAAATAATTTAATTGATTTTTAGAAAATTTTAGAACCAAATGAAAATTAATTTCACACTGCTATTCTTATTTTTTATATCTCTCAGTTTGAGAGCTCAAAGTGAGAGGTATTTAAAACTAGATGGAAATGATTCCAATGTTTGTATTGGAATGGATACGTTAAATAGAAACTGGTCGATAGAGGCTTGGATTAGAGGAGACGACTCTAAATGGAAAAGCGAAGAGGTGCTTATCGGTGGTGGTGAATATACAGATATAAACACTATCGACAAGCGACCACTTGTCTTAAAAGATGGTAAGCTACACAATACATACAGCGGCCTTACTTCTAATGAGAGTTTAGCTGCTGGATGGCAACATATTGCAATTACTTGTGGAGATAATGGAACAACACTCTATATTAATGGAAAAGAGATAGCTCATAACGACTCTATAAGTTCAATTATACCTGGTGTTATTGGAGCAGACGAGGATAGTGCATCTGTTTTTGGAGGAGATATGGATGAGGTACGAATATGGGGGTGTCAATTATCTAAAAGAGAGATAAAAAAGTGGATGAATAGAACCCTATCCCCTACCCATCCTAAATTTAATCATCTAAAAGGGTACTATCCATTTAATGAACCAACATCTGATATGTATGTAAATTGGGTAGGCGAAGGAGTCACTCCGTACCACGCAAGAAATAGTAGAATGGACTATTATGGGAGTAACTTTATATCCTCCACTGAGAGTAGTGATAACCGTAAACTAGAATCAGATAACGGCAATAAAAGACTCTTTAATAGTGTTGAGATTGCAAGTGAATGGGATTCACCAATAGGTGCAAAAGATGAACAGATGATTAAACTTAGAATAACTGTAATTGGTGACAAAGGAGAGTTAAATCTTAATAATATTAAATTAGATTTCTCTAAGAGCACAAATATAGATGATATTAGCAATGCGACTCTATATTGGATAGGATCAACGCCTAAATCCTCTATCAAAGAGAAAATATGCAACTTTATACCATCTAAAGAATCTAACTTGGATATCTCATTTAATTTAGAAAGTGGTGTAAATTACTTTTTATTAACTCTTGATATTAGTGACAATGCTAAAGTAGCAAATACAATTTCATCTACTATTGAATCTTTTACGGTAAATAATTCAACTTTTATTCCATCTAAAAGCAAAGAGTTCTATCCTAAACAGATAGCTCCATCTACTGATAATAGTGAATACCTACGAGTATTACAATGGAATATTTGGCACGCTGGTATTGAGACTGGATTAGATGGAGTTGGACACGTAATAGATATGATTAGAGCTACGTCAGCTGATATCGTAACTATGCAAGAGGCATACGGATCTCAGGAGAGAATAGCTAAAGAGCTAAGTTATCTTCTCAAAACCAATTCATCTACAGATAATCTTGCACTATTTAGTAAACATAAAATAAATAACATTCCTACTGAGAACGCATTTCAATCAAACCCTGCAATAATCACATTACCAGATGGTAAGAACATTTATGTAAATTCTTGCTGGCTGCGCTATGCATACAGACCAGAGTACACTTGTGCTTATACAAATGTTGGTTATGATACAGATGTTTGGATAAAAGAAGATGAAGCTCTTCCAATGGCAGATATTAGTAAAATAATCAAAGAGGATTTAACACAATATGTTGATGAGCAGATGCCTCAGATTATATCGGGAGACTTTAACTCTTGTTCTCATTTAGATTGGACAGATAGAACTAAGCATTTACATTATGGCTATGGTGCTGTTCAATTTCCAGTATCAATTTTTATGTATAGCAAAGGCTACCTAGATGGGTATCGAGAGGTACATAAGAGTGAACTTACACACCAAGGGAGCACCTACTCCCCTGTTTTAGGACATCTACAAAATAGTAGAATAGATTTTATTTATCACAAGGGCAATATAGAGCCTATCTCTGCAAAAATAATAAGAACTTCTGAGGAGATAGATTTTGTTCCCGTAAGTGACCACGCAGCAGTATATATAATTTATAAACTTTAAGATATGAAAATGAGCATAAAATATATTTAATCTATTATACCCAAAGGGTTGATTAAAAATAATTTATGTAAAAGTGAAACGGTTCTCAGAGAATCAAAATCTTTTATAAATTATTAACCTTTTAGAAAAAATTTTTAATCGTATGAAAACATATTTAACAATAGCACTTCTATTACTATTCAAATTGAGTTTGAATGCACAAATAAAAAAAGTAGAACACGTAGTAATACTTGGATTCGACGGACTATCAGCCACTGTTGTTAGGGATAATCCCGATGATTTCCCTCTATTTAAATATATCTCGGAGCAGGGATCGAGTACACTTGAGATGCGCTCGGTTTTGCCATCATCAAGCGCTGTCAATTGGGCCTCTCACCTAATGGGAGCTGGTCCTGAACTCCACGGATATACCACTTGGGGCTCAAAAACACCAGATTTGCCATCGAGAGTATTAACACCAAATGGCACATTCCCTTGTATTTTTTGGGTTACTAAACAAAAATTTCCTGAGTCGGAATCTATTGTGGCTTATAATTGGGATGGCATAGGGTACCTTTTTGACACACTCTCTGTAGAACATAATTACTCTTTAATAAAAAATGAAGAGTTGGTTACAATTGCAAAAAAACACTTAAAAGATAAACCTAAGCTCTCATTCTTTTACTTTGCAGAACCCGATGGCGCTGGACACTCATTTGGTTGGGAGAGCGAAGAGTATAAAAGAGCGGCAAGTCAAATGGACTCATTGGCATTTATCATTGTGAACGAATTAAAGGCTCAAGATATGTACGATAATACTGTAATATTGTATGTTTCAGACCACGGAGGTGTAAATAAGGGGCACGGTGGAAAATCTATGAAAGAGATGCAAGTTCCATTTGCTATATCTGGAGAGGGTATAAAGAAGAATCACAAAATAGATAGCAGCACAATGGTTTATGATATGGCTGCTACTGTTGCAGGTATTTTTGGGGCAGAGAGACCTCAAGTGTGGGTAGGGAGACCTATTTTAGAAGTATTTGAAAAACCAAAAAATATTAAATAATGAAGATATTAACCACTTTTATAATAGGTTTAATCTGTCTATCTTCTTGTACTAACAAACAGAAAATTACGCTATTACAATTCAATATTTGGCAAGAGGGAACCATAATAGAGGGAGGCTATCAAGCCATTGTAAATGAAATAGATAGAACAGATGCCGATTTTATAATGCTGAGTGAAGTTCGTAACTACAACAACACTCGCTTTTGTGACAGAATAGTTGCCTCACTAAAAGAGAAGGGCAAAAATTACTACTCATTTTATAGTTATGATTCTGGTTTATTGAGCAAATACCCCATAACGGATAGTGTATCTGTATTTCCAGAGAATGAAGACCACGGTAGTATTTATAAATTAGTAACCGATATTAACGGACAAAGAGTAGCAGTATATACAGCCCACTTAGACTATCTAGATTGCACATACTATGAGGTTCGTGGATATGACGGTAACACCTGGAGAGAGCTTGACGCACCTCTCACAGATCTTGACAAAATCATAGAGAGAAATAAAAAATCACAAAGAGATGATGCTATTAAAAAATTTATCGCCGATGCAAAGGTTGAAAAACTTAATGGCTCCTTAATCTTTTTAGGTGGTGATTTTAACGAACCATCACATTTAGATTGGGTAGAGAGCACAAAAGATATGAGAGACCACCAAGGATTAGTAATTCCTTGGACTGTTACTACACTTCTTGAGCAAAATGGCTATAAAGATGCATATAGAACATATTTCCCAGACCCAGTAGAGTATCCTGGATTCACCTATCCATCAGACAATAAAGATATCTCAGTTGATAAATTATCTTGGGCACCAAAAGCAGATGAGAGAGAGAGAATAGATTATATTTTTTATTATCCTCATCATAAATTAACTTTAAAAAGTGCCGCTATTTTAGGCCCTAAATCTTCAATATATAGAAATCAAAGAACTCCCGATAAAAGATTAGATGCTTTTGTTGAACCGCTTGATATCTGGCCATCAGACCACAAAGGGGTGATTGCAGAGTTTGAATTTTAGGCTACACCTATATTAAAAAACAAATCTATTAAAATTATAAAAATAGGCCCTCTTGATTCAATGATGAAATCAAGAGAGCCTATTTTTATAAAACGCATATAGATTATCTTACCTTTTTAGCATCTAATCTCCTAACTACCACTCCGTAGAATATTAAAGAGACAGCTGATATTAAAGCAATTCCTGCAAAAACATACCAGATATAGTGTGCATTAGCACTAGCCTCTACCCACTCAGCTCTATTAGTGTATAGAGCAGGATCAGGACAATATTTACTTAATAACCATCCCGATAATCCAAATCCTATAATTGAAGAGAGAAAAGAGTGTAGGTGACTAAAACCTAGATACATCCCCTCCTCCCCTTTTGGTGCTTGTAAAGAGAAATACTCTAAGAATCTTGGAGATATAAAGGTCTCCGCAAAACCTTGGAACACTATACCAACTACCATCATAAAGGCAACTGGGTGCATAGACATAATTGTAGTATTAGGGTCTAACATATTACCGTAGGCCATACACAAAGCTGACACAGGCATAATAAACATACCTACTGTCATTGAGGTTAATGCAGTAAATTTAGACATAAATCTTGTCACTAAATTCACTGTTAAAACTACTACAAATGGATTTACATTGGCATACCAAGATGGAGAAGCCCCTTCACCAGCCAATCTAAGCACATATTTAGGCATTGTTGCATACAACTGGTGCTGTACCATCCAGAAACCTGTAATAATTAAAATTAAAAGCGCTAATCTACCATTTGTACAAACCTTCAGTAACGCTCTACCTATCTCTGCAAACGATTTTCCCTGTCCACTATTCTCACTGCTCTTATAGAAGAACCATACAGCTATAAGTGCCACAAATGTCATTGCCGCTGAAAAGTAGTTCAAAGTAATCAAACCTTCGTTCCCCATCGCCTCACGTAGAGGTTTTACAATTGTTTTTCCAGAGAATGCTCCAATATTTACCATTGCATAAAAGATTGCAAAGCCTCTAGCCCTAGTCTGCTCTGTAGTCTCTTTTGCTACTGTTCCCGATATAACACTCTTAATGAATGCGCCACCAACTATTATCAGAATCATAATTGGAATAATACCATATTTTGCATTACTCTCTAATAACCCTGTAAATTCTGTAGTCATTCCGTACTTTGCTAAACCAACGCTCTCTAGAATTGTAGGAAATATACCTAAACCAAAATAGCCCAGCGTTAATAGAGAAAAAGCTAAAAGCATAGAGCTTCTAAAACCAATCTTATCTGCAATAGCCCCTGCAAATGTTGGAAGCAAATATAGAAACGCAGAAAAAGTACCTGCAATAAATGCCGCCTCCATATCGCTAAAGCTTAAAACTCTACTTAAATATAGAGTTATCACCACAAAAACGCCATAATAGGCCGCTCTCTCAAACAATTCCACAACATTAGCCACCCAAAAGGCCTTTGTAAATTTTATTTTTTCTCCCATCTTTATAGTTTTTATTAAATTAAATCCAATAAAATAGGGTGCCCGATATTAATTAAAATTAATTCGAGACACCCTCTTTTATATCATTATATATCTAAATACTAGAATTTACCAGTAGTTAGCATTTCATTATACTTCTCATAAGAAGATTGATACTCTGGTTTCTCATCTCTAAAACGGAAGTAGATTTGTTTTAGATACTCTGCCACCGCAGATTTTAAATCACTAGTTTCTGCTACTGCAAACGCTCTCTCAAATGGTGCAATTGCATCTTTAAGAGCTTGTTCCATTTGCTTTGTTAACTCAGTATATTTTGCATCATCCATCTCATCTTGAGCCTTTGTTTGTAAATCAAGCGCTAGAGTATAATATACATCACCCTCTGTAAATGGAGCAAAGAAATATTTAGGGTTGATAGATTCAGCTTTATTATAACATTTAATAGCCTCATCAAACTTATTTACACCTCTATAAACATTTCCCTCTGCATAGAATAGACTTGCATTATTTGGCTCATTTTTTTGAGCTACTTTAAGATAGGTTAAGATCTTCTCAGGATCATCATTAGACTCTGTATAAACATTGATTAGAGCCACTAAGATTCCTTGGTTTGTAGGAAACTTAGTAAATCCATCACCTAATAATGTTTTTGCCTTCTCAATCTCACCTTTTTTCTTATAAATCTCTGATAAAGAAGCATATACATCACCATTAGAATAATAATCTTGAGAAATACAATACTCATAGAATTTTACTGCATTATCATCATTTCCAGCCATACTAGAAGTTACAGCCGTATAATATGCCATTACTGTATCAATCGCTCCAACTAGAGGATTAGTTGAGATCTCCCAAGCCTTCTCAAAATTATAAGATGCTTTTTGATTATCTCCTAAAGTATAGAATACCATACCCTCATTTGTATATTTAGATTTAAGTGTAGTTAAAGCTGCAGCAACATCTTTTCCTGCGCTACCTTTCTTATCTACCTCAATAGCTTTCTTGTATGCATCATAAGATAGATCTAAACCATTCTCTACAACTGGCTTAGTAACTTTCCAAGCAGCAAGAGTTCCCTCTGGAGTATAATATAGAATTTTATCGCTGTAGTTTTCTGCACTATATACAACTCCATTTATCTCCTCTTGAGTAGTAGATAGAATTGGTTGATCTTTTAGAATTAACTTTATCTCCATATTTGAGCCATTTTGCCATAGGCCTTGAGTTGGAAGATCGTTAGCCTCTAAATAAGCCTCACCAAGCTTAATCCAAGAAGATGGTGATTGTGATTTTTTTGCGTGAGTAGTTGCAGTTTTAGCCTTATCAATTTTCTTTTGAACAGCTTCTGCATTCTGAGCATAAACATTAACCATTAATGCTAATGCTGTAAGTGTAACAAGTATTCTTTTCATTTTAATTTGAATTAATATTTTCTTTATAATCTTCTTTAAATAATTTACTCCTCGTTTACCTCAACTGGTTTCTCTTCACTCTTTCCAACAACACAAACAGCAGCAATACTATCTCCCTCTCTAATGTTAATCAATTTAACACCTTGAGTAGCTCTACCAGCAACTCTGATATCTGAAACAGCCATTCTGATTGTGATTCCCGATTTATTAATAATCATTAAATCATTATCTTCAGAGACATCTTTTAACGCTATTAGATTTCCTGTTTTTTCTGTAATATTCAGAGTTTTAACACCCTTTCCACCTCTATTAGTAATTCTATAATCCTCTATATCGGACTTTTTACCATAACCATTCTCGCTCACTACTAAGATTGTTTTACTAGCTTGCTCTGGATTGGTTGGATCTACGCAAATCATACCTACTACTTCATCTTGTTCAGCAATATTTATGCCTCTTACCCCTGCACCTGTTCTTCCGATAGGCCTAGCGTCTGATTCATTGAATCTTACACACTTTCCGTCTCTTCCTGCAATAAGAATCTGAGAATTACCGTTTGTTAAGATAGCCTCTAATAGCTCATCTCCCTCACGAATAGTGATTGCATTTACACCATTTGTTCTTGGACGAGAATATGCCTCTAAAGAGGTTTTCTTAACTGTTCCTCTCTTAGTTCCTAAAACTATATAATTATTATTGATATAATCCTCATCCTTTAAGCTCTTAACATTGATATATGCACAAACCTTATCATCTGGTTCAATGTTTATTACGTTCTGTATAGCTCTTCCTTTAGATGCTTTTGTTCCCTCAGGAATTTCATACACCTTTAGCCAGAAACATTTACCATTTTTGGTAAAGAATAGCATTGTACTGTGCATATTTGCAACATAGATATGCTCTATAAAATCTTCGTCGCGAGTTGTACTTCCTTTTGCTCCAACTCCTCCTCTATTTTGTAATCTATACTCAATTAGTGGAGTACGCTTGATATATCCTAAATGCGAAATTGTAATAACAACATCTTCATCGGGATAAAAATCCTCTGGATTAAATTCATCTGCAGATGGTTCTATTGTTGTTCTTCTACCATCTCCATATTTTTGTTTTAATGCAGCTAATTCATCCTTAATAATACCCATCTGAAGTTCAACGCTTGCAAGAATTTCTTTTAGGTGATTTATCAATTTCATTAACTCATCATATTCACTCTGTAACTTACCCTTTTCTAAGCCTGTTAGCTGGCGTAGACGCATCTCTACAATAGCTGTAGCTTGAATCTCTGTAAACTGGAATCTTTCAATTAGACCATTTTTAGCCTCTTCTACAGTTTTAGATCCACGGATAATTGCAATTACCTCATCAATAACATCTAGCGCCTTTAACAACCCCTCTAGGATATGAGCTCTTGCTTCTGCCTTATTCAACTCAAATTGAGCACGTCTTACAACCACCTCGTGTCTATGACGAACGTAATATTTAATAAGCTGTCTTAGATTTAATAGACGTGGTTTTCCATCAACTAACGCAATATTATTTACAGAAAAGCTAGACTGAAGAGCTGTGTATTTGAATAGCATATTAAGAACAACATTTGCAACTGCTCCCATTTTAAGCTTAATCACAATACGCATTCCTTTTCTATCACTCTCGTCATTCACATAGGCAATACCATCAATTCTCTTATCTTCAACAAGTTCTGCTATTTTCTCGATAAGCTCTTTCTTGTTAACCATATATGGAATCTCTGTAACAACAATTGTCTCTCTGCCACTATTATTAACCTCAATATCAGTCTTTGCTCTCACAACAATTCTACCGCGACCTGTTTCAAAAGCATCTCTAACACCTTGTAACCCTTGAATAGCTCCTCCCGTAGGAAAATCTGGGCCTGAAATATGTGTCAAAAGTTCATCAACAGTAATATCATTGTTATCTATGTATGCAGTAATCGCATCACAAACCTCCGATAAGTTATGAGGAGGCATATTTGTTGCCATACCTACAGCAATACCAGAAGCTCCATTAAGCAACAAAAGAGGTGCCTTTGCGGGTAAAACCGTAGGTTCCTCTAATGTATCATCAAAGTTATTTCTAAAATTAACTGTATCTTTATCTAAATCACTCAAGACCTCCTCTGCAAGCGGTTTGAATCTAGCTTCTGTATAACGCATTGCCGCAGCAGAATCTCCGTCTATGGATCCGTAGTTTCCTTGCCCCTGCACAAGCATATATCTTAAACTCCACTCTTGCGCCATCCTAACCATAGCCTCGTACACGCTTGAATCACCATGTGGGTGATATTTTCCTAACACCTCTCCAACTATACGGGCAGATTTTTTGTATTGGCCACCTGCTGTTAAACCAAGCTCACTCATCCCATAAAGAACTCTTCTGTGAACAGGTTTCAATCCATCTCTAACATCAGGAAGAGCTCTTGAAACAATAACCGACATAGAGTAGTCTATGTAGGCACTTTTCATTTGATCCTCGATATTAATCTTCTGTATCCTACCTTGTGTTTCTTCTATTTCCATTTATTTTGTATTAGTTTTATCTTCAAAGCGCTTATTTTTAAAAAATAGCGCCTCAAAAATACGATTTTTTTTTCAATTATTGAAAGACTTAGAGTTTTTTTAAGTAATTTAGCAGAAAATAAATGCATAAAAATTATGGAGAATCAACTACCAAAAGAATTGAACGAAATTATATCATATTCCAAGGAGGAATCGTTTAAATTAGGGTGCAATAGTATACTCCCAGGGCATCTTATTTTAGGTATTATCAGACATAGACACAACATTGCTCTAGAACTTTTAGAGTCATTTGGAATCAATATAAAAGAGGTTAAAATATACTTAGAAAGGGAGCTTTGCGACACCCAAAACACATTAGTAGAGAACGAAAATGACATAACATTAACACTAGAGACTGAAAATGTCATAAAAATAATGTTTCTAGAGGCACGTTCGCTAAAAGATAATCCTCCCACATCAATACATTTACTGTTGGCCATTTTAAGAAAAGATGGAGATCTGTTTAATAGGTTTAATATCACATACGAACTTATTAAAAACAGCATTAGGTTTAATGACAATGGTATGGATGAGAATGAAATAAACGAAGTATCAAAAAGCGCATCGTTTCCAAAATCAGATAAAAAGGAGAAGATTAGCAAAACACCCGTTTTAGATAGCTTTGGTTACGACCTCACAAGAGCAGCAAGTTTGAACAATCTAGACCCTGTGGTTGGAAGGGAGAATGAAATTGAGCGCCTAGCTCAGATTTTAGGTAGAAGAAAAAAGAACAACCCCGTACTTATTGGCGAGCCAGGTGTGGGTAAAACGGCTATAGCTGAGGGGCTTGCAATTAGAATTGCTCAAAAAAAGGTATCGAGAATATTACAAAGTAAAAGAATAATCTCATTAGATATTGGCTCTATTGTAGCTGGAACAAAGTATCGAGGGCAATTTGAAGAGAGAATAAAAGCTGTCATTAATGAGGCAAAGAAGAATCCCGATATTATTTTATTTATTGATGAGATGCACACCCTTGTTGGAGCGGGTGGAGCAGCTGGCTCTTTGGATGCTGCAAATATGTTAAAACCTGCACTTGCAAAGGGAGAACTTCAATGTATTGGAGCAACTACCTTAGATGAGTTTAGACAAATTATTGAAAAGGATGGAGCGCTTGAGAGAAGATTTCAGAAAGTAATGATTGAAGCCACTGATTATGAGCAAACACTTGAAATTCTTGAGAAAATAAAAGACAAATATGAGGCACACCATAATGTTAAATATCTAGATGAAACTTTAAAAGCCTGCATTAGATTTAGTGAGAGATATATTTTTGATAGAGCTCTTCCCGACAAAGCAATTGATATTCTAGATGAAGCAGGTAGTAGAGCCAACTTGAATAGCCTAAAATCTACAAAAAGAATTACAGAGCTTGAACAAGCCGTCAATTTATTAAAAGAGAAAAAGGAGATTGCTGTAAATGTAGCCGATTTTGAAAGCGCTGCAATGTATCGAGATTTAGAGAGAGATAAAATAAACGAACTTAAAGTTGAGTTTGAAAAATGGGAAAAGCGAGTTAGCAAAAAGCCTAGCGTTGTAGATCCCGAGCAAGTGGCTCAAATTATTAGTATGTCAACTAAGATTCCTGTAAATAAAATTGCAGAGAGCGAAGGACATAAACTGCTAAATATGAGCAAAATACTCAAAGAGAAAATCATAGGACAAGATTCAGCTGTTGAAAAGGTTACTAAGGCGATTCAAAGAAATAGAGCCGGATTGAAAGATCCCAACAAACCGATTGGTACATTTATGTTTTTAGGTCCAACGGGAATAGGCAAAACCCAGCTAGCAAAGGTATTGGCTCAATATCTATTTGATTCTCAAGAAAATATAATAAGAATTGATATGAGTGAGTTTATGGAGAAACACGCTGTAAGTAGACTCATCGGCGCGCCTCCGGGCTATGTTGGATATAATGATGCAGGTCAACTATCAGAAAAGGTACGCCACAAACCATACTCAGTTATTTTATTAGATGAGATAGAGAAGGCGCATCCCGACATCTTTAATCTTTTATTGCAAGTTTTAGATGAAGGTAGGCTTACCGATAGTAATGGCAGATATATAGATTTTAGAAATACAGTATTAATCTTAACTACAAATATTGGAACTAGAGAGCTTAAAGACTTTGGCAGTGGACTAGGATTTGCCAATGTAACTAAAAGAGATTTAGCAGGCTCGGAGAAGACCATAATAAACAAAGCTATACAAAAGGCTTTTACCCCTGAATTTCTGAACAGATTAGATGAACAGATTATATTCAACACACTTACTAAAGAGGATATAGAAAAGATTATTGATATTGAACTAAAAACTCTCTATGAGCGAATCAATCTAGCTGGATATAAAATTAGATTAACAGCTGAGGTTAAAAAATTTGTTGCCCAAGAGGGATACAATCCTCAATATGGAGCAAGACCACTAAAAAGAGCTCTTCAAAGACACATAGAAGATCCTATTGCAGAGGCAATTATATCGGGAAAATTATCTATTGGCGATACAATAAGCCTAAAGATGAATCGGGAGAAAGACGAGGTTATCGTAGGGTAAATTTGCCGCATAAATATATTTTAAGCTACCCCTATTTTTTATCTTATAAAATTGAGATAAAGGTATGGGTGGCATTTTTTTATGCTCCATTAGCAACGCACGTTCAGAAAATCGCTCGTAAGTTACCTTATCCACATAATATTCAACCGATTGCCTCTCCGACACCAAAACAAACCCAAGTTCTCTATATGTTGCCCCACTAGACCACTCATTATCACTGTAACTCATAACTTCAATAAATCGCTGCTTATAGCCTGGCTTAAAGGGCTCTTTCTCTCTATCTTTTATAAAGGCCTTTAATAACCTTCCCATTCCGCCAATCACTCTAATATTTGGAATAGAAGCATACCTCACCCACTCATAGGAATCTACTTCCACGGCAAAGTTTTTCACAGCAAAGTTTTCCGCAGCAAAGCTCTTCATATCCATTGTAGCCCCCTCACAATCTTTTGCCACATCTTCCCTATTTAAAATGACCAAATTTTTCTTCTCTACAGATGCTACATTTGCATAAGGAGCAGAAATTTTTCTGGGCATAGGCCTCGATTGCGAAAAAGTTGCAACAGCCACAATTTTATCGCGATAAACAAGTGCATACTTATATTTACACTTTGCATTGCCATAGGAGTGGTAAAGATCTAAAAATTGATTGGGTTGCATTAGATCATTATTTTCATGCCATTCATTCTGCGAAATAATCTTGCATTTACGAGCGAACACACTCTCAAAATTGCCCAATCTAGCTTGAATTCTTTTTTTAACCACCTCATTATCATGCCACCATCTATCTTCATAAAGATAAATAACATCTATATCTGGTTCTATTGATTTTATTTTTGACTGAATATCCTTCTCAAATTCCTTCTCTTTTGGAATAGCAATAAGAGCTACATTTTTTTCATCAAACAAATAATACTCTCCATTATAATTACACGGCACATTAAGCTCCCTAATAAAGAGCTCCACAGAGTTTGAAAAGCTAATATTTTCTCTTTTATGCCACATATTCTAAAAAAAATGAAAAATTATTTTGCAAAATTAAAAAAAACAACTACTTTTGCAATCCCAAAACGGGAGATTCGTTAGCTCAGTAGGTAGAGCACAACACTTTTAATGTTGGGGTCCTGGGTTCGAGCCCCAGACGGATCACAAAAAAAAGAGAAGCAGTTTTGCTTCTCTTTTTTGCGTTTGTAGGGGGGATAATGTTATTATATTTTTTTTGGATTGAGCCAAAAAGAAAGATTAACCAAAGTCAATTGCTCCAACCGCATACAAAGGTACAACCTTTATCTTGTCGAAACTGCCAAAATTCTCAGACGAACATCGAATGCCAAACTTTGATTTTTTCTCCTCAATAAAAAGGTGCATACTCTGCATTGAGCCTCTTGTTCCTGCCTTTACCTCAAGTGGTACGACCTCCTCTCTATCTTGAAAAACATAATCAACTTCCGCATTACTACTCTTTGCTTCACGCTTCCAGAAATAGAGATCATCTTTTGAGTATGGTGAGTTATTTTTTTGAAGCTCCAATCCTACGTGTATCTCAGCTATTGCCCCCTTGTTCACCACTTCTAAATCATCAGCAAATATCAACTCAGATAGATCGAATCCCAATATTCGTTGAAAGAGTCCAGTGTCAAAAAGTAGCATCTTTCTCTTTTTGGGATTCACCTCTGCACCAAGCGGAATACCATTTGCAGAGGAGTGGGTAACAGGTATAACCAGTCCTGCTTTTATCAGTAACTCCAAAGCCTCCTTTATCTGTTTGGTATTAGCATTGGCAGATCCTGCATATATAAACGGCTTACCAGAGTTCATAACAACAGA
>CAYJAK010000011.1:0-113011 GCA_964368585.1 uncultured Muribaculaceae bacterium
AAGCCAAAGAGCTTCGCACCACACCCACGCAATATGCGAGAGATATGCTACTGAATGGCTCTATAAAATCTCCATTCACTGAGGAGCAAATGGGACTTATGCGAGCCATTGCAGGTGTGGCAAATAATCTAAATCAGATTGCGAAACATCTAAATGAGGGGTTAAAATCTCACAAGATGGATGCTTTGATTATGATAGAACGGATTAAAAAGATGATGAATGATAGCAAAAAACATTAAGGCTCAAGCGTTCGCAGGTGTCGTGAACTATGTGATGAAAAAGGATGCTGAGGTGCTGAGGGCAGAGGGCGTGATGGCGATGAGTTCAAAGGATATGATAACCTCCTTTGAACTTCAACAGTCGGTGCGCAGTGAGATAAAAAGCCCAGTCGGACATATACCAATCTCCTACTCACCCGAAGATAAAGAGCGTATGACCAATCAATTTATGACACAATTAGCGGAAGAGTATATGCACGAAATGGGCATCAAGAATACCCAATTTATCATCGTTCGCCATCACGACAATGCAAATCCGCACTGCCATATCGTCTATAATCGCATTGATAATAGCGGTAATTTAATCACAGACAAGAACGATTACAAGCGCAATATTGCTACCTGCAAGAAGCTAAAAGACCGCCATAACCTCACTTATGGCAGAGGAAAACAAGGAGTAAAATTAAACAAATTACAGCCAAGAGAGCGAGCCAAACACGAGATTTACAACGCCATTGTCAAAGAAATTTTAGAAAGTACTTCGATAAAGGAGTTGGAAAATAGACTGAAAAATCACGGCATAAACACCGAATATAAGTATAAAAGGGGTACAGATGAGGTGCAAGGCATATCGTTTTCAAAGAGCGGTTACACCTTTAAAGGCTCGCAAATTGACCGTATGCATAGCTATAAAAACTTGCAATTGATGTTAGGCGAAGTTGTGAGGATGCAGCAAAGAACCAATGTTGTACGTGGCAAAAAGCTAACAATTCGAGAGAATGGAAACCTACTAAGAGGTAATAAAGTTTGGGTTGAAGGTCTAAAAAACAAAGATGGTTCGCTATTTAATTCGCACATCAAACTCGCAGATGATGGCAAAACAATAGAGGTTCTGAACACTCCATCGCAACAAGAGCAGAGTTCACAGAGAGGTGTGCAGCAGCAACCACAGCAGGAGCAGCAACCCCAACAAGATGGCTCAATCATTAGCGGTGGCACAGGTATCTTCGACCTCCCAACCGATGGCGGAGACGACCCCGAAGAGGCACAGTTTAGAAATCGTATGCAGCAGCAGAAGAGAAAAAGAAAGGAATGAGAATGTAGTAATTTATTCATAGGTACAAATAAAGATGGTTAATTTTTTGGTCCTACATTAAATTGCATTAATTTTGTAAATTAATATTTTACAGAAAAACATGGCTAGGAGAACTAAAGTGAATGAAACTGGTATTGCTAGGATTGATGGAATTGTAGCACACCAAGCATGGATAGGTTATACATGTATTAATTGCAAAGTAATAAATTACATTATGGTCGAAGGAGATGCATTACCTACTCCTACGGAAGCATATAATGATTTTAAATTATTGTGCTCAAGATGTGGGTTTATACACTCAAAAGACTCATCACTTCCATATAGCGAATGGCCAACTCCTGCACAAGATAGTGAATCAACATTAGTGAAAAGATATTGGGAAGGCTTTTTTAGATGTATTACTGAAAAACCTGAATCTTATTATAAGCAGTGTAATACTTGTGGTTCAATACTTCCTGCAAGTTTTTTCAGCAAACATAAAAAATGGGGATTGCTGGAGAAACAGATGGAATGTAGAGCTTGTAAAGGTGCAATTAACTCATTACTAAATCCTCAAAGGACAAAACAGCAGCTTCATGAATCATCAGTGCGTCGTAGAGTCGCAGACCTTATGGCAAAAAGCAATGACGAGTATATAAATATTGATGAATTGTTTGACAGATTTGACAGCAAATGCTTTAAAACTAAACAAACTCTTAATAAAGAAGACAGAGAAACTTGGGCTATTGATCACATCTTACCATCAAAACATCTTTACCCATTAAGGGTGAATAATGCTGCATTGTTGTCAAAAGCAGCTAATGAAAACAAACGAGATAAATGGCCTAGTGAATTTTATAATAATACAGAACTAGTAGAACTAGCAAAGATAACAGGAGGTAGTTTAGAGTTGTTTTCAAGTCCTACACCTATATTGAATAGAGATATAGATGTTAACAATGCTGTCAGTAAATATTTGACTGTTAGGGATCACTCAAACCTAAATAAAAGAATATCTGAAATTAAAAAGATCATTGAAGATTATAACTTTGTAGATTTATTATCAAAAGAAAATAAAGAATTATTAGGTATAAAGAATAGAGGAGAATAACCTCTATTCTTTATAAATATATTATTTTGTCAGTATGAGGTATTGATGGGCTGTAACAGTTCCTATATCTTTTATGCCAAATGACTTGCAATGCGTAACACTTTCATCAAATATATCTGAGTGCTTAAACCATTTACTGCTAATTACTTTTAGTTCCTGAGCCATATCGCACTTTTTACTTTTTCCTAAATGAAACACACAAACTCCACCTTTTTTAAGTCGCTCATACGATTGAGAAAAGATGCTATCATATACTGTCATATCTTTTTTCTGCCTCTCCTCTAAGAATGTTTTTGTAGAATTAGTAAAATCACTTTTGCTCCATCCGCTAAACCACAATCTAAGCCAGTTTGCGGAATAGAATCGAGTACTATCGAAAAATGGAGGTGAGGTAATTATAGCATCAAGATTATCTATTTCATCAGGCCAGATAGCAGTTGCATCCTGCATATATATTTTCCCTTCAGTAAAATTATCGGGTAACTGCTCCTTAGCTACTCTATAAATTTTTTCTCTTAACTTAGTAATCAAATTCTTATACTCAAAATCTCCAGTAGGAGCGTAAGGTGTAATGGAATGTGACCTACGACTAAGAGCATAAGGCCTATTGCCGTGTAAAATATGCATTAAAGAAGAAATAACAGCCATCTCACTAGAGTTTTTTGGCGGGTGCAATTTAATGAATCTTCGTGCTAGAATAATTTCTCTCAAGGTGTTCACTTCATAGTATTCTGATATAACACGATTTAGTCCAAAATTTTCAACTTCCGCAATTTCTTTAGTTGTACATTTATTTCCTAAGATATAATTATCCATATGATTAATATATTGCTCAACCTCACAAACTATTATCTTACCAACTTTTGCCGAAGATATATAAAATGCTGGTAAGCTAATGTCAAATCCAAATGATTTTTTGTTAGCTAGAGCAGCTTCAAAAGGAATTGTTCCAACTCCTGAGAATGTGTCTAAAATAGATCCTTTCTCTGGTACAAATATATCAACCAAGTGACTAGCTATAGCAGGTTTTAATTTCCCTTGATAAGAACACATTGAGTGTCGCTTATGTCCCCAATTCTTTTTAGAGAATGGCAATTGTTGATGTGGAAGATTTGTCTTAAAATTTCCCCACTTATTTTCCCATATATAATTTTTACTGTTCATGTTGTTTGTTATATTCTAATACAATGAGTACCTGAGATAAAATTTCTTGATTTTTTGATCTGCGTTTTCTAAGTACTTTAAAATCTGTCATTTGATAACCGATTGTACTTAAAATTTCTATGAGAATTGCATCTGTTTTAATGTGTACACCACAAAAGATGGAGTCCCCTAAATCAATTAATAATTGAGACTTATTTACTAGGTGCTTTTGTAAATCCTTAAAAATTTGATACATTTCCGTAAAATAGCTCACAGCCATAATCGGTATACGCTTATCATAAGATCTGCTTTTAAGTTGAGTCATTGTTTGTTTAAGGGTGCTACTTTTACTTAATATGCTTTCTTCATTTGCAGATTGACTCATCTTTACATCATTAATTCCACTTGTAAGTATTTGGTCCCTAAACCCTCTCAAGTCAATTGGTAACTGTAGTTTTTTCAAGTACCATAGTTCTATTTTTGTATTCCTAAAATAGTTAGTTCCATTTAAATATGGTGGACTCGTGATAACAGTATTTATACTCAGTTTATCTGCTAAACCAATATCTTTAGCATTAGATGTTATAAATTGAGGAGTAGTTGATAATTGATAATTAAAGTCAATTATATCTTCTGAAATCTCTTGTAGTTTAACACTGAGAATATCTACTAGATTTGGTATCCCTTTTTCAAGTTCTTTAGTTGTTTTAAATCTAACGTCGCCAGCTTTTTTTAGATATGACGATGGAAGTAATGATGCACATATAGCTATATCGACTAGTGAAGCTAATAAAGAATCTTGATTGCTCAATTTGTCTACATAATTTCTTAAACGTAATATTGAATTATATGTATCATCTGGAAAGTACTTACTTTCACCAAAAACTGCTTTATATGATTTATCTAGTTGTCTATTTGCCCTATTACAGGTTAAAATAGCTTTTAAGTTCTTTGATACGTCAGCTAGTTTACCAGAAAGATTAATTCGGTTTTCTTTTGTATCGTTTAGCACTTGTAGTTTAGCATAAATTAAAAACTGCAATAAAGGATTTACTTCTGAATATACTGAATTTATACCTAACTGATCTGCTGCGAAGATAGTTGTTCCAGTTCCTGCAAATGGCTCGTATAGAACACCGCTCTTAATATTGTAATCTCTTACCAACGAAAAAATGAAGTCAGGAGAATATCCTTCAATATATGGATACCATCTCTGAAATGGTATTTGTTTACTATTTACAAATGTTACATCATTTTCGGTCATCCCATTTATGGCGTCTACTTCTGGTGCATTTATGCTAATAAGTCGCTTTATCATTTGCGTTATTGTTCTGCCCTCATTTTTTGCAGCTTCATAAATCTCCTCGTAACTATCCAAACCAATTATTTCTTTTATTTCTAAAGAAGACTTATTCATTATTTTAAAATACGTTTTTATGTCTTTTTTTCCGAAAGCTAATGTCACGGTTTTTCCTTTACATTCGGGTAATGTACTATCACCAAAGTATATAGATTTATAATATTGTTTTGCCATACAAAAGATATAAGTATTTTTTTATGTTAGTTTCTTCGCAAAAGTAGTTTTTTTTAATGATATACGCAAATATTTATGCATATTTTTGGAGGAAAAATAGCTTATAGCACACTAATGTAGTAGTTATCTTTGGGTTACTATAATGTTAATCGTTTTATTTGCATTACATATATTAATGTGCTTTTAATAAAGAGTGATACAGAGGACAATACAAACGAAGATTAGATGAAATATATAGGGTGAATTTCTTGTAAATTCACCTATTTTTTGTACCTTTGTATTCAAGAGTAAGGAACGTTTAGATAGTAATATATCTAATGCACTAAAAAGCAATAAGCAGAACAAAGCACGTTGCAAATCCGTTACCTATTTCGCTAAATCATTTTACAACAATTTGATTTTCAATGATTTTGTCGCTTTCACCTTACTTGGATGATAAAGCAGAGGGTATGCGACTCGATGTTGAACTACAACAACAGATAGATAATATCAGCGATAAACAACAGCTCACCATAATGGTGCAGAGACATTTCTTAATTGAGGTGAAATAATAATGCTCAAAAAACATATGGTTTACGCTCATATTATTTGATAAGTGAGCATAAAGGCGTACCTTTGTGAGCATAAAGCAGTAAAATATGACAAATAGAGAAAAAATACTTAGTTATATATTAGCACATCCTGAAATTTCTTCACTTGAAATATTTGAGGGAGCTGGTGTTGATGTATCATACGCAACCGTAAGACGTGAGCTTGGCAAGTTGGTAAGTGAGAATTTGCTTGTTATCACTGGTAATAGAAAGTCTAGTAGATACTCTCTATCGCCTATTTGTGCTCTATTGCAGAGTGTTGATATAGATACATATTTCGAGAAAGAGATTGATGATAGAACAATAGTAGAGGGGTATAACTTCTCTCTTATTGAAACACTTGAGAGTGCTCCATCAATATACACCAATAGTGAAGCTGAGAAATTAATGGCGTTGCAGTCACGCTTTAGTGAAAACTTCTCTAAGCTCACGGATAATGCTCGTAAGAGTGAGATGGATAGATTAGGAATTGACCTAAGCTGGAAATCATCGCAAATTGAGGGCAACACCTACTCTTTGCTTGAAACAGAGCGATTACTTAAAGAGAAAGAGACAGCCAAAGGTAAGACTAAGGACGAAGCAATAATGCTACTAAATCATAAAGATGCACTAGACTTTATTATTGATAATCCCGATTATCTCACGGAGCTTACAGTTGCTAAACTCGAAAAAATACACTCAATTCTTATCAAAGAGCTTGATGTGGATAGAAATATTCGTACACGTCGTGTAGGTATAACTGGAACTAACTATCGTCCTCTCGACAATGAGTTTCAGATTAAAGAGGCATTAGAGGCTACCTGTAAGATGGTGAATAGCAGAGATAGCATATTTGAAAAAGCACTGCTTATCCTCTTAATAATCTCGTATATACAGCCGTTCAACGATGGCAATAAGCGTACAGCTCGTATTGTAAGTAATGCTATTTTGATAGCTAATAGCTACTGCCCTATATCATTTAGGAGTGTTGACTCAATAGATTACAAAAAAGCAATGCTTGTATTTTATGAACAAAATAACCTCTCTGCATTCAAACGCATCTTTGTAGATCAGTTTGAATTTGCGGTTAATACTTATTTTTAATTGATTTACGCTCATTTTGAGCAGGAAAACAGAGTGGTGTTCATTGAACTTTATCATAAGAGTAGTAAAGAGGTGGAAGATAGGGAGAGGCTAAAGAATAATTTTAGATAGTAATATATCTCACTGAATCATACTAAGACAAAAAAGAAAAGAGCCCAGTATTATCACCGAGCTCTCTGCGTTTAAATAAATACTTTAATTGTAATTAATTTGTATCGAAATCAAGGTATCTAATACCTCTAAATCACCACCACAAACCCACCTCCAGGTGCCATCTTTATTGTAATATTCCCTTTAGTATCAATCTCACCCTTTACAAAATCAACCGCATTACGGTGCGCATTTGGACCATCTTTGTATATGGTTGCAGGGCCTGATTTTCCAGTAATATCTTTAATGTTTAATGTAATCTCTCTTGCATCCCAATTTGTTAATCCGCCAATGTACCAAGTATCACCTTTGCGACGAGCGGTTACAATATACTCACCCATCTCTCCTTGTATAGTCTTTGATTCATCCCAAACGGTTGGAACAGAGGCAATAAACTCAGTTGAAACTGGCTCTTTCTCGTAGTTCGTAGGGGTGTCGCATAGCATATTTAATGGCGATAAGAATACAATATATTGCGCAAATTGGTGGCATCTTGTACCTTGACTCATTGGTTTTGAGTAATTTGGAGAGTATTCACCTTTAACTGTGTTTTTCATTGCACCTTGTGTATAATCTATAGGTCCCGATATCATACGTAAATATGGCATAGTAACTGAATATTTTACGTGGTCAACAGTGTCAGGAGCCCATTTCATCTGCTCCAATCCATATACACCCTCAAAATTTACAATATTAGGGTAGGTGCGGTGCAAGCTTGCTGGTTTATATGTACCGTGCAGATCTGCCATAAGTTTATATTTTGCGCACATAAGGGCAACTCTCTCATTAAAATGTACAGACTCTTGATCGTCGCTATCCATAAAATCTACTTTAAAGCCCTTTACACCCATTTGGCTATAATGTTTACAAACCTCCTCCATATCTCTATCAAAAGCATAGTAACCAGCCCAAAGAATTATTCCAACATTGCGCTCCTCTCCATATTTGATTAGCTCCTCAAGATTAATCTCTGGCACAACTTGCATAAGATCATAAACCTTATTTACAGCCCACCCTTCATCTAAAATAACATATTCAATACCATTTTCTGATGCAAAGTCAATATAATATTTATATGTTTCATTATTAACTCCAGTCTCAAAATCTACACCCTCTAAATTCCAATCATTCCACCACTCCCAAGCAACTTTACCTGGTTTAACCCAACTTACATCACCAATAACATTTGGCTCAGCAAGTTTATAACTCATATCGCTATTAGCTAATTCTAGATCATCTCTGGTAATAATAGCTGCACGCCAAGGAAACGAACGCGCACCATTAACCTCAGCAAGATAATTGTGACGACTAGTTACCTCAATCTGTAAATTATTATGTCCCGTATGCTCAATAAACTCTTTTCTGAGAGGAGCAAATAATCCCGATAGAGAATTCTTGCCCATTTGAGATGTTAAATACATCCCTGGATAATCTCTGAGGTCACTCTCCGTAATTGTAATGCGCTTTTTATCGGGAGTCTCAACACTTAGTGGGAGAAACATTAGGCGGTTCTTATTCAATTTAGATATCGGGAGTATAGTATAAATATTCTCAAAGGATTGAGATAATTGATCCTCTAAGTTTCCCTCTCTTGCCACATAAGGAGCAGTTGCAATGGCATCGTTTATAAAATTGTATTCAACCTGTTCATTAACAACTTGATACTTACCTGTTTTGTGTGATATAATTCTATATGCAATACCATCATTATAGGCTCTAAATTCAAGTGACCAACCATCCTTAAAATCTATTCTAGTTTGGTTATATTCATCTTTTATTTCATTACTTTTATAGAAATATGCTTCAATAGTCTCATTTACACTCTTATTTTTAATGCTCTTTATTTTAGAACCTATTCCAAATGTCTCACCTGTTGAGAGCTCCATAGAGATAGGAGAGGGGGCTAGTACCACCTTACTATCTTGTGAAATAGAGTATTTTATTAGCTCTCCAATGGTGATGTTTGCAACAGTTTTTGCATCAGGAGATTTAAGTGTGATATTTTTATCAGCAGCAAGTATGATATTTGCACAAAGCATTAATAATGTTGCGCATAAGCTGAGTTTTAATAATTGTTTCATAACTATTTGTTTTTATTTACTTTATACAAAAATAGAAATTATTTCTTATAAATATAGAGATAATAGGCTCCTAAATTATCCATTCCATCAACTTGAAACCAAGTCTGTAGTTTTGTAATTCCAGGGGTTAGATACTCTTGAAAAACAACCTCTTTAGTGGAATCAGTTATTTTGTCAAATGTTTGAACTTTTCCATTAATTGAGATCTTTGCACCCTTGATATCCAATTTTGCACCTGGTTCGGCTTGCCAATTATATGAATCGGATAACACTATTGGTTTGCCAGTTATCGGAGGGACAGAGTCCCTTAGGGCATAACCAGACTCTTTTGGCCAGCGCATTAGTGCAAATTGATAAACACCAGGGGTTTCAATCTTTATTACGTGTTCTCCGTTAGCTTCAAAAGCTTTACGAGCATATCCGTGGCTCCAAGTTATATCTCCGCCTCCTATTTTCCAATCTAATCCCGATAAAAACAGTGTATCTTGAAATTTAGAACCTGCTACAATATATCCAAAATCTTGAGAGGTCTTTGAAACATCGCTCCACCACTTATCATACTGCTCTTTTAGCTCATTTACAACGGATGGGTGATTATCTGCAATATTATTCTTTTGCGATGGATCATTTTTTATATCATATAACTCTTTTCCATTAACTAATCTCCATCTGTCAGTCATTACAGCGTGCTGTGAATTTTTATTGGCAACCATTCTACTCTGTTGTTTATCTACAACAATTGTTCTCTCGTTCCAAGAGGCAGACCTATTATCTAATAGAGGCGTTATATCTTTACCATCAAATGTTGGCATCTCTATGCCCCCCTTCATAAAGCGAACCCTTTCTACCTCGCATTTCTGCATTGTAGCTAGAGCCATTTGCTGTGCCATTATCTGTCATAAAGATTATTATAGTATTCTCGCTTAAACCATTCTCTTCTAAAAACTCTCTCAAACGCCCTACATTATAATCCATTCGCTCTATGCTTGCATAGAACAGTGCATTTAAAAGCGTTTCACCTTGGGATGTGTACTTCTCTGTCCACTCTTTAGGTGTGTTCCAAGATTGATGGGGAATATTTGTCGGGAGGTAAATAAAAAATGGGCGATTATCTTCACTTTTAATATAATTCATTGCTTGATCAAAGAAAATATCTGTCATAAAGCCCTTATATGGCTCCCACTTACCATTATGAAGATAGTGATCATCCCATTTTACATTATCCCAATAATCATTTGTAGTGCCACCTCCGCCATCTCCGTGACCAACCCACTCTTGGAATCCTCTATCCATAGGCCTAAGTGGGTAGTTTCCACCTAAATGCCACTTGCCAAAGAGTGCTGTTCTATAGCCCATAGAGCTAAAAATATCACCCATTGTCTTCTCATTAGAGCTGAGATAATTTAATGTTGCGTATGTGCCTCTTACGCCTACTCGTGTTGAGTATTTACCAGTCATAAGAGCCGCCCTTGTGGGAGCAGAGATTGGATTAACGTGAAAATTAGTTAATCTAATACTCTCAGAGTGAAGATTATCCAGATTGGGAGTCTGGACAATCTTATTTCCGTGAGCCGATATATCACCATATCCTTGATCATCAGTAATGATTAAGATAACATTTTGGGATGCAGCACTTAGTGCAAACCCACACTGAAAAAGCAGGAATGGAACAAGTTTTTTCATCTCTAATATGCTCTAAATTCTACGATATGCACACCTCTGTTGGAGTTATTTTCTAACATATTTACCCTAATAAACTTTGCCTTTTGAGGGGTAAATGTATCGCGATAACCTCTGCTTGTAGCCACTTTCTTATTATTTGAGGCATCTACAACTTTTGTCCAATTTTTGCCATCTAGTGAGATTTCAATATTATATTTATATGCTCTGCCACCATCCCAATATGTAAATAGATGAGTCTCTTTAATCTCTGTTACATTCTCAAGTTCAACTTGCCACCATTGAGCCCAAGGTGAGGCATCCCAAAATTTACTTAGATCCACAAATCCATCAACTGCATTCTCAGGTTTGGTATTACCTGCGCTAAATGAAGATGCTGTAACCTTTTGATTAGTAGTAATATTCTTCTCATAATCCATTTTGTTAAACTTAGCTCTACGAATAGATGTAACCTCTTTTCCCTCTTTATTATATAGCATTGCGCTAATTGTTTGAGTTGTAGTAATTGTAAATGGCTTAGTATATATAGGAGAGTTAGAGTTTGGTGTAGAACCATCGGTAGTGTATCTAATAATACCGCTATTTAAATTACTTTTAATAGAGATCTCAATAGGCTCTAAAAACTTATTCATTCCATATTTATCACTATTATTTGATGAGATAACAAGTTCTGGAGAGTTATTTTGCCAACTAGCCTCTTTAGAGATTGATGGAGGAGGTGTTCCAATGCCCCATTGCTTATTTGGTTCTGGCCCCATAACAAACTCAAGTTTTCCGCCATTTTGAATATCAGAAACGTAAATCCACGCCTTGTTTATAGGCTTACCATTCAATTTTACTGATTGAACATAGTAGTTTGTCTCGCTATTATTTTTTGCACTGATTTTTATCTTTTTACCATTCTCAAGATTAATCGTAATCTTTTCAAATTGAGGGCTACCAAGATCATAAATAGGATCAACAGAGCAACCACCCTGCATTTGGAATAGTCCCATAGCACTCATCACATACCACGCACCCATTTGCCCTTCATCTTCATCACCAGGCCAACCGTGAGTAGGGGTAGCACCATAATAGATATCTAAAATCTCTCTACTCCACCTTTGTGTCATCCAAGGGGCTCCTCCATAATTAAATAGGTAGGCAGCCTGCATATTTGGTTGATTTCCGTGGTTTATTGGGAATCTTGCATATTGGTCACCAGTTGCATTAAATTTAGACTTCTTAGACTCTTCAAATCCCCAATTCAAACGCTTAAGATACTCCTCTTTGCCCATAAAATTGATAACGCCTTGTATATCGTGAGGCACGTGAAAAGTATATTGCCAACCATTTCCCTCAATAAAACCATTACTAGAAAAGGCACTAAATGGCTCTATCCAGCTTCCTGAGCTACTTTTTGGTCTTGCGTAATCTTTCTGCGGATCAAAATGGTTCTTATAACTCATAGAGCGATTCATAAAATATTCATAATCTTCCATCTTGCCTAAATCTTTAGCCATTTGGGCAACACACCAATCTTGAAAACTTAGTTCAAATGTTGCAGATGCAGGGCCAACCTCTTGAGGAACGTAACCATACTCCTTATACTCTTTTAACCATCTATTTCCAACATAACTACCGCTCTTATGTACTCTACCTTGCTCCATCATAATATGTTTAATAGACTCATACGCAAGTTCAATATCATAATCTCTAATACCTTGTTGATATGCAGCCACAATTAATGAAACAGCAGGCGAGGAGGTCATAATTGCTGTATATTCCCCCGATGTAGGCCCTTTTGGTAACCACCCTCCAATTTTATGAAACTCCAAAAGAGATTTAACCCAAGAGTTCATTAATGATGGATTTACAAGTGACCATAATCCATTTAGATTCCATTTCATACCCCAAAAGGCATCACAACCATAAATTGGAGATCCGTCAGGGCTTTGAGCAACATTCTCATTCATATCCATCCATTTGCCATTAACATCGCTCCAAATAGTTCTTGTACAGTATGTTCTGTATAGATTTGTATAGAATTTCACTTTATTTAACTCGCTTCCTCCCGACACTTCAATTCTACCTAAAAGATCATTCCAAACCTCTCTAGCACTCTCTCTATATTTATCAAAGTTAAATCCAAATTCCTTTGTCTCTGTCTCTAAATTTAATCTAGCCTGATCAATACTTACAGTAGATATTGCTGTTAGCACTGTGATTTGCTCATTTTCATCTGTTTTATATTTTACAAAACAGCCTACATCGTTAGCACCAGTTACCACACTAACATCCTCTTTTATATTATTATCTTGCCATCCACCTAATGATTCAAAGGGTTTGCTAAATCGCGATACAAAATTGAGTGTGTAGTCATTTACAAGAAAAATTGTATTTCCCATAATTTGTCCACCTTCAAATTTTATATACCCTTCAATCTCTGTATCGCTAACTTTTGTTACTTTAACATCTACCACATTACCTGGATCTTCGTATGGAATTTGAAGATCAAACATAATTGTAGATTTATCACTTTTAGGGAATGTATATCTTTGAATACCAGTACGAGTTGTTGCTGAGACCTCAGCTTTTATATTGTAATCCTCTAGTATTACAGAGTAGTAGCCTGGGGTTGCCACCTCTGTCTCATTTGATATACGAGATCTATAACCTTTGTCGGGATTATCAATAGGCCCCGGTTGAGTCTGTATATCTCCACAAGTTGGCATAACATAAAAGCCAGTCATTTGATAATCGTGGATGAAATTGAAGCCAGCAATATTTTTAATATTATACTCGTGTGCAGCTTTCCAGCCTGATTCTTGATTGTTTGGGCTCAATTTTACCATTCCAAATGGCATTGCTGCTCCAGGAAACTGCATAGGGCGAGAATCGTGAGTGCCAATCATTGTGTTTACATAATCAACAGGCTCTTTTTTTTGCGCAAAACATTGCGCAATAGCACAAGAGGTTATGAGCGTTGTAAGAAGTAATTTTCTCATAAAAATAAGTAATTGATGAACTACATCTGATTTAAGATGTAAGATTCTTATTAATAGTTTGTTTTTGTAATTTTAAGTAAGCGCACCTCTCTCAAAAGTAAGAAAAAGCAATTATAACTTAATTGAGATTAGCTAACCTACAAATGTAGATTTTTTTTTAGTTTTGTATCATATTAATTGAATTAAAAGTGAAGAGTAATCCTAAAATAGAGTTGGCGCGTAATTTTCTAGAATTAACGGGAGCTAATATTTTTCTAACAGGCAAGGCTGGTACTGGAAAAACAACATTTCTGCATAGCGTAGTGCGAGAATTAAAGAAACGCACTGTGGTTGCGGCTCCTACTGGAATAGCCGCGCTAAATGCAAAAGGGGTTACACTGCACTCTCTCTTTATGTTACCCTTAACACCCTATATTTTATCGGGAGAAAATTATGAGGCTGGGAGAAAGAAATATCAACGTTTTAATAAGGCAAAATTGACTCTTTTACGCACAATGGAGCTGCTGGTAATTGATGAGATTAGTATGGTGAGGGCAGATATTTTAGATGGTGTTGATGATATATTAAAGCGAGTTAGGCGTAATAATAGACCCTTTGGAGGTGTTCAGTTGCTCCTTATTGGAGATGTGCAACAGTTATCGCCAGTCTGCAAAGAGGATGAGTGGATACTATTAAGGGAGTATTATAAAACTCCATATTTCTTTGATTCTATGGCTTTTAAGGGGTGTGAATTTGTAACAGTAGAATTGGATGAGATTTTTAGACAAAGTGATGTGAGGTTTACTACAATTCTAAATGCTATTAGAGATAAACAGCTCTCTAAATACCACATAGATGAACTAAATACAAGATATATTCCAAATTTTGATCCTCCAAAAGAAGAGGGGTATGTTACACTTACAACCCACGTTTATAAAGCGAATGCTATAAATACTAATAAATTAGCTGAACTAGAGGGTGAGAGTAGAATTTATTCAGCAACAGTAAAGGGCGATTTTGCAGAGAGTAGCTATCCAAACCAAGTTGAACTGGAGTTAAAAGTGGGGGCGCAGGTTATATTCTTAAAGAATGGAGCGGTTGGGGATGCCTATTATTATAATGGTATGATGGGTGAGGTTGTAGAGATGGGGGAGAGTAGTGTTACTGTAGATGTAAAAGCTCTATCTAAGCGCTTAGAGATTGCTTTTATTGATTGGGAAAGCATTGAGTATGAATATGATATTGAAAACGGAGAGATAAAAGAGAATGTTAAGGGTATATTTACTCAGCTCCCGATAAAGTGTGCTTGGGCTATAACTGTACATAAGAGCCAGGGGCTCACTTTTGATAGAGTGATTGTAGATATAGATAGAGCTTTTGCGCACGGGCAAGCCTATGTTGCTTTTAGCCGATGTAGAACATTAGAGGGTATGGTTTTAACTAACCCATTTGCTGTGAATGCGGTTATTCAAGACCTAAATGTAGATAAATTTAATAGTTATGTTGAGAGTTCTCAAGCCGATTTTAATCGATTAGAAACGCATAAGCGAGACCATTATGCCAATTTAATTTTTGAAGTTTTTAGTCTGCATCGCATAGGCATCTTATTAGGAGAGATATCTAATCTTATGTATGGTGATTTAGCTAGACAATATCCTAAATTCTATGCAGATTTACAATATGCCAAGAATAGTGTAAGAAGTGATCTACAAAGTGTAGCAGAGAGATTTAAAGGTCAGATTAGATCAATAGTTCTAAAAAGCGATAATTATTTGAATGATAATTACTTACAAGAACGTATTCAAAAGGGAATAGACTATTTTAATAACCATCTTAATAATATTGCAAATCTAACATCACAATTAAAATTGGTAACATCAGACTCAAAACCACTAGCAAAGAAGATTACAACAGTCAGTGGTGATATTAGAGCAGAATTAGATCTTAAACAGGAGCTTTTTGAGATGTGTTTAAGCGCAGGGGGCTTCTCAATCTTAAAATATTATGATATTAAAGCCCGTGTAACAGCATCAGAAGCAAAGAGTGAAAAGAGTAAATCTAAAGTTGTTACTAAAAAAGAGAAAGAAGCTACAGAGATAAAACCATTAATTGAAATTAAGGATATTGCGCACCCAGTTTTATATGAAAAGCTTACTGTTTGGAGGGGTGAGGAGGCTGATAAAATTAATATGCCTAGGTATATTGTTCTACCAAATAAATCTCTAATGATGATTGCCACTACATTGCCAACTTCGCTTGTAGAATTGAGTAAAATATCGGGAGTAGGAAAGACTAAATTAGAGAGTTATGGAGTGCCAATTATTGATATTGTTAGAGGGTATTGCCTAGAAAGTGGCATTGAATTTGGGGAGCCTAACTTATTGTAACTTAAAAATTGATTATATGAGAGCAAATATTATAAAAAGCACTTTACTTGCCCTTTTTTGCAGCATTTTCTTTATTACAGCAGCTATGCCTAATCAAGATTGGTATCGCGATAAATGGGATGCTGTTGCAAGATTTAAAGAAGATAAGTTGCCTAAATCGGCTCTGAGTTTATCAAGGGAGATTTACAATAAAAGTGTAAATGATAATAACCAATTTGAGCAGTTAAAGGCTCTTAAATCAATTTATGATTTTAAAGAGATAATTAATTGGAAGACAAAAGGGAGTAATACTGACTCATTAATGTTGCACTCTAAGAGATTTACTGATCCAGATGTTTTGGCTATGTATAATCTCTATTTATCACAAGAACTTAGAGCTAATTCTTATAACAGGTATAATAAAGAGGGAGTAAGTAATGATTTTAGAGATAATTCAGTTGCACAGTGGAGTAGTGATGAAATAGAGTTAGTCATTAATGAACATATCGCAAAGGTAGTTAATGATAGTATTTCATTAAGAGGTTTTTCAGTAGAGAAAATTCAAAATCTTTTAGGATCAGATTCATTTTTAACTAACCTTCCTATACCAAATCTTTATATTCAAACTCTATTCTATGCAAGATCAGTAGTCTCATATATGAGTGATAATCATATGCGAAATGAGATCACTAATCTGATACTTAGTGAGTCTAAGATGTATGGGGCAGCTACCTACCTACCAATTACATTATATATTTATAGAGATGGAAGATATAGTAAAGAGGAGCATCTAGAGTTAATTGAAGGATTAATTAAAGAGTTTAAAGATGATCCTGCTGTTCTGATTGCACAATCAGAAAAATTAAGAATATTAGCCCAGCAAAATGATGTAAAAGATGATAACTATTATCAAAATATAGCTGATATCTGTGAGGAATTTATTAGAGAGAACCCTAATTCAAAATATTTAGACGGGTTTAAGTGGGTATTAGATGTGCTGAATAAGTCCTATTATGTGATAAAAATTAGCAACCAGTTCTATCCAAATAGTAAAGGAGTAATAAATGTAAGCCAAAAAAATATAAAACACCTAAAAATTGAAGTGTATCCATTTAAAGGTTCACTATCTAGTTTTAAAAGTGAAGCAGATAAGATAAAGAGAATAAAAGAGATTATTGGTGACTCTAAAATAGATCTGATATATAGTAAAGAGTATAACTTTACTTCACCTTTGAATGTAACTAAAGAGTCTGATATAGAGTTTGATACCTCCGATTATGGTGAATATCTATTAGTTTGTAAAGATGAAAAAGGAGAGGTGCTTTTTGGGCAAGAATTTTCTGTAAGTCGCATAGGTGGAGTGATAAGATATGGAGATGACGAGAGGCAAATATATATAGCCGATTTATTGTCGGGAGAGCCATATAAGTCAATTACAATTAAGGCTAAATCAAATAATAGAACCATAGATGCACATAAAGTAGAACTGAATGGATTTACAACTATCTTAGAGAACTTATATTCTGAAAGAAATGTTTCCGTTTACCCTCAAAAGGGGAGAGATATTTACTCTAAACCACTAGATATGATGGGTTATTCTAGTAAAATAGTAGAGAGAAATATCGATAACTCAGAAAGGATTAAGATCTATACAGATAGACGTCGTTATAAATTTAATGATACCATTCATTTTAAAGCTTACGTACATACTTCACAAGATGAGATGAGTATGGTAAAAAATAAAAGATGTAAATTTTTCTTAATAGGTGGAAATGGTGGAAAAAGAGTTGCCGAATTTGGCCCTGTTAAATCTGATGAATGGGGAGGTATATCTGGATTTTTTGTGATTTCAAAAGATTGGAGTGCAGGTAGTTATTCAATAGGCGTAGATCGCAGTGGTGTAAATATTTATGGTAATAATAATGTAAATATTGATGAATTTAAAGAACCTACCTTTGCTATTAATCTTTTACCAATAAATGAGAAGAGATACAAGCTAGGTGAAAAGGTAAAGATTGAGGGGGTAACAAAGTCGTATGGAGGTTATTCAACGTACGGAAGCGTAATTAAATATAAGGTTATAAATGATAATAACAATATTGTAAGTGAAGGAGAGACTGTTTGTAATGAAGATGAGAAATTTGCATTTGAATTTAAAACAACTAAAGAGCAAAATCTGAATAATATTAATTATTATAGTATAGAGGTATCTGCAACTGATGTAAAAGGGGAGACTCACTTGGCTAGAACTCACTTTGCTCTAAACGGTTATTACTATAGTGTAAAGGTTGATTTACCAGATCTATTTGTAAAGGAGCAGGCGTTGAAGCCAATTTTTACAGTTACTAATGGACTTAATGGAGATAAAAAATTAGATAATATTAAGGGGCAATATACAATTCTAAAAGATTCAACATTAGTGCTCAAAGGGGATTTTTTATCATCTAAACCAACAGAAATTCCGTGGGATAGATTAAAAAGCGGCAAGTATAAATTAAATTATAGTGTTAATGGTTCTAATACAAGAGATATTTCATTTGTAGTATTCTCAAAATCAGACTCTAATCCTCCAGTGAATGAAGAGATGTTCTTTTATAGAGCAGATTCTAAATATAATAAAAACAAGCCTGTTAATTTTATTCTGGGTACCATGGCTAAGAAACTATACGTACTTATAGAGCTATATGATGTAAAGCATAATATTATCTATTCAAAATCGCACGTATTAAAGAGAGGGTTGGAGGAGTTTTCAATTCCAAATTTAGAAGAGTATCCCGATAAATTAATGCTTAATATAACTTCAATTTATAATGGAAAACTATATGAAGAGAGAGCTTTATATGAAAAGCATAATACTTTAGAGGATATTAAAATGAAATTTATATCACTTACAGATAAGAGTAAGCCAAATGAGAAGGAGAGTTTTTCAATAGAAGTAACCGATTCAAGGGGTATTGGACAATTTGCTAATATTGTACTTACTGCATATAATAAAGCTACTGATAATCCATATACTTTCAATTATACTCCATTATCTAAATTGTATAAATATTTTAATCCAATGCCAGTATTTGGAGCTAAGTCATTAAGAAAAGAGCTACACTATAGTAAATATGATGAAGTAATGTACATAAGAGAAATGGCAAGTGAAAATGAAGATTCGTATGTGATGGAGAGTGAACCTGTCCCGTTTCATAAAAATGTAACTGTTGCTTATGGCAGCTCTAGGAGCATGAAATTAGTTGGCTCAACCGCAGACCTCTCGGATGTTGATAATAAGCCAAACGAGAGCAATATTAGAGATGATTTTAGATTAACAGCAGCCTTTATCACTTCTCTAAATACAGACAAAAATGGAGTAGCAAAGGTTGAGTTTAATTATCCCGATGCACTCTCTACTTATAAAATTATGGCGGCAGCCGTTACAAAAGGTGCAAAATCTGCTGTAGCGCAAAGCGAAGTGGTTGTGACCAAGGATGTAATGATAATGGCCTCTATACCTCAGTTTATACGTAGAGGAGATAAAGTGTTAGTTAAGGCACAATTATTTAACAAAACTAATGAGCAAATAGATGGAGAGTTTAATGTTATTGCTAGTGGGGGTGAGATCTCAATTGTAGAGCCTAAAAAGGTGGTTATTGAGCCTAACTCTTGGAAAATTGTAGAGTTTTATCTGTTGGCTGGTAGTGATGGTGATCAAATTAAGGTTCAGATGGAGCTTGACTCTCCAAAGCATAAAGATATCGTGATAAACAAGGTGCCTATTATATCGGATATTACACGTTATAATGGGAGTAGAACATTTATTTTATCGGGAGAAAAAGGTATATCTAATCGATTAAATTTGGATTTAAAAGGGATTGTAGGCGGAGAGAAGAGAGATAATGAGTCTCTTGTTATAAAGCTGGCGACACCTACCTCTTTGCTTGTTTCATCTATGCCATCAGTTATTAATAGTGACTCTAAATCGGTTATTACTCAGCTTAATAATTGGCATATTTCTGGAGTTGGAATAGCTATGTCTAAATGGTATAAGAGTGGTAGAGAAGAGATGTATAGAGAGGAATTAGAGAGAGCCTTTGCAAAGATAAAATCAGCGCAAAATGGTGATGGTGGCTTCCCTTGGTACAGTGGTATGTCTTCATCCAGTTCGATTACATTAATGGTATTAGAGAGGTTAAATGATCTAATTAAAACAGACTCATATTCAGTTAAAGATGTTTTAACAAATCAAACCTTTAGAAACGCGATTAAATATATAGATAAAAGTTTTAGAGAGGTGCTTGAGCGAGAGAAAGAATCTAAAAGATTATCATATAGCATTATAGATTACATCTATGTTAGATCAATGTATCTCTCTGTTATTCAGCTTGATGCTAAGACAAAAAAGGCGTGGGATTATTATGTACAGAGGAGTAAAAATGAATGGACAAAATACCCATTAATGAGTAAGGTGCTATTAGCAATATCATTTGAACGCTTAGGAATGGATTTTATCCCGATGGTTAATTCTATAAAAGAGTATGCTGTAGAAGATAAGATGGGTGGGGTACATTTTCCTAATGCTGTGATGCCATATAGAGGAATGTATCACATAGAGGCTGAGGTACACGCCTTGATTCTTGATTTAATGATCTCTATGCCAGATAAGGATAACAAGTTGATAGAGGATGTTGCAACCTGGTTGATGGTTCAGCGCAAATATCAAGATTGGAGGAATAACTCTGCAACTGCTAGTGTGTTACTCTCTCTTTGGGATTATTATAAAGAGTATGAATCTTCTGATCTATCCGCAAGTATTACCTCTAAAAATGGTTATAAACCTAAATTCTCCTCAGCTTTAGGATATGAATTTAATTTAGACTCATTACGTGCTGCTAAATATGATTTTGAGGCGATAAATAGCGGTTTTCAGCCTCTGTTTGTAGATGTTGCCTACTATTCTGATATGCCAATTTTAGAGATAGAGAGTCAGAGTAAAGGTTGTAGCATCGAGCGTTTAATGTATAGGGTAGGAGGTGAAAATAAGTTGGAGTTAATTGATGAGAATACAGAGTTAAAGATTGGTGATAAAGTCTCTATTCGCTATCATATTAAAGGAGATGTAAATGCCAGCTTTGTTCAACTTAAAGCTATGCGAACTGGTGCCTTGCAACCTGTAATCAATACTTCTGGCTATAATTGGAATGGCTATTATAGAGAGGTTAAGAGCAATGAAACCATCTACTCTTTTTATGTTTTACCAGAAGGTGAAACTACAATTATTGAAGAGTTTACTGTATGGAATGCAGGTACTTACAGCGATGGCTATGTTTCATTAGAATCTCTGTTTACTCCAGTTTATGGCGCAAATAACGAGGTTAGGGAGATTGAGGTACAATAAATATACGGACTACTTATTGCGCCTTGCCACTGGTATTATAAGCTCAAATGTAAAAGGCATTATATTTGGTGCCGCTACATATAAAAAAACAGCAAGAAAAAAACTATTCTTGCTGTCAAATTGGGCTATTTTGGAAATAAGCCTATTTAATCGTTATCATTGTCGTCATCATCATCGCTATCGTCATTATCATCGTCATTATCGTTGTCATCACCATCATCATTAGTATTGTCATCAACAATAACTTGAGGAAGATCATTTGAAGTTATATCTGTATCTGTTAGGTACCAAGTTCCATTATCATCAAAATAGGCGCTCTTTTCTGTGCCATCATCCTCTGTAAAGTTTGCAACATTGTAGTTGCCAGCCCTAGTCCATTCTACATCGTTCGCATTTGGGAACATTGCTTGAAAAGCACCACTCACCTCTGATCCAACAAGACTCGATGCACCATTTTCCTTGTCGCAACTTTGTAAACTAAGAGCTACAGCAACAGTTGCGGCTAATAAAGCTGAATTCAACCTGCAAACGCAACTGAATCCATAGTTAATAATTGTTTAAAAATAAATTTAATTTATTGTTTTTTTATAAACTAACTCTCCATTTTTAAATTTTAATTCATAAAGCAATTCTTTATTAGTCTCAGATTTTTGATGCACATAGTATATTCCATTAACCCAATCTGCTTTCATTATTTTTTTGTCTGCAAAATTTGAAAAATCTTTATTTTCTTTAAATGGAATATCAAATTTTCTATTTAAAAATTTTTCTATTCTATTATAACCATTTACGTTTTTTAGAATTAAATTATTTTCCTCACATAAACCATCTGCTTTTGTTAGATACAAAATATCATCCTTGATTAACCAATTTAAAGAATAATTTTTATCATTAAATTGTAAGCTGTAATATGAAATCTCAGCGAATGTAAATTCGGGAAAGATATTTTTATATCCATCATATGTTTTAATAAATGACTTATTTATAGAAAACATGTTATTTTTACTATTCGGGTCAAAATTATCCATAAAAATTAAAGACTCATTATTCATATCTTTAAAACTAAAATATTCATTTTTAATCTCATTTTCATTAATATCTTGACCTACTGATACTTGAATGCATAATGAAAATATTAAAATAAAAAATATTTTCATTCTATTAATTTTAATTAAATTCATAATTCTAATTTTTAAATTTCTAAATAATTAATTCTCATAACTTGTAATTTTATGTTTTATTAGTTTATCAAAGGGATCATTTGCAAAAATGGTGCACTTATTACTAATTTTTATTTTTTACTATTTAATTTTTTATCAACTATAATAGTATCAGTTGCTTTAAGATTAAATTTAATATTACGTTTTGCTCTAAACTTAATCACGCATAATTCCATATCACCGCTAAGTTCTGTTTTATTGCCTATATTAGCAAATGTTGGATATAGAGATTTTACTCCATTTGTATGTAGACGGTCATTAGTTAGATTCTCCATATCTTTAACACCTACAAGTTCTGTCATAATATATTCATAATCTGAATTATTATAAGCTATAGCAAAACTCAAAGCATTAACTGCTTGTAACTTATCTCCATACACTTTTATCTCAACAATCTCACCAGTTTTATAGTTCATTTTATTTGATTTGAATCTTATAGTGCCATCAACTGTTAGAGTGTCAGCTCTTTTTATCTCTACTCCACCATCTAACTGAGTTGTAACATTGGAGATATCGTAAGCATCAATCAAATTATTTTTATTAATGTCTCCTATGCTTACATAACCCTCAAAATCAGCATCTCCCAATCTTAAGCCAGTGTAGTTCATATAAGAGGTAAGGTCGTTTCTGTCAATTTTTTTATCATTATTAATGTCTCCAGGTAGGTAACTAGCCGTATTAGGAACCTTAAATACATATAATTCTTGTCCAGAACCAAAGTCACCAACAGCCTTACTAACTTTTATCTTAATGTAACGAGCCTGAGGTTGCTCTTTAAATACATGAATCTTAACCTCCCCACTTCTCTCCCAAGTAAATGGAACCTCTGAGCTCCATCTCTCTTTATCCATACTATATGAGATTGTTCCCTCCAAAATTACTCCATTCCCAGCTGGATTTCTTGGCATATAGTGGAATTTGTCGAGAGTATTAACACTAACAAGATCTATTGTAAGGTCAAATGGAACAGCTTTTCTGCTCCAGCTAGTGTGCCAAGTATCTTTTTCATCAAAATTGAATAGATTATCCAAGCCTTGTCCACCTTGCGCAGGTACAGTACACTCTGCTTTTATTCCAGTAATGGCAAACTCTAAAGGATTCACTTTTGTAGTTGCACTAAATGTTGCCCAATCTGAATACCCATCACTGTTCACTGCGCGTATGTCAAATGAATACTCGGTCTCTGGCTTAAGATCCATAAATAATAACTCTTGCTCCTTAATTGTAGAGTAAAGCATATCATTAAACTGAATTTCGTAAAAATCGGCTCCATTAACTCTGTTCCACGTAGGTTTTACAGTGTATGCAGTAATATTAGTATCTAAAACCTTAGCCATTGGCTCCTCTAGAGCTCCTGAACTTACTCTAAGTCTATCTTTTGGCGCAAACACAAAGCCTGCAATATTTAATGTAGTCTCATTAATTGTAACATCACACTTCTCTAGCTTTACAAGCAGCATAGGGTTCTTCTCTATAACAACATTTTCAAACTCACTGCCCTTTGTTGCAAATCTATTTAGGTTAGGCTTTACCTCATAAAAATAGACATTTGTTTTAGAGTTATACTCTTCTATAGATTTAGCTTGGCTTAGTTTAATTTTTTTCTTGCCTATCTTCGCCGATAATTTTTTAGGCATCTGAGTAACATTAACTCTAATCTCAGTGCTCTTGTCTTTGATAAAACTACTAAAATTGCCAGTTGTTGCGGCAATCTTTATAGTTAGATTATTTTTCTCATCAACATCTGATTTAATAATTGTTTCAACAAATTCTTTTAAAGGGTATTGATATCTATTACTCTTTCCATCATCATCATACTCTGTAAATGAGCTTGTTCCGCTAGGGTAGAATTCGTATGCTCTATAACCTTGATCAATTTGATTAGGGTTATTACTTGCATTACTCATTGGAATAATAGCTCCACTCTTTACAAAAACAGGAATTTTCCAAAGTGGTGTATCAAAATTATTGATAATTCGCCCACCTTTATATATATCGCCAGAAAAGTAGTCAATCCACTCTCCACTAGGCAGATAGATGCCATTTCTAATATCATTTCCTACTGAATCACTCTTAGTATCTTGATAAATAGGGGCAATTAAGAAGTAAGGACCGAACATATATTGATATTGAGTAGCCTTTCCATAAGTATAAGGGTTGGGATCCTCCAAGAACATAGCACGAATCATAGGTTTACCATCAATTGCCTCCTCTGAAATACTGTAAGCGTAAGGTAACATCTCAGATTTCATTTTTAAATATAAACGATTTATAGATGCTGCTGGCTCACCTAGAATATGTGGATATTTTGGATTTGCTCCCCATCCATCCATATTTAATTGCATTGTAGAGAAAGTTTTCCATTGAAAATCTCTCACATTTACAGGTACATTCTTTCCACCAAATATTCCATCCATGTCAGAGCATATATTTGGTTGACCAGAGAGTCCCGATCCAATATATGTGGGGATATGAAAACGAATATACTCCCATTCTCCTCCTGATTGGTCTCCACTCCAGATTCCTGCATAGCGTTGAGTACCAGCCCATCCATCTAATGAGATTATAAATGGACGACTATCTTCTCCATAGTAGTTCATTATTTGTGCAGCATCTGCAACTCCGTTTAATCCAAATGAGTAACCTGGACCTACCCAAGCAACGTCGGTTTTAAGAACTCTTACTCCAGCATCTTTTACCTCTTTTACTATATCTCTTTGCAAAAGTGCACTAACTCCCTCTTTTGGATGAAGATCCGATTGAGTCCATAATCCATTCTCTACTCCTTGTTGGTTTGCATACTTTGTAAACTCCTTTAAGTTTAATACATTACTATCTAATGTAGATGTTTGACCATACCCTGCTCCATAACCGTCATTAACAAGAATCCAGCCTAAAGGCATGTCGTGAGCATTATATCTATCTATCACAGCTCTTGCAGAGAATTGATAATTGTTAAGCTCTCCATTTAGAGACTCTTTTATCCCCTTTCCATCATTCTTTTGACTCTCTTTGTAACGTTTGCCATCTTCGAATAGAATTCCATCTTTATCTTCTGTCCAATAATCACGATTATACGCATTCAAGTGCCCTTCGTATAGACTAAATTTTGGTAAAAAGATAGGTTCGCCTGTTAATTGATAGAAATCATTTAATAGAGCAACAGCTCCGTCACTAACCATAAAAAAGATATCTAAATAATTTTCTTGGTGATGAAGTATCACCTTTCCTTTTTGTGTTGCTCCAAAATTGTAGACCCCTTTTTTAAAGGTGTGCCACATAACTCCATAGCCATTTGTAGACCAATAGAAGGGGGTAGGAGAGGCAACTCCTCCATCTGTCCAGCTATTTTGATTCTCGATTGAGATTGATTTACCTTTGTGTGAGAAACGCCCATTTTGAACTCCTCCTCCATAAAAGTATTCATTATCATCCTCATTTAGAGTAAGTGAAACTTTATTGTTACTAAATTCAAGTGGAGTTAGTTGTTGTGTAACAATCTTGTTACTTGCCTTGTTTTTGATTTTAAATAGGGTATTTTCCTTATTAAAAGTAATTTCAAGCGCTTGGGTTGCAATTACAATCTCTTTAGCACTATTAGCTAGATTTAAATCAACAATTTCGCTCGCCCTTGGGTTACGAACCAAAATATCTGCTTCTGGTTTAGCTTGCGGATCTCTAATGATTCCACCATTAATATCTTTAAACATTCTAAAAATATTTTCACCATAAAAATCTATAAACATAGAGGTGTTATTGGAGAATTTAATCTCGATGGTGGTTGGATTTATTTTTCTTGCCTCTTTAACGAATAGGGCCAGATCGCTCTTCTCATTTAATGAAGCTTCTCCTTTTGAAAATGAATAGATGGGAGTGTTAATAGAGCTCAAAAAAAAGGTACAAATAATTAGAGCTACTAATAGTGGACGTTGGTGTAGTTTCATAACTATAGATTAATGGGATAAAATTATAAATACATTTAAACAAATATAAACATTTTTCTGCTTATATAATTAAATTTTGAAAATACTACTGGCTAGTTATAATAAATAATTATTAACACTGTTTTTTTTTTGTTATTATTTTTAAATTGTATATTTGTTTTATAATTAACCTAAATATGCTCCATTTATGGGGTAAATAGTCCCTACCAATAAATGAGAGCTATGCTTATAAATTGGGGCTAAAACTATAACCTATGAAACAAAAAAAGAGAACAAGCAAGAAAATGTGCTTAGTTGTGTGTTCGCTACTATGTACTTTCTTATTCTTTGAGGCTGTTCAGCCTCTCTATGCTTCAACTAACGAGAGTGTCTTGAAGAAATCACAGGAGGGGCATCTAATCAAAGGATTAGTAATTGATGAAAACAATGAGCCCATAACAGGTGCTAGTGTCTTTATTGAAGGAACGACTAGAGTTGCCGTTACTGACATTGACGGAAATTTTGAACTACCTAATGTATCTAATGGAGAGATTGTAACAATATCTTTTATTGGGTATAAAACACAAAAAATCACTTTTAACGGGAGCAACTTTAATGATTTTAGAGTTGTTGTTCTATTTATTGATGCAGCTCAATTAGAGGAGGTGCAAGTAGTAGCATTTGCTACACAAAAGAAGGAGAGTGTTGTGAGTTCAATCGCAACAGTTAAACCAGATGAACTAAAACTACCATCTAGTAACCTTACATCAGGTCTGGCAGGACGTATTGCAGGATTAGTATCATATCAGCGCTCTGGTGAGCCAGGTGCTGATAATGCAGAGTTCTTTGTACGTGGTGTAACAAGCTTTGGTTACTCAAAATCACCACTTATTTTAATTGATGGATTGGAATTAACATCTCAAGATTTAGCTAGATTAAACACAGATGATATTGAGAGTTTCTCAATTCTAAAAGATGCTACATCAGCTGCACTATATGGATCTAGAGGTGCAAATGGTGTTATTATCGTAACAACAAAAAAAGGAGTAGAGGGGCCCGCAAAAGTCTCAGTTCGTGTAGAGAATTCATATTCAACGCCAGTTAGTAAAATAGAGTTAGCAGACCCTATTACCTATATGAGACAATATAATGAGGCTATTGCTACTCGTAATCCACTAGAGAGAGCTCGTTATTCTAGTTCGCAGATAGATAATACTATAGCACAAACTAATCCTTATGTTTATCCTGCTACCGATTGGTATGATTTAATGTTTAGTGATTGGACAAATAACTATCGTGCAAATATGAGTATTAGTGGAGGAGGAAAAGTTGCTCGTTACTATGTTGCTGCAAACTACAGTAAAGATTATGGTAACCTTAAAGTTGATGAGCGTAATAATTTTAATCAAAACATCTCGATAGATAGAGTAAATGTTAGATCAAACATTGGAATAAATTTGACTAAAACTACAGAATTAGATATCCGTATGAATGGTAGTTTTGATGATTATCAAGGGCCTGTTAATGATGGTGCAACATTCTACAACTTTGTTATGCGTACAAGTCCATCTGATTTCCCTGCTTATTATCTTCCAGATGCGGATCATATCTACACTAATCACATTCTGTTTGGTAATACAAATTTAGGTACATCATTAAATCCATATGCAGAGTTAATGAAAGGGTATAAGAATTATAGCCGTACATATCTCTCTATGCAGGCTGAATTAAAGCAAGATTTAACAGCTATAACAGAGGGGTTAAATTTTAGATTATCAGCAAGTACAAATAGAACATCATACTATGAATCGCTTCGTGAATTTGTCCCTTATTATTACTATGTAGATAGTTATGATAGACAGGATGATACCTATGTTCTATTTAACTCTAACCCTGAGACAGGTAGAGAGTATCTAGATTATAGATCTGGAAGTGAGTGGACAGAGAGTGTTTTCTATTTAGAGTCAGCATTAAGTTATAATAGAACATTCAACGAAAAGCACGATGTATCGGGATTATTAGTATATACAATGCGTAATAGTTCTCGTTCAGCTGCAGATAATCTAATCACTTCATTACCATATAGAAATATGGGGTTTGCAGGTCGTGTAACTTACGGATATGATTCTAGATATTTTGTTGAGGCTAACTTTGGTTATAATGGTAGTGAGCGTTTTCATTCATCGCACCGTTGGGGATTCTTCCCATCTGTTGGAGGTGGATGGATGGTTACTAATGAACCATTTGCAAGCTCAATTAATCCAAAGATATTAGCAGATTTAAAAATAAAAGGTAGTTATGGTTTAGTAGGTAATGATCAAATTGGAGATGTTAATGACCGTTTCTTCTACCTCTCTAATGTAAACTTATCTGCAGGGCAAGGTCCAGCTTTTGGTTTAAATATGAATAAGCCAGACTATAGACAAACAGTAGCAATCAATAGATACGCCAATCCAAATATCTCTTGGGAGATCTCTCAAAAAATGAATGTTGGATTTGAAGCTACTCTCTTTGAGAACTTTAAAGTGATCGCAGAATATTTCCGTGAGAATCGTACAAATATCTTACAGACTCGTAGTTCAATAACTGATGAGATAGGTGTTGAGCAGCCAGGAAATGTAAAGGCAAATATTGGTGCCGCATTTAGCCAAGGTTTTGATGGTTCAGTTGACTATAATAAATCATTTAATAGTGGATTATGGTTACAACTACGTGCCAACTTTACTTATGCGAGAGGTGAATATACTGAATATGAGGAGCCAGAGTACACAGATGCACCTTGGTTATCTCGTATAGGTCATCCAATTACACAACAGTGGGGATATGTTGCGGAGCGTCTATTTATAGATCAAAATGATGTTGATAACTCTCCTGAGCAATTTGGAGATTATGGAGCAGGTGATATTAAGTATCGCGATATTAATGAAGATGGAGTAATTAATTTTAAAGATCAAGTTCCAATTGGTCATCCAACTTCTCCAGAGATTGTATATGGATTTGGATTCTCATTGGGATATAAAGGGTTTGATCTATCTGCTTTCTTCCAAGGTTCTGGTCGCTCTTCATTCTGGATTGATCAGAATGCAACGGCTCCATTTATTGATTCAAATGGAGGTGATAGCTATGTGACAAATAATGCTCTACTACAAGTTTATGCAGATGACCATTGGTCTGAGGCTAATCAAGATATCTATGCACTTTGGCCTAGATTCTCACCTACTTCTAACCAGAATAATAACCAATTAAGTACTTGGTTTATGCAAAATGGTTCATTCTTACGTCTAAAATCACTAGAGATAGGATATAATCTACCAGAGAATATTCTTCAGAAAATGCGTATGAGCCAACTTAGAGTATACTTAACAGGTTCAAATCTACTAACATTTAGTGATTTCAAACTTTGGGATCCTGAGATGGCTGGAAATGGTTTAGGATATCCACTACAACGTGTATTTAACATTGGTCTTCAAATTGGATTTTAATAAACTTTAATCGTATGAAAATGAATATGAACATAAAATATATCAAAACTGTAATTATTGCTGCATTGGCACTACTTACATCATCTTGTAATTATCTTGATGTAATACCAGACAATCTATCAACAATAGATCACGCTTTTGCCGATGAGATAACATCTGAGCGCTATCTATTTACTTGTTATAGAGGTTTACCACAAGAATATAATTCAAGTATCGACCCTGCAATGACTGGATCAAATGAGTATTGGCAGGGAGTACCTTATGGCTGGCCAGATGCGGTATTCAAGACACCTTTCCGTATCAAAGATGGATATCAGAATACAAATGACCCATACGTGAATAACTATTCAGGCGGGCAAGGTGGAACTGCACTTTATCAAACTATACGTAAGTGCTATATTTTTCAAGATAATATAGAGAGAGTACAAGGTTTAAATCCTATTCTTAAGGAGCGTTGGATTGCTGAGACTAAAGTGATTCTTGCATATACTTACTTCTATTTAATACGTCAATATGGACCAGTTCCTATTATTGATCAAGAGTATCCTGTTGATGCTGATCCCGATGAGATTCGTAAACCACGTAGCACAATGGATGAGTGTATTGCATTTATAACAAATCTAATAGATGAAGCTACACCTCTTCTTCCTAAAACAATTGAGAATACTGCTGAGGAGCTAGGTCGTTTTACACAACCGATAGCCTTATCAATAAAGGCAAAAGCTCTATTGTTGGCAGCTAGTCCTCTGTTTAATGGTAATCAATTCCTTGCAGATTGGGCAAATCAAGATGGTACACTTTTATTGAGCCCTTATAGTGAAGATAAATGGGAGCAAGCAAGGGTAGCAATAAAGGCGGCTATTGCTTCAGCTGAAGAGAGTGGTGCTAGACTATATAAGTACGAATCATCTGTTGCATCTGAGGTGCGTATTGAGGATTTAACACTTAGAGGTGGTGTTACTAATAGAGATTGGGTAGATGAACTTATTTGGGGAGCCGTTCCAAGTGACAACACTAATAACAGTGCTCAGATGCAGGTAGGTGCAATTCCTAACTTTAATGATGTAGCAAATGCTTCATCGGGAGGATTTTTATTCCCTGCTTATGATGTAACACTTAATGCAGCTAAGAGATTCTACACTTCTAATGGATTACCTATAGAAGAGGATCCAGATTGGACGAATAAAAACATTACAGATTTAAGAACTCCTACCGAGGAGGAGCAAAAATATGTAAATGAAGATATTAACTGTGAGTTTAACTTAAATCGCGAACCTCGTTACTACTCATCTGTAGCATTTAATAGAGCTAAATGGTATGGTAATGGAAAACAAGGAGAAGAGTATCACGTTGTAAGATTCTATCTAGGAGATCCTGCAAATGAGGCTGGTAGTAAAGCTGAGTGGGGAACAAAAACGGGTATGAGAGCAAAGAAACTTGTAAATGTTGAATCTACTATTACTGGTAATGCAACATCTGCGCAATTCAATACAACTAGATATCCATTCCCTCGCATTCGTTTAGCAGATCTATATCTTATGTATGCAGAGGCTGCAAATGAGGCTGGCGATCCAGATGGTGATGCTATAGCTTACATAGATAAAGTTCGTGAACGTGCAATGTTAGATGGAGTAATGGAGTCTTGGAATAGATCAACGAACCCTTCAAAACCAACTACAAAAGATGGATTGAGAGAGATTATACGCCAAGAGCGCGATATTGAGTTAGCATTTGAAGGTCATAATTTTTGGGATTCACGTCGTTGGATGATACTTCACAATCAAGAGAATAAAGTTCTAACTGGTTGGAACTCAAATGCACAAACTCCAGAAGAGTTTTATGTAGAAGAGGTTAAGAAGAATCTAGAATTTAACTATAAAGATTATTTATGGCCGATTGGTGTAAATACAATAATAAAAAATCCTCTTTTAGTACAAGCTAAAGGGTGGTAATTATTTACTTAAAAAAATAAATCGTATGAAAAGATATATACTTATATGTACATTAATCAGTCTGCTGTTTTCTTGTGTAAATGAGAATGAGTTACCACAAAAATGGACAACTGATACTCCTCCAGGGTTTAATGATGAGGATATTAGTTGGGTTGGTATATCGGGAGGCGTTATAATAAAATACACAATGCCCGTTCTTGAAAACCCTCGCGGAATTGAGGCTAGATATAAGCTAGAGACTGGTGTAGAGATAGTTGCTAGAGGCTCTTTTTTATCTGATTCACTTATTGTTGAGGGGTATCAGACTACATCTGAAAAGATAATAGAGCTCTATGTAATTGACAACTCTGATAATTATTCAGATCCTTATATTCTTAAAGTTACACCAAAAGTGAGTGCTTTAGAGGCTGTTCAAGAGTCTTTAGAGGTAATTCCAGATTTTGGTGGTATGCAGATTAGATTTAAAAACCAAGATAGAAAAGCAATTGCTACTTTCATCTCCAGAGTTAACAAGGATAGTATCGGGAATATAATAGATACTACTCTTATTGAGCAATACTATACAGATCAGGTGGCTCCTCTTATCACGATACGTGGCCAAGATGCAAAAGAATCTGAGTATATTTTCCAATTTAGAGATAGATGGGATAACTATACAGAAGAACTTAGTTACAAAATTACACCGTTATTTGAAAAGTATGTAGATAACTTTGATTATATGGATGCAGACTACTTTGGTGGTATTGAGAATATTAGCTCTATGTATTTATGGTTTGATGGTACTAGATCTGTAACTGGTTGGGGAAATATTTTCTGGCCTGATGCGGGAACATCAAAACAGGTTCACTGGAGCTCAATAAAGTTTGATAACCCAACTACTCTATCTCGTATTCTACTATGGCAATATGCTTGGGGTGGAAATAACTATATGCAGCTATATGCAGGTCAAAATGTTCGTAAGATGGATATTTATGGAACTCTTGAAGATAACCCAGCAGCTGGAGATCCTGCTACAAATCCATCTTGGATACACATTATGGAGTGTGAGATCAAGATGCCATCTGGAGGAACTTATAATAGTGATCCAACAACTCTTCCAGAAGAGGATTTTGATGTAGCTAGAAATAGAGGTCACGAATTTATTATTCCTTTACAAGATCCTATGCCTCAATATAAGGCGCTTAGTTTTAGAGTAAAAGAGTCGTTCCAAGGTGGAACATCTCCTGGGCTACTTGCAGAGATTGAGCTATATGGTGATGATCGCGCAGAGGGGGAGAATTAAGAGTATAAATTATATATTAGATAAATATGAAAATGAAAAAATATATCCTTCTACTATTTATATTCGCATCGATGATTGTATCGTGCGATTCCTACACTGATATTCATCAAGAGTATCTTGAGGGGGGCGAAATTGTATATCTTCAAAAGATAGACTCAATAGCAACATACGCTGGAGATGAGAGAATCAAATTTAAGTTATGGTATAATAATGGTGATCGCTTAAATAGAACTATTGTTTATTATGGCAACGGATCAGACTCAATAGTTATAGATTTAACAGGTAAATTAAAGGCTGGAATAGACTCTTTAGAGCTTATTCAAGAGTTACCAGAGGGCAACTATAACTTTGAGATAATCAACTTGAATACTTTTGATCAAAAGTCACTTAGGGTGCCACACTTTGCATCGTCGTATGGCGATTTGTTTAGAAACTCTATAAAGAATAGACTATTGAGAGATATTACTGTAGGAGAGGGGCAATTTACTATTCAATGGTTTTCAGCTTCTGATAATTTTGCCAATATGGAGATTGAGTATAATAGTACTACCGGCAAAAAAGTTGTAGTTGTTGAGAATGTAGACTCTTATACAATTGAAGAGTTACCAACTGATAATAAATTTAGATATAGAACATTCTTCTACCCAGAGGATGGAGCTATAGATTCTATCCCTTGTGAGTGGTCTGACGAAATTGCGATTGAATAATATCATTGCAATTATATAACAAGAGAGGCTATCCAAGCGCAGTACATCTGCAGCGGATAGCCTCTCTTATTTACTTTATAGTCTTCTCTATTTAATAATATTAGAACTCATTGTAATTATTGCACCAGTGGGACAGACAAATCTGCAATAAGGGCGCGGAATAAAGATTGATAGAATTAAAAAGATAATAGCCATTACTAACACTACTGTAGAGGCAGAGTTTACTATAAACGCGGAGAAAACCTCATAATTCATTAAATCAAAACCAACACCAAGCCACATCATAAAGAGTAGTACTGCAAGGATATAGTAACGAAGATTATTCAGAACTTTTGCAACAGATGGCTTAATTCTTATCTTTCTTACTGGAGCTTTACCCATAAGTTCTTGCGCAGAGCCCATCGGGCAATGTATATGGCAGTATGATCCTTTTCTATTGAATAGAGGCATAATTACCACAATAACAAGCATAGTTACAGTTATTATCGCGATGGAAATATTTATTCCATTTGCAGCCCAAGCAACAAATGTTGTAAGAGATAAGAAACTACCACACCAAAAACCAAGAACCGCAACATTTAATACAAGTTGCAGAGTAATAAGCCATTTGTTTCTCCATTTTGCCAATGTGATTAGTACCCCTAGCAATAAAACAAGTAATCCTGCAATCTCTTTAACTCCTATATTGGAAAGGATGTTTTTGTTTGTTGGTGCCACATCGGCTCCATATTGGGCGGCTCTTTGAACATTCCCAATTATTGCAACGGCACTAAATGTAGCTCCCGATACAGCATCGAATTGAGCTGTAGCAGCCTCTTTTAGTGACATTCCTATCCATTTTTCTGCGAGTCCACTATTCTCAACCTCTTCAAAGAAACTAGGAGTCTCATCATTGGGCTCAAACTCTACCTTTTGTATAATTCCATCTTTAACATAAAGTTTAATAGGAGTATGGCCAGCATAGCCAATAATATCTTTGGCTAATGATGTAGAATTTATTACTCTTGTTCCATCGGGAAGCAACTCTTCTATATCAATAACCTCCTCATTTTTATTTGAGGAGGTATTCTCGATAATATCATTCCCTACTATTTTACCATCTTTTTGGATTGCGATTGCACCAATTAGCAGGGTAATGATTAGTAGATTTACAATATATTTTAATCTATCCATTATAATGCACTATTAATATTTATTATAGTGCACTTTTGCTGGATCCCATTTATCTTTTACAATTTGCTCACCCTCTGGATAGCCAATGACTATAACATTTAGAGCTAGAGTTCCATCGGGAAGATTAAGTAATTTAGACATTGCTTCAACCTTTCCTGTATTATTATCTGGATATGCTCCACACCAAACGGCACCAAGTCCCATTCCGTGGGCAGCCAAAAGGATATTCTCTGTTGCAGCAGAACAATCTTGTATCCAATACTCTGGTACTAATGCCTTTTCTGGCTCTCCTAAAACTACAATTGCTAATTGAGACTTTGCAGCCATATGTGCACCTTTTATAATAGGAGGGATCGCATCAAGAATCTCTCTCTCTGTAATAACCAAAAATTCCCAAGGTTGCTTATTACCAGCCGTAGGAGCTGCCATACCAGCGCGTAATAGTTTCTCTATTTTTTCGTTCTCTACGGCTTGCGAAGTGTATTTTCTAACACTAGTGCGTGTCATAATATTTTCTAGTACAACTTCTGATTTATCTTGCGTAGGTGTCTCAACTGTGGTTTTAGTGTTATCTTGCATTGCAATTTTAAATGATAGTATTACCAGCGCAACTGCTAGTAAAAGAGTTAATATTTGCCAACTATTCTTCATTCTATTTTTTTATTTTTTAAAATTATTGCAGTTCATTTTGCAAATATCGCGCCGTTGGTGGCATTGCTCCACTTTGAGTACAAACATAAGCTGCAACTTTAACTGCAAGTGCGTGTGCTTTGGCAATAGAGTCGCCACGCATCAATGATGCTGCAAATGTTGCTGTAAACGAGTCGCCTGCCCCAACTGTATCAGCAACTTCAACTCTAGGTGTCTCTATATATGATTTTTCATCGCGATAAAAAATGTAACTTCCAACAGCACCACAGGTAAGAATAAGCATCTCTAGAGAATAAATGTCAATAATTTTTTTGCAAACAAGCTCTATATCGCTATCATCTAAATTGAACATTTTAGCAACAATCTCTAACTCTTCATCGTTTATCTTTAGGATATTGCATAATTCTAATGATTTGGAAATCATTTCTTTATTATAGAAGTTTTGACGGAGATTAATATCAAAAATTCGCATTGTATCTTTACGTTCACCTACCTTTGCAACAAACCTTTGGATACTATTACGAGAGATCTCATTGCGTTGAGCTAACGATCCAAAAACTACGCATTTAGCTCTGCTGGCTAGCTCATCCATAGATTGGGAATATGAAATGTTATCCCAAGCTACACCATTACAGATTTCATATTGAGGTATTCCATCATCAGATAGAGTTACCTTAACACTACCAGTTGGAGCCTCTGAGCGCTCAAGCATAAGATTTAGCCCCTTCTCTGTTAATATTTCAACAATTTCGTCACCCAGTTCATCTGATCCAACTGAGCTTATAACCCACCCTTCAAAACCAAACTGTGAGGTGTGGTAGGCAAAATTAGCAGGTGCGCCACCTATTTTTTTTCCATCAGGTAGGAGATCCCAAAGAGCCTCTCCCAAGCCAACAATAATATCTTTTTTCATTTTATTTTATCTCTTTATTTTTAGAACCCACAAGGGCATAATATAGTATAACAAATTCACATAACACAACCATAATCCAACTCAATCTCCATCCTCCTAATAGATCTGCAATTCCCCCTTGCAACAGTGAGAAAACCGCTCCTCCAAAGACTCCCATCATAAATACTCCCGATGCTTTGGATGTATAATTCTTTAATCCATCAATAGCAAGGGTGAAAGTGGCACCCCACATTACTGAGTGGCATAATCCTACAGATATTAAAATCCATAGATTATTAGAGATTATCGCGAGTAAAGTTAATACAATTGCGGCAATTGAGGTGGATGCTAAAAGTATACGGGGAGAAATATTGTTAAAAAAACTAAAAACTAACCTACCAACCATTAATCCTCCCCAGTATAGCGTTGCAAGTAGCGCAGGAATGCCCAAGTCTAATCCCCATATCATTAATCTGTCATTGCCAAAGAAGGAGAGTGGTTCATTCTGTTCAATCATCTCCATTGCGTGAAGATTAACATTTACCCCAATAGCAACCTCGGCTCCAACATAAAAGAAGATAGCTATAACACCCAACTTTAAGTGACGGAAAGACCATATACTTCGCTCTTCACCTTTAGGGACATTACTCTCTGATCGTGTTGTTTGAATATCTGGCAATCTTAGCTTAGATGTAATGATGGTTATGACAAGTATAGTAAAGGTCATTATAAGTAGGGGAGTAGTTAGCTGCTCAGCAGTTACATTACTAAATGCTACCCCCGCAAACATAACACCTGTTACAAAGAAGGGAGCAATAGTAGTTCCGATTGAGTTTATTGCTCCATTTATATTCATTCGCTGAACAGAGTTAGTATTTTGCAATTCGTATGATGCAACGTATGGATTAATAACTACTTGTAAGATAGCTGCAGATGTTCCTGTGAGAAATGATCCTAAAAGAAAAATAAAATATCCATAAGGAATTACATCATTCCCAATAGTGAGAGCAAAATCACCATTAGTGGCAACCATCCAAGACGATAATGCATATGTTGCAACTCCAGCTATCATAAAACTTAAACCTCGTAACATTGTATTCTTATATCCAAAGGCATCAATCCAACGCCCTCCTAAAGAGCTATTTACAAGATATCCTAAAAAGAAAAAGAATGATATTAGAGTTGTAAGAGTATTACGTAGATCTGTGGTATCTGCAAGGAACGATACTTTGAGCGGTCCTTGCAGTTGTCCATTTATTGTGGTTAAAAAGCCCACAATAAAGTATATGAAAGTTAGCATTATAAATGGTGCTAACGGCCATTTTTTTTGTGAGTTCATAACTATAGTATGGATTCTAAAATGGTCATAGCTCCTTTCTCTCTAATCTCTAAACAGAATTTAGAGTAGATATCTACAAATTTAGGATAAGCCTTTAGATCTACCCCTTCAAAGGCAGAAAGAGATAAGAAATCTGTAAGGTTGTCAGAGTTTATTAACTCCATATCAGTTTGATTCATCCAAGGTTCAGCAAACTCAAATGTCTCACCAGAGTCATCTTTTTGATATTTAAGATAGTGACGATACGCAGCAATAAGATATGCTTCGCGTAGAGTATCTTTATCTAATTCTAACATAGTTTTTAGATTCGGAACAATATAAACTGGGAATTTTGATAATCCATCATAACAAAGACGAGCAATTTGATCACTAACAGAACGATTTGCAAATCTCTCAATAAGAGTCTGTTTATAAATTTCTAAATCTGTATTCTCAGGAGCTGTAAGTAGTGGCGTTACATCAACATCCATAAATGTACGTACAAACTTAACTACTCTTTGATCGTGCATTGCATCATCTACTTTACGAAAACCTGCTAAAAATGAAGGATAAGATAAAAGTGTGTGCGATGCATTTAGTAGGCTTAATTTCATCTGTTCATAAAGAGTTACATCTTTTGTAAATTCAACTCCTACCTCTTCCCATGCAGGACGGCCTGCTGCAAAGTTATCTTCAATTACCCATTGTATAAAGTCCTCTGCATACACTGGAGCCATATCATCTGAGTTGTTCGCTTTTTTTAATCGCTCAATATCCTCTGGCTTAGTTGCAGGTGTTATGCGATCTACCATGCTATTTGGGAATGTAACATTTTGCTCAACCCATGATGTTAATTGTGTATCCTGTGCATTAAAAAATGACATAAATGCACGCTTAGTAGTGTCTCCATTATGCTGTAAATTATCGCAAGAAAGAATTGTTATACCGCCATTACCTCTCTCCATTCTGCGACGTAAACCCTCTGCGATATAGCCAAATACACTCTCTAAGGCAAGTGGAGACTCAATATCTTTGGCAACACTTGGTGTAGCAAGAATAAACTCTCCAGTTGCTTTATCTATATTATAACCACCTTCGGTAATGGTTAATGTTATTATTTTTGTTTGAATATTGGCTATTTTTTCCACGATAGCCTCTTTAGATTCTCCACTCCATAATAGTTCTACTATTGAGCCCACCTCGTATGCTTGATCAACACCATCGCGGCCACAAACAGTTAACGTGTATAAGCAATCTTGACTCATTATGGTACGATATAGCGCTTCATCTGATGGTAAAAGCATTGCTCCGCAAATACCCCAGTTTAATTGAGATGGATTACTTTTTAATAGTTCATTTGTGTAAAATGCTTGATGTGCTCTATGAAAGTTTCCAACACCAATATGTAAGATTCCGCTATTTACTTCTTGGCGATTGTAGTTTGATGTGTTAATTTTTGTACTCATAATGTTTTAATTTTAAGGTTTTGTACAAATGTATCACTTATGTATCAATAGTTGCAAGTGACACCTTTTAATTGATACTATTTTTGCTTTTGCAAACGTTCCCAAAATCTGCAAACGTTCCCAAAATGGTAAAATTTAGTCTTGTGATAATTTTTTTATATATATTTACCGTATAATTTTTTATAAATTATTAACCTTTTAGAAAAATTTTTTAATCGTATGAAAATGAGCATAAAATATATTTAATCTATTATATCCAATAAGTTGATTAAAAATAATTTATGCGAAAGTGAAACGGTTATCAGAGAATCAAAAATTTTTATAAATTATTAACCTTTTAGAAAAATTTTTTAATCGTATGAAAAAGCGAGTAACCATAAAAGATATTGCCAAACATCTCTTATTATCTGTATCTACAGTCTCTAGAGCACTTATTGATGATAAGAACATTAGGCGAGAAACAAAAGAGAGAGTTTTAGAGGCTGCTCAAGAGTTGGGATATCTACCTAACCCAGTAGCAACTAATCTTAAATATGGAAGAACAAATAGCGTTGGTGTTATTGTTCCTGAGATGGTTACACCTTATGCTGCAAAAGTTATTGAAGGGATTCAAGATATATTATATCCACTCGGATTAAGAGTTATGATAGCCAATTCAAATGAAGATCCTAAAAGAGAGTTTGAAAATTTATCTCTAATGGAGCAATTTATGGTGGATGGCATTATAGTCTCCATGTGTGACTATAATAGTAATAGAGAAAAATATATCAAATTACAAAATTCTGGTATCCCGATAGTTTTTTTTGATAGAATACCATACGGATTTGATGCAACACAGGTATTGATTGATAATTATAGAAGTGCATATTTTTTAGTTGAACACCTTATTCGTAGCGGGCGAAAAAGAATTGCATATATGCGTGGCCCTAGCTCTATATATAATTCAATTGAAAGAGAGAGAGGTTATCGCGATGCAATGCATAAATTTGGACTTGAAATAGATTCAACTATGATCATAAATGGCGGGGTTACATTCTTAGATGGCGCAAAAGCAGTTGAAAAGCTTACTCATTGTAATGCAATTTTTGCCTTTACTGATACTTTAGCAATAGGCGCGATGAATCATCTTAGAGATATGGGGATTGTTGTTCCAAATGATATTGCGGTTGCGGGTTTTTCTGGTACGGAATTATCAACTATTGTAACACCGCAGTTAACCTCTGTTGTGGCACCTCTTCACAATATGGGTGCTACTGCGGCTCAATTAATATTAGAACGTATAAAAGATTCTAATCTTAAAAATGAAACAATCTACTTACAATCTGAATTAACGCCTAGGGCATCAACGCAATAATAACTCCATTGTTAGGGGCTTTTCTTTATACTTTATTATAATATAAGGAAGTTTTTCTTGGGATTTATTGATTAATCAAGATATTTACTTTAACTTTGAAAAGTTTCCATTATTACTGGTTCTCAGATATTATTTGCTTAAAAATTGCAATTTATGGAGGTGATCATATGATTAATATAGTATAGATTTAACTTTTTTGTAATATTTATTTATTACCTTCGCGCCTTAATTATAACATAATTTTTTATTAAACTACTTATGAACATGAAACAAAGCATTAAGAAAATTTTTGCGTTAGCAATTATTCTTTTTATTACTACTGTATCTTTTGCACAGGTGACTACTTCATCTATGGGTGGAAAAATCACAGACCCTAGTGGTGAGTCGCTTGCAGGTATTACAGTAGTAGCAACACACGAACCATCAGGTTCTAAATATGTTGCTATTACCAATGAGGAAGGTCGTTATACTATCCAAGGTATGCGTCCAGGTGGGCCTTACAACGTAGAGATGTCTTTCATTGGTTTTGAAACAATGCGTTACACTGGTGTAACACTACAGCTTGCAGAGCAATTTAGCCTAAACAGTGTTATAAAAGAGGATGTTGTACAGCTTGGTGAGGTTACTATTATAGCAACACCAAACTCTAAATTTTCTGTAGAAAAAACAGGAGCAAGTACTAACATTTCTAACGATCAATTACAAAATTTACCATCAGTAAGCAGAAGCATCACTGATGTTGTTAAATTATCTCCTTACGGTGGTAGTGGAATGAGCTTTGCTGGTTCAGATGGTCGTTCTTCTAACTTTACTGTTGACGGAGCTAACTTTAACAATAACTTTGGTCTTAGCTCAAGCCTTCCAGGTGGTGGAAGCCCAATCTCTTTAGATGCTATTGATGAGATCCAAGTTGTAGTCTCTCCTTATGACGTTCGTCAATCTAACTTTATTGGTGGAGGAGTAAATGCTGTAACTAAGTCGGGTACAAATACATTCAAAGGTTCTGCTTACGCTTACCACCGTAACCAAAATATGAGAGGTAATACTGTAAACGGAGTTGAACTTGGAGATCGTGGCGTTGAGAGCAATACTACTTATGGTATGACTTTAGGTGGACCAATCATTAAGAATAAGTTATTCTTCTTTGTTAACTTTGAGTATGCAAAATCTCCAACTATTGTAAATCGTTGGCAGCCTTCTGTAGATGGAGTAGCTAATCCAGATCTATATATCTCTCGTACAACTATTGAAGATATGGAAAAAGTATCTCAACACTTAATGGATAAATATGGATATGATACTGGTTCTTACACAGACTTCCCTGCAGATGAGAGCAATACAAAATTCTTAGGTCGTTTAGACTGGAACATCAGCGATAAGCACAAAGTTGCATTCCGTTACAACTATACTCTAAATAGAGGTTGGAACTCTACAAATGGTAGCTCAGGAAACATGGGTTACAGACTATCTGAAAGTAGACTTTCTCAATATTCAATGGCTTTTGCAAACTCATTATACTCTATGGATAATAAAGTGAATTCATTCTCTTTAGATCTTAATAGCCGTTTCTCAAATAATCTATCTAATCAATTACTTGTAACTTATTCTCAAATTGAAGATATTAGAGGTACAAACTCAAATCCATTCCCATTCATAGATATTATGGAAGGATACTCAGTTGATGAGATTTCTGGAGAGGAAACTCAAATACTTATGCCTTATATGAGTGCTGGTTATGAGCTGTTTACTTGGAATAATGGTGTTCGTAATAACACTCTTACAATTAAAGATGATATTACATATTATATGGGTGACCATAAATTCACTGCTGGTCTTAGCTTTGAATCACAAATGGCAAACAACTCATATATGAGAAATGGTACGGGATACTATCGTTACAAGAGCTTAGATGATTTCTTAACAGGTGCAGCTCCTGAGACAGTAGCTATTACTTACGGTTATGATGGTGAGACAAACCCTGCTGCACAAGTTCGTTTTAACCAAGCTGGTCTTTATCTTCAAGATGAGTGGACTCCAAACGAGAAATTAAAATTAACGGCTGGTGTTAGATTTGACGCACTAATGTTCAACAATGATGATGTTATGCGTAACAATGCTATCTATGAATTAGATTATAATGGACAAAATATTGACACCGGTGCTTGGCCATCTACTAAGATTCAAATATCACCTCGTATTGGTTTTACATATGACGTATTTGGTGATAGAAGCCTAAAAGTACGTGGAGGTACAGGTCTATTTGCGGGACGTCTTCCTTTAGTATTCTTTACTAATATGCCTACAAACTCTGGTATGGTTCAGAATGTAGCATCTATTACTACTTACTATTCAAATGGTGTTCCTACAACTGTTGATCCTCTTCTTGCTCAATTTGCTGGAGATATGATTACAGATCCACAAGAGTTAGTAAAAAAATTAAACAGCTTAAATCCTGAGAAATTCCCTCTAACTATTACACCAGAGGATGGTGTTCTTCCTAGTAGTATTCAATCGGTAGATCCAAACTTTAAGATGCCTCAAATTTGGAAGACATCTTTAGCAGTGGATTACCAACTACCTACATCATTCCCTATGAGTATTACAGCTGAGGGTATCTTCAATAAGACAATCAATGGTGTAAATCTTTCTAACTGGAATATTAAAGATCCTGCTGGTTGGGCTAGATTTAACGGTGCAGATGATCGTTATATCTATCCAGAGAACCATAAATATACTGATACAGATGCTTATGTATTAACAAATACTAATGAAGGTTATGGATATGTTGCTAATGTAACATTCAATACTCAACCAATAGAGAATTTAGATTTTATGGCATCTTACACTCATACAGTTTCTAAAGAGCTTACTGGTATGCCAGGTTCAAATGCAGAATCTGCATTTACTTACACTCCTACAATCTATGGTCCTAATAATATTTCTCTACACAACTCACAGTACGTGACTCCAGATAGATTTATTGCGTCACTTACTTATAGTGCTAAGAATAGCCGTATAAACCTATTCTATGAAGCTTGGAGAGGAGGTTCAGTATATAGTTATATGTATGATAATGATATCAACGGTGATAACTACAACTATGATGTAATGTATATCCCTAAAGATGATACAGAGATTAAATTCTCTTCTGAAGATGATAGAATTCGTTATTGGGAATTTGCAAACAATGATAAATACTTATCAAGCCACAAAGGCGAGTATGCTGAAGCATATAGTGTTTATTCACCTTGGACTCACAGATTCAACTTACGTTATACTCACGACATCAAAATTAAAGTAGGTAACTCAACTAATACTCTACAGTTTAACTTTGACTTTATGAACATTGCAAACCTATTTAACTCTAAGTGGGGTGTGAGCAAAGTTATGAATCCATCATTAAAGAGCGGACGTATTCTTGCTTTAGATTATGTAGATCCTGATGGATACCCAGTATTTAAAACAAACTCAGCTATCCAATCTGGAATAGATACTTGGGAGTACAGCTCATCTGTAGGACAAGCTTGGTATATGCAAGTTGGTATTAAATATTTGTTTAACTAAATATTAAAAATAATAAGATGAAACTAAAATATATATTAACATCGATTATATTCTCTTTGATCTTAACAGTAGGATGTACTACTAAAGAGTTCTTAGATCATAGTGAGATTAAGGTATCTGAGTCAATTGTGGGAATCGCTTATGCTGGTGGTTCATCAGATATTACGTTAGCAACTACAGCTGATTGGGTAATTAAAGCAGAAGAGGGCGATATTCCTGAGTGGCTAACAATTAGCAAACTTAGCGGATCTGCTAACCCTGCAGGGGAATCAATTAAGTTCTCAGCAGATGAGACTACATCTAATAGAGAGGTTACACTTAATATTGTTGCTGCAGATAAGGTTCAATACCTAATCATTAAGCAAACATCTACAAATGTAGAGGTTGTTATTACTCCAGCTTCAGAAATTGCAGCAAATGGAGTAAATGGTAAGATATACTATGTAGAAGGTGTAATTACAAGCATTACTAATACACTATATGGAAATGTTTATCTTAATGATGGAACAGGTGAGGTTTACATTTATGGAATGCTTGACAAAAATGGTCAAGAGAAAAACTTCTTAAGTTGGGGACTTGCAGTTGGAGATAAAGTACTTGTTAGCGGACCTTACAGTGCGTCATATAAGAACTTAGTAGCTGTAACAGTTCATAATATTGAGAAGTCACTTCTTGCAGTTGATCCTACTGAGGTAGAATTTGAGAGCAAAGAGGCTGGCGAGGTAACAGTTAATGTTACTTGTAAAGGTGAAGGTGTTGATGTAGATATAGATGAAGATTGGCTTAAAGTTAAAACAATTGTAGCAAAAGATGATGTTTATACAATTACATTCTCTGCAGGTGCTAATGAGACTGTTCAACCAAGAGAGGCTAATGTTACATTCTCTATCACAGGTGACGATTCAGTAGCTCCTGTTAGTGTTACAGTTAGCCAAGCAGGTAATGAGCCAGCTATAAGCACTATTAAAGATGCTATTGCACAACAAGGCGAATTTGTAACAATTGAAGGTGTTGTAGTTGCAGCTGGAGCACAATCATACATTGTTTCAGATGGAACAGCAGCAATAAACGTTTACGAAGGAGAACACACAGCTAGAATGGGTGATAAAATTAAAGTTGTTGGTGAAATGGGAGCATATAATTTCTTTGCTCAGATGAGAACACCTGCAGTTGAAGAGAAAGATGGTTATGTAACTTCTGATAAATATCCTCACCTAGAGACTGTAGTTATGGATGGTGCAGCTTGTGATGCATTTGCTGCGCAGTACCCATCAAGTGCAGATGGACGTTATGAGCCAACAGTAGATATTAAGCGCGTAACTATTACAGGTGAACTTTCATATGGAAGTTATGTAAATGTTTATATTGACGGTGCAAGTACTGCTCAAGGTTCTGTGTACTCATTAACTGATGCTCAGAAAGAGATGTTAGAGCCACTAGATGGCAAGAAAATAACTCTTACAGGTTATCTAATGCAGATCTCTAGCGGAAAGTATATGAACATAGTAATGAATTCAGTAGAAGAGGTTAAATAATCACTGATTAACACTTAATAATAGGAGGTTATCCAAATGATGTAAAAGTCTAAGGATAACCTCTTTTTTATTTCTCAAAAATAGTTAACTTTAAGAGTTAATAATTATGTAATCACAAATAAGACTTGTTATGAGAAATATTTTTTTAATCTTGTTATTTATCCCGATACTTTTTGCTTGCTCAGGTGAAAATGTAAAGGAGTATCAAATGAGCAAATTTGGAGTAAAAGCAGAGAAAGGGTTTAATAACTCTCCAATAATAGCAAAAGCAATAGCTCAAATTACAGAAGAGTGTAAAGATGGAGAGGAGGCTATCCTACTCTTTGAAGAGGGAGTTTATGAGTTTATGATGGAATCCGCGTCTGTAGAGGAGTATTATATTTCTAACCACGACCAAGCTAATCCTAAAACCATAGGGTTTAACCTAAAAAATCTAAAGAATATCACAATTGATGGGCAAGGTGCAGAGTTTCTATTCCACGGTAGAATGTTGCCGCTTGTTTTGTCAAATAGTGAAAATATCGTGATGAAAAACTTCTCAATTGATTTTGCAAATCCTCATATTTCTCAGGTTGAAATAGTGGAGAATAATGTGGATAAAGGTGAAATTATATATAAAATTGCACCTTGGGTAGAGTATAAGATAGAGAATAAAAAATTGATTGTATATGGTGAAAATTGGGAACATACTCCTAGTTGGGGAATAGGCTTTGAAGAGGGAACAAAACGAATAATATATAATACAGGAGATATTGCCTTAGGCGTTAATAATGTAGAGGAGATCTCTGACAGAGTTATTAAATCTAAATGGAATGATCCAAGATTGGTAAAAGGCAGTGTAATTGCGATGCGCTCTTATGGAAGACCAACTCCAGGTATTTTTTTACAATACAATAAAGATGTAAAATTAAATAATGTAACTGTTCACTATGCAGAGGGAATGGGGCTTTTAGCTCAATTGTGTGAGAACATAGAGTTAGATGCATTTAATGTATGTTTAAGAGGAGAAAGTGATCCTAGATACTTTACAACTCAAGCTGATGCAACGCATTTCTCTGGGTGTAAAGGTGTAATAATCTCTAAAAATGGGTTGTATGAAAATATGATGGATGATGCAATTAATGTTCACGGTACATACTTAAATATTATTGAAAAAATATCGCCAACAAAAGTAATAGCAAGATACATGCATTCACAGAGTTGGGGCTTTGATTGGGGATATGTTGGTGAGAAGGTACAGTTTGTTAGGTCTAAAACAATGGAGCTGCTTGATGGTGAAAATATTATAAAATCAATAGAGGCTAATGCTAATGATGTTAAAAAAGAGTTTGTTATAGAGTTTGAACAACCGCTAAACGAGGAAATTAACGCAAAGGATGGTTATGGAATAGAGAATCTAGAGTGGACTCCAGAGGTGATCTTCTCAAACAATATTATAAGAAATAATAGAGCAAGAGGTGCACTATTTAGTACTCCCAAAAAGACACTTGTAAGCGATAATCTATTTGACCATACATCGGGATCTGCAATACTATTATGTGGCGATTGTAATGGTTGGTTTGAGACAGGTACGTGTAGAGATGTTTTGATTAAGAATAACACATTTATTACAGCTTTAACAAGTCAATATCAATTTACAAATGGAATAATCTCGATATATCCAGAGATACCAAACCTAAAAGACCAGACAAAATATTTTCACGGAGGAGCAAATGTTACAGGCGTAGTAATTGAGGATAATACCTTTGATATTTTTGATGAACCAATTGTATATGCAAAATCTTTAGACGGTTTAACCTTTAGAGGTAATAGTATAAAGATAAATAGTGAATACCCTCCAATGCACTGGAATAAACACCACTTCTTGTTTGAAAGAGTTATTAATGTGACTATTGAGGATAATGAGTTTGAGGGTGGTTTTGATATGGAGAAAGATGTTCTGTATAAGACTAAATAGAAAGTAGTCAAATCTAGCAAAATAAAATTTGGAATAGTAAAATCTTTGTGATAGATTTGTAGTGATAAAATATTTTTAATCGTATGAGAAGAGCAAACTTAAATATTAATTGGTGGCGCAACTTAAGGTTTCAATAAATCGTGAGTTGAGCAGTACGTTATATATTTAATTAAAATATTATTGAGTCTGTCGCACTTGCGGCAGACTCTTTTTAGTTTAAAAACAAAATGGTAAAATAGAGATATTATGCAAAAGTACACAGTAGATAAAAATGGATATTACGGCCAATTTGGTGGGGCCTATATTCCAGAAATTTTACATTCAACTATTCAACACCTAAAAGAAAATTATTTAGATATAATAAATAGTTCAGAGTTTGAGAAAGAGTACTACTCTCTACTTAGAGATTATGTTGGTCGTCCATCGCCACTATATCACGCTAAAAGGCTAAGTGAGAAATATGGAGCTAAGATATATCTTAAAAGAGAGGATTTAAACCATACTGGAGCACATAAAATAAATAATACCGTAGGGCAGATTCTTATTGCAAAGAGAATGGGAAAGAGCAAGATAATTGCGGAGACAGGTGCTGGACAGCACGGTGTGGCAACTGCAACAGTATGTGCCCTGATGGGGATGGAGTGTATGGTCTTTATGGGAAGAACGGATGTGGAGAGGCAGATGCCAAATGTAAAGAAGATGGAGATGTTAGGGGCAAAAGTTATACCTGTCACATCTGGAAATATGACACTAAAAGATGCCACAAATGATGCAATTCGTTACTGGTGCCACCATCCTGCTGATACTTTTTACATTATTGGATCGGTTGTAGGGCCGCATCCTTATCCAGATATGGTTGCACGTTTACAAGCTATAATTAGTAAGGAGATAAAGGAGCAAATGCTAGAAAAGGAGGGGAGAGATTATCCCGATAGACTTATTGCTTGTATAGGTGGGGGGAGTAATGCAGCAGGTACAGTATATCACTATTTAGATAATGAAAAGGTAAAGATAAATTTAGTAGAGGCAGCTGGTTTAGGCGTTGATACTGAGCATACTGCCGCAACTATGGTTTTAGGAAGTAGAGGAATAATTCACGGCTCTTTAACAATGTTAATGCAAGATGATGATGGGCAGATTATTGAGCCTTACTCTATCTCAGCAGGGTTAGATTATCCAGGAGTAGGTCCACTCCACGCTCATTTATCAGAATCAAAGAGAGCAGATATTTTATCGGCGACAGATGAGCAGGCACTAGAGGCGGCATTTGAACTCACTAGATTAGAGGGAATTATACCTGCATTAGAGAGTGCTCACGCCTTAGGAGCGCTTCCATTAATTGATTTTGATCCAGAAGAAGTGGTTGTTCTAACTCTATCGGGAAGAGGTGATAAAGATATGGAGACCTATTTAAAAGCATTTAATAAAAATATATAATCGTATGAAAAAGATAAAATTTACAGTTAAATCAGAAGAGTTTGCAGGAGACCTACATACACCAGTGAGTCTATACCTTAAGCTTAGAGATTTATATGATAGATCGGCTCTACTTGAGAGCTCGGATTATCACTCAGCAGAGAACTCTCGTTCAATTATAGCACTAGATCCAATAGCCTCTATTGCAATATGTGATGGTGTGATAACAACAACTCTTTTAGATAATCAGATAATCAAAAGCAATATTACAGAAGAGTTTACTCTAGCAGATGCACTAAAAGAGTTTATGGAGAGATTTGAGATAGATGGAGAGTATGGGGTTTACGGCTATACAGCCTATGATGCAGTGAAATATTTAGAACCGATAGATATTGTGCCTCAAAGCCCAGATGAGAATAATGCTGCAGATGTTCACTATATTTTATTTAGACATACACTTGTATTTGACCACTTTCACCATACATTAACATTAAGAGAGTTAATATCTGATAGAGAGCCAAGCAGACGAGAAAAGATTATGGCAGCAATTGAGAGCAGAAACTTTTCAACTTATGGCTTTAAACGCCAAGGAGAAGTCTTCTCTCCAATTACCGATGAACAATATAGAGAGATGGTTAGAAAAGGGATTAAACATTGCCAATATGGAGATGTATTTCAGATTGTATTATCGCGACGCTTTATTCAACGCTATACAGGTGATGACTTTACAGTATATCGCAAATTAAGAGGTATAAACCCATCGCCATATCTATTCTATTTTGATTTTGGTGGAGTTAGGATATTTGGCTCATCGCCCGAAACGCATTGTAAAATAGAGAACGGGAGGGCTACGATAGATCCAATTGCTGGAACTGCATTTAGAACAGGTGATATGAGTGAAGATAGGAGACGAGCAGAGGAGTTATTATCTGATCCAAAGGAGAATGCAGAACATGTAATGTTAGTTGACTTAGCACGTAATGATTTGAGCAGGAATTGTAAAAATGTTGGACTTGAATTCTATAAACAGACTCAATTCTATTCACACGTTATACATCTTGTTTCTCGTGTGTCGGGAGAGATAAAAAAGGGTAGATGCTCTATAAAAACATTCCTAGAGACCTTTCCTGCAGGAACATTAAGTGGTTCTCCAAAGGTTAGAGCTATGCAGTTAATTAATGAGATTGAGCCTCATAATAGGGGAATTTATGGTGGAGCAATAGGATATATGGGTTTTGATGGCTCAATAAATCAGGCTATCACGATACGTACATTTGTTAGCCGTAATGGAGCATTAGAATTTCAAGCTGGGGCAGGTGTTGTTGTTATGAGTAACCCTGAACGAGAGTTGCAAGAGACAAATAATAAATTGGGAGCGCTATCAAAGGCAATACGTGAAGATATAAACTAGAAAAATTTTTGAATCGGATGAAAAAGATATTACTACTAGATAATTATGACTCATTTCTATATAATATTTCACATATAGTTGAAAAGTTAGGATATGAAATTGATGTCTTTAGAAATGATAAAATAGAATTGGATAGGGTGGGAGAATATGATAAGATTATATTATCGCCAGGCCCTGGTGTCCCTTCTGATGCTGGAATACTACTGGATGTTATCCGCAAATATGGAGCAACAAAGAGTATTTTAGGTATTTGCCTTGGAGAGCAAGGTATTGCCGAGGTATATGGCGGCAAGTTGGAGAACTTAACAAATGTATTTCACGGTATTGCCTCAATTGTAGAAAAGTGCGCCGAAGAGCCTCTATTTGATGGAATTGAGAACCGTTTTGAAGTTGGTCGCTACCACTCGTGGTGTGTAGATGATAATGGGCTACCTGATTGTTTAGTGGTAACAGCTAGAGATGTAGAGCAGGGGCGTATTATGGCTATTAAACATAAGGAGTACGATGTACGAGGTGTGCAATTTCATCCAGAATCAATCTTGACACCTCAAGGTGAAACAATTATATCTAATTGGTTAAAAATGTAAGAAATGAAACAAATATTAAATAAATTATTTGATTATCAGACCTTGAGTGCTGAGCAAGCTAGTGAGCTTTTTAGAGGTATCTCTAACGGGCTATATAATGATGCCCAAATAGCATCACTGATGACCGTGTATCTTATGCGCAATATCTCTTTAGAGGAGCTGTCAGGTTTTCGTAGAGCATTGTTAGAGTTTCGTAAGCCAATTGATTTTGGAACTTATGATTATATAGACATTGTAGGAACAGGTGGTGATGGAAAGGATACTTTTAATATTAGTACCTGTGCATCATTCGTAGTAGCCGCTGCTGGCTATAAGGTTGTGAAGCACGGTAATTATGGCGCTACCTCAATAAGTGGAGCAAGTAACGTTATGGAATTTTACGGAGTGCGCTTCAGTGCTGATAATGACCTACATAAACGCAGTTTAGATGAGTGTAATATGGCATATCTTCACGCTCCGGCCTTTAATGCAGCAATGAAGGCTGTGGCAAAAGTGAGGAAAGATTTAGGAGTGCGCTCTTTCTTTAATATGTTAGGGCCACTAATCAATCCTGCTCAACCTAAAAATCAAATGTTAGGTGTCTATAATCTTGCAATGCAGCGTATGTATAGTTATATTCTACAGAGCAATAATACAAATTTTGCAGTTGTTCACTCACTAGATGGATGCGATGAAATATCACTAACCTCTCCATTTAAGGTTTCAAATATTAATGGCGAGAGATTTTACACTCCAGAAGAGTTAGGTTTTTCAAAGGTGAATGAGAGTGATTTATATTCAGGTGATACCCCAGAAAAAGCAGCTGAGATATTCTTAAATGTGCTAAGTGGTAGAGCAACTGCTCCTCAGCGTGATGTAGTAGTAATTAATGCCGCATTTGCAATCTCGGTTTTGGAGCCAACTCTAAAGATTACAGAGTGTATTGATATTGCTATCGAGAGTATAAAAAGCGGTAGAGCACTGCAAAATTTTAAAAAATTTATAACATTGAATAGCTAAAATGGAAGATGTACTACATAAAATAGTAGCTCACAAAAGAGCTGAATTAGAGAACTATAACTTTGGTGATATAGAACAACAGGCTTTAAATATTAAACGCCCAGTTATATCTATGTCTCAAAGTTTAAAGAATAGTAAAAAAGGTGGGATTATCGCTGAATTTAAGAGACGTAGCCCTTCAAAAGGTTGGATAAATATGGATGCAGATCCTACAGATGTTGTTGCCAATTATGCTAAATGTGGAGCTGCAGCCTGCTCTGTACTCACAAATGAGGAGTTTTTTGGTGGTAGTTTGCAACACTTAATTAAGGCTAGAGAGGTAGCTGTAGATACTCCATTGCTTTGTAAAGAGTTTATTATTGACTCCCGACAAATATATCAAGCCCGCGTAGCAGGAGCTGATGCGATACTATTAATTGCCGCCTGTTTAAGTGTGGATGAGTGTAAGGATTTAGCCCAAATTGCAAAGAGTATTGGGTTAGAGGTTTTGCTTGAGATACATTCAGAGGAGGAGCTAAAACATGTAAATAGCTACATAGATATGTTGGGGGTGAATAATCGTAATTTGGGAACTTTTGTAACTGATGTAAATAATTCATTTAATCTTGTGGATAAGATTAAAGAACTTGGAGGAGATTTCGTTTTGGTATCTGAGAGCGGAATAGAGTCTGCTGAGACAATAAATAGATTAAGAGAGGTTGGGTTTAGAGGTTTTCTAATAGGGGAAACATTGATGAAGGGAGGGACACCATTTTTATCATTAACAACACTAATAGAGGGTATATGCTAGTTAAAGTTTGTGGAATGCGTGATAGCGAGAATATTGCTCAAATATCCTCATTACCAATTGATATGATTGGATTTATATTCTATCATAAGTCACAACGGTTTGTTAAAGAGCAGTTGCCATCTACCCTTAAAGGTATATATAGAGTGGGGGTATTTGTAGATTCAGATATTGAGTATATTTTAGATATTGTAAAAGAGAACTCTCTAGATGTGGTTCAACTTCACGGAGACGAGAGTGTTGATTTGTGCGAGAAATTAAAACAGCAGGGGTTAAAGGTAATAAAGGCAATCTCGGTTAGCTCTATTGCAGATTTAGCAAAGGTGGTAAAGTTTGATGGCAAGGTAGATTTTATTCTACTAGATACTAAAACAGATCTTTATGGTGGCTCTGGGCTCCGTTTTGATTGGGATATTCTTAATCATTATAGTAGCAGCACTCCATTTATTTTGAGTGGTGGAATTGATGAGGAGAGTGCAGAACAGATTATTGCACTAAAGCATAATAGATTGGTTGGAATAGATTTAAATAGCCGTTTTGAGCTCTCTCCAGCAATTAAAGATGTTATTAAATTAAAGAACTTTATTTCAAAAATTAAAAATTATAGTAATGAATAGAGTAGATCAACTTTTTGTAGAGAAAAATAGAGGGATATTATCGGTTTATTACCCAGCAGGTTATCCAAATTTGGATGATACAGTTACAATATTGCACCAACTGCAGGAGCAAGGTGTGGATATGGTTGAGTTAGGTATCCCATTTTCTGACCCTATGGCAGATGGCGTGGTCATACAAGAGGCTGCAAATGTGGCTCTTGCAAATGGTATCTCTTTGGTAAAGATATTTGAACAGTTAAAAAATTGTCGCGATAATGGTATTAAAATTCCTATTATTTTGATGGGATACTTAAATCCAATTATGCATTATGGATTTGAGAGGTTTTGTAAAGAGTGTAAGAGTGTGGGTGTTGATGGTGTTATAATTCCAGATCTTCCTTTTAATGAATACATTGCAGATTATAAGAGTATTGCGGAGAGATACGAATTAAAGGTTATTATGTTTATCTCGCCAGAGAGTTCAGAAGAGCGAATTAAATTGATTGATGAGAATACATCGGGATTTATATATATGGTCTCCATAGCAGGTACTACTGGAGCAAAAAATGCCTTTGATAACTCCACTTTAGCTTATTTTAAACGAATAGAGGCTATGCAATTAAAGAATCCTCGTTTAATAGGTTTTGGAATATCAAACTCTGGGACATTTAAAGCTGCGCAAGATTCAAGTTCTGGGGCAATAGTGGGGAGTCAATTTGTAAAGCTACTAAAGAGTGAGCCATCTCCAAAGGATGCTGTAAAAAAACTATTAGATAATCTTTTGTAAAGTGTTTGATGCTAAATTTTATTAAGTAATTTTATGGCCAAATTTAAAAATATTTTAAAAATCAACTTAATCAATTAATAATGAGAAGTTTTCACAAACTATTAATTTTAGTACTATTTGTTTCAAATATTCTTTGTGCTCAAAAACCAATTTATAAAGATCCTAAAGCTCCAACTGAGAGTAGGATTAAGGATTTAATCTCAAGAATGACACGTTTGGGGATTCCTGCAATTTTAGGAGCGTCTTGTATTCACGGTCAAATGGCAAAAAATGATTTAAAATTATGGGATGCTAATATGAACTTTGTTTTAGAGCCAGGAAAGTTTGATGTATATGTTGGAGCCTCTACAGAGGATATTAGACTGAGTGGGGAGTTTGAGGTTTTATAATTTTTTAATTTCAATAATTTTATGAGGAGAAAGTTAATTAGAGTAGCAAAAATAGTTTTATCTATAGTGGTTATTGGAGCTGTAGCAACTATAATGTTTTTTAACCACCCAAAATTTGGGCGAGAGGTAAAAGAGGGGAGTGAGCGAGCAAAAAGGATGGCAGCATCTCCTAATTATCGCGATGGAGCATTTCATAATTTAGAGCCTATACCACCTGCACCTCCTACAACTGAAAAAGAGAATAGGTGGGTAACACTATATAAAATGTTTATTAACCCTAGTGAGGCTACTAGACCAAGAGGTGGTGTGGCATCTGTAAAGGTAGATATAAAATCAATTACTAGGAATAATGACTTGCTACTATGGCTTGGGCACGCAACCTATTTCTTACAATATGATGGGGTGCGAATAGTGACTGATCCTGTGCTAGTTAACTCATCTCCTGTCTCTTTTATAAATAAACCATTTAAGGGTACAGATATCTATACTCCCGATGATTTACCAGAATTAGATTATGTTATCATTACTCACGACCATTGGGACCATTTAGATTACCATACCATAAAGGAGATAAAGGGGAGAACTAATAAATTTATTGTGCCTTTAGGGATAGGAGAGCACCTAGAATATTGGGGAGTTGAGAGCGATAAAATAGTAGAATTAGATTGGTATCAAGATGCTGTTTTGCAAAATAATTTTAAGATTACATCTTTACCATCGCGACACTATTCTGGCAGAAAATTTAAGAAAGATGGTACATTGTGGTGTGGATATATGCTACAAATAGATAATATAAATCTATATTTAAGTGGTGATGGTGGGTATGGTAGCCATATTGCCGATATTGCATCACGTTTTCCTCAGATTGATTGGGCTATACTAGAAAATGGCCAATATGATAATCAATGGAGATATATTCACTTTGTACCAGAAGATCTTTTAACAGTTATTGAAGAGTTAAAACCACAGAGATTTGTTACATCTCATAACTCTAAATATGCGATGGCGCGCCACGATTGGGACAATCCTTTAAAAACAATTTACGATGCCTCTAAATTAAAGAATTACAACTACTTTTATCCTCAAATAGGGGAGACGGTGAATCTGCGAGATACTGTTTGGAGTGGGGAGAAGTGGTGGTAGATAGATATAAAATAGAGCCTCACAAAAGAGGCTCTAAATTCAAAATAGTAACCTCACTCTTAGTACCCAACCTCATAGGGGGACCAAACGTACCACTACCCTGAGACACATAGATTTGAGTGTTATCATTATACTTATATAAACCTTTATTATATTCAAACATCACTTTAGCAATCAGCGTTGCAGGGAACATTTGTCCAGCGTGTGTATGTCCTGCAAGATATAGATTTAAACCATTCTCAGCAGCATAGTTTATACCTACAGGGTTATGATGTAGCAGAACAGATGCTCTACTCTTATCAATTTTAATGGTTGGCAATACCTCCTGCATTGTTTTACCTCCAACAGGTGCGTGCATTGTATTTACACTATTGTGGTCTGGTAAAAGATAATCTAAACCAACAATCTGAAGCCCCTTTATCTCTGCCTTTTTGTTATCTAGCACCTCAATATTATTCTCTCTCAATAACGCCTTAATATCCTGAGAACCCGAATAACCGTCGTGATTACCCTCTACAAAATAGATTGGCATATTTAGTCTCTTAAACGGCTTAAGTACCTCCTCATTTAATCTTACTCTTCCATCAAACATATCACCCGTTATCACTACGGCATCAACGCTCTCTTTTTCAACAATTTTCACCAGTTTATTAACTGTTTTCTCGCCCCAAAAGTGGCCAATATGAATATCTGATAATTGCGCAAGTTTAATGGGCTCAACCAAATTGGGTAGAGTTACATTTTGATGATATGTTTTGATATTCAGCGCATTCCAAATGGAGTATCCCGATATAAGAAGTGTTACACTAAGTATGCTATATCCGAATATTTTAGGGGGCATCTTTGCAATTAATTGAATTATATCTATCCCGATAACTGTAAATATTAGAATAGTAGAGACACCAAGCCCAATAGAGGCAAAATTATTTACAAAGTGGCTAAGGCCACTTGTCATATTTGAACGCATTACTACTATTAAACCTGCCAAAAAGAATACAACTGCAGCACCAATGATTAATGCTAAAAGTTTTGGATTGATACTAAATGCCCAAGATAATCTTTTAGAGACATAAATTACACTAAAGATTACAAAAGCTAAAAATATAAAAGGGATTGCGTATAAGATAACTTGTTTCATTTTTATAATTACATTTTAAACATTTTACGTAGAATATTATCATACATTCTATCACTCAAAATTCTACGCAAGAACACTACAGGTTTGGCCATAGATCCAATTAGATACCTAGTTTTAGGTTTACGTGCAGTAACTGCTTTGAGAATAGTTTTTGCTATAAGTGATGGATTTGATAGGGTATTACCAGAGTACATCTCTTTTAACCCCTCTGCAACACGTTCAGCACTCTCTTTATATGCACCATTTTCAGAGACCTTTTTAAGATTATCTGCAGCTATTATTCCCCAAGGAGTCTTAATTCCTCCTGGCTCTATAAGAATCACATTAATCCCAAATTGAGCCTCTACCTCTAAACGTAAACAATCTGAGAACCCTTCAAGGGCAAACTTAGTTGCGTGATACCAAGCGCCGTAAGCTGTATGACAACGACCACCCATAGAGGAGATATTCACAATCTTACCATATTTATTTTTACGCATAGATGGTAGAACTAATTGAGTTAAACGAGCTAATCCAAATATATTAACCTCAAATTGTCTCTTTGCCTCCTCAATAGGAACATCCTCTACGGCTCCGTAAGATCCATATCCAGCATTGTTTACTAAAACATCTATACGCCCCTCTCTCTCCAAAATTGTATTTACACACAATTCCATTGATTGATCGTTTGTGACATCTAAAGGGAGAATATTTACGCCGTTACTCTTTAAAGATTCCATCTTATCTATGCTGCGAGCTGCGCCATAAACAATAAAGCCAGCTTTTAATAGTTCTAATGCAGTTGATTCCCCAATTCCACTGCTAGCTCCAGTTACTAATGCTACTTTTTTCATAACTACTTTTATTTATAAATTTTAATAATACAAAAGTATAACAACCAATAAGCATAAAAGTAAAACTAATTACTGAATTTATTATACAAATTACTTAATATGTAGATGATGATAATTTACTTTGCTCTCAAAAGTGCAAATTGGATAAATTTTTCCACCAATTTATCTTGACTACCATTATTTGTAATAAATGAGAAATCTCTCTTAATATTTACATCTTTTATATCAATTATAGAGAGTTCATTACGTTTTAATTCATCAATAATTGCCGCAATAGAGATAATTGCATAGCTGTTTCCATCCACAATAAAGCGTTTAATAGATTCGCTACTGCCTAACCTCATAATAATATTAAGATCTGTAGCTTTAATACCTTGATCCTTTAATAACTTATAAATCACCTCTAAGGTTCCAGAACCATCCTCTCTTACAACTAACGGCAATTGAGTAAGCTCTTGTAGTGTAACCTCCTCTTTTGTAACATATTTAGTGGCTTTAACTAAAACTAACTCATCCTCTTCTAACAGTGTATATTTATACTCTCTTTTCTGATTAATCCCCTCAACAATTCCCAAATCAACTACGTGGTTACTAATTAGATTCTCGATATATTCCGAATTGCCCGATATAAGAGAGAGTTGAATATCGGGATACTCACTCTTAAATTTTGATAAAATTGCAGGTAAAAGATACTGAGAAATTGTTGTGCTTGCCCCAATTTTTAATATGCCTCTATTTTTATTAGATAAAAGACTCATTTCATATTGTAACTCCCGATATTTATTATGTATATCCTCTGCATATTTAAGAAATATCCTGCCATCTTGAGTTAGCTCAATCCTATTATTTGCCCTCTCAAATAGCTGTATGCCATAAATGCTCTCTAGCTCTCCAATATGCTTAGAAATAGCTGGTTGCGAGATAAAAAGTTCGTTAGATGCCTTTGTAAAACTTAAATTTCTTGCAACTGATAGAAAAACCTCTAATCTAAAATCATTCATGATCTTTTATAACTTTTTTATCCTCTTCAGCCATCATCTTTTCATATTTTTTAAATTGATCCTCATTGAGAATCTTTTCCATCTCTTTGGCTCTATTCTTAGAGTTAGTTTTAAATTTCTGATACTTTTTTAGTTTGCCATAATCACTCTCTTTGAGTGCTAGATTTAGCTTAACATACTTTAATGTGATCTCGTACGCCTTCTTGCTCTGTTCTGAGTTTAATTTAAGCTCCTTTACTACCTTTTCAGAAGATATTTTTGCTAAAACTTCTGGCGGTTTATCATATTGAGCATACGCATTAATAGAGAATAGCAGCGAGAGCGCTGTTGCAATTAAGAAATTTATTAATTTATTTTTCATTTTAATCTAATTATCACCACAATAAATGCAAAGTTAAGTAAAATTGGTCTTATCTTTGCAAACTTAGTTACACTCAATTTGATTCAATAAATAATAATTATAATAAAAATGAGGATTCAAAATATATTCGCCATTACAACTCTAGTTTTAATGCTAGTTACAAGTTGTAAAAATAATGCACCTCAAGAGCAAGGTGCCCCATCGTATAAACTAATGTCAGTAAAAAAGCAGAGTGAAGCAACATCTGTAAGTTACTCAGCATCAATTAGAGGTAAACAAGATATTGATATATTTCCACAAGTTGGTGGATATCTAAGCATTATAAATGTAAATGAAGGCGAACAGGTAAAGAGAGGAGATGTGTTATTTGTTATAGAGCAGGCTCCATACAAGGCTGCACTAAAAGGTGCTCAAGCTAGTGTAGAGATGGCTAAATCTGGAGTATCAACAGCACAATTAAATTATGATAATGCTGTTAATTTAAATAGCAAAGATATCATTTCAGATGTAGAGTTGCAGATGAATAAGAATAGTCTTGATAATGCTACAGCACAGCTTTTATTGGCTGAGTCGCAACTTATGACTGCACAAACTAATCTAGATTTTACAGTTATAAAGAGTCCAGCAAATGGTATTGTTGGTAAATTACCATACAGACAAGGAGCTTTAGTATCTGCTAACCTACCAAATAGCCTTACGGTTATTTCAGACAATTCTCAGATGTATGTCTATTTCTCAATGAGTGAAACTCAGGTTCTTGATATGGTTGATATCTATGGTTCTCTAGATAACGTAGTGGAAGCAATGTCTAATGTTGAATTACAATTAAATAATGGTTCAATCTACCCGCACAAAGGATACGTAGAGAGCATAAGCGGAGTTATTGAGAGCACAACAGGTGCAGTAAGTGTACGTGCGGTATTCCCAAATAAAGAGCGTCGTTTATTGAGTGGTGGTGCAGGAAACGTAATTGTACCAGTACATCACAATAACGTTGTGGTTATCCCTAAAACAGCAACATTTGAGATTCAAAATAAGATCTTTGTCTATAAAGTGGTAGATGGTAAGGCTAAATCTACAATTATAGAGGTGGCGCAAGATAATCCCGATAGAGATTACATTGTTACAAAAGGTATTAATGAGGGAGATGAGATTGTAGCAGAGGGAGCTGGATTAGTTCGTGAAGGTACTATAGTAAAATAATAATTTAGAACATTTGAAAGTATAATATAATGAATATAAAAACATTTATCGATCGTCCAATTCTATCAATAGGTATATCGATTTTTATAGTAATATTTGGACTTATCTCACTTGTTTCTCTACCAATTGAGCAATATCCAAATATTGCACCTCCTGCTGTAAGGGTTACAACGATGTATCCTGGAGCAAGTGCAGATGCAATTCAAAAGAGTGTTATTGCTCCATTAGAGGAGGCAATTAATGGGGTAGAAAATATGATGTATATGACCTCATCTGCAAGTAATAGTGGAGAGGCAAATATTACAATCTATTTTAGACAAGGTACAGACCCTGATATGGCAGCTGTAAATGTTCAGAATAGAGTATCAATTGGTTCTGGAACACTACCTAGCGAGGTTACACAAATTGGAGTTACCACTCAAAAGGAGCAGCCAGGTAATCTTAGACTATTCTCTGTAAAGAGCCCTAATGGTACGTATGATGAGAATTTTATCTCAAATTACATGTCAATCAACATAAAGCCAGAAATTCAACGTATTCAAGGTGTTGCATCTGTAACAATATTTGGAGCAAGCTATAGTATTCGTATCTGGTTAAAGCCTGAGACAATGGCTCAATATAAATTAGTTCCTTCCGACATCTCTGCAATTCTAGCAGAACAGAATATAGAGATGGCAACTGGTGCTTTTGGAGAGAACTCTGGGCAAGTGTTTCAATACACTATGAAATATACTGGTAGAAAGCAAGATGTTAAAGAGTTTGAAGATATGGTAATACGTACTCTTCCAGACGGAGAGGCGTTATATCTTAAAGATGTTGCAACAATAGAGCTTGGGCAAGATAGTTACTTCTTTAGTGGAAAAATTGATGGAAAGGCAGGTGTGCCTGCAATGGTAAATCAAACGGCAGGGTCTAACGCTACAGCGATAAATTTAGAGATAGATGAGCTATTCAAAGAGATACAGGCACAGATGCCAGAAGATTTAGAAATTGTAACTATTCAGAATACAAATGACTTCTTATTTGCATCTATCAGATCAGTTGTAGTATCTCTTATCTTAGCAATAATACTTGTATTCTTAGTTGTATATATCTTCTTACAAGACTTTAAAGCTACTCTTATCCCAACTATATGTATAATTATCTCACTTATAGGAACATTTGCCTTCTTAAGTGTTGCAGGATTCTCTCTGAATCTACTAACACTATTTGCGCTAGTGCTGGTAATTGGTACGGTTGTAGATAATGCTATTGTGGTTGTAGAGGCTGTTCAAGCTCGCTTTGATAGTGGATACAAATCGCCTTATAAAGCAACCGTAGATGCTATGGAGGGGTTAGTTGCAGCGCTATTTACTACTACATTGGTATTTATGGCGGTATTTATTCCAGTATCATTTATGGGTGGTACCACAGGAGTATTCTATATGCAATTTGGTTTAACTATGGCAGTAGCGGTAGGTATCTCATTTATCAATGCTTTAACTCTATCTCCTGCGTTATGTGCAATAATGTTAAAACCAAATCCAGAAGAGGGTGAGGGTAGTAAGATTGCTGCATCTGTAAGAAAAGCATACAACGCAACCTATGATGCAATGCTTAAGCGATATACAAAAGGTGCAATGTTCTTCATTCGTCGTAGATGGTTAGTTGCGCTCTTTATTATTGGTGGTTTTGGTTTGTTAGCTTTCTTTATGAGCACAACAAAGCAAGGGTTTGTACCAAAAGAGGATACTGCAATGATGTTTATAGATGTCTCTACTGCCCCAGGTAGTACAAGTGATGAGACTAACTTAGTATTTAATGAGGTATATGAAGCAATTGGCGATATTCCAGAATTTAAGGTTTGTGCACAGGTTGTGGGATTTGGTCTAATGTCGGGAAGCACAAGTAATGCTGGAACATTCTTTATTAGTTTAGATAATTGGAGTGAGCGTCCCGATAAAGAGAACTCTGTTGATGCAGTTATCGAGAAGGTTTATGCTCGCACAGCACATATAAAATCTGCAAGAATATTTGCACTTACTCCTGGTATGATTCCAGGTTATGGCGAGGGTGGTGGATTTGAATTCCACACACAAGATAGAAGAGGTGGAGATATTAAGGAGTTCTTTGGTATTACTCAAGCCTATTTGGCAAAATTGAATGCTCGCCCAGAGATTGCAATGGCATTTAGTGGTTATAATGTAAACTATCCACAGTATGTTGTAGATGTAGATGCTGCAAAATGTAAGCGCGCTGGGGTTTCGCCTAGAGAGGTACTCTCTGTAATAGGTGGATATTATGGTAGCTTTTATGCTTCAAATATTAATCGCTTCTCTAAAGTGTATCGCGTTATGATTCAAGCAGATCCAGATGCGCGTAAGAATGAAGAGAGTCTAAATAATATATTTGTACGTATTGGTAATGAGATGGCTCCAATATCTCAATTCATTACATTAACTAAAGTTTATGATCCTGTAGAGTTACGTAGATTTAATATGTATCCAAGTATCTCAGTTAATGGTTCGATTGCACCAGGATATAGCTCACAAGATGCAATTAAGGCAATTAAAGAGGTTGCTGAAACAGATCTTCCTAGTGGTTATGGTATTGACTTTAGTGGTATGACTAGAGAAGAAGAGGCAGGTGGAAATACTACTACAATTGTATTTATAATCTGTTTTGTATTCATTTTTGTACTAATGAGTATGCTATACGAGAGTTACTTTATTCCTTTAGCTGTTATCCTCTCGATACCATTTGGTCTATTGGGTAGTTTCTTATTTGCAAAGATAATGGGGCTAGAGAATAATATTTATCTTCAGGTAGGACTCATTATGTTGATTGGTCTATTATCAAAAACGGCTATTCTACTTACAGAGTATGCAACTCAGTGTAGATTGGCAGGTATGAGCATTAAGCAGGCGGCATTCTTCTCTGCAAAGGTTAGGATGCGTCCTATTTTAATGACAGCATTAACAATGATCTTAGGTATGTTACCACTGATGTTTGCAAGTGGGGTAGGAGCAAATGGTAATACTACTATTGGTGCAGGTGCAGTTGGAGGAATGATTATCGGGACATTAGCACTACTATTTATTGTTCCAGCACTTTTTGTAATCTTCCAGACTATTCAAGAGAAGTTTAAGGCTGTTACATTTGTTGAGAGTTCAGATCCAATGATTATCAACGAAATAAAATTAATAGAAGAGTATAACAAAAAACGTAAAGAGAAATAATGATAAGATTAAAAATAATTGCCGCAGCATCTATTGCCCTTTTAGTTAGCAGCTGTGGCTTATATAAAAAATATGAATCACAGGAGGTTAACAATACAGAACTCGCTGGTGTTAATCTAACATTGCCAGATAGTGCTGTTGTAGCAGTTCCTACTTGGGAACACTTCTTTACAGATGCAAAATTGCAAAATTTAATAAGTAGAGTTTTAACAGATAATAGCGACTTGGAAATTGCACGTTTAAATATTGAGCAGACAGAAAGAGCACTTACAACTGCACGTTTAGCGTATTTACCATCTTTAATGTTATCTGCTGATGGATCTACAAGTAAGTTTGGCTCCTCTGGAGCTGTGCCAACATATTCAATTCCATTAACAGCTAGTTGGGAAATTGATGTATTTGGAAAGAATTATAATAAAAAAGAGCAGGCGAAAGTAATTGTTGAGCAGAGTAGAGAGTATGTTGAGTTGGTTAAAACACAACTTATTGCTGCAGTAGCAAGTAACTACTACGCTTTAGTTCTTACAGATAACCAAATAAATATTACACAAGAGAGTCTAAAGAATCTAAAAGATATATTAGCTGCAACAATAGAGCTTAAAAAGGCAGGAATGCAAAACGAGGCTGCAGTTGCTCAATTATCTGCAAATGTTAAGGAGGTAGAGATCTCTTTACAAACGTTGCAAGAGAATTTAACATTAACGCAAAATAATCTTTGCTTATTATTAAATCAACCACCACAATCTATAGATAGATTATTTACAATTGAGATAGACGGAAAAGAGGAACTTACCAACAGTATATCACTTGCAGCGTTATCAAATAGACCAGATGTGCGTTATGCAGAGATGATGTTAGCACAGAGTTTTTATGAAGTATCACACGCTAGATCCTCTATGTATCCATCTATCACACTAAATGGTAGTGCTGGTTGGACAAATAATGCAGGGATGATTGTTAATCCCGGTGATATATTATTATCTGCTCTAGGGTCTTTAACACAACCTCTCTTTATGGCTAATAGAAATAGAGCAAATTTAGAGAATGCAAAAGATAAATATGAACAACAACTTACATCTTTTGAAAAGAGTTTACTACAGGCTGGCAAAGAGGTGAATGACGCATTAACAACAATACAATATGCAGAGAGTAAGAGAGACTTAAGTGAATCACAAGTTGTTGATTTAGAAAGAGCTGTCTCTGTAACTCAAGAGTTAATGGTTAGCGGTAAAGCTAACTATTTAGAGGTATTAACGGCTCAGAATACCTATTTAGCGGCAAAATTAAATAATGTTAGCATAAATTACTCAATAGCTTTAGGGCAAATATCTCTCTACAAAGCGTTAGGCGGAGGTAGTGAACGTTAACTATTGATACTTAAATAATATAGAGATTTGAATAATAAAAATGTAAAACTATTTCTATTATTCTGCTTAATTACCCTCTCTAATAGTTTATTGGGGCAAGAGAGGTTTAATTTACGTGGAGTAATTAGAGATGAGAAGGGGAATAGTATCTCAGAGGCTACTGTAGTAGTTAAGGAACTATCTAACAAGTGGACTATATCTAATGATAGCGGAGAATATGAGTTTAAATTAGAGGCCGGTACTTACACTCTTATAGCTTCATATATTGGATATAATGAACACGAACAGAAGGTAATATTATCTAAAAATTGTACAGTTGATATTATCATAAAGGAGACTTCTCTTAAAATGGAAGAGGTTGTAGTTAGCAGCGTTAGAAGCAGAGATAGAATTGCAAATATACAGATTGGCGCAGAGACTATTGCACTAGAAGAGTTGGCTAAAACTCCAGCTTTTTTAGGTGAGAATGATATTATAAAATCTATTACTTATCTACCTGGGGTAAGATCACAAGGTGATGGGCAATCAGGTTTTCAAGTAAGAGGAGGGAGCGCTTCTCAGAATCTAATACTTTTAGATAATAATCCCGTTTATAGCGCTGGACATATTTTAGGACTCTTTTCTGTGTTTAATGATGATGCAATAGCAACTGCTACATTATATAAAGGTTTAGTACCTGCTCAATATGGCGGAGGCGGCTCATCTGTATTTGATATCGGGAGTAAAAAAGGAGATTTGCAAAAGTACAATGTGAGCGCAGATATTGGATTGCTTTTGTCTAAAGCAACTATTGATGGTCCTATTGCAAAGGATAAAGCATCTTTTTCTGTAAGTGCTCGTCGTTCATATTTTGATTTATTCCTAAAATTAACAGATGAGTTTGAAAATAATATTGCCAATTTTCACGATATAAATGCCAACATATATTATAGACCTAGTGAAAATGACGCTATTACATTATCTTTTTTTAATGGAAGAGATAAAATGGCCTTAGAATCATTCTTTACTACTCAGTGGGAAAATACGAATGGGAATATGGATTGGTTCCATAGATATAATAAGAATTTAATATCACATACAAGTGTAATATATTCAAATTTTCTCTCTGAGAATGTGATGGAGATAGGTGATATTGAAAATATTCTAAATGGATTTATAAATACTTATAGTCTAAAACACGAGTTTAAACTCTCAAAAGAGAGTCATGATTTATCATTTGGATTACAATCATCTTATTATGATACTAAATCTGCAGATTGGACTACAAATGGTGTGAGATATGTTGAGCAGAGACAAGCTTGGGAGAACTCAATCTGGGTAAATGACGAATTCACTATCTCTCCAAAGTTATCTTTATCAGCAGGATTGAGATTATCATCCTTCTCTGCATTAGGTGGTGCACCTTATTATAGATTTGATTCAAAAGGAGAGATTATCGAGACTATAAATTATGAAAAAGGGGAATTTGTTAAAACTAATTTCACTTTAGAGCCAAGATTTAGCGCGAATTATATGTTTCACGATAATCATAGCGTTAAGGCGGGATATGCAAGATTATCGCAAAATGTATATAATATTCAGAATAGTAGTATTATGGTTCCATTCTTTAGATATACTATGACAAGTAATAACTTAAAGCCACTAATTACAGATCAAGTATCTTTAGGGTATGTAGCAATTACGAATGATGAAATGTTCGAGTTCTCTATTGAGGGTTACTATAAAAAGATGAAGAATGTTTATGATTATAAAGATGGTAAACAGTTTAGTTCAGATATTATTATAGAGAATATAGTTTTAGGAGGAGATGGTAGATCGTATGGAGGGGAGTTTCTAGCAAAGAAAAATAGAGGAAAATTTACAGGTTGGATTGCATATACACTATCTAAGACTGAATCTAAGATTGATGGAATAAATAATAATGAGTGGTACACAGCAACTAATGATGTAAGGCACGACATCTCAGTTGTTGGCATGTATAATATTGGTAAAAACTGGGAGATGTCAGCCACTTGGGTCTACAATACTGGTCAAGCATTAACAGCACCAAGTGCAAAGTATGAGATAGGAGGAGTAGTTCGTTACTACTATGCGGAGAGGAATGGTTATAGAGCCCCCGATTATCACCGTTTAGATATAAGCTTTACCAATACTAAAAAATTAAAGAACTATACAAGGAGTTGGTCTTTTGGAGCTTACAACCTATATAATAGATATAACCCCTATATTATATCGTTTGAGGATGATCCAAGTTCTGTAACAGGAACGTCTGCAATTCAAACATCTTTATTTGGAATAATACCATCTGTAACATTTGGAATAAAGTTTTAATAAAATTAATAGTTAGCAATAATGAAAAAATATATAATAATATCATTGATTCTCATATCAATACTATCTAGTTGTGAGAAGGTTATTGAGATTGACTATAACTCGGTAGATAAGCAATATGTAATAAGTGGATATACAGATGAGTTTGCTACTAAAGTATCAATAACACAAACATCTAATATGGAGGATGTTATTGATACAACAAGAATAACTAGTGCTACAATTACCATTACAGATAATCAAGGGAGTGTATATAATCTTACCCCAGATAAGGATGGATTTTACTCATCTACAGAAATTCTTGCCTCTACGCCTGGTGATGTATATAAGATTGATGTTTTAGTAGATGGAGAGCACTTTACTTCGTCCGCTCAATTGATGCCTAGAGCTAATATTTTAGGTATGGATTTGAATTTATTTGAAATACAAGGAGAGGTGAGTCTTGTAACTTGTAGTGTAATTCCGCTGAGAGTACCAGAAGTAAATAATTATTATATGTACGCGTTGTATCACAATGATATTGAAGTAACTAGAAATGTTGCTATAAAGGTAAAAGAAGATGTGCTTCCAACTATAGATCTAATAATGGGAATAAATAGTGGCGAAGAGATTTTTCTATTTGCTAATCCAGATGTAAAAGTGGTGGATGGAGATGAAATAACAATAAATCTTTTTGCAATTGATGAGAATAGTTATAAATATTTTAATTCACTCTATTACGAATCCACTGGTACTAATAGTAATGTTGTAAGTAACTTTACAGGAGGATGTTTGGGGTATTATGCAACATATTTAAATAGTATTGGTAGTGTGGAGGTTGAATTGGATGATATTTTAAAGTAATTTTGTATATTTACAAGTATAATACTAAACATAGTAAATATGAAGCATCAAAAATTACTTTTATTAACAGGTCTAACTGTTACCACGCTTCCCCTTACAGCACAAGATAAGAGTGAAAATAGAGAGGATAAGCCTATGAATATCCTATTTATTATGTGTGATGATCACTCATACCAAACATTGAGTGCCTACGATAATCGTTTTATAAATACCCCTAACATAGATAGAATTGCAGAAAACGGAGTAAAGTTTGTAAATAGTTTTGTTGCCAATTCTATATCGGGACCTTCACGCGCCTGTATGCTAACAGGTAAACACAGCCATATAAATGGATATACAAATAATATTAATTCCAGGTTTAATGGCGAGCAACAAACGTTTCCTAAATTATTACAAAAAGTTGGCTATCAAACAGCTGTAGTTGGTAAGTGGCATCTAGTATCTGATCCAACAGGGTTTGACCATTGGGATATTCTAATTGGGCAGGGGGAGTATTATAATCCTACATTTATAGATAATGGAGAACGAGTAGAAAGAGAGGGGTATGCAACAAATATTACAACAGATTTAGCATTAGAGTGGCTAGATAAAGAGCGCGACAAGAGTAAACCGTTCTGCCTTCTTTTACACCATAAAGCGCCACATAGATCTTGGATGCCGGACCTTAGAGATTTAGAGTTATATAAAGATGCTGTATTTCCTCTTCCCGATAATTTCTATGATGACTATCAAGGTCGCCAAGCAGCTGCCGAGCAAGAGATGAGTATAGCAAAGGATATGGATTTGATCTACGATAATAAGTTAGTAGATAAGAAGGGTGAGATTGCGCCAACTCCACTTAAAGGTGCAGGTGAATATAATGTAAATAGAATGACTAAAGAGCAGCGTAATATATGGGATGCGCACTATGATGAAGTTATTGCAAATTTTAAAGACGCTAATTTATCGGGAGATCAATTAACAGAGTGGAAATATCAACAGTATATGAAAGACTATCTTAGGACTATTGTCTCTGTAGATAGAAATATTGGTAGAGTTCTAGATTATTTAGAAGAGCAAGGTCTCGATAAAAACACCATGGTTGTATACACATCGGATCAAGGTTTCTATATGGGAGAACATGGGTGGTTTGATAAACGCTTTATGTATGAGGAATCTTTTCGTACCCCACTACTAATCTCATTGCCAGGTGGGAAAAGGGGTGACGTTGAACAATTAGTTCAAAACATTGATTATGCACCTACATTTTTAGAGTTAGCGGGGGTTACTGTGCCTGATGATATTCAGGGAGAATCTTTATTACCTCTTTTAAAAGGCGAGAGTGTTGATTGGAGAGAGTCTTTATATTACCATTTTTATGAATATCCAGCAGAGCACGCAGTAAAACGTCATTATGGTGTTAGAACAGATAGATATAAACTTATTCATTTTTATAACGATATTGATACTTGGGAACTTTATGATTTAAAAGAGGATCCAAATGAAATGAATAATATTTATGGCAAAAGGGGCACTAAGCGCATCACTAAAAAGTTAATGATGGAACTAGAGTGGTTGAAGGTTAAGTATGATGTTAAACCCTAACAAACCCCATCTTAATTGCATATCTAACTAATTCTGCAGTGTTATTTATGCCAAGTTTCCTAAATATGTTAGATTTATGTACACTAACAGTTTTAGGACTCATATCAAGCTCATCTGCAATCTCTTTAGAGTATAGCCCTTTTGCTGCAAGCTTTATAACAGCTATCTCTTTAGTAGTAAATTGACTCTCATCAAAATCTATTCTTGCTACCTTTATATTATGCATTAAGGTAGCAATATCTTTACCGTAATACTCAAAGCCATCAGTCACACTATCAATAGCCCTAAATAGCTCTTTAGGTGTTCCACCTTTACTAATAAAGCCATTTATCTTTACACTTAATAATTGTTCTATTATTTCATCAGAATTTTCAGCTGAAAGTATTAAAATCTTTAAGTATGGATACTCTATGGAGATTCTCTTGGCAATCTCAATACCTGATTCATCAGGAAGTTTAATATCAAGAAGTAATAAATCTGCCTCAAGTCCCTCTTCTAAAATGGTATAGAGTTGCTTTGCATTTGCAGCCTCGCCTACAACTTCTACTTTTAAATCAAAATCTTCTTTAAGAAATGTATTTCTTAATCCGAGCCTTATTAGGTAGTGATCCTCAATTATAATTATTCTAACTGTTTTCATTTGTTTGTGTATTGAAAAATAAGATACTTATCACCCTTTGCTCATAGCCATATTTACTCTAGCTAAATGTGCTTCAATAGCATTTAAGTTTAGAAATGCAAAAAGAGATTGGGGTGTAATGGGGTGTTTCATATTTTATGCATTGATACTCCAAAAGTAGAAATAAAAATGTAATAAATCAAGAAAATAAAATAAGGTAAGTTTAAAAACTAAGGAATTCCTTAGATGAAACTAAGGAATTCCTTAGTTGAATTTCTATTTTTTCTTGAATATGCTATTTAATTTTGTGATAGAAAAATACTATAACAAAAATTAGAAATTATTTACCTTTTAGAAAAAGACAATAGTATGAAAAACAATCAATTTTTTTATTTAAGATTCTTACTTATAGTTATTATGGCTATATCAGTAAGTGCACCTGTAAATGGACAAATATCCAAGAGACTAGGTGGATTAGCAAAAGGCACAGCAAGTGCCACAACAAAGTCTAATAGTAGCAACAACTCTTCTGCTTCAACAGCTGAGAGTAATAATAGTGCAGGAAAAACTCTCTACGTATGTGCGCAGAACGGCTCTAACCGTAACTCTGGAGAGAAAGAGAAACCTATTAAAGATCTACAAAAAGCTATTAATGTATCAGAGAATGGAGATAAGATTCTTGTTTCACAAGGAAACTATTTAGGAACATTGGATCAGGGATTTATCGAGATAAAAGATAAATATATCTCTATCTATGGTGGTTATTCAGATGATTTCTCTGAGCGTGATCCTATTAAATATGTTACAAGCATTAGACCTCCTGCAGGTATTGCTGGTAATTGTAATAATAAAGGGACATTACATATGTATATTAGTGGGAATCCTCAAGGAACTGTTGTAATTGATGGTTTAGTGATTGACAGAGGCTTGATTAATAAGTACTGTGCACCTAATCCTAATAACGCAGTAACATCAACTCCAAATGATCAATTTGAGACAGGTAGAATAATCAATCCTGGTGAATCTCCAGGTGTACCTATGGTTGGCGAGTTTACAATTCAAGAGCCATTAATGCGTGGAGATATTGAGGGAAATCTAATTGTTCGTAATTGTGTATTTGCAAATGGGGGTAACTATGCAATAATGATGAATTTAAAGAGAGGTCACTTTGATATTTATAATAATATTTTTGTAGCTAACCGCTTTGCAGCTTGTCAAGTTCGTGGAAATAGTGTTAGACAAGATGAGTGTACAATAGATTTTCATAATAATACTGTTCTATTTACTTGGTGCCGTACAAAAGAGATGGATGATATGGGGTTAGGATTCCGTTTTATGCCAGGCATACATGCAAAAGTATATAATAATATCTTTGGTGGATCAAATCTTAGTGCAGTAGAGAGAACCTATTTTGATTCAAATAAATCAATTGAAGAGAAGCGTATTACATCTGCAATGAATAACTATTTCTTTATGAATAAGAGTGATCTTCTTTTACCTTCTGGTGGTGGAAAATGGTTAATGGTTCCAGCTGAAAGATTTGAAGATGCAGAGCAACTAGATGAATACGAAGGCAATAAGCAACTACCTAAAGAGGAGTCGGCTTTTGTAGAGGCAATTAATAAAGACTACTTAGAGGGATTTGCAACAATATCTATCTCAAATACAAGCAACTTTGATCCTAATTCTGCTGCTAACTTTGTAAATAAAGCATTAGGTTTAAATATGCAGGGATCAGAAACAATACGCCCATCAATGTATGCTAACCGCTATCCTTATGATGATTTATTTAAATTATGGGGAAAAGTAAAAGGATATGGAGCTCAAATTCCAGTAAATGAATAATTTAAAAGTTAATAAATAATTTATATAAAATGAAAAAATACTTATTTATATTTACTTTAATCTTTTTGCTGGCTGGATGTTCTAAAGAAGATATAATTACACCAGAAGAAACAGCTAATGGACAACAATTAACAGTTAATGTTCCAGTCACTACAAAAGTTGCTTTTAATTATGAAGGTGGGAGCATAGATGTTGTTTGGCAACTAGAAGATGCAATTGATATCTATAACCATAACGGGATATTAGTTGGCACTTTTAAGGCAACAACATTGAATAATGGTGGTAGATCTGCTATTTTTGAAAATATAGATCCCAATGGAGAACTTTTAACGCAGGGAACTAGATATACTGCAATGTATCCTTCAACTGGTGCTAACAATATTACCTGGAGAGAGGATGTTACCTCTATACCTATACAAGATGGTAATAACTTAGAACATTTAGATGATCACTGTGTTATGAGAGATGATTTTATATTTGGAGAGAGTGTAAAATTCGAACACCAAAAGGCAATTATTATAGCAAAGATGAAGATGCCAGATGGTGCTGCAGCTCCTACTACTTTTGAATTTAAGAATGGAGACCACGCAACATATACAGTAAATTTAACAAATGCAATTGCTGATGCAACAGGTTTGTACACTATTATTTTTATGATTAATCCCGACAATGGAGGGGTGAAAAATTTAGTATTTACACTATCTAATGGAACAGAGACTAATTCCAAATTAGTACAGAGCACAGTGCAATATAATGCTGGATGGTATTATACAGCTGATCTCTCTACAGTAATTGAGAAAAATATTATTTTTACTAATGGCAAACTTAAAGCAGCTCTATTAGGAAGAAATGTAGATAGCAACAGTGATAATGAAATATCTTACAATGAGGCAGAGTCTGTTAAAGTGCTAGACCTCAGCAATCTAGACTTAGGAAACTCCGAGCCAACAACAAGAGCTCTGACTAGAAATGTAGATGCTTCAACATCTGTTGATGAATTGAGCTACTTTACTGGATTAGAAGAGTTAAATCTTAGCGGAAATCAATTAACAGATTTGGATGTACCGCTGAGTGAGCAATTAACAAGTTTAGATGTCTCAAATAACAATCTAGGTATTTTAGATGTATCGGCGTTACCCAATCTTGGGGCAGGCGGTTTAGTTTGCGGAAATCAACAAAGTGATAATGGAGAGGGGGAGACACAAGAGATAACTGTTGTAATGAGTTCTGAGCAGGAATCAACAGGCTTAGTTGATACATCTAACCCAAATAATGTAGGTACTGCAACGCTTAATCCCGATGGTGCTATTACATTTTCAAATGAAATGTTGCAAATGGTGCTAATTTGGTCTGGGAGTGTAGATATTAATTATGACGGGCAAATAACATTAGAAGAGGCAAGAGCTGCAGAGATACTTATTTTGAGTGAACTACCAGATGTTCCAATAACTGATTCTGATATGAAGTTCTTTCCAAATATAAAGGAATTTCAAGTAAGTGGAGTTACAGTATTAGATTTATCAAGATTAACTAAATTGGAAAAAATAAATATTACCTATTCTGTATTTACTAAATTAGATATTTCAAAGAATACAAATCTAAAGGAGGCAGTCTTTTACAATTGTGATTTTTCTCAAGTTGAAATGTCTCAATTGACGAAATTTACCAAGCTTTATCTTGACGCATATATGGGCATTTCTTCTTGGGATTTTATAAATAGAAATATTACAGATTTACAAATTAGCCCAGATTATAGTATTTATCAACATGGGTATCCATCAATTGATGTATCTCATTTAACTAATTTAACCTATCTATCTATTAGTTTCCATGATTTAGCAAACTTAAATCTAAGTGCAAACACAAAACTTAATAGATTATATATTATGAGTTGTATTGGAGATAGTATCAATTTGTCTAATAATGCAAGTATTGAGAATATAATTTTAAAAGAGAATTTAGAGTTATCAAAAATAGTTTTTCCAACTAATTCTAAGTTAAAAGAGATAGAAATGGAGAGAAATAATTTTACATCAATCGATTTTTCTGGTATTGTAGATCTTGAAGAATTGAATCTATATAATGAGAGAAATTTAACAACTATAACTCTTGATACCCATCCAAAATTATCTAGCATTGATATAGGCACCAATAAAGTTGACTCTTTAGATATATCAAATCTAGCAGCTTTGACTTATCTAAATTGTTCAAGTAGTAGTGGTTCTAGATATTTTAATCTGCTTCTAACTAAGGCACAATATAACGACATTATTGATAAAAAAATAACTCTTTCTAAAAATAGAACAACTGTTAATTATAAATACACAGATTAAGAACATTGTAAATTTTCAAATAGAGATAAATCATAATAAAAGTAAAACTAAATAATATATAATGATGGAAAAAATAAAAAATTATATAGCGCCTAATATAGAGATTATAGAGATTGAAGTTGAAAAGGGTTTTGCCCAAAGTTCTCCAGCTGGAGATGCAATTTCTGTTTATAACGATGGAGGCTCTGCTTTTTAATTCTTAACAAAATATCTAAACACATTTAATCTCCTAAAATGCAATACTTTACACATATTGTATTTTAGGAGATTATTATTTAATTTGTTCATAACAAATTGTTATAACCAATAAAAAAACTCTATTTGCTTATTGTTTGTTGTATTAATAGCTTTGCAAAAAAATCAACATTATGAAGCAGATCTTATTCATAGCATTAGCAATTGCATCAATATTTTTGTCGCCTGCCTTGGCTCTATTTACAGGTGTAATTTTTGCTCTTCTTTTAGGGCAAGTGTTTGAAAAACATACGCATAAAATATCATCTATGCTCTTAAAAGTTGCAGTAGTGGGTTTAGGTTTTGGAATGAATCTAATAGAATCTCTAAAATCTTCATCTGAGGGAATTTTATTCACAATATTTTCCGTAGTTATTGTAATGCTTGTTGGGGTTCTGCTTAGTAAATATATGAAAATTGAGCGTAAAGCTGGATATTTGATTGCAGCAGGAACAGCAATATGTGGAGGAAGCGCAATTGCGGCTGTCTCTCCTGTGATACAAGCAAAACCAAATGATACTTCTATGTCATTGGCGGTAGTCTTTATTCTAAACGCCTTTGCAATGTTAATATTTCCAAATGTTGGTGAATTTTTAGAATTAAGCCAACAAGATTTTGGAATGTGGTCTGCGATTGCTATTCACGACACAAGTGCTGTTGTAGGTGCTGCCAAAATGTACGGTGAAGAGGCGCTGCAAGTTGCTACAACTGTTAAACTGAGTAGAGCACTGTGGATAATTCCACTCTCTTTGGTCTCTATTCTAGTATTTAAAAAGGAGAATGGCGGAGCAAAGAGTAAAATATCTATTCCTTGGTTTATATTTCTGTTTATTATCGCGATGGTAATAAATACATATTTCCCTCTAAATAACAACTTATCTGATATAATAAAAGTTGCTTCGCATAAAACACTAAGTATCACTCTATTCTTGATAGGTAGTATGTTATCTATTCCAGCTGTAAAAAGTGCGGGCATGAAACCAATTTTATTAGGAGTAACCTTGTGGGCTCTAATTAGTTTTATCTCTCTATTTGTGATTGTTGTATTATAATTTTATTGTATAGCTTATTTCTTTGTCATATATTTGTTTATCTAATATTAATAAATTGTGACATATATGAGTTATCTACAAAGAATTATCTCTATTCTCATATTTTGCTTATATGCAAATGTAATGAGCGCCCAAAAGGCTACTGTACCTATTCCGAATCCTTCTCAGAAAGCGTGGCAAGAGGCAGAACTTACTGTAGTATTTCACTATGATTTGCACGTTTTTGATGGTAAGAAATATAGCCAACCGAGCAATCGTATCACTCCAATAGAGGATATAAATATCTTTAGTCCAGAGAAACTAGATACAGATCAATGGATTAGAACAGCTAAAGATATGGGGGCTAAAATAGCAATTCTAACAGCTACACACGAGACAGGATTTGCACTATATCAAAGTGATGTTAACCCTTACTGTATGAAGGCTTTGAAATTTAAGGATGGTAAAGGGGATATAGTTAGAGATTTTGTGAATTCTTGCCGTAAATATGGAATTAGACCAGGAATTTATATCGGGATAAGATGGAACTCTTTCTTTGGTATTCACGATTTTGTAGTGGCAGACGATGGTTCTAAATTTCAGGCTAATCGACAGGCTTTTTATAATAAAATGTGCGAAGGGATGACAAGAGAGCTAATGTCTAGATATGGAGATTTAGCAATTGTCTGGTATGATGGCGGAGGTCACGGACCAGAACTTGGAGGCCCAAATATTCTGCCAATAGTAGAGGAGTATCAGAAGGATATTATTTTTTACCACAATACCGAAAGAGCTGATATTAGATGGGGTGGAAGTGAAAGCGGGACAGTTCCTTATCCTTGTTGGGGTAGCTATCCTTTCCCATATTCGCACTCAAAAAATCAAGATTATATTTTTAAGGATAATTTTAAACTTCTAAAACAAGGTGATCCTAATGGTGAGTACTATATGCCAGCAATGAGTGATGCTCCTTTGCGTGGTTATAATGGTAGACACGAATGGTTTTGGGAGCCAGGTGATGAGGCACATATTTACCCACTGGAGCATCTAATTAAAATGTATAACGGCTCTGTAGGGCACAATTCTACTTTAATTTTAGGGTTAACTCCCGATGAAAATGGCTTGATGCCAGAGCCAGATGCTATTAGGTTAAAAGAGTTTGGAGACTCTATTAAAAGAAGATTCCTCTCGCCAATTGCCATTGTTGAAAATGTAAAGAATAAAAAAGAGTTAAATCTAAAAAATAAGGATAAAGAGCCTATAAAAGATATAGTTATACAAGAGGATCTAACTTATGGAGAGAGAGTAAGGAGATTTACTATAGAGGCAAAAGTAGATGGTAAATGGCAAGAGATATACTCTGGAAGTAGCGTTGGGCATAAACATATTATTCCACTCTCTGGAGTTAATGCATCGCAATTTAAGCTTAAAGTCTTAGCCAGCATAGGTGAGCCTATGATAAAAATGTTTGCCATATATTAGTGGCCATAATTTTGCAAATACAGTGATAATAATATATAATAAATAGATTATGAGGAAGATTTTTTTAGTACTAGTTTTAACCATAGTGAGCGTGAGCTTATATGCAGATCAAGAGGTTAAATCTGGTAAATTGATTGAGCACAAAGAGTTTAAATCAGATGTAATAAAGCCGAGAGATGTATATGTTTGGCTACCAGAAGATTATTCACCTAAAAAACGTTATGATGTAGTTTATATGCACGATGGACAGATGCTTTTTGATGCAAAAACTACTTGGAATAAACAAGAGTGGATGGTAGATGAAGTCTCTGCAATGTTGATTGAAAATAGACAGACGCGTCCATTTATAGTAGTTGGTGTAGCAAATATTGCAGCAGATCGTTACGGAGATTATCTGCCTCAAAAAGCACTTGATTATCTACCTAAAGGGGTTCAATTAACTAAAAAGGTTAATGCAAATGCAGATAATTATTTAAAGTTTTTAGTAGAAGAGGTTAAGCCATTCATTGATAAAAATTACTCTACAAATAAGGGAGTTAAGAGTACATTTGTAATGGGTTCAAGTATGGGGGGATTAATCTCTCTATATGCTTTATGTGAATATCCACAAATCTTTGGCGGAGCAGCAGCAATCTCAACACACACTCCAATGGTTTTATCGGGATTAAATGAAAACCTTACTCCCGATATACTCTCCAAAGCATTTAGGGATTACTTAAGTGATAACCTGCCAAAGGCAAATAGTAAAAAGATCTATATGGATAGGGGAGACCAAACATTAGATGCAACCTATCCAAAATATCAAGATGCCCTTGATAATCTTATGAAAAACAAGGGGTGGGAGAGTCCTGAATGGGTATCGAGAGTATTCCCTAATACTGCTCATTCAGAGACAGATTGGGCTAATAGACTTAGAACGCCTCTACAATTCTTACTTGGAGAGACAAAATCAGAAAAAATAACAAGAGTTGATCCAACATTTTGGTGGGCAGGAATGAAAAAGGGCACACTCCAATTAATGATATACGGAAATAATATTGTAACTTATGAACCCTCAATTGATTATCCAGGTGTAAAGATAGAATCAGTAGAGGAGTTAGAGTCTCCTAACTATTTAATTATATACCTTAATGTAGCTGAAGCAGAGGCGGGTAAGTTTGATATTGTACTAACTAAGGATAAAAAGAGATTGGTACATAGATATGAACTAAAAGAGCGTGAACAAAGAACTGCTGCACACGAAGGTTTTAACTCGTCAGATGTTATATATCTATTAATGCCAGACCGCTTTGCGAATGGAGATGAGAGTAATGATAATATTCCAATGAAACGCCCATATAAAGTTGATCGAACAAACTTGGCAGAGCGTCACGGCGGTGATCTACAAGGCATTATGAACAACATAGACTATATAGAGGAGTTGGGAGCTACAACAGTTTGGTTAAATCCAATTTTAGAGAATGATATGGGCGAATTTTCATATCACGGTTATGCTGCAACAGATTATTACAAGGTAGATCCACGCTTTGGAACAAATCAAGAGTATGTGGCCACAGTTGACTCTCTTCACAAAAGAGGAATGAAAATAATTATGGATATGATCTTTAACCATTGTGGGTCATATCACCCTTGGAATCTAGATAGACCTATGGGTAATTGGTTTAATAATCCCGATAAATATGTTCAAACAAATCATAATAAATCGGCATTTTATGACCCTTATTGCTCTGAGATAGATATGGAGGAGATGGTTGATGGTTGGTTTGTGCCATCAATGCCAGATTTTAACCAACGTAATAAATTTGTAGCGGATTATCTTATCCAAAACTCTATTTGGTGGATAGAGTATGTTGGGTTGAATGGTATTCGTCAAGATACATATCCTTATCCAGATTATGAGATGATGCGCCGTTGGTGTTTAGAGGTTATGAATGAATACCCAGATTTTAATATAGTAGGGGAGGCGTGGATTGTGAATTCGGTAGGTTCATCTTTCTGGCAAAGAAATAGCAAGGTTAACCCTAATAATACAGAGCTAAAATCAGTGATGGATTTCCAGCTACAAATACTATCCTCTACAGCATTTAATGAGGAGACATACTGGGGAACAGGACTTGTTAAAATTCATGAACATTTAACTCAAGATTTTCTTTATCCCGACATTAACAATGTTCTACGCTTTTATGAGAATCACGATACCGACAGATTCTTAATTGAGGAGCCAGAAAACCTTGATGCGTACAAGCAAGCAATAACATTTTTAGCAACAATTCCCGGCATACCTCAAATATATTATGGTCAAGAACTATTAATGAATGGTTCAACAAAGGTTGGAGGTTATGAAGCTGTTCGTAAAGATATGCCTGGCGGATGGAAAGATGATAAAGTATCTGTATTTGAGGAGAGTGGACGTACAGAGATGCAAAAAGAGGCATTTAACTTTATGAGCAAACTTCTCAACTGGAGAAAGGAGAGTGAGGTTGTAGCAAAAGGATCTATGAAACACTTTGTCCCAGTTAATGGCGTTTATGTTTATACGCGAGAATATAACGGAGAGAGATTCATTGTAGTAATGAATGGTGTTAGTAAAGAGAACTCTATAGATTGGAGTAGATATACAGAGATATTGGGAGCAAAAGAGACTCTTGGAGTAAATATTATTGATGGCGCAAATGTAAAAATGCAAGGAGTTCAACCGTTAAAATCAAGAGAGATTCTCCTAATTGAATTAAAATAATCCATAGCTGTAATATTTATTAGTTAGTGTAGTCTAATACTATGACGAGATAATTAAATATTAATGGATAGTACATTTATTAAAATAATTAAAGAGTATGAACGGGTAATTTACAAGGTATGCTATATGTATGCCTCTGATGAGTTACCCGTTGCTGATCTTTATCAAGAGATAGTTATTAATCTTTGGCGAGGATTTCCAAAATTTAGAAATGAGAGCCAAATCTCAACTTGGATATATAAAATAGCTATTAATACCTGCATTACACAATTTAGAAAAAGCTCACGTAAGCCTAAGTCAACAATATCTGCAGAATTATTATCAGAGACACTATTGGCACCAGGCGATTTCTCAAGTGAACTAAAAGAGCTGTACAATCTAATAAACCAACTCTCGGTACTAGAAAAAACAATTGTTCTACTCTATTTTGATGAAAAATCTTACGCGGAGATAGCGGAAATAACAGGACTATCTCAAACCAATGTTGGCGTAAAATTAAATCGAATAAAAGAGAAGCTAAAAAAGATGTCTAACCAATAAAAGAGAAGCAATATGGAACTAGATGAATTAAAACAGAATTGGGCGGAATTAAATCAAAGATTACGAGATAACGAAATATTAACTGAATCGCTAATTAAACAGATGGTTCAGAGTAAAGGTAAAAGTTCTAGAGATAAACTTATTGTATATGATATAGTTGGAGCTTTAGTTCTTTTCTTCTCATTATTCTTTTGGGCGTATAGTTCAAATACCAATAATTTAAATGACTTTCTTATTAACCATATAAAAGGTCTCATAATTTTTAGCTTAGTAGGCATAATATATTATATTGTAAAAGTTGTAATACTCTGCAAAATAGATTTTTCTAAATCCATTATACAAAATTTCACACAAGTAAATAGATATAAGATTATGCTAAAGGCGGAAATTATTATAGGTATTGCATATTTTATGTATGTGTTTATCTCTATGATTGCTTTTCTATTAAAAATGAAAGCTAGCCCTATAATATTCATAATAGAGGGAATAGTACTGATAATAACCTTAGCTTTAGTCTATTTTATAACAAAAAAGTTATACCTAAAGAATATTAAATCAATAATTGATAACCTCAATGAAATTAGAGAGCTAGATTCTAGAGATTAAATCTACCACTTCTCAAAGTGTATTTTAGATTCATTCCATTTCTGTTTTGGTTTTGGCTCCGTCTTAGGATATCCAATTGCAATAACATTTAACGGCACAATATCATTTGGCAAACTAACTGCCTCTTTAACAGCATTTTCCATTTTAGGATTAAGATAAACACTTAACCAAACTGCACCTAGCTCTAATGAATGTGCTGCAAGCAAGATATTTTGAGAAGCTGCCGAACAATCTAGAAACCACATTTGTGAGCCACCATTTTGAGTATTAGTTTTACCAGCTACAACTATGGCAGCGGTAGCTCCCTTTAAGATGCTCTTATTTTCTCCCAACTTGGTAAGCGTCTCTTTGTCTTGAATCACGATAAACTCCCAAGGTTGTCTATTACCAGCAGTTGGTGCTGCCATTCCAGCCTTGACTAACTCTACAAGAGTCTCTTTATTTACAGATTTCTCACTGAATGTACGCACACTAGCTCTAGTATGAATATTCTCAATAACACTGTTTTTGTAATTTTGAGCATTTGCTCCAATGGTGGCAAACATCATAAATGCGAAAGCCAATCCTAATGTGAAATTTTTTTTAATCATTTGTTAAATGTTTTTTGTTAATATTTAGTGGATTCTCCTTTTGAAAAGGGTATTTTATGGTTCATAACAATTAAATACTCTAACGGTATCAAATAACTGGTTAAACTTATCTTCTAGCGAGTGGTATCTTACACCAGAATTAATGTCATCCATCTTCTTGTGAACTTGAGTATTTATTCTAGACGAAATAATTGCATATAGATGATCCTTTGTGGCAGCAACACTATCTTTATGCTCAATTCTATGCAAAAACATAGAGTATGTATACTCAATTTCGTTTAGTCTTTCATTTTTGTCATTATTGGATGGTAAAGAGTATAGATCGCGCGTAAATTGCTTGGTCTTTTTAACAAATTCTTGCTCGTTACTATTAATTAACAGCTCAACACTCTTTAGCATCATTGTATCTTTAGCTAAACCCACGTAATCATAAAATCTTCTTGGATCTTTCATTCCATTTTTTACAATAAGTTCACGTTCATCTTGTAGGTTATTGTAAATCAAAATCCTCTTTCTGAAATCTAGCCAAAATGGGGTATTAATAATAGGTTTGTTAAAGATTTTAGCTAATCTCTCTTGATATATCTCATTATATCTACCTTTCTGGCAATCAGGCACATCAACGTTGCGCCATAAGAGAAATAGATCTAGAGTGTTTTTTAAGATCTCTTTGTCATATTTTCCTTGTGGAAAGTAACACTCATATTCACAAAATTCTCCAGTATAACTGAAAATTTCCATACTATCTTTTTGTCCATATACACACAAAAAAGATAGTGTACACAATAATGATAGAATTAGTTTCATACGATAAAATAATTACTAAAAAGAACAAAGTTATTACTAAAATAAAGATACAAACAATATATTAAATATCAATACAAAAAGAGTGCAATCAATGAAAAATATGATTAGTTTTGTAATAAAATAGAAATTACTTAACACTTTAGAAAAATTAGAATCGTATGAAAAATATAGGTATTATTGGAATTGGAGGAGTTGGTGGTTATTTAGCAACTAAACTCTCTAGCTACTATGAGTTAAATGAGAATGTAAGAGTACATTTATATGCAAGAGGAGAGACTGCAAAGGCTCTTAAAACTAATGGTTTAATCCTTAAATCAACTCTCAGTGAAGATATTTGTACTAAACCTTATGCAGTATATGAACCAACTGAAGAGTCTCCAATAATGGACTACCTATTTGTATGTGTAAAGAGCTATTCAAATGACTCAATAGTTGAATTAATCTCTCGTATATCAAATGAAAAAACTATTATTGTTCCATTTCAGAATGGAGTTGATGGAAGAGAAAAACTAGTAAAAGCATTTCCTAAACATAACATTATGGATGGATGTGTATATATTTTAAGCAAAATAGAGTCACCAGGAGTGATAATTAACACTAGCCCAGCAGGAGTAATAAAATACTTCTACGGTGGTTATACATCAGCTGAGAATGAGCAACTTAAAGAGCTGAATTCAATATTAACATCTGCCTTTGATGAGATCTTCTTAGTTGATAATATTTTAGAAATTGTATGGAGTAAATTTCTACGAATATCCACATCTGCATCACTGCAAACTTATCATAATGCCTTTAGTGGAGAACTACTTGCTAATGCTGAGTTTAAGGAAGAGTTTATTACATTAATTAATGAATTTACGTCGGTTGCACAGGCAATGGGGCATAAATTCCCTAGCGATATTATAGAGATCAATTTAGCTTACGCAGAAAAAATACCATATAATGCAACCGCCTCTATGCAGCGCGATTTTTATGAAGGAAAGGTGGCTGAGATAGATGGAATAACTGGTTATATTGTTTATAAAGCTAATGAATTGGGGATAGATGTTCCACTCTACTCAAAAATATATAGCACTTTACTAAGTTCTCGTAAATGCGATTTGAATAATAAGTAAAATGTAATAATTTTGCACACAATATTAACAAAAAGATAAAAAAATGGATGCATTAGAGATGATTATGGAGCGCAGGAGCGTTCGCAGATATAAAGATGAGAAGGTAAGTCACGAACTGCTTAAAGAGATTGTAGATATTAGTCGTTGGGCTCCATCTTGGGTAAATTGCCAGATTGCACGCTATACTATCGTTGATGATGAGGCAATAATAAAAAATATTGCAGATAATGCTGTAAGAGGGTTTACTTATAATACCAAAACATTATCGAGAGCTAAAGGGCTTGTTGTACTTAGCTATGTTGTTGGCAAAAGTGGTAAGAAAGAAGAGATGGATCAAGAGTTTGAAAATACAAATGTTTGGGAGATGTTTGATGCAGGTATTGCTTGTCAAACTTTCTGCTTAGCAGCCCACGCAAAAGGTGTTGGAACTTGTATTATGGGTGTTGTAAATCAAGAGGAGATTGCAAAAATTGTATCTTTACCAGAGGATGAAAAGGTAGCTGCAGTAATTGTGTATGGTTACGAAGATGGCGAACACGCAAAAGCTACACCTCGTAAATCTGCTGACGATATAATGCGTATTGTAAAGTAGTATTTTATTAGCTAGCAATATATTAATTTAACAATGATTAGAAATGCTGTTTTGAGTGATGCCACTCAAATCGTCCAAATATATAACAACTATATTAGAGAGACTGTTATTACTTTTGAAACAGAAGAGATTACAGCTCAAATGATGGCTCAACGTATTGAAGAGATCCTTTCAGAGGGGTATCCATTCTACGTTTATGAGCAAGATGGTAAAATTTTAGGATATTGCTACCTAAGTTCTTGGAAAAGGCGTTGTGCGTATAAAGCAAGTGCTGAGATCTCAATATATTTAGATGTAGAGAAGAGATCTAGAGGTATAGGCTCTCAACTTATGGAGTACGCGCACGCAAATTTCGATAAAGATAAATATCATACAATCTTAGCCTGCATAACGCTTCCAAATGATATCAGCGTAGGGCTCCATGAAAAATTCGGCTATAAAAAAGTATCTCATTTTAAGGAGGTTGGCTTTAAGTTTAACCGCTGGATAGATGTTGGTGATTGGCAGGTGGTATTATAAAAATAGGGTAGGAGACTACTACTCAATAGGTAGTCCATTCATCTTTAGAAAACTCAATTTATCCATATAGCCCCTTTGAAAAGCTAATTTTCCATTTATAAATTGGAAGAAGCCGCACCCTCTAAAACCTTTTGGATCTTTCCACTCCATCATTGCCCACTCTTTATCTTCAAATATGTTTTGAGGAATACAGACCATCTCTGCCAAGGCAAATTCTTGAACAAATCTATCGTATATAGCACTCTTGCCAACAACAGGATCTGTGACTACTTGGTGGTTAATAGCATCATTGGCGTAGAATTCAGATAGAGCTTTTGCATCTGCGTAATTAAAGGTATCTATCCAATTCAATAATAGCTGTTTTGGTGTTAAATTAGTGCCATTAATTCTTCTCTTATATATGGTACGATTACCACCATTACCAACAACTTCTTCACATTTATTAAATCCCATTTTTTGATAGAAATGATTTGCACGTGGGGAACTTATAAAACATTCAAGTTGAATCTCTTCGTAATCAACAAATAAGACTCTTGTGGCATATGCTATTAATTTCTGAGCTATACCTTTTCCCCAATATGGTATATCTACCGATACTCCTTGTATCTCATTGTGGTGAGTAAAGATAAAACCAATTACTTGCTCCCCCTCTAAAGCAATTGTGCAGTTGTCGAATATTTTTAATAAATCAGAATCGCATTCTCCACTCTCTAGATAATTATCAACCATTTCATCACCTAAATGAGTTCTCTCATATAGGTCAACAATTTTTCTTGCAAGAGCTAATACACTATTTTTATCTTTTTCAATAGCTTTTCTAATTATAATGCTCATATTAAATTGTGTTAAATGAGCTACAAAAATAGAATAGTTATAGCCATTTTCCTATAACACTATTTGTTAATTTCGTCTGCTACCATTCTTCCCTTTTCTTCTGTTCTTGCAAGTATACAGATTAATCTATTTTTTGTTCACTTAGTATTTATTGTAGTTTTACAAATATAGCTTGGAGTGCTTAGGTTGTAGATTCTGTTTTACAAACATTTTCCCTGCGAGCCAATATAGAGCCCCACCAAATTTGCGAGCATTACGAGGGCAGATAGCAATGCAGTGTGCACATTTAATACAGAGTTCTTTGTTAGTCTTTGGCTTAGGTGCACCAATAGCACCTACAGGGCATACTCTTGCACAGATTCCGCAAGTATTACACATTGCTCTAGAAGTTTTTGGAAGTAGAGGTATTTTATCTATTGATCTATATGGTCTATTGCCTGGGATGGTTGCAAGTTCCAGTGTTGTATTTGTACTTTTGCTCCCAAGTTTCTCAGCAAGTGTTAGATCTTGGAGTGATGGGCGAGAAGCTGCCACCTTTGGAAATATTGAGTGTTCACCTATAAATTCTCCTGCAGATATTACTACAAATCCGTTACTTTTAGCAATATCATTCAATTCAATCAGGGCATCTTCTACAGCTCGATTGCCATAGGCCACAGCAAGTATTGCTCGCGAACCATCGCTCTTAAAGTTCTGCAAACGTTCTGCAGCTACAGTTGGTATGCGACCAGAATATACAGGTACTGCAATTATGCTTATTTCGTCTTTGTTTATTTGTACTTTGGTGTTACACTCTTGTAATAGTGAGTGATATACCACCTCTTCTGCCCCAATACCCTTAGCAATAGCATCTGCTACTCTTTTTGTTGTGTTTGTAGCGCTAAAATAGATAATGTTTACTCTTTTCATCTTCTTTAATTAAGTTGAGACTATATATATGGCGCAAAGGTAATTAATTATCTATACGTATGAGGCAAGAGAAGGGTATTTTGTTAGAATCTAAATCCTGCAGTAAAGCCTACCCAAGCATTAAGGTGTGTTTTACTGCTGTTGTTCTTCCACATAGACCAAGGAGCAAGAGAGCTACCAAGTTGACCTGTTTCGGGATTAACATAGTTTGAAATAGTCATATTTAGAACTGGTCCTGCAAACAGTTTGAATCGTCTAGTAATATCCTTTGATAGAGTGAATTTTAGTTGAGTTAGCATATTTAATCCAGTATCATAAGAGCCATCTTCTGAGAGGGCATATCCCATAGCTTCAATTTGGTTACCCCAACCTCTTTTCCAATCTATGTGTGTACCTAAACCAAGACCAACTGCATAATTTACTGGTTGTTCAATATAGTTAACACCTGCAGAGAAGATAGTGTAGAAGTGATCGGTTCCCAATCTGAAGCTTACGGCTGTATTTATAGCCTCTGAAAAAGAGAGTTCAAATTCTTGTTTTCCATTCTCTTTTACAATATTAATTAAACCAATTGGAACACCTCTCTCGTAGCTCCCTGCAATATTGATTAGTCCAAGTTGAACACCATCAACTTCATCTGCTATATTCACAACGGCCGAGGCCTGTACTCCATCAACCTCTTTTGCTACATTTGCAACTGCTGCGGCTTGCATACCGTCAAGCTCTTTGGCAGCATTTGCAACTGCTGCGGCTTGGAATGAAGAGCTACCATCTGTCGCGATGTTTATAACACCTGCAAATTGTGCAGCTTTTTTGCTATTGCCTGAGTAATTCACAATTCCTGCAGCTTGTACTCCAGAGGTGAAGTGTGTATTTACATTATAGAGCGAACCCAACTCTAAAACCCTATTACCTGCACTATATCCTCCTAGTATGTTTAGCGAAAATTTGTTGGTGATTAAGTGAGATTGTACCCCGTTTGTTCCAAATGGAGAGATAAAACTAATTTGAAAATCACGCTCATTATTTGTTCTCTGAGCACTAGCTGTTAAAGCTGTAAAACATATTGCCACAAGGCTAAGAATTAATCTTTTCATTTTATTAAATTTTAATTGTTGTATTTTCTTTACAGTGCAAAAATATGGTAAGGGAGTCGCATCAGAAATCAAAATTGGGCATATATGCGAACTCGTTGACTCAACTTTACAAAATGGAGAGTGAATTAAAATAGACTGATACCTCCATCATCATATTTGCGTTTGGTGAAGTTATGGTTGTTAATTCTGTAGGAGAGTCCAAAGTGGATGAATCGAGTCTGCATCAAATAGCGACTCTCTCGCTGTGTGCCGTCGGAATAGACCATAAAACCGTTGCGTTGAACATTAAAAGGGTCTGTAATCCTCAGAGATATGTTTAGGCTATTATTTAAAAGTCCTTTATTCACCGACAGCTCTGAGTAGAGTAGGGGAACCCCAATAGCTAAACCTTGAACTATCGCGCTCTGTGAGCCTGATCCTACTGAAAATGACCCACTTGAATAACGCACCATACTATTTACATTCACATTATGAGGCAACTGCAGTGCTAGGTTTACTCCTGCATTTAAAGTTGTTACGCTATTAATTTCTGAGGCAAAACTAGATGGTAATTTTATAAATTCAACGCCAATATTAGGTGCAACAGAGAAACATTTCCACAGATTTATTGTTGCTGCAGCGTTTGCTCCATAGAGATGTGCTTGAGATATATTTATTGGTTTATAGAGTATCATTCCACCATCTATATTTGTATAATCTTTTGTTATGAGGTTCTTTACATATCTATAATAGCTAGAGAATTTCATCTGATTATCTCTTCTCTTTAGTATATAATCTGCATATAGGTTATGCGAGTATTCTGGTTTGAGGTCTGGATTCCCTTGGAACTGACTTGTAGGATCTATTAACATCAAAAACGGATTTAAATCTGCTGCTGTTGGACGACTAATACGACTATTATATCCCACCTTTAAGATGTTATTCTTTTTATTAGTATAATCAAACGATAAGTGTGGAAATAGATTCCATGTGCGGATATCATCGTTTTGGTTTAGCAGATCACTCTCGCCTCTTATACCAAACTGAAAATTAACCATTTCCATACGACTATTCATTAGCATATAGAGCCCTAAAATACTCTCGTTCATTGAATAATCATCGGCAACAACTACACCTGTAAAATCATCTTCTCTATTGATGTTAATGTTCCGTGTATGGCTCTTTACTCCTGCCTCAAATGTAGCATAATCGGTAAATGGCAGCGAGTAATCAACCATTGCCACAAGTGAGGAGTTGGCATTGCGATTATCTGTATTGAATTGTTCTGTGAAGTAATTGAGTTGCGAGATTGTCTTTGGTGCAGTCTGGTTGTAATAAATATTAGTTGTGAGCCTCTCTCCACGAGTCTCCAGAGTATAATTGTGCGTAAGCGCCACTTGATGAGTAAGCCCCTTCATATCTGTTACCCCCTCACGCGCAGTTGAAAAATCTCGCGCGTTGTATCCAAAGTCAATAAATTGATATGATAGATTTAGGTTACTCTCTTCACTAAAACTGTATTCGGCGCCAATATTTGTTAAAACATTGAGAATATCTGCAGCTATATCACTCTCTGAATGTGCATTTTCAGTTATAGTCTCAATGGCCCCGTGTTGGTAAACATTACTCACCGATATATTTGTGGAGATCGAAAGCTTCTCTTTATTGTAAACTAGAGATAATGAGCCAGATTGAGTATCGTGAGTTCCCGATAAATTTATAGCACTACTCAAACCTGATTGTTTTGTTTTTTTACTACGTAGTTCAATTATTCCCGACAAACCATCCGCATCATACTTTGAGGTGGGGTTAGTTATTACCTCTATATATTCAAATTGCGATGGCGAATAGGCATCTAATTCACTGCGAGAGATCTCCCTACCATCCACAAAAAAACGCGCTGGAACTCCATTTATCAGAGAAGCCCCATTAAAATCTTGTGTTACAGAGGGCAATGTTTTTAGGATATCGGCAATAGTTCCACTCTTAGCGGCAGGCATATCTGATACTTTGTACACACTCTTATCATCGCGATACGATACGGGAGATACCTTACCAATTACCACCAGCCCGTCTAGGCTAATCTTTTTATGAGGTGGTGGCTGCAGTTCAAAATAGCCTAGTGTATCCTTTACCTCTCCAACTACGTTTGTTTGAGCGTTACCTAAAAAGGGGAGGAGAAGTAGAAGTAGAAAAAAAGTGCGACCCATAATTTTGTTTTTAATTACAAAATTATTAGCCACACCATTATGTGTCAATATAAAATAGCTCGACTTACCTTTAAGCTGATTGAAGTTAATAATTTAGTGAATGAATATTTACCCCTTAATAAACCCCATATTGAGAGCATAATGAGCCAACTCCACCGAGTTGTTAATACCCAGTTTCTTAAAAATATTTGATTTATGAACATTTACTGTTTTAGGATTCATCCCTAATTTTTCTCCAATCTCTTTAGAGTATAAACCCTGTGCAGCTAAACGTAAAATATCTAACTCTCTATTTGTAAATACCGTTTCGCACACTTCGCTCTTAGCAATCTTAACATTGTGCATTAATTTGGCAATATCTTTTCCAAAATACTTTACACCATCTAGTACACTCTCCATAGCCCTACGTAGCTCCTTTGGATTAGTTCCCTTTGACACAAAACCACCAACTTTAAGAGTGATAATTTGTTTAATTAATTCATTGCTATTCTCAGCTGAGTGTATTAGGATTTTAAGTTCACTTTTTTCATTTTTTAGGTGGCGAGCAATATCAATTCCCGACTCATCTGGTAGACGAATATCTAGAATAACTAAATCGGCAACGACACCATCACGCAGTAGGGCATAAAATTGAGCAGCATCCGCAGCTTCGCCAACAATCTCAACCTCCATTCCAAACTCTTTTGACGTAAGAGTTTTACGAAGCCATAATCGCATTAAAAAATGATCTTCAACAATAATTACTCTAATTCTCTCCATCACCATCTTTATTTACTGTAAATGATATTGCAGTTCCTTTATTAACCTCACTCTCAATTGTTACCTCTCCGCCATTCATCTCAACCATTTGTTTTACAATCATCAGTCCCATACCTGTACCACTCTCTCCAATAGTTCCATTTTTTGTTTTTACAGCATTTAATTTGAATAGGGTAGGGAGTACCTCATTGCTTATTCCAACTCCATAATCTCTAACTGTTACTCTCCACATTTTATTATTGCAATTAGAAGCAGTAATCAATATTGAAGAGTCTGAATATGAGTATTTAATGGCATTATTTGTTAAGTTGCGAATAATTGTCGAGATCATATTATAATCACCATAAGCAATTGTTCCTTGCTCTATCTCTATATTCATTTTAATATTTTTTCTAGAGAGTATAATATAAAACATCTCTTCAACCTCTTTAGCAATAGTGAGTAGATCAACATTGATAGGATTATATCTAATTGTTTTAGACTCAATTTGAGACCAATTCAGAAGGTTGTAAAGCATATCAAGTAGAGATCCCGATGAGCGCAATAGATCATCACATTGAGAGCGAATATCTTCAGTTTGCAGAACATCTATATTTTCAACCATAAGCTCTAATACACTACGTTGAGAGATAAGAGGGTTCTTTATGTCGTGAGATATAACCGAAAAGAGTCTATTTTTCATTGCATTTATCTCAACTAATTTTCGATTTCTATTACGTACAAAATAGAATAGACATCCAAGCATTACAAGAGCCAAGATACATACAAGAACTGTAAAATAGAGTAATCCTTGCATCTGCTTATGTTGCTCTATTATTGCAACTTGTAGATCTGCGTGCTCGTTTGACAACTCAGTTATAAAGTTTATATTTGTTTGCATAAGTGATTCTTGATCCTTCTTTCTGCGGTCTAGATCACTATTCTCATAACTTTTCTTTAGGTTTTCAATAGCTAGTTTTATATTTCCTGTTGCTTCATAATAATCTGCCCACAACTTATAGATTGCTGCCAAATGCTCAGGAGAAGATAACTCTTCGGCATACTTATAGGCTTGTTCTAAATTGTTGACCCCCTCGCTATAATCCCCCTGCTTTATATTTATTCTAGCAATAGATATATGTAAAACAAGTTTATGCCATAAATCACTATGGCTCTTTATATTTTCGTACCCTCTTACGTAGTACTCTTTAGCTTTTGTTAGTTCGCCATCTTTCTCATAAAGATGTCCTATATAGTTGTAACAGAGCGACATTCCTATTTGAGAATTGGCCTTGATATTATGATTTAGCGATAGATTATAGTAGAGCATAGCAGAATCTCGCATATCTTTAATATCATATATTGCTCCAATATTGGCGTAATTTATAGCTAATCCAATATCACTCTTAAGCATACTCTCAATTTTTAGGCACTCTCTAAATGACTCCTCCGCTTTATCATAAAACTCTAGTACTAAACTTATATTTCCTATTCCATTTAGTGCCATTGTCTTTTGTTTTCTTGCTACATAGCTGGTAGAATCTGAGTAGAGCTCACTATATTGAAGTGCCTTGTAATGAAACGTTATAGCCTCGTTCAATGCATCTACTCGTCTATAAACAGTTCCTATCTCATTATATGATTTTATCATCATTAATGTATCTTCTATTTCATAGGCAATGTTTTGTGCACTTCTATGCAATTGTAAAGCTTTGTTGAACTGAGATTTATTTCTAAGCCTCCTACCAATAGCCAACTTAAGTAAACCCTCTTGAAATTTATCATCTTGCGAGATTGCACTATCTAGAGTAGATTCAAGTTCCTCTATCTTGATTGAACCATTATCATACATAGTAAACATTTTTTGCTTATCCGAAGAGGTAAATGAGTCACTTTTAGCACATCCTAATAAGAGCAGTGCTATAATTATTACAAATAGTATATTCCTCATAATTTTGATATTATTATGCAGTTTCCTGATAACAAAAATAATAAATTTTCATTTTGAGTATAAAGATAAAAAAATTGTTTTAATTTATATCTCTTTCAGATTTAAAACTCTGCTCTTTTATACAATTGTAAAGTATAAATAATTGATTAATTTTGTTGAATAAATAAAAAACTATCGAGATGCAAAGAGCAGAAATTATAGAGAAACTTTTTGAGAATCAAGATATAAAATATCGAGATTTTCACGCAAAATTGGTTCCAGGAACAGATGATTTCATTGGAGTTAGAGTGCCCATAATCAAAGCCTTGGCAAAAGAAATTGCAAAAGGGAAATATCTTTCATATTTAGAACAAACTAAGGCTGAATATTACGAGGAGAGAATGCTTTATGGTTTAGTACTTGGGGCTATTAGAAAGGATTTTGATACGGTAAATCACTACTTGCGTGAGTTTGTTCCTCGTATAGACAACTGGGCCGTATGTGACTCCCTTTGCACCTCTCTCAAGGAGGTAACAAAACATCGTGCAGAGATGCTTCCATACTTTTTAGAGTGCTGTAGAGAGAGTCAGGAGTTTACTATTCGCTTTGGAGTGGTAATGCTAATGTCTTACTACATAGATGATGAACACATTGAGTTAGTTTTGAATGAATTTGATGCAATATCTTCTGATGCATATTATGTCCGCATGGGAGTCGCGTGGGCAGTCTCAGTATGCTTTGTAAAGTGCAGGGAGCGCACATTGCAATACCTTTACGCTAATAAAATGGATAATTGGACACATAATAAATCAATCCAAAAAATCACAGAATCGCTGCGAGTTAGTCACGATGATAAAGCACTTGTTCGTACTCTAAAACGCACTAAGTAATTTTAATCAAATGAAAATGAGCATAGTATATATATTGCTATCATTTATCGCGATGAGCAGTACAGCACAGGCTCAAAATAGAGAGATACAGGACTCGATTTTAAGGCTTATTGAAGGTCGCAGTCTCACACTGGGGGTCTCGATACATAGCCTTACAGATGGTGGTATGGTTGAGATAAACAGCAACCAAAAATTTCCGATGCAGAGTATTTATAAACTTCCTATCGCATTATCATTCTTAAAACAGATTGATAATCAGAAATATAACCTTGGGATGAATATTAGCATCAATAGAGATGATTTGCTTCCCGATACTTGGAGTCCTTTTAGAGAGCGCTATCCTGATGGTAATAGTGTATCAATTGAGAGCCTACTAGATTACGTGGTGGCACAGAGTGACAATAATCTCACTGATATTCTGATTGATATGGCAGGTGGTATAGAATATGTTGATAGCTACGTGAGTAAAATATCGAAAGATATTGCCATAAAGAATTACGAACGAGAATTAAAGAGTTCTTGGGAGCTTCAATTTAACAATTATGCTACTCCCGATGCTATTGTAGAGCTATTGCAATGGTTTTGGGAGCGAAAAGAGTTAGGCTCTCGATCGTGTGATGTGCTGTGGCAAATTATGTGTAACACCAAAACAGGGAGCGCTCGCAAGTTGCTAAGGTCAAATACAACCATAGGCTATAAAACAGGATTCTCTGGCAAAAATAAAGATGGTGTCACGGCAGCTAATAATTGTGTGGGTATAGTTCAAAATTTAGATGGTGAAATTCTGTTCTTTTCAATATTTATCACCAATTCTAGCGAAAGTGAAGAGTTTAACTACCATCTAATCTCGCAAATAGTAAAATTTACGGAGTCATTACTCAATATGAAAATATAATAACAAACACTCTGTTTGGAATAGGTGTATTTTCAGTTTTATATTTTGGAGCGAAAACCCTAATTTCACCATTCTTCTCGGCAGAGCCTCTTTACTGCCATTGGGGATGCTAAACACAAAAAATAATTAATTTACTCTTTTTGTTTTTCCTGATATTGAGATAATTGCAATGCGAACTATCTCTGTGCGATGAAACGATTTTTCCGCATATTTTAGTCCTATCTCAAGATTATTAGGTGAGTATTTCTTGATAAATAATTTTAAGGCGAGCATTCGCTCTTCAGCGGATAACGAACGCTCTGCTTGACCACGCACAACTATGCTCTCATAGTCTGTGGTAAATTTAGCTGAGATCACATTTGTACGCCCTACAACTGTAAAACTCACCTCGGGGTGTACTGCTATGCACTCCAATTTATGCCCTTCTGGTGCACAATGGATGTAGATATAGTTCTCATTGTCCCATACATAGTTGAGCGGTATTCCATAGCCTGCAAGTCCTTCAGTGCGCTGCTCGATGAGCGAAAGAATGCCATATTCACCCCCTGTAAGCAGTTCTAAAGCCTCTGTTTCAGCAAGCAACCTATCCTGCCTGCGTACCTGTTCGTTTGAGTATCTGTTCATAGTATTTACTGTCTTTACTTATAATTTATGATAAGGAGCTATATGATCCGCCTTTGATTCAAACTCCTTGATAACTGTAATTTTGCCCTCTGCATTGAAATCAACAATCGAAACCCTCTGTTTAGTCTCATACCTCTCGCCTGAGATAAAACCTTCGGCTATAGTTACTTTCCACCGTAGTATCTTTTCAATGTTTTACTATCCAATTCCCACACTTTTTTGAACCTTGTCGCTCGATAATTCCATTGGTTTTAAGGGTTGCGATCTCACGTTCGGCAGTTGGTTTACTTGTGCCTAAAAGTTTAGCAATATTATCAACATTAATAGTCGGATTTTCTTTGATAGCTGAGATGATTTTAAGACCTCTATCACTAATTTTTAATCCATCATTTAATCCATCATCTTTATGTGATATGGCTGCAATATGCAAATTACGACTCTTTAATTCATTCTGCTCACCCATCAACCTGCTGCAAACCAATCGCAGTGCGCCACGCAAGCCCTCTCTCACGAGCTTGAGGTTCACCTTGACGGATATATTCATCAAAATTTATATTTGTATCTTTCATAGCCTTAATATATAATCACTGATCTGTTTAACCACATCCCAAGTAGCTTATCTGTCAACGAGTAAACCTTATTGTGCTCTGTTATCAGGTCTCTATCAAGCAGTTTTCGTGTGGCTGCCTGAACTGAGCTAGCAGAACTAAGGCTGTGTCTCTTTATGAAATCACTTGACAATATCTGTTCAGCCTTGCCCTCTTTGGCTATGGCGTATAGTAATTCTTTTTGTTTCTGTGGGATATTGGATAGAGTCTCTCTAAAGATTGTGTCATATAGACCAATCATATCATCTACTGCGGCTTTAACGTGCTCCATTGTACACTCTTCGCCCTGCTCGGAAGAGGCGTAAACCTCGTTGAAGCACTTTTGCAGGTAGAAAGTGTGCCCCTCAAATAGATCATAGACCCACTCCACCACCTCAGGTGATATATTGCGCTTACTTGGCGTAAAGTGCGAGATAACAAACTCTGTGTATATATCCTTTGGTATTGCTCCAAGTTCCATCACATCTGCCGAGCGATAGAATGGGCGTGCCGAGGATAGAAACATAGCCTGCATAATACTGCGCTCACTCCCTGCAAATATAAAGTTGCAATTCTCTATCTTTTGAATATGTCCTCTAAGTAACGCCTCGATGTTCTTCTCTGAATACTTTGCAATCTGCTGAAACTCGTCAATAGCAATGAAGCAGGGTTTATCGGCCGATGCTAATAGTGAAAAAATCTCCTCCAAAGTATATTCAGGGCGATCAATATCTCCAAGCTCCACGCTAAACTCAGGCAGTCCGCTCATAGGGTTGAATCCAAACTTTCCGCTCAGTGACTTTAGTGTTTGAGTGAATTGTGCAATCATCTTCTGACTGCGTGGTAGTAGGGTATCAAACACCGTCTTGCCAAGAGTATAGGTGAACTCTCTTAGCGAGGTAGTGTGCAGAATATCCAGAAAGAATGTATAGTAATTTTCAGCAATCTCAGGCCTGTCGTAGCAAAATTGAATCAGACCAGTCTTGCCCATACGTCGTGGTGAAATGATAACCATATTGTTACCATTGGTGATAGATTTCACAAGCCTTGCCGACTCACAAACTCTATCACAAAAATATTCAGGCTCAATTCGCCCCGTTACTATAAATGGATTCTTATTCATAATTCACCCTGTTTCTTGCAAAGTTAATTATTTATTTTGAATTATGTAAATTAAATAATGAAGAATAGGGCAAATATTATAGAAATTTTTGCTTCGTTTTTGCTGTGCTCTATTACACTCATTGTCTCTATTTTTTTGCTGAAAGTTCAACATAATTACCCTCGGGATCAAGAACTGCGCTCTCAAAGTAGCCATCACCAGTGCGACGTGGTTCACTCTCAATAGTGTAGCCATCTGTGCGCAACCTTTCAGTGAGTGCTAAAACCACCTCTTCAGTGCCTACCTCAATGCAGAAGTGAGCAGTGCCCATCACGTTGTAACGGTGCTCTGCAGTGTTGGCTGCAATATCAGGACGTGTCATAATCTCAATCCTGCAATCGCTCCCCTCAAACGAAAGGAAGTAGGAGCTAAATTGTTTCACTTGGTTGTGGTACAGTTCATTGCTTGTCGCCGCAAAATAGGTGGAGTAGAACGCACGCATACGCTCCAAATCCTTGCACCATAGGGCTATGTGATCTATTTTCATATTTTTCTAACTCTTACAATTATTATTATAGGTTCACCCTCACCCTCGAATGGCACTTCATATAAACCGTCCACCACAAAGCCGTATTGAAAAACAACTCCAAAAACCTCCTGCAAGGGGCGGTGATAGTAGTTTTGCTCAACTGGTTGCCCCTCTACTGCAATGCCTTTGTGGGTTTGTGCAGTGAGGTAGTCTGAATTTGGAGCGGTAAAGCAGGGGTGATGCATCGAGAATACAAATATACCCGAAGGCTTCAATAGCTCCGCAAGCGAGGCAAAGAGCGGTTCAATATCTGAAATGTCCATCAGTGCCATATTCGCCACAGCTTTGTCGAATTTGCGACCATCAACAACTTTTAATATCGCACTCTTAGAGGTGGCATCACACACCGCAAACTCTATTTTTTCAGCAAACTTCGTCCTACGCTTTTTTGCAAGCTCAACCATTCTAGGACTATAATCAATAGCCACAACCTTTGCTCCACGCTCAGCCATACGCTCCGAAAAATTACCATTTCCGCAAGCAATATCAAGCACTAATTCGTCCTCTTTTACATCGAGCATCTCCTCTGTATATGGACGCACCATATCGCAGTGAAAAAAGTTAGATTCATCACCCATATATGTGTCCCAAAACTCTGCATTAGCCTCCCATACCGCAAGGCTCTCTTTGTTTGTTGTTTTCATTTTCAAATATATCATATCTTTAAGTACCTTCAGTTATTTACCTCCTTACTCATTCCATAGACCGTGTCAAAATCCTAGCTTTAGTGCATCTTTTGCAGACTTGTGCTCTAACATAGCAAAAAACATTGATACAAACAAACCTTGCCAGCACCCAATCGCAGAGCATATATCCTTTTGTGTTAACCTACACCACCATCAACTTATTACTCTTTTTGTAGAACTTAGCAGGTATTGGTTTGCAGAGCTTCCAAGTGATGTTAATTGGTTTTGAGCCATTGTGTTCAACATACTCTACGGGACCAAGATAGGTATAGAAGTCAGTTGTGCCAAGTATAGGATCTTTCTTACTATCCCGCACGAAGAGCAGTATTCTATTACCTCGCTTGCGCTGATTTATGTAGCGTAAACCCACTGTTGAGCTTGCGGATGTAGTGCTCTGACTCTGCCAGTGGAACAGTTCCTCGTTGATTGAGTAGTCGTTGTACATCGTAGTTGGTGAGTAATCTTTATCTGATTTATTAAGCGTCACGAACAACAAATCTATCTCTTTTTCAGATAGATACTTAACACCTTCACGAACTGTTGCAGGCTTCATGAAGTCCATAGCGACCAAAATTTGATCTCGGCTATATGTGCAATGCAGATCCAATGGGCAATCAAAACCTATATCAATGCCCTGATCAACAAAGTCAATTTTGCTAAGTTGATACTCCAATAGCTCAATTAGCTCGGAGCATATTGTGGGATTTACCAGCACAGATTGTATGGTGTCGTCATAAGGGGATTCCTCTATGTTTTTGAGCCATATTGTAAATTGAAGCATCTGTAGCATTCGCCTCTCGACAGTAGAGTAGACCCAAGTTTCACCACGAAACACCCTTAACATAAAAGCGATATATCGTCTTGAGTTTACAAGGCAGAGTCTTTGCATCGCTTTTGTGAGAGTTTCTTCGTCGGATTCTGCAAAATCAGCTTTCACACCTGCTTCAACTAAGAGTCTAGAGAAACTCAACTTGGTAGCATATATCTTACGAATATCAAGATTATAATAGCTCAGGAAATTATGCAATGTAAGTGATAGTCCGCTATCCTCTTCGAATGAAGCAATACGGGAGACCAAGCCAATTTTATTACTAAACGATGCCTTGATATTTGCCAAAACATACTCCTTTGACTTCTTCTCTAACTGAATATAACACCCCTTGGGGAGGTGCATAAATCCATTCTTAATTTCCTTTTGGATACTACGACTACTATCAGTCAATAGTGCCGAAAATTTATTCTCAAATCTATATTTATTATTCGCCTGCCCGATAAAATCAAGCACCGTCAAACACTCTTTACCCTCGCTTAGTCTAAGTCCACGCCCAAGCTGCTGCAAGAATATTGTAAGTGACTCTGTTGGACGCAAAAACAGCACCGTATTAACCTCTGGAATATCGACACCCTCATTGTAGATATCCACAACAAAGATAAATTTAATCTCACCATCAACCAGTCTACGTTTGGCACTATCACGGACATCACGCCCGCTCTCGCTAATAAGTGAAATACTACTAATACCATTCTCGTTAAATACCTTAGCCATATAGTTTGCGTGTTCTTTCGATACGCAGAATCCCAATCCCTTGACATCGTTTATATCCGTGATATATTTATCAACCGACTCTATGATGTGTGTTGCTCTTCTATTTGCAACCCTTTCGTTGATGGTATATATATTTGAGAGTTCACGAGTATCATATCCACTTCTGGTCCACTTTAGGTGCGAAAGATCCACATCATCACTCACGCCAAAGTATTGGAATGGGCTCAGAAGTTTGCGATCAATTGCCTCTGGAAGTCTAATCTCTGCAGCAATCCGATTATTAAAATATTTTAGAATATCTTGATTATCATTACGCTCAGGAGTTGCCGTTAATCCAAGAAGTATCTTTGGTTTATGGTGATTAAGCAATTTTTGATAAGATGATGCAGCAGCGTGATGAAACTCATCGACTACAATATAATCATAAAAATCATCACTTATCTTCTCATATAGACCTTGAGAGTTATATGTTTGAATAGAGACAAACAGATTATCGAGACTATCGGGATGATAGCTACCCACGAACAGTTCTCCAAAATTATTATCCCTTAGTACATGTCTAAATGTATAGAGGCTTTGCTTTAAAATTTCCTCTCGATGAGCGACAAAAAGCACACGAGGTGCCTTGGGCTTTAATTCTGCTTTAAAACGTTTATAATCAAACGCAGAAATTACAGTTTTACCAGTACCAGTTGCTGCAACAACCAAATTTTTATAACATCCTCGCACCTTGCGCTCAGCCTCCAACTTGTCGAGTACCTCTTGCTGATAGGTGTAGGGGCGAAGATCGAAATTTAGTATCCCATCATCTGAAACCCCAATATATTTCTCGCTGCGAAGAGCGGTTTTTAGTCGCTCTATCTCGCTCGCAACATATAGCTCAAATTCGCTGCTGTTCCAGTAGCTTTCAAAAGTGGCATTTATTTTATGGATAGTCTCTTGTTGATCTTTTTGAGCAATCTTCATGTTCCACTCCAAGCCACTTGAAAGGGCTGCATTAGACATATTCGACGAGCCTACGTAAGCTGTAGTATAACCTGTATTGCGATAAAAAACATAACTCTTGGCATGCAGACGTGTAATTTTAGTATCGTAGCTCACCTTAATTGTTGTATTCTCTAACTCGCTCAGCACCTCTATCGCTTTGGAGTCGGTAGCACCCATATACGACGTAGTAATGACACGTAAAACCCCATCTTTTCGAGTAAACTCACGCAGCTCTTCGATAATAAGGCGCAAACCGCTCCACTTGATGAACGATACCAACATATCAATTCTATCAGACGAGACTATCTCCTTTTTGAGCTCCGAAAACATCTGCGGTTCGTGAATAGCACCCGTAAAGAGTGAGCTTTGAGCAATTGAAGTTTCAGGGCGAACTACCTCGGCTCTCTTATTCAGTGCGAATATCGTATTCTGTTTATTGATAAGAGAAAGCAACTGTTGAGGGTTAATATCAAGAGCCTTGCCCACTAAATCTTCCTCATCGGTCTGTGATTTAATAGTTTCAATAAGTTTATTAATAAGCTCCACCTGTCCCGATATATCCTCTCTCTTTCTATCTAGAACAACACGAAGCTTCTGTCCAATAATATCAGAGATATAATCGGCAAGTATTTTGCTACTCTCAGGGCTCGCAATCTTCTCCGACGAGTAGATATAGCCTTCCTCCTCATAAACGCTCAACTCGTCCGCCGTCTCAGCGTTTATTACTTGTTCGTATAGTCCTTCTTTTAACATAAGTATAGGATATTGATTACCACAAATATATAAAATAATCTATTATTTGTTAGGTAATTATTAAGAAGCAGAAATAATATAAGGAATAAAAGTAATCTCGACATATAATTGGAAATTCTGAATCAACTTTGCAGTATCACCCTTTATACAATAATATGGATATTACAAAGATTAAGCTCTCTCCACAGCGTCAATTAAACAGTAAGGTTGCAGGGTTTATTATCGCTTGTATCAGTGAATTTGCCGCAAGCTATAACCTTACAATCAGAGAAGCAAGCAATTACCTCAAGAGGTATAAAAGTTTAGACTTCTTAACTACTCATTACGACGGTTCAAACATTATTAGTTATATACCAGTGTTATACACTTCTATTTTGGCTGTTTGTAGTGGTCTTAATCAGAAGATATAGCTTATACGACTAAAAATCACTAACTTTGTGTCGTATTAGAGATAATGTGATGCAAAACTATTTTGAAAAAATTTGCAACTAATTGTCTCTATTGTTGCGCACTATGGGCAACACGAAAAACAAAAGGGAAGGATATACATGAGAAAATGGATATTTATTTTAACACTGTTTATAGCCGCTTGTTCTAAAAGCGAGCACTTGAGCGACGAGCCTTATGTGCCGAGTACAGATGCTATTGGTTTTGCCTCTGAAGATAATTGGGAGTCTGCTGTTACTAAGGGCAGTATTGTCGGCTCTGGTGGCTTTAAGGACAATGATTCAATCGGTGTGTTTGCCTTTTTCCTCGACAATGGCGTGTGGGTTCCTGAGAATGAAACCCCCGATTTTATGTATAACCAAGCGGTGATATACGATGCCACAGCGGAAAAATGGGATTACACCCCAGCAAAATATTGGTCTAACGACCCAGCTGACAGAATAAAATTCTTTAGCTATTTTCCTTATAGCGAAAAAGCAGGGGAAAATGGTATAGTGCTGAGTGCTAACGATGCAACAGAGCATCCAACTATTGCATTCACACCCCACACGGATGTTGATAAGCAGGTGGATTTTCTAACCGCCACAACTGGGCTACTACAAAGGCCATTGGCTGCGATGGGTCTTGTCTCTCTGCAATTCGACCACCAACTCACGCAGGTAATATTCTCGGCTAAGGTGAATGGTCCTAAAGAGCAAATCACTAATGTACAAGTAACCGAAATCACCTTCAAGGGGGCAAAATATTGTGGCGGCAAATACACCGACACTGGTTTTGAGTGGGATATTGATAATACGGTTGTTGGTGGTAGCGAAAACACAACATACTCCATTAAGAATCCGACACCACTATCAGAGGATACTAAGCAGCTTAAAACAGATCTAATTCTGAAAACTACAGAATACACAGAACTTATTACTGAGGCAGGAACAATGATGCTTATACCTCAAAAATTTACGGATAAGCAAGTAGTAATAACTATAAATTACAATGTTATAACCATAGATGGTGCTACAACTGCCCACAGCCAAACTATTGAAGCCCCAGCCCACGAGTTTCTAAAGGGCAGGCGAATGGTCTATCAATTCACTATCGACTTAATGGATGAATACTATATTAGGTTAGATGCTGTGAGTGACGAAAAGTGGAACAATAAGGAGTTGATATTAAATGTAGATGATATGTACTTTAACCTCACGGGCAATACACGAGCTTATAACTGGGTGGATCACACCACTGGAACAGATAGATTAACTATCGGGATAGACTTTGAAACCAACCTCTTAGAGAATAATATAATCCTAAAGAGTGAATTAGCTGATGGTGCAGCTACTCTTGACTGGGCAAATTCACAAATTTTATACGAAAGAGAGCATAGCGATGTGCAGGTAGAGGACAGAATTACTGTAACTCTCAAATTTGGCAATGTAACCCGAACCCTTACCATAGATATAATAATCAAACAGATGCTAATTGAGTTTACCGTTACCGTAGAGCCTTGGAACGATAATGGAGAGCTTGAGGTAGAGACGCAAGTAATTAAGTTTACCACCACCGTAGAGCCTTGGAATGATAAAGGGGAATTAGAAGTAGAATAAAAAAGAGAAGTACAAGATATGAAAAAATTATTATTTAGCGCATTGGCTTTGTGTTTGTGGCTTGTCGGTTGTCAAGATGAACCAATCATTGATACGCCTGTGGTGGGCGGTGACACCAGAGAGATTAGTTTCTCGACACGAGGAACAGTTATCACAGACTCCAATATTGAGAGTATGCAGATGCTCTGCTACAACACAGGAGATAACGGATTTGATGCAGCAACAAGCATTCCGAACCATATGTATTTGGCAAAGGTGGCTCGCACAAAGGCGGGTACATCATATACCGATTGGGTGGTAACTAAAGGGAGTGATCTTGCTGCTCAAGAACCAGACAAATATTGGAGTGATGGCGATTACCTTAGCTTTATCGCCTTTGCGCCCTACGATGCAGATATTAGCACCGATTTTATCCCTGCTACCCACGAGGCGGCAGGCATTCCATCGTTTAGCTACACCATACCCGAAAAGATGGCAGATCACAAGGATTTGACCTACGCTATTACTCTCGACCAAAAGGATAACTACCTATCGAGCATCCCTTCGCAACACCCAGTGTCGATGTACTTCAAGCACGCACTCTCAAAGGTGCAGTTCAAGGCGCAGCTTAAAAATGGCAGAACACTTAACGAGGGTGAGAAGGTGCGCATTGCAGGCATCTCGCTTAGAGACTACTATACAAGTGGTAATTTTAGTTTTACTGAGAAGAATAAAAACACAAGCGATGCAATACTTAGCTCAAATTTCATCAATTGGCAACCTACTCTTAGAGGGACATCTGTATGGTCGGAAACTGAACTGGAGTATCTAGAGGGCGAAGAGCTATCGTTTGACGACCCTAACCACGCAACAAAAAGAATAGATGTTATAGCAGACAAAAACGCTCTGTTTATGATACCTCAAAATTTTGGTACTCAGGGTATAGAGCTTGTTATATCATATTACCACACCTTTGAGACCGTGCAACGAGGCGTAGAGGTGGTGCTCAAAGAGTATGCTTTTACACTGCCGACAAACCCTTGGATTGCAGGCGATGCTCTAACATATATTTTGCGTTTCGACCCAAGCGAGGGGAAATCCCCTTGGGCTGCCGAGGCTGTACCAACCGATTGGGCAGGTAATGAGATGGGCGTATCGACAGGTAATGTAGAGTTTACCCTCACCGACGGTAAGCGTCACTATCTTTGGAGTGAAGTTGAGAGCGGCGGTTCAGCACCTCGAAAGATAAAAATACCTTTTACAAGCAACATTCCTCAAGCAAACATAGGACTAAGCAAAACAGTCAATGAGTCAGATTTAACCATTGAGGGGTCAAGTATCGTTTACACCGAGAGTGCCTATGGTTCTGCGGAGAAGGATGTTGTAATTATCTCTTTGCCTATTGATGATGGTGAAGGGGGTGTAAACTATCGTAATATCTCTGTGAATATAGGAGGGTACGAACTCGTTGAGGGTGACGGAGAGTTTGCTGTTGCTATAAATAAAAAATACTACTACTATTCGAGATACTCTACTCAAAGTCATTTGCTTTATGAGAGCCCAGTGATGCCAGCTGAGGCAGAGCATAATGATGGTTCGTGGAGACGTATTGTTGAGGCAACTACCACACACTATACTGTGGATATATCATTTGACTACTATAGGTTAGATGGTTCAACGATTATGACCCCTGCAGCAGATCCGCACATAACTTTGCCTAATGATGGTAGTATTACTATTGTTGATGATGCAGGCGAGGGTTATAGCACTAGTGAAAATTGGAAGACGAGTTTTGGGGAGAAAAAATTGCGTCTAAAGATTACACGCGATATAGTTGATAATATCATTATCAATGTTGGTAACGCAAAACAATCCATCAATATCTCTTTGCTCGCCAATGCCGCTGTAACTGATTATACAAGCTCAGAGTTTGTAAATGAGCTTACAGGACTTAGCTCGGACTATGGGCGTAAGAGCTATGAGCCTGCGTTGCGTGTATCGAACTGCTACATTACTCCGCCACACGCAGATTATACCACAATATTCTATATCCCGATCAAGGATAGAGTAAATGAGTTTTGGAACCTTTATGCAGCGTCAGAGCCGCAGAGTCAGTACAACATTCCAAGTGAGCCGTGGATTAACAATGATGACTTCTCGTTAGAACTCTCGTGGTATGATGGCGAAAATAATGGTACAACGCATCCTGAAATCACTGATTTGCAGATAACTAAAAATTTCTCGCCAACAACTAATACAACCGAACCTCAAAATGCGATTATGGTGATTCAACCTAAGGGCTTTGAGGAACAGAACTATGTAATCAATGTTAAAAAGGGCGATGTTATTATATGGTCTATCCATTGTTGGGCGACTAAGTACAACCCATACCGAGGTGTAGATTACTCAACTGTTTCTGAGCGAACTACTGTAAATGAGGTTGTGGATGTTGTTGATGGCAAGCTACATAGCTACAATGATGCAGGAGGTATTACAACTCCAATTTGGGGCTTTGGCGGCATCTATGGCGAAAAGTTTATTATGGATAGAAATCTTGGAGCACGAAGAGGTATACTTCCAGTTGGAACTACCGAGAATTTTAAAGATGGTGCGCTATTCTATCAATTCGGACGTAAAGACCCATTCCCAGTTAATAAAACTTGGGGAACTGTATTGGGTCGCATATCGTTAGCAGAAGTGGTAAATCAACCTAGTAGATTTGTTAAGGGTGATGAATATAATGATGTCCAACAGTGGACTAGTGAAACAGAGTTGCACAATGGAGATTTTATATGGAACGACGAGAAAATAAGAGTAGATTCTTACAGAGTTGGCAAATCAATTTTTGACCCATCGCCTTTAGGGTATAGAATTCCTACCATAGGTGTTTGGAATGGATTTAGTTCTACAAATTTTGCGTGGCAAAGTACCCTAGGTGCTAATGGCGCAATATATAGTGGGATAGCCTACTATCCTGCATTGGGTTCATATAATTATTATAGTGTGGATGCCGTAGATAGTGGTAAAAATGTTGAGTATGTTAGTGCAGATCCTTATAATAATTCTACTCACTCTCGACGTTTACTCTACGCAAATGGAGCTGCTGTAAATATCGTCAATGGATCAGGGCGCGCTAATCCACTGCCTATCCGCCCAATCCAAGAGTAGTAATAGCAACGAAAAAAGTAAACAAAGATGAAAAAGATAAGATATATATTTTTGAGTATGATGGTGACTCTCTCGTTGGCGAGCTGCCAAAAAGAGCCAATAGAGCCTACAAAAACAGAAGGCGAAGTGCCTGAGGGCTATGTGAAGATAGAGGTTGAACACTCTGCTGACTTTGGTAACATCGAGCTTTCGACTCGCTCTGGCGATAATGCACTGATTGCCACCGCTCGTGAGATGGCGATTAAGAATGCATATCTATGTGTATTTGCTGATGATGGTGATAACGATGCAGCAGACGACAAACTCATACAGTTCAAGCCCGTGATTCGTGATGTCGTGGGCTCGACCACTATGTACTATGCCGTTTTGGAGGAGGTGAAATCGCCTGTTATCCTGCACGGAGTATCGAACATCGACCAAAGTACCATTGATCTTATTTCGGCAACGGAGGTTGGGGGAGCATACAAAATTTCTCGTCAAGATTTCTACGACAACGCAAATATCACCTACCCTGGAGAGACAAACCAAGCCCTGCGCAACGACGACAACGGACTTTTAACCAAGTATGTCGAGAGAATAACCCTTTCGCAGCTTACTCGCGATAAAATCGTTGATGTTAAGGCTGTAACAAAATTTTCTTATGCTCGTGTAGATGTTGTAATGCCCGAGCCATACGCCGATTACCCACAAGTGCTAGGAATTAGTGTGCCTAATGCGCCAACGCTGCCATACTCTCCATCTCGCACTCAAACTTTTGTCGAGAGCCACGAGGTAACGCCCGAAACCAACCAACACTCTTACAGTGGTGAGTTTTGGCCTACGGGGGTTACTACTGAAAACCAAGCCACCAAGTATGCACAAGGTATGTACATCTACTCAACGGCTTTTGGGATAGATGCCCTAACCGATGTCGCTAAGGCTACCTACCTAATCATACGTGCACGCAAAGATGCCTCTTCGCCCTCTGGTGGTACATACTACAAGATAGCCTTGCGCCTAAAAGACGGAGTTACAGGCGAATACGATTACTCAATCAAGGCATCAAACCGCTACTTGGTGCGTGTTCACGCTCTTGATTCAGATGGCTACGCTTCGGCAGAAGAGGCAATCGCTGGTCCACCATCGAACATAAACTACGACATCATAATAGATGGTACCTCCACCTCAATTACGAGCAATGGGCAGTATTACATAGGTACGGATCAGGCTAATTATCGCTCTTTGGTCAATTACTCCCAAGAGAGTAATATGATGTATAAAAAACCAACGATGATTACAGAGGGAAATATTAAGAATATTACCACTCACGAAGATGGTACTTATGAATTTGACTTTGTGTTTAGCTATAACTCAGGCGATGCGAGTATAACAAACTCCTCGCTCTCGACAAAAACGTTGGAACTGCCTGCAGGAATATCAATTATGACCGCAACTACAGGCTATCACGATTCACAGACTTGGGATGATAGCTTTGGCACTAAAAAACTACGCCTAAAGAGCACATCTAATAACATTGACGGAGAGGTGGTAATAAAAGTGGGGGAACTCACTCTAAAGAGTAGAATCGAAATAAGTGGAGGCATCGTTACTGACTATACAGATGCTGAATTTGTAAACGAGCTTACGGGGCTTACTGATGGCTATGGCGGAGTATCTGGTCTACGTATAGCAAATTCCTATATGGCAACTCCTCACAGCCTCTACGACGTAATTATTTTTATACCAGTGTCCGAGAGGATAAACGAGTTTTGGAGAAATGTAGATTATGCAGGGACAAGCCAAACGGATACTTACGCAGGCCTACTCACTGCCGATTGGACCAATAATACCGATTATTCAGTAGAACTATCGTGGTACGATGGAACCGATATTGATAACTTAGTGATAGAAAAAGCATATTCGCCAGCAAGTAAGAATGCAATAAAAGTTACACTTCCGCCTGGTTTTGAGCATCAAAATATCGCTGTAAATGTTAAACACGGCACAACAATTATTTGGTCGTGGCACTTGTGGGTATCAGGCTATAACCCATATTTTACCGCACTTAAAGAGGATGCAAGCTCTGCTGCGGCATACCCTGTGCGCTCTACGACCGACCAAAATGAACCTATGACAGGCACTGATAACGCGCTTCATTCATACAATGGTGCAGTGTGGAGTAGCGGTATTTATGCCAACAAGTTCATTATGGATAGAAACCTTGGGGGAATGAGTGCAAATTTCGCTGGGTATGGAGGTACTACTTCGGGAAAAGGTGCGATTTTTTTTCAATTTGGACGAAAAGATCCATTCCCTCGAAAAGCAGGTCTTGCCACAGAGAATGGCCAAAAAAGTTTTGCTGATGTAGTAAATAATCCTAATGTATTTATTACTAATACTACCACTATCAATTGGTGTAACGAAACTGATGCGCAACTTACTACTATCTTATGGAATGATATGAATGTGCCAAACGCAGGGTATACTACGGGTAAATCTATTTTTGATCCATCACCCCTAGGATTTAGGCTTCCTATTCAAGGCACGTGGGAATTATTTACATTAAGCAATTCTCCTTGGAGCAATGCATCCACTACACAGTATAGCTATGGACGACTCTATAACAGATTTGTTTACTACCCAGCTTCTGGTTATCTTGAAAGGGCAGATGCATCATTAGGTTGGGTAAATGCTGAAGGTAGCAACTGGAGTTCATCGCCAAACTCTAGCAGTGAAGGGCTCCGCTTAGCCATTAACAGTGGTTTAATGGACCCAAATCGAGTAATTCCACGTACATATGGTTTCCCTGTCCGCCCTGTCCAAGAGTAAAAAACATGAAAATGAACAAACATATATATACACTGATAGCACTGCTACTCACCCTTATGGGGTGCAGTAAAGAGCCATTTGAGGGCATCAACACCAATGGTCAGATGCGCATCGGGATTGAGATGCTAGATAGATACTACTCTGAGGAGACAGAGACTCGCTCGGGGACTTTCGATGCTAACGAGCGTGAAAAAAAACTATTTGATGGCAAGGGCTTTGTCTTTGTATTCAAAGCCTCTGATGGGGCATTTCAACAATACGCCCCTTTACAAAAGGACACTGAAGGCTACTACGCCATACTTGAGGCATCGACCGTAGGCGTTACAGTCAAAGGTGTGGCGAATGTGGATATTCCAACCGCCATACAAACCAAAATCGACAATAAAACCCTCACGATTGGCGATTTAGCAAATATCTACACTGCCTACACAACCGCAAACAACATACTAAAGAACAGCAACACAGGACTGCTGCCAAAGAGTAGTGGTACTCTGTCGCTCACCAGAATTGATGCCGCCACAGTAAGCGGGCAAAAACTAACCTTTGATTTCGACTATACTCGTGTGGATGTCGCACTGCCTGCAACAGGGATCTATCCAAAGCTCGCAGAGGTCTATGCAATGAACGCGCCCGAACTACCTCTGAGTGCAACCAAAATCGAAAAGACCCACGCAGTACACCAACTGCTACAGATGCTAAATCGGTGCAAGGGCTATACCTATACCCCAATGCCACAGGTAATTTATGGAGTAAAGATGGCGCCGTATCGCTTATGCTAAAGGTTGAGGCAAGCGAGGGTGTCTTTAGATTCTACAAAATTTTGATGCAACACCCACCAGTGGGAGATGGGACAGGAAACGTATATGACCTACAACGTGACTACCGCTATTTTGCAAATATCACCAACCTAACCACAGATGGTTACGCCACTGAGGCTGAGGCAATCGCCGCCCCACACTCCAATATCGACTACAATATCACCTATGACAGTAACTCCACCCACATCGTCGATAATGGGCAGTACTACATCGGTGCTAGCAAGGGGGAGTACTGGGCTACAAGATTCAAAAGCAATGTGCTATTTGCCAATTCAATTCCAACGGAAATAACCAACAAAAACGATGAATCGTGGAGCTACGATAGTGCCACAGATACATACAGCGTAAATATTGGCTTTACCCTTGGTGATGGTGATGGTGGCAAGATATTTCCAACACTCTCACACAGTATAGTATTACCTGATGGTGTTACATTCGATAGCTCAACACCCTTGCCTGAGAATTGGAATGAGATTAATGGAATGCAAGAGTATAAGCTAAATATTGCCTCAGGTTTCACACAAGGGGATATTGTTATAAAATTAGGTGAACTAACACAAAATATCTGGCTTAGTGTAGATGCAGGAATTGTGACAGATTATACCGATTATGAGATTGTAAACGAAATAACAGGTCTATTCGAAAATAAAGACTTGCGTGTAGCAAACTGTTACATCACTCCTCCTTATCAAGGAGAAGAAGCTCGCTTCTTTATCCCTGCGAGAGATAGGGTAAATGAATTTTGGAGTGATTATGCAACCTCCTCGGCGGCAGACTATACTATCCCTCAAGAGAGATGGTTTGACAATGATGAATTTGAGGTGCAAACATCGTGGTACGACGGTGCTAACATTACAGGCTTTAAGGTGGAAAAAGGTTACTCTGCAAAATCATCACAAAATGCTATTGTGGTAACGATACCTTCAGGGCTTAAACATCAAAATGTGGGGGTGAATTTGCTGAAGAATGACACCATCATTTGGTCGTGGCATTTATGGGTAACGGATTACAATCCTTATGTGGTATCGTTAAAGGCAAACGACTACGATTTTGTTGACTATCCAAAACGCACTTCAACAGACCAAGTAGAGAGTGTTTTGGAGGGCGAACTGCACTCATATACTGGTACGCTATGGAGCGGCGCAGGTATTTATGCAGATAAGTTTATTATGGATAGAAACATAGGCGCCAGAAATAGAACGTTTGAAGGACAAAATGGAGATGATCCTACTACGGGGGGAGCTTTATATTACCAATTTGGGCGTAAAGATCCCTTCCCAGGCAGTGCAGGTAAGTATGTTAATGGCACAAATCAAATTGCAAAAAATCAAATAAGTTACGCTACAGCAGTTAATAATCCGACTTTGTTTATTGCATTAGGTAACAATTGGAGCAATGAAACAAGCGCTCAGAGAACAGATATTATATGGAATGACAAAAAAATAACTAGCTCTTTATATACAACAGGGAAATCAATTTTTGATCCATCTCCACTGGGTTTTAGAGTGCCGATTATTGGGGTATTTAGTAACTTTAATAATACAACTTTACCTGGATCTTCAAACTCTACAAATCCTGGACATACATACAATGATTTTGCCTACTTTCCTGTGTCTGGCACCCTTGATGCCACAACTAATACTCTAAACTATAGTCGAACACGAGGATATCTGTGGTATGCATTAGCAAAAGATTCAAGGAATGCGGCTTACTTGGGAATCTACACAGGTTCTATGAATGCTGGGGCGAGCTACTTTCGCACTGCTGGATTGCCTGTCCGCCCCATCCAAGAGTAAGGTTTTAGAGCGCATAAAAAGTAACAAGGGTTTAGTTATTTCTTAACTTTTCTTTTTATCCAGCCTTTTATAACTGGAAAAAACTTAACAATATGCCAAACTACATATCCTAAAGCAATCATTCCTAGTGTCATATGGGCATATATCTCTATGTTAATAACATAAGATTCAGAGAAAAGAAGAATATATAGTCCTGTAAGACAGGTCAAAATGAAAGATACAGATAGCAGCCACATCCGTCCTATACTTTGTTTAAACTTCAACCAATTCTTCTTATACCATCCCCAATGGTGAATGATATGAAAAACTATAGCAATAGTCATCAGCAATGAAGAGAATGCGTGTATATTCATCCAAGTGTGCCATAGTTGACTATCTGGATGGAATACTAAAAAAGTAACTATCCCTGAGATAAACACTATGGGGGTAAGGATAAACAGAATTATATCTGTATTTAATTTCTGTGCAGTTTTATTTTTCTTGCTTGCCATTTGAATTTATAATTTAGATTAGTGTTACATTGACGTACGCATTGCAAAGGTTCCCGATTTTGAATTATCAAATGCTGAACGAGAAATATCTACACTACGATCAACCTCCTCAAACCAATATAGAATAAGTATCTCATCTCCTTTATTAAGTCCATAAAGTCCCTTTGAGAACTCCTCGTAGAGAGTTATCTTACACATCACTCCATTTGGCGCTACATTATTTGGGCACTCTTCAATAGTATTGTAGGGTGTGTTTATTTCACCTACAAAAATTATGTTGTTCATTGTTTCTCTTATTAATTTATCAAATTCAATATATAAAAGACATAGCTATACTCATCACCATATTGTGCGTATATCTTAATCTCCTGCTCAATCATCGAGACTACCTCTAATACAGAACTGTTATCGCTGTACTTTAACTTCATTGAGTTAAGGTTATCTTGCAGTGGTGCATAGTAATTATCAGTCCAATCCTCTTTAGGTAGAATGAAATAATCTACCAACCCATAACCTAATTGAGTAGCTTGCTCTATTTTGCTCTTAATGTTATCCATCTGAGGATAACCACCATTCCAAAATTCTTTTGGTTCTGCCGAGGGAGTGTCTGTTAGCCAACTTATTTCACTACATATTATCATTCCATTTGA
>CAYJAK010000012.1:0-112905 GCA_964368585.1 uncultured Muribaculaceae bacterium
AGAAACTTTTTGACGATCATATCATCGAAGATGGATTCTTCGGTCAGGAGATCAATCACACAACCTATAACCTTGCTCGTATGAATATGTTTCTGCACAATATCAACTACGATAAGTTCGATATTGCGCTTGGCAACACACTTACTGATCCACAGTATGGCGATGAGAAGCCATTTGACGCTATTGTCTCTAACCCGCCTTACTCAGTAAATTGGGTCGGGTCGGATGATCCTACTCTTATCAATGACGATCGTTTTGCTCCTGCTGGTGTACTTGCTCCTAAGTCAAAGGCTGATTTTGCCTTTGTGCTTCACGCTTTGAGCTACCTTTCAAGCAAAGGGCGTGCTGCTATTGTCTGCTTCCCTGGCATTTTCTATCGTGGAGGTGCGGAGATGAAGATTAGAAAATACTTGGTTGATAACAACTTTGTGGAGACGGTGATTTCACTGGCTCCTAACCTATTTTATGGCACTTCGATCGCTGTAAATATCTTGGTTCTATCTAAGAGTAAGCGAGACACGAAGACGCAGTTTATTGATGCGAGCGGTGAAGATTTCTTCAAGAAAGTTACGAATAACAACACCCTTCAAGAGGAGCATATAAATAGTATCGTAGCTATTTTTGACAAAAAAGAGGATGCACCACACGTAGCAATCTCTATTGACAATAGCGAGATTGCAAAAAATGATTACAACCTTTCGGTTAGCTCCTATGTCGAGGCTAAAGACAACCGTGAGGTGGTAGATATTAAGAAGCTTAATGCCGAGATTGCCGACACAGTAAAGAAGATTGAAAAGCTGCGCTTTGACATCGATGCGATCGTTAGGGATATTGAGGGCGATAATATTTAATTGGTAGGAATATGAGCGAAAAGAATGAAATAATGCCATTTGAGCAGACCTCAGAGTTTATTCTCTACACAACCCCAAATGGAGCCGTGCAGATTGAGGCATTTGTCAAGGATGAGACCATTTGGCTCACACAAAAGGCGATGGCAGAGCTCTTTGGTGTCCAAACCCCTGCAATTGCCAAGCACCTCAAAAATATCTATGAAGATGGGGAGTTAGAGGCTGGGGCAACTATTTCCAAAATGGAAACAGTTCGACAAGAGGGAGAGCGAACAGTGAATAGAAAGATTGATTTCTACAACCTCGATGCCATCACCACCGAGTTTTACGCTACGGTGCAGAACAAATTCCATTATGCCATCACTGGGCGAACTGCAGCGGAGATAATCCTCTGTTGCGCCAATAGGGATAAGGAGCATATGGGGCTCACTACGTGGAAGAATGCTCCCGAGGGCAGAATCCTAAAGATGGATGTAACGGTTGCAAAAAACTATCTGGACGAGAAGCAAATACGTAAATTAGAGCGCACCGTTACAGGTTACTTTGACTATGTTGAGGATCTAATCGAGGATGAAAATACCTTCACAATGGAGCAATTTGCCCAGAGCATCAACGAGTTTTTGTCCTTTAGACGATATGAGATTCTTGAGAGCAAAGGCAAGGTTCGCAAAAGCGTAGCCGATGCCAAGGCTGTGGAGGAGTACACGGAATTTAACAAACGTCAAAAGATAGAGTCTGATTTTGACAAGGTTGTGAAACAACTAAAGAAAGGAGATTAAGAACTATGAGCTACAATATGTTTGAGGAGTATAAAAGAGAGGGCAAACCCAATGAGCAGCAGAGAGCTGAAAATTGGGCTATTGCTATTGGTCTGCAACAGGTTGATAATCTTACGCCCTCTAACTATCTTATCGAGACAGCTCGGGAGAATATCGAGGGTCATATTGATATTGACGAGGCAAAGCAGAAGATTGATTCATACTACAAAACCGAGGAGGGCAAACTTCAAGGCGAGGATAAAGAGCAGGCGGATAAGGTTTCGGTTCATATTGCAAACCTACTTGCCGACAACTCCTTTACATTTGCCCCAACTACTCTTATCTCAATACATAGAACACTCTTTAGTGATGTTTTCCCTAAGATAGCGGGGGTGGTTAGAACCTATAATATAACTAAAGATGAGGTTGTACTTGGTGGCGACACCGTTATATACGGTAGCGCAAGCCAAATTAGGGAGACCTTAGACTATGATTTCGATAGAGAGAAGAGGTTTAAGTACAAGGGTTTAAGTTTGCGAGAAAAGATGGAGCATATAGCCGATTTTGTATCAGGAGTTTGGCAGATACATCCTTTTGGTGAGGGTAACACTCGTGCAGTTGCCATTTTCACCATCAAATACCTGAGGTCAATGGGGTTTGATGCAAACAATGAATACTTTGAGAGAAATGCAAAGTACTTTAGGGATGCCTTAGTAAGAGCTAACTACCAGAATTTGAAAAATGATATAAGCTATTCAAGACAATATCTATATGACTTTTTTGACAATCTATTGCTTGACGGAAAAAATACTCTTAGTAGCGCCAATCTGGTAATAGAAACTAAGGAGGAAGAACCAAAAACTAGGGAGAACTTTATGGAAAAAACTGGGGAGAGCAAGATAAAAACTAGGGAGAAGATTATAGCTCTTATTGAGCAAAATAGTCGAATCACCACAAAAGAGCTATCAACATTGATTGGCATTACAGAAAAAGGAGTAGAGTGGCAATTAACACAATTGAAAAAAAACAAACTCATTGCGAGAGTAGGATCTGACAATGGAGGGCATTGGCAGGTTGTGAAACAACTAAAGAAAGGAGATTAAGGGATGAGCTATTTAGATAAATTATTAGATGGGGTTAGTGTTGAGTGGAAGCCGCTGATCGATGTTTTTCATATTTACGCAGGTGGTGATAAACCTAAAGATGCTTTTTCGGAAACTGAAACAGACGAATTTCCTATTCCTGTTATATCAAATGGTATAGCATCAAAAGCTGTATCAGGATGGACAAATATTGCAAAGATAAATATGCCGAGTCTTACTATATCAGCAAGAGGAACAATCGGATGGACAAATATTTACACGAAGCCGTTTTATCCAATAGTGAGACTATTAGTCCTATCTCCTAAAATAGAACTTAACATTAAGTTTGCTTACTACTTTATGAAAACGATAGAAGGTAATTATAAAGTTCCTACTTCGGGTATTCCGCAACTAACAATCCCAATGATAAAAGATGTTGAATTCCCAATACTGTGCCCTGAAAATCCGAAAAAATCTCTTGAAATTCAAGCAGAAATAGTTCGTATTTTAGATAGTTTTACAGAGCTTACAGCAGAGCTTACAGCAGAGCTTACAGCAGAGCTTACAGCTCGTAAAAAACAGTATAACTACTATCGAGATGAGTTGTTCTGTTTTAATGAGAAGGAATTTGAATGGAAAACACTAGATAAGTTAGCTGACAACTTAGATTCAATGCGGAGACCAGTGACAAGCGGAGATAGAGAAAAAGGAGATATACCTTATTATGGAGCTTCTGGAGTTGTGGATTATGTTAAAGATTATATATTTGATGGGGACTTTTTGTTAGTCTCAGAGGATGGCGCAAACCTTATTGCGAGAAATACTCCTATTGCATTTAGTATAAGTGGTAAAAGTTGGGTAAATAATCACGCTCACATATTGAAATTTAACACTTATGCAGAACGTAGATTTGTTGAATATTACTTAAATAGCATTGATTTAACGCCCTATATTTCTGGTGCAGCTCAACCCAAGTTAAACCAAAGAAATCTCAATACTATTCCTATCCCAACGCCTACACAAGAAGAAATTGAGCACATAGTCGCAATATTAGACAAGTTCGACACTCTAACCATCTCTATTAGCGAGGGACTACCCAAAGAGATAGAGCTACGCAGAAAACAGTATGAATATTATAGGGATATGCTGCTTGCATTCCCAAAAGACAACCTAAACGCATAGTATGGGCAAGACATTAACAGAAATAGCACAACAACTTAAAGATACCGATAAAAAAGTGCAACTCATCTACGCCTTTAATGGCATGGGTAAAACTCGTTTGTCTCGTGAATTTAAGGAGTTGATAGCCTCCAAAACTGAAGAGAGACAAGAAGATTCGGGAGTTAAAATACTATACTATAATGCTTTCACAGAGGATTTATTCTATTGGGATAATGATGTAGATAGAAAAATGATTATTCGACCAAATAGTTTCACAGATTGGGTGTTTATCGATCAAGGGAAAGTAAATAGTGTCGTTGCTAATTTTCAACACTACACAAATGACAAACTAACACCTAATTTTAATCAAGAATATACAATCCAAGATAATGATGGTAAAAAAATCACTGTTCCAGCTTTTTCTGAAATTAAATTTTCAATTGATGGTGGCAATGAGCGTAGTATTGATAATATCAAGGTTTCAAAAGGAGAGGAAAGCAGTCTAATTTGGAGTGTTTTCTATAGCCTGTTTGAGCAAGTTATTCAAGTGCTGAATATTGCAGAAGTTGGTGATAGAGAGACAGATCAATTTAATAATCTAAAATATGTGTTCATAGATGACCCCGTTAGTTCATTGGACGATAATCACTTGATCGAGATAGCTGTAAATATTGCTGAACTAATCAAATCAAGTCAATCAGAGCTAAAATTCGTCATAACAACACATAGCCCCTTGTTCTATAATGTTCTGTTTAATGAATTAGGTAACAAACTTTGCTATATGCTTAGTAAAGAAGATAATGGAGAATATGAACTTGAAGAAAAGAACGGCGATTCAAATAAAAGTTTCTCTTATCATCTTTTTCTAAAACACACAATAGCAGAAGCTATAAGTAGCAATAATATACAGAAGTATCACTTTATGTTGCTACGAAATTTATACGAGAAAACAGCTAATTTCTTAGGATACCCTAAGTGGTCTATGTTGTTGCCATATGACAAGCAAACGTACTATAACCGAATTATTCAATTTACAAGTCACTCGACCTTATCAAACGAGGTTGTACCAGAACCAACAGCCACAGAGAAACAGATTGTAAAATTCTTATTAGACCATTTAGTAAATAGTAAATATTGGAAGGAGGAAGAAAATGACACAATATAAACCCATAGTAGAATCAAACAACTTTATAGTTTTAGATAAGTACACAAAGCAAACTTTAGAAGATGGAATGTCCTCAGTTTATCAGACAGAGGCAAATCTTGAGTATGAATTTATTCAAGACTTAGTCTCGCAAGGTTACGATAATCCCAAGGATATAAGCACGCCGGAGGCTATGCTTGCCAATGTGAGGGTGCAACTTCAGCAGCTCAACGATGTCGAGTTTTCGGATGGAGAGTGGGCTCGCTTTGTGGAGGAGTATTTGGACAAACCAAGCGACAATCTTGTTGAGAAGACTCGCAAGATACAAGATAACCACATCTACGACTTTGTATTTGACTCGGGGCGTATTCAGAACATCTATTTAGTGGATAAGAAGAATATAGCACGCAACAAGGTGCAGGTAATTTCGCAATTTGAGCAGCGAGGCACGCACCTTAACCGCTATGATGTAACCATATTGGTTAATGGTCTGCCGCTGGTGCAGGTGGAGCTTAAAAAGCGTGGCGTGGCGATTCGTGAGGCGTTTAATCAGGTGCATCGCTACACAAAGGAGAGTTTTAATAGTGAAAATTCGCTCTTCAAGTACTTGCAGATATTCGTAATCTCGAACGGCACAGATAGCCGCTACTTTGCCAACACCGTAGAGCGAAACAAGAATAGTTTTGACTTTACTATGAATTGGGCGAAGTTTGATAACACAAACATCAAAGACCTAAAAGATTTTACAGCGACTTTCTTTCAGAAGTCAACGCTTCTTAATATTCTGCTGACCTACTCGGTATTCGACACGAGCGACACGCTGCTGATAATGCGGCCATATCAGATTGCAGCAACAGAGAGGATGTTGTGGAAGATTGCAAGCTCACACGCTGCAAAAAACTGGTCTAAGCCCGAAAGCGGTGGCTATATTTGGCACACCACAGGATCGGGAAAGACCCTCACGAGTTTTAAGGCTGCACGATTGGCGACAGAACTTGATTTTATCGACAAAGTATTCTTCGTGGTGGATAGAAAAGATCTTGATTTTCAGACGATGAAAGAGTATCAGCGATTTTCGCCCGACAGCGTAAATGGCTCGGAGAGCACCGCAGGACTAAAGCGAAATATCGAGAGGGATGACAACAAAATTATTGTCACCACAATTCAGAAACTAAACAACTTGATGAAGACAGAGGGCGAACTCTCAATCTATCAAAAACAAGTTGTATTTATATTTGACGAGGCGCACCGCTCGCAGTTTGGTGAGGCGCAAAAGAATCTCAAAAAGAAGTTTAAGAGGTACTATCAATTTGGTTTTACGGGAACACCTATATTCCCCGAAAATGCCTTAGGTGCAGAGACAACAGCGAGTGTCTTTGGCAGGGAATTACACTCATACACCATCACCGATGCAATACGTGACGAAAAGGTTTTGAAGTTCAAAGTCGATTACAACGATGTAAGACCAAAGTTCAAAGCTATAGAGAGCGAGCAAGATTTGGATAAGTTAAGTGCTGCGGAGAATAGAAAGGCGCTGCTGCACCCTGCACGTATAACCGAGATTTCGCAATATATCCTGAGTAATTTCAGAATAAAGACACACAGAAACCAAGGTGGAAACAAGGGCTTTAATGCAATGTTTGCAGCCAGCAGTGTGGATGCCGCAAAGTTCTACTATGAGGAGCTGAACCGCCTACAAGAGGGAGCGGACAAACCGTTGAAGATTGCAACAATATTCTCATTTGCCGCCAACGAAGAACAAAACAGCAAGGGTGAGATTCCAGATGAGAGCTTCGAGGTTTCGGCAATGGATCTAAGCGCAAAGGAGTTTCTGACAAAAGCTATAAAGGATTACAACACGATGTTTGGCACGAGCTACGGAGTTGATAGCAAGGAGTTTCAAAACTACTATCGAGATTTGGCGAAACGTGTCAAAAGCAAGGAGATAGATCTTATTATTGTTGTGGGTATGTTCCTCACTGGATTTGATGCACCTATGCTCAATACTCTGTTTGTGGATAAGAACTTGCGTTATCACGGTTTGATACAGGCATTTTCACGTACCAACCGTATTTATGATGCAACTAAAACTTTTGGTAATATTGTTACCTTTAGAGATTTAGAGGATGCCACTAAAGAGGCTATCAAGACATTTGGAGATAGCAACACCAGCAATGTGGTGCTTGAGAAGAGTTATAAAGAGTATTTGGAGGGCTTTACCGACGCTGTAACGGGCGAGGCACGCAGAGGTTATATTGATGTTGTTAATGAACTTAATGCGAAGTTCCCTGATGCAACCGAGCTAACTACCGAAAAGGACAAAAAGGAGTTTGTAAAGCTCTTTGGTAGCTATCTGCGTATAGAGAATATCCTGCAAAATTATGATGAGTTTACCAATCTCAAAGCATTTCAATCGATAGATGCAGATGATGCCGAAGCCATTGAGGCATTCAAAGTGGCACATAACGTCACTGACGAAGATATTGCCACTATGAAGGAGATCGAGTTACCAAATGAGCGAACAGTTCAAGATTATAGGTCTACATACAATGATATACGTGATTGGCTGAGAAGAGAGAGGGGCTGCAAAGAGTCTGAACAATCTAAAATCGATTGGGATGATGTAGTCTTTGAGATTGATCTTCTAAAATCGCAGGAGATAAACCTTGACTACATCATTGAGTTGATATTCGAACACAATAAAAAGACGAAGAACAAGGCTGAACTTGTGGAAGAGATTCGCCGTATCATTAGAGCGAGTATCGGCAATAGAGCAAAAGAGAGTCTGATTGTTGATTTTATAAATGAAACAGACCTCAATACAATCGAAGACAAAGCAACCATCATTGATTCATTCTTTGCCTATGCTCAAGTTAGGCAGAAGAAGGAGGCTACCGAACTTATCTCAGATGAAAACCTAAATGAGGAGGCGGCAAAGCGATATATCACAGCATCGTTAAAGCGTGAATTTGCGAGTGAGAATGGAACAGAGTTAAATGCTATTCTGCCAAAGATGAGCCCTTTGAATCCTCAATATCTAACTAAGAAACAGAGCGTTTTTCAGAAAATTGTAGCATTCATCGAGAAATTTAAGGGTGTTGGTGGAAAACTCTAGTGATAAACAAACAACACTAGAATCTAATATAAAAAAAGCTGTCTAACTACTTGTTAAACAGCCTCTTTTTAGTAGAGCCATATATTAAAATGCACTTTGAATACCGCTCGGAATTAATTTAATCTACTATTTATCTCCAAAGAAACGCTTGTAAAGTCCTTCGAATGCTTGACCGTGACGAGCCTCGTCTTTACACATCTCGTGAACAGTGTCGTGAATAGCATCTAAACCTAATTCTTTTGCTCTTGAAGCAATTCTCTTCTTGTCTGCACAAGCTCCGCTCTCAGCTTCCATTCTCTTCTTAAGATTTGTTTTAGTATCCCAAACAACCTCTCCAATTAACTCTGCAAATTTTGAAGCGTGCTCAGCCTCTTCAATAGCAATTCTTTTGTATGCCTCAGCAATCTCAGGGTAACCCTCTCTATCTGCTTGACGGCTCATTGCTAGATACATTCCAACCTCTGTGCACTCTCCAATAAAGTGAGCTTGAAGGCCATCCCATATCTCTTTATCGCAACCTTGAGCAACTCCAATTCTATGCTCATCTGCCCAAGTTAATTCACCCTCAGTCTCAACAACTTCATTAAATTTTTCTGCTGGAACTTTACATAATGGACACTTCTCTGGTGCGGCATCACCCTCGTGAATATAACCGCAAACTGTACAAATAAATTTTTTCTTCATAATCCTATTTTTTTTCTTCAGTTTATAATTTCTATTTGTTTATAATTATTATTATTTAATGCAAAGTTAAAATAACTTTCCTCAATTACAAAATAAAATTATTCAAATTTATAAATAAAAAAATATCATTACTCATTTCCAAGCATTTGCACTTCTTGTTCCCACTTATAATTTTTATAAAACTCTTCTAATTCCGTATCTACAGGGTGGTACGGAATAAATGTACTTACACCTGAGAATTTACTTTGATCAATGGTAAGGTTGATTAATCTACCAGTTGTTGCTTTATATATTACGGCACTATTAAGAGCCTCTGTAAACTCTGCAGCGCTCTCTTTTCCCTGCTCTCCTGCCATTTGAGTTATAAAATCATTAATATCAAAGAACCAATACTTATTATATCTAAAGTAAGGCTGGATTAAACTTGTATTTAATGAAGGAATTGTATCGCGATAAAGATCAAATACCTTTTTTGCGCTCTCAGCAACTTTATCTAGCTTTGCAGACTCTATAACGGAGATTGTAATTGATCTATAATCACCAGTTTTTTCGCTATAAAAATCATAAGCATTCTTTGCCATACCTACTACATCTGTCGGGCTCTTAAATAGAGGCTCCATCATTCCAGCATAACCTAGCCCCTCAGCTAAAACTTCAGCTGGTGAGAAGACTATATAATCAGTGCTATCCTTAAGTTCATAAGCAGTCTCAATCCCACCCATTAAACAGGCATCAAAAATTATAAAATCTAATTTGTGTGGGATAGATTTTGCTAAATCTGGAATATCAATTTCATAAATACTGTCATCATCTGCGTTGTATTCAGAGCCAAAACTTTTTACCATATGTTTGTATGGATCAATGCCATTGGGCGGAGATGGCCATAAGTTGGCAGAACTAGATTGAGAAGCAATAGATTGAGTGGAGCTATTTGTGTCTGTTGAATAATAACCCTCTGGTAGCCACCCTGTTGCATGCGACCATAATACTAAGCCAGTCTCCTCTGCAGGGAACATAGTCTTAGTTACACTCATTGCACTTACAAGCGCCTTTGTTGTAGCAGAGTTGGTCTCAGGGAAATTATATACAGTATCTTTTATTACTGTACCTTGATCATCTTTATATAATCTAATCAATTTTGGATTAGCATCTTCTGTGTGTGAATAAACAATTAAATTACCCTCTTCATCTGTAGGAACGTGCCCCAATTCAAGCTGTGCAATATTGGTAAAAGCATCTTGAGATAAATTATTGTTTGCAGCCATATATACCATTACTGTCTTATTTTTTGTTGGTATTATTGGTAGATCTGTATTTATTCTCTCACAAGAGGTTGCTATTACAAGTGTTGTTAATAGTAAAATTAAGATTGGATTGTTAAATTTTTTTCTCTTCACGATAATCATTTTTTTATAAATCTCTCACTTCTAAGCACTATATATTACTCTACTGTTTAGAAAAATTTTGAGCCATTATTAAAGAACAAAAGTAATAATTTTAGAGATAAAACTTATAAAAAAACATATAATCAACTATCTATTTTACAAAACATTCTTAAAGAAATGATGTTACTATTTAATTGAAAATAATTGATTTTATGTACCATAAGGATAACTAAAGAGTACGTTTGCTCCATACTATATAACTAATATGAAAATGAGATACCAAATATTGATTATTCTATTATTAACATATACAATTAACTCTTGTAAAATGCAAGATATAAAGAGTCGCGACTCCTATATGAAATCCTTTGTGGTATCATTAGATTGGTCTGAATCAAGAGTGTCAAATGAGAATCTTTCTAATATTTCCCTCTATTTCTTTCCGATATCTGGTGGTGAACCATATCTAAAACTGTCGGGAGATATAAAGAGTGTTGAGCTCTATTTACCTCACGACACCTATTCTGTCTTAATTTTTAATGGAGTGGCATCGGGAGTTGGAAATAATCAATTTTTAGAGAATAATTATCGGGATTTTAATGTACAACTAATAAATAATGAGGTTGCATCCCATTTTAATGTAAGTGATAATGTAATAGATATTGGGTTATTAGAACCAAATCCATTGGCAGTTTGGAGTTTAGATGAGGTTGAGATAACAAAGGATATGAATGAAGATATATTTAAAGATATTAAACCACAGCCAATTACAACTACAAAATATATAAATGTTAGGATTGAAAATTTAATTAATGCGCAAAATGTTGAGGCTAAAATAGTTGGCGTCCCTAATAAAATATTCCTCCACAATGGTGAACGAGATTTTGTTGAAAAAACACTCTATTCGCACTCATTTCAATTTGAAAAGAGAGAGTTTGATAATCCCGATAACCCGATTAATGGTGTAGTATCACATAAAATTTTATCATATGGAAAGCATCCAGATCCCAACAATGAATATAAGATTATTTTTAATGTGATAATAGGGAGTGGGGAGTTAGTTAGCTATACAAGAGATATTACAGATCAGATAAATGCCGGTACCAATCTAGACATACCAATTAAATTACTAGATTCAGCTAACAAAATAATTTTGCCAAAAGGAGTGGCTGAGACATTTTATGTAACAGAATGGAATGAAATAAGAGAAATAATTTTTTGACAGATAATTAACCTAATATGAAAGATTGTTGTTAATAAAATTAAATAATAATAAAAATTGAAAAATCTTATGAATAGAATTTTTTATTTTACGCTACTTTTAGTAGTATTGACTAGTTGTTCCAAAGAGGAGACAACATTCTTAGATAAAAATACAGAGAACAATAGCAATAATATAGGTATAGCAACAGTTATAGATGGAATATCTGTTAGTAAGGTTGCAGATGTAACAACAGCAACATTAAATACAAGTGGAGTAGAACTTAATGTTTATACTCTTGATGCAAATTCAACAACAGCTTGGAGTTATAGTAGTTTATTTGAATCGGATGGTGAGAATTGGATCTCTGCAAATCAACAACCTTGGAGTACAGTTGATTTTCCTGCAACCTTCTATTCTATTTATGATGGCACTGGAGCGGCTCTAAATGTGGATTATTCACAAGAGCCCTCTGTGCAATTTTCAGTGACAGGCTCAACAGCTAGAGATGCGTCGGTAAATGGAGATTTAAATTCTTGTAATCAAAAAGATATTGTTTATGCAAAAAATACTATATATCAGATTCCTGCGGGTGGAAAGGTTCCATTGGTATTTAACCACGCGTTAGCAAAGGTGAATTTCTTTGTTGGTTCTGGTACAAATAGTGTTCATATTAAAAGCTTAAAATTGAGGAATATATATGAAACTGGCGTAATGAAGTTTGGAACAAAAGATATGGCTCCAGGGATTGAAGTAATAGGAACAAAAGATTACTCTTATGGGTACTACTTATGGGATAAAACTACGGCTCCAAATGCTTTAAGAGATGGATATGCAATTATGGGTGATGCAACAAACTATACAGTTCCAACAAGCGATGCAGCATTTATGCTTATTCCTCAAACATTAACACCGATTGATTTAAATCATGTATATTTTAACTGGGCAGTAGCTGAACATTATTTTAATGGAACAAGTTTTTATCCTTGGAGAGTAGAGATGCCAGAGTTTGGAAATAGTCTATTAGGAAAAATTATTCATCCATTAGGATTAAATGGCTCATACGTTGAGGTATTATATTGTGCAACAGACAATATTGGTGAATCTGCTATTGGTTATAAAGAGGGTAGAGAGCATCCAGATGGGGATTCAAGTATGGATACGCCTCTATATGTAAAGGCTATATTCCCTTTGGAGATAAATCTTATGGCAGGAAAATACTATATGCTAACTCTAGGAATGGGGATAGAGGGCTCTACTGGTGGTTATCTAATAGATGATAGATATTATGATAATAATGGTATGAGAACAGATTTAGAGACTAAAGAGAAACTAGGTGAGCCTATAATTCCAAAAGAGGATGCGTACATAGATATAGTTGTATCTGCTGTAGAGTGGGAAGGTGAAATAAATTATAAACCGTAAATGAACTTTATGTACATTTGCATAACTAATAATAAAATATGAAACAGAGTGCATTATTAGCATTTTTAGGTGGTGCGTTAGCAGGGGCCGCAATAGCGCTACTATTGGCTCCAGATTCAGGAGCAAATATTCGTAAAAGAATAAGAGAAGAGGCAGAGAAAAAGTATGAGTATATGAGAGCAAAATCAGCTCAATATGCTGGAGGAGAAGGTTTAGAAGACGAAAAGTAGATGCTATACTAACTAAAAAACTATTTCATTTAAATATTTATCGTTATGGAAAAGAGACCTTTAGAAGATATAAAAACCTCAACAATAGAGTATGTAAATTTGAGAATAGATCAACTCAAATTAAAGGGTGTTGAAAATGCATCAATTATTGGTGGGCGAATAATTGTGTTGTTAATTGCCACTATGTTTGGAAGTGTAGCTCTAATACTAGGCGGGATAGCACTCTCATATTATATCGGGAACTTAATAGGTAATATTGCATTAGGATTTTTAGTATCTTGCGGAATATTTTTTGTAATTTTATTAACTTTGTATCTATTTAGAAATAAGTTATTTACTGGAGATTTATTGCGCTTTTTGTTAAGGAGTGATAACTATAAACAAGGAGATGACAGCCATTCGCACATTAAATCAATGGATGACTTAAAGAGAGAGCAGATGCTACTAGAGCATAAGATTGAGAATAAAGAGAATGATATTTCTCGCAATTACGATGATATTAAAGAGTTATTTAATCCAATCTATTACTTTAATGCAATAATAGATAAGTTTGTAACTATCGAGATGATAATAAAGGGGATTCTTAACGGTTATAATATGTTTAAGGATATGGCGGCAAAAAAAGAGGAGAAGAGGTCTGAGGGCGAGAAGAGTGAAAAATAAATTAAACTAATTAATAATGAACTATTTTAAAGTTATGTTAGGCACAGTTTCAATTAGTGCTATGTTGTTAGGTTGTAATACCAACACAGAGAGTGCAAGTTCTAAGAGTGAGGAGCCATTTAAGTATGTGGTTGATGAGTTTGCAGATTTACAAATTCTACGTTATCGTATCCCTGGTTGGGATGATTTAACTCTAAGTCAAAAGGCTTATATCTACCATTTAGGCGAGGCTGCAAAGAGTGGCAGAGATATACTTTTTGATCAAAATTTTAAGTATAATCTTGCAATTAAAAGTGTGCTAGAGGGTATTATTGATAACTACAAAGGGGATAGAGAGTCACAAGAGTATAAAGATTTCTTAGTTTATGCCAAAAGGGTCTTCTTTAGTAATGGTATTCACCACCACTATGCAGAGGATAAAATTATCCCTAACTGCTCAAAAGAGTACTTCAGAAATTTAATGGAGCAGACAGATCAGGAAGCTAAAACAGAGGAGTTACTCCCGATAATTTTTGACAAAGATCTATATGCGCAACGTAAATATTCAGGAAAGGATAAAGATCTTATTCTTGCATCATCTGTAAATTTCTATGGGGATAATGTCTCAAAGGATGAGGTTAACTCTTTTTATGGAGCAATGGAGAGTAAAGATGATGATAAAGCATTGGCTTACGGAATTAATACTCGTTTGATTAAAGAGGATGGCGCTCTAAAGGAGGAAGTTTATAAAATAGGCGGAAAGTATTCAAATACAATAAAGGTTATTATCAGCCATTTAGAGGATGCTCTACCTTTTGCAGAGAATGATGATCAAAAAGCATATATAGGCAAACTTATTGAGTATTACAATACAGGTAGCCTTAAGACTTGGGATGAGTATAACGTACTTTGGGTACAAGAGAATAAATCTCAAGTAGATTTTGTGAATGGATTTATCGAGAGCTATAACGACCCATTGGGGCGTAAGGCTACTTGGGAATCTGTTGTTAATTTTAAGGATATGGAAGCATCTAAAAGAACTCAAACAATTAGTGATAATGCTCAGTGGTTTGAGGATAACTCTCCTGTAGATAACAGATTTAAGAAAGAGGAAGTAAAGGGTGTCTCTGCTAAGGTTATTAATGTTGCTATGTTGGGAGGTGACTGTTATCCAGCATCACCTCTTGGAATTAACTTGCCAAATTCAAATTGGATTAGAAGAGATTATGGCTCAAAGTCAGTTACAATCGCAAATATATCAGACGCTTATGATAAAGCTGCTCAAGAGATGCCAAAGAGTATGTTAACCGAATTTGCTTGGGATGATGCTGAAATTAAGTTGTTAAAGGAGTATGGCTCTTTAACTGGTAATTTACATACAGATCTTCACGAGTGTTTAGGTCACGGTTCTGGAAAATTACTTCCAGGGGTATCAGAATCTGCTCTAGGTGAGTATGCATCTGCACTAGAGGAGGCAAGAGCAGATCTTTATGCTCTTTATTATGTAGCTGATCCAAAGATGGTTGAAATAGGACTTGTTCCAAATTCAGATGCTTATAAAGCAGAATATATCAATTTTATTAGAAATGGGATGTTTACCCAATTTACTAGAATAGAGCTTGGTAAGCCAAATATGCAAGCGCATATGCAAGATAGAAAGTTGATCTCTGATTGGAGCTACGAGCGCGGTCTAAAGGAGAATAATCCAGGAGCAACTCAAGATGTTATCGAGAAAAAAACAAAAGATGGCAAAACATACTTTGTTATTAACGATTATAATAAACTGCGTAACATATTTGGAGAATTACTTGCTGAGATTCAGAGGATAAAATCGGAAGGTGATTTTGAGGCAGGTAAAAATCTAATAGAGACATACGCGGTAAATATCAACCCTGAGCTTCACAAAGAGGTAAAAGAGCGTTTTGCTAAATTAGAACTAAAACCATATAAAGGCTTTATTAACCCAACTATACTACCTGTAGAAGAGGATGGTAAAGTTGTTGATTATAAGGTTGTTTATCACGATAATTATCTTGAGCAAATGATGGAGTATGGTAAAAAATACTCTTTTGAGAAGTAAGTCAATTTCAATTTTTTTGATTAATAATAGAGAGAAATGAAAAAGAAAATTGTTGTGATATTTCCAACCTTTACTGAGGCAAAATATTTTAACAGAGAGGATGTAAGTGTTGAATTTTGCGGAGTAGGAGTTACTGCTGCCGCATACGGAACACTTAAAGCAATTCATAAACATAATCCCGATATTATTATTATGGGTGGAATTGCAGGAGTCTATATTGGAAGAGCTCCCCAGATTGGGGAGACTTTTCTTGTAGAGAGTGAGGTTGAAGCTGATTTAGGATTCTTCTATGAGGATGGTTTTAAGCATATTGCTGATATGAATCTAGATATGGATTTTGAGGTTAATAAAATAATGACTTGTCCATATATAAAAGAGGATATGCCACTCAAAAAAATATCGGGAATAACATTGAATAGTGCTATGTCTCCATATATTGATAATAAACTAGGCGATATTGAGAGTATGGAGGGAGGAGCATTTTTTTATGTATGTACAAAAGAGTGTGTGCCATTTTTTGAGGTTAGAAGTATCTCAAATAGTGTAGATTTTGGTAGAGAGGATTGGGATTATGAGGGCTCTATAAAGAATTTGGCAGATGGGCTAAATAAATTGATTGATTATATATTTATAGATTAATAAATATTATACATTGCAAGTACGTTCTGAAGCTAAATGTGGAGTTTTGTTTTTAAAGTTATTAAAAATCTAGATTATATACCTATAAATAAATAAAAATTATTATATTTGGGATAGTATAATATGAAAAAAACTTAAACAACAAGCTCCACTTATAATGAAAAGCGTCGCTCTACTACTATCAATGCTGCTTTTTCTCTCTTTCATTAGCTGTAAGAAACCTAGCAATCCAGATCCAAATCTTGATCAAATTGAAGCATCAATAAAATCATCAAAACTTACTATCTCGTTTAATCCTAGCGGAGAAGAGATTGATTTTAAGATTACCTCAAATGTAAAATACTCTATTGATTACCCTCAGTGGGTAAGTGAGTCATCTAGAGCTATAATAGATGAAAATAATACAACTATAACAGTATCAGCCACATCTAATGATGGTGAAAGCAAAAGAGAGGATGTTATTCTTATCAAAGAGTTAGGAGGGGAGGAGAGCGTTGAGATAGATGTTTCTCAGGATGTTTTTACTTATGAAAACCAAGTTGGTGACGATATAAAAGATGATATATTGGTAAAAGTAACTAGTGCCACGGCATCTTCATTTCAGCCGGGTTCTGGGATAGAATTTACAATTGATGGAAATACATCGGGAGAAATATGGCATTCAAACTGGAACAATACTATTCCAAACTACTTTCCTATCTATGCTACATATAACTTTGATAGTGCAGATATTGATTATATAGTCTACTACCCTCGGATATCTGGTAGTAATGGTCACTTTGAGCAGGTTGAAATATATGGTAAATTAGTTGATGGTTCAGAGGAGCTATTAAAGAGTGTTGATTTTGGAGGAAGCGGAAGCCCAACAAAAGTAATGTTTGATCAGACGCTAAAAGGTGTTGAATATATAAAATTTAAAATATTAAGTGGTTTTGGTGATGGTGTTGGCTTTGCTGCCTGTACCGAGATGGAGTTCCGCCAATTTAATCCCGATAATTTTGATCCAATAACTCTATTTACAGATAAGACTTGTAGTGAGTTAAAAGAGGGGATAACCCTTGCCGAGATTGAGGCTTGTGATAATGATTTCTTTAAAAATATCGCGATGTTTATGTATAAGGGTACTTATCCTCGCGAGTTTAGAATTGCAGAGTATAAGGCGTGGTTAAATCCAAATATACAAGCTGAAGAATTAAAGACAAATCCATATAGTTTATTAGATAACCCAACAGGAATGAGTGTTTCGGCTGGTGATGAACTTGTGGTTCTTGTTGGAGAAACAAATGGGGTAAATATTAGCATTAAGGTGCAGAATCTGAATCGTCCAAATGGTGACGGATATGGTACTGGATCTAGTTCATATCCATTGAGTGAGGGGACAAATATTATTCGTCCAGCAAATGAGGGATTGATTTATCTTATGTACCACTCTGCAACACCAGAGCTTCTAGAGCCAATTAAGGTTCACTTTGCTACGGGTGATGTAAATGGATATTTTGATATTACAAAACATTCTGCAGAAGAGTGGGAGAAGAGATTAAATGCAACTACAAATAGATACTTTGATATCTTAGGTATATATTCACATGCAACATTCCCAGTATCAAGCTTTAAACAATATACGCCAGATGGTGTAGCTTTAATACAAGCGTTTGATGACCTTGTATATAAAGAGGCTGATTTTATGGGTCTTGTAAAATATGATAAGATGTTCAAGAATCGCCACTATTTCCACGTAATGTACACCTCTTTTATGTATGCAACTGCTTATCGTACAGCATACAATGTTACAACTATGGAGAATCTATGTTCAGTTGAAAAACTTACATCTGAGCCATGGGGGCCAGCTCACGAGGTGGGGCACTGTAATCAAACACGTCCAAACTTAAAGTGGATTGGTATGACTGAGGTTACTAATAACATTCACTCACTTTATATTCAAACTCAGTGGGGAAATGAATCACGTCTTGTTCAAGAGGGGCGCTATGCATCGGCGCATAATGATGTTTCTGGGGGAAATATTGCTCATATTAATATGTCTAATGAGTTTAATATGTTAGTTCCTTTCTGGCAGCTACATTTATATTTATCTAATAACGGCTATCCTGATTTTTATAAAGATCTATTTGAAAAGGCTAGATTGCGCTCAAGCTCATTGAGTAATGGAGAGTGTCAACTAGACTTTGTAAAAATGGTTATGGAGATTACTGAGCTAGATCTCACAGATTTCTTTACATATTGGGGATTCTTAACTCCAGTAGATAGAATGGTAGAGGATTACTCTACAGAAAGATTATTAATTACCCAGAAAGATATTGACGAATTACTAAACTGGGTAAAAGAGCAAAACTATTCAAAACCTGATCATGACTTCTCTAAAATAGCAGATGACAATCTAAGTGACTATCTATAAGAGATAAATAAGCTACTCAAATTGAGTTTTATAAACTATTAAAAATTTAATCTATGACACAAAACTACTACAAGGTTTTGCAACGGATAGCAGCTATGTTGCTATTGTCTGGCTTAGTATTTACTAGCCCGACAACTATGTATGCAAACCAAACAGAGAGTGATGGTTTGTCAACTCTGTCTAAAATTGACGAACAAAAAAGAACCATAAAAGGTGTGGTTCTGGAGGCCTCTACCGGTGAACCTATTGTTGGTGCTACCGTGATAGTTAAGGGTACTACTATTGCTAGCTTTACTGATGAAAATGGTATGTATTCAATTAACTTTACTGCAAATAACCCAGTTCTTGTTGCCTCGATGATGGGGTACAATAGCGCAGAGGTTGCTGTAGGTACAAAAACAGATATTAATTTTCAATTAGAATTTGATGCATTTGCACTAGAAGATGTTGTAGTGGTTGCAAGTGGTGTCCAAAAGAAAGAGTCAGTTGTGGGTGCTATTTCTAACCTAGAGGTTGATAAATTAAAGTTACCAACAGCCAACTTATCTACATCTTTAGGGGGGCAGCTTGCTGGTATTGTAAGTGTTCAATCTTCTGGTGAGCCAGGTTCATCTGCAGAATTTTATATTCGTGGTATTGCTACTTTTGGAGCAAATAAAAACCCACTTGTGCTTGTTGATGGAGTAGAGCGTTCTCTTGATTTAGTTGATGTTGAGGATATTGCAGCATTTTCAATCTTAAAGGATGCAAGTGCTACTGCCGTTTATGGAGTACGTGGTGCAAATGGCGTAATTCTTATTCAAACAAAAAAGGGAGAGGTTGGTAAACCTGCTATCAATGTTAAATATGAGCATGGTGTATTGAGCCCTATAAAGATGCCAGATCTAGTTGATTCTTATGATTTTGCAACGCACTATAACGAGGCTCTTGGACAACAATATTTTAATGATACAGCTCTTGAGCAGTATAGAATGTCTAGCAGTGACCCTAATAGAGACAATAATTTATATCCCGATGTAAATTGGCTAGATGAAATGTTTAAAAATCAAGCTCAAAATCAGCGATTAACTGCCTCAGTATCAGGGGGAGGTGAGATTGCGCGTTATTATATATCGGGAGCATACTATAACGAAGGCTCTATCTTTATGCAGGATGAGATGGCAAATTATGATTCATCTATACGCTACCAAAAAACAAACTTCCGTGCAAATGTTGATGTTAATCTATTTCCAACTACAGTTTTAGATGTATCCTTGGCAAATATCTTTGAACAGATAAATGAGCCAGGTCATGCAAAAAGTGATATTTGGTATTATGGTTTTAATACATCACCAAATGCGTTTCCTGCATATTATACAGATGATAATGGTGATTGGTTAGCTTGGTCAGGTCCACAACAAGGATCAGGGCACAATCCATATAATGCGCTATATAATTCTGGTTATAACGAAGTGTTCAAAAACTCAACACAAGCGTCTGTTAGTTTAAAACAAGATTTAAAGGATATAGTAGAGGGGCTTACAGCTCGTGTTACATACTCTTGGGATGCTTGGAACTACAATAATATCAAGCGTTATAAAGAGGTGCCTCAATTTATAGCTCAAGGGAGAGATGAAAACGGTAATCTTATTCTAAATCAAGCATATGTTGGTAGTAATACACTCGGATATGAAACTGGTAGAGGTGGAAATGGAGCCAATGGTAATACAAACTACTTAGAGGCTGTTATAAATTATGATAAAACATTTGGAGAGCAGCATAATGTATCTGCTATGGCTATGTACAATCATAAAATTAAGAATCTAGTTGGAGTAGATAATAATTACTCCTCTCTTCCTTATAAGAATCAAGGTGTTGCAGCCAGAGTAACCTATAATTATGATATGCGCTACTTCGTTGAGCTAAATGCTGGTTATAATGGATCTGAGAACTTTAGCCCTGGTAATCGTTTTGGTCTATTCCCTGCCGTTGCTGCAGGTTGGATGGTAACAAATGAAGATTTTATGCAGAGTGTTAGTGGTTGGTTATCGCTACTTAAACTAAAAGCAAGTTATGGTATTGTTGGTAATGACCAAATTGGAGGAAGCCGTCGTTTTATCTATAATCCAACAATTAGTACAGGTTTGGATGGTTATGAAGGAATGGGGGTAAATGGAGATTATAACCCAGGTGGTATTGCCGTTGGAGAGGTTGCCAATCCAAATGTAGGTTGGGAAGAGTCTGAAAAGACTAATATTGGTATTGAGTTAGGATTTATGGATAACGCTCTACGTCTATATGCTGACTTCTTCCACGAGCACCGTTCAGGTATCTTTATGCAGCGTGGTGCCCTACCTTCTATTGCAGGTATCTCAACTACTCCTTGGGTGAATGTTGGAGAGATGAAGAATCAGGGATTTGATGCTACACTAGAGTATATGCAGCGCTTTGGGGAGGTTGAGGTAACAGCTCAAGGTAACTTTACTTTTGCAGAGAACGAAATACTTAATAACGACGAACCAGATTGGGAATACACATATCAAAATAGAATAGGGGAATCTTCAGGACAACCATTTGGATTAATTGCAGATGGACTATTTGTAGATGAAGCAGATATTGCCTCTAGCCCAGTTCAAACATTTGGTTCGGTTCGCCCAGGTGATATTAAGTATCGCGATATAAATGGTGATGCAAGAATTGATGCAAGTGATATGGTCCCTATTGGATATACATCTCTTCCTGAGATTATTTACGGCTTTGGAGCTACGGTTGCCTATAAAGGTTTCTCTTTAAATTTCCTATTCCAAGGTATTGGTAACTCAAGTATATTTTTAGGTGGTGGTACTATCCGCCCTTTTGAAGGTGGTAATGTACAGCGCTCAAACTTTAACTCAGATTTAGTAGGTAATGTATGGACAACTCAAGATCCAGATCCAAATGCAACCTATCCAAGAATGTCAACGGTAGCAAATGCTAATAACTCTCAAACATCAACATTCTGGATGAGAAATAGAGCATATTTACGTTTGAAGAATGCAGAGATCTCTTATACATTGCCACGCTCTTTAGTTTCAAAGGCAAAATTGGGAAGTGCTCGCATATATATACAAGGTTTGAATTTATTAACCTTCTCTGAATTTAAGCTATGGGATCCTGAGAATGGTGGTGGCGAAGGGGCTACTTATCCATTGAATAGAGTATTCAACATAGGAATTCAATTGTCATATTAAAAAATTAAAAACAAATTAAGAATAATATAATGAAAACGATATTTAAAAAAGCACTATTACTGCTAATGCTTGGTGGTTCTATGGCCTCTTTCTCTTCTTGCGAAAGTTTCCTAGATATGCAGGAGACGGAGGTATTGACTTTCGAGAAGATATGGCAGCAAAGAAGTACTACACTACAGTATCTAACTAGAGTGTACTCTTATGTTCAACAGGAGGATGCTCCTAATAGTACACCTTGGACAGGTGCATCTGATGAGGGCTCTTGCTCTTGGTCTACATCTGGTTATCCATTCTCAAAGATAAATAATGGTAGTTGGGGACCTTCAAATGCTGCTGGTGACACATACACGCATTATTATCAAGGTATAAGAGAGGCAAATACATTCATGCAGAATGTTGAGAGTGTTACTGCATTTGATGTAACACAGGATGAGATCCAAGATTGGAAGAATGAGGCTCGTTTCTTACGTGCATTCTTTTATGCTCAGCTTCTTCGTCAATATGGACCTGTGATTCTTTTAGGTGACCAAATAATTCCTGCAGATGCAGATCTTGCAGATCTTCAACTTCCTCGTAATACTTGGGATGAGTGCGTAGAGTATGTTTGTAGTGAATTAGAAGAGACAGCAAAGCTTCTACCAGCTAGATATACAGAGGCTAACTATTATGGTAAACCAACAAATGTAGCTGCTCTATCAATAATTGCTAGAATGAGACTCTATTCAGCTCGTGAACTATTTAATGGTGGAAATCAAAACTACTTAAATTTGAAGAACCCAGATGGAACTCAAATATTCCCTAACTATGATGCAAATAAATGGAAATTAGCGGCAGAGGCGGGAAGAAGAGCTATTGATGCAATAGAAGATAATGGATATGGTTTATATTTAGCAGATAGTGATGGTAACGAGGTTGAAAGTGGTGGAGCAATAGATCCACATAGATCAATCCATGGATTATTCTATGAGGCATGGAACGATGAGATGATTTGGTCTCGTTATTTAGGTTCATGGGATTGGGGTAATCATACACGTCCACGTGTGTTTGCTGGTGGATATGGTGGTCTTGGTCCAACACAACAACATGTAGACTCTTATGCAATGGCGAATGGATACTATCCAATTGTTGGATACAATGGAGACGAGTATTTTATGAATCAAAATAATAAAACTGCTGGGGGTAACGGTATAACTGGCAAGCCTACAGGTGGAGAGCCTACTATTGATCCTCGTTCTGGCTATAATGAATCTGGATTTAGTTCATTTGCAAATCCTGCGCTTTCTGTTAATGATGCTGGTGCTGCAACAACCGGTTGGAATATGTATAAAGAACGTGAACCACGCTTCTATGCGCACATCTCTTGGAATAATACAAAATATTTCCAAACGCCAAATACTGTAATTCAGTATCACCAAGGTGGAAATACAGGAAATCAACACCATGACCACCCTTGGACAGGCTATATGGGACGTAAAATGGGTAACTATACTGTGAACGCATCATCTGCATCTTGGCCTCGTTATAACTGGCCTATAATTCGTGTTGCTGAAGTTTATCTTAACTATATTGAGGCTTTAGTTGAAACAGGGACTAATGACTATGAGTTATTTATGTACTTAAACATGATTCGTGAACGTGCAGGAGTTCCAGCTATTAAAGATGAAATATATGTTAGCGAGGTTAATGATAAAAATTACCTTAGAGAATTAGTTAGAAGAGAGCGTAAAATTGAACTTACTTGGGAGAACCATAGATATTTTGACACTCGTCAGTGGATGATTGCAGAGACAACAGATGGTGGCCCTATTTATGGAATGAACTTATATGCTACAAGTTCAAATTATACACTTGATGGAGAGACTTTCTGGAAGCGCACAGTAATTCAAACAAGAGTATTTCAACCTCAGCACTACTTACACCCTTTTACTCAAAGAGAGTTAGATAGGAATGATAACTTAGTTCAAAACTATGGTTGGTAGTGAATAGACTATCAGAAATTTTTATAAAAATAACAATTTAGAAAAATAATCGTATGAAAATAAAAAATAAATTATTTCTGGGATTGGCTATGTTGTCACTATTATCTTGTTCAGATTTAGTCTCAACAGAAGATTTGCCAGATAACATGGTATATATATCAAGTAATGGAGTATCATCACATACTCTTTACAATATGGCAGAACCAAACGAGATTGTACTTTCTGTTATTCGTTCTGGTATACACGATAGAGCAGGCGTGGCTACAGTAGATGTGGTACCAAGTGAATTAACTAAGTATAATGAGCGAATGGCAACAAATTATGAAGTGCTTCCAGCAGAATATTATACATTTACAAAAACAGATGTCACAATTGCTGCAGATAAAGTTTATGGAAATTTTTCATTGAGCGTGAATACTCCAAAACTATATGAACTAGGAGAAGATCTTGATAATTATGTTATTCCAATAGGTGTAACATCATCTAGCTTTGAGATTAGCGAAGAGGTAAAAAATAACTTCTTAACTTTCTCTGTAAGAGATGCTATTGTATCTATGGATGTATTTGGTGAGACTATAGTTGAACCTGATGATGAAACTTTGCTTAAGATTTCTATTCCAGTATCTATACCTTTTGATAACAATTGGGGATTATCTTGTAACTTTTTATATGGAGAGGAGCAATTTAATGCTTATAATGAATCAGTAGGTAATATATATGAGTCAATTCCAGCTGAAGCGATCTCAGTTAGCGAAATGCCTCTTGTATTAGATATTGGTCAAAAGAACAAAACGTTACAAGTGACTATAGATAAAAGTAAATTAGGTGGTTCAAACTATGCTTTTGTTCTAAATCTAAACAATATTGAATCTGAGAAGATTATTCTCCCAGATCCTGAAAAAAACCAATATGTTGCTCTTATACCTAATGCTGCAGATTTATCAACGGCAGGATGGGTTGCTATGGCAAGTGCAACAGAATCGTATGAAGGATCTTTAGATGGTGTGCTAGATGGTCAATTAAATACGTATTGGCACTCTCCATGGAGTGATGCTACCGTATCAAGAACAGGACAATGGGTTGGTGCAGATATGGGTAAAGTTTATAAAATTACAGCAATTAAGATTGCTCCACGTAGTGCAGCAGGAAGTCATCTAAACTCAGGATATATTGAGACAAGTGTAGATGGAACAACATGGGAAAATGTAGGAGAATATAGTGTAGCTGGTGCACACGAACTACAAACATTCTTAGTTAAACCAAGTGAAGCTCGTTATTTCAGAATATATTGTATGAATAATTATGGCCAAATCTCTGAAATTGGAGCTCAAGGAGGAGATGTAGAATAATATTTTAAGAAATCTCTAAAAACGAGACTCTAAAAAGCTCTAGTATGGTAGGGTATCCCGATATTAATTTAAGTTAATTCGGGATACTCTATTATTTTTTTTGTCAGTATCTCTTTTATTTATATGTGAATGATAATAACAAAATAATGCGCTTTCAATGCCTCTAAGAAGCTTTGAAAGCGCAAAAATTGTATATTATTGTGAGGAGGATAATATGCGAAGCTAAGTTCGCGTATTACTCTACTTAGAATCCTTGTATAATCCCTCTCTACTTAATATGTTATCTAAATTAGCTAAGCCATATAGTGCGATAGCAGTTGCTACAGCGGCCTGCTCTTGATACTCAGCAATACTCTTATCATAAGTATCTCTATCTGTATGCCAAATCTCATAGTAGCTAAAATTGTATCCTTTTGAATCTGTAAGATTGAATCCAACAGTAGGTACTCCATTTATAGCAAAATATGCGTGGTCTGAACTACCTGCTCTTGTAGGTCTAGCAGGAGCAGGAGTTGTTCTCTTTTTAACCTCAAATGGAAAATCTTTATTTACTCTATTTATTGGTTCGCAAGCCTTTTTAAAGTCTTCGTACATAGCTTCTGGTACTGTAACACTTGCTGGTACTGTAGGGCCACCGTCTCTGTTAAAGTAGTTAGAGATTTTATCGAGATAATCACAATTCTCAACAAAGTATTTTGATCCTAAAAGTCCAAACTCCTCACCACTCCATAAACAGAACATAATGCTTCTTTTAGGTTTGCCGTCTGCCATTGCAATTAGACGAGCAGCCTCCATTACAGGCGTAACACCAGAGCCGCAATCAACACCACCTGTTGCAACGTCAAATGCATCTAAGTGGCCTCCTGCAAGCACATACTCATCGGGATATTCGCTACCCTTAATTACACCAATGATATTGTGATGTTTTACAGGCCCCATCTTAAAGTGGTTTCTAATATCAAATTCTAATTGAAAATATTCTCTTCTATCTACCATCTCAGCAATAATCTTATATTGGTTCTTATCCAGTTTTATATCTGGAGTAGTTGGAAGATTCTCAAATGAGAGATTATTAATATTAGCTCTATCGTAAAGTGCTCTCATAGGCACCTCTGATGCTTGAATTATACCTAGAATACCAGCCTCTACCATCTCTTTATAGAATAGAGCAGGCTCCTCAGTAAGAGGAATAAGTTCTTTTGGTTTCTTTTTGCCGTTAGGTTTTAGAGCTCTATTGTATGCGCGGATTTCGTTATTTTGTTTCTCTATCCTAAGATTCTCTTCAATTATAAAAGCTCTTCTCTTATCACCTGTTACAGAGTGATCTATTGGCCAACCTGAGTTTGTGCCACCAATAAGAACCCAAGCGCCATTTAGAACTTTCTTCATTCTTTCGAATTCAGCTCTATTTTTTGGCTCTCTTACTACGTGTCCTCTTTGTACACCTTTAGTACCTGATGTGTATGATGGTGTAACAAAGTTTAATGAGAATCCATTATCACCTAGCATACGACCAAACCAAGGGCCTCTGTTAAATCCCACAGGTAGCTCTCCAACCTCTTGGCGTATAACCTCTAATCCCCACTGTTTAAACATATATTCACACCAATCTGCAGCATTTTCATAGGCGTCAGAACCAATTAGCCTACCACCAAATCTATTTGATAGAACATTTAGGTGCTCCATAGCTTGATTATCTGTAGTGCCAATTTCAATAATTTTATCAGTAGTAGCATCTTTTGATTGAGCGAAGATGCTTGTAGAGCAGATGAGTATAACTGCTGCTGTAAGTGAAAGTTTTAATAAGTGTCTCATTTGACTAAAGATTATAAGTTAAAGTTATATTAAAAATATGAGCCTTTAAGCTACATACTACAAATGTAATATTTTTGCTTAATATTTTGCCCTCTTTGTCCATAAATGAATAGTAACAGAGATGCCAATAAAGATCAATAATGTTCTAATGTATAGATTGTCAGTTGCATATGTAAAGCTAAAACTTAAAGCTAACCATAATATTGTAATAGCTCTAAACATTACATTCATAGGTATCCCTCTTTTGGATAGGTATCCATAAACATATGGAGAAAGGTATTTATTGCGCATAATATATCTTACCCATTTTTTTGATGAGCGCATAAAAAAGAAGATAGCGGCCAAAAGAAAAGGGGTTGTAGGCAGCAATGGAAGAAATATTCCTATTGTACCCAATGCAATACACAAAAAACCTAAAAATATATACAATTTACTCACCATATTTATATCTATCTGCTAAAAAAGATTATTTTTGTGTTTACCTAACAAAGTATGAACAATGTTATTGTAACATCTCAAAGGTCTGCAAAGATATAGAAAGAAAAAATAATACTTAACAACAAACTATTAAAAACAAAAACTATGACTCTATGTACAAGTAATTTTGCAGAGATAATTGCAGATATATCGTCGGCTCTATGGGGGTTTCCAATGATTGCCCTACTCTTAGGAACACATCTATTTTTAACAATAAGATTAAAATTTCCCCAAAGATTTATTTTTAAAGCAATTAAATTATCTGTAACCAAAGATCCAGATTCAAAAGGAGATGTTAGTCAATTTGGATCGTTAGTTACATCATTGGCAGCTACCATTGGTACAGGAAATATTATTGGTGTAGCAACAGCAATATCACTAGGTGGCCCAGGAGCAGTTTTTTGGTGTTGGATAACAGGAGTTTTAGGAATAGCTACAAAATATGGTGAGGGATTGCTTGCCATAAAATATAGAGTAAAAACCTCTGATGGTATGATGCTAGGAGGCCCTATGTGTGCGTTAGAAAATGGTCTTAAGATGAGGTGGTTAGCAATACTTTTCTGTGTATTTACAGTAATTGCAGCTCTGGGGATAGGAAATACAGTTCAATCAAATGCTATCTCCACTCTTTTAGCTCAAGATGGAGTCCTAGGTGCGGGCGTTGCGGGCATACCACCCTATATTAGTGGTTTAGTCCTTGCTTTCTTTGTTGCACTAGTTATTATCTTTGGTGTTAAAGGAATAGCAAAAGTATGCGGCACATTTGTCCCTTTTATGGCCATATTTTATACATTGGGTTGTATTTTTATCCTTATAGTAAATAGAGAGTTCTTGGGCGAAGCTTTGGTCTTAATAGTAGAGTCTGCATTTAAACCTGAGGCAGCGGGGGGAGGATTTGTCGGGAGTACAGTGATGATGGCGGCAAGGTATGGAATTGCGCGCGGACTCTTCTCAAATGAGAGTGGAATGGGATCTGCCCCAATAATTGCTGCGGCAGCACAGACACGCAACCCTGTTAGACAAGCTTTAGTATCCTCTACAGGTACATTTTGGGATACGGTTATATTATGTGCATTAACAGGTTTGGTTCTAGTTAGTAGTATTCTTGCTCATCCCGATATTAACTATGCAGATGGAGCACAATTAACTCATAATGCTTTTGCAAAGATTCCATATATTGGAGGGTATATTCTATCTATAGGAATTATAACTTTTGCTTTCTCTACACTGTTGGGATGGAGTTATTATGCAGAGAGGGCGCTAGAGTATATTGGAGGTAAAAAGATAATTGTTGGATATAGAATTATATGGGTGATTCTAATCTTTGTTGGGGCAATATCAGATCTCTCGCTTATCTGGAATATTGCAGATGGAACAAATGCATTAATGGCAATACCAAACCTAATAGCACTAATTTTATTAAGCGGAGTGATTGTTTCAGAGACGCGTAAATATTTATGGAGTAATAGATTAGATGATTATTCTAATGATGAATAATAGTCTCTTAGAAAAGTTCAGATATATTTGTTGTAAATAATTTTACAGCAATTGCCAATAGAATAATACCAAAGAATTTGCGCAATGCATATACTATATTTTTACCAAGTATTCTCTCAATGAGATCTAGCTTGGATAGGACCAAGTAGACTATAACCATATTTAATAAGATTGCAACAATTATATTCTGTGTTTGGAACTCTGCCCTCATTGAGAGTAAGGTGGTAAGAGTTCCAGCCCCAGCAATAAGGGGAAAGATTAAAGGGACTAAAGTTGTGCCGCCCTTTGGTCCATCGTTCTTCATTAACTCAATTCCTAAAATCATCTCTAGAGCAAGTACAAATATTATTATTGCCCCTGCAATTGCAAATGATTCTATATTAACACCAAAAAGAGAGAGTAATCCTTGACCTCCAAATAGGAATAAAATAAAGACAAGTAGTGAGCCAAGAGAAATTGTTAGGGGTTTAATCTGGTTTCCTTTACTTTTAATATCAATTAATAATGGAATAGAGCCTAAGATGTCAATTATTGCAAAAAGCACCATAAAAGCACTTAATATTTCTTTTATTGAGAATGAAAGATTCATTGATTTTAAATAAATTAAAATTTTATATTGCAAATTTAGAATTATTTAGCTAATTTTACACTATAAAACTAACCTATTAAAACCGTTGTTATGGAGGAACTAATTTTAAAAATTAATGCGGAAATCGCAAACTTTTCCAAAGATGCTGAAGCACAGTTAGTTAAGGGCAATAAAGCTGCTGGAACACGTGCTCGCAAATCAGCTCTTGAAATTAGTAAAATGATGAAGGAATTTAGAAAAGTTTCTGTTGAAGCTAGCAAAAACTAATTCGTTTTATCGTTTTAAATTTTGGCTGTACTAAACATTATGTTTTACAGCCATTTTTATTTTTAAATAGGGAAATCCTCCTAACTCTACGTGAAACCGATGTGAAAATTTCGTAGGGAATAGTACCTAATATTTTAGCCAAATCGCGCGCTGTTGGGTTCTCTCCAAATATTGTTACCGTATCACCTATTTTTGCCTCAATCCCAGTTATATCAATCATACACATATCCATACAGATATTCCCGATAGTTGGTGCCAATTGGCCATTAACCATAAACTTTGCATTACCACCACCTAAATGTCGATTAATACCATCTGCATACCCAAGAGGTATAGTTGCAATTTTTGTATCTCGATAAATCTTACCATTTCTGCTATATCCAATAGTGCCATCTTTAGGGGTTAGATTCTTTATCTGAATTATCTTACACGTAAAGTGTGCAGCTGGCTTTAAAAGTGCCTGGTCTATTGCACTAATCCCGTAGATACCTATTCCTACCCTAACCATATCAAACTGATGTTGAGTAAATCTCTCAATTCCAGCCGAGTTTAAAATATGCAGCATAGGTTTATATCCAATAATATCAATTATTTGCTGAGAATATTTTTTTAGTAGTCCAATCTGTTCAAGGGTAAAATTATCGTGATTATGGTCATCAGCAGCGGCCAGATGGCTAAAAATAGAGATAACTCTTACTCTTCTACTCTCTTTGAGAAAATTTATCAAAGGTATAATATCTTGCTCGTAGAATCCAAGTCTATGCATTCCGGTATCTACATTTAGATGAATAGGATACTCCTCTATATTATTATTGATTAAAAATGATTCAAATGCAGAGAGTGTCTCTATATCGGGAATAGAGGGCTCTAATTTATATTCAATAATTTCGCTAAAATAATCAGTTCCAGCTGTTAAGATAATAATGGGTGTAGTAATACCTCCCTCTCTAAGTTCAACTCCCTCTACTGGATGTGCAACTCCAAAATAATCGGCTCCAAAACTCTCCATAACTGATGCAAATTCAACCGCTCCGTGGCCGTATGAGTTTGCTTTTACCAACACCATTAGTTTGGTAGTATCCTTTAATTTATGCCTAAAATAGTTGTAATTATGCTCTAGATTAGGTTTACATATAGAGAATTGAGCAAAAGAATTTTTAGCTAGCTCCATTTTAATTCTATTATTTTAGATTACTTAATTAATGAAAAATTTTATATATAAGCTCTGCTAGAAGTTCACCCTCAGTTGCACTACCTCCTGCGTGACTTTTGCTTTTATGGTCGTACTCTCTTATTAATGAGATAACCTTCATTGTCTGGTTTATAGAGTAGTTGCCCATAGCTCTCTTATACTCAGTAGCTTGACCTCCAAATACTCCAGCTTTCTTTATTGCATTATCTTGAGAAACAGAGGTCTGAGTGCTATATGCGTGGCATTTTAAGAGCCTCGAAAAATAGAAAAACATTGCTCCAAACGTTAATACAAGAGGGTATTTCTTAGAATTAGCACCAAAATAGAGGGCTATTTTATATGCCTTGTTAAGATCCTTAAACGATATTGCCCTACATAGTTCAAAAGCATTATACTCTCTACTTATCCCGATATTTACCTCTATATCTTTTACTCTGATAGTACTCTCGCCGATAGGAATTGCATTTAATAGCTTATCGCACTCAAGAACTATCTTTCTTAGGTTATTTCCAGTATGTTCCGCCATAAGTTGAGCTGCATCATCCTCTATCTTTACACCCTTTTGTTTTACGTGATTTTTGATCCAATTAGGAATCTCCCACTCATTAATAGTAGTTGATTCAAAAACCTCTGCAACAGATTTTGCTTTCTTGTAAAAACCAGTTCTTTTGTCGGCAGATTTATTTGTATAAGCAAGAACTAGAATCGTTTCAGGCGCGGGAGATTGTAAATATTGCTCCAGAGGGTCTAATCCACTCAATGTTTGAGCCTCTTTAATAATTACTAATTGCCTCTCTGCAAATACTGGGTACCTTTTTGCCATCATTACAATATCGGCAGCATTTGTATCGTTGCCGTAGATAATTGTCTGGTTGAACTCTCTCTCTTGCTCTGTTAAAGCGTGCTCTATCATAGTATCGAGAATAATATCGGAATAATAGGGCTCTTCACCCATTAAAAGATAGAGAGGCTTAAACTCCCTATTTTTAATTTGAGTTATTATTTGATTAAAATGCGATACAGTATCGTTCCCCTTTTTTGTGGCCATTATGATTTTTTATTTTTGAGGTGCTAATATAAATATTTTAAATTAGAAAAAATTTTAAGTGGGTGAAAATATTTATGTAAATTTGCAAATATTTCTTGTATTATAATGAAAGAGAGTCTATTTGATCCACTTAGAAAAAAATATGTTAAAGCAACGCCAGAAGAGTATGTAAGGCAGCACTTTATTAAGTGGCTAAATGTTGAGAGGGGCTACCCTCTCTCTCTTATGGCAAGTGAATACTCAATATCTTTTAATAGGAGACTCTTTAGGTGCGATATCGTTACTTTTAATAAGTATTTAAAGCCCCAAATAGTTGTAGAGTGTAAGGCTCCCGATATAAAAATTGATAATGAAGTGGTTGCTCAAATTATAAGATATAATATGGTTCTAAAGGTACAAACATTAATAGTTACTAATGGATTAAAGACTATAGTGTTTGGATATGATTCAGATCAGGAGAAATATGTAATAAAAGATGATGTTGATTTCTGTAAATAATTGATAATGAGATTTTTAGAAAATAAAATATTTAAAATTGTATCAGAGTGTGCTGAGCAGCAAGGGGTAAGAGCCTTTGCTATTGGTGGTTATGTGAGAGATTGCTTTTTGGGGAGAGAGAGTAAAGACATTGATATTGTAGTAGAGGGGAGCGGAATAGAGTTGGCAGAGGCAGTTGCTGCAAAGGTAAGGAGTAAGCTAAGCGTGTTTAAGAGTTTTGGTACAGCTATGATGCGTTATGGGGGAATAGAGATAGAGTTTGTTGGAGCAAGAAAAGAGTCATATAGAGCAAACTCTCGTAAGCCTATTGTAGAAGATGGAACGTTAGAGGAGGACCAACAAAGAAGAGATTTTACAATAAACGCTCTGGCATTTAGTTTACAAAAAGAGGATTTTGGAGCCTTGATAGACCCATTTAATGGTATACAAGATATGCACGATGGTCTTATAAGAACCCCTTTAGACCCAGATACAACATACTCAGACGACCCTTTAAGGATGATTAGAGCAATCAGGTTTGCAACCCAACTCAATTTTACAATTGTTCCAGAATCACTAGAGAGTATAAAGAGAAATAAGGGTAGATTATCAATTTTATCTAAAGAAAGAATTGTAGATGAATTAAATAAAATTCTTCTTTCTAAAAAGCCATCTATTGGATTTAATTTATTGCACCAAACGGGGCTGCTTTCACAATTTTTGCCACAAGTGACAGATTTAGAAGGTGTTGAAACATTGGAAGGTAAAGGGCATAAAGATAATTTTTCACATACATTAAAAGTTGTAGATAATATTGTCCCCTATACAGATAATCTTTGGCTTAGATGGAGTGCATTGCTACATGATATCGGTAAGCCTGCGACTAAGAAATTTGAACAGGGTATAGGTTGGACATTTTATAATCACGATTTTGTCGGGAGTAAAATGATACCGGCCCTATTTAAGCAGTTAAAGATGCCTCTAAATGAAAAGATGAAGTATGTACAAAAGATGGTTTTGCTTCATTTACGTCCTATCTCTTTAGCACAAGATGAGGTTACTGATTCAGCTGTTAGACGCTTACTATTTGATGCTGGTGATGATGTTGAGGATCTAATGCTTTTATGTGAGGCAGATATTACTTCTAAGAATGATAAGGTTGTAACCAAACATAAAAATAATTTTAGGTTGGTTAGAGAGCGAATGATTGAAGTTGAGAAGAAAGATGAGATAAGAAACTTTAAGAATCCTATTACAGGCGAACTTGTAATGGAGACCTTTAATATACCACCTTGTAACCAGATTGGAACACTTAAGGAAGTAATAAAGAATGCTATTTTGGATGGCGAGATAGAGAATGATTATGAGCAGGCATATAATCTTATGTTAAAGGTAGGAGGGGAGATGGGATTAAATTCAAACTCTTAAATTCTGTTTTAAGAGCACACTCGTATAAACTAAATATAAAAATGAGCCAATTAAAAAATACAGTATTATTCTCGGAGGCAGAGAAACTATCTATGCCCAAAGCATTTACAACATTAGTAAAACCTATCGGGAGTAAATGTAATTTGCGTTGTGATTACTGTTACTATTTAGATAAATCTCTTATGTATGAGAATCGCCAACCAATTATGAGCGATGACCTTTTAAGGGAGTATATAAAGCAGTATATAGATGCAAATGAGGTTGAGACTATTACATTTTGTTGGCACGGAGGAGAACCTTTGTTAGCGCCTCTTAAATTTTATGAGAAGGCAATCTATTACCAAAGAAAGTATGCAAATGGAAAGAGAATTGAGAACACAATTCAAACAAATGGCCTATTGGTAAATGAGGATTGGAGTAGATTTTTTAATTACAATAATTTTCTGGTTGGAATCTCATTAGATGGTCCAGAGTATATTCACGATGCATATAGAAAGGATATTAAGGGGGCAGGTACCTTTAGAAAAGTGATGAGTACCATAGATAAATTTCATAGATATAGAGTAGAGTTTAATACACTAAGTGTTGTGAATGATCTCTCTCACGGAAATGGCGTTGAGGTTTACAACTTTTTTAAATCTATAGGGAGCAGGTTTATGCAATTTTTGCCAGCAGTTGAATTTATCTCTACTAGCGGGATAGAATCACTAGGAGGGAGGGGTAAAATCTTATCTCCTCTTGAATCAAATGAGGGCAATGTGAGCTCTTGGAGTGTAGATCCACTTCAGTTTGGAAAATTTCTTTGTGATATTTATGATGAATGGGTAAAAAGAGATGTCGGGAGTTACTTTGTACAGATGTTTGACTCTACTCTTGCAAATTGGATGGGGATGGAACCTGGTGTGTGTTCACTTGCAAAAAACTGTGGATCAGGACTAGCAGTAGAGCATAATGGAGATGTTTATAGTTGTGACCATTTTGTTTATCCCGATAATTTATTGGGAAATATTTCTCGGACAGATTTAAAAAAATTATATAATTCGGCTACCCAATTTGAATTTGGCGTGAGCAAAAGAAGTGATTTACCGCAATCTTGTATGAAGTGCCAATTCTATTTTGCCTGTACAGGTGGTTGTCCTAAACATAGATTTAATAGAAAGGAGGATGGAACACGAGTGAGTTATCTATGCGAGGGCTATAAATTTTTCTTTAACCACGTAAAGGATGATATGGAGCTAATGAGTTCATTCTTAAGGAGTGGAGTCTCTCCTCAGAAAATTATGGATACTAAAAGATAATAATTGGGAATGATAAAAATTACTTTGCTAATCTAAATTAAATTCTTAACTTTGCGCCTCACAAAAAAAGAGGTTCGCCCCTTTTTTGGTGCAATGGGGTTTGGAAAGTCCAAACTGAGTAACACATTTTTTAATAATAAATCAAAATGGATAGAATTAAATTATCAGGTACTGCAAGAACAATCGGTACAAAACAAGATCTAAAACAATTACGTAGAGATGGCGAAGTTCCTTGTATTATTTATGGACAAGGTATTGAGAACATTAACTTCTCAATAAGCGCTAAAGAGTTAAAATCTATAACTCACACTCCAAAATCATACATCATTGAGGTTGAGGTTGCAGGTAAAACACAACTTTGTATTTTCCACCAAGCTCAATATCACCCAATTTCTGACGAGACTCTTCACGTAGACTTCTTAGCAGTTTCAGAAGATAAGCCAGTTGTTATTGATGTTCCACTTAACATCTTTGGAAACTCAGAGGGAGTTAAGCAAGGGGGTAAGTTAATGGTTACATCTAGAAAACTTAAAGTTTGTGCTCAAATGGATAAATTACCTAACGAGTTACCAGTAGATATTACAGCTCTACAATTAGGTAAATCAATTGTTGCAGGTGAGCTATCATACGAAGGTTTACAAATTGTATCAAACAAGAATACAATCGTTTGTACAGTTAAGATGACACGTGCTGCTCTTGGTGCTGCCGCTGCTGCTGCCGCTGCTGCAAGAAAGTAATTTTAATAAATAAAATAGAATTGTTGCGGGATGAATTATTTAATAGTAGGTTTAGGAAACATTGGAGTTGAATATGCTGAAACCCGTCACAATATAGGATTTAAGGTGCTAGATGCTTTTGCAAAAGAGTCTAGCACCTCTTTTACATCCTCACGTTACGGTTCAATCACAACAGTAAGTGTAAGAGGGCATAAACTAATTCTCTTAAAGCCTTCAACCTATATGAACCTTAGCGGAAAAGCCATTAACTATTGGCTTCAATCAGAAAAAATAAAACAAGAGAATTTATTAGTCATTTTAGATGATATTGCTCTTCCATTTGGATCTCTTCGTATGCGCAAGCAGGGTTCAGACGGAGGTCATAATGGCTTAAAGAGCATTAATGAATCATTATCGAACAATAACTACGCTCGTATTAGAGTGGGTATCGGAGATACTTTTGCAAAGGGGAGACAGGTAGATTACGTTTTGGGCAAATGGAGCTCAGAAGAGGATAAAGAACTCCCATTCATCTGCAACGATATTATCGCAGGTATTAAGGAGTTTGTCTGCGTGGGAGTAGATAGAGCTATGAACTCTTTTAATTCAAAGAAGTAGATTAATTAAATATGGTAATATACTACCATATTAAATCAAAGCAAAACAGTACCATCATCCAGATGTGAAATGGGGCGATATTAAGAGGTAATTACAGCCATACCTTCTCAAATCTAGCATCTAATTCCCTATGAGTTACCACAATCACAGTTCTCTTTTGGATAGATATTCTCTCTAGAAATCTCTTTTCTGTACTCATATCAAGAGCAGAAGTAGGCTCGTCAAGTAAGAGTATGCTACCTGGGCGAAGTAACCCTCTAGCTATAGCAATACGTTGTGCTTGCCCTTCACTTAGTCCAACACCTTTTTCACCGCAGTAGGTATCTATACCTTTTGGTAGGTCAAAAACAAACTCAGCAACAGCGCAGATAAGTGCTTCATTTAGCTGATCCTCAGTTGCATTTGGATTACCCATTAAAAGATTCTCTCGTATAGTACCACTCATTAGAGTATTTCCCTGCGGCACATATACAAAATTACAACGCGTACGTGGAGATAATTTTACCTCTTCTTTATCATTAAAAATAGTGATATTGCCGCTGTCGGGAGTAATGAGAGCCAACATTAGCTTCATTAGTGTGCTCTTTCCGATACCTGTCTCTCCCATAATAGCAGAACAACTGTCGGGATAAAAAGTATTGTTAAAATTATTTATAATTGCCTTATCTTTATTTGAATAGGTGAAATTTACATTATTAAATCTAATTCCTAATTCTCCCGATAAAACTATTGGTTCGCCAAGTTCCTCTTTTGGTAGAGAATCAATTTTTGATAGGCGCTCAACCGATGTGAATGTCTTAATTATGTCTCTTATTTTATAGACCTGATCAGCAACAGGGCGTTGAATCTGTGCTACAAGTTGTAAAAAGGCGGTCATAGTACCAAATGTAATTGCACCACTATAAAGACCCATTATTCCCCAAATAAATGCTGTTAGATAACCAGCTATAAATCCAAACTGCATCATTGTGTTGGTGGTAAAAGTAAAGTTTGAGCGACGAATATTCTGACTCATTAACTTATTTAGAATGGATGATAGTTGATTTGTAGTAGTAGATGTATGTTCAAGAGATCTTATTAGAATATTATTTTGAACGCTCTCTTGCATAAATGAGTGAAGTTCACTATCAGTATCTCTAATATCGCTTGTAAGTTTTCGCATTCTTCCAATAAATAGTTTGCTTACCAGAAGAGCGATTGGCATAATAAAGATAAGAACCCAAGCCAATTGAGGCTCTAGCATAAGTAGAAATATAAAAGCCGCTACAAGTTGTAATATAGAGACTCCCATTTTAGGAATATGGTTACAAATAGTTTCGGCAACTAACCTTACATCTTCCACCATTCTATTTAGAATATCTCCAGTGTGTAGTAGCTCTTTATCATCGGTTCTGCTCTCCATTATATTAACAAACAATCTATATCTAAGATTATTCATTAATTTTATAACATTGATGGTGCTTAATCTACCATTTAGCGTGCTTATAATCAGCTGAATAGTTAGTGTTGCGATGATGGCAATAATATAAGGTTGTAGAGTACCCTCAATCTTATGTGTTGCAATGTCAACCAACCTTTTACTTGTCCAGACAAATAAAAGTGATAATGCAACAGATGAGATATTAGCAATAGTAATTGCTGTAATGCGCGCTCTTAACCCCTTTGTTGCGCGAAATAACCATATTAAACACTCTTTTGTACCCACGTTTAATCTTTTTTTAGGACTCTTTTCACCTTTTGTTTTACTCTTTTTACTCTCCAATAACTCATTAAGAGATGCCTTCTTATTGGGAGAAACTTTCTCCATATTATAACAAAGAGTCGCACTAGGACTCCGTTGCAATCTATCTTTTTCCCATCTCTAATTATATAAGTAACTTTTGCTTTAATATCACTAATATTACATAGCTCAGTACCACTTATATTTCCGTCTCCCATAAGAGTAACCGTATCCCCAGTAATATTTATAATGCGATGAAGAACAAATTGATCCTTTGTAATCTCAGCAAATACAATATCTCTTACCTTATATTCACTTGATTGTACTAAGATAACGCTATCTCTATCTCCAAGAATAAATGGAAGCATGCTATTACCTTTTACACGTAACTTAACATACTCCTCTTCACTAACCATTCTAGCAACTTCTGGCAGTAAAATGCTATTTGGAATCACAACTCTTTTCATCTTACAAAGCTATAAAAAAAAGAGAGAATGACCAATATGATTTTTATTGGCCACTCTCATTATTCAAATATTTATTTTTGAATTGTAATATTTTGATTATTAGTCTATTCTTTTTAATTCTTCTCAATCCATTCAACAACAAAATCTCCAATTTGCGATGTTGTATAAATCTTTGCGCCCTCTGCTGCTAACTCTGGAGTTACTATGCCATTATCAACCGCATCTTTGCAGGCATTTCTAATTAAGGTAGCTTCTTGAATCATACCAAATGAGGTCTCTAACATCATTGCTGCAGATAAGATTGTTGCAATAGGATTTGCTATACCTTTTCCAGCACCTTGAGGGAAAGAGCCGTGGATAGGCTCATATAGAGCAACTTTGCTGCCAATAGATGCAGATGGTAATAATCCAATAGAACCCGTGATAACACTAGCTTGATCGCTTAAAATATCTCCAAAAAGATTCTCTGTAAGTAGAACATCAAATAGGGTAGGAGCAGTTACAAGTTGCATAGCGGCATTATCTACAAACATATACTCTAATTTAACACCCTTATTTGCGTACTCTTTTTGGTATAATTCGGTTACAACCTCTCTCCATAATCTAGATGTAGCTAGAACATTTGCCTTGTCAACAAGATGCACTAAACCTCTCCTCTTTAGAGCAGCCTCAAACGCAACTCTACTAATTCTTTCAATCTCATTCCTTGTGTAAACGCAAGTATCAAAGGCTACCTCTCCATTCTCTGATCTACCTCTTGGCTCACCAAAATATAACCCACCAGTTAGTTCTCTAACAATCAAAAGGTTTGCACCGTTAATAACCTCCTCTTTCAGTGGAGACTTATCGCTTAGAGCCTCAAAAGGTTCAACTGGGCGTAGGTTAGCATATAGACCTAAATTTTTACGCATTTTCAATAGCCCCTGTTCAGGTCTCACCTTTGCATTTGGATTGTTATCATATTTTGGATCACCGATAGCTCCAAAAAGAATAGCATCTGATTCAGAACAAACTTGATGTGTTTTATCGGGATAAGGGTCACCATAAGAGTCAATTGCGGCTCCACCAACCTCTGCGTAGTTATACTCAAAATTGTAATTATATTTTGTCCCGATAGCATCTAAAACTTTAGTTGCCTCGTTAATAATTTCTGGACCGATACCATCGCCTGGTAAAACAGCTATTTTTATAGATTTACTACTCATCTCTTCTTAAAATTTAATCTCTATTTTGTTCATACTTTTCTATCTGCTCCTTAGTAGTTAGGAGATAATCAATATCTTCATACCCATTTAGTAGGCAATCTCTCTTATATGGAGTTATTGTAAATATCTCTCTCTTCCCTTGCGAATTACAGATCTCAACGGAGCACTCTTGTAGATTTACGTTAAGCATCGTAGATGAGTTAGAGTTGAATTGAGAAAATATCTCAGCCAAAAACTCCTCGCTCACTTGAATTGGCAATATCCCATTATTAAGTGCATTATTCTTGAAAATATCTGCAAAGAAGCTAGATATAACAACCTTGAAGCCGTAATCTGCAATTGCCCAAGCGGCGTGTTCTCTACTTGAACCACATCCAAAATTCTTTCCTGCAACTAAAATCTTAGGCTTATCACTAGACTCTTCCCACTTTGCAAAAGCAGAATCAGATTTATATTCATTATTATCAGAGTATCTCCAATCCCTAAACATATCAGCACCAAATCCCTCTCTAGTGGTTCTTTTTAGAAAGCGAGCTGGGATAATCTGGTCAGTGTCAATGTTTTCAACTGGTAAGGCAATTATTTGCGATTTAATAATATCTATCTTATCAAACATCTTTCTTATTATTAATTATAAAGTTGGAGAACTAATTTTACCTGTAATTGCACCCATTGCAGCAACAGCAGCTCCACAAAGGATTGTTCTTGCTCCACTACCTTGTCTTCCTTCAAAATTTCTATTAGAAGTAGAGAGTGCGTACTTCTCTGCTGGTACTTTATCATCATTCATTGCGAGACAAGCAGAACATCCTGGTTGACGAAGCTCAAATCCAGCCTCTTTAAGTACCTCTAAGATCCCCTCAGAAACTATCTTCTGCTCCACCTCAACAGAGCCAGGTACTAACCAAACAATAACATTTTCAGCCTTTTTCTTGCCTTTAACATATTGTGCAAAAGTTCTAAAATCCTCAATTCTACCATTTGTGCAGCTTCCTACAAAAACATAGTCAATTGATTTGCCTTCCATCTTATCTCCTCCTTCAAAACCCATATAAGATAGAGCTTTAATATCATCGGGATTATCAGTAACAGGGATGCTTCCCGATACAGGAACGCCACATCCCGGGTGAGTACCCCAAGTTACCATCGGTTCTATATCTTCGCCATTAAAATTGAATTCAGCATCAAATTTAGAATCTGAATCGCTCTTTAATAGACTCCATTTAGCAACTGCTGCATCAAAATCTTTTGGACTATTTGGTCTCCCTTTTAAATATTCAAATGTAGTTTTATCGGGAGCTACCATACCTCCTCTAGCCCCCATTTCAATACTCATATTGCAAACTGTCATTCTCCCCTCCATACTCATCTGCTCAAATACTTCTCCTGCGTACTCCACAAAATATCCAGTTCCACCAGCCGTGCCAATCTTTGAGATAATATAAAGTATAACATCTTTTGGTGTAACGTGCTCTGCAATCTTGCCATTAATGATAATTCTCATCTGTTTTGGCTTGTTTTGAAAGAGTGTTTGCGTAGCTAGAACCATCTCAACTTCAGATGTACCTATCCCAAAGGCTATAGATCCAAAAGCCCCGTGAGTGGCTGTATGGCTATCTCCACAAACGATTGTCATACCAGGCTGAGTGATCCCTTGTTCTGGTCCAATTACGTGAACGATTCCGTGTTGAGGAGATAACATTGGATAATATGTTATTCCAAACTCCTTGCAATTTTTCTCAAGTAGTTCAATTGGAATACGAGAAGATTCGTCTGAAATTGGTTTGTCTTGATCTATTGTAGGGATGTTATGGTCTGCTGTGGCAAATGTTTGGCTAACTCTAAATGGAGAGACTCGCCTCTTACGTAAACCTTCAAATGCCTGCGGACTTGTTACCTCGTGAATGAAATGTGTATCAATATAGATTTGAGTAGGTGCTCCAGATGTTTTTTCTGGAACGATATGTGCCTCCCAAACTTTATCAAAAAGCGTTTTGCTCATTATAATATTATTATTTTACGTTTTCTTTAAATGAATTTGCTAATAGCGTCAACTAAAGCCTCTGCAGATGCCGTAACTGTATCTGTATTTGCAGAGAATCCATAATACAAGTTACCTTGGTTCTCTATCTGAACGTGAACTTTACCAACATCGTTACAACCTCTAGTGATTGCCTGTACAAGATACTCTTCTACAACAATTTTTCTATTTATAAGCTTCTTAATTGCATTAAATGAGGCATCAATTGGGCCGTTACCCTCCGAAGTCGCTTGACAAATCTCTCCATCAATAACCAGCTTAACTGTGGCCATTGGAACAGATCCTCTACCACATACAACTTGCAAAAACTTTAATCTAATTTTACGTTGCGCCTCACTTCTGCTTACACCTGCAATAATTAGCAAGTCGCTATCATTAACATCCTTCTTACTATCTGCTAGTAATAAGAATTTTTTATATGAATCATTAAGTTCTTCTTCTGATAACTTAACACCAAGTCTCTCATAATGATGATTTAATGCAGCTCTACCACTACGTGCTGTTAGTGTAATTGATGACTCATTAATTCCAACATCAGATGGATCTATAATCTCGTAACTCTCTCTATTTTTTAAGACCCCATCTTGATGTATTCCAGATGAATGAGCAAATGCGTTCCTGCCAACAATAGCTTTATTTGGTTGAACTGGCATTCTCATTAGAGTTGAGACTAATCTAGAATTTTTATGAATTTGTTTTGTATCTATATCTGTATAGAATGGCATATCCTTATGACATTTAATAGCCATTACAACCTCCTCTAATGAGGTATTTCCTGCTCTTTCTCCAATTCCATTAATTGTAACCTCTACCTGCCTTGCTCCATTTACTACTCCCGATATTGTATTTGCAGTAGCCATTCCCAAGTCATTATGACAATGAGTAGAGAGTATTGCCTGATCAACATTTGAAACATTATCAATAAGATACTTAATTTTTGCTCCGTATTCCCATGGTGTACAGTAACCAGTTGTGTCAGGAATATTAATAACAGTTGCACCAGCCTTAATTACAGCCTCTACAACTCGTGCTAAATATTCATTATCTGTTCTACCTGCATCCTCGGCATAAAATTCAACGTCATCAGTAAAGCGCCTAGCATATTTTACAGCTTTTATAGCCCTCTCGATAATCTCCTCTCTATTTGAATTAAACTTGTGCTTTATATGTGAATCACTAGTACCGATACCAGTATGTATTCTCTTTCTTTTTGCAAAATGTAGTGCCTCTGCAGCAACCTCAATGTCCTTCTCTACAGCTCTAGTTAGGGCACATATTACAGGTTCAGTAACGTTTTTAGAGATCTCTACAACAGAGTTGAAATCCCCTGGGCTTGAGATTGGAAATCCACACTCAATAATATCTACTTTTAGCAGCTCTAACGATTTTGCTAACTCTATCTTTTCAATTGTATTTAATTGACAACCTGGGACTTGCTCTCCGTCTCTGAGAGTAGTGTCAAAAATGTAGATTTTTTTATCCATAAATAATAAATTAATAGGCTTAAAACAATTTTTATATAAAAAAGCTCTCTATTTTATTGATAGAGAGCTTTTTTGAATTTTGTTATTCCGTCATTTACACGTTAAAAATCGCTCCCTAAAATGCTTTAAGCAGTCGATAATTTAGGATATTTAATGATGAAATAATCATAACTCTTATATTTTTTAACAAATCTTATGCAAAGATATTAGAATTTAAACACTATCCAAATATATATTTATTAACATTCAGATTGTGAGTGAGTAGCAAAAATTAGCTATTGTAATTTATGAGATAAATATACTTTTAAATTATAATTATGCTTATCTTTTTTTTATGAAAGTTTAACGAAAAATGGGATATTTCTATCTGTTATGGTAATAGAAAAATAATAAAAAAAGCTATCTTGATTTATATCAAAATAGCTTTTTAGATTGAATTTCTGAGACAAAATCTCTTAAATACGCGTCTCTATCTTCTTCGTTGCTGTTTACCTCTAGATTTATTTTCCTCTTTAAGCTTTTCAAACTTTTTCTTTTGTTCATCACTAAGTAGATTGTTGATCTCAGAATCTCTCTTCTCATTATTCTCAAGCATTTCTTTTCTCATGTCATCACTCTTCTCTTTACGGATTTCCTCCCCTTTTTCTGCGTACTTTAAGTAGATATCATAAACTTTTTTAGATTGATCTTCAGATAAATCTACCGATTTAGTTAACATTTCTGTCTGTCTTTTGGCAGACTCTTCTGGAGTTAATTTTTCCTGTCTATTTTGCGCCATTGCGCAAGTTGTAATTAGTAGGGTTGCAAACGTAAGTGCAAATAATTTTAATCCTTTCATATTTTCTAATTATTAATGTGATTATATAAATTCTATACAATAGAATCAATTAATGAGAAAAGGTTTAATGGAGAAAATAATAATTTAGATATTTTTAATAATATCACCTTTAACTAGCCTTGATTTTGGTAAAGATGCATTATAGTCTTTGCTAGATCTATATCCCAAAGAGACAATGCATGAAGCGGTAAAACCTTTGCCTTTTAATCCCAGTTCGTCATTTAGAATAGTCACATCAAACCCCTCCATTGGTTGTGCATCTATACCTAACGTTGCAACACCTAATAAAAAAAATCCCAAATTTAAATAGACCTGTTTTTCTAACCAATGTACAGAATCTTTAATTTGAAATTTGTGTATATCTACAAACATACATCTACCATTGTGAGTCTGATATTTCAACTCTTCATTAGCGTACCTTGCATCTTTATCCTCTTTATTAAGAACGTGATTCAAGAACTTTTCATTCGTATCAATACGTGTAGCAAACACTACAACTGCAGATGCATCTAAAATTTTTTGTTCATTAAAAGAGTAACCTCCCTGGGTTGATTTTGCAATACGCCTCTTCCCTTCATCTGTGGAGGCAATCACAAAATACCAAGGCTGTATATTGGTAGATGATGGAGATAGTTGCAGAATAGATTCAATTTTATCCATAAGTATAGATTCAATCTTTTTACTCGCGTCAAAAACCTTTGTAGAGTGGCGCCAGTTTAAAGTTTCAATAATATCCATAATTAATCTTATTTAAAGTGTGAATAATAAATAATTAACAGAGTATAAATTGGATTGTTTATTAAAATTTATTTAATCTAATTGAATTTAAAAATGAAATAGGGTATCTAGATATTTATTAAATCAATATCTAGATACCCTATTTTATTAGAGTTTTATATCAAAATTTACTTCTACCTTTGGGCTCTTTTTTCTTTAATTTTAACAAGTTGCTCTTTTAGTACATCTACGCAATCAACAACAGCATCTTCAAATGATGATGCATTTCTCTCTACAAATAGATCCTTTCCAGGGATGAAGACCCTAATTTTTACATCTTTATTGTCATTGTCTGGTAGCAAAGAGAGTGTTACTTCGCAGCTTACAACTTCGTCATAAAATTTACTTAGTTTACTAACTTTCTTGTCAATAAAATCTAATAACTTTTGATCTGCATCAAATTTTACGGATTGAATTCTAATATCCATATTAACCTCCTTTCTTAGCTCTTGGATGAGCAGTTTTATATGTTTGTTTTAATTGTTCAAAAGAGTTGTGAGTGTAAATTTGCGTTGCAGCTAATGAGGAGTGCCCCAAAACCTCTTTAATTGAGTTAAGATCGGCTCCATTATTTAATAGGTGCGTAGCAAAAGAGTGCCTCAATTTATGCGGTGATTTTTTACCGCTAAACCCTTTCAAACCTGTTAATTCCTTTTTTACTATATTATTAACAAATTGAAGGTATAATGTTTCACCTTTATCAGTTAAAAATAAAGAACTATTCTCCCCATTGTAAAACTCCTTTCTCTTCCGTAAATATAGGGTAATATTTTCTAATAAAAAAGGATTTAATGGAATTTTTCTCTCTTTATTTCCCTTCCCGATAATTTTTATCGTATTTGTAGCAAAATCCACATCTCTGACAGATATAGATATAATTTCAGCCCTTCTTATCCCTGCAGAGTATAGCATATGTACTATGAGCTTATCTCTTCTTGAAAAGAAATCATCATTTGTATCATAGTTTAAATATTTGTCAATTGACTCTTTATCATAAAATTCTGGAAGCCTTTTTTTCTGTTTAGGTCTAAATATCTTCTTTGCAGGGTTCTCAGTTATCTCTCCACTCTTTAATAAGTATGAACAGAAGCTACTAAGTGCACTTATGTGCAGATTTACAGTTGTGCTACTCAACCCACTATCAATAGAAAAAGCTATATATCCTCTAATATTATTTGATGTAAGTACCTCTTTTTGAGTATCAATACTAACCTCTAGAATCTCTTTAGTGAATATTTTGGGATTAATATCTAAGATATATGAATAAAATCTCTCTATAGCACTATTATAGAGTGTACAAGTACGCTCTGAATAACGTTTCTGTATGCGAATATACTCTATGAAGGGTAGCCAAATCATACAATGATAATTATTCTATTATTTTTTTAAACTATACTTAACAAGAGCGACTAGTACAAATATAAATGAGGTAGTAGCAATAGACCAAACGATCGAGATATGTTTTATGAAAAAAGAGCTGAAATATGTTCCTGAAAGAGTACCAATAGATAATAAATAGAGTTTAAGCAGGACAAAATCAGTAGCATTAAACTTTTGAATAGATTGTAATAATGTTTGAATAAGCTTTGACATAGTTGTGTTTTATTTTTACAAATTTAATAAATTTCCATTGCAAAGACAGAAAAAAATGATTAATTTAATAGCGGGAGGATAACTCTCATTTAAGATCAAGGTTTACTTCTGAAAGTGTAAAATATATTTTGGACTTTATTTACTAAATATATATTTTTGCGAACTTTTTTTGGGGAAGAGATTTTAAAAATAATATAGAAAAATGAAGAAAATTAATTGGAAATTGATGGTCGCACTCTCTATTGCGATGCTAATGTTTGTTGCGTGTGCAACGGTACCTTTAACAGGGCGTAGGCAGTTGAACTTATTACCTCAATCTGAGCTTAATGCAATGGGATTAACAGGCTTTGATGACTTTATGAAAACAGCAAAACCTTCTACTAATAAAAAGAATGTAGCTATGGTAAAGAGTGTTGGTGAAAAAATAGCAGCTGCAGTTGAACAATATTTAAGAGATAATGGGATGGAAGATCAGATAAGTAATTTTAATTGGGAATTTGAGCTAGTAGATGACCCGACTCCAAATGCGTGGTGTATGCCTGGTGGAAAAATTGTTTTTTATAGTGGAATTCTACCCTATACAAAAAATGAGGCAGGAATTGCTGTTGTTATGGGACACGAAATTGCTCACGAAGTTGCTCGCCACGGAAATGAGCGTATGAGTCAACAGATGGGTGTACAGGCGGTAGCAGCAGGATTACAATATGCTTTAAAAGAGAAGCCTGAGCATACTCAACAGATTTATATGGCAGCTTTTGGCGTAGGTTCTCAATATGGTATGCTACTACCATTCTCTCGCAAGCACGAGAAGGAGGCTGATCGTTTAGGTTTGGTATTTATGGCATTAGCAGGCTATAATCCAGCAGAAGCTGCAGATTTTTGGACAACAATGTCAAATAGTGGTGGAGAGAAGGTTCCAGAGTTCTTGAGTACACACCCCGCTGATGAGACTCGTATTGCAGAGATAAAAGCATATTTGCCAGAAGCAAATAAGTATTATAAGCCAATTCGCTAAGTGATGAGATTAAATTTTTGACAAAAATTAATAGATTAGAAGTAAATTAAAATAGGGTGCCTCGAAATTAAATCGAAACACCCTATTTTTCTATTTAAAATGTATGCAAATACAAATCTGCTACGATTTACTCTTCATTCAAAAATAACTTCTGAACATAAGCAGCTTTCTTAAGCTCCTCGCGTCTTTTAACAGATTTCTTAACAAAAGTTTTTCTGCCTCTAAGTTCGCGAACTGTACCAGTTTTCTCGAATTTACGCTTAAATTTCTTTAACGCTTTTTCAATGTTTTCGCCTTCTTTAATTGGAACTATAATCATAATTTATACCACCTCCTTTTTCTTGTGGCTGCAAAAATAATATTTTTTTTTAATATCAGCACTACTTTTTAACTATCGGGAGATAAATATTACTAAATTTGTGATAAAAGCGAATAAATAATATCAAAATATATGGAGAGTTTTAAAATTGAGATAAGTGAAGGTATCCCTAAAATTATACCAAATAAAAGGGAATATGAACAAAATATAAATCATGCACCTCGCAGAAAAGCGATTCTAACAAGGCAAGAGAAGGGGTTAGCGCTAAAGAATGCTCTTCGTTACTTTCCAAAAGAGCAGCATGCGGAGTTGGCTCAAGATTTTATGGAAGAATTAGAGACTTATGGCAGAATATATATGTATAGGTATCGCCCTAACTATAAGATTTACGCTCGTTCAATTTATGATTTTCCACATAAGAGTCTGCAAGCAGCCGCAATAATGCTAATGTTGAGCAATAATTTGGATTATGCCGTTGCGCAACATCCGCACGAACTTATAACCTATGGTGGTAATGGCGCAGTATTCCAAAATTGGGCACAATATAGAATAACAATGAAATATTTGTCTGAGATGACAGATGAACAGACTTTGGTTCTCTATTCAGGGCATCCACTAGGGGTGTTTCCATCGCATAAAGATGCGCCAAGAGTTGTAGTGACAAATGGAATGGTTATTCCAAACTATTCATCACAAGATCATTGGGAAAAGTTTAACGCTCTGGGTGTCTCTCAATATGGGCAGATGACGGCAGGATCCTTTATGTATATTGGACCTCAAGGGATTGTACATGGTACTACAATTACTGTTCTTAATGGAGCTAGAATGTGTGGAGACCCAAATCCCGCAGGAAAAGTATTTGTTAGTTCTGGTCTTGGAGGAATGAGTGGAGCACAGCCAAAAGCGGCAGTAATAGCAGGAGTAGTTGGTGTTGTGGCTGAGGTAAATGAAAAGGCTCTTCAAACTCGTTTTTCGCAAGGTTGGGTAGATGAGGTTTATAAGGATTTAGATCTATTAATTGATAGAATAGAGAGTGCTCGAGCGGCAAAAGAGGCAGTTTCGCTTGCATACCTTGGAAATATAGTTGATTTATGGGAGCGTTTCGCAAAAGATAATATCCATATAGATTTGGGATCAGATCAAACATCTCTCCACAACCCATGGGCTGGAGGCTACTATCCAGTTGGTTATACATTTGATCAGAGCAATAAAATGATGGCTGAAGAGCCAGAGAAATTCAAAGAGTGTGTGCAAGAGTCGCTTCGCCGACAAGTTGCAGCAATAAACAAATTAACTGCAAATGGAATGTATTTCTTTGATTATGGAAATGCCTTTCTATTAGAGGCTTCACGAGCGGGTGCAGATATATTTAATGAGGGTATGAATGCAAATAGTATAGATACCGAAAGATCTCGTAAATTTAGATATCCATCTTATGTTCAAGATATTATGGGGCCACTATTCTTTGATTATGGATTTGGTCCATATAGATGGGTCTGTACATCCTCAAACCCAAAAGATCTTGAATACACAGATAAACTAGCAACAGATGTGCTGGAACAAATGATGTTAGAGGCTCCCGATGAAATAAAAAGTCAATTGGCCGACAATATTCATTGGATTAAGGAGGCAGGAAAGAATAAATTAGTGGTTGGATCGCAAGCGCGTATTCTATATGCAGATTCTTTAGGTAGAATCAATATAGCACTAGCTATGAATAGGGCAATTAGAGATGGAAAAGTGTCAGCTCCAATAGTTTTGGGGCGTGATCATCACGATGTGTCAGGGACAGATTCTCCATACAGGGAGACTTCAAATATTTATGATGGCTCAGGATTTACTGCGGATATGGCAATTCACAATGTGATAGGAGATTCATTTAGAGGTGCAACTTGGGTCTCGATACATAATGGAGGGGGCGTAGGCTGGGGAGAAGTTATTAATGGTGGTTTTGGAATGGTAATAGATGGTTCAGAGGAGGCTGATAGACGCATTAAGAGTATGCTATTATGGGATGTGAATAATGGCATTGCCAGAAGAAGCTGGGCAAGGAATAGAGGGGCAATGTTTGCTATTGAAAAAGAGATGGAGAGAACTCCAGGACTAAAAGTTACAATGCCAAATGTAGCTGATGATGAGTTGATTAATAAATTTACGAATTAATCAATAATAAAATATAAAGAGTAATGATGATTAGGATAGTTAATGAGATCACTCTATATAGAGTACTTCCACCTCTCTTTGCTATCCTTCTTTTATTTGAATATTTACTTTGTTTAAGCAGATTATCATAATTTGGTTTTGACTTGCCATAAAATAGATCAATATTTAGGGCTTGGCCTATTGATATTATACCTCCAATCAATGTGATTGCTGCGGCTCCAAACAATATATATGCTCCAAATTTGTGAAGATCATTCGTGCTAGTAATCATATCTTTGGCCGCAAGAGAGCAAATAATAGATGAGATTATAAGAGAAAATGGTGGCCAGAATTTCTCTATTATACCCTTAATCATATTTTGGATTTTGATATACTCTAACATAATCAATTATATAGTCTGTTGGAAAGATAGTGTCATCAACACCCTCTAAACCACCCCAATTACCTCCAATTGCTAAATTTAGCAAAAGAAAATGAGGTTTGTCGTGAGGCCAAGTATCATCATTATATACATCTGGTTTATATGTGTAAAAAACATTTTTAACATCATCTACATAAAACTTTATAGAAGAGCTATCCCATATAACTCCATAGGTATGAAAGCCACCCTCCATTCCAAATATCATAGTTTTATCTTTGTTTATAGTGTTACCATAGCTTGAGCCATTATGTATTGCACCATTCTGAATATCTTTATCATATCCAACATATTCCATAATATCTATCTCACCACATTTTGGCCATCCCACCTCAGATATATTGGCTCCAAGCATCCAGAATGCAGCCCAAGTTCCTTTACCTTTAGGCATTTTTGCTCTCATCTCTATTCTGCCATATAAAAATTCTTGCTTACCCTTAGTTATCATTCTAGTTGATGTGTACTCTCCAACATTTTGAGTACCAAATGAACCTGTTTTGCGTGCTGTAATAATTAAATTGCCATTCTTAACCTCAGCATTCTCGCCATCTGTATAGTTCTGTAACTCATTGTTACCCCATCCCCAAGAGCCTGTCTCAAATGTCCAATCATCTAAATTAACACTATATCCATCAAATTCATCACTCCAAACTAATTCAAAATCTTTATAATAATTCTTATCATCCTTATCAATTGTGACATTCTTAGTTATATAACGTTTTTTACCATTATCATTAGCGATAAGTGTTATTTTATACTCACCCTTAAATGGAAAATAAAAGATGTCACTCTCGGTAGCCTCTTTTACTCTGCCGTCACCTAAATCCCAATGATATTCCGCCTCTTTGTTTGTAGATCTATTCTCTAATTTAATATTATTCTTTCCTTTTTTAGTTGCCTTAAAATCAATGCTGTGGGCAAAAATTAATAGTGGAATTAAAGTGAAAATTGCGATTAGTGATAATATCTTATTCATTGTGTATTTATTTTTTACAAAGTTGTAGAAAAATATGTAAATTTCAAAAAGAGCTTATATTTTCTATCAAATTACTCCTCTAAAAGTGATTTATTTTGTAATTTTATCGCGATAAAATAATATAATTAGAAAAATGAGACTAATAACACTACTGCTGCTCTGTGCAATAATAACTACAGCTCAAGCTCAAGATAAAATTAAGGTAAAAAATAGCCCAGCTCAAAAATTTATAAAAAAAGAGTTGAAAAACAACCCCCTTTTTAATAATGCTATTGTTGGAATTTGTGCGATAGATGAAAATGGAGATTATATTGCAGAGTGGAATTCAAACCTGCCTATGCTAACGGCTTCTACACTTAAAACCGTAACAACAGGATTAGGACTCATTTATCTTGGTGAAAATTATAAGTATTCAACAGAAATAGCCTATTCTGGTAATATTGTAGATTCCATTTTAGTGGGAGATGTACACATTATTGGGGGTGGAGATCCAACCCTGGGTTCAAATGATACAATAGCCGCACCAATAGACTCTATATTTAATATATGGAGTAATGCAATTGTAGAGGCTGGAATAAAAAAAATAGATGGAAATATTATTGTTGATGACTCCTTTTTTGTTAGAGAACTAATGCCTGATTCATGGTCTTGGGGGAACTTTGGTGCCTATTACGGAGCTACAGCATCGGGATTATCATTCTTTGAAAATAACCACTATTTTTCATTGTTGCCAGGTGAAAATATTGGAGACAAAGCAGTTATTGTATCGCGATACCCAACTATACCAAGCTTACAAATTATTAATGAAACAAAAACTGTAGGAAAAGAGGAGGGAAGTTGGAGTAGCTATTATGTACAAGATCTCTCTTTGGTAAGCAAGTTTACAGGAGAAATAGCAATTGATAAAGACTCTGTACATACCTATAAATCAAATAGATTCCCCCATTTAAGTTGTGGCTATCATTTCAAAGAATATTTATTGAATAATGGTATTGAAGTTGATTCAGAGATATTAGATATAAAGGATCTAGATGTAGAGAGTAGAGGTGAATTAACCTATATTTCAGAGACATATTCTCCTAAACTGCTTGAAATTGTAAATGTGACAAATAAAATAAGTAATAATTTTTATGCAGAGACAATACTTAAAACTATAGGGAAAGAGATGACAGGTATTGGTAGTTACGATTCTTCATATGTTGCAATATATAAATTATTAGACTCGTTATCTGTTGATAGAGAGGGAATTGTGATAAGTGATGGAAGTGGGTTATCCAGACAAAATTATGTTTCTCCAAGATTTTTCTGTGATTTTTATGATATTTTAACAGAAAGTAATATATTTGTGAGCTATATGGAGAGTTTTCCGATACCAGGCGAAAATGGTACATTAAAGAGTGTTCTTAAAGATGTAAATCCAACTCAAAAGAGGAAAATTCACGCAAAAAGTGGTTCGCTGTCTGGGGTGAGGTGTTATGCTGGATTTGTGGAGGGAGGCCGTAAGAGTGGATTGATTAGATTCGCAATTTTAGTGAATAATTATTCTGCTCCGTTGTCCCAAATGCAGCCCCAAATAGAAAAATTTATGTTTGAGCTAACAAAAACAAAATAATATTAACACACAAAAGTAAAAAACACTATGTTAACAATTTCTCAAAAAGCTATTGCTATGCCGCCTTCGGCAATTAGAAAATTGGTTCCATTTGCAGATGCTGCAAAAAAAAGAGGAGTAAAAGTTTACCACCTAAATATTGGGCAGCCAGATATAGAATCACCAAATGAGGCTTTAGATGCTGTTAAAAATAATAATCTAAAAGTAATTGAATATTCAAATTCAGCTGGAATAGAGTCGTATAGAAAAGGGCTTACAGAGTACTACAATAAGATAGGAATAGATATTCAAATGAGTGACTTAATCATTACTGGTAGTGGTACTGAGTCTGTTCAATTCTCTTTAGCCGTAACTTGTGATCCAGGAGATGAAGTTATTGTTATGGAGCCATTCTATACTAATTACAATTCATTTGCAGTACAAAATGATATAAAATTAGTTCCTATTCCTACAACTATTGAGAGTGGATTTGAGTTGCCTCCTGTAGAGGATTTTGAGAAATATATCACACCTAAGACTAAAGGAATACTTATTTGTAACCCTGGTAACCCAACTGGTACACTATACTCAAAAGATTCAATTATTAAATTAGGTGAGATTGTAAAGAAACACCAATTATTCCTATATTCAGATGAGGTTTACAGAGAGTTCTGTTATACAGATGAGCCGCACTTCTCTTGTATGAATATACCAGGCTTAGAGCAGAATGTGATTTTACTAGATTCAGTTTCAAAAAGATATAGTCTTTGTGGAGCAAGAATTGGCGCTATTGTTTCTAAAAATAAAGAGGTTATGGCGGCAGTTCTTAAGTTTGCTCAAGCTCGTCTTTGCGTTAACGCTTATGGACAAATTGCAGCAGAGGGAGCTTTAGCTACTCCTCAATCTTATTTTGATGCTGTAAAAGCCGAGTATATTAAGAGAAGAGATATTCTTGTAGAGGGGCTAAATAAGATACCTGGGGTATTTACTCCAACTCCAATGGGTGCTTTCTATACAATTGCAAAATTACCAGTTGATAATGCAGATAAGTTTGCACAATGGCTATTAGAAGAGTTTAATTATAATAATCAAACAGTTATGGTTGCTCCTGCTGCAGGATTCTATGCAACTCCGGGAAAAGGTATAAATGAGGTTAGAATAGCTTATGTTCTTAAAGAAGAGGATTTAAAAGCTTCATTAGAGTGCTTAGAGGAGGCATTGAAAACATACCCAGGAAGAACAATTTAATGTTTTGATTATAAATAATAGTAGAGACTATCTCTAAACATTATATTTCTTAAAAATAATAGATGTTTAAAATGGTCAATATACAACGCTCTAATATGATGAAGAGGTGGTAGATTGAGGATTTTAAGCATCTTTTTGCATTATTATAGTAGATATTAGAAAAATTTTTTAATCGCATGAAAATAAGCATAAACTATATTTAATCTATTTTACCCAACGGGTTGATTAAAAATAATTTATGCGCAAGTGAAACGGTTCTCAGAGAATCAAAAATTTTTATAAATTATTTACCTTTTAGAAAAATTTTTTAATCGCATGAAAATTTTACTTAGCCTCTTTTCTATTTTTATAGGAGTAATAGCAGGTTACGCTACCTCTCCAGTTGATTGGGTTAATCCATTTATTGGAACCACAAATTTTGGAACGACAAACCCTGGCGCAGTGGCTCCAAATGGAATGATGTCAGTTGTGCCCTTTAATGTTATGGGGTCTGAAGAGAATATCTTTGACAAAGATTCACGTTGGTGGTCTACACCTTATGAGTTTAATAATAAATATTTTACGGGCTTTGCACATGTTGCTCTGAGTGGGGTTGGATGTCCTGAGTTAGGCTCGCTACTAACAATGGCTACAACAGGAGAACTAGAGGTTGATTACCATTACTATGGATCCGAGTACTCAAATGAGAAGGCATCGCCTGGTTATTACTCAATAATGTTAGATAAATATAGGATAAAAGCTGAGGCTACAGCTACTACACGCTCATCTATAGAGCGCTACACTTTTCCTAAAGGTAATGGCAATATTCTTATAAATTTAGGGGAGGGCTTAACAAATGAATCAGGAGCTATGATTCGTAGAGTTAGTGATACTCAAATTGAAGGTGTGAAGCTAATGGGAACATTCTGTTATAATCCACAAGCAGTATTCCCAGTATATTTTGTTATGGAGGTCTCTAAAAAGCCCTCTACATCGGGATATTGGAAAAAACAACCAGTTAAAAGCGGTGTAGAGTCTGCTTGGGATCCTCACGATGGAACATATAAGCTGTATACTAATTATGGCAGAGAGTTAGCAGGTGATGATATTGGCTACTACTTTACTTACAATGATATTGCAGAAGGGGAGCAAATAGAGGTGCGTATGGGGGTCTCGATGGTTTCAACAGAGAATGCACGTATGAATATGGAGCAGGAGTTAAAGGGAACTAATTTTGATGAACTTCATAATGCAACTCGTAAGCAGTGGAGCGATGATTTAGGTAGAATTAGAGTTAGTGGAGGAACAGATAAACAGAAAGAGATATTCTATACAGCTCTATACCACGCATTAATTCATCCAAATATATTAAATGATGTTAATGGAGAGTACCCTGCAATGGAGAGTTTTAATGTAGCAAAAACAGATAGGAATCGTTATACGGTATTCTCATTATGGGATACTTATCGTAATATTCACCAATTGCTCTCTCTAGTTTATCCAGAAAAACAGCTAGATATGGTTAATTCAATGGTGGATATGTATAAAGAGTGGGGATGGCTTCCTAAATGGGAACTCTATGGTAAAGAGACTTTTACAATGTCGGGAGATCCTGCAATACCTGTAATAGTAGATAGTTGGATGAAGGGGATAAGAGACTTTGATATTGATGCTGCATACCAAGCAATGTATAAATCTGCCAATACGGAGGGGGCCAATAATAAGATGCGTCCCGATATAGATCCATATATAAAAGATGGTTATATTCCAGTTGGTATGTTTGCCGCAGATTTATCGGGAGACAACTCAGTCTCTAGGGCATTGGAATATTATATTGCTGATTATGCTCTATCTACATTTGCAGATTCATTGGGAAAAGAGTCCGATGCAAAGATGTTCTATAATCGCTCTTTGGGATATAAAAAGTACTATTCAAAGGAGTTTGGAACCCTTCGCCCTATTAATCCCGATGGCTCTTTCTATGCTCCATTTAATCCGCGAGCAGGGGAGAACTTTCAGCACGTTGTAGGTTTTCACGAGGGGAGTGCGTGGAACTATACATTTTTTGTGCCTCACGATATTTACGGTTTAGCAAAGCTAATGGGAGGGAAGAAAAAATTTGTAGAGAAGCTTCAAATGGTCTTTGATTCTGGTTTGTACGATCCTGCTAATGAGCCTGATATTGCATACCCATATCTATTTTCTTACTTCAAAGGCGAGGAATGGAGAACCCAAAAAGAGGTGAGAAGACTATTAGATACATACTATACAAATGCAGAGGATGGTATTCCTGGAAATGATGATACAGGTACAATGTCTGCGTGGGCACTCTTCTCAATGCTTGGGCTCTACCCCGATTGCCCAGGTTCTCCATATTATACACTAACAACACCTGTCTTTGATTATATTGAGATTGATACTGCTGAGGGAGTACTAACAATAGAGGCAGACAGAGAGAATGATGCGGATATATTTATAAAGAGAATTATGTTCGGAGATAAAAAATACCCACAATATCGTATTTCACATAAGGAGTTACTTGAGGCTAAGAGAATAAAATTTGAACTGCAGAGTAAAATAAATTAAAACAGACTATATATGAAACTAAATAGAAAAATCTGGATATTGCTAGTGATTTCAATGTTGAATCAGACGGCAATTGCTCAAAATCTAACAAAGCTTTGGACAGGTTTAACCTCTCCGCAAAGTGAGTTGCCACAAGGAAAAGCTGCCCTTCAAAAGGCAGAAAGGATTACCCCTATAAATATTCCAACAAAGTTAATATCAACTAACGAAAATGAGTGGATTATTAGTGATGGTTGGAGGATGATAGATAATGATGCACTTATTGAGTCAGGTGCTGCACCCTTAGATCCAAAGCTTGATGTATCTGATTGGTATAATGCAACAGTGCCAGGTACAGTTCTCACAACGCTAGTAGACCAAGGTGTCTATCCAGACCCATATTTTGGATTAAATAATATGGCTATTCCAGAATCATTATGTAGAACTGATTGGTGGTATAGTGTAAATTTTGATGCCCCAAAGAGTAGCAAAGAGAGAAAATCACTACTATTTAATGGGATAAATTATAAAGCTGCTATCTATCTTAATGGTAAGAGAATAGGAGAAATGAAAGGGGCATTTATTAGAGGAGAGTTTGATGTGACAGGCGTAATAAAAGACAATGATAATATTTTGATTGTACATATCTATCCACCAGCTAATCCTGGTATTCCTCACGAACAAACAATGAAGTTGGGACAAGGATTAAATGGCGGAATGTTAAGTAATGATGGTCCTACATTCATCTCATCAATAGGTTGGGATTGGGTACCGGGAATTAGAGATAGAAATATTGGTATTTGGCAAGATGTGCGTATTCGCACTACTGATGATGTTGTTATCGGCGACCCTCTAGTTGCTACAAACCTCTCTCTTCCAGATACAACAAGTGCTGATATAACAATTAAAGTGCCTATAAAAAATATGGGGAATAAAAATGTTTCAGGTGTTGTTGTGGCGCAAATTGAGGATATTAAAGTAGAAAAGAGATATTCATTAAAGGCAAATCAAGAGATAGAATTGATACTTACTCCCGATGAATTTTCTTCATTAAAGATGAAAAAACCTAGATTGTGGTGGCCTAATGGGTATGGAAAACCTGAATTATACAATATGGATCTATCTGTTACTAGTGGAGATCAAGAATCTGATTTGAAGAGTATTCGTTTTGGTATCAGAGAATTATCTTATGAACTAATGGTAGCAAATGCAGATAGTAGTAATACTCGTTATGCCTACACTCCAGTTGATAGAAATGATACAAAAGTACCTCTATTTGATTATGTAAATAGAATCAAATACTCTAAACTCAATAGTCTGCCAACAATAATGAGTGATGATCTTTCTGGTTTAGAAGAGTTGGATGCAAATGATCCTATGGGGCCATATATTGTAATAAGAGTAAATGGAGTTAGGATATTCTGTAGAGGAGGTAACTGGGGTATGGATGATGCAATGAAGAGAGTTGAAAGAGAGCGCTTGGAGCCATATTTCCGTCTACACAAAGAGGCAAACTTTAATATGATTAGAAACTGGACAGGTGAATCTACGGAGGAAATTTTCTACTCGCTGTGTGATGAGTACGGTATGTTGGTTTGGAATGATTTCTGGATTACAACTGATGATACAGTAGAGCCTTATGATCAAGTTCTTTTTGTAGATAATGCAAGAGATGTCGTGCGCCGATTTAGAAACCATCCTTCTATTGTTATATGGAATCCTAGAAACGAAGGATTTGCTCCAAAAGGATTAGACGTAATGTTGCCTCAGATGATTGCTGAAGAGGATAATACACGCCATTATCACGGGCAATCTCGCTATCTTAATATGGATGGAAGTGGGCCATGGGGCTACTTTAAGAACCCTGCGGATTATTATACAAAGAATGCAAAAGGATTTAATACAGAGATGGGAACCTATGCTATTCCAACTGCAAATACATTAAAGAAGTTTATAGCAAAAGAGGATCAGTGGCCTATAAATGATGTTTGGGCATATCACGACCTACATCATACTACTCAAAATTTTCCAGATTTTATTGATGCTGTGAATAGTTTTGGAGAGCCTAAATCTATGGAAGAATTTGCGGCTCAAGCTCAATTTATTTGCTATGATGCTTGGAGAGATATGTTAGAGGCATGGAATAGTAAGATGTGGAATAACACAAGTGGATTAATATTATGGATGACACACCCTGCGTGGCCTAGTATGATTTGGCAAACCTATACGTATGATTATGAGACTCCAGGTTCGTTTTATGGAGCAAAAAAGGCGTGCGAGCCAATACACGTTCAGATGAACTTGCCAAATAATGATATCGTGATAATTAATACTACTCAAAATGACCTTAAAAAGGCAACAGTAACAGCTACCTATTATAATTTAAATGGAGAGCAAATTTATCGCGATAGTAAAAAAATATCATTGGCAAAAGCGAACTCTTTAACAAATTGTTTTGTGCCAAAGCAAGTTGATAGTAAAATATATCTTGCTCGTATTGAACTTAAAGATAGAAAAGGGAAGTTAATCTCAATTAATGATTATATTAAAACTGATGACAAGGGTAATAATAGGGCAATAAAGAGTGTAGCTAAAGCTTCTGTTGAATATAAAATATCTGGGAACAAAATAGTATTGACCAATACTTCAAATAGTATTGCTCTCTCCTTAAAGGTTAGTGTAAAGGATAGGGCTACGGGAGATCTAATTTTACCTGCTTACATTTCAGATGGTTTTATAAATCTTATGCCAAAAGAGAAGAGAGCTCTTACATTCGATGTTCCTAATAGAGAGACTAAGGAGGTAGAATTTATAGTTGAAGGGTATAATTTATAGATAATTGAATATTGCATTTAATTTATACAAAAAAAACAACTAAATTTGCGGGATATTATATAATTTAAAGAGATAGAGTGATATGCAACAATCAAGTGTTGATAATAGATATGCAATGAGAGGTGTCTCTTCGTCTAAAGAAGATGTGCATCAGGCAATTAAAGATATTGATAAGGGGTTATTCCCAAAGGCTTTTTGTAAAATTGTTCCAGATTTTCTTAGTGGAGATCCTGATTATTGCATAGTTATGCACGCGGATGGGGCTGGTACAAAATCATCACTAGCCTACACATATTGGTTAGAGACAGGAGATATTTCAGTTTGGGACGGAATTGCTCAAGATGCAATTGTAATGAATACAGATGATCTTCTTTGTGTTGGAGCTGTAGATAATATAATGCTCTCTTCAACTATCGGGAGAAATAAAAGATTGATTCCGGGTGAGGTTATTAGTAGGTTGATTAATGCATCACGCCAATTTGCGGAGAGTATGCAGAATCACGGAGTTAATATAATTCTAACAGGAGGAGAGACTGCGGATGTTGGAGATTTAGTTAGAACTGTAATTGTTGATAGTACAGTTTGTGCAAGGATGAAAAGAAGTGATGTAATAGATAATGCAAAGATTAAAGCAGGCGATGTAATTATTGGGTTAGAATCATATGGAAAGGCAACATATGAGGCTGAATATAATGGTGGAATGGGTAGCAACGGCTTAACATCAGCTAGGCACGATGTCTTTGCAAAATATCTAGCAGAGGAGTATCCCGATAGTTATGACTCTCAAATACCAAAAGATTTAGTCTACTCAGGATCCAAAAGATTAGCTGAGATTGATCCAGAAACGGGATTAACTTATGGAAAATTAGTACTCTCTCCAACAAGAACCTATGCTCCAATCATAAAAGATATTCTTGGTAAATATAGATCCGAGATTAGCGGCATGGTGCATTGTTCAGGGGGAGCACAAACTAAAATATTGCACTTTGTTGATAATTTGAGAATAATTAAAGATAACTTATTCAAGACTCCACCACTATTTAGAATTATTCAAAAGGAGTCTGGCACAACTTGGGAGGAGATGTATAAAGTGTTTAATATGGGACACAGGATGGAGATATACGTGCCAGAGGATATAGCTGAAGGAGTTATTGAAATTTCAAAGAGCTATGGTGTTGATGCTAAGGTTATTGGGAGGGTTGAAAATTCGGGTGATGATGGAACTGAAGTTATCATTAATGGAGAGAACGGAGTATTTAAATATACCAAATAACTAGCTAAACTTTAATAAAAATGAATCGTCTCCTAGTGCTAACGTTGATATTATTGCTCTATTCTTGCAGCAATAAAGTAAAAGAGGTAAAGAGTGTCTCGTTATCTCCCATAACGGAGAAAGCGTTATATGATATTGATTCAAGGTTCTATGCAAATTTTAAAGAGTTTCCTGCAGAGAGAGCTAAACTGCCAATAGGAGTCTTTGATTCAGGAACTGGTGGATTAACGGTTCTTGAAGTTCTATTATCGATTGATGAAATAAATAATATTACAGGCAAAATGGGAAGCGATGGTATACCCGATTTTGCTGGAGAAGATTTTACATATTTTGGAGACTTTGCAAATATGCCTTACGGGATGTATCCATATGAGAAGAAGGAGGATTACTTAAAGGAGTTAGTAGTGAAAGACGCTCTATTCTTGTTAGATGATCAATACTATAATCCAGCGGAGATTGAACAACAGGCAACTCAAAAGAAAAATCCATCTAAAATAATTGTAGTTGCTTGCAATACAGCAACGGCTTATGGATTAGAGGAGATAGAGTTATTATTAAAAGAGAGTAAAACTGGAATTAAAGTAATAGGAGTTATTGATGCTGGTGTAAAGGCATTCTATGATATCTTAACTTCAAATGTAAGTAAACGAACAGATAGTGTGGCGGTAGGGGTTCTGGCAACTCTTGGAACTATAGCGTCCAATGCTTATGAAGAAAAAATAGTTAAGGGAGCTAAAGGATACGGTTATGAAAATCTTGTAAAGGTTATCAATCATGGAGGATTAGGATTTGCCGAGGCTGTAGATCAAGAGTATGATTATATTGACCCAACTGCAACAGGAATTAGAGATAACTATAGAGGCCCAGTTGTAGGTGAAGGAGAAAATGATATAAATATTAACTTACTCTCGATATATAATTTTGACTATACAAATAATGGTATATTGATAGAGAGAAAGGATGACCAAATAAAGCAGATACAACTAAATTCGGCTAAGAATTATGCCAAATTTCACATTGTGTCTCTTATTGAGAAGCATAGAAAGAGTGGATCTAAAGTTAAGTTAGAGAGTATTATATTAGGTTGTACCCATTATCCATTCTTAATAGATGAGTTATATAAAGCGGTTGCAGACTTAAGGATGGTTACAGTAGAAAATTATCCAATTTATAGGAGTATTATCCACAAAGATCTAACTTTTATAGACCCTGCTGTTTATACTGCAATTGAATGTTATAAATCTTTGAGAGAGGATAGATTATTATCATTGAGTACAGAGGCTGAGAGATTAGATGCATACATTTCTATACCAGCTCCAAATCTATTGCAAAGTTTGAAAGAGAGAGATAATAAGTTAAAATATGAGTTTAAATATGGTAGAGAAGTAGGATCTGAGGAAATTACCACCATACAAGTTCCATTTTCAAGAGAGAATCTAACAGACGACGTTTTAAAAAGGATAGAGATTCAGTTGCCACACTCATATAAAAAGATAAAAAAATTAATTAACTAAATATGAATTATTCACCAAAGGTTACCGTTGAAGAGATTGAGTCATTGGAACAAGCAACTTTTTCTGGTGAGATAACTGTTATTTCCGATAGTGGAAAGCAGTTTGAAGAGGCAATAGATTATCTTAATACGCAAAAAATTATCGGCTTTGACACTGAGACTAAGCCTTGTTTCATACCTAAAGTTCCAAGGAATAAAATGGCTGTGTTACAGTTGGCTGGTGATGAAAAAGCTTTTTTGTTTCGTTTACAACAGGTTGGTGTTCCTCAAGAGTTGGCAAATTTACTTGCAAATTCTAAAATAATAAAAGTTGGAGCAGCAGTACACGATGATATAAAAGGGCTGCAATCTTACCGAAAATTTGAACCTAATTCTTTTGTAGATATGCAGAAGCTTGCGCCTCAATATGGGATTGAAGAGAAGAGTGTTAGAAAAATGGCTGCTATTATTATAAAAAAAAGAGTATCTAAATCGCAGCAACTATCAAATTGGGAATCATCTCAATTATCTGAAGCTCAACAACGTTATGCAGCAGTAGATGCTTGGGTATGTAAAGAAATGTATGAAAGATTAATGGAGGATAATAATGGTTAAAATTATCTTAAAAAGAGGAAAGGATCAATCATTAAAAAGATTTCATCCTTGGGTCTTCTCAGGAGCAATAGCAAAAGTTATTGGCAATCCAACGGAGGGTGAGGTTGTTGAGGTATATTCAAATGAAGATGAATTTTTAGGAGCAGGACACTATCAAATAGGCTCTATTACTGTCAGAATCTTATCTTTCAAAAAGCAATCAATTGATTCTGAATTTTGGTATGATGCTATAAATAAAGCATATAGGGCAAGAAGGGCACTCTCTTTAACTGAGAATAAGGATACTAATTCATATAGATTAATACACGGTGAAGGTGATTTTTTGCCAGGTTTAATAATAGATATATATAACACGACTGCTGTAATTCAAGCTCACTCTGCGGGAATGTATTTAGCAAAAGAGGAGATAGCAGAGGCTCTGAAAAAGGTATATGGAGATCAATTGTCGGGAGTATATAATAAGAGTGAGAGCACGGCGCCATTTAAAGCAGGTCTAGAATTACAGGATAGCTATTTATGGCAATTGTCGCCGCAAAGTCTTAATGAAGATACAATTGTCGAGAACGGAAATAAATTTTTAGTAAATTGGATTGAGGGGCAAAAGACAGGTTTCTTTTTAGATCAAAGAGATAACAGGGAGCTTGTTAAGACCTACTCAAAGGATAAAAATGTTTTGAATCTATTCTGTTACACGGGAGGTTTCTCCATATATGCACTTAATGGTGGAGCTAAGCGTGTAGATTCAGTTGATAGCTCAAAGAGAGCTATGGAGTTGGTAGATAAGAACGTCTTGCTCAACCCTAATGAGGGAGAGCATACCTCTTATTGTGAGGATGCCATAGAGTTTATGCGCAAATGTGATTCTGACCACTATGATTTAATTATAGTAGATCCTCCTGCATTTGCTAAACATAGGGGCTCTATAGATAATGCTCTTCGTGCGTATAAGCGATTAAATGCGCTTGCAATAGAGAAGGTTTCATCGGGAGGAATAATATTTACATATAGTTGTTCTCAGGTTGTGAGTAAACAAGATTTTGCATTAGCTATATTTTCTGCCGCAGCTCAAACTGGTAGAAGAGTTAGAATTTTACATAGGTTAACACAACCTGCAGACCATCCAGTTAATATATATCATCCAGAGGGTGAGTACTTAAAGGGTTTAGTCATTTTAGTAGAATAGCTTTTTGCTATTATGGGATAAAATGTCTATCTTTGCGGACTATTTTACAAATAGTTCTAAGTTGTTGATAAATAATCAGATATAAAGAATATGAAAGTTGAACAAATTAAAATTGATGATTTAACATTACAGTTAAATGTTAATATTGAAAAAGCTGATGCTCAAGAGAAAAAGAAGAAAGCATTAAACGAGTATCGCAAAAAAGCTGAAATTAAAGGATTCCGTAAAGGAATGGCTCCAATGTCTGTTATAGAGAAGATGCACGGAGTTTCTGCTTTAGTAGAGGCTGTTAATACAATGATTTCAGAGTCTCTTAATAGTTATATTACAGAAAATAAATTAAATATACTAGGTGAGCCGCTTCCAAGTGAAGAGCTTCAAAAAAGTATTGACTGGGAAAATGATGATACTTTTGAGTTTGTTTTTGAAATTGGACTTGCTCCAGAATTAAAATTTGAACTTACAAGTGAAGATAAAATTGATTATTACACAGTTGAGATTTCAGAGGAATCAAAGAAGCAATATAAATCTAATATGCTTAAGCAATTTGGTAAATTAGAAAATACAGAAGAGGTTAAAGCTGAAGATTTTATCATTGCAGATTTAGAGCAAGGTGAAACAAAAATAGAAGGAACATATATTACTCTTCGTCAAATAGAGAGTGAAGATGTTAAGAATCTATTCATTGGCAAAAAACCGGGTGACTCTTTTGTAGTAAATGTTAATGAAGCTTTTGTAAATGAGACAGATCGTGCAGCTCTATTGAAAATTAAGAAAGAGGAGTTAGCAGATATTGATCCTAACTATACTGTAACAGTTAAAGAGGTTAAAACGTTTGTTGAGGCTGAACAGAATCAAGATCTTTATGATAGGTTATTTGGCAAGGATAATGTTAAATCAGAAGGAGATTTTGATGCTAAGATTGTTGAGAGATTATCTCAAGAGAATGAGCAAGAGAGTCAATATCGCTTTATGTTAGATGCAAGAGAGTATCTTTTAGAAAAGACAAATATTCAAGTTCCTGAGAAGTTTCTAAAAAGATGGTTACACACGGTAAATGAAGGTAAGTTTACAATGGAAGATATTGAGAAGGAGTTTCATTTATTCTTAAAAGATTTCCGTTGGCAGATGATTCGTCAATACATTATGCGTGAGCAAAAAATTGAGATTGTAAGAGAAGATTTAGTTGAGGGCGCTAAAAGAATTGCTAAATATCAATTTGCGATGTATGGCTTAAATGAAGTTCCGGAGGAGCAATTAAATCAATATGCTGAATCCATCTTAGCGGATGAGAAAGAGGGAAGAAGAATCTATGAGAAAACAGAAGAGGATAAAGTGTTGTCTTTTGTAAAATCAACTGTTACTTTAGATATGAAAGAGGTTAGTGCAGAAAAAATGCGCGAAATGACTAACTAATCTCCCTTCTTAAAAAGAGAAGAAGAGTTTATTTCAAAAGAGGTTTTCTTGCTTAATAATCTGCAAAAAAACAAAATTTTGATACAAAGCTATAGAAAAGTAGGCTCTCTTGATTCAATTCAAGAGAGCCTACTTTTTGTTTGATATATCCTATTTTATAATATAATTTTTTATTGTATTTTTGTAAGAATATACACGTTAACAATATAAAACAAAAAATATGGCAACGGAATTTGAAAAATATGCAAAAGGGCATCTAGGAATTAGCTCTTTAGCAATGCATAGAGTAAAAAATCTTTACTCATCTTATGGAGCACAATCATTACAATCAGCATATATTAATCCATCAATTATAGAGGAGAGACAATATAATGTGGCGGTAATGGATGTATTTTCAAGATTAATGATGGATAGAATTATTTTTCTTGGTGTCCCTATCTCGGATGATGTAGCTAATATTATTCAAGCACAACTATTGTTCTTAGACTCAACTGATTCAAAAAATGATATTCAGCTATATATAAACTCTCCAGGAGGGAGCGTTTATGCTGGCTTGGGAATATATGATACTATGCAGTTGGTTGGTTCTGATGTGGCTACCATTTGTACAGGAATGGCTGCATCAATGGCATCTGTATTATTAACAGCTGGTGCAAAAGGCAAGAGGAGTGCTCTTCCTCACTCTAGGGTTATGATTCACCAACCTATGGGTGGAGCAGAGGGGCAAGCTTCAGATATCGAGATTACAGCAAGAGAGATAGTTAAGTTAAAAAGAGAACTTTATGAAATAATCTCAGATCATTCAGGTAAACCTATTGAACAAATCTATGCTGATGCCGATAGGGATTACTGGATGACATCAAAAGAGGCAGTAGAGTATGGAATGATTGATGAAATATTAACTAAATCTGCGCGTCAGACAAAATAAATTTAGAGGGGATGGCAAAAGATAAATTAAAAGAGTTGGATTGCTGTGCATTTTGCGGCAGATCTTATGATGAGGCAATGTTAATAGGTGGAGAGTATGGATACCTTATTTGTAATTTTTGTGTAGAGCAAGCTGATTTGTATTTTAAAGAAGAGCAGGCTAAAAGAAAAGGAAAATCAAGAGGGGTAACATCAGAGTTAGAATTAAGAAGACCAAAAGAAATTACATCATACCTAGATGAGTATGTTATAGGTCAAGAAGAGGCAAAAATGTTTCTGTCAGTAGCAGTTTATAATCATTATAAGAGGATAAATCACGTGCTACGTAAGAAAGATGGCGATACTGAGCTAGAGAAATCGAATATACTATTTGTTGGGCCAACTGGAACAGGTAAAACTCTATTAGCAAAGAGTATTGCTAAGATGCTTGACGTACCTTTTGCAATAGTAGATGCAACAGTTTTAACTGAGGCGGGATATGTTGGCGAGGATGTTGAGAGTCTACTTGTGCGTTTGTTACAAGATGCTGATTATGACGTAGAAAGAGCTCAAAGAGGTATTGTTTTTATAGACGAAGTAGATAAGATTGCCCGTAAAAGTGATAATCCTTCAATTACAAGAGATGTTTCTGGCGAGGGTGTTCAACAAGCTATGTTAAAATTGCTTGAAGGAAATGTTGTAAATGTACCACCAAAAGGGGGCCGCAAACATCCAGAGCAGAGTATGATAGCAGTTGATACCACAAATATTTTGTTTATTTGTGGTGGAGCATTTGATGGAATTGAACGAAAGATTGCTCAAAGGTTAAATACGCAAGTTGTAGGCTACGGAGCTCAAAAACAGAGTGAGAATATTGATAAAAAAGATCTCTTGAAATATGTTGCCCCGCAGGATTTAAAGGCATTTGGGTTGATTCCTGAGATTATTGGTCGATTACCTGTAATAACATATTTACACCCGTTAGATAGAGATGCTTTATTAAATATACTTACTAAGCCAAAGAATGCATTGGTTAAACAGTACGAACAACTTTTTGCGATGGATGGCATTAAACTTAAAATAGAGCCAGAGGTACTTGGGTTTATTGCAGATACAGCAATAGAATATAATTTAGGAGCTAGAGGTTTGCGCTCTATCTGCGAAGCAATGATGCTTGATGCAATGTATGAAATGCCTGGAGGAACTAAAAAGAGCCTTACTATTAAGCTACCTTATGCTAAGGAAAAAGTTGCAAAATTTACAGGAACATTAATTTTAAAGGATAATTAAATTTATTACATTTGAAGTATTGATAACTAAAATTAAATATTTATGAAAAAGTATATAGAGCAAAACAATGAAAGATTCCTGAGCGAATTATTTGATCTACTTAGAATACCAAGTGTAAGTTCTTTGGAAGCACATAATGGTGATATGCAGAAATGTGCTGATAAGCTAGTAGAAATGTTATTAGCAGCAGGAGCAGATACAGCAGCTGTATATAAAACAGCTGGCCATCCAGTTGTTTTTGGAGAGAAAAAAGTAGATCCATCGCTCCCTACAATCTTAGTTTATGGACACTACGATGTTCAACCAGTGGACCCTATTAATTTATGGAAAAGTCTCCCTTTTGAACCTGAGATAAGAGATGGTGCAATCTATGCTAGAGGAGCAAATGATGATAAAGGGCAGTTATTTATGCACATAAAAGCATTTGAGTTCTTAGCAAAAGAGGGTAAATTAAGACACAATATTAAATTTCTTTTAGAGGGTGAAGAGGAGATTGGTTCTCCATCACTTGCAGCTTGGGCAAAAGAGAATAAGGAGTTGTTATCTTGCGATGAAATTTTGGTTTCAGATACAACAATGATATCAGAAAAAGTTCCAAGTATAAATTGTGGAATGAGGGGTTTAGCCTATGTAGAAGTAGAAGTTACAGGTCCAGACAAAGATCTTCATAGTGGCCACTATGGAGGAGCTGTACATAATCCAATTAATGCACTTTGTGAGATGATTTCATCTTTGATAGATGACAATGGTAGAATAACAGTAAAAGGATTCTATGATAGCGTAGTGGAACTTAGCAAAGAGGATAGAGAGATGTTAAGTAGAGCTCCATTTGATGAGAAAGAGTATAAAGAGTCACTAGATGTAGAGGAGTTAAAAGGGGAGGAGGGCTACTCTGCTCTTGAAAGAACTGGTATTCGTCCATGTTTAGATGTTAATGGTATTTGGGGCGGATATATCGGTGAAGGAGCTAAAACTGTTTTGCCTTCAGTTGCACACGCAAAGATATCTATGAGACTTGTTCCTAATCAAGATTGCAATGAGATTGCTAAATTATTTGAAGAGCATTTCCTAGCTATAGCACCTAAATCAGTTAAGGTAAAAGTTACACCTCACCACGGTGGTAATGGATTCTTAATTCCAATATCATCACCAGCATATAAGGCTGCGGCAAAAGCAATTGGAGAAGTTTACGGTATTGACCCAGTTCCAAGCAGAGGTGGTGGAAGTATTCCAATCCTAGCAGATCTTCAAGGAATACTAAATGTAAATCCACTTCTTATGGGATTTGGCTTAGAGAGAGATACAATTCATTCACCTAATGAGAGCTATCTTTTAAGTCAGCTTTATAAAGGGATGGAATCAATAGTATTATTCTATAAATATTACTAGAATGAATTATAATCAGTTATATGATCAAATAAAGAAAAAAGGTAGCTTTTTATGTATAGGGTTAGATTCTGATCCTACATTACTACCTGATTGTGTAAAAGGTTTGGAGTATCCTATCTTTGAATTCAATAGAGCCATTATTGATGCTACAGCGCCATATTCAGTTGCGTATAAGCCTAATACAGCTTTTTATGAGGCAGAGGGCGTTAAAGGTTGGGCTCAATTTGAAATGACAGTTAAGTATATAAAAGATAAATATCCCGATATATTAATAATTGCAGATGCTAAAAGAGGTGATATCGGGAATACAGCACAGAGATATGCAAAGTGTTTCTTTGAATCGCTACCGTGCGACGCAGTAACATTGGCACCTTATATGGGTAGTGACTCTGTAAAGCCCTTTTTATCTTATCCCGATAAGTGGAGCATTGTGTTAGCTTTAACATCAAACCCTAGTGCAGACGAATTTGAACAATTATCTGTGTCAGGGAGACCGCTTTATGAGATGGTCATAAAAGAGGCTATGAAATGGGGCTCAATAGATAATACTATGTTTGTATTAGGTGCTACGCGCCCTGATAAATTAAAAGAGATAAGAGAATATTGCCCAGATCACTTTTTCTTAGTTCCAGGTGTAGGTGCGCAAGGTGGCACAGTTGCAGATGTGGCTAAATTTGGATTAAATAGCTCTTGTGGAGTATTAGTGAATTCCTCTAGAGGTATAATTTTTGCGGATAAGAGCGAGAATTTTGCAAATGTGGCTGCAGAAAAGGCAAAAGAGTTGGCTGATGAAATGGCTCAGTATTTATAGAAATATATGATTAGGAGTTTATTTATAAGGAGTGTATCTCCTAATATGAAAATTTTAAAGCACACTGTTAATTTAGTGTGCTTTATCTTTATTTTTACGATCCTCTGTTTTAGTTGTAAAGAGGATAAAACTAGTATGATATTAAATCTTAAAGGTCAAGAGCCCTCACTTACAATACTTTTTACTAATGATATGCACTCATATGCAGAGGAGAAGAGGGTGGGATATCAGATGGTTAGTCCAATAGATAGTGCACACTTAGTTGGGGGATTCTCTAGATTGGCAACAGTAATTGAGCAAGAGCGTCAAAAATGTGATGCAAATGGAAGTACTCTATTACTTGTTGATGCTGGAGATATGGCAATGGGTACCACGCTTCAAACTCTATTTACTCAAGAGGCATTTGAACTTTCGTATTTATCCAAAATGTGCTATGATGTAATTACTCTGGGTAATCATGATTTTGACTATGGAATGGAAGCATGCGCAAAAATGTTGATGAGTGCTAAATCAAAAAATACAACAGTACCGCAGATCGTTCTTTCTAATATAATTCCTAGTGCTAAATCTAGTATAAGTTTAGTATTTGAAGAATATGGAGTGACAAAGAGTACTATTATTCAAAAAAATGGATTGAGAATAGGAATTATTGGATCAATGGGGGAGGATGCATACTCCGTTATTTCAAAAAAGGAGAGTATCACATTTGTTGAACCAATGCAGGCTGTTAAGCATGAAGTGGAGAAATTAAGAGGGGAGGGGGTAGATTATGTAATATTAATATCCCATGGTGGGACAAATGGTAGTGGAAATTATAAGAAGTCAGAAGATTGGAGATTGGCAAAAAAAGTATCGGGAATAGATGTAATAATAAGTGGGCACGATCATGATTTCCTATATGAACCGCTGTATGTTAATGGTACATATATTGGATCTTCAGGTGCATATTGCAATTATCTAGGCAAGATGGTTCTATCGGGAAGAAAGATGATAGAATATGAATTAATCCCTTTAGATTTAAATATTTCTCCCAATTTGGATATTAAAGAATATATCGACTCAATTAAACAGCTCACCGATAATTATCTAATAAATAAATTTAATCTATCGCAGTTTGATACTCTAACAATATTAGAGAGAGAGTACTATGATACATTGAACTCTAAGGGTTATATGGAATTAGGTCTGTTAATTGCACAAAGTTATAGTGAAGCTGTATTAAAATATGCAAATATAGATGGGGTAATAGGGATTGTTCCAATGGGAACTATAAGAGGCCATTTAGCAAAAGGGGTAGTTACGGTAGAAGATGTTTTTAGAGTTTTATCTCTAGGTGTTAGTAATAGTATTAAATCTCAAATTGAGGCACCTGGGTCACCTCTTATTTTAGCGTGGCTTACAGGAAAAGAGATTGAGGATGTATGTGAATTAGTTGCATCTGTATCTCCAATGATGAGAAACACGACACTTTTTTTCTCAAATTTAGAGTTTAGTAAGAATAAATACAGACCTATTTTCTTTAAAGCTTCTGCTATAAAGATAAATGGTAAACCTCTTGATAAAAATATGCTATACCCGGTTGTAACAGGTACATATACGGCAGAACTAATAGGATTGCTAGAGGGAACTTCATATGGAATACTCTCTGCAACCCCTAAAGATTCTCTAGGAATACCTATTAAAGATTTTAATGATGCAGTTCTGCATGAATCTCTAACTGAATGGAGGGCACTTGCAGAAAAATTAAAATTTAGGAATAATAAACTTTAGTAAAATAGTACCTCTAAAGGAGGTGTAGTCATATCTTTATCTAAAGGAAATATTGGACGAATAAGACGTTTATAAGGAAGTGCTTCAAGCTCTTGATCAACACCACCTCTAGTGTGTGCCATCATCCAATCCGCCTTCATCTCGTATAGTTCCTCTGTAAGATAACCTAATTTAACAACTATAATATCAGCTTCACGAGGCTTTAGATTTAGTTTATCAAAATCTCTCTCATAGTGGAACGGTTTACGACTTTCCGTTACTATAACTTGGATTGAACCAACTTGAACAACCACTTGATCATTGTTGCCGTCATCTAAAATCTTCTCAACTCTACCTTTGATTCTTACAGGACCGCAGTATCTATCATCAACCATAGCTCCAGCCATTGCATCCACAATACCGCCTTCTCCAACTTTTTTTGCCATTGCAACAACATCTGGTCCGGGAATAGAGGCATAAATTAATCTTTTTCCGCTTGAATCTTTAAATTCTTCTCTGTTTAATAGTTTATCTAGTGTCCAAGTAACATCACCCGCACCACCTGCCGTAGGGTTATCTCCCATATCGCTAATAAAATATGGCTTCTTATCACTTTTAATTGCGAACTCAAGAACCTCTTCTAATGAAGCAGTTGGGGCAACAAATTCAAAATCGTTTCTAATAGACCAAAAATGTTCAGCAAGTTGTTTTGCACCTTTTTCAACAGATTCTTTATCATCTCCAACCACCATTACAACGCCGTGGTTTCTAGGCTCATCGGCCCAAGGGTATGACATCCAAATAGCAGCATCTACAACGCCATTCATTTTTTCTACTGGTACTATTGCCTCATATAAAGATTTACCTGGTTCAACACGTGTGCTAGTCTTTTCTCCTGGGAGTAATATTGGAACCCTTACCCAAGCTTTATACTTTGGTTTTCCGTTGCCACTCTCTAGTCGCTCAAGAAGATTATCAATAGCTCTCTTTCTAGAAATATATCTATCTTCGTGAGGAGACATTCTATAAGCAGTAATAAGATCTGTATTTTGTACTAATCTTGCAGTAACACATCCGTGTGGATCCATTGATGTAGATATAATAACATCTTCTCCAACTAGCTCTCTAATCTTCATTAAGTAATCTCCTTCTGGATCATCTAATCCAACAACACTCATAGCTCCGTGGATATCCACAAAAAGCGCATCATAAGGCATCCCTTTTTCTAATTCTCGTAGTGATTTATTTAATAATGTGTCGTAGGCTTCTTTTGTAACGATCCCGCCAGGTGTAGCCCAAGCTACCATTGCTGGCAGCCAAACGGCTCTATTGATTAATGTAGTATCATCTCCAAAAAATGGGTAAGAATCTATAATTTGTTGACCAAAACGGGGTCTAAACATATCAAAAGTGGTCTGAGCAGGAGAAAATGTGCTACTTTCAACACCAATTCCTACAATGCCAATTCGTGGTAATTCTGATTGAGTATTATTGCATCCAGTTAAGATTGATATTAGTGCAGTAATTATTAATATTATTTTTCTCATATGCTTAATTAATTTTGTTGTATCTAATTTGATTAATTGCTTTTGATACTTTCTCAGCAGATGTTACATCCCTTTTAAATTCATCAATTTCTACTGCTCCTCCCATTGAGACATCTTCATTTCTAAATACCATTTGAGAGTTAACACTAACTCTAGCCGACATATGGAACTCTTTAGCTTTAGTAACCTCTTTAATCTCTTCTATGTTGCTCTCATTTACGCCGCATCCTGGCATTATAATAATTCTATCCTTAGCTAATTCTACTAACTCTCTTATGAGCTCTTTGCCCTCATAAGCATTAGCTTTGCAGCCAGATGTTAGAATCCTATCAAAACCAAGCTCTATAATCTCTTCCAATGCTTTTTTAGGGTTGCAACAAACATCAAATGCTCTATGAAATGTGAGTGATAGCCCCTTTGCTACGCTTATAAGTTCTTTACAAGATTCAATATCTACCTCTCCATTTTCTGTTAAACAACCAAAAACGACTCCATCAGCACCTAAATCTTTTGCAATTTTAATATCTTTCTTCATAATCTCCAATTCATCTGGAGAATATAGAAAATCACCGCCTCTAGGTCTAATGATTACGTTTAATTTGATGCCAATTTTTTTTCTAGATAGGTAAATCTCACCATAGCTAGGCGTTGTTCCGCCTTCAGGCATTCCAGCGCATAACTCAACTCTTCCCGCACCACCTTTTTCGGCTTCTACTGCGCTCTCTACAGAGTTTGCGCATACTTCTATTAATATTGTTGCCATAAAGTAATATTATTATGGTGCTTAATGGATACTATTTTAATTTTGCAATAATTGTTGTACAAGCTTTAACTTTGTCTCCAAGTTTAACATTTACCTTAGTATCTAATGGTAAGAATAGGTCCATTCTAGAACCAAATTTAATAAATCCCATTTGATCACACTGGTTAGCGTGATTTCCAGCCTCTGCATAACATACTATCCTTCTTGCAATATATCCTGCGATTTGGCGGAATAGTACCTGAACTTTATCGGGAGTCTCAACTACAACGCTAGTTCTCTCATTAAGCTCAGATGATTTTGGATAAGATGCTACTATATATTTTCCATGGTGATGTTTACTGTAAACAACATTACCTCCCACAGGAAAGTAGTTCACGTGTACATTAAATACACTCATAAAAACAGATACTTGGATACACTTGCATTTTAAAAATTCATTCTCTTCAACCTCTTGGATTTGAACAATTTTTCCATCGCAAGGCGATACTACATATTTTTTATCTATAACGGATACTCTCTTAGGTGATCTAAAGAATCTCAAAACAAAAATGAAAATTAATAAACCAGCTATGGATGAACAGATAAAGGCAGTTCCGCAACCAATGAGAAAATAGAGTCCCGTTAAAATGGCAGCTATAATTATAAATGTGTTTCTAATAATTTTATAACCTTCTTTATGTATTTTCATGAAAATATAAATTTAGTTGATAACAAGTTAGTTAAGTGAAAAATAATATGTAAATAATAACAACTGGGAAACAAATAAGTGCACTATCAAACCTATCTAAAACACCTCCGTGTCCTGGTATTATCTTTCCTGAATCCTTAACAAGATGGTTTCTCTTAAATTGCGACTCAACCAAATCTCCCAATATTGCAAAAATACATATAATAATTGATATTACGATGGAGTTAATGATAGATATTTCTAGTATGCCTAAATAGTGAATAGCAATTGATGTAACTATAGAACAGAACAATCCACCGAAGAATCCAATCCAACTCTTTTTAGGAGAGATTGATGGAAATAATCTCTTTCCATATCTTTGACCCAGTGTGGAACCAAAACAGTATGCTCCAACGTCTGTTGCCCAAATTAATATGAGGACGGATAATAATAATTTACCAGAATAGGCACCATTGGTAAACATTATTAGGTTTACTAATGAGAAAGGTAGTGCTATGTATATAATTGAGTTGGTTATAAATGGAGATTTAGAGTAACAATTTTCTCCAACATTTTTATTATGTCCTTTTACATATAAATTACTAATGAACGTAGCAATAAGGCCAATAATAACAATTAATAATGTTTTTACAGGGTAGCCATATCCTACTACTAAAAAAGAGGTTACAAAAAGCAATATTCCTGTGGCTATACCCAAAAAAATAGGAGCTACACCACTTTTTTTACCAATACTTAAGTTAATATATTCGTATTGCATTAACGCAATAAAAAAAGAAAAGAGCACCCCATAAGATATGGGATGCCATAATATTCCAAATATAGTCAATGCTGTAAATGCAATACCGCTAATTGTTCTTGTAACCAATTCCTTCATTATACACCATCTTTTTTAGGTCGAGGTCCAAAGATATTCTCAAGATCCTCTGTAAATATTACCTCTTTTTCTAAAAGAAGTTCAGCAAGTTTTGTGAATTGCTCTTTATGTTCATTAATCACATCAAGTGCTTGCTTGTGTGCTTGATCGATTAAAGATTTAGCCTCTTGATCTATAAGTTCAGCCGTCTTTTCACTATATGGCTTTTGTAAGTTATACCCAGATTCTTGCGAATCGTAGAATGAAATGTGCCCAACGTTTTTACTCATTCCAAAGTAACTAACCATTGCATATGCTTGTTTTGTAACCTTTTCTAGATCAGATAGAGCTCCAGTTGAAATTTTACCATTAACAATCTCTTCTGCGGCTCTTCCTCCCATTGTAGCAGCCATCTCGTCCATCATCTGTTCAGTTGTTGTGATTTGTCGCTCTTCTGGTAAGTACCAAGCCGCTCCTAATGCTCTTCCTCTAGGAATAATGGTTACTTTTAATAGTGGATTAGCGTGTGGCAGTACCCAACTGACTGTAGCGTGACCAGCCTCATGAAAAGCAATCGTTCTCTTTTCGTGAGGAGGAATAATCTTGCTCCTCTTCTCTAAGCCGCCAACTATTCTATCAACTGCATCTAAGAAATCCTGCTTCTCAATAGCCTCTTTGTTTTTACGTGCAGCAATAAGCGCAGCTTCGTTACATACGTTTGCTATGTCAGCACCAGAAAAACCAGGTGTTTGTTTTGATAAGAATGTAATATCTAATCCATCCTGCAGTTTTAATTTAGCTAAATGAACATTAAATATATCCTCTCTCTCCTTTAGCTCTGGAAGATCAACGTGAATCTGTCTATCAAACCTACCTGCTCTCATTAGAGCTTTGTCTAATATGTCAGCTCTGTTTGTGGCAGCAAGAATAATAACTCCAGAGTTTGTTCCAAAGCCATCCATCTCTGTAAGAAGTTGATTAAGTGTGTTTTCTCTCTCGTCGTTTGATGAGAAACCTGCATTTTTACCTCTAGCTCTACCAACTGCGTCAATTTCATCTATAAACACTATACAAGGAGCTTTCTCTTTTGCTTGTTTAAATAAATCTCTAACTCTAGATGCTCCAACTCCAACAAACATCTCAACAAAATCAGATCCTGAGATTGAAAAGAACGGAACTTCGGCCTCCCCTGCAACAGCCTTAGCTAAAAGAGTCTTACCTGTGCCTGGAGGGCCAACTAGTAGGGCGCCTTTAGGTATTTTTCCTCCAAGTGTTGTATATTTTTTTGGATTTTTAAGAAAATCAACAATCTCCATAACCTCTATCTTTGCCTCTTCTAATCCTGCAACATCCTTAAAAGTTACCTTGACATTGTTATCTTTATCAAATAATTTTGCTTGAGATTTTCCAACATTAAAAATGCCTCCGCCGGTTCCGCCTCCGCCTGCATTCTTTGTCATTCTTCTTAAGATAAAGAACCACAATGCAAGAATTATTAATGGTAGCATAAGGAAATCTAATATCCTAAGCATATAGTTATTTCGCTCTTCATTCTCTATGATGAACCTCTTATCTACAGGTAGTTCTTCTCTAGCAAGAGTTAATTGCTCTTCTGAATCAAAGTTGCCAGAGACAATGAAAAAGAAATGAGGACCATGTAATGGCACCTTATTTCCAAATTCCTCTTGATATTTCTTTAGGCTATCTGATACAATTGTAATTTCCGCTCTATTTTGATTTGTTATGAATGTTACTTTTTCTACATCTCCATTCGGGATCATCTGCTCCTTAACTTTATACCATTCAGTTTTTACAGGTTCACCTCCATCATAATTAAAAAACATATATGCAATTATCGCGATAATTGGTACATAAATTAGTAGGTAATTAAATTTTTGGGGATTCTGTTTTTTTTTAGGTTTAGGCGACTTTGCATTATTAGACTCCATATTCTTCTATTCTTCTATTCTTCGGTTCTGTTTCTAATTGTATATATGTTATTCGTAAAGTTTTTTGTCAGCGTCAGCCCATAATTCTTCTAATCGGTAGAAATCTCTGTATTCTGTTTGGAAAATATGTACAATAATATCGGTGTAATCAAGTATTATCCAAAATGCGTTCTCTCTTCCTTGTTGTCTTACAACTTTTCTTTGACATTTTAAAATCATTTCGTCTTCAATATTATCGGCAATAGATAATACATTTGTGTTAGAATCTGCATTACAGATAATAAAGCAGTCACAAATACTTGTGCCTATCTCACTTAAATCAAGTGAGCACACGTTTTGTCCTTTTTTATCTAGCATTGCATTTACTATAGTTTCCACCTCAATGTTTAATGTTGGGTTTGATGTTTTACTCTTTGTCATTTTATTTTTATTTCTTTGTTTATCTTTGTAGTGCAAATATACATAAAGTTTATTATATACTTTCTTATAAAATTACTTATACAAATTTTTAACCAATAATTTATGATAGAGAATATTAAAATAAAGTGGTACAGTGAGATTGACTCTACAAATCTTATTGCTGAGAGAGAGTGTGCTAATGCAGACGAAGGATCTGTTTGGATTGCTGATTATCAAACAAGTGGACGTGGACAAAAAGGGAATTCATGGGAGAGCGAAGCAGGGAAAAATCTAACGTTTACACTTCTTTTAAAGCCATTGTTTTTATCACCGATTAATCAATCAGCAATATCTCAAGTTGTTTCACTAGGTGTTGTTAAGTATTTGAAAAATAAAGATATAAAAGCTAAAATTAAGTGGCCTAACGATATTTATGTAGATAATAAGAAAATTTGTGGGATACTTATTGAGCATACAATTACAGGTGACAAATTGGCGGTGTCAATTGTCGGAATAGGCTTTAACTTAAATCAAGAAAAGTTTGCTTCAGACGCGCCAAATCCAATATCTTTAATCCAATTGAATCACGATATTAATGAATATGATAGGGGAGTGGAATTGAACTTGATGCTCTCTTGTATTGACGAATATTATACTATTCTATTTAGCGATGGTGTTCAAAAGATTAGGAAGATATATGTAGATAATCTTTTCCGCTTAGGAATAATTAATACCTTTTATGAGATTGGTCCAGAGGCAAAAGTGAATATCCCTATAGAAAAAATAAAGGAGGCTATTCCATTTAGAGGTAAAATTATCGATGTTGATGAATATGGATGTATTGTTATAGAACACACTAATGGTGTGTGTAAAACTTATGCTTTTAAGGAGGTTAAATATTTGATTTAATTAAATAGGTGATAGCCTTTTAATTTTTTTCATTTCTTCATTAGGATCCTTAGCGCCAAATACTGCATTTCCTGCAACTAAAATATCTGCTCCAGCGTTTTGTAAAATATGAGAATTATGCGAAGAGATACCACCATCAACTTCAATTAAAGCTTTGCTACCTTTTCTTAGAATGAGCTCTTTTAAACGCGATACCTTTTCAATAGAGTTCTCAATGAAGCTTTGTCCTCCAAAACCTGGGTTAACCGACATTATCAGAACATAATCAGCATCACTAATAATCTCATCGAGTAGAGAAACTGGAGTGTGTGGATTTAATGCAATTCCAGCTTTCATATCTAATTTCTTTATAGCATCTAAAGTTCTATGTAGATGGGTACATGCTTCATAATGAACACTTAGCCATTCAACTCCTACTTCTTTAAAATTAGCGATATATTTATCGGGATTAACAATCATTAAATGTGCATCAAGTGGTTTTCTTGCCTTTTCTGCAATTGATTTGATTATTGGAAATCCATATGAAATATTGGGAACAAATACTCCGTCCATTACGTCTAAATGAAACCAATCAGCAACACTATTATTTACTAACTCTATATCTTTATTTAGTTCTCCAAAATTTGCAGACAACATAGATGGTGCAAGTAAAATGCTCATAATATTATTATTTTAGATTTGTAAGGACCTCTTCTAGTAGTTTTCTAAATTTATCAACAGTTTGTAGTTCTAGTCTTTCACCAGGGGCATGTGCTCCCTTGATGGTTGGTCCAAAAGAGATCATATCTAAGTTTGGATATTTATCTAAAAATAACCCACACTCTAAACCTGCGTGAATTGCTCTTACAATGGGTTCTGTTTTGAATAATCTTTTATATGCGTCTTTAGATATCTCTAGTAATTTTGAATCTAATTTGGGTTGCCATCCTGGATATTCTCCTTCGTGCGTAACTTTTGCACCAGCTAATGCAAAGCAAGCTTCTACTTGTTCTGCAGCGTATCTCCTACAGCTGTTTAATGCACTTCTTTGGCTTGTTCCTACACGGATGATATTTCCAGGCACCATCTTAATTGAAGCTAAATTGGTAGATGTTTCAACCAAACCCTTAATATCATTACTCATTGATAGTACTCCGTGAGGGGCGCAATTTAATGCAAAAATTAATGAAGCGATACAATTTTTATCAATAGCTTTATTGGGCTCTCCTATGTATAAATTGTCATTAACATCTAATATTCCAACTCTACCAACTGTTCCATCAATATTTGGATCACTCGCTTTAAACTCCTCTTTAACTTCGCTAATAACTTGATTAAATATTTTAATGGCAGTTTTCTCTGATTTAGCAGGGAATCCGATAACTGCAAAAGCCTCTCTCGCTATTGCATTTCTTTTATTTCCGCCATCTATTTCGTATAGTTCAAAATCAATCTTTTCTAAAGCTCTGTAAAGGAATCTAGCTAAGATTTTGTTTGCATTTGCTCTGTTTTTTTCAATGTCGTCTCCACTATGTCCTCCTATCGCTCCAAATATTTTAAATTCACACTTAACATATTCTTTTGTAGCCTGGTAAGTTGTATATTTAAATTTAGCTGTAGTGTCAATTCCACCTGCACAGCCTATAAAGAGCTCTCCTTCGTCCTCTGAATCAAGGTTTATAAGAATAGATCCGGTAATAAAATCGGGTGTTAGTGCTTTTGCTCCATCTAAGCCTGTCTCTTCTGCTACTGTGAAGAGCGCTTCAATCTTTCCGCACTCTAGTGTATTATCTATCAGTGCTGCAAGCTGTGCAGCCATTCCTATTCCGCAATCTGCTCCCATAGTTGTCTCTTTTGAGATTAACCATCCATTCTCTTCAACTACATTAATAGGATCCTTTTCAAAATTATGGGTTATACCAGAATTTTTCTCACATACCATATCTGAGTGGCTTTGCAAAACAACGGTAGGCGAGTTTTCTCTTCCGGCAGACGCATCTCTTATAATCACCACATTACCTATTTTATCAGTCTTACACTCCAGATTATTTTTTTTAGCAAAATCTTGAAGATATTTAACAATTAATTCTTCATGTCCACTCTCTCTTGGAATCTTTAGGATCTCCCCAAAAATATCCATAATACTTTGTGTTATCATAGTGTTATATCCGTTCTAAGCATCTTCTCTATATCAGATACATATTGCTTAAAGTTTCTATCTGTTTGAATTAAATCACTAACTGTGTTACAAGCATGTAAAACTGTAGCGTGATCTTTTCCACCTATTTGTAATCCAATTGCTGCAAGCGAGGTTTTTGTTAAGTTTCTGCTCAAATACATAGCAATCTGTCTAGCTTGCACTATCTCTCTCTTTCTTGTTTTAGATGCAATTATGTCGGGAGATATCCCAAAATAGCCACATACAGTCTCCTGAATCTTTGCTAGAGAAACTTCACTATTCCCTTCAGAAACTATTTTATCTGTTAATCTTTTTGCAAGATCAAGGGTTATCTCTTGTTTTGTTAAAGTTGCATGAGCAATTAAAGAGATTAATGTACCTTCAATTTCTCTAATATTACCAGTAATTTTGTTTGCTAAGAAATACATAATTTCTTCAGACAACTCAATGCCATCTTTGTAACTCTTGGCTCTTAAAATATCTAATCTGGTATCAAAACATGGGGTAGTTAGTTCGACAGATAATCCCCATTTAAATCTTGACAATAATCTGTTTTCTAAGCCTTTTAAATCAACTGGAGCTCGATCACTAGTTAAGATTAACTGTTTTCCATTTTGGTGTAAATGATTAAAAATATGAAAAAAAGCATTTTGTGTTCCAGGTTTTTCAGCAAATTCTTGTACATCATCAATAATAAGGACATCCATTAATTGATAAAAATGAAGAAAGTCGGTTAGTTTATTTTTTACATTAACCGCATCCATATATTGAGTTTGAAATTTATTTGCACTCACATATAACACAATTTTTTCTGGGTTTCTTTCTTTTATGGCGATTCCAATAGCCTGGGCTAAGTGAGTTTTGCCCAAACCGGGGCCACCATAAATGAAAAGGGGATTAAATGCGTTATTACCAGGTTTTTCTGATATAGATAATCCAGCTGCTCTCCCCAATTTATTACACTCTCCTTCAATGAAATTTGCAAAACAGTAATTAGGGTTGAGCTGTGGTTCAATATTGAGTTGTTTTAATCCTGGTATGACAAATGGATTAATATTAATCTTCTCTGGCTTTTCTGGAAAAGGAATTGACTTATTCTTTATCTCTTTTGAATTTTGGGAAGGGATAACAATAGCACTTTCGTCGACCATCTTAACTTGGTATACAAGTTTAGCATTTGCTCCAATCTCCCTTTTAAGAGCTTTGCTAATATAGTCAATAAAGTGTTCTTCTAGATACTCTCTAAAAAATTCCGATGGTACTTCTAATGTAAATTTTGAATCAACAAGATCGATTGCATTGATTGGTTCAAACCAAGTTTTAAAAGTTGTAGCAGGTATAACATCTCTTATCATAGAGAGACAGTTATTCCATACTCGTATATGTGGGAGAGCATTCATAAGCTGGACGAAAATTTTAGTGTATTTTTCTATGATTTGTCCTACAAAGTTTGAAAAAAAAAATTACATATAAAAAAAAAAAACTAAAAATTTTCTCAAAACCTTAATAATCAGCCTAAAAAATTTTTATCGCGATAAATGACTGATATTTAGGTAATTATAAATAAAACCCCTTGCCTAGGCTATCTGAAAGGCGCTAGTTATCAACAATTTTGAGAGTAAAATTGTTAAAAAACTGACACTTTGATATACTTCTTAGGGTTCTCTGTAATTTTCTTGATTAAGGTGTCAATGCTACTGATGGTAGAGTTGATTGAGTTATGTAAAGAATCTGTTGTTATTAGCTTACCTAAACTACCCTCTTGATCTTGAATTTTTACTAAAAGTGTGTTAAGATTATTCACAGCTTCTTCTAGTTTAGCTTCTGATAATTGGGTGGTAATATTATTTATATTGCTAAGTGACGATTCAATATCATCTCCACTATCCTTAAAGTTTCCCGATAGGTACTCTAAATTGGTGACAATCTCGTTTAAATGTGGCGAGAGTCTTGTTAGTGAATCTGTAAAATTTTCAGCATTACTTAATGTTTCATTTAAATTCTCAAAAGAGCTATGTAGTTGTGTTATTGCGTTCTCATCTAAAAGAGAGTTTACACTTATAAGAGTAGTATTTAAATTGTTGATAAGAGAACTTAGTTGATCCTTTAGAGGGCCAATACTTGCAGTGAGCTCACTCATCATGTCAGATTCTATTCTCCCTTCAAATGTATCTCCTTTTTTAGCAATTGTTTTTGAATTGCCATATGTAATGCGCAAATATCTTGTACCCATAATATCTGCACTATAAATCTCGGCAATTGAGTTGCTTGGTATTTCAAATTCGGATTTTAAAGAAAAAATGACAGCAAAATTATTATTCTCTTTATTATATTTTATCTCTTCTATTATACCAGCTTTGTATCCACTAATATAGACAGGAGTAGTGGCAGTAAGCCCTGCAATATCTTTGTAGAAGGTTTGGTAATTAGTTTTTCCATTAAAGAGATTTTGTCCTTTTAAGAAGTTAAGTACTAGAAACGTACTAATTATTATTGTTAATAAAAAAAGTCCTATTGCTTGATTTTTACTTATCCTAATATTATTCATTTTGTTGTAATATATATATATGTATGTGATGGCAAAAATAGTATATTTAATTTATTTTACAATTTTACCATCTTTAACATTAATAATGAATGCTCCTCTAAAGCTCTTTCTCACCTCTCTAAGTCTCTCTTTTGCCTCATCTGACGAGTTGTATCTGCCTACATAATATTTATATAGATTGCCAGTTTTTACAAATCCGTAATTTTTCCAGCCTTTTAAATCAGGGGAGTCCGATTGAAGTTCTTTGCCAACAGAGAATATTTGAATGGCAAAAAAATCATCATTTCTAGAAATTGATTCTCTATTTGCCACTTCTATCTTGGCGGATGAATTTTTAGCATCAAAATTGTCCTTATATCTGACAAATGCATCAAAAAGTTGTTTTGATAGCTGCTCTTGCCCTTTTTGGCTAGTTATAATCTTTAAATCAGAAGAGTTTGAGATAAAACCAACTTCAGTAAGTATTGCTGGCATTGTAGTTTTCCATAATACCAATAATCCCCCCTGCTTAACCCCTCTATTACCATAAATTGGACCCTTCTTAAATTGATTTTGAATCTCCTCTGCGAACAAGAGGCTTTGCTCCAAATGTGTGTTTTGCAATAATGAGAAAATAATATAAGATTCAGGAGAATTTGGATCAAAACCTTCATATTTTGTATGATAGTCATCCTCAATGACTAATACTGAGTTCTCTCTCTTACAAACTTCAAAGTTCGCATCGCTCTTATGTGTTCCCATAACAAATGTCTCTGTTCCTGATACTTTTGATGAAGTTGTGGCGTTTATATGTATAGAGATAAATAGATCCGCATTATTTTCATTCGCAATAGCAGTTCTTGAGCTTAGATCAAGATATTTGTCGGTGGATCTTGTATAAATAACTTTTACTTTAGGGTATTTTGATTTTATTAGATCCCCAAGTTTTAATGCAAGGGGTAGTGTTATATTCTTTTCATAATATTTACCGTTTGTACTGATGGCACCAGGATCTCTGCCGCCGTGACCTGGATCTATCACAACAGTGTTTAATGTACCGCTTTGTCCAAACATCTCTGCTGGAGTAACTATTATCACAATAAAAATAGATATGACAAAGGCTAAAAAACGCTTAATTGCTAGTTTTAATGGCATATATGTTGTTATGTTTGTTTATTAATCAACCTTTTATTTTGTTGACAATGGCAAAAATACAAAAAGTTGGTGTATATTTGCGTTTGCAAAATTAATAATTTTTAAAAAACAATAGCAAAAAGAGGTTTTATAAGATAAAGGCCTCTGAAGTTTAATAATTGCTAATCAGCATCATTTCATATGCAGATAAAAAAATCTTTGAGTAATATAATAATTTCTTTTGTGGTACTGATTGCTGGTCAGTTGTTTGATGGTAATTTATCGGGAGCCGAAAAGCCTTCAAAAATATTACAGCAAATAGATACTATTTCCAAGAATATAACAACTAGTTTCATAGAAAACTCAAAAGATTCTTTGGCGCAAGATTCTTTAATCAATAATTCTCACGGTCACGATCACGAGCATTCTCACGATAGCTTAAAAACAGAAGGTAATATAGATGATCCGATATTTTCTACAGCAAAAGATTCTTTAATTGAAGATTTTAGAGCTGGCAGAAAAATGATATATTATTATGGTGGAACAAATGTAAAATATGGAGATTTTGAGCTAACTGCAGACTATATTGCATATGATTTAGATAAAGGAACTGTTTTTGCAAAAGGTTATCCCGATATAAATGGAGAAATAAAAGGCGCTCCTGTAATGAAACAAGGAGAGGCTACCTATGAGGTTGAAAGCGTATATTATAATTTTAAATCGGGGAAGGCGAAAATAAAAAATATGATAACACAAGAGGGGGAAGGGTATCTACACGGAACCTACATAAAAAAGATGCCTGATAATTCTTTTAATATATCAAAAGGAAAATATACTACTTGTGATCATGACCATCCACATTTTTACTTGCAAATGACGGCTGCAAAAGTAATTGCTAGTCCAGATGGAACTCAAAAAACTGTTTTTGGACCTGCTTATGTAGTACTAGAAGATGTGCCTACGCCGTTTGCTCTACCTTTTGGATTTGTTCCAGAGCTTGGGTCTCAGAGAAGTAGTGGAATATTAATTCCGTCTTACGGTGAGGAGATATCTCGTGGATTTTTTTTAAGAGGATTAGGTTACTATTTTGTATTTGGACAACATTTTGATTTATCTGCAACCACTGATATTTACACATTAGGGTCTTGGGCGCTTCAACTAAATTCAAGATATAACAAAAGATACAAGTATAATGGAAATTTAGCATTATCATATTCACACGATGTTACTGGCGAAAAGAATTCTCCTGATTACAATGAGTCATCAAATTTTTCGTTTCAATGGTCTCACTCACAGGACTCCAAGGCTAGGCCAGGTACAACATTTAGGGCATCAGTGAATTTATCGAGTCCATCAAATAATATTTATAATACAACATCTATTGAGCAAGGTTTACAAACACAGACTTCGTCATCAATTTCATATGGAAAGACTTGGACTGGCACACCATTTAGCTTATCTGTGAATGCTTTACATAGTCAAAATTCAAGAGATAGTTCATATTCAGTAACATTGCCCAATTTAACATTTACGGTTAATAGAATATATCCATTCAAGAAAAAAGAGAGAGTTGGTAAAGAGAAGTTTTATGAATCTTTTGCTTTTAACTATAATACAACATTTGCTAATAGGATTAGTTTTCAAGTAAAAGAGATAAATGAGCCAGATTTTTTGAAAAATATGCAAAATGGAATGAAGCATAACTTTAGTATTACTCTACCATCGTTTACAATAGCAAACTATATTCAAGCTAGTCCTTCTATATCGTATGGTATGAATTGGTACTTCTCAGACAGTGAAAAAATGTACAACCAAGAGGAACAAAGAGTTGAAACGATTGTTTCGGATCCATTTAGTACTTTTGGAGTAACACAAGATTATTCTGGTGGAATCTCTTTTAATACGCGTTTGTATGGTATGTTTAATTTTGGTAAAAATAGAAGGATAGAGGCTATCAGACATATGGTTACACCTAGTTTAAGTCTTAGTTATAGGCCAGAATTAGGAACAGAAGCGAATGGGTATACTACACTTTCATATATTGATGCTAATGGAACACAATTTGTGGTTCCATACAATAAATATGAGTCGCAAATTAACTCTCCTCCAAGTATGGGAGAATCTGCAAGTATGAGTTTCTCTTTAAATAATAACTTAGAGGCTAAGGTTAGAGATCGTCAAGATACTACAAGTAAAGGAGTAAAGAAAATAAAATTGATAGATCAATTGAATTTTTCGGGATCTTATAATTTCTTGGCAGATTCTTTAAACTTATCTAACATTAGTGTCAATATGAGTACAACAGTTTTTGGAAAACTAGGCATCTCAGCGAGTGCTAACCTTGATCCATACGCTATTAATGAGTATGGAAAAAAGATAGGAACATATAATATTGTGCAAGAGGGCGGTTTAAGTCTTTTCAGATTGGTGAGTGCAAATTTCTCAACAGCATACTCTTTTTCGGGTAAAGGGCAAAGCAAAATGGGAAGTGATTATAAATCGGGAGGTGAGTCCTCTTCAAGTACAAGTCAATCGCAATCAACAATGTATCATAGAGTTTATTATCACCCGATAACTGGAGAATATATTCCAAGTGGATGGGTCTATTATATGCCACCGAATGTTCCTTGGAGTATGAACTTTAACTATAATTATTCGTACAATAGAAGTTATAGTTATGCTAATGACGAACTTATAGTTAAAAATAATCACCTACAAACGTTAGGTTTTTCGGGGCAGATTAGATTATCAGAACAACTTAATATGAATTTATCTACAAATGTAGATTTGATGAAAATGAAAATATCTACTACTCAATTGAGTGCTACGTATGATTTACATTGTTTTCAAATATCAGTATCATATATACCAAATGGACAGTGGGCCAGTTGGAGTTTTAGAATAAATGCAAAAGCATCAGCCTTAGCAGATCTTTTACAATATAAGAAGAATGCTAGTTATTGGGATAGCAGAAGCGGATATTAATTATAGAATTATATACAATCTAATATTTATAAATCATTATAAAATCATTATAAAATGGAGAGAAAAATAGTATCGAGTCCAAAAGCACCTAAAGCAGTTGGAACTTACAGCCAAGCAGTCATAGCAAATGATACAATTTATGTATCGGGACAAATACCAATTGATGTAAATACAGGAGAATTCGTAGAAGGCGGAATAAAAGAACAATTGCATCAAGTCTTAAAAAATGTACAATATGTTTTAGAGGAGGGAGGATATGCTATGTCTGATGTTGTTAAAGCTAATGTTTACCTTTCTGATTTAGGCAATTTTGCTGCATTGAATGAAATTTACGCACTTTATTTTAATGAACCATATCCCGCAAGAGTGGCATATGAAGTAGCTGCACTACCTAAAGGGGCTTTAGTTGAGATAGATGTAGTTGCTGTAAAATAAATTACTTCTGAAAATAAAATAGTAAATTAGCCAACGTAAAGTTGTTATTGTAAGTGAAACATACAAAAAATAATAACTTGACGATGGCTATTTTTATATAGCTTTTTTTGGTTTTTATCTAAAATAATGTATCTTTGCATCCGTTGATTTCTGAAAAACATTTAAGTCAACGTTCTTATAAATAATAAAGGTTTCCCCATTTATTTAAAATCAAATGTACGATATTATAGAATTAAGTAGTAAGAGTTTAGATGAACTTTTGCTAATAGCTGAAAAGCTAAAACTACAGAAGGTTAAATCATTGTCTAAAGAGGATTTAATATATAAAATTTTGGATGAACAAGCCATACAAGGCGCAAATTCTCCTATACAGAGAAAACCGCAGCGTAATAGAGTTCCTATACAAAAAAATAATGAACCAGTTACTAGTAGTGATGCTGTAAAAAAGAGTCCTAGAACTAGAATTAAACCAAATACAGCAGTTAAAAACCAAAAAGTAGAAGAGGATCAGAAGGTTGAATCTTCTAATTCAGATCTATCAGAGAGTGGTAATGCAAAGTCTATGGAACAAGGTCGCAAAAAAAATGAAATTCCCCAATCTAAAGAAGGGGCAGCTCAAAAACGACCTTCAAGTAGACCTAAGAGCCCAAAACAAGAAGCTGCAGATACTACTAAAGGAGCTGAGAAGATTGAGCCGATTAAAGTTGAAAAAACAGAAGAAAGCGAAACCTCTAAAATCAATGAGGTAAAGCCTCAAAACAAAAAGAAAGAGAGAAAACCAAAACAACCAATAGTTGAATCTGCCAACGGAAAAACTCAAAATAGTGCCGTAGAGTCAGAAGTGGATGAAAAAAATTTAATGCTCGAACAAGAGCAAAAGAGTGATCAAGGTGCAAAACAAGAGGATAGTGCACAAAAGAATAAAAAGAAGATTCCAAAGGTGGAATTTGAAGGAATTGTTGAAGCAAGTGGTGTATTAGAGATAATGCCTGATGGCTACGGTTTCCTTCGCTCTTCAGATTATAATTATCTTAATTCTCCAGATGATATCTATGTTTCACAATCGCAAATTAAACTATTTGGACTAAAAACAGGTGATACATTAAGAGGCGAAATTAGGCCACCAAGAGAAGGTGATAAATACTTTCCATTAGTAAAGGTTAGCGAAATAAATGGAAGAAGTCCAGAATTTATAAGAGATAGAGTTCCTTTTGATTTCTTAACACCTCTATTCCCAAATGAAAAATTTGAGTTAACTGCTAATGGGCATAATAACATGTCATGTAGAGTTGTAGATCTATTTACACCTATTGGAAAAGGACAAAGGGGACTAATTGTAGCTCAACCTAAAACTGGTAAGACTATGCTGCTTAAGGAGGTTGCAAATGCTATAGCAGATAACCATCCAGAGGTGTATATGATAGTTCTTCTTATTGATGAGCGTCCAGAGGAGGTTACGGATATGGCCAGAAGTGTTAAAGCAGAGGTTGTTGCCTCTACATTTGATGAACCTGCGGAGCGTCACGTAAAAGTAGCAAACATCGTACTAGAGAAAGCTAAACGTTTAGTAGAGTGTGGTCACGATGTTGTTATCTTATTGGACTCAATAACTCGCCTAGCAAGAGCATTCAATACTGTACAACCCGCATCGGGTAAGGTGCTTAGTGGAGGTGTTGATGCAAATGCTCTTCATAAACCAAAGCGTTTCTTTGGAGCTGCTCGTAATGTTGAAAATGGAGGTTCATTAACGATATTAGCAACAGCATTAACAGATACTGGTTCAAAGATGGATGAAGTAATCTTTGAAGAGTTTAAAGGAACGGGAAATATGGAGTTGCAGCTAGATAGAAAACTCTCTAATAAGCGTATATTCCCTGCGGTAGATGTGACATTAAGCTCAACTCGTCGCGATGACTTATTATATCATCCAGATGTCGTAAATCGCATATGGATTTTAAGAAATCATTTAGCTGATATGAATAGTGTAGAAGCTATGGAATTTATGAAAAATAGATTGCAAAAAACAGTTAATAATGATGAGTTTTTAATCTCGATGAATGGAGAATAAATTGTAGTCATTATTAAGTAATACGCATATAAGACCCATTGTAGTGGGGTTGATTATAGAAGTGCCCAACAAGCAAAACCTATAATTAGCCCCACTATCATATTTATAATCTTACTTTTTATAAAATCTCGTTTATTACTAGCTAGTAGTGGTAATGTTGTATGCCCATCTTGAACTATTGAGTTTACCAATAATATATAGAATGGTAAAGCGCCCTGTGCGAATAGAGTAATAAAGATGAGGTGAGGCCCCGACTGTGGAATCAGTCCAACTAATGCGGCTAATAAAATAACAATTGGCATATTGTCATTTATCCAATGTGTAATATTAAAATACCCCAATCCTAGCTGGCATATTGTGAGTATTCCAAATGTCCATAAAAATACCGAAATAAAATGCTTTTTTATTATATGATTCCAAATATGTTCTTTTATAAAGTGTTCTTTAGCGGTAGCTGTAAATAAAAGAGTAACAGAACTTACAATTGCAAATATCACATTTATCCATTGCTCATTTAATATATTGAAACTAACTGGGTGTGTACCGTGTGAACAGTGCTCTGAATGTACGTGTCCGCAAGAGGCATTGTGTTCAGGATGGGAACATTGCAAGATGCCCATAATAACGGCTGTGATAAATAGTATTATTCCTAAAAAGATAATTATTCTCTCTCTAGATGGTTTTAGAATGGCTCTATATGAGGATAGTTTAACTAGAGATGGTGTTTCAACTTCGTCTTGAGCATGAATTTCAAAATTATTTGAACATTTTCTAATTTTCTGTTTTTTATAGAATACAAAATCTATTAATAAACCTGTAATTATCGCGATAAAAAAAAGTGTACCAAACAGAATAAATGCCTTTTGTGGGATAATAGCTAATATAAGAAAAGCTTCATCCCCAGATGTGCTAATCATAGTGGCAATCAAAGCTCCTAAACTAAAAAAACCATGAGTAAATAGAGAAATCGCTGCAAAGCCGCCAAGACATCCAGGAATCATCCCTAATGTTGCTCCAAATAGAATTTGTCTAAATTTTGATTTGGTGAGTTTTAAAAAAAGCTTACCATGAGATTGAGTATTAAAATATTCAATCATCATCATCATCGTTATAACCAACCCTGTAATTAATAAGCTATTACGCAGGACATCCTCTATTAAGTGCCAATTCATAAAATTATTTTATTTTTTATTTAATTCTCGATACATTTCTAGAAGCTCTTCTGCTGCAATAAATGACTCAAGTTTACCGTTAAGCACCGCTTGCTCATACTTTGAGAGCTCTTCTGTAATAACAATGTTTTCATAAAAATTGTTCTTTAGCGCCTCATTTATGCTCTCATACATCCAATATTGAGCTTGCTCTCGTCTCTTCTTATTGTAATACCCGTTATTATGTACTAAATTAAAATATTCATTGATTTTTTCTAAAATCTCAGTTAATCCCTCTTTTGTAATGGCAGACGAAGTCATAGCTGTAGGTACCCAAGTTGATTCAGTTGGTGGAAATAGGTGTAAAGCATTGGAATATAACGCTTTTGCAAGAGTTGCTTTTTCTATATTGTTCCCGTCCGCTTTTGTAATTGTAATTAAGTCACTCATCTCCATAATGCCCCTCTTAATTCCTTGTAAATCATCTCCAGCGCCAGAGAGCATCAAGAGTAAGAAGAAATCACTCATAGAGTGAACCGCTGTTTCAGATTGACCTACACCAACAGTCTCAATAAAAATAACATTAAACCCAGCTGCTTCACATAAAATTATTGTTTCCCTAGTTTTGCGCGCAACACCTCCTAGTGATCCAGCACTTGGACTTGGTCTTATGAATGCGTTTGGGTCATTACATAATGTCTCCATTCTAGTTTTATCACCTAGAATACTGCCTTTTGTTCTTTCACTACTTGGATCAACAGCTAAAACTGCTAGTTTATCTCCTTTTGAAGTAATATATCCTCCGAATGCCTCAATAAAGGTACTTTTTCCCGCTCCTGGAACTCCAGTAATACCAATTCTTTTTGATTTTATATTCTTCTCAGTAATATATATTTGACAAGCTGCTATTATTTTCTGAGCAATATCGCGATGCTCTTGCAACTGACTCTCTACCAAAGTGATTGCCTTGCTTAAAATTACAGTATTCCCATTGAATATTCCATCTAAATACTCTTGTACGGTTAAAATTAATGGCTTCTTTTTATAGAAATTTTTTATATAAGGATTAATGATTGGAGGTTGTTCAATCCCTTTGTTAACTACTAAAGCTGTATCGGGATTCTCTTCACATTTGGGAGGCCATGCCCCGGTTGTATTGGTTTTGTCAATCATAATGTTATTTTACTTCTCCAATAATAAACAGATTTACTAGCGGCCTTGTTGCAGAATTAGTAATTAATGTTATCGTCTGTGATATCTCACCAACTTTATTTCCAGTATTATATTCTGCATATATCTTAAAATGATCTCCAGGTTTAACGCTGTTTGGATAAGTTATCTTTATACTCTCATCTGTTTTATCGGCTTTATGTATTATTAAATTACTATGTCCAGTATTTCTTAAACTAAACTCTGCTTTTATAGTACTATTTTTAGAGGCTACCCCAAATTTGTAAGAGCTAGTTTGTGCAATTATCATTGGAGTTTTGTTTTTTAATTCTTTGTCCAAAAAATCAAAGTTATCAAGAATTGTAGCTTCAAAACTAATTGGCTCTTTTGCTTTTACCCCGTCGCATACAATGTATGCTTTATATTGAGTTTTACCCCAATTTTTTTTATCTTTTGTGTCTATGATGTATTTTATACTACCAATACTTTTAGATGATATTTCATTTGGGTCAAACTCTATTTTAAGTCCTGGCGTAGCATCTGTAAAAGTAATTTTTACCGACTTATCAGAGTTGTTGAATAGTTCAAATTTTGTAGATTTTTTATTTCCTTGAGATATTTGCCCAATATTCATATTATTCTTTTTTAATCTTACGGAACCTATCTGTACAGGATACTTATCTGTAATATTATTAGATTTATACGGCGTTCCAGTAATGCGAAGAATTTTTGGAGCACGTTGTCCGTTTATATATATATTTAATCGTTTATCAAATGCATAAGGACCTAAATCATTTGAATACTCAACTTTAATTTCACCCTCTTCTCCTGGTGAAATCGGTTTTTTAGACCACTCGGGGATAGTGCAACCACAAGTGGATGATATGTTGATTATTATAACAGGCTTGTCTGATATGTTTTTGTATTTAAATGAGTAGAATTTAGACCCACTGTTATCTAAAAACTTTCCAAAATCATGAACTATTTTATTAAATTCTAGAGGAAATTCTGTACTTTTAGTGTCTTGGATATTACTCGTGTTGTATGTATAATTGGCTGAAAAGCAGATGTTTGAATATGCTAGGATGAGTGTGAAAAAGATTCTAAATTTTAATTGTACTCTCATAGGATTATTTTTTTTACAAAAATACAATTTTGCATTAAAATAAAGAAAATATTATTATCCATTTAATTATTATTTTGTTTTGAGTCATTAATGAATCAAAATAGAAATATTTGGAATATAATTTCTATGTGGCTATATTTGTCTTTTATTTTTAACAAAAAACGTAAAGTTATGGCGTATAAAATTACTGAAGATTGCGCAGCATGTGGATCATGCGTAGATGAATGTCCTGTAGGAGCTATTTCTGCAGGCGATGTTTATTCAATTGACCCAGCATCGTGTACTGATTGTGGCACTTGCGTAGATGTTTGTCCGTTAGGAGCTATCGAGCAAGCGTAATTAAAAAAAAACAAAAAATGGGTGTGCAGTTCAATATAACTGTACATCCATTTTTATTTTTAGTATAGTCTAAATCAGCTTTCTAGACACTTCTCTCTAAATAGCTACTGTAATCTTTCATAATAGGAGAATACTCTTCATTAAATAGTTGGGAAGAGATTATAAAATCTGCTGTAGACCTATTTGTTGCCGTTGGGATATTATATAATGTTGCAATTCTTAATAAAGATCTAACATCAACATCGTGAGGTTGTGGTTGCATTGGGTCCCATAAAAATATGAGGATATCAATTTTTCCCTCGGCAATAAGTGCTCCAAGTTGTTGATCTCCGCCTAATGGACCAGATTTTAATTTAACAACATCAATTTTTATTAGATTTTTAATTTTAGAGCTAATGCCACTAATTCCCTCCTTTAGAGCATTTTCAACAAGCTTTCCTGTTGTTCCTGTGCATATTAATTTGTGAGAATAGAGGGTTTCTTTGTTAAATTTAACCCATTCAATAAGATCTTGCTTTCTGTTGTCGTGAGCAACTAGTGCAATGTTTTTTCCTTTTTCCATAATAATTCCGCTTTTGTGTTATAACCCAATGTTATAACTAATTTTTTGTTACTTCTAAATGTCGATGCAAAGATATCTCAATTTTTGATAGGTACAAAATATAAACAAGATTAATGGTCTACTTTTTGTCTATTTTGGTTATATTTGCGAGTTAATAATAAATATTTAGATAAATAATAAATAATAATATACGTAATGGTAACATTTTCAGGAGTTTTAAAAAAGTTTTTTGGAACAAAATCAGATAGAGATTTAAAGCTGATTACCCCTTTGTTAGATAAAACATTAGAGGCATATAAAAGAATTGACAATTTGACAGATGATGAACTCAGAGATGAGTCAGCAAAAGTAAGAGGAGTTATTGCGGATAGAATATCTGCGAATGAGACTAAAAAGCACGAATATAGATCTCAATTAGAAGATACAAACCTTTCGCCTGATGAGAAAGAAAATATTGCTACAGAAGTTGATAAATTAGCTAAGAAGGTTGATGAGCAAATTGAAGAGGTGTTATTAGAGGTTCTTCCCGACGTATTTGCCATTATGAAATCTACTGCAAGAAGATTCAAAGAGAACTCTACAATAAAAGTAAAAGCGTGGGAAACAGATAGAGATTTGAGCACAAAGACAGATTTTGTTTCTATTGAAGGCGATTACGCAATTTGGAAAAACACTTGGATGGCAGGAGGGAATCAAATCACTTGGGATATGGTTCATTACGATGTGCAGCTTATAGGTGGTATTGCTCTTCACCAAGGAAAAATTGCTGAGATGGCAACAGGAGAGGGAAAAACATTAGTAGCTACGCTTCCAGTATTTCTTAACGCACTTGCTGGAAAAGGAGTGCATATTGTTACGGTTAATGATTATCTTTCTAAGCGTGACTCTGAATGGATGGGACCTATCTATCAATTCCATGGTTTAACAGTTGATTGCATAGATAAACATCAACCTAATACGGAGGCTCGTAGGCGAGCTTATAGAGCAAATATCACATTTGGAACAAACAATGAATTTGGTTTTGATTACTTGAGAGATAATATGGCTGTAAATACGGATGATCTTGTTCAAAAGAAACATCATTTTGCCATAGTGGATGAGGTAGACTCGGTACTTATTGATGACGCACGTACACCTTTAATTATATCGGGGCCCGTACCAAAAGGAGAAGATCAACAATTTGCAGATTATAAACCATTTGTTGATAGGATATACTCAATTCAACGTTCTGAGGTTACCTCAATGCTAAATGAAGCGAAGCGATTAATTGCCGCCGGAAACAAAGAGGAAGGGGGTAAAATTTTGCTTAGGGCACATAAAGGCTTGCCAAAATATAATCCACTTATCAAATACTTAAGTGAGCCAGGAATAAAACAAATATTACTCTCGACAGAGAATTTTTATATGCAAGATAATAGTAAACAGATGCATATTATAACTGACGAGTTGTATTTCGTTATTGATGAAAAGAGCCGTTCTGTAGAACTTACTGATAAAGGACACGAATTAATAGCAAAAAATACGAATGATTCAAAATTCTTTGTGCTTCCAGATGTTGGCGCTGAAATATCAGAGTTAGAAAAGAGTGAAGTATCATCAGAAGAGAAACAAATTAAAAAAGATCAAATACTAGCTGATTACGCGTTAAAGGCGGAAAGGGTTCACACGGTAAATCAATTATTAAAAGCATATGCAATGTTCGAAAGGGATGTTGAATATGTGGTAATGGATAATAAGATTAAGATTGTAGATGAGCAAACAGGTCGTATTCTAGATGGAAGACGCTATTCAGATGGTTTGCACCAAGCAATTGAAGCTAAAGAGAATGTGAAAGTTGAAGCGGCTACTCAAACATTTGCAACAATTACTCTTCAAAACTACTTTAGAATGTATCATAAATTATCTGGAATGACTGGAACAGCAGAGACTGAGGCTGGTGAGTTTTGGACAATTTATAAGCTAGATGTAGTTACTATCCCAACAAATAGACCAATTGTTAGAAAAGACAATAATGATCTTATATATAAAACAAAGAAAGCTAAATATAATGCAGTAATAGATAAAATTATTGAATTAAGTGAAGCGGGTAGACCTGTGCTTGTTGGTACTACATCTGTAGAGATTTCGGAACTATTAAGTAGAATGTTGAAACTAAGAGGTATAAAACATAATGTTCTAAATGCAAAACAGCACGCAAAAGAGGCAGATGTTGTTGCAGAAGCTGGAAAAGAGGGGGCGGTGACCATTGCAACAAATATGGCTGGTCGTGGAACTGACATTAAATTAAAAGAGTTAATTAAGCAATCAGGTGGATTGGCTATTATTGGAACAGAGAGACACGATAGCCGTCGTGTAGATAGACAGCTTAGAGGTAGAGCTGGACGTCAAGGAGATCCTGGGTCTTCTGTATTCTATGTTTCATTAGAGGATGATCTAATGCGTTTATTTGGTTCTGATAGATTGGCAAATATCGTAGATAGGATGGGTATGAGTGAGAGTGAAGCCTTAGAACATAGTATGTTATCGAGTCAAATTGAGAGAGCTCAGAAAAAAGTTGAGGAGAATAATTTTGGGGTACGTAAGAGATTACTTGAGTATGATGATGTTATGAACTCTCAGCGAGAAGTAATTTATAATAGAAGAAGAAACGCCTTATACGGCGAGCGTATTGAGGTTGATTTAAAGAATATGATTTCAGATTATGCAGAGATATTGGCTTCATCTAAGGATAGTTATGATTCTGAAGAGTTTTCTTTTGAGATTATTAAGCAGCTTTCTATCGAGAGTAAGATAGATGAGGAGACTTATAAAAAAGCTACTGTTAATGAAATTGCAGATAGATTGACGGAGGAGATAAAAGAGGGGATTAAAAGAAAAACGGATGCACTGATTACTCAAACTTGGCCTGTGATAGAGCAGGTTTATACAACACAAGGTGCTGCATATCAAAATATAGCTATTCCTATTACAGATGGTATGAAAATTCTTCAATTAGTAGTTGATTTAAAGAAGTCATACGAAAGTAAAGGGGCAGAGCTATTTAGAAACCTTGTTAAAACGGTAACGCTTATAACTATTGATGAGCATTGGAAAGAGCATCTGAGGGAGATGGATGATTTAAAACAATCCGTTCAAAATGCTACCTATGAGCAAAAAGATCCTCTACTTATCTACAAGTTTGAGAGTTTTAATCTATTCAAAGGTGTTTTAGAGAAGGTAAGTCGAGACGTTTTAGCTTTCTTATTAAGATCTCATGTTGCACTTCGTAGATCAACAGAAGAGATTCCTGTAAGACAAGAAGCAGAACGAAAACATACAGATCTTTCAAAAATGCAAACTGGACGTAATGATTTAGCAACAAATTCAGGAGAACCAAAATCAAATGCTCCTGTTAGAGTTGATAAAAAAGTAGGACGTAATGACCTTTGTCCGTGTGGTAGTGGGAAAAAATATAAAGCTTGTCACGGTAAAAACGAATAAACAATAAAAACATATGGAGACTAAACAATTTGATATTGTCGTAATTGGAGCAGGTCCTGGTGGCTATGTTGCCGCAATAAGAGGAGCTCAACTTGGTTTTAATGTAGCAGTGATAGAAAAATCAGAATTGGGAGGGGTTTGCTTAAATTGGGGATGTATTCCTACCAAAGCTTTAATGAAGAGTGCGCAAGTGTTTAACTATACAAAACATCTTTCAGATTATGGATTAGAGTTGAAAGATGACAAAGGTGAGATTGTTCAGAATAATCAGGCATTTGTTTATGCAGATATAAAGAAAATTGTTGAGAGAGAGAGGAGTGTTGCTCATAATATGAGTAAAGGAATAGAGTTCTTATTTAAAAAGAATAATATTACTGTAATAAAAGGAAGTGCAAAGATATTGACAAATAATAAAGTAGAGGTAATTTTAAGCGATATTTGCGATAGTACTTCTTCTTATATAGTTGAAGGAAAGCATATTATTGTTGCAACAGGTGCTAGAGCTAATTCTCTACCCTTTGCCCCTATAGATGGAGAAAGAATTATATCATATCGAGAAGCATTAATGCCTGATACTCTACCAAAGAGTATGGCAGTAATAGGTTCTGGCGCAATAGGAAGTGAATTTGCATATTTTTATCGTTCAATGGGCGTGGAGGTGCATTTAATTGAGTATATGGATCAGATTGCACCTATCGAGGATGAGGAAGTTTCAGCACAATTAAGTAGAAGCTTCAGAAAAATGGGAATAAAAGTATTAACATCTAGCAATGTTAAACAAGTTGATATTAGCGGTGAAGATTGTAAATTAACTATTGAAACAAAAAAAGGAGAAGTTGAATTAGTTGTAGAAAGAGTATTATCTGCAGTAGGAGTGATTGCTAATATTCAAAATATAGGGTTAGAAGAAATTGGTGTAGATATAAATAGAGGTAAAATAGTTGTAGATGAGTCATATAAGACTAATATAGATGGAATCTATGCAATAGGTGATGTAATTGCAACTCCAGCATTAGCTCATGTTGCTTCAGCTGAGGCAATTGCTTGCGTTGAGATGATAGCAGGAATGGAGGTTGCTCCAATTAATTATGCAACTATTCCTGGGGCTACTTACACATCACCAGAAATTGCATCTGCAGGAATAACTGAGAAAAAAGCCAAAGAGTCAGGAATCGAATATAAAATTGGTAAATTCCCATTTACAGCTAGTGGTAAAGCCACATCAGCAGGAGAGAGAGATGGATTTGTTAAGTTGGTAATAGATGCAAAAAGCGATAAAGTTTTAGGAGCTCATCTTATTGGCGCAAATGTAACTGAAATTATATCAGGAATGGTATTAGCAATGAATTTAGGAGCTACAGCAAAAGATATAATTAAAACAATTCATCCTCATCCAACAATGAGTGAGGCTATAATGGAAGCTGCAGCTGCAGCTCATAACGAGGTTATTCATATTTAATATGTTGCGATATGGCAAAAATAGATACTAATCAAATAAATGAAGTTAGTAGAATATCTCTAGGCACGGAGGTCACTGGTACATTTGTGTCACAATCAGATATTCGTATAGATGGTACATTTGATGGAGAAATAAAATTGAGAGGAAAGATTGTCGTTGGTGAAAATGGTGTTATAAAAGGTAAGGTGGAGTGCGATAATATGGATGTTTGGGGAAAAATAGAAGGCGATGTCATTGTAAATGGACTTATCTCTCTAAAAAACTGTTCATCGTTATCTGGAAATTTAAAAGCTCAGTGCATTGGTATAGAAGCCGGTGCAGTGTTTAATGGTACTTGTGAAATTCTAGAAAAAAAAGAATTAAAACAAGATAAAAAGTAAACTTTTAGAACCTTATTGGTGAGAAAATTTTCGCGAATTGGAATTTTATTCTACCTTTGCATTAGTTGATGGTGTAATCTGCCCAATTGTAGGGCAGGTTAGTAAAAGGGAATCTTGTGTAAGTCAGGAACTATACCCGTAGCTGTAAGTTTATTATATTAAAGAGAATCTATATCGCCACTGTCGTAAGATGGGAAGGCCTCTTTAAAAAACAAGTCAGAAAACCTGCCATTAATTTTTGTTGAATTATCGATTTCGGGGTAAAGATCGTAATGAACTCAAAGATAGATGCGAAAGATAGATTTGAATTTTAAAATATTATTGTCTACACTAATCTGTGTAGTCTCTTTTTCTAATTTATTATCTCAAGATAGAGATACTGTGCTTAAGGAGGTTATTTTTTCAACAGAAAAAAGAGTTTCCCCATCAAAACAAAGTGCACCAGTACAGGTAATGGATAAGAGTAGAATAGAGAATCTAGCTATAAAAGATCTTCACGAAGCAGTTCGTACGTTTTCAGGTGCAAGTATAAAAGATTATGGTGGTGTTGGTGGTGTTAAGAGTGTTTCTATAAGAAATCTAGGATCGCAACATACGGCTGTTAGTTATGATGGTGTGACAATCTCAAATGCGCAAAGCGGTCAAATAGATATAGGTAGATTCTCAACATACAATGTAGAAGAGATCTCTCTCACTATTGGGCAAAGTGATAATATTTTTCAACCAGCAAGAAATTTTGCCTCATCGGGAATATTGAATATAAAGAGTCTAGCTCCCAATTTCAAAGATAAAAATATAAATATAGCAGTAAATTTAATTGGCGGTTCCTTTGATTTACTAAATCCATCTATTGTTATTGAGGGTAAATTAAACAATAATTGGAGAGTTGGAGCGAATGGGGATTGGCTATATACTGATGGTGTTTATCCTTTCAAACTTACAAATGGTCAGTTAGTTACAGATGAGACGAGAGAGAATTCTGATGTTAATAGAATTAGAGGTGAGGTTAATCTGTATGGAAAAATTGGAAAGAGCGGCAACTTATCAATTAAAGGAAGTTATTTGGATTCAGAAAGAGGTCTTCCTGGCTCTATAATATTGTACAATACAGAGGCAAATGAAAGATTATGGGATAAAAATGGTTTTCTAAATGTAAATTATAGTAACGATTTTAGCTCAAAATGGTCATTTACAACTGCATTTAAATATAGTTATGATTGGAATAGATATGTAGATATTTCTAGTATCTATCAAGATGGGAAGATTGATGACAAATACACTCAGCAGGAGTATTATGTTACGGGTGGGATTAGATATAGACCATTAAAAAATTTGACTTTCACTCTCTCTCAAGATCTATTTCATAATGGATTAGTGGCTACTACTCCAAAGTGTGCTAATCCCGATAGAATTACATCAATGAGCGCATTGGCTGGCCAATACTTGACGGACAGACTTACAGTAACAGCTTCTCTCTTAGGTTTGTATAATACAGAGTGGGTTGAATATGGTGATGCCTCTTCTGATAAAAAAAGAATTTCTCCAGCTTTAGGCGTATCATACAAATTATTTTCTGATAAAAATATTAGAGTCAGAGCATCTGTAAAAGATGGCTATAGAGTACCTACATTTAATGATCTATATTATGTTAGATCAGGTAATAGAGTATTAAACCCTGAAAAAGCACTTCAAATAAATGCTGGATTCACTTTTGCCGATAAATTTATGCCATCACTACTAGATTTTCTATCATTCTCTGTTGATGGTTACTATAATAGAATTAGCGATAAAATAGTTGCAATGCCTACTATGTTTATATGGAGTATGATTAATTTAGGGGAAGTGCAGATGTTTGGAACGGATGTGAATATCTCGACAAATTTCTTTATTGCAAATAAATTAAATTTTAATATATCGGGAAATTACTCATATCAGTACGCTATTGATATTACGAACTCAGATTCAAAAAACTATAAGCATCAAATACCATATACACCAAGGCATAGTGGAAATTTAATTATCTCTTGTCTTAATGATTGGGTTGATATTGGCTATACAGTCTCCTTTGTTGGCGATAGATATTCATTACCTCAAAATATTGTCGATAATAAAATGGAAGAGTATATAGAGCAGAATATTTCATTGAGTCGGAACTTTAATATAAGTAATGTCTCTATAACGGTACAAGGTGAAATATTGAATTTAGGCAATGTTATGTATGATGTAATTCAGTACTACCCTATGCCAGGGAGAAACTACAGAGTATCAATAAAACTAAAATATTAATTAAAAATTAGAAAAAAATGAAAAGAATTTATTTATTGCTATTAGGTATCGCTATTATTTTAGCATCTACTTCTTGTGATAAGAATGAAAAAGATCCTGTTATTGTACCTACGGAAACAACTGAGGGGTATTACATATTAAATACTGGATCTTGGGGTAAAAATAATGCATCTCTATCGTATTATGACTTTGAGTATAAAATAATGTCAAATAATGTATTCTTAGATAAAAATGAGAAGAAATTGGGTGATCTTGCTCAAGATATGATTGTCTATGGAAATAAAATGTATATCTCAGTCCAAAACTCAGCAATTATTTTTGTTACAGATAAAAAAGGCGAAATCCTTGCTGAGATCACTGATCCAGTATATACTCAACCTCATAGCTTTGTTGCATACAATGGAGATGTGTTTGTAACATATTATGATGGAGCTATAGGTAAGATTGATACAACTAGCTTTGCGGTAAATAGCGTTAAAATGGGAAATAACCCTGAGCAACTGAAAATGGCAAATGGCAATTTTTACATCGCAAACTCAGGCGGAATGAACTATCCTAATTATGGTACAACTGTTTCTATTGTTAATCCTGCTGATTTAACGTTAATAAAAGAGCTAGAAGTTGGATTAAACCCAAGATATATTCAAGCAGATGCTTTTGGAAACGTATATGTTTTAACAGTAGGAGATTATGGAGCAGTATTGCCTTCATTAAAGAAAATTGATCCACAAGGTAATGTTGTGACATTAGATATAAAGAACGGAGAGGAATCATTACCACCATCATATATTGGAATGGGTAGTGATAACTATTTATACGTTATATCAGGAAAAAGTGATGAGTCAACAGGTTGGAAACTGCAAGGAGATATATATTCATTCAATACACAAACTCAAAAAATTGAAGGTAAATTTATTACAGATGGAACAACCATTGAGAATATAAGTGGACTATCAGTAGATTTAAGTACAGGTGAGGTAGGAGTACCAACTTCTGACTATATAAATACAGGTGATTTTTATATTTTTAGTAAAGAAGGCGTATTAAATCAAAAATTACCTGTTGGGGTAAATCCTGTAAAATTTGTTCCAGTTTCAATTGATTAATAACACTCGCAATGAGGAAGTTTTTAATAATAAATGTTCTGTGTGTATTGCTCGGTTCCTGTAGTGGGAATCGGGCAATATCAACTTATCGGGATGGAGAAAAAGATTCATTATCATATGCAAAAGGATTTTCAATATCCCGACATAAAGATTTCATAGAAGTTGATATAATTGACCCGTGGGATACAACAAAGATATTACAGAAGTATATTCTAATTGATAGGAAGAGAGAAGATGAGGTAATAAATCTACCTCAAGGTACCATTGTGAAAATTCCAGTAAAAAAATCTATAGCCTATTCATCTGTGCATATTTCAATATTAGAATTAATAAACAAAGAGAGTAGTATTGTAGGTGCCTGTGAAATTGAGTACATAGATTCAAAAATTGTAAAAGATAGGGTGAAGGAGGGACTGGTCTATGATTTAGGCGAACCAATGTCTCCGAATATTGAAAAGATGATAGAATCTCAAGCAGAAGTGATTATAAGCTCACCCTTTAAAGATGCAGGTTATGGAAGTGTAGAAAAATTGAATATCCCGATAATTGAAGGGGCAGATTATATGGAGAGTCATCCACTAGGAAGGGTAGAATGGATTAAGTTGTATGGATTATTATTTGGTGCAGAGCAAAAAGCTGATTCTATTTTTAATTATACAGTGAAAGAATATTTATCATTAAAAGAGTTAGCTAGTAATGTGAAAAGTAAACCAACAGTCTTTTCTGAAAAGAAATATGGTGGACAATGGTTTGTTCCAACAAGTGAAAGTACAACTGCTACGCTATTCAATGACGCAGGAGCAGATTATATATTTAATTATACAAAAGGGCAAGGAAGTATCGCATTTTCATTTGAAGCTGTACTAGATAAGGCAATAGATGCTGATTTTTGGCTGTTGAAATATAATAGTAAAACAGATCTTACATATAGTGAATTAAAGTCTGAATATGAACCGTACCAGAACTTTAATGCATTTAAGAGAAAAGAGGTATATGTTTGTAATACAAATTATATCCCATATTATGATCAAGTTCCTATGTATCCTCACTTATTATTGAAAGATTATATTAAAATTTTTCATCCACAATTATTAGAAGGCTATCAAACAAAATATTTTAAAAAATTATCCAATTAAATGAGTTATTTATTTTTGTAGAAAAAAATAAATATGCTATAATTGTATTCTCAAATTAAACGAAAATATAATTGTAAAATTAGATAATTATGTCCACTAGAAGTGCATTAAGATTAAAAAAGAAAAGAGCTGTTGTAAGCTACGCAAATATGTCTGCAGAATTATTGGCAACCTTTAAAGAAAAGTACCCAAAAGGATATGCAGATTATATGGGCGATTTGTTTAAAGTTGAAAAACCAGACGGATCATTTTTTTACGCAGTTTCAGTAGAAACTGAAGAGGCTATATATTTGGTGAAAATTGAAGTGAAAATTGACGACTACGATGATATTGAGAATGGGGTGTTTGGGTCAAATGAAGACGATTCAGACGAAGATACTTCATTTCCAGAGGATAATGCGAGTGGATCATACAATGCAGATTCTGAATCGGACGAATAGTCTTTATAAAAGATAAGCAAATAAAAAGAGAGCATAATTACGGTTATGACATCTCTTTTTTTGCTTTAAATCAAATAACTTATTATACTTTTATTATCTTAGCAGTATCATAGAATAATAACGAATTTTATAAAATTAGATTATATAAAATGATAAAGAAGATAAAGGCAGAGATTATTGCCAAACTCAATAAATTTCCAGAACAGCAAGTATTATTATTCTTGGCATTCATAGTTGGTTTACTTAGTGGATTTGCCGCTGTAGGGTTAAAACAGTTAGTCCACTTTTTTCAATGGATATTAACTGGATGGTTTAATACACCTGCAGATAGTATATTATATTTTTTATATCCTGGTATTGGGATGTTAATTGCGCTATTATTTGTTAGATATATTATTAAGGACAATATTGGACACGGTGTAACAAAAGTTTTGTTAGCTGTATCTAAGAATGAATCAAAAATTAAATCTCATAATATGTGGAGCTCTATAGCTGCTAGTTCTGTAACAATTGGCTTTGGTGGTTCAGTAGGGGCAGAGGCCCCAATTGTATACACAGGTGCTGCTATTGGCTCAAATGTAGGCCGGTTTATGGGCTTGTCATATAAGAATATAACCATATTATTAGGATGTGGTGCAGCTGGGGCAGTTGCTGGAATCTTTAAAGCACCATTGGCAGGTGTTCTTTTTACATTAGAGATTCTTCTTTTTAACCTTTCTATGACCTCTATCCTTCCATTAGTACTATCATCTGTAACAGCTTGTGTGGTCTCATATTTTCTGTTAGGAGACGCAGTAGCTTTTGAGAATACTCTAAATCCCTTTCTAAAAGGAAACATACCTTACTATATTCTATTTGGAGTACTATGTGGATTTGCATCACTTTATTTCACAAGAATGACATTAAGTTTAGAAGATAAAATCAAATCAATTGAGGCTCCATACAAACGTTGGGGAATTTCAGCAGCTTGTTTAGGTCTCTTGATCTTTCTATTCCCCCCTCTATATGGCGAGGGATATGACGTCTTAACAAATCTATTAAATAATAATTCAAAAGAAGCAATAGGGATAACATTTTACAGTCAATATATAAAGTCGGACTGGATTATCCCGATATTTTTTGCCGGAGTTTTCATCTTTAAAGTATTCACAATGTCCTTCACAAATGCAGGGGGGGGAGTTGGAGGGACTTTTGGACCAACACTATTTATGGGAGGTGTGATTGGTTTTGTTGCAGCCAGATTATTGAATATTTCTGGTTTTGCAGAGGTTCCCGAAACTAATTTTGTACTAGTAGGCATGGCTGGAATGATGGCAGGTGTAATGCAAGCCCCATTAACAGCAATCTTTTTAATTGCAGAGATAACAGGTGGTTATACACTTCTTATTCCATTGATTATCACCTCAGCTGTATCTTTTGCAACTATAAGATTCTATGAGCCTTATTCAATTTATACAAAACGTATAGCAAAGCAAGGTGCATTGCTAACACACGATTCAGATCAAGCTGTTCTAACTCTTCTAAAAACAAATAATTTAGTAGAAAATGATTTTACAACAGTACAAATAGACCACACGTTAGGAGATCTTGTTAAAGCAATTGCGTCTTCTAAGCGCAATATCTTTCCCGTAATTAATGGCGATAAAATGCTACAAGGTGTTGTTTTTCTTGACGATGTTAGGGAGATAATGTTTGATAAACAAGAGTATGATAAAATAAATGTATATTCATTAATGAAACCTATTCCCGACACTGTTATTCATGATGAACAAATGGATAGTGTAATGAATAAATTTGAAGTTACTGGCGCTTGGAACCTACCAGTTGTAGACAACTCCGGTAGATATCTAGGTTTTGTTTCAAAATCAAAAATATTCTCAGCTTATAGAGAACAATTACAACAGGTATCACACGATTAAATATTAGAGAAAAATGTTAAAGCTTTATACACAATACATTACAGATAAACTAAATATAAAAGAGTGGCAAGTTGAACACTGTGCCCAATTATTAGCAGAGGGGGCAACAGTTCCATTCATTAGTAGATATAGAAAAGAACGTACAGGGCAACTAGATGAGGTTCAAGTTGCAGAGATTAAATATTGGGTACAAAGATTTCAGGAATTAGATAAAAGAAAAGAGGCTATTCTAAAAAGCATATCTGAACAGAACTCTTTAACGCCACAGTTAAAAGATCTTATTGACCAATGTGTAGATATCCAGGATTTAGAAGATATTTATTTACCATATAAGCCTAAAAGAAGAACTAAAGCATCAATTGCAAAAGAGAAAGGGTTAGAACCGCTAGCTAATCAAATGGCAACATTGTCGGTGAATAATTTAAATAAATATGTATTAGAGTTTTTAAATGATATGGTTCCCGATGCAGAGTCGGCTCTATCAGGAGCACGAGATATAATAGCTGAAAGAGTAGCAGAAACTGCAGAAATCAGACAAGAATTGAGAAATTTTTATGGAAAAAGCGGAAAAATATACTCAAAAATATCAAAAGGGGGAGATGATAAAGAACAAGCAGATAAATTTGAGAACTACTTTGACTTTTCAGAAGATGTCTCAAGAATACCAGCACACCGTCTTTTAGCAGTATTACGAGGCGTCGAAGAGGAGGTATTACAGATAAAAATAGAAGCAGAAGAGACAATAGCAAAAAAAATAGTACAAAGGCTATTCTATCAAGGTGAAAAGTGTAGTAGTTATCAACTGTATGAACAGCTTAATATGGCATTAGAGGATTCATATAAACGTTTACTTCATCCATCAATTGAAAATGAAGCAATTAAAATAGCAAAAGAGAGAGCTGATTTAGATTCTATAAGAGTCTTTGGAGAGAATCTTAGGCAGCTTTTATTAGCCCCCCCGGTTGGTCAAAAAAGAACATTGGCAATTGACCCAGGATTTAGAACTGGCTGTAAAGTTGTTTGTCTAGATGCGCAAGGGAATCTATTACATAACGACACAATTTATCCCCATCCGCCAGCCAATGAGAAGGTTATGGCAATGAAAAAAATATCTAATATGGTTGAGGCGTATAAAATAGAGATTATTGCAATTGGAAATGGTACTGCAGCTAGAGAAACAGAATCTTTTATAAAACGCTTAGCTTTACCTACTACAGTTAAAGTCTTCTCTGTAAGTGAAGATGGTGCATCAATATACTCAGCATCTTCTACAGCGCGAGAAGAATTTCCTCAATACGACGTAACTGTGCGGGGTGCTGTATCAATTGGACGTAGATTGATGGACCCTTTAGCGGAACTTGTTAAGATTGACCCTAAATCTTTAGGAATCGGTCAATATCAACACGATGTAAATCAATCTCTTCTAAAAGACAAACTGGATAGTATTGTAGAGAGTTGTGTAAATAGTGTAGGTGTTAATATAAATACAGCAAGTAAGCATCTATTATCTTATGTCTCTGGAATAGGTCCAGTATTGGCTCAGAATATTGTAGATTATCGTGAATCTAACGGTGCATTTACCTCTAGAGCTCAACTCCTAAAAGTAAAAAGACTTGGTGAAAAGGTATATGAACAAGCAGCAGGATTTTTGCGTATACCAAATGGTGTTAACCCATTGGATAACTCTGCAGTGCACCCAGAAAGATATAGTTTAGTAAAAAATATTGCGGCTGATACAGGTGTATCTGTTGAAGATCTTATAGGAAACAAAGAAAAAATTGATAGTATAAAGATAGAAAAATATGTTAATGATAGTGTAGGGCTGCCTACTCTAAGCGATATAATGCAAGAATTGGCAAAACCGGGACGAGATCCAAGATCTGGAATTAAAGTATTTGAATTTGCCGCAGATATTCATTCAATAGAGGATCTAAAAGTTGGTGCTGAAATACCTGGTATAATAACGAATATAACGAATTTTGGTGCATTTGTAGATATCGGGATAAAAGAAAATGGGCTAATTCATATATCTAATATGGCAGAAAAATTTATATCTGATCCAAATGAAATAGTAAAATTACATCAACACGTTGTTGTGAGTGTAATTGATGTGGAGCTTAAAAAGAAAAGAATTCAACTTAAACTAATCAAATAATGGCTGAAATTTTTGAAACATTTTATAGTGCTAACCAAGATAGGTATAGCCAGATAATGGAGTATAATAGATGTGGTAATAGTGGAGTTCTGTTACCCAAAATATCATTAGGACTATGGCACAACTTTGGGAGTGTGGACTCTTACGAAAACTCTAGACAGATGGCCCACTATGCATTCGATAATGGAATCACTCACTTTGATTTAGCTAATAATTATGGACCAATTTGTGGTTCAGCAGAAAGAACATTTGGAAAACTGATAAAGAACTCATTTGTCAATTACAGAGATGAACTTTTTATCTCGTCAAAAGCAGGTCACGATATGTGGAGTGGGCCTTACGGCTCTTGGGGATCAAGAAAACACTTGATTTCTTCATTAAACCAAAGTCTTAAGAGAATGAATCTAGATTATGTGGATCTATTTTATTCTCACCGCTTAGATCCTTTAACTCCATTAGAAGAGACTTTACAGACACTTGTAGATATTGTCAAAAGTGGAAAAGCATTATATGTTGGTATCTCAAAATATCCTGCAAAAGAGGCTGAAATTGCATATAAATATTTAAGAGACAGAGATGTTCCTTGCTTATGTTATCAAGGAAAATATAATATGCTATATAGAGATCCCGAAGAATCAATCATACCTTCAATCATAAATAACAGAGTTGGATATGTTGCATTTACACCATTGGCACAAGGATTACTAACTGATCGATACCTAAAAGGCATACCTAAAGATTCAAGAATTGGTAGGGGAGGAGCACTAACTCAAGATCAACTTACTGAGAATATACTTCAAATGCTAAAAGAGTTGAATAATATAGCCTCAAATAGAGATCAGACACTAGCGCAAATGGCACTTGCTTGGGTTCTTCAAAATGATTTTGTAACGTCTGTAATAATTGGCGCAAGTAGTGTATCTCAAATAGAGGATAATCTTAAATCATTGAAAAATATTAAATTTGACGCAACAGAGCTAAAATCAATAGAAAATATACTTAATTCAATAAAATAGATAATTCTAGCGCTGTGCTAGTATTACACCCATAATTACTATAGATATACCTGCAAATGAAATAATAGTTAAGCTTTCTTGTCCTGTTATAGCTGCTCCAATTGCAGAAATAGCAGGTATGAGGGCTGAAAAAATATTCGCTTTTGTAATGCCTAACCCTCTTATTGCACTCACCCATAAAACAAATGCTACACACGAACATAGTATGGCTAATGATAATAATGGATATAAAATTTCAGGAGAATACAATTTGGGTGTTAAACCATCAAGTCCATAACCTAAAAAGAATGGGATAAACATGGCGGCACCTAACAAGAATTGATATGTTGCGATGGTAAAACTATTAAATTTTACAGATAATTTCTTTACTACAGCAGCATATCCAACTGCGCTCAGCACAGCAATAAATAACAAGGCTATACCGTAGCCATTCTCAACAGAAATATTGCCATCTTTTAGTACAACCATAACAATACCAGGAACAGTAATTAATATCCCGATAAGTTTCAATGGTGTAATAGGAGTCTTATCCATAATGCGCTCAGTAACTAGACAAACAATAGGGATAGTAGCTATCACAACGGCTGTAATCACGGCAGAACCAGTGGCTTTCATACCAAAACTCTCTGCGATAAAGTAGATAAAAGGTTCAAAAAATGCCATTAATGAGAGTAAACCAAAATCTCTTAGATTTATCTTTTGTAGTTTACCTGTAAGCTTTGAGAATATCCATAATAGGGTGCCTGCTATAGATAAACGGACAAATAAAAATGTAAATATAGGAATATCAGCTTTGATAATTCCATTTGTCCACACAAATGAAAATCCCCATAGCGTTACAGCAACTATTGCTGTAATATAAATAAAGGTTAGTCCCTTAGTTTGATTGGTTTGCATTGTTATCGTGATAAAAAATGAGCTGCAAAGCTACATAAAGTTTTTAAACGATAAAGGTTTCGAGTTCATTTCTCCAGTAAATATTCCGTTTTCAACAACTTGAGCTCCATTCACAAAGGTATGTACAATAGAATTCTTAAAAGTGTAATCTTCAAAGGGACTCCAATTGCATTTATATGCGATGTTGTTTTGATTTACTTTAAATTGATTTGAGGAAATAATTGCTAAATCAGCGTAGAAGCCCTCTTTAATATACCCTCTGTTTTCAATTTTGAAACAATTTGCTGGGGAGTGTGCCATTCTATCAACCACCTCTTCAATGGTAAAAATACCGCTATTAACCATCTCTAACATAAGTAGAAGGGAGTGCTGTACTAGAGGCAATCCACTTGGCGCAGTTAAATAAGGAGTACTTTTTTCGGAAGCTAAATGAGGTGCATGATCAGTAGCAACCACCTTAATAGTACCATCTTTAACAGCTTTGCGTATAGCAAGCATATCACTTTTATCTTTCAAAGCTGGATTGCATTTAATTTTGCTACCATATTTTTTAAAATCATCTCGACAGAACCACATATAATGAACACAAACCTCCCCTGTTATATTAGGGTTGATCTTTTGCGCTTCTTTAACCATATCAATTTCGTCAGCAGTGCTAATATGTAATAAATGTAAACGACTATTATTCTTAATCGCATATTGAATAGCACGCTTTGAACATTCAATACAAGCCTCTCTACTTCTAATGTCGGGATGAGATTCGAAAGGTATCTTGTCTCCAAATCTCTCTTTAAAAGTAACAAGATTATTCTGGATTATATCTTCATCTTCGCAATGAGTTGCAATCAGTAGGGGAGATTCTCTGAAAATGCTATCTAGAGCATCATTAGAATTAACTAACATATTCCCCGTAGATGATCCCATAAAAACTTTAACTCCACAAACTTTGTTAGAGTCAACACTCTTAATCTCATCCAAATTATCATTTGTAGCTCCAATATAAAAGGAATAATTAGCATAAGAACTCTTTTCGGCTATGTTAAATTTATTATCTAAAGATTCTTTTGTTGTTGCGGCAGGGTAATTATTAGGCATATCCATAAAACTTGTGACTCCACCCAAAACTGCAGCTATGCTTTCACTTTCAATTGTAGCTTTTGCGGTATTACCTGGTTCTCTAAAATGAACTTGATCGTCAATTGCACCGGGAATAACATACATCCCATTTACATCAATTATTTTATCAGGATGAAAATACTTTATAATGCTATTTGTCTCATTTACAGAGGATATAACATTGTGATTAATTATCTTCTCGATAATTTCACCATTAACTAAAAGAGTACCTATAAAAGATACTCCATCACTGACAATTGTTCCGTTTTTAATAACTTTTCTCATTACTACAATATTTGCAACTTTTACACTAACAAACTATGCTCCTTTTTTAGGTTTAATTTTTCTAAATTTCATCCTTAAAACACCCCAAAAAGCCTCTCCAAAAATACCTGAGCTCATTTTTGAAGTTCCTTCCGTTCTGTCTATAAAAATTATAGGAACTTCTTTAATAATAAACCCTAATTTATATGCATTATACTTCATCTCAATCTGGAAACCGTAGCCTCTCATCTTAATACGTTCAAAATCTATTGTTTCAAGTAGTTCCCTTCTATAGCATTTAAATCCTGCTGTACAATCATATATTTTCATATTTAACACCTTCCTTACATATGTAGAAGCATAA
>CAYJAK010000013.1:0-63626 GCA_964368585.1 uncultured Muribaculaceae bacterium
AAAAATTTTTATAAATTATTTAACCTTTTAGAAAAATTTTTTAATCGTATGAAAAACATATTAAAAAACTTTTGGAGTACACTAAAAAGCTTTAAAACAGCCTCAATCCTGAATATTCTAGGGCTATCCGTAGCATTCTTTGTCTTTATCATAATAATGTCTCAGCTCTATTGGGAGGCAAATTTTAATAGGGGAATAAAGAATTATCGCGATATATATACCTTTGCTATGGAGGTTGATTTGGGCGACGGAATGCAGACAAATGGGCTAATATCTAGAGGTTTAGCAATAAAAGTAGTTGAGAGTTCTCCTTTTATAGAGTCACATACTCCAATCAATATGTTTTCAGAGGAGTTAAAATATCTTGTAAATGAGAGTGATAAGGAGTTTACAACCACTCCATTAATGGTTACGCCAGAATATATAGATATCTTTTCATTAGAGTGTGTTGATGGAGATTTTAGTAAATTTAATGAGCCAAATACAATAGTTATCCCAGAGTCTTTTGCAAAAAGATATTTTGGTGAGAAATCGCCTGTGGGTGAGGTTGTTACAAGAGTGGATCGTTTTGGACAGCTAGAGGGGACAAATGAATATATACAAACTATTGTTGCAGTTTATAAAGATCTTCCTAATAATTCACTAGGTAATAATCTTTTAGAAAATATTGGAGACTTTCATAAAGAGATGGTTTTGAGTGGTCTGAACTATTTAGCAATGTTTAAATTAAAACGGGGAGTAGATGCAAATGAGGCATTTGCACCAGCTAAGGTAATGATAAAGGAGACCTTTGGAGATGGAGCTTTCTTTAAAAAATTAGATTTGGAATCATCTAGATTGATCGCATTCTCAGATCTATACTTTACAGATATACCACTATTAAAGTTGCCAACAGGAAATAGATCTCTATCATTGGTTCTACTAGCAGTGGCCCTACTTATAATATCAATAGCTGTAATCAATTATATAAACTTCTTTATGGCGTTAGTGCCAATTAGAATTAGAGCAATAAATATAAATAAGGTTTTTGGAGCCTCTACTAATACTTTAAGAGTCAATATTATATTTGAGGCTATAGGGATAATGATAATTACATTTCTGCTCTCTCTATTTCTAGTGAATATATTTGCTAATACATCGCTAAGCGAGATGGCATCAACCTCTCTAAAGGTAGAGGATAATTTGGTGGTAGTTGCTCTAACTCTACTTCTGGCTATCATTGTAGGGGCTTTATCGGGATTATTACCTGCTTGGTATATAACAAAATTTCCCCCAGCAATGGTACTAAAGGGGTCATTTGGGCGTTCAAAGCGAGGAATTGTTTTACGTCAAATACTCTCAACATTACAATTTACAATTACAACAGCGCTCATTATAGTATCTGCATTTATAATAATACAAAATAATTATCTGCAAAGTGCTGATTATGGGTATAATAGAGATAGAGTTGTAACAACCAAAGTTTCAGGTAAAATATCAAGTAATTTAGAGCCTTTTCAAGAGAAGATAGCAAAGTCTCCAATGTTTGAACAGATGGTATTCTCTTCTCACGATATTACCCATATCACAAGAACGTGGGCGCTTGAATATGATGGTAAAAGTCTAGCCTTTAAATTTCTTCCAGTATATTGGAACTACCCCCAATCTATGGGCTTTGAATTAGTTGAGGGGAGATATTTTAATGAGAGTGACTCTTCAAGAGATAAGATTGGTGTGGCCATCTTTAATGAGGCAGCGGTGCGTGAAGTGGGATTAAAGGTTGGTGATATACTTCAGGTCTATGAGTACTCTATAGAGATAGTAGGGATAGTTAAAGATTTTAATTATAGATCACTAAAGTACTCAGTTGGGCCAGCTTGTCTCTACTATGGAGCTGGAGATGCATCTGGTGGAGTATGTGATATAGCTAACATTAAATTGGCACCAAAAACAGATATGAATGAGGCAATAACTTACATAGAGAGTGCGCTTAAAGAGGCTGATCCCAATATGTCTGAATCGGAAATTTCAGTAGTGCCACTCAGTCAATCTATTGAGAAGTTGTACAAAAGAGAGAGGCAAATTGCAGATTTTATAGTAATCTTCTCAATTATCGCGATACTTATCTCATTATTAGGCCTTTTTGGAATGATAATTTTTGATATGCAGAATGGGAAAAAAGAGGTTGCATTGCGCAAAATATTTGGATCAACTGTAGCGGATATCCTAATCAAGTTTAATAGAAGAGTTGTAAAAGTATTAATAGTGAGCACAATAGTGGCAATTCCAATCAGTTGGTTTGCAGTTAATGAGTGGTTAAAAGGCTTCTCTTATCGCACTCAAATTTATTGGTGGGTGTTTGCACTGGCTATACTATTTATATTTCTATTAGTTATCGCGATAGTTACCATACAAACAAGTAGGGCAGCAACAGCTAACCCTGTTGAATCGTTAAAGAGTGAATAGTTTAGTCAAAAAATCATACAACAGCTGTATAAATTTTTTACAATTAAATTTTTGATTGCGTTTGTAATTTGCTGTAGATTAGATGTATATGTATGCGGGCGCATTTTTGGCATAGCATAATAACAAAGAAAAAGAATAAAGAAAAATTAACACTAAATAATTTAATATCATGATTAAAGTAACAGATTTAGAAAAGGTATTCCGTACAGAAGAGATTGAAACAGTAGCATTAAATAAAGTTTCAATTAAAGTTGAAAAAGGTGAATTTGTAGCAATAATGGGTCCATCGGGGTGTGGAAAATCAACATTCCTAAATATCTTAGGGCTATTAGATAACCCAACATCGGGAAGCTATGAATTAGATGGCACTGAGGTTGCCAAGTTAAAGGAGAGTGGCAGAACTAAGGTTAGAAAAGGTAACATTGGTTTTGTATTCCAGAGCTTTAACCTAATTGATGAATTAACTGTATTTGAGAATGTTGAACTGCCGTTAATATATCAACGTATTCCAGCTAAAAAGCGTAAAGAGATGGTTGATGCAATCTTAAAGAGAGTTGCAATTTCGCATAGGGCAGGGCACTTTCCTCAACAATTATCGGGAGGTCAGCAACAACGTGTAGCTATTGCTCGCGCAGTGGTCTCTAATCCTAAAATTATACTTGCCGACGAGCCTACAGGAAATTTAGATTCAAAGAACGGAAAGGATGTAATGGCACTGCTAAAAGAGTTAAACGAGGAGGGGGCAACAATTTTGATGGTAACTCACTCACTAAGAGATAGTAAATATGCTCATAGGGTCATCAATCTATTTGATGGAAAAGTAGTTGACAATGTGATAGATGAATTATAAGAGACCTCTTTAAGCTTTATACTCAAATGATTATCTTTAAACAATTATTTAGAAATCGCTCATTACCAGTAGTTAATCTCATAGGCTTATCAATAATGTTTGCCTGCCTGTTGCTCTCATTGGGGTATGTAAAACAGGAGTTTAGCTATGATCGCCACCATTCAAATGCAGAAAATATTGTACGTTTATCTGTTCAGGTAGGGGATCAGCCCGCTGATGGGCGAGTTTTAGGTAATTTTTTAGATAATCACTTGTCTCAATTGTCAGAGATTGAACAGGTTGTAAAAATATTTAAAATATCTGATGCTAGAGCCTCCTATAAAGGCGAAAATTTGATTATCAATAATTTTTATGGAGTAACAGAACCATTCCTTGATATTTTTGACCTACCTATCTTACACAGTAACAGGGATGAGATATTTAAGACTAGAGGTGATGTTTTAATAAGTGAAAGCTTTGCTAAAAAATTGGCAGGTGAGAGTGGTAATAATATAGCAGAGAGTGTATTAGAATCTGTAATTACATTTGAGGGAGAGTTAGATTTAACAATTACAGGAATCTATAAAAATATTCCTAATACATCTCATTTTCAGACAGATATTCTAGCTTATAGGTCAGCAGAGCGTGCAGAAGAGGGTTTTACTTATTTATACCTACTCTTAAAAGAGAACACAGATCTTGAATCACTCTCTCAAAATATAACAAACTATATAGAGCAAAATGGTTCTAACTGGTGGCAAAATAGCAGAGCGGTTCTAACCCCAATAACTGATATTCACTTATATAGTAATAATTTAAGGGAGATGGAGGTAAATGGAAACATCTACTATATCTATCTAATTATTGGAGCAAATCTACTCTTATTAATAGTTGTTCTATTTAATTTTTGGCTCAATACAAGTCTAATCTCTACTACAAATCAGAGGTATTATCAGATGATTCGTCTCTATGGTGCGCCAAAATTTATCGTGATAAAAAATGAGATAATATTGGCATTGGTAGTGGGTGCTATCTCAATTATTCTTGGCCTGCTTTGGGCTAATATGGTGCAATCTTTCAATCTACTCTCTATTAAAACGGACTCTCTTGATATATTATTACTCTCCTTCATATACCTTATACTAATAGTTTTAGTTTCGCTACTTCCTACGCTTAAAAATATTACCTACAACCTATTAGTAAATAGAAACAAAGGGCTTAAACCAACAACATTTTCATACTCTAATGTAAAATGGATGCTAACTATACAATATGCTGTTGTTATGATAGTTGTGATTTTAGCAGTTGGTGTAAATAGGCAGATGAATTTAATAAAAGAGACTCAAGTTGGCGGAGATGAAGAGAATATTTTGGTGATAAAGAGTGCATTGGGTACTATGAATCAGGAGTTCAATGATTATGCTGTGTTAAAGGAGAATCTCCTTAAAAATCCTCAAATAGAATCATTCACTAGTTCATTTCAGGTACCAGGAGATGCTATTAGAGATGCTCTAAATATAAAGAGAACAACAGATAATGATTGGAAGATGTTACCAATGCTGGTGGTGGGAGAGGAGTTCTTGCCGTTCTTTAATATAGAGTTGTTGGCAGGTAAAGGTTTTGGTAATTCTAAGTTTAGTTACAAAGCAGAGGAGGAGCTCTTTTACCATTTTATGCAGACTCAAGAGTCATCTAGCTACATAGAAGAGTATATCATCAATAGAAAGGCACTCACCTTATTAGGTTTCAATACTCCCGATGAAGCTATCGGTGAGGTGCTACAAATATCCCAAGGATCAATAGATTATATAAATAAAGGCGTAATTGTAGGTGTAACAGATAATTTTAATTACACAGGGGTATTTGAGGAGAACTTCCCGATACTCATTATGCAGCGTAATCTATTTCAATTTAATGCTATGGTAAAGTTTGCACCAAACCATCAAAAAGAGGCTAAAGCCATTTTTGATGAGGTTTGGAATAAGATTTATCCTAACTATCCCGCAAACTTTACCTTTATCAGCAATATCTTTAATGAAAAGTATCGTAATGAGATATATGCGCAGCAGTTAATATATATATTCTCACTACTCAGTTTTAGTATCACAATTCTAGGGTTAATTGTATTTGTAGCGTTCATAATACGTAAACGCACAAGAGAGATTGCCATTCGAAAAACATACGGAGCAACAATAAGAGATATAATTTTAATGCTAAATCTAAATTTTATGCGTTATATAGCCGTTGCATTTATGATAGCAGCTCCAACTTCTTGGTACATAATGCACCAATGGTTAAAACAGTTCTCCCATAAAATATCTATTGATTGGTGGTTATTCTTAATGGCAGGCTCATTAGTATTAGTTATATCATTTATAACGACACTAATTCAAGCGTGGCGTGCTGCAACTCTAAATCCTGTAAAGGGGATTGTTAAGTGATTATTAGAAATTCTGCTTAAAAACAAAACCCCTTAAAATTACAAATTATTTATCTGTTCAATAGACATGCCTGTGCAAGTGGCTATAATTTCTATAGCTACTCCATTTTGTTTCATAGATTGGGCTATCTCTAATACTCATTTTTTGTAAATTCTATTGAGGTGATGTGGTGCTTGGGATCATTAATTATCACGTTGAGTAGCTCTATCAGCAGATCTTTGTTTAATTCACTACCAAAAATCTTCTTAAAGCCCCAATCTGATAAAGGGTCTATGTAACGTCCTAGTTTCTTTACCTCTAATTGTAACTCTTCATCTGTTAGTACTAACCTATCTTCTTCTAAATTCTCTCGCCTCATTGTGTTATGGTTTTTATTTTGCGTCAATATTGACACGGCGAAAATAGAGATTACAAAACCAAATCTTTGACACAATTAACAAAATTAAACAGCAGATAGAGCATTTTTTACGATTTTAGAATTGTAAAAAGTATTTAAACGTTTAATACGACTGGCTTAAAACAAATTTACTAATCCTAAAAATCTCTAAAAATTTAACTTTGAGACCTATCTTCCACCTGCAGGAAGATTATCTTCCCAATACTTCTCTCTTAACATATTAAGGTGTTCAGTAGTACCTTCACCCTCATATATTCCGTGGCTACGCATTGGATATGCCATCATAGAGAAATGTTTCTTATACTTAACAAGCTCATTTATTAGAGCCTCACAACTCTGATAGTGAACATTGTCATCACCTGTACCGTGAATAAGTAATAGATTGCCTTTAAGATTCTTAGCATAATTTAGAGGTGCTGTAATCTCGTATCCTTCAGGATTATTCTGAGGAGTATTCATATATCTCTCCTGGTAAATAGTATCATAAAATTTCTGGTGAGATACAAAGGCAATTGCAATACCTGTTTTAAACACATCTGGATATCTAAACATACATTGAAGCGTAGTAGAGCCACCTCCACTCCATCCAGTAATACCAATACGAGACATATCAATGAATGGGAACATTTCGCCCATTTTTATAATCGCAGCAGCTTGATCATCACCTGCTTGGATTCCGATACGCCCATAGATACCTTTTCTCCACTCACGACCACGAGGAACATTTGCACCTCTATTCTCAATACTAACCATAATGTACCCTTTATTAGCTTGTCTACGAGCAGTAGCATCTCCATTAGACCATTTATCTTGCACTGTAGAACCTGCTGGTTCACCATAAACATCTATAATTACAGGATACTTCTTTGTTGGATCAAAATTTTGAGGTTTAATCATATAGGCATCAAGTACAATATCTACAAGATCAACCTTTATAAACTCTTTTGGAGTAAGATTTTTAGCTAGGAAACTCTCTTTCTCTTTGGTGTTATCCTTAACAATACGTACCACTTTTGCCTTAGGCATCTGTTCCATTGTAACAATAGATGGAGTAGATGAATTTGAGAATGTATGTAGAGCCCAATCACAAGTAGGAGACATATTATATGAGTGTTGCCCCAATTGATTAGGATCTCCAACAAGCTCAGCCTTACCTTTACCATTTAATCTAGAGCGATATAAATATCGTTGAGTATAGTTATCCATTGTTGAGATAAAATATGCATATCCTCTTTTACTATCAATTCCAACTTGCTGTACAACATCAAACTCTCCAGAGGTAATTGGCTTAATCTCTTTACCATCTCTACTTACCTTATAAAGGTGTTTCCAACCACTTCTGTCGCTTATCCAAGTGAAGTATTTATTATTCTCTAACCATCTAATATCGTCATTTGTATCTAACCACGCAGCATCGTTATCAGTAAAGACATTAGTTAGCTCTCCAGTTGTAATATTAGCAATCCAAACTTTGTTCTCATTCTGAGGACGATTCAATTGTTGAATGAAAAGTTCATTTGTATTTGGTATAAACTCCATTCTAGGAATATAATTGTTACGCATATCGCCAGGAATCTTAATCCAAGTAGTCTCTCCTCCGTTGCTAGACACGTAGCCAACCTTTACAGCAGAATTTGTTGTTCCCGCCTTTGGATATGGTATCGGTACAAGTTTAGCATATACAGAATCAGTATTATTAATCATATAAAAAACACCGGTGCCCTCAGTATCAGATCTCCAATAGGCAATATGTGCCCCATCTGGGCTCCAACGAAATCCATCGCGACAACCAAACTCCTCCTCATATACCCAGTCAAAAGTGCCATTTACAATGCTCTCAGAACCATCATTTGTAAGCATAATTACTTTGCCTGATGCAATATTTTCTACATAGATATTATTCATTGAAACGTATGCAACTCGCTTACCGTCAGGTGAAAATTTAGCAAACATCATTGTAGATTCAGGTACGTTTTTTCCCAATTGTTTTAATTCTCCAGATGCTAAATCTAAAACCCAGTAATCACCCTTAGTATGGTAACGCCAAACCCTTTTTGTATTATTAAAAATAAGTATCTTATTATTATCATTCGATAATTGAAAAGAGCTAATCCCGATATGTTTATTGCTCTCTTTATCTATAAACATCTCTGCTGAGGCAATAACGCTACGCTCGTTGCTTTTAACATTATAACGAGCAATTTCGCTACCTCCAACCTCATCATTCCACTCTAAAACAGTATAACTACCGCCATCTTTAAGCCACTCAGTAGGACCCATAGCCTTTCTAACAACAGCTCGTCCAGTAATTTGATCAACATCATTTGATTGAGCGTATGATATACTAGGAATAACCGCTACAGAGCAGATCAGTAGCAATAAAAAGAAACTTTTTCTCATAGGACAAATGTTTTATAAATAATTAAATCTTAGAAATTACAATTCAGTAACAATGACATCGGGAAAGATATCGGGATTCAAAACAAAATTACTCAGTGTTATTCCCTCTACCTCCTTAAAATCGATAATAATAATTTTGTATTCAGCGCCAGTTTCAGATGTAAGAGTAATATATTGAGGTATGTTGAGTAGTGGAGATTTCTTTGTCAAATTCTCTCTCGCTACTAATTTCACTTTATACCCCTTTATATCATTTAGATTCTTCTCTCTTAGAATAAGAAACGGATTTTCTGCAATATTTTGATTCTGCGGATCTACGTTAGTAACAACAATCTCTTGAGCACTAATGTTATAGAACCATCTCTTAACACCATTATCAATAGCTAGAATCTCGCCAGGTATCTCCATCCTATACATATTGTTAAAGATGGTTACAGAGCCTTTTGTGTTGAGTGCTAGCTCTCCTTTGGCATCAATTGCAATAAATTCAAAAGCCATTTTGCTACCACTATTTGCCTTATCTGCAAATAGTTTAAGAGATTCGTTCTTATTTTGAGCTAACATTAGAGAGCTTAGTAAGGATAGAATAATTAGAGTAAGAAACCTGTTCATAATAAGAGATTTTAACCATAAATATCTTTAATGTATGCAAGTTTAGCATCTAATTCAGTTAAGTCGCTCACGAGTACCTGTCTAGATTTAGATCCTTCAAATGGACCAACTACACCTGCTACCTCTAACTGATCAATTATCCTGCCAGCTCTATTATATCCTAAATTCATCTTTCTCTGAATTAGAGAGGTTGAGCCTTGTTGGTGCATAACAATAAGTTTTGCTGCATCTTCAAAAAGAGCATCTCTTTTATTTAAGTCTACACTACCAACACCTCCGCCATCATCTTCTCTCTCTTCTCCAGTATATTCAGGTAGGTAGTAAGGTGTTGAGTAACCTCTTTGGTCTCCAATAAAATCAACAATTCTATCCACCTCTTTGGTATCAATAAATGCGCACTGTACACGAACTAAGTCTCCCCCTGTAGAGATTAGCATATCTCCTCTACCAATTAACTGGTTGGCACCTGTCTGATCTAGAATTGTTCTAGAGTCTATGCTTGAGCGCACCATAAATGCTATACGCGCTGGAAAGTTAGCCTTGATGTTACCTGTAATTACAGATGTAGTAGGTCTTTGAGTTGCGATAACAAGATGGATTCCAATTGCACGAGCTAACTGTGCTAAACGAGCTATTGGCTCCTCAATCTCCTTGCCAGCTGTCATTAATAGATCTGCAAACTCATCTATAACTACAACTATATATGGCATAAATTTATGCCCTTTAAGTGGATTTAATCTTCTCTGTAAAAACTTCTCATTATACTCTTTAACATGACGAACCGATGCCATTTTTAATAGATCATATCTAGTATCCATCTCCATACATAGAGACTTTAGAGTATATACAACCTTCTGTGTATCTGTGATTACTGGCTCATCAGCATCAGGAAGCTGAGCAAGAAAATGTTTCTCTAATTTTGAGTATAGAGAGAGCTCTACCTTTTTAGGGTCAACAAGTACAAGCTTCATCTCACTTGGATGCTTTCTATAAAGTAGTGAGGCAAGTATTGCATTTAGACCAACTGATTTACCCTGTCCTGTAGCACCAGCAACTAATAAGTGTGGCATCTTTGCAAGGTCAAAGTGCATTACGTCATTTGTAATTGTCTTTCCTAACGCGATTGGAAGATCATATTTTGCATTTTTAAACTTTTGATCATCTAAAACGGATAACATAGATATTGTGCTAGGTTTCTCATTTGCAACCTCAATTCCAATAGCATTTGTTCCAAGTAGAGTAACAACACGTACCCCTTTTGCAGCTAATGAGAGTTGAATATCCTCCTCTAACCTCTTGATTTGAGCAACACGAACTCCTGGCGCAGGAACTATTTCATAAAGAGTAACAGTAGGTCCAATTCTAGCAGATATCTTAATAATACCAATCTTATAATCTAATAATGTCTTCTCAATCTGAATCTTATTCTTTTCAAGTTCCTCTTTTGATACTTCGTACCATAAATTACTATAATCTTCTAGTAGTGATAGGGGAGGGGCTTGGTATTTAGATAAATCTAATCTTGGATCAAATAGTGTCTTTAGTTCCTCTTCTGTATATTTCCCAGAGAGAGATTCTCCATCTTCAAAATGCACTTCGTTAGTTGTAATCTCGTTGCTATCCTCTTGTGTAGAGAAATCAACAAGTTGTGTATCTCCACTAGGAGAGTGCACTGGAGCCTCTGGTACAGATAAAATTTCAAGTGAGTTCTCATTATCTGCATTTTCATTAAATGTCTCTGCAACCTGATCTGTTATGTCCCTTATTTTATATATAGAGTTATCCTCTTCTTGATTATTATCCTCCTCTATATTACTGTTGATGTCTTTGATATCTTCTTCTTCAGTATTATCACTCTCTTCTATATTGCTTGTGTTAGTAGAATCTATCTCTTCAATATTTTCATCTCTATCACCAATCTTCTCGTCTCCTTCAATCTTTTTTGGGAATTTTAAATTTCTACTCTTTTCAACCCATTTATTGAATCTTGTTATGAATGATTTGCTCATTACAGCTAACCATATTGTAGAACTAATAAGAATAATTGAAGCTATACCAATTCTACCCACCATCTGTCTTAGCCACTGTGTTATATAGTAGCCATATTCACCCCCTGCATCAGTGCCAAATAGTGAATCACAGTTTGTAAATGAGAATATAAATGATGATAAGATGGAGATTATAATAATTCCGTAAATAGCAGAATAGCTAAGTTTAGCGAGGCTAATTTTCTTGTAAATATTGATAAGATAGAGCCCATATAGAGCAATAAATATAGGGAATAAGTATGCTCCAAATCCAAAATATTTGCTAATTAGTAGGTTTGACCATTTAAAGCCCAATACACCACCAATATTTGCAATATTAGCTTTGCTTAAATTTTCTCCCGATAATAAACTTTGATCACTGCTCCACGTAAAGGCATATGATAATAGTGAAATGAGAGTATAAGATGCTAATATTAAGAGAGATATTCCGCCAATGGCTTTTATCGTCTCGTATCTTTTAGGAGCTTCATTTTTTTTTTGAGTTGTAGTAGAAGTCCTTGTTTTTTTTGGTTTAGGAGTTACATTCTTAGCCATTTGTATTATTTCTTCCAGCGCTTATTTGATTTATTTTTACCGTTATTTCTATTATTATTATTGTTGTTACCTCTATTAAAGTTAGATGAATTTCTTTGTTGATGAGAATCGTGGTTGTGTGACATATTGATATGTAGCCCTTCTGGAATTACAATTTTACCATCTGATAATCTTACAATATCTCTAAAAATAATATCTTCAGTAACAGTGTCCTTATTCCAGATAATATATTGCTGCATCATATAGTGAGCTAAGGTCTTAATCATATGCGTTTTGACCTCATCGTCATTGCGATCAGCAATAACTTGAATCATATTTTGGATATTTCGTCCGTAATAAGTAGCCTTAATAGGGGTAGTTTGAATAGGTATCTTATTTGGTTTTGCACCTAACTCTTCTCTGGTTGGCTTCTTGTATATAGAATCAATGTCAATATCAAAATCTGCAATCACATGGACGTGATCCCAAAGCTTATATCTAAAATCATTTATATCTCTTAGTTGAGGGTTTAATGTGCCCATAACATTAATGATGCACTGAACCTGCTCATTTCTTTTATCTTTTTCTGGAAGAGCCTTTACAAATTGTACCATCTTCTGCACGTGTCTCCCATATTCAGGCATAATTAGCTTCTCTCTTTGTGTATTGTAATCCATATTGATATCTATTTATTAGCTACAAAAATAACATTATTTTTCTTAAAACAGAAGATTTTCTGTTTTCTAAAGTGACTTATTGTAAAATACCCCAATCGACTGACATTCAGTTGATTGGGGTATTTTTAGTAGCGGAGGCAGGACTCGAACCTACGACCTCCGGGTTATGAGCCCGACGAGCTACCAACTGCTCTACTCCGCGATATATTTCTTAAATGTGCGTGTGCACCTCTTTCCAAATCGGACTGCAAAGGTACACACATTTTTATAAAAACCAAATTTTATTTTAAAATATTATAAAAATTATTTCAAAATATCATACTTTGCTAAAATTTCTGAGCAATTTAATGTCTCCTGTTCTCCTGATAATAAGTTCTTTATATTGACTGTACCTTTAGAAATTTCATCTTCACCCGCTATCACAAAATATGGGATTCCTCTCTTGTCGGCATAATCAAATTGCTTCTTTAGCTTTGTAGTATCGGGATAAAGTTCACAATTAATACCATTAGCACGTAGTTGAGCAATTAGAGGTAATAGGTATTTAACTTCAGCATCACCCATATTTGAGAATAGAATCTTTGTGCCCTCAACTGCTCTATCTGGGAACTTATTTAATCCTAATAACACATCGTAAATTCTATCTGCTCCAAAGGAGATTCCTACTCCCGATACATTTGGCAATCCAAAGATACCAGTAAGATCATCATATCTTCCTCCACCACAGATACTTCCAATTGCAAAATCTTTAGCCTTTACCTCAAAAATAGCACCTGTATAGTAATTTAACCCGCGAGCCAAAGAGAGATCAATCTCATACTCTTGTCTAATACCAACCTCTTTAAGATATCCAAATAGCTCCTCAAGCTCCTGAACCCCCTGCATCCCAACAGGTGAATCTTTTAATACACTCTTAATTAACTCAATCTTCTCATCAGAAGACCCTTGCATTAGAAGTATAGGCTCAATTAGTGATATGCCATTCTGATCAATACCTCTCTCAGAAAGCTCATTTTTTACCGCATCAAGTCCAATTTTATCTATCTTATCAATTGCAATTGTTATATCAATTAATTTGTCGGGATGCCCAATTACCTCTGATAATCCCGATAAAATCTTTCTATTATTTATCTTGATGCAGACGTTAATCCCCATCTCTCCAAAGACATCATCTACAATCTGTACCAACTCTAGTTCGTTTAATAATGAGTTGCTACCTACAACATCAACATCACATTGGTAAAACTCTCTATAACGCCCCTTCTGTGGTCTGTCGGCTCTCCAAACTGGCTGAATCTGGTATCTCTTAAATGGAAATGTTAACTCATTCCTATGTTGAACTACATATCGTGCAAATGGAACGGTTAAATCATATCTAAGCCCCTTTTCACAAACTTTTAGAGATAGTGAGTTGCTATTTTGTAGGTCATCTGGGGTAGCTTTTGCAAATGCATCTCCAGAGTTTAGAATTTTGAAAAGTAGTTTGTCTCCCTCTTCTCCATATTTACCTAGTAGAGTAGAGAGATTCTCCATAGACGGAGTCTCTAGTGGAGCATATCCATATTTCTTAAATACTGAACGTACAGTATCAAATATATAATTTCTTCCAACCATTTCGTTGGGTCCAAAATCTCTTGTTCCTTTTGGTATACTTGGTTTTTGTGCCATCTCTCTCTTTATTTTATAATCTCTTTAAATATTTATCTATTGCTTTAGCAGCCTTTCTGCCAGCCTCCATCGCGAGTATAACAGTAGCAGCCCCTGTAACAGCGTCTCCTCCTGCAAATACTCCTTGGCGTGTGGTTTCTCCATCTTCAGTTGCAACTATGCAGCCCCATTTATTTACATCTAAACCTTTTGTAGTTTGAGAAATAAGTGGATTAGGTGATGTTCCCAATGACATTATAACTACATCGGTCTCTATGTCAAACGAAGAGTTTGGCACTCTAACTGGAGAACGCCTACCACTAGCGTCTGGCTCTCCTAGCTCCATTCTGTCACAACGAATTCCCGTTACCCATCCTTCATTATCTCCTAGTACCTCTGTAGGGTTTGTTAGCATACTAAAGATGATACCCTCTTCTTTTGCGTGGTGAACCTCCTCCACACGAGCGGGTAACTCTTTTTCTGTTCTTCTATAAACGACAGTTACCTCTGCACCAAGTCTAAGTGCACTTCTGGCAGCATCCATTGCTACATTTCCCCCTCCAACTACGCAAACTCTCTTACCAACATATATTGGTGTTAATGAACCTTGCTCATAGGCCTTCATTAGATTTACCCTTGTAAGGAATTCATTTGCAGATACTACACCATTAAGGTTCTCGCCCGGAATACTCATAAATTTTGGAAGTCCTGCGCCCGATGCTACAAATACTGCTCCAAATCCCTCTTCATCTAACAATTGATCTATTGTTACAGTTCTTCCTACAACAACGTTTGTCTCAATTTTAACTCCAAGAGCCTTAACATTATTTATTTCTGTCTCAACAACACTCTCTTTAGGTAATCTAAATTCAGGGATACCATAAGTTAGCACACCTCCAGCTTTGTGTAAGACTTCAAATATTGTAACTCCGTAACCCAATTTTGCTAGATCTGTTGCGCAGGCCAACCCACTAGGGCCACTACCAATAACTGCAACATTAATCCCATTTGATTCTGCTTTATCTGTGAATGTTACTCCATTCTCTCTACTCCAGTCGCCTATGAATCTTTCAAGTTTTCCAATAGATACAGGCTCACCTTTTACCCCTAAAACACAAGAGCCTTCACATTGGGTCTCTTGTGGGCAAACTCTACCGCATACTGCAGGCAAAGAGGTGTCTATTGATAAGATTCTAGATGCCTCTTTAAAATCGCCTTTAGCAATCTCTGCTACAAAATGGGGAATCTTAATAGCTACAGGGCACGCATTTACACAAGCAGGTTTTTTACAAACTAAGCATCGCGATGCTTCAAGTATTGCCTCATCTTGATTATATCCGTAGCAAACCTCTTCAAAATTCTTTGCTCTTATATCGGGAGCCTGCTCTCTCACAGGAACCCTTGGTATTCTATTTGCCATATTTCTCTTATTTTCCAATTCCTATTTTACAAACGTGATCCTCTTCGTGTTTTTTGTACATCAACTGCCTTCTCATAGCCTCATCAAAATCAACTTGAAAAGCATCAAATTCTGGCCCCTCTACACAGGCAAATTTAGTTTTGCCACCAACTGTAACTCTACAAGCACCGCACATTCCAGTGCCATCTACCATTAATGTATTTAAACTTACAATTGTAGGTAGGTTGAACTCTTTTGCTGTTAAGGTTACAAATTTCATCATAATCATAGGTCCAATTGCAATAGCTTGATCATACTTTCCACCATTGTTTATGATTGTGGAGAGCATTTGAGTCACAAGACCTTTCTCTCCCTTTGAGCCATCGTCTGTACAGATATATAGATTATTACATACTTTTCTCATCTCCTCCTCCATAATTAGCATCTCTGCACTTTTGGCTCCTATAATTACATCAACATAGGCTCCTCTTTGGTGTAAATATTTTACTTGAGGATATACGGGCGCTGTTCCAAGACCTCCAGCAATAAAGATGAACCTTTTGTCTGCAAGCTCTTGATCGCTCATATGAATAAACTCAGATGGAACACCTAATGGTCCTACAAAATCGGTAAACGAATCACCTTCATTTAGGTCGCATATCACTTTACTTGATGCGCCAACTATTTGAGTAACAATTGTTACAAGCCCCTTTTCTCTGTCGTAATCACATATTGTTAATGGAACTCTCTCTCCATTTTCAGATGCTCTTACAATTAGGAATTGACCAGGTTGGGCAGATTTAGCTAATCTTGGAGCCTCTACATCCATTAAACATATTATTGGAGTTAAGTACTCCTTCTTTACAATTTTATACATATCTTATTCTTCAGTTAGATTGAGAGATTTAAATGAGTAACCTCTCTTTTTTAGATATTTAATTATATCAGGTAATTTATTATATAGTTTATCAATTCTTGTATGGTTAACTCCTGGGTGAATTAATATTATTGCGCCATTTAATCCACTCTTCTCCTCAAATTCATATAACCTGTCTATTAATCTTTGAGTACTTACATAATTATGCATATTAGGTGTGGTGTAATCAGCAGGAGTTGCTGTACCTGGTGTATAGTTTAGAACTTTATATCCAAGATTCTCAATAATATTTACACTCTCTTTGTTATAATATTCATAAGGAGGTATAAACCAAGTAGAGTTCTCTTTTGAGATGTTAAATTTTTGCAGCTCCTTAGCATTGTTTATCATATCTCTTTCAAGCTCATCCTTTGTGATTATTAAGGTATCTCTGCTATCCCAGTTTGCATAGAGAATATGCTTGTCGGAGTGGGCTCCAACATAATGTCCCTCTTTTATTATATCTCTTGTAATCTGTTCGTGTTCAGCCATTCTCAAGAAATTTCCTGTAAAAAAGAATGAGCCATTTATTTTTGCTTTCTTTAGCGTTTTTAATACTTTTTCCCCACCCTGAAACATAGAGTCTGCTGTAAAAACAAGGTAAATATTCTTTTGATCGGGATTAATTCTAGTAACAGCACCCCATTGATCCTTTACAGTTTTTATGGGTTTTCTCTTATTCTTTGCAGCATCTGATACCTTTTGTTTCTTTCCTTCATTTTCCATTGTTGCAAAATAGTATGCCAGACCTGCTGTACCATCCATTGTGGGCTCGTTACTTGAGTAATCTCCTATATCATCGTGATAAACAGTAGCCCCTTTATTGAATAGAGAGTCTGCATCGGGTTTTGTTAATGAGCTACCAGCCCTTGTTCTAAATAACTCAACTGAGATAGGTCCATCAATTAGCCCTCCCCAAGTTAAAGCTCCGTTTTGTATTACGGTATATGAAGAGTGGGGGTGCATTGGAAAATTAGATCCAAGTGGATATCCAACAATCATAGATGTTCCCCAAGGGTTGCATCCTAATAGCCAATCTCTTAGAGCGGCCTCCATTTCAGAGAATGTTTCGTCTCCACTCACTTGATTATATAGTTGCGCTTGAGTTACTGCTGCCGAGACTAAATTATTTGAGCACCATAATGATGGTACACCATATATAAAGGCATCATCTCCAGCCCTATCCTTAATAGCCTTTAATCCCATCTTCATAAACTCCTTATATTTTGTAGAAATCTTTGAATCAGCGCTCTTTGCTAAGAGGTAGTGGCCAAGGTTTATAAAAGGGTAGTATTGATAATGTCTCCCTCTTCCTAGTTCCATCCAAGGTGTAACTGGCTCTAATTCACCCCAGTAGTCTGCCCTTTTTTTCCATTCATCTAAATTTGTAAAATGGTATAAAGTAGCAGCTGCCAATTCAAGATCATCTGTATATGTATCCTCTTCATAAAAGTACGAAGATTTATTACTTGCTGTTTGCGTATTTCCTGGGGACTCCTCTCCAAATCTGAAGGCCTGTTCAGCTTTTATTTGCATTGTTCTTGCAAAACGTGGATCAATATCTTTGAATAGTGCGGCACCCAGTGCAAATGTTGATGAGAATTTCCCCGCAGTAGAGGCTACACCAGTTGTTCTATTTAGATGTTTACCAAGCCCTTGTGGTTTTCCAGTTACGAAATAGACAGGTCTTCCTAGACCAGGCCCCCAGCCGTAATCAACTTTATCTTGGTATGGTAATCTAAATCCAGCGTGATCTCTATCATCTGCAACTTGATTAAACATAACTTTATCCTCTGGATTCATCTTAATTAACCACTCTAAACCCCACCTTGCTTCATCTAATATGTCTGGGATGCCATTAGCTCCTTTGCGTCCGCTTGCATTGTATTCATCTTTAAATACCGACTTGTCTTCTTGTTCTAAATATGCAAACATTAGATGGTAGGCGGTTGTCGCAGAAGTTGTTTGGTATTGTAGATAATCAGTTGCATCGTGCCACCCACCTCTAACATCAATCTTTTCGCCGCTCCTTGTTGGATGGTCAACAATGTAACCATCGTGTTGGTGGCATAGTGTATCGTTACAAGGATTATCACCACACCTTTGTTGCCTTAGGTAGTGTAATAAAAAGTCAGCTAAACCTTGATATGTATCTGTTGATATTTTAAAATTTGGAGATTTTGCATCGCCACATATAATGTAATATCCTCCCTCTTTATTAACATTAGAGAAGTCTAGACGATATGCACTCTCTAGTCCCCATCTTGATGCATCTTTACTATCAGTATCTCCTTCATATATTTGCTCCCCAGTTACAGCATCGTGAAGTGTGAATTTTTTTATATTGCACTCTTGGTTAGATATAAAGACTGCAACTTTTATATCGTGAGGAAGATAGCCCGAATTATTAATTCTAACCCATTGCTGTGCTGCTGCAGAGAGGGCTATAAATAATAGTGCTAAAGATAATACTATGCGTTTCATTGCTGTATAATTGTATATTTATATCACGTGTTATTCTTGTAACTTACAAAAGTAACTCAAAATTAGATATCTTAAAAATTAAATAATTCTAATGAGAGCTTTATGCCTAATTGATCCATCTTATCAATCTCTCCACCCCAAAAAATACTAGCATTAAAAAGCTCAGTACCTATTCCGTATCCTATCTCTATGTATGGTTTATTGAAATTAACTAAGAGAGTATTAAAATAGGCTCTCTCTCTTAAAAGGTGTGGTATATCTCTAAATACAATTGGTATTAGAAGGAATGGTGCAGAGTAGCTTACGTTAGTTCTAATATAGTTTCTAATACTATTATATAACTCTCCTGGTAGTAATTGAAATGATCCACTGAATACGTAGTCCCAATTTTCTTGATTGTTATTCCTCCTAAATTTAATAAAATCAGCAAAATATAGATTATTGTAATTAAAAAAACCTCCAAAGCCAACTCTGTAGAGCAGTTTCTGATTAAGAGATAAATTTAGTGTTTGCTGTATGTCAAATTCATATCTATGGTATGTAGTTGTGTTATTAAGTAGCCCATCTATTGCGTATGCCCAATTAAAATATATTGTTGGATATTTAGAGTAGAGGGGGATCTTTCTGTTATCTTTCACATAATAATATAGACCAGGTGTCCACTCTAGCTCAAGTTCAGGAACAAAAGTGCGGTACTGGTGCTTGGCTATATCTAACGCCTGACTAACTAGTGGTGAAGAGGGATTGGTTAGAGTAAAATCTGATTTTGCAATCTCGTTATATTGTTGAAGCGCAAAGACTAAACTTAACTTAAAACCATTAAATAACTCAGTATTCCATCCAATACGAGCGTATGTCTGCCTAAACCTCTTTAAATTTAGTAGAGAATCTTGGAATACTTTATCGGGAAGCGCACCAAGGTCATCTAAGATTCTATTTGTCTCAACTTTATTACCGCTCCAGATATCAGTAAAGATTGTAGATTCTCTCTTTGAATTATATTTGTATCTCCCTTTTAGCTCTCCATATAGCTCTTTGTATTTAAAGTTGTATCCAATTTTGGGTTCAATGTTAATAAGTCTTCCATCTGCATAGCTATTTGTATATCTTAATTTTTGTGCATAAAAAATACCATCGTTACTACTATATCTAAATAGCACAGGGCTAATTAAAGGGGATAACTCAAGGTGGCTCTCATTTCTTTTACTCGTATTTATGGAGTAATCACTTATTAAAAACTTTCCGATGTCAGCAACTGATGTGGTCTGTTTTTTTACAATTACACTATCCTCTTTAACAACAGGTTTTGGCTTTGGGGCTAAACTTTGGGTCTCCTCTATAACCCTCTTTTCCCTTAGAGTGAGAGGTATTGGCCTTACAGAATCTATATTAACATTTAATATTAGTGAGTCATTTATGAAATGATTATGATATTTACGTGTTAAATCATATTTCAAGCTTTTGCTCTCGTATTGATTTTGAGCCTCTGTATTTGAATTATTATAACTAACTTCTGTGTAATCAATAAATGAGATATACTCTCCTGTAATCTTATTTCCTAAGAAGGTAAAATCAAAATTGACACTATTGCTCTTTATTAAAAACTGATCAGGAGAGCCAATGTCTCCCATCTTTATGTGGTTTTTAAAATCAGCAAATTCGCTGTGTCCCGATATAAACAGCTCCCTGACACTCAAATTGCTTACCTCAATTATTGCATATCCCGATACAAGCTGGTGACTATGTATTTTAGGTTTAAAATTTAATCGATATTGTAGAGTGCTATTTAATTGCTTTATAGTGTCTACGGTATATTTGTAGTATTTTCCCCCTTTTCCTGCGATTGGTGAGTATATTTTATTATATAGGTAAGGTGCATAAACGTTACATCTAGAGTGGGGAAGAATCATATTCTCCACAAAGCTTCTAACTTGTCTGTTATCGTGATGTATGTATTTGAAGGAATGAGTGTATTTGTCGGGATATGTGTGTGTTAAGCTTCCGTATGTTTCAATAAAATAGTAGTTCTTATTACTTGGAATCCTACTATAATAAGGTATCCCTTTTAGGATGATGTTTCGTTTATTAATATTTAAATCACCTTTCATATATATACCTGCTTGATAGTCAGGTGTATTTCGCTCGTAAAACTTAGATGAATTTCTTATCCTAGATAAAAGAGAATCCAATACTACATCTTCATGTCTCTCTTTTGAATGTAGAGAAGTAGTAAATAAAAGTATTACAAAGGTTAATATGATTGGTCTGAACATTGATAAAGCTACATCTTATTCTGTTTTTAATAAATTAGAAATGTGCATATCTAATTGAACAAGCTCCCTAAATCGGTATCTCTCTAGCGCAAAATTGATCCACTCTTTTGCCATTTGGTACTGCTCAGTAAGTTCGCAGGCTATGGCAATATTATATGCGGCACAAGAGGCCTTTACTGTATTATCAGATTTTGTATGTGACATCCAGATCTTAATAGCCTTTTCCCATTCGAAACTTGCTGCTAGTTGATATGCATCTTCCCAATTAGAATTGTCGGGATAAGTAATAACCATTCTCTGTTGTGTTGTCCATTGAGGAGTAAAATCGCTAGCAATCATTTCTCCTATTTTTTTTGAGATCTCAACTATGTTTTCTGTGATTATCTTATTTGAATTAGTGTTACTGCTTCTATTATATGGATGTTGAATGTTTATGGTATCCGAAAATATCCCGCTATATTCAAGAGTGTCAATAAGAGGCGAATAAATCTCAATAGATACAGCAAAAGGTAGCTCTAAATTATTTATTCTATCTCCATACTCAGTAATTGAAATATTAGTACTGTTGACTCTACCTAAATTAAAGTTGTATATGTAAATATGCTGATCAGCTCCACTAGATAACATTAATTGATTAGCATATTGTTTTTTATACTCTACTTGGTTTCTTTTATCAACATCATTTAAAGATATAATACTAAATTCATCTTTTGGAATGGAGAATACATTAACAGAGTTGCTCTCAAAACCTTTGTCTCGTTCAATAGTTTCAGCTATGCCAAATGCCGTATTTATTAATATTGTACTATCTGATTGTGCAGATTGTACTACTGGGAATACAGCAATCTTACCCATGTTTGTTAAGATATCTTTATTAACATCTGATCGTACATCTAAACTTATATATTTTGCTTGAGGAGCACAGCCAGTGATTAGTAGTACTCCTATCAAAAAAGGTAATATTAACTTTTTCATAACTCTATAATATATTTAGTGATTGCTCTTTAATTTTTTCGAGCTCATCTTTCATCTTTACCACAATCTTCTGCATATCAGCTTGATTAGATTTAGATCCTAAAGTATTAATTTCGCGACCCATCTCTTGTGCAATAAATCCCAATTTTTTGCCAGAATTAGGCTCACTATTAATAGTTTCAATAAAATATTTGCAATGTTGCTTTAGTCTTACCTTCTCCTCGCTAATATCTAATTTCTCAACATAGAATATAATCTCTTGTTCCAACCTATTTTCATCGGGATTAACACTAAGATCCTCTAATCTAGATTTTATCCTCTCTTTGATAGCTTCTACTCTTGTTGATTCAAACTTCTCTACTTCACTTAAAAGGCTCTCAATAACTAAAACTCTACTCTTAACATCATTGTATAGAATCTCGCCCTCTTTATCTCTAAATTTATTGATATCAAGAATTGCACCTTGTATTGCATCATAAAGTTTATCCCAATTCTCATCATCAAGCTCTCTTTTTTTACTCTCGATAACATCTGGAAGTTTTAAGATTGCCGTAGCCAAATCAAATTTATTGAAATTTGCAATTTCAATTGCTTGATTATAATAGGAGTTAAAAACATCTTTATTTATAACTCTATCACTTGCCTGTTCAGAGGCCTCCATGGTGATAAAAAGATCTATGTTTCCTCTATAAAGTTCTTTCGATATTAATTGTCTAACAGACATCTCTTTATCCCTTGGGATAATAGATGTTTTTACAGAAATATCTGTATTTTTACTATTTAGTGATCTTATTTCTACTGTAATTTTCCCATCAGAAAGTTGAATTTCAGCCTTTCCGTAGCCTGTCATTGATTTTACCATACTTATTTCTTTTATCTACGAACCACAAATTTAATTAATAAATGTTTCATTAACAACATATTCACTACTATAAAATCCTTATCTACATAAAGTGTGATAAGGTTTATGTATGATATGAAATTCTAAAACATATTTTTGATACAAAATTATAACAAAAAAGGCGTTTCGAGTAATTCGAGACGCCTTTTTTTATTTCCACTATTGTAGAGTAAATTATTACTCCCAGTTTCCGGCATTGTTATTTGGAGCATCAATACTACCAACTCTTAATCCGTTGTACTTACCAATATCTTCTCTTTCAGCTTTTAGGTTAACTTGTAATTGATGATTTAATCCATTTAATAAATATGGATAAGGCATATTTGCCTCAAAAAGAGGAACATTTACACCTGATACTTTTTTAATAATAGCCTCCATCTCAACAGCTTTTCCATCAGAGAAAGGAACTGTTCTAAGATCTTCTAAAATGAAATCAGCCCTCTTAAGTAAAGTATCTTTTACCGCCACTTTAATACTATCTCTTCTAACTCTATTTTGAGCTACAGCTAAAGAGTCATCAAATGATCCAATCTGTTTAATGATAGTAATACTCCCATTTTTGTAGAAATCAATAAGTGAATCAATACTAGATGTATACTGACCATTCTGTCCTCTATATGCAACTTGAAGAGTACGAATGTCTTTTAATCTCTGAATTGCAACTTTCTCTCTCGTTGATTTTTCTCTGTTGAATTCAACAGGTTCTTGAATGCTTGAATAAATAGCGTAACCCACGAATATTATTAGCGCAGGTAAAATAATAAGTGTAATTATCTTTTTCATCTTTGGTTATAGTGATTTTTATTTTATATACCTTTTTATGAGACAAAAGTAAAAAATATATTCTACTCGTGCAATATATTTTTAATTTTGTGGCGAATTAAATTTAATATTGTTAAAAGTGGTTATAGAAAAAGTAAAAGAGTTAGACTTGCTGATTTCAGAAAATGAGAATGTTATGGTTGTTGGGCACCTGAACCCAGATGGTGATTGTATTGGTTCAATAATTGGATTCTTTACATATCTTTTAAGTAAAGGAAAGAATATAATGTTGGTGGTTCCTAATAAGTACCCAGATTTTCTTAAATTCTTAGATTTAGATAATAATATTGTTGTTTTTGAAGATAATGAAAAAAGTGTAGAGAAGTTTTTAAAGAGAAAACCAATTACAATCTGTTTAGATTTTAACTCACTAAAAAGAATTGTAAATTTAGGAGAATTGATCGATAAGGCAGATGTGAAAAAAGTACTAATAGATCATCATCCTAATCCAGAACAAATATTTGAATTATCAATCTCATACCCGCAATTGTCATCAACTTGTGAGCTAGTTTACCATATATTGAGAAATCTTAATGGAAATTCTGATATACCAATACAAGGTGCTAAAGCTTTGTATACAGGTATGATGACTGATACAAATAACTTTTCTAACTCTGTTTTACCATCAACATTTAAGATGGCAGGTGAATTGTTAGAGATGGGGGTTAACAAAGAGATGATCCAAAATATAGTTTTAGGAAATTTCTCTCAAAATAGAATGAGATTGATGGGGTATATGCTTAATGAGAATATGAAGATATTTGGATCACTTAACGCAAGCATTATGATTCTCACAAATGATATTATGGAAAGATATAAGTTTGAAAATGGAGATTCAGAGAGTTTTGTTAATCTAGCATTAAATATTAAAGGAGTTGGAGTCTCTGCGCTATTCACACAAGAGAATGACTATCTAAAGGTTTCTTTACGTTCCAAAAATGATTTCTCTGTAAATCGATTTGCAAGAGAATATTTTAATGGTGGAGGTCACGAAAGAGCAGCAGGAGGTAGAGTTTTTATCCCGATAAATGAGATAGAAAATTATTTTGTGAACTCATTTAAAGAGTTTGTGATTAAAGAGGGCTATTAGGGCATACCTTTTGTTATGGGATATGCAAAATCAACTATCTTTGTGTGAATTTTAAAAATAAACTAATGATAAGACGATATACTATAATAATATCTGTGATGATGTTGGTTCTATATTCTTGCTCAGGCGAGGATAGAGAATTAACTATCGCTAATCAAGAAGAGGATATTGATGAATATGTAACCTCACTACGAGAGGGGACAGAAGTTGTTAATAACGGTGGCGCTATTAGAGTTGTTGTTACACCAGGAGAGGGGGAAGAGCTAGCAGAAGCGGGTGATTCAATCTATTTCTACTATGCTTGTTACTCATTTTCTGGGAGTAAAGGCAAAGGAACTCTATATAGCACAAATAGTTCAGAAGTGGCAGATGAGGAGAATTTTATTGTGGTTGGAGAGGTTGAAAAACGAGTTATTGGAGATGATGACTTTATATTAGGATTGTCAAATGGTTTGATTGGAACAAAGGTAGGAGAGAATTGTAATATATTTTTCTCTGCAAAATATGGATACAACAGTGATGCTGTTTATAATATCCCCCCATTATCTCCACTGTTTTTTGATATTTGGATTGAACGCATAATTAAAAATTAGTATTATATTTGTCCCCATGATAAAGAAAATTGAAAAATTAACACTATTAGCCGTTTCGGCTCTATTATTATTCTCTTGCGCTGTAGAGAAAGAAGAGAGTTCAAATGATATTCAAAAAAGAGTTCTCGATGCTTACTTAGAAACATATTATCCAGATTTAACACCAGAATCAAGTGGTTTAGTCTATTTAGAGAAAAGTGTTGGAACAGGAAAGCAGATGGAGAGAGGTTATGCAGCCTATCTAAACTATACAACACAAACACTTGACGGAGTATATGCATCATCTAATGATACTAGTGTTGCAAAACAATTGGGTACTTTTACTAAATCTAACTATTTTGGACCACGAATATATGAAGTAGGATATGGTACAGCTTATATAGGTGTAGAAGAGATGTTATTAGGCTTAAAAGAGGGCGGAAAAGCTACTGCTATTATACCTCCTTGGTTAACAACAACAGAGTACTCTACTAGTTCACAAGGTAGTTCAGTAAGTATGTTTCATACTTATGAAATAGTAACTATAATAGAGGATATTATTCAATTTGAGGCAGATACAATGGCCTCTTATGCTGCAAATAACTATCCTGGTTTAGATTCACTTTTTGATGGATTTTACTTTAAATTGATAAGTGAACCAACAAACGACTCCATTCCAAATGATAGTACCGTAAATGTAAGATATGTTGGAAAACTATTAGATGGATTTGTTTTTGACACAAATATTGCAGATTCAGCAAGAAAATATGGAATATATGATCCAGATAAGGCATATTCATCACTAAGTGTAACTGTAGAGGAAGATTCAGTTTCAATGGCAACAAATACTGGTCTAGTTCAAGGATTCTGTATGGGAGTACAAAATTTGAATTATGGAGAATGGGGATTTGTAATGTTTAAATCTGGATATGGATATGGTTCAACAGGTAGTACGGATGAGTATGGTAATGTGAATAATATAGGACCTTATCAACCGCTAATCTTCTATATGTACATAGAGGAGGAAGAGGAGCAATAATATAAAAATAAATACAATACAATAATAGAGAGTCTGCTACAATGTAAGCGACTCTTTATTATATACAAACTATACAAAATGAAAAAGGATAGAACAAAAGAGTTAGCGGCTTTTGAGCGAATACTTGACGTAATGGATGAGTTAAGAGAGAAGTGTCCGTGGGATAAGGAGCAAACATTAGAGTCTCTAAGGCCACTAACTATTGAGGAAACATTTGAATTAAGCGATGCTGTTTTAAATAATGATACTAAGAATATCTCTAAAGAGTTAGGTGATATATTACTGCATATTATATTCTATGCAAAGATAGGGGAGGAGCAAGGCGAGTATAATATTGAGAGTGTAATTAATAACTTATGTGATAAACTTATATATCGCCATCCACACGTTTTTACAGACCCTAATCAAGATAAAAATGCCTGGCAAGTTACAGAGACATGGGAGCAATTAAAAACAAAAGAGAAAGATGGAAATAAACGCATACTAAGCGGAGTTCCGGTATCTTTACCTGCAATGATAAAGGCTTATAGAATGCAAGATAAGGCAAGAGCGGTAGGCTTTGATTGGACTCATAAAGAGCAGGTTTGGAGCAAAGTGGAGGAGGAATTGACTGAATTTAAACAAGAGTTGATTAATCTTTCTCAAAAAGAAAATAATAAGGAGAAATATACAACCCTAGCGGAGGGGGAATTGGGAGACCTTCTATTCTCAATAATCAATGCTGCAAGATTGTATGATCTTAATCCCGATACAGCTCTTGAGCAAACGTGTCGTAAATTTAGAAGGAGATTTACATATTTAGAAGAGAGGACAATTAGAGAGGGGAGATCCTTGAAAGATATGACATTAGAAGAGATGGATGAGATATGGAATGAGGCAAAAAAAGAGGAACAAAAAGATATTTAATTGAGATAAATTAGGAGATTCTTATGGAGATATGGCAAGAGAGAACTGAAATTCTTATTGGAGATAAAGGATTGAATTTATTGAAAAATTCATCTGTAATGGTAGTTGGACTTGGTGGGGTAGGGGCTTACGCAGCTGAGATGGTATGTAGAGCAGGTGTTGGAAAAATGATAATAATTGATTCAGATAGAGTTAATATCACAAATAAGAATAGGCAATTAGTAGCTCTAGATAGTACTGTAGGTGAACTTAAAAGTGAAATTCTTGCAGAACGACTAAAAGATATAAATCCTAATTTGGAGCTAGAAATTATCTCTGAATACGTAGAAGAGAGTAATATTGATGAGATATTTAAAGGGATAGGAGATATAGATTATGTTATTGATGCAATTGATACCTTAGCTCCCAAAATAGAACTTATTAAATATTGCTATATTAATAAGATCCCACACGTTTCATCTATGGGCGCAGGTGCAAAATTTGATGCCACAAAGATTAGGATAGCTGATATTTCAAAATCATATAATTGTCCGCTTGCATACATCCTAAGAAAAAAATTAAGAAAAGAGCGTATTTCAAAGGGATTTAAAGTGGTTTTTTCTGAGGAATTACCTTGTAGAGATGCAATTATCCCTGTTGAAAATGAGAGAAATAAAAAGAGTCAAGTAGGAACAATCTCTTATCTACCTGCTGTTTTTGGATGTATATGTGCGCAAGAGACGATAAATCATCTACTTTATCAAGCTGAAAAGTGTTGTAATAATTAAAAAAATGTTAAATTTGTTGTCCCCTAATAATTATTAAGAACTATATGAGCATTATTATTAAAGAGGTAAATAGCACTAAAGAGTTTAGAACTTTTTATCAATTTCAAAATAAACTGTATAAAAACTGTAATGAGTATGTCCCTACGTTAGATATGGATCAAAAGGCAACTTTAGAGAAAGATCCAGCATTGTCATATTGTACAAGAAAGTTGTGGTTAGCATATAAAGAAGGTAGAGTAGTTGGGCGAATACAAGCTATAGTTAATCCTAAATATAACGCAACTTATGGATCAAAGCATCTAAGATTTGGTTGGTTTGATTTTGAGAATGATATTGAGATAGCAAAGGCTCTATTAGATACTGCCACAAAGTGGGGAAAAGAGCAAGGAATGACAAAAATACATGGACCTTTAGCTTATAATGCTCTTGGTAGACAAGGAATGTTGTGCGAAGGATTTGAGAATTTACCTCCAACAAACTGCTTATATAACTATCCATACTATATCGAATTTATGGATAAATTAGGGTACAAAAAAGAGATGGATTGGCTTCAATTAAAGTTAAACGCCTCTCAAGGAGCTCCCGATAAATTGGTGAGAATGTCTGAAATTCTGATGAAGAGATATAATCTAAAATTCTTAGATATAAAAACAGTAAAAGGAGAAGCAAAAAAAGAGTTAGCAAAAAAATTCTTTGCAGCATATAATGAGGCTTTTAAAAATGTTCCAAATTTTGTCGCATTCACAGATGAGGAGATTGAGGCGACCGGTGCTACATACTTTAAGCTCCTAAGAGATGAGCTAACTTGTATAGTTATAGATGAAGATGGTGATATTGCAGCATTTGGAATCTGTTTCCCTAGTCTTTCTAAATCATTTCAAAAGGCAAAAGGAAAACTATTCCCATTTGGTTGGTATCATATTTATCGAGAGTTTAATAATTATGATACAATTGATTTAATGATAGTTGGATCTAGTCCAAAGTGGGCATCAAAGGGTTTATCAGCCATATATCACGCGCATCTAGCAGCAAGTTTTAAGAAGCACAATATACAGTCTGCTATTACAAATCCTCAATCTGAAGACAATAATGCAGCAATTAAGGTTTGGGAGAGTTATGACTCGGAGCCTTATATGCGTAGACGTTCGTGGATAAAAGATATTGAGTAGGGCTACTCTTTGATTTCACCCAATGTAATAATAGGAATTTTTAGTGCTTTAAGATACTCTAAAGAACTTTGAGTTATTGTATTATCCGTATTGGGGTACAAATTATATATAATTAGCTCAATCTTAATTCCTCTCCTTTTGCAGGCATCAATACTTAGTAGAGTGTGGTTCAAACTTCCTAACTTACCACTGGTAACTAGAATCACAGGATAGTTGTGTTTTTGTATATAATCAATAGTTAGAAAGCCACCCAATACAGATGAATCACTTGTATTTATTGGAACCATAAGTCCCCCAGCGCCCTCTAATATGATGGTGTCATAATCCTTTAAGAGCTCCTCAGTAGCAACTTCTACTCTTGTAATATCAATCTCAATATTATCAATCTCAGCAGCTAAATGTGGCGACGCAGGGTATGATAGCAGTATAGGGCAAGTTACTCCGCTCAAATCTTGTTCAGATAGCGGGATTCCCATAATTTTACGGTGCTCCTCTATATCCTCTGATATCTCTAAGCACCCAGTCTGAATCATTTTTTGTGTAGTAACCTTACATCCTTGATCCAACATTAATTTTGCTAGCGCTCCTGCTGCATAAGTTTTTCCTATATTGGTATCTATTCCGCTTATGAATAGAACATTATGAGAAAAAATCTCTTTTGGTAAATTACCTTTTATCATACTATTTTTTTTTGCAAATTATATACATTGGTCTATAAGTTAGAGGAGAATTACCATTTTTATCTCGATAAATTTTGTTATACTCATTTACAAAATGGTCGGTATCACTCTTTGTCCAATTTTTGGTAGAAGTACCTGTGACTCCTGTCAATTTCATATGTACAAGGATATCCATTGGAGAGTCAAAAATAACTTTTATCTCCTCGCTAATCACATCAATAATATGGTAGTGAGGCTCTAGTAACAAGGCATAGTCACGGGTTGAGGGGTATTGTAATCCTCTGCGAGTAATTGATGTTACCTCATCCAAATTTCCTGGAGCAAATGTGCTAACGGCAAGTATTCCATTCTTGTTTAAAATCTCTTTACAATTAATAAGAAACTCTATAGGTTTGTTGAGCCATTGAATAGTTGATGCAGAGGCTATTATATCAAAGGTCTCTCCACTCTCTTTTGCTTCATTAACGTGCTCAACAGCATCTTTACATATAAATTGATACTCTATACTACCTATTTTATCGGTGAGCATAGTGCTATACTCTCCGCATATATCATTTAAAATTAGTTTGTGTGGGGTTAAATTGAGTAGCATTTTACTAAAGTTGCCAGTTCCACAACCAAGCTCAAGAATATCGGGAGCTACTTTATCTAATTGAGGAATGAGGGAAAATAATTTCTCACAAATACTCTTTTGAGCTACAGCATTCTCATCGTAATGTTTTGCTGCCTTCTCAAATCTATTTCTTATTACTCTATACATATCGCCTCCTCCTTTATATGATTATTATTTACTATGGAATCCCAATTATCTATTTTATGAAAGAGATAGTGAGCTGTATCTATCTCATTGATAATTAACTCATTGTTATGAGTTTCTTTATAATAGCTCCAAAAACTTATCTGATTTGTGGTAGGTATAATATTATCCTTGTTACCAATAATTACTTTATTCCAAGGTAGTCTATTATAATATTTTAAATTTGTTTTTATTGCAATTAGCTCATTTTTAATCTCTTGTAAATCTCTTTTTGATGGAGCTGTATTGTAATTTTCTAATGCAACTTTGCTTCCACACATCCTTAAATTAAACTTAGGTAAACCTTGAGGTAAATTCTCGATAGTTTTATCGTATACAATCTCTGGTATGCCAAAGTTTGAATCTATATGGTGTAGTGTCCCATTTATAGCTGTACAAGTTTTAACCTTTTCTGTTGAGATATTTAATTCACTAAAGATGGTTGCAGCGCCACTTACCCCCATGCTCCAGGCTATAATATGTAGTACATCATATTTATTATTAATCTCATTAAATTTATCTTGACAATTGCTATTAACTATCTCTGAGTAGTTATATACTATAATAACATCATAGCGCAAACTTTTAATGTGCTTAAACGGATTTTCATCCATTCCCCAGCCGGCAAAGAATAGAATAACTTCACTATTGTTATTGATGTACTGATTGTATATTATCATAGGGCTTATAATTTAGTGGAACTATTTAGTGAATTATATAGATTATCTAATTCTGTTATGTTCATAGCAGCTGTTAATGAAAATCTTAAACCGCTTTTGTTTGGAGGCACTGTTGGTGGACGTACAGGAAGTGCGTAAAATCCACACTCTTTCAATTGGTTTGATAATTTTACTGCTCTTAATGCATCTCTAGTATTAAAATGTGCAATTTGAGATGGGGTGGCTATAGTTGTTTTATTGCAATCTAAATTAGATATTTTCTCATTAAAAAATTTAGATAACGTGCTTAGATGCTCTCTTTTTTTTCTAAAATAGTCAAATTTATTGATAATAAACCTACTCCATTCTATATTTATAGGTGGTAGAGCTGTGGTGAATATGAGAGATCTCATTCTATTAATAAGGTACTCCTTGATAATATTAGGGACAACAGCAAATGCGCCTACAGAACAGACCGCTTTCCCAAATGTTCCAACTAGTATATCTATGTCATCTATAACATTCTCCTCTTCTGATACTCCTAAACCTCCCTCTCCGCATACTCCAAAAGAATGGGCTTCATCTACATATAACATTATGTTTGGAAATCTGCTCTTTAATTGAACAATCTCTTTTAGGTGAGCTTTATCACCTTCCATGCTAAAAATACCCTCTGTAACAACAATGATAAGAGAATATTTATGGTGACTCTTTTTTAAAATAGACTCCAAATGGTTAATATCATTATGTCTATATCTTTGATACTCTCCTCCCGATAACTTAATACCATCAATTATGCTTGCGTGAACAAGTTTGTCGGCAATTATTAGAGTATCTTTTTTACAAAGAGCTGGTAAGATTCCTATATTTGCGTGATATCCACTATTAAAAACGAGAGCAGCCTCTTTATTATATAATTTAGCGAGGAGTGTTTCAAGCTCTATTATAGAGTTGTAATTGCCTGTTAATAACCTAGATGAGCCAGAACTAAAGTTGAAAATTTCTCTGTTATTAGAGTTCAGATGTAGAAACTCAGCTATTAATTTTTGCTCTTCAAATATGCCTAAATAGTCGTTAGAAGAGAGGTTTAATAGTCTCTCTCCATTAATTTCTAACCATTTTCCCTGCCCTTGGATATTTGGTATGGCTCTTAGCATACCATCCTCTCTTAAATCTTCTAGCTCCTTTTGGTAAGCGTTTAATAATCGATTATTTGTCATTATTAATATTTAGGTACTATTTATAATCTTGCAATACAGTTATAATCATTTTACATAGTTGAGTGAGTTGCTCATCGCTGATTATATATGGAGGCATTGTATAGACCAATTTGCCAAAAGGTCTTAGCCATACTCCGTGTTCCACTAACATAGGTTGTATTCTGCTTAGCTCAACAGATTCTTTCATCTCAATTACACCTATTGCACCCATAACTCTAACATCAGCAACGCTTGGAATTACTGTGGCTGGAGCAAGTTCTCTTTTTAATATACTCTCTATCTCTTTTATTCGATTAAGGTTATTATAATCGTTTAAAAGTAGTTTGATAGATTCACAAGCTATAGCACAAGCTAATGGATTGGCCATAAATGTTGGACCGTGCATAAATACACCTGGATAATTATTACAGATTGTATCTGCAATTTTTGTTGAGCAAATTGTTGCGGCTAGTGTTAAATAACCCCCTGTTAATCCTTTTCCTATTGTTATTATATCGGGAAGAGTGTATGCTCCATTATTTTGCTCTACATCTGCAGTGTGGTGGGTAGCAAACATTTTACCTGTTCGTCCAAATCCAGTTGCAATCTCATCATAAATTAAAAGTACATCATACTTGTTACATAATTCTCTTAATTTAACAAGTAACACTGGTGAATAGAACCTCATCCCCCCAGCACCTTGTACAATTGGTTCTATAATAAAAGCAGCCATTTGGTGTGCCTCTTTGTTGAATAACTCTTCAAGATCTTGATAATCTGTGTTTTTATCTATTGGGTCTTGAGGTTCTAATGCGTTATAATTAGTGTTTTGTGAGCTATTATTACTACTCTCTTTTAGTGAGAATCTTTGATCCTCTTTTGGAGCGTCAATGAAAAAATTTATAGGGAGAGTACCTTTAAATAATCCATGCATTCCTGTTACTGGATCACAAACGCTCATTGCATTCCAGGTATCTCCGTGATATCCACTTCTGATAGTCCCGAATTTTACCTTTTGCGTATGTTCACCAAATTTTGCTTTACAATATTGGATAGCCATTTTCATAGCAACCTCTACAGAAACACTTCCAGAGTCTGCATAGAAAATCTTAGTTAGTTCATTTGATGGGTCACCTCCTTTATCAAGATTAGAGGGGAGAATCTTTAATAGCAATTTTGCTAACTCTTGAGCTGGGGCGTGTGTAAATCCTCCAAACATAATGTGACTCATCTTATTGAGTTGTTCTGTTGCAGCCCTATTTAGCTGTGGATGATTATATCCGTGAATTGCTGCCCACCAACTACTCATTCCATCTATAATCTCCTTGGTTTTATCTGTAGAAGATTCTGATTCATCTTTAATCTTAATCATAACTCCTTGTGCGCTCTCTACATAAAATAGGGGAGAGCTGGTTGTTACTGAGGAGTATGGGTGCCAAATATGTGATTCGATACTATCCATATATCTGTTTTTATAAATTAACTGTGAAAACGAGTCTAAATATTAATAAGTTAGGCTAGGTATAATAATTAATTCAAAATTAATCTTTTCCTCATTTTCACAGTCAATTGTATTAGGTTACGTTTGCCTTATGTAAGGCGGTTGGTTCAGTTTTGGAGCTGTGTTGTTTTGTTGTTTTTGTTTTGTTGTTTTTGTTTGTTTTGTTGTTGTTTTTTGTCTAATCATTAATAAGAATTATTTTTGTTTAAATTTATTCCGTTTATAAGCTTCTTTTTAATTCGTAAGGATTTTCACCTAACCATTCATAGTTGTATCCAGCCTTAGTAAATAGTTCTATATCGTCTTTTGCACTAGAGCCAATAGTTGTTAACATGTCACCCATAATGGCAGAGTTTATACCTATGTATAGAGCTTTTAATTGAGTCTCTTTGCTAATACCAGATCTACCTCCAGAGAATCTTAAAAATGCCCTTGGGTTAATTATTCTAAACAAGCTAACGGTAAGGAGATACTCCTCTTCGCTCAGAGGCGGTCTCCCCTCTAGTGGGGTCCCTGGTATTGGATTAAGAATATTTATCGGGATAGAAAAAATATTATTGTCTCTTAAATAGATGGCCATTTCAATTCTGTCGTGCAAACTCTCTCCCATTCCAATTATTCCTCCTGAACAAAGGGTCATTCCCACCTCTCTGGCCGCCATTAAGGTATCCATCTTCTCCTCTATAGTGTGTGTTGTACAAAGATTTTTAAAATATTTTGGGGAGCTCTCTATGTTGCAATGATATCTAGTAACACCAGCTGCATATAGTTTTTCTAACGACGGTTTATCAATAAGCCCCAATGATACACACGGAACCACCTCTTTTGGTAATGCTTTTACAATTTCACATACTTGATCAACCTCTTTGTTGGAGACCTTTTTACCGCTTGTTACTAGAGAGAATCTTCTTATCCCTTGATTTGCATTGTGTTGAGCCTCTTTTAGAGCTTGTTCTTTATCTATTAATGGATACTTTTCTATATTACATTTACTATAAATAGATTGAGAGCACCATTTGCAGTCCTCTGGACAGTTGCCCGACTTTGCATTGATTATTGAGCAGCTATCGAATTTATCACCCAAAAATTTAACTGTAATTTGGTGCGCAAGATCGTATATCTTATTTAGCTCCTTTTTATTATAACTAACTCCTGATTCACTTGTTTCAATCACACACGAGATTAATTGATTGATTTGATCAATGTTTAAATCTACTCCACTAAGAGCTATGTCTATTAATTGCTTCATTTGTAATATGTTGTATATCACTGTATATTATGACCAATTTAAACTGAAAATTAGATTTAAATTGGAACAAATAGTTTGATTATGTAATAAAATGATCTGTAGGCTACGCAATTGTAACCGTTGGGAATATAGACAATATTATCTCTTCGTGAGAAAGAACCTCATTCATTGATTTTTGTTGAAGAGATAGTCGCGAACCGTGAGGTACAATTACCTCTAATTTGTTTGTTTTTAGTAGTAGCCTATCAACAATGTTCTTTGCTAATGTTCCTATTGAAACACTCTTTTTTATCGCGATAAAAACAGCATAGCTTTTCCTGCTCCATTTTCTAAAGCGAATAGAGCCTTTGTTTGCAAGTATGTTTCTGTTCTTATTCAAGTTGTTTCTGTTATTTTAGGAGCTAATAAAATTATTATTAATACAAAGGTATAAATTTTTTTTGGATTCAATTATAAATGAGTAATTTTGCAAGCTATAATTATATATAATATGAGTGAGAATAGTTTACTTTCAAAGATAGATGGTCTAAAGGATAAATTTGCACAACTGCAAGAACAGATTTCGGATCCAGATGTAATGTCTGATATGAAGCGTTATGTGCAACTGAATAAAGAGTATAAAGAACTTGAACCAATAGTTGCAGCAGGCGAGAAGTTCGCTAAGATGTTAAAAGATTATGATAGTGCAAAGGAGATTCTTCAACTAGAGAAAGACGAAGAGTTGAGAGAGATGGCAAAAGATGAAGTTGCTACAATTGAGGAGATTCTGCCTAAGATGGAAGAGGAGATAAAACTTCTATTAATACCTGCAGATCCTCAAGATGCAAAAAATGCTATAATTGAGATTAGAGGTGGTGCTGGCGGAGACGAAGCATCTATTTTTGCTGGAGATCTATTTAGAATGTACACAAAATTTGTTGAGCGTAGAGGTTGGAGGATGGAGATTAATAGCCAAAGTGAAGGTACATCTGGTGGATTCAAAGAGGTGATTATAAAAGTTATAGGCGATGGAGTATATGGGGTGTTAAAATATGAATCTGGGGTTCACCGTGTTCAGCGTGTCCCACAAACGGAGACTCAAGGTAGAGTACATACATCAGCAGCCTCTGTTGCTGTTCTTCCTGAGGCAGATGAGTTTGATATTGATCTTAATGAAAAAGATATTCGTAAAGATACCTTCTGTTCTTCTGGTCCAGGAGGTCAATCTGTAAATACTACATACTCTGCAATTCGATTAACTCACATACCTTCTGGTATTGTGGTTCAATGTCAAGATGAAAAGAGTCAGTTAAAGAATTACGATAAAGCGCTTCAAGAGCTTAGAACTCGTTTATACAATATGGAATATGAGAAGTATCTAAACGAAATCTCTGTAAAGCGTAAAACGATGGTGTCAACGGGAGACCGTTCTGCAAAGATTAGAACCTATAACTACCCTCAAAGTCGCGTTACAGACCATCGTATAAACTGGACGATGTATAATCTACCAGTATTTATGGATGGTGCAATTCAAGAGGTAATAGATCAATTACAGATTGCTGAGAATGCAGAACGCTTAAAAGAGAGTGGAATGTAATATCTGCTAACATTTAGAGTAGGGCAGCGGGGTGTGGAATAGAAAACTAACACTTAAAATAAAATATATGTTAAAAAAAATCAGAGTTTTAACTGCTGTTCTAGTCTTGATGCTAGCCACACTGCTTTTTTTAGATTTTACTGGTACAATTCATTTATGGTTTGGATGGATCGCTAAGATTCAATTAGTACCAGCAATATTTGCTTTACATATTGCGGTTGTTGCCGTTCTTATATTATTAACACTTCTATTTGGACGTTTATATTGCTCTATAATATGTCCATTAGGGTTATTGCAAGATGCTGCATCAAAAGTAGCTTCAAAACGAAAAAAGCATAGATTTTCATTTTCGAAGCCAGTTACTTGGTTGAGAATATCTATGCTTATTATCTTTATACTAGCCTTCTTATTAGGGTTTAATTCTATAGTAGCGCTTATTGCCCCTTATAGTAGTTTTGGTAGAATTATCTCTAATCTTTTTGCTCCGTTATGGCAGATGGGTAACAATGTATTGGCCTATTTTGCAGAGAGAGCTAATAGTTATGCATTTTATGAAACTGAGATGTGGATTAAGAGTCTATATACATTTATTATATCCATTGTCACCTTGTTAATTATAGGGTACTTAGCGTGGAGAGGCGGTAGAACTTACTGTAATACAATTTGTCCTGTTGGAACACTTCTTGGGTATATTTCTAAATTCTCTCTTTTAAAAATTAGATTAGATAAAGACAAGTGTAATTCTTGTGGACTATGTGCAAGAAATTGTAAATCATCTTGTATAAACTCAAAAGATAAGAGTGTTGATTATACTAGATGCGTGAGTTGTTTTAATTGTATTGAGAGGTGTAATAAAGGAGCAGTCTCATACAGTTTGGCTGCCAAAGCAGTAGAAACAAATAATTCAGAGAGTAAAGATACTATAAAGGAGAGAGCTACAGATAATACAAGACGAAATTTCCTAACTGTTTCAGCACTATTTGGGGCCTCAATTATAAGTGCTCAAGATAAAAAAGGAGATGGGGGAGTAGCTCCACTCGTAAATAGAAAAGCACCAACCCGTAATACCTCAGTAGTGCCATCTGGCGCAAAAAGCATCAAGAATTTTAATACTAAATGTACAGCGTGTCAGCTTTGTGTATCAGTATGTCCAAATGGAGTTTTAAGACCCTCTGCTAATCTAGACAGATTAATGCAACCCGAAATGTCTTTTGAGAGAGGTTATTGTAGGCCAGAGTGTACAAAATGTAGTGAAGTATGTCCTACAGGAGCAATAACCAAGGTAACTAGAGAGGAAAAGAGTGCTATTTCAATTGGAACTGCAGTTTGGATTGAGAGAAATTGCGTTGTCGTTAATGATGCTGTAACTTGCGGTAATTGTGAGGCTAATTGCCCAAGTGGAGCAATTCAAATGGTTAAATATAACAATCCAAATAATAAAAAACTTACCATCCCTACAGTGAATACAGAGCGTTGTATAGGTTGTGGGGCGTGTGAATATGTATGCCCTTCATCTCCATATAGTTCAATTTATGTTGAAGGTAATATTGTACATAGAACAATCTAAACTTTAATTATCATGAAAAGTATAAGTAGAAGAAACTTTATAAGATTATTTGGAGCTGGTGCAGGAAGTGTGGCAGTATCTACTTCAATAATTTCGTGTGCTAGTTCAGATAATGGAGGACAATCTAGTGCAGCATTAGGTCCAATACCAAAGGGACAGGTTACAAAGAAGGGAGTTGCAGGTATTGATAAAGATGTGGCACTTATAGGATATGGTGGTACTCGTCTACCAATGTTAGAATCTCCTAAGCGAGGAGAGAGTCCGGTTGATCAAGAGGCTTTTAATGAGCTAATAGATAGAGCATTAGAGTATGGTATAAATTATTTTGATACTGCTCCTATGTATGCGCAGGGCTGGAGTGAATCCGCATTAGGAGAGGCACTTAGCCGTCACCCAAGGGATAGTTATTTTATAGCAACCAAGATGTCTAATCAAGGATTAAAAGAGCCAACATTAGAGAAATCAAAGGAGATGTATTACGAGTCTTTTAAAAGATTGAAGGTTGATTATTTTGACTATTATTTATTACATACAGTTGGGCGCGGAGAGGAGAGTTTTAATAATAGATTTGTAGATAATAAATTGATAGATTTTCTATTAGAAGAGAGAAAAGCTGGTAGAATAAGACATTTAGGTTGGTCTTTCCACGGTTCTCACGAAGCTTTTGACCACCTTTTATCTCTTCACGACAAATATCACTGGGATTTTATACTGATACAATTAAACTATTATGATTGGAACCACAATCTTAATGTGGAGCTATTATATAATAAATTAGAAAAATATAAGATGCCAATTGTTGTTATGCAACCTTTACAAGGTGGAAGATTAAATAATCTGCCAAACCACATTGTAAAGAAGCTCAAAGAGCAAGATCCACAGAGTAGTGTTGCCTCTTGGGCATTCCGTTTTGCTGGGTCTAAACCTTTAGTTTTTTGTGTTCTTAGTGGAATGTTACATATGGAGCATATAGAGGATAATATTAGAACCTATTCTCCATTAAAAGTACTAACAACAAATGAAGAAGAGTTTCTAGAAGAGACTGCTCAACTTCTAGCACAGTATCCATCAATTCCATGTAATGATTGTGATTATTGTATGCCTTGTCCTTATGGTATTGATATTCCAAACATCTTTGGACACTATAATAAGTGTGTTAATGAGGGATATGTAGTTAATAGTAAAATGGACGAGAACTACAAAAAGGCTCGTAGGGCTTATCTTGTTAGCTACGATAGAACTGTAGAGAAACTACGCCAAGCCGATAGGTGCATTGGATGCAACGAGTGTAGCAAACATTGTCCACAATATATAGATATACCAAAGCAGCTTAAGAGGGTAAATAGTTTTATCGAGAAGCTCAAACAAGATACATTGTAAAGACCTATTTCTATAGCCTACTCTTAGTGGGTAGCCTTCCACCAAGCTGTTTCATCCTTCACTGAATCTACTCTTGTATTTATACTTGGGTCAGAAGTTGTTATTCCAGAAAAATTGTGAATTGTAAGGGCTCTAAACCAGTTTACTGCCGTAGGATATTTTCCTGTGTGGGTCTTGTATGGCACAACCTTCTGAATTTGAGTTAGAAATCTCTCATATAAAACTTGATCCTTTGAGGATGTTGTTTCGTGCAATTTAGCAATATAGTCTCCTAGATCATAAAATATTACAGGAGTATACCCATCCATAGATTGTATATTATCAAGATATGAATCTCCAACGACTTGATATTTCTGATATATCTCTTTTACAATTAATGCTAGTTCATCAACTTGATTACAATCAATAATTCCGAGGGTTGCATAAGGGTATGAGTAGGTAGAATAGAAGTTATAGAACTCTTTTGTAATTGCATCATAATCTATATCACCTATCATATACTTAAAAATATTTGAATATGGGAACCCATGAGCCATAATCTCTGTAGGGCAACCAATAATATAATTTGAAACCTCTTTTAAATCATAGGCAACCTCTACTCCCGACATATAACAGTCGTCAAATAGTATATATTCCATCTTAATACCAGCTTGCTTTAGCGCAGATGCTAATGTGGGTATATCCGTCTGAAATTCAGATGTTAATCCTCCAAAATATCTTGTTAAAGGGCCATTTGTGTATTCATAATGAAGTCTCTCTAACGATCGTGATTTTACCTCTTGATTATCTACTGGTAGCCATCCCATTCCGTGCGCACTTATAATCATAGAGTATCTATTTGCTGGGGCTACCTCTTTTACTTGATTTAAAAGAGATGCTAATCCATCTATCGTGATAAAAGAGGATGAAGAGTACTCTTTTATAATTGACTCAACAACAACTCCGTCGTTTACTTTTATCTCGTATAAATATGCGTGATCCTCTTTGTCTGCAAAAAACACAATAAGTCTATCACTTCTTAGTAATGCGTCTCTCTCTATGCTCTTTTTCATATCTTCTATATTGTCATAGAAATATGAGGTTAGATTTGTAGACCACGGCATATATAAAAATAGGGTATGATCTGTCTCAACAGGTGTTTTAGTACACGACATAGTTGAGCCGAGTGATATAATAATAAATAATATGTATATTAATTTTCTCATACGATTAAATATATTTTGTGCTCATTTTAACACGATCAAAAAAAATTATGCCTCTTTTGCTATTGTAAATAGTTCAGGTGAAATATGGCAATACCCCTCTGGGTTCTTATTTAAATAATCTTGGTGGTACTCTTCTGCAGAGTAGAAGCACTCAATAGGTTTCACCTCAACAACTAATGGATCTTCATAATTCTGTTCAAGTTTGTTTAATTCTGAATCAATTGTAATAACATCAATAGATTCTATATAGTAGATACCTGTTCTATATTGTGTGCCTATATCTCCACCCTGTTTATTTAGGCTTGTTGGATCAATTGTTTTAAAGAACATATTTAGTATTTTGCCAAGTGATACCTCTTGTGGATCATACTCAACAAGAACAGTCTCCGCGTGTAGTGTCTCTCCTGTACAAACCTCTTTATATGTTGGGTTAGGAGTTACTCCATTTGCATAACCAACCTCTGTTCGTTTAACCCCTTTTAAGAGTTTTAGGAAATGCTCTGTTCCCCAAAAACATCCTCCTGCAAGATATATCCTCTTTATCATCTTATAAAAATCTAATTAATAGTTATGGTTTAATATTCTCCTCCATTACCTTGTAGCCAGCCTTTGTTAGGTGCACGGCATCATAAGTAAACTCCTCTTTTAGCCCATTTTTATTATTCGGATTCTCCGTATCTACCATAATAGAGAAGAGATCTACATATTCTATTTTTTCCTCTTTTGCGTACTCTTTTAATAGGTCATTTACAACAGGAATAATTTTATCGGGATGAATAGATTTATTCCAATTGTACTGTTTAGCTGGGAGAATTGAGCATAGGATTATATCAATCTTATTCTGTTTTGCAATTTCACACATAGATTTGATATTATCCAGTATCATTTTAGGAGAGCTTTTACCTGTATTTCCTGCAACATCATTTGTTCCTGCTAAGATTACAACAACATCGGCATTTAAATCTACAACATCTTGTCTGAATCTAACCAACATCTGCGGGGTAGTTTGTCCCCCAATTCCTCTGCATATATGGCGGTTATCCTTAAAATATTCAGGGCTAACATCTTTCCACATCTCAGTTATAGAGTCTCCTATATAAACAACCCTCTTTTCGCCTCTCTTTTTAGGGGTGTTGATAACCTTCTGATTATCTTCTCTATATTTATTGAGATTAGGCCAATCTTGGGCGTTCAAGGAGATACTAGCACCAAGAAACATAAGAATTAATATTGTAATTGCTCGATTCATACGATTAAAAAATCTAAATAGTTAAATAAGTCGTTTGCAAGATACAAAAAAAAATTATAAATCTTACCTAAGAGCTTCACCTGTAGCATTCCCTTTTAACTTGGCTAACTCTTCTGGTTTTCCAGCAAAACAGATTTGACCACCAGCCTCTCCGCCCTCCGGACCTAGATCAATTACCCAATCTGCAGCCTTGATTACATCTGTATTATGTTCAACCACAAGAACTGTGTGCCCTTTATCTGTAAGAGCTTGGAGGGCTTTTAAAAGCTTTTGTATGTCGTGAAAATGGAGACCTGTAGTGGGCTCGTCAAAGATAAAGAAAATAGATTCTCTATTCTTACCACCCTTTCCACTAATATCTTTACTTAAGAATTGTGCTAGTTTAATCCTTTGGCTCTCACCTCCACTTAAACTGCTGCTGCTCTGCCCCAATTGAATATACCCTAAACCTACATCATCTAGAACTCGCAATTTTTGGGCAACACGTTTAGATGCACTCTCTTTTTGTGAATCAAAAAAGCTAATCGCCTCTAAAACACTCATATTTAGAATGTCATTTATATTTTTCTCATTATATCTAACCTCTAAAACAGAATCTTTGAATCGTTTGCCGTTACACTCCTCACAAATCATCTTTACATCTGCCATAAATTGCATAGGAACAGTTATATAGCCTTCTCCCAAACATTGAGAACATCTTCCGCCATCTATATTAAAAGAGAAATGAGAATGGCCAAAACCGTTTAGTTTAGCAAATGGTTGATCAGAAAAAATCTTTCTAATATCATCATAAATCTTAAGATAGGTAACAGGGTTAGAGCGAGCACTCTTACCAATTGTATTTTGATCTACAAATTCAACCGAAGTTAATCTATCTATATCACCTTTTAGCTCCCGATAAGCCCCCAACTTCACTCCAAAAATTTGAAAATGTTTTGCCAGTGCCGGATAGAGTACATCACCTACCAGAGACGATTTACCAGAGCCACTAACTCCAGTTACAGCTGTGATTACCCCCAAAGGAAACTTTACATTAATATCCTTTAAGTTGTGCTCCATAGCCCCTACAACCTCTACATAGTGAATCCACTCCCTTTTAACAGCAGGAATTGCCAATTTTTTTAATCCCGATAAATATTCCAAAGTTAATGAACGGTGTTCATCGCTTTTAACTGAGTCTGAGAGATAAGATTTAATACCCTCTTGCACTTCTCCCTGATATACAACCTCGCCACCATTTATTCCTGCATAAGGTCCAATATCTATAAGCTGATCTGCACTACTGATAATCTCCTTGTCGTGCTCTACAATTAAGACAGTATTACCAAGCTGCTGCAATCTCTTTATTACCTTAATTAGGCGAGTTGTGTCAGATGGGTGTAATCCAATACTTGGCTCATCTAAAATATATAGTGAACCAACTAAACTACTTCCTAAAGAGCTAACTAAATTTATTCTTTGGCTCTCACCGCCACTGAGAGTGTTTGCAGCCCTATTTAGGGTAAGATATCCAAGACCAACCTCCTCAATGTAGCTCAACCTTTGCTCTACCTCTTTTATAGCTCTCTCAGCAATATTTTTTTGATAATCATCTAGTTTTAAACGTTTAAAAAACGCATTTAGATTGGATATACTCATATCCATAAGCTGTGTAATTGTGTGATTATCAATCTTTACATAACTTGCTTCTTTTCTTAATCTGCTTCCATCACACTCCCTGCATACGGTTTTTCCGGAATATCTTGCAAGCATATATTTATACTGAATTTTATACTTTAGACTCTCAACCATATCAAAGAATCCATTAACTCCAGTAATATCACTATTTCCATCCCATAATAACTTCTTCTGCTCTTTTGTTAATTGAGCATAGGGGCGATGAATTGGAAAATCGTATCGTCCAGCATATGTGATAAATTCTTTTAAGTAGTTACCCATATTCTCGCCTCTCCAACATGCAATAGCCCCTTCGTATACAGATAGAGTAGCATTTGGAACGACAAGAGATTCATCAATACCAACTATACTACCATATCCACCACAAACAGGGCAAGCTCCTAGCGGATTATTGTAACTAAAAAGAAGTTCGGTGGGCTCTTCAAATTTTATTCCATCCGCCTCAAAACTATTTGAAAACTCTCGATAATCAACATCCTTACCATCTACTGTACAGATAACAAGGCGTCCATTGTTCTCATTAAATGCTGTTTGAATTGAATCTTGTAGGCGTGTAATCTGTTCTTGATCAAAACTAGAATCACTTGGTACTTGAATTCTATCTATTAAGATGTATAGCTCATTATTCTGATAATCTGCAACACTCTTAAGTACCTGATCAATCCTAACCAGCTCTCCATTATAGAATAATCTGCTGAAGCCTCTATTTTTAACATCAAGTAAAAGTTCAACTCTGTCATCAATATTGCTCCAACCAAATGATGTTAAGATATAAGCTAATCTGCCACTTTTACTAGAAATATATTCAATAACGTCACTAACATTCTCTCTCTTAATCTCTTTTCCACTAATAGGGGAGTAGGTTATACCAATTTTTGAATATAATAGACGTAGATAATCGTATATCTCGGTATTAGTACCAACTGTGGATCTTGGATTCCTAGTATTTACCTTCTGCTCAATTGCAATAGCAGGGGGGATGCCCTCTATCTTATCAACGGCAGGCTTTGTCATTCTTCCTAAGAATTGACGCGCAAATGAAGATAGACTCTCTGCAAATCTTCGTTGTCCCTCTGCAAATAACGTCTCAAAGGCCAGTGTAGATTTTCCACTGCCAGATAATCCTGAGACTACAATTAATTTGTCGCGAGGAATCTTTAAATTTATACCCTTTAGATTATTACCTCTAGCCCCTTCAATTGTAATATACTCCTGTAAATCAACCTCTTTTTTATTCTCTCTCTTTTTTGTATTCATATAAAAATAGTCTCGCTTTTATCACTATGCCTTAGCTGAATTTCTAAGCACATTCTTAACTTTAGATAATTTTCTTAGTGCGGATACAACTCTATCTAAGTGGTTATTATTACTAACAGATAGTGTTATTTCTGCTACAAATTCAATACCGTTAGGCTTTATTCTCTCACTAATACTGTATGAACGAATTGATGCACCTTGCTTTGATATACAATCCATTAGATCTGGGCCTGCAGAGGCATCACCATCTCCAATAATCTTAATAGCAGCTTGAAATTGTACTGTATTAGGTGCGCTTTTCCATCTAACTTTATGTACTCTGTATGGATAATTTTCTATCAATCTTGCTGCATTAGGGCATCCAATCCTGTGAATCTTAACACCTCCGCTTGATGAGATAAAGCCAAAAACTTCATCACCCATTATAGGGTTACAACATTTTGCCATAGTATAGCTAATGTTACTAAGATTCTCACCAATCACCAAAAAATCACTCTCATTAGCTTTGCTCTTTTGTGGAGTGCTTGCTTGTGGTGCTACCTCCTCATTCTGAGTGGATTTTGAATCAGTTGCTTTGTTTTGTTGAGTTGTGATTCTATTCTTGATATCAATAAGATTAACCTTTTCTAATTGTATCGCGATACAAAACTCTCCAATAGTTTTATATTTAAAATGTTTAATTAAATCATTAAATACCTCATCATTAAGCTCTAGTTTCCAGTTCTTCATTCTCCTCTCAAGAATCTCTCTTCCTAGTTTACTTAATTTTCCCTCCTCCTCTTTTAGTTTGCTCTTTATTCTATTACGAGCCTTTGATGAGACTACAATATTTAACCAATCTGCCGAAGGCTTCTGATTCTTATTGCTCATTATCTCTACCACATCTCCAGTATGTAGTTCATCTCTAATTGAGTAGATTCTACCATTAACTTTGGCTCCAGAGCAAGTAGAACCAAGATTGCTATGAATATTAAATGCAAAATCTAGTACAGAGGCCCCCTTTGGAAGCTGCTTGATATCCCCTGTTGGAGTAAAAACAAAGATCTCATCCAATGAGATAAGCTTCTCGTGTTGTTGCTCATCTAGCTTGGTATTCTCAAGCATATATTTTACATTCTTAAGCCATTCATCTAGCCCTTGAACACTCTTTAATCCTTTATAACTCCAGTGAGATGCGTGGCCATTTTCTGCCATCTCATCCATTCTTTCGGTTCTAATCTGTACCTCAATTATAGCTCCATCTTTGTTCTCTACAGTTGTGTGGAGAGATTCATAACCATTTGGTTTTGGGTTGGTTATCCAATCTCTTAATCTCTTAACATCTGGCTTATACTCCTCGGTAACTCTAGAGTAAACCTCCCAACAATAGTCATGCTCCTTTTCGTAAGGGACATCCAAAATAAATCTCATTGCAAATACATCATACACCTCCTCAAACTTTACACCCTGTTTTTGCATCTTTTTCCATATAGAGTAGGCGGTTTTAGTACGCACTTTTAGTTTATATGGAACTTCTGACTCGCTTAATCTATCCTCAAGAGGCTTAATAAACTCTTCAGCCATCCTCTCTCTCTCTCTCTGACCAGCCTTTAATTTATTTGTGATAATTCTGTAGTTATCGGGATCTGAATATTTAAAAGAGAGATCTTCTAGTTCGCTCTTGAGCTTATAAAGTCCTAACTGGTGCGCTAGTGGAGTATATAATTTAATTGTCTCTGTAACTTTTCTTGCAATACTACTCTTGGGAAAAAGATCTAAATGTCTCATAATCTCTAATCTATCAGCTAGTTTGATTAGAGTAACTCTTGGGTCTTTTGAGTATGAAATTATAAGTTTACGGTATGTTTCAGCCTGTAATAAACTCTCTTGTGGTGTAATTCCCGATATATTATTCAGCCCCTCCGCCATTGTGATTATCTCGGTTGAGAACTCTTTCTTAAACATATTAAGCAACTCATTATTACCGCGTGTTGCCTCGTGTAGAAAGACTGCAATAACAGAATCTGGCATTAGACCAAGCTCCTCTGCAACTATACAAGCAACATTAATTGGGTGCTCAATAAATGGGCGGCCATTTCCTCTAACCTTCTCTGCTAATGCTCCTGCTGCCAATCTATATGATTTTTCAATACTCTCTCTATAACTCTCTCCGTAGTTATTTATTAAGTTGGATAATCTTTTAGGTATCATAATGTGGAACTATTTTGTGGTTAGTAACTCTTTTAATGTATTCATTTCATCTCGATATTTTGCAGCATTGATAAAGTCGAGTTCAGCCGCCGCTCTCTCCATTGCCTTTTTCGCACTCTCAATGCTCTTCTCAATCTGCCTCTTATCCATCTGTTTTATTACAGGATCCTCTAAGATTAGCGATTTTATCTCCTCTTTGGAGTACTCATCATACTGCTTCTCTCTACCTAAAACATTTCTTTCGGTTTTAAAGATCTGTGTAGGGGTAATATTATTTGCCTTATTATACTCTTGTTGTTTCTCTCTTCTTCTATTAGTTTCATCTATAGTTCTTCGCATACTGCCTGTGATAGAGTCAGCATACATAATAACTAATCCGTTGATGTTTCTGGCAGCTCTACCTGCAGTTTGAGTGAGAGCCGTTTCACTTCTTAGAAAACCCTCTTTGTCTGCATCTAAGATGGCTACAAGAGATACTTGAGGTAGATCAAGCCCCTCACGCAGAAGGTTTACACCAATTAATACATCAAACCTTCCAGCCTGAAAATCTTCAATAATCTCAATCCTCTCCAATGTATCTACATCTGAATGGATATATCTACACCTTATCCCCACCTTTTGCATAAACTTATCCAACTCCTCAGCCATCCTTTTGGTTAATGTGGTAACCAAAATTCTCTCATCTTTCTCTACCCTTATTTGAATCTCCTCTAGTAGATCATCAATCTGATCTTTTGTAGGTCTAATCTGTATAGGTGGATCTAGTAGCCCCGTTGGACGAACAACCTGCTCAACAATTAATCCATCAGATTTATCAAGTTCATAATTTGCAGGTGTGGCACTAACATAGACAACCTGTTTTGTAATATTCTCAAACTCTTCAAATTTAAGAGGTCTATTATCAGCTGCTGCGGGTAATCTAAAGCCATACTCAATGAGAGTCTCCTTTCTAGATCTATCTCCTCCATACATAGCCCTAATTTGTGGAATTGTAACGTGGCTTTCGTCAATAAAGGCTACAAAATTATCGGGAAAATAATCTAGCAAACAGAATGGTCTTGCTCCTGGAGGTCTACCATCAAAATATCTTGAATAGTTCTCAATTCCGCTACAATATCCAATCTCTTTAATCATCTCTAAATCATATTCTACACGCTGTTTTAGACGCTTAGCCTCGGAGTGATTTCCAATATCGTGTAAATAGTTACACCTCTCCATCATATCATCTTGAATATTCACAATGGCGCTCTTAGTTCGCTCTTTTGTGGTACTGAAAATATTGCCTGGATAGATGAAAAATTCATCGGGATAATCAATAGTAACCCCTGTTAATGGATCTATTACCTCTATCTCTTCAATCTCATCTCCAAAGAATATTACTCTGCAGGCATTATCTCCATATGCAAGAAAAACATCTACAGAATCACCTTTAACTCTAAATGTACCTCGCTTAAAATCAATGTCATTTCTAGAGTAGAGCCCATTTACAAGATCGTATAGAAATTTTGTTCTACTCAATTTTGCACCTTTAGTAATATGGATTGTATTGTCGTGAAAATCAGCAGGATTACCAACTCCGTAAAGACAAGATACACTTGAAACTACAATTACATCTTTTCTTCCCGATAATAAAGTACTTGAGCAACTAAGGCGTAATTTTTCGATATTATCATTAATACTCAAATCCTTCTCTATATATGTATCTGTAACAGGCATATAGGCCTCTGGTTGATAATAGTCATAGTAAGAGACAAAATATTCAACAGCATTGTTTGGAAAGAAAGATTTAAATTCGCCGTAGAGCTGAGCTGCAAGAGTCTTATTGTGACTTAGGATTAAAGCTGGCCTTTGTAACTCTTTTATAACGTTTGCCATTGTAAATGTCTTTCCAGAACCAGTCACACCAAGAAGTGTAACGGCAGGAACTCCACTATTTACAGCCTCTGTTAACTCCTTTATTGCAGTTGGCTGATCCCCGGTTGGTAAATATTTTGATACAATGCTAAAATCCATAATTGTCTACTATTTTTTCTCTTCCTTTTTACAATATTTTAGATAATCTTTTAACCCTTTAACTACTTTACTCATTATAAGCTCTTGAAATATAGGGTCGGTGATTTGTTCTTCATCCCATAAGTTGCTCATAAATAGAGCCTCAACAAGTACACTTGGAAACTCTGTTGGGGAGTTAAGAGTAAAGTTAAAATTGCCAATTAGTCCAAAATTATTAACCCCTTCTATCTCCAATATTCTTGCCAAAATATGCTTTGCAAGTTCTCTGTGCTCAATGTGTTTATAGTAGGTACTTGTACCTCCAGTCTTTAGTGGGTTGCCACCTGCATTACAGTGGATAGATACTAGTAGGTCAATATCTTCCTTAATGAAATTTGTGACTCTTTTACTATTATCAATGGAGCTATCATCTGTTCTACTCATAACAACTTTTGCCCCCTCTTTTTCAAGCATACTCTTAAGAATATGTGCCATTGCAAGGTTTTGATCCTTCTCTTTATGCCCAGCAGCACTCATTGCACCACTATTTGTAGGGCCTCCGTGCCCAGCATCCACACCAATAGTCATCCCTTTAAGAGAGAATTTATCGGGAGCGTGATTAACACTTATTTGGAGAGACTTGCCTACGTATTTTACTGAGTAGCCCCAAAATGATCGGTTTTTTAGATTTATAATTACCCTTGTAATATCTGAATCTATCCCGATAATATCTACATTATCAATTGCTTTAAATTCCGATTTTTGAGTTATCCAGTTGCTATTATTTTGTACTCCAAATAGATCAATTATAATTTTACCTGGATTAACTAAATGTTCTACTATGTATGGCTTTTTGTCTGATAAAGAGATTGTTATTTTGTCCTGTTTGCCTGCGTTAATCAGAGTCCAAGAGCTTGATAGAGCAGGAGAGGAGAGGTATAACGCTGGATTATTTACCTTAGTTAAATCTAGCTTCTCGCTCTGTGATGAGGTAATTTTTACTTTTGTTTTTGGAATATATGTATATCTATTATCACTAAGTTGAACCTTGTAAAGATTATTATTCTCTCCAACAAGTGTTAATTTAATACCCTTATCAATAAAGTTTATCTTTGCTCCACCTAGCCTATCTTTTCCATTTCCGTAGTTAAAGTATGCCCCCTCAAGCGTTTCGCCAATCTTGTTTATAGGGTATATCTTTAATCTCTGTTGCTCAGTGAGTATCTCTTTGGCAAGATTTGGATTTGTTTTTGGTGTAGGGTTATAGAAGATATTTAATACCTTTTCTATATTGAGAGGTGATACATTAATAGTAATAATATTCTCTCCCTCTTTTAAATCTACTTCTTTTCCAAAAGAGCCTGTTTTATATTGTTTTACACTTTCTCCATTTATTCTAATAGAGCTGTTAGGTGTAGTAACTCCAATGATAATATGCGATTTAGTGTATACTGTATCTTGTTCTCCCCTTACAATTTTTAATTCACTTTTAGTTTGAGCATTTAAAAATAGGGTACAAAGTGAGATTATGAGTGTGCAGAATAGCGCTCTTAACTTCATTTTATTACGATTTAAATTTGTTTGATTATTTCGCTATAAAAATAGTCAAAGTTTATAGAATGTACAATTTTAAAAGAGTTGATAAATTGTATTACTTTGACAATGTGTTATTTAGTTGCAACACTTTTTGCTGGGCTAATTTTTGAAATAAAGTAGCACGGTATATTGATAATAGCCATAATAACAATAAATGAGATAATATTTATAGCAATTATAGTGGAAACACTTAAATCTATAGGTACGTAGTTAATAAAGTAGTTCTGTGGATCTAATTCAATTATCTTAAATCGCCACTGAATGTAGCAGAAGATGCCAGCAACTAAATTCCCCCAAAGTAGCCCTTTTCCAACAATACTTGCCCCCTTTATTAAGAAGATCTTTGCGATATTTCTATTCTGCATTCCTAATGCTTTTAATAGCCCTATTCTAGAAATATTCTCAAAAAGTATGATGAATATTCCCGATACCATATTTATCCCAGCAACTGCAATCATAAGTGTAAGGATTATTATTACATTTAAATTCATCAAAGTTAACCAATCAGTTAGAACATAAAAATTGTCTCTAAGAAGAGTTAAAGTTGCCGACTCATCCTTTTCTTGTGTATGTTTATAGATTAATTCTAAAATCTGACTCTCAGCTACATCAACACTTTTATCATTATGAGAATTATGCTTAAGTAGTATTTCGTATCCCGATATTTCACCATTTTTCCACCCATTTAAACGATTAATATGCGCAATATCAGCAATTATAAATGATTTGTCAATCTCCTCTAACTGAGCATTATATATGCCTTTAATTATAAATGATCTAACCTTAATATCATCTCCAATAAAGTAACATATAGCTTTGTCTCCTATTTTGTATCCTAAAAGGTCTGCTAAACGTTTAGATATTAAAATATCGTTTGATAATTTCTTTCCATACTTTGGAATCTCTCCAGCGTATAGATGTTTCTCAAAGAATGAGAAATTATAGAGTGAATCTACCCCTTTTAGAATTACCCCTTCAATCTGATCATTGGTTTTTAATAATCCAGATCTATAAGAGATGGGCTGTACCTGTTTAACAATCTCCAATGAATCTATATACTTAATTGGAGAGTAATCTCTATTTATATAGTAGTTGTTATTTATAATATTTGCTCCAGGGGCATTAATAGTTATGTCGCCACTAAATCCCACAGTTTTTTCAAAAATCTCTCTCTTAAATCCGTTTAGAATAGCAATAGATATGAACATTACTATGATACTTATCGCCACAGAAAAGGTTGCAATTTTATTGCTTAGGTTACTAGGATTTTTCCCCTCTATCTTTTTCTCTCCAATCTTATTTGCAATAAAATAGTTTAGATTCATAACTGAATGATTATTATAAATTTTGAACAAAGTTACTTATTTTTATTAAAAAAAATTGCACATTTAAAAAATGTTCGTACTTTTGCGAACGACAAACTAAGCGCAGTAGAAAAAATGAGTAGATCAGAAAAAGAAAAGATAGAGAGGTTAGCTAGATATGCAAAAGCTTTAGGGCACCCTACAAGAGTTGAAATACTACTCTTCTTATTATCGCAAGAGTCTTGTTTCTTTGGAGATATATTTGATGTACTACCAATTGCAAAGGCAACTGTATCTCAGCACCTATCCGAGTTAAAAGATGCAGGATTGATTCAAGGTGAAATTATTCCCCCTAAAGTAAAATATTGTATAAATGCTCAGAATTGGGCTGAAGCTCAGTCTATGTTTAATGATGTATTTAATCTTTATGCCCCCAAATGTAAATGTGAGTAAAAAAATTTAAGAATATTGTTCGTTTGTTTGCGAATATTAGAACAATATTTAGAAGTGAAATTTATTATCAAATTAAACAATAATTAAAAAACAAAGGTTATGAAAATTCAAGTATTAGGAACAGGTTGTGCAAGTTGTAAAGCACTTTATGAAACTGTAAATGAAGCTGTAAAAGAGTTAAATCTTAACGCTGAGGTTGTAAAAGAGGAGGATCTTATGAAGATTATGGGATACAATGTAATGTCTATGCCAGCTCTTGTAATTGATGAAAAGGTGGTTTCATCGGGAAAAAAACTATCAATTAATGATGTTAAACAATTCTTATCTAAGTAATTAATAAATTAAAACATAATATTATGAATAAGTTTTTATATCTGATTCTTTTTGCATTCACACTTGCATCTTGCGGTGGAAATTCATCAAACAGTACTAAAACAGCAGAGGCTACAAAGGTTGCTCAGGAGACTAAATCTGCAGACTTTACTCAAAACTATAAAGGTGAGGTTGTTGAGGTTCTATATTTTCATGGCAAAAAACGTTGTATCACGTGTAACGCTATTGAAAAATTAACAAATGAGGTAATAAATTCTGATTTTTCAAAGGAGTTAGCAGATAAAAAGATTCTATTAAAAATTGTAGATATCTCTACAAAAGAGGGAGAAAAAATTGCTGATAAATATGAGGTTACTTGGTCTTCTCTATTTGTTAATAAGTGGGAAGATGGAAAAGAGACTCCTAAGAATTTAACAGAGATGGGATTCACTTATGCAAAGAATCAACCTGAAGAGTTCAAGAAATCTTTTAAAGCTACCCTTTCTCAATTACTATAATAATTATGGAGTATATTCAATCACTTTTAGATAGCAGTAATGTTCCTATTATTACAGCTTTTCTGTTGGGAATACTAACTGCTATAAGTCCTTGTCCTTTAGCAACTAATGTGACTGCAATTGGTTTTGTAGGAAAGGATATTGAAAATAGGCACAAGGTATTTATATCGGGATTATTATACACTTTAGGGAGAGTTATAACCTATACTGCATTAGGCTTTATTATTATCCCGATACTAAAGGAGGGGGCAAGTACATTTTCTATTCAGAAATCAATTTCAACTTATGGCGAGATTTTAATAGCTCCAATATTAGTTTTGATTGGTCTATTTATGCTCTTCTCGCATAAGATAAATTTACCAAAGTTTGGATTTAAGGGTGGAAATGAGGATAAATTAAAGAGCAAGGGGTATTTAGGAGTTATTCTTTTAGGGATCTTATTTGCTTTAGCTTTCTGCCCAACGAGTGGAGTATTCTATTTTGGAATGTTGTTGCCTATGTCGGCAGCTGAGACAGGAGGCTATCTATTGCCTGTAGTTTATGCAATAGCAACAGGTTTGCCAGTAATAATATTTGCCTGGATTCTAGCCTATAGTGTATCTAATTTAGGTAAGTTTTACAATGGTATTAAAGTATTTCAGAAGTGGTTCTCAAAGATGGTTGCCTTTGTGTTTATAGCGGTTGGAATATATTATTTTATTATATATTATTTATAAAATTTAAGTGAAATTTAATTAGTTATGAAGGTTTTAATTTTGTGTACAGGAAATAGTTGTAGAAGTCAAATGGCTCACGGATTCTTACAATCTTTTGACGAAGAGTTAATAGTTGCATCAGCAGGAACTAAAGCTGCAGGAAAATTAAATGCAGGAGCTGTTGAGGCTATGGCAGAGGCTGGAATTGATATTTCAAACCATACATCTGATAGTGTTGGGATCTACTTAGATCAGGAGTGGGACTATGTAATTACGGTTTGTGGTGGTGCAAATGAGAGTTGCCCAATGTTTACAGGAAAGGTGAAACACCGTTTACATATTGGCTTTGATGATCCATCTCACGCAGTTGGTACAGAGGAGTTTATTAAGAGTGAGTTTATTAGAGTTAGAGAGGAGATTAGAGAGAGATTCTATAGATTCTACCTAGAGGATATAAAAGGGTTAGAGTTACCAAAGTGTGGATGTAGTTGTGGAAGCTGCGGTAGCGAGTGTTAAGAATTAAATGTAATAGTTATAAAAAATAGATATGATACAAAAATTTGCAGATTGGTTAGTGTATGGTATATTTGGCTTAGGTGCTGATACGCATTTAGGTGCTGCCGTAAACTTCTTCTTTTATGATTCAATAAAAATTATAATTCTACTATTCTTAATTAGTGCAATTATGGGAGTTATTAATGCTTACTTTCCGATAGATAGATTGCGTAATTTTTTAACAACCAAGAAATTATATGGTTTTCAATACCTTTTTGCTGCAATTTTTGGAGCAATAACACCATTCTGTTCTTGTTCATCAATTCCCCTTTTTATAGGTTTTGTAAAGGGAGGAATTCCGTTGGGAGTTACATTTGCCTTTTTAATTACCTCGCCTCTTGTAAATGAGGTTGCAATAGCAATGTTTTTAGGGGCATTTGGTATAGAGGTAACTCTAATCTATGCAGTTAGTGGAATATTATTAGGAGTTATTGGTGGTTGGTTCTTATCCCTATTCAAATTGGAAAAATACCTAAGCGATTGGGTATTACAGATTCAAAAGCAGGCTACTGCTGAGAATACTCAATGGGAGAGTGAACATACTCCTTTTATGAAGAGATTACCTGCAATATTAAAAGACTCTTGGGGAATTGTAAAAGGCGTTTTAATCTATATTCTAATTGGTATCGGTATTGGTGCTGCAATTCACGGATATGTTCCTGAGGGATATTTTGAGAAACATCTAGCTGAGGATAATTGGTATAGTGTTCCTTTGGCGGTGATTCTAGCTGTTCCAATGTATGCAAATGCAGCTGGCATTGTTCCTGTTATTCAGGTATTTGTAGCAAAGGGAGTTCCTATTGGTACAGCAATAGCATTTATGATGGCAGTTGTTGGATTATCATTACCTGAGGCTACGATGCTTAAGAAGGTGATGACTTGGAGATTAATAGGAATTTTCTTTGGAGTTGTTGCACTATTTATAATCTTATCGGGATACCTATTTAATTTTATTCTGTAAATTTAATTTTGCTCTTGAAAAGTAATAAATAATTGAAAATGAAAAGTTTTGAGAAATATTTAACATTGTGGGTTGCAATATGTATTGTTGTGGGGATATTAGTTGGTAAATATTTACCTATAATCCCAGAATTTTTAGGTGAGTTGGAGTATGCTAATGTCTCTATACCTGTTGCAATCTTAATATGGCTAATGATCTATCCTATGATGCTGAAGGTTGATTTTAAGAGCATCTTAAATGTAGGAAAGAATCCAAAAGGATTGGTTATAACGTGTGTTACTAATTGGCTGATAAAACCATTTGCTATGTTTGGAATTGCTTGGCTCTTTTTCTATGTTGTTTTTAAGAGCTTTATTCCAACAGATTTAGCGAATGAGTATTTGGCAGGGGCTGTTCTGCTTGGAGCGGCTCCCTGTACAGCGATGGTGTTTGTATGGAGTTATTTAACAAAGGGTGATGCAGCCTATACGCTTGTGCAAGTTGCTGTAAATGATTTGATAATACTTGTTGCATTTACACCAATTGTAGCATTTCTATTGGGTGTTGGAGGAGTTGAAATTCCTTGGGATACGCTAATATTATCGGTGGTACTTTTTGTTGTAATTCCACTTGGTGCAGGTATGCTAACTCGTAATACAGTTGTTAAGAGAAAAGGGGAGGAGTATTTCAATAATATATTTGTAAAGAAATTTGATAATGTAACTATATCGGGACTATTATTGACTCTTGTTATATTATTCTCATTTCAAGGGGAGAAGATCCTTTCAAATCCTTTCCATATTGCTCTGATTGCAGTGCCTTTAATCATTCAGACAGTAATGATATTCTTTGTGGCTTATGGATGGGCTAAGGCTTGGAAGTTGCCTCACTCTGTTGCAGCTCCAGCTGGTATGATTGGAGCAAGTAACTTCTTTGAATTGGCAGTTGCAGTTGCAGTGGCTCTATTTGGTCTGAACTCAGGAGCAGTATTGGCTACGGTTGTTGGAGTTTTGGTTGAGGTGCCAATAATGTTGATGTTGGTTAGGGTGGCTAATGGAACGCGTAGGCACTTTGAGTAAGTTTAATTATATTTAAAACAATAATAGCAGCATCAAGTAATATTGGTGCTGCTATTTTCTATATAAAATCTTCTAACTCAGCTTTCTAAATATCTTTATTTTTCTTAATAAACCTATCACAATAGCTGAAATAATAAATGAGATTGCAAATATTACAGGAATCTGTATGATTGGAGCTATGTTTATGTGGCGGAATACGATTTCAAAAATAATATGCACTACTATAAAGTGGAATAGGAATATTCCAAAGCTATAATCTGATAATTTTGTAATTATTGCTCTTGGTTTGGGATTGATCCTCTGTATTAGAGCAAATATCGGGACAGTCATAATCATAACATTAAAACTTGTAAAAGCCCAAGGGATCTCAAGCATATTAAAATTATCTGGGAAATTGCTCTTTACATAGTGGAAGCCTTCAAAAGTAATAAGGTATCCAACTGTCCAAGTTAGTATAGAGATAATAATAGTTTTGTTCATACTCCATTGTAGAGGATATTTTCTTAGGTAGTGTCCAATTAGCGCATATCCAATAAAACCACTTAAATAATGGAATGTAGTAAATGTATTCCACGAGCAGCCTCCAAAGATTCCAAATACGCCATAATTACCAGGGTATCCAAGGAATGGAAGCACTATCTCAATATATGGTAGAAATGTTGTAAAAATCCATATTTTTATAACCAATTGTAGCTCTTTTTTAGTAGCCTCTCTTACCCAGCTAGATATTATTGGAATAATTAGATATACACCTAACATCATATATACGTACCAGTAAGGGATGGTTGAGTAGTTAAAATTGAAGATCCATAACCATAAATTCTTAAGTGTTGCATTAACGGTATGATTCTCTGCTAATACATTTGGGTTTAATGTATCTACATAATTAGCAAGAAAATAGAACATTATGGGCGATAGAATAGACCAAAAGATAAAAGGAGTTACAATGCGCTTGATTCTCTTAGAGTAGAACTCTCCAATTTTTAGAGATGTAGGGAGTAGAAGCGCTCCAGAAATCATAATAAATAGAGGTACAGAAGGGCGGTAGAATGAGCCCCAAATTGCTCCAGCGTTAAAGCCCTCTACAGATGAGCCTGCAACAAACGGATCACAGCAGTGAGCCAATACAACTAGCATACAAGCTACTACTCTAATGTAGTCAACCCAAACAATATCGTGCTTAATTGCTGGGTTGTTAATTAAATTTTGTTTCATAAGTTATAGTATTATTTGTGTTTTAATTAAAATTTTACTCTAAATGTGGTGTGTGGTTTTGTAGAGAGGGATATTGATCCCTCGTGAAGGCGCATTATTTGTCGCGATAAGCTTAAACCTATTCCATTTCCTCTCTCTTTTGTGGTAAAGAATGGCACAAAAATATTCTCTCTAATCTCTTCTGAAATCTCCTCGCCATTATTGCAAAAATCGGCATATAACGCCCCCTGTTTATCTCTGCCAATATTTACCCATACTCTTCCCGATAAATCATCTCCAACCGCCTCAATCGCATTTTTTAGTAGGTTAACCACAATTTGGGATATTTGCCCCTTATCTGCTAGAACAAATGAGTTTCCGCCAGTTTCATCTGCAATTTCAATCGCTTTTGAGAGCAGTTTAACCTCATCTTTAATCACTTTGGCAAAGTCCATCTCTTCAAATCTTGGATTTGGAATACGTGTTAGTGTACGATAATTCTCTACAAAAGTTTTAAGGTCAGCAGCAGTTGAGGCTATAATCTCCAACCCTTGTTTGATGAATTTAGGATCGTCGGATTCAATAAGTGTTTTACTTAGGGAGGTGATTGGGGCTAGAGAGTTCATAATCTCGTGTGTCAATACCCTAGAGATTCTACTCCAGCTATCAATCTCAATGTTATTCACATTTGTGTTAATGTCTGTTATTGCTATGATTTTTAGCTCTTTGTCTTGAAGAATGACATCAGTTGCGGAGATATTTAACTGTACCTCGTTACTCTCATTATAGAATTTAATAAGCGAACTTTTACCACTCTCTAAGTCATACATTGTATTAACAATCTTTTCAGAAATGATAGATAATTGATTGAGGTGCGTAAGTTGTGAGATATGTAACAGATTTAGAGCTTTATTATTGATTCTAAATACAATACCCATCTTATTTATAACTATAATGCCTGTATTTACTTGATTTAGAATAGCTTCGTAATATTTTTCTCTCTCTTGTGCCTCTAATTTTGCATTTAGAAGAGTATCTTTAATTCTGTTTAGGGAGTTATTTAGTAGATAGTCTGATCTTGTAGATTTTGAGGTGTTTAGAAACCTTAGTGAGTTATCATTATTATCAATAGCATCAAACATAAGTGTTATCTTTCTACTCAATTTATTATATTGTTTTACAATGTTATAAATTAAAAGAAGAGATATTAGTGAGGATATTATACCAATCTCTACATAATTATATATGAAAAGGAGTGTAGTTGCCACTGCAAAAATTAGAAGCAGGAGCAGCAGGATAGCTAGTTGAAACTGGTTGCTATGTCTCATCTCTATAGGTTATATTTTTTTAGTTTATTATATAGAGTTTGCCTTGTAACCCCCAATTTATTGGCTACTTCAGATATGTTTCCACCACTATTTTTTAATGCATTCTCAATTAACCCTCTCTCCATCTCCTCTAGCGTTACATCTTGCAATGACATATTATTACTATCTGAGCTACTTTTGTTTATAAGGAGATCGTCAGCATCAATGCTATTCGCCTCACATACAATTACACCTCTCTCAATTGTGTGTTGTAGCTCTCTAATATTTCCAGGCCAACTATGTTTTAATAGCTTATCAATGGCTTTTTGGGAGAATGAGTCACAACTTTTACCATATTTTTTTGCGTATCTTACTAAGAATAGAGTTGCTAATCCAATAATATCGCTTCCACGCTCTCTGAGCGGTGGTAGGTTAAGAACAAAGGTATTTATTCTATAGAAGAGATCCTCTCTGAATGTACCATCTGCAACCATCTTCTCAAGGTTACAATTGGTAGCTGTAACTAGACGAATATCAACACTTCTTGGAGTGTTCTCTCCAACTCTAACTACCTGTCGTGATTGTATAACAGTTAGTAGTTTTGATTGTAAAGGCAGTGGCAAATTACCCAATTCATCTAAAAATAGAGTTCCTCCACTGGCAACCTCAAATTTTCCAGCCCTCTCACTCTTTGCATCTGTAAATGCACCTTTTGCGTGGCCAAAAAGTTCGCTCTCAAAAAGAGACTCTGTAATTGCCCCCATATCTACATTGATCAACACTTCGCTATCTCTCTTAGATAGTGCGTGGATCTCTTTTGCAAGTATCTCTTTACCAGTTCCATTCTCTCCTATAATCAATATGTTAGCATCAGTAGGGGCAACTTTCTCAACCAACCTCTTAAGATTTAGCATTACATCGCTTTCGCCCCAAAACATCTGTCCTTTACCCTCCTTAATACTCTTTAGATTCTTAATCTTCTCTGCATTGCGAGCTAGATTTACTCCATTTTGTAGAGTGATTATAAGTTTATCATTATTCCAAGGCTTCTCAATAAAATCCATAGCCCCCTCTCTAATAGCATTAACAGCTAAAGGTATATCTGCATAGGCGGTAAAGAGCACAACAGAGATATTGGGTTTCATCTTTTTTATCTCCTTAAGCCAATAGAGTCCCTCGTTTCCCGTATTAACACCTGCGTGAAAATTCATATCTAATAGAATGACATCTATATCGGGATGATTCTTTAAAGTATCTGTAAGTAAATTGGGAGAAGGGATTGAGGTAACTTTTTCAAAATGAGCTGGTAGCATAAGTTCAAGTGTAGATCTTATTGCCTTATTATCATCAACTACTAAAATATTTCCTTTTTTACTCATAGCTAGAATCTTATTATGATTAGATGCGAATTGTCTATTTTCTTTACAAAAATAATCTTTTTGGGTTAATGGGGATATTTATATTTTAAAATATTACATTTGCGATAAATAAATCAAATAAAGGAGTAGTAAAATGAAGCTAGAGATAATATCTTCCGCACTTGAATCTACTGAAAAACTAAATCTTCCACTCTCTTCACAATCTGTTCACGCTGGTTTTCCATCGCCTGCAGATGATCATATTGAGGCATCTTTAGATCTAAATAGAGCTCTAATTAAGCACCCTTCTGCAACTTTTTTTGTTAGAGTAGATGGTGAGAGTATGAGAGATAGAGGTATTAATCACGATGATATTTTAGTGGTTGATAGATCAATAGAGCCGTATAGTGGGGCAATTGCAGTCTGTTTCTTAGATGGAGAGTTTACTTTAAAACAGATAGATATTAGCGATAGTGAGATTACTTTAGTGCCAGCAAATGAAAAATTTTCTCCTATAAAAGTTAGTAAAGATGATGATTTTACTATCTGGGGAATAGTTACATACTCTATAAAAAAACATATCTAAAGTGCTTGATCTTTATTTACTTATAGATTGCAATAACTTTTTTGTATCGTGCGAAACTCTCTTTAATCCAGATTTAAGAGGGAGACCTGTTTTAGTGCTAAGTAATAATGATGGGTGTGTAATTGCCCGTTCAAATGAATCTAAGAGGCTTGGAATTAAGATGGGGCAACCATTCTTTGAGGTTAGAGAGCTTGTTAAAAGATACAATATCGCGATATACTCTTCAAATTTAACCCTTTACGGAGATATATCAAAGAGGGTGATGAGTGTGATTAGAGATGAGGCTCCGTCAATTGAGGTCTACTCTATAGATGAGGCATTTGTCTATTTAAAAGGGGTAACGCCAGAGCAGGCTCAGGAGTTTGGTGAGAATATTAGAAGAAAGATTCTAAAGTGGGTGGGAATTCCTGTAAGTGTTGGTATCTCTCCCACAAAAACATTGGCAAAAGTTGCAGCAAAGTTATGTAAAGAGTATCCAAAGTTAAATGGGTGCTGCTTAATGTATCGCGATAAAGATATAGAAAAGGTGCTAGCAAAGTACCCTGTTACGGATGTTTGGGGAATTGGGAGGCGATATGGAAAGATGCTTAAAGAGGTGGGAGCTATAAAGGCAGGCCAATTTGTCTCACTGCCAGAGCAGTTCATAAATAAAAAAATGGGTGTTACTGGGATTAGAACTTGGCGAGAACTGCAAGGTGTACCTTGTATTAAATTTGATGATACAGATGTAAATAAGCAACAAATTTCAACCTCTAGAACCTTCTCTAAGAGATTAACTGATTATGAAGAGATACACTCGGCGCTTATTAGTTTCACCTCAATTTGTAGTGAAAAACTTAGAGCCCAAAAGTGCGTAACGCAGGAGGTTAGAGTCTATCTTGTAATTAAATCTAATGAGAGTGGTAGATATGGATATATTGAGAGCGGAGTTACGCAGTTAGATGAGGCCACCGATAGTTTGATAGAGTTAGGTAAGCAAGTTACTCAACTTGTGGGAACACTTTATAGGGTAGGGGTGGAGTATAAAAAGGCAGGAGTTATTCTCTCTAAGATATCTCCATCAAATTCTATACAATTAAATCTATTCTCGGATTCCAATTCTGAGCGAGATTCAAAATTAATGGAGGTTATTGATAAGATAAACAAGACTCAAGGCTCAAATTCGTTAGTGCTTGCATCACAGGGAGTTGATCCTATTAGAATGAATAGAAATCATCTATCTCCGCACTATACTACTCGGTGGGGGGATCTATTGGTTGTGTGTGCAAAATAGCGAATTTGTAGAAAATTGGATGTTGTAGTGTACTCTCATTTTAAAAGGTTGCAGTGGGTGGGTATATCAAAATTTATTTTATAATTTTGTAGTAATATTTGTACAATTGTAAACGACCAAATTTAGAGATACTTTTAGATATTGCAAAAGTACTGGAGATTGATATAAGAAAGTTAATAATCAACAAAAAATAAATATGACAGGCGAAATGCAGAGGGCTGATTTACAGCGAAATATATGGGCTATAGCTAACGAGGTGCGTGGAGCAGTTGATGGATGGGATTTCAAGCAATTTGTTTTGGGAGCTCTATTCTACCGCTTTATAAGCGAGAATTTTACCAATTTTATTGAGGCTGGTGATGATAGCGTTAAGTATGCAAAGTTATCAGATGATATAATCACGTCAGAGATAAAGAACGATGCAATCAAGACAAAGGGATATTTCATCTATCCAAGCCAACTTTTTGAGAATGTTGTGCGAGGTGCTAAAACGAATGGTAATCTTAACACAGATCTAAAAAAAATATTTGACTCTATCGAGAGTTCTGCATGCGGCTATCCATCTGAGCACGATATAAAAGGTCTGTTTGCTGATTTTGACACAACCAGCACTCGCCTTGGCAATACTGTAGAGAATAAAAACAGCCGTTTGACAGCTGTCCTAAAGGGTGTAGAAGGGCTTAACTTTGGGAAATTTGAGGATAATAAGATTGATCTCTTTGGTGATGCTTATGAGTTTTTGATCTCTAATTATGCAGCTAATGCGGGTAAGTCGGGCGGAGAGTTCTTCACTCCTCAGTGTGTCTCTGAGTTAATTGCGAAGCTGGCAACACACGGTCAAAAGATAATCAATAAAATTTACGACCCTGCGGCAGGGTCGGGTTCTCTGCTTCTAAGAGCAAAGAAACTTTTTGACGATCATATCATCGAAGATGGATTCTTCGGTCAGGAGATCAA
>CAYJAK010000014.1:0-54737 GCA_964368585.1 uncultured Muribaculaceae bacterium
TCTACTGCTTTGAGCTGAATTTTATAATTTGCAAAAGGATCGTGGAGTAGCCAACCATTATTTCGAGCTATCAAAATAATGCGTTTGAAGAATTGAAGGAATTTGGCGGTGGTGTTATTACTACACGCTGCATCTGTGCGTAGGTAGTGAGCAAGGTCGGTGATAAACATATGATTTATCTCTTTGAGGCTAATATCTTTGATTTTGTAACGCTCTAACATAAACTCAGTAACTCTGGTGCGAGTGACTTTATATTTCTGTAATGTAGCCTTAGTGATGCTAATGCCAACCAATTTTTCGGAGTCTTCAATATGCTTATTGAATAGTTGGAGTAGGGTCTCACCTTTAGTTACGACACCTAAGAATGCGTTTCGCACCTTCTCGGCTGTAACATTTACCTCTCGATCAGAAATCTCACGATAGTGGTGAATAATAGAGCTGCGAATATCATCTAACTGTTGATTAATCTTCTGTGCCTCTCCGCTTCGCCCATTAAGTCTTGTAGTTTGTGTGTTCCACATCTGTGGCTCGGCATCTATTTTACTGCTGAATTGCACAATATCGCCACCAATAGTAATGCGAACCATAATCGCTGCTCTCCCTTGTTTGTTTACGTAGTTCTTACGGAGATAGAATAGAACTTTGAATGTACTGCTCATAACTTAAATTTTTTCTGTAACGATTTGCTGGTGCAAAGTTACTGTTCAACAATAATATTTAAGCTATCAAAGCACTGTCATTATCCGTTACTTTTCTGTCATTTAGTCGTTTAGAGCAAAAATCGTTACAATTTTAGCTCTAAAAATCTTCTGTAACGAATTTGTAACGAAACTATGCTAGAAAAGTGGAAATAAAGCGACAAAAACTGACAGGGTATAAAGCAAAAAAAAGGCGTAAATCGCTGATTTACGCCTTTTTGCCACTGTTTTGACTCTTTTGTGAAAGTCACTCAGCGGAGAGAGAGGGATTCGAACCCCCGGACGCTTTCACGTCAACGGTTTTCAAGACCGCCGCATTCGACCACTCTGCCATCTCTCCCTTCCCTTTTGGGATTGCAAATATAGGTATTATTTTTTAATTGCCAAGAAAAAATGATGAAAAATATTGACTTTTTTGATGGCTATTTTGTAATGCGCTGATATTTGTCTATTTGCAATTATAATTTACTGTAAAATTCTTCTTTGCAGCTCTCCGCAATTGGGATATATGTAGAGCCAAATATGATTCTATTCCTCTCAATAACCTTAATCTTGGAGAGTTGGACTATGTAAGATCTATGAATTCTCATAAATTTCTCAAAAGGTAGGCGCTCTTCAAGAGATTTTAAACTTAGATTAGATATGATTGGCATAGAGTCATTCTCTATAAATATCTTTACATAATCTTTTAGTCCCTCAACATATAGGATTTCGGCAATATTTATTCTTCTTAATTGGTAATCGCTCTTAACAAAAATGGAATCTGAAATTTGGGCGTTAGAAGAGTTTACTTGGTCTGATGGGGTGGAATCACCTATTATCTCCAATCTGATAGGCTCATTTTCACTCTCAATACCAAGAGTTTTTGCGCTGTTTCTGATTAAAGAGACAAGCTCAAAACATTTATTAGCAGCAGTTAAGAAATCGCTATATCTGATTGGTTTTAGCAGGTAATCAACGGCATTAACTCTAAAGCCTTCAATAGCATATTGATTAAATGCTGTCGTGAAGATTACTTTGATATCTTTTGTTATCATTCTTGAGAATTCAATGCCATTGAGGTCAGGCATTTGAATGTCGCAGAAAATTAGATCTACAGAGTTCTCTCGTAAAAATTCCAACGCTTCAGTAGCGCTATTGAAAGATCCTACAAACTCCAGAAAGGGGGTCTTGTTTACATAAGCTGTAATAAGTTCGACGGCTAGAGGCTCATCATCAATAACCAAACATTTTAGTTTCATATGGGGCTATAAGTTATTAATTTGTAATAAAGTGATATAATCTCCCTCCACAATCTCCTTCTTAAATATATAATTGTTGGGATATATAACGTCTAGACGTTTTTTCAAATTTACTAAACCTATGCCAGAGCCGCTTTTGTCGCTTTCATTATTTTTAGGGAAGTAACTATTTGATATTTTACATTTTACTGAATTGTTCTTTTGTGTAATCTCGATATCTATATGAGATGGCTTCTCATTGCAAACGCCGTGCTTAAATGCATTTTCAATTAACGATATAAATAACAGAGGGGCAATATTAATAGGGGAGGGGCTTTGCGGGAGAGATACAGATACGGTAACATTATTTGGCTGCCTAATCTTCATCAATTCAATATAATTGCTCACAAATTCTACCTCCTCCTTAAATGAAACATTTGGTTTAGAACTATCATAAAGCACGTATCTCAATAATCTACTTAGCTCGTGTACAACCTCTTGAGCTTTTTCACTATCTATATAAATTAAGCTATAAAGGTTATTTAAAGTGTTAAATAAAAAATGGGGATTAAGTTGAGACTTTAAGTTTTGTAATTCTGCCTCTGTACTAACTTTTTCTAACTCTTTACGTTCATTTTCAGCCTTTTGCCACCTTCCTATAACTTTTATAGCTAGTGCTGTAATTACTACAAATGAATATATAAAAGAATCAATAATCATAAAGCTAATCCTTCTATCAAAAAAGAAGTACTTATTATCCCTACGTGGTAAACTATCAAGAGCAGCTATTAATCCTTGTTCAAAACTATTAGGAGAAGCCAGGTTATCAGATAGATACTTATTAAAGAATATAATTGTGAATATCATTATGATATTACTTGCAAAAAATATAATCTTTTTACGAGCAAAAAGGAATTTATCAATTAAAAGTAAAAAATTAGTATAGAAAATAACCAATACAGAGAGCATAACACTAATAAATCTTATATTGCGTTTAGAAGTGATAATATCTGGTTCACTTGTAGCCATTAAATACAGCATAGAAAAAATCAGTGTAAGTATAGCGATGTGAACTATAGCTGATATCTGTCTGGAGCTCAATTTTTTCATAAAACAAAAATACATTTTTACTATCTAATTTCAAAATTAAATTTTATCGCGATAATTATTCATATCTAATTGCTTCAATTGGGTCTAACATAGCAGCTTTTTGTGCTGGATACCAACCAAAAAAGACACCTGTAATTGTACAAACACCAAATGATAAAGCAATACTCCAAGATTGAATCTCTGTAGGGAATGATGAGAGCGCACTAACTGCAAACGACGCTAAAACACCCACAATCATACCCAGTGCACCACCTGTAACACTTATCAAAATAGACTCTAAAAGAAATTGTGCCAATATATCTCGTCCCTTAGCGCCAATACTCATTCTCAAACCAATCTCTTTTGTACGCTCAGTAACAGAAACATACATTATATTCATAATCCCGATACCACCTACAAGTAGCGATATTCCAGCAACAGCCGACAATAAAATAGTCATAATATCTGTTGTACTTGTAAGCATAGATGACAGCTCCTCTTGAGATCTAATATCAAAATTGTTCTCTTCGCCATCTTTTAATTTATGATTAATTCTTAAAATTTCAGTAATCTCATCCATTGCTTGTTGTGTGTATTTTTCGTCAGAAACAGAAGCAGAGATCTCTTTTAGGTGTGTTATTGCTAGTATTCTCTTCTGTACAGTTGTATAAGGAGCTATAATTAAATCATCTTGATCCATACCCATACTATTGTAACCTTTGCTCTCTAATACACCTATCACCTCAAAAGGAATCTTCCCAAAGCGAATCACCTTACCAATTGGATCCTCTCCATCAGGGAATAACTCATTCGCAACAGTTGTTCCTAATACACATACCTTTGCCGCGCTCTTAATATCTTTATCTGTAAAGAAACTGCCATCACTAACATTATATTTTTTAATATCTAAGTATTCACCATTTGAGCCATAAATGGTTGTAGGAGAGTTGTTTGCTCCATATATTGCCTGTCCGCCAGAGTTTACAATAGGAGATATATAACTAAGATACTGAGCATTACTTTCAATTGATTCATAATCCTCCATAGTTAGTGACTGCATAGTTGTAGCATCTAAAGTTACTCCACCGCGCATATCTGCTCCAGGTCTAATAGTAAGCATATTAGAGCCCATCTCGTTAATATCCGCCTCAATTGCACTCTTAGACCCTTGACCTATTGCCAACATTGTTATAACAGATGCTACACCAATTATAACCCCCAACATTGTTAGAAAGCCTCTCATTTTATTATTATTCAGAGCTTTCAATGCTATTTTTATAAGATTTGTAAGATTCATTTCAAATTCATTTTTAATTAATTAAACGATTATAAGCGTTTTTTAATCGATTAAATCGACTATTTAATCATCCGCTAAAGGTAATTGGGCCAATGTTTGAGCTGCATTCTCAATATTTTGATTATAACTATCCTCAATAACCTTTCCATCTCTAAGAACAATATTTCTACTACTATACTTTGCAATCTCAGGATTATGCGTTACAAATATTATAGTACGCCCTTCAGTGTGTAATCTCTGTAAAAGAACTAAAACTTCAAAGCTTGTTCGAGTATCCAAATTTCCAGTGGCCTCATCCGCTAAAATTACAGTTGGATCATTTACCAAAGCCCTCGCAATTGCTACACGCTGCATTTGTCCTCCCGACATCTGATTACTTTTATGATTCAATCTGTCACCTAATCCTACCTCATTCAATGCATTGATAGCTCTAGATCTTCTCTCTGTTGCAGAGACGCTTGAGTTATACATTAGCGGCAATTCAACATTCTCAATAGCAGTTGTTTTAGCTAAAAGATTGTAACTCTGAAACACAAATCCAATCTTTCTATTTCTTAGTGTAGCACGCTTATTCTTATCCATTGTTCTAACCGATGCTTCATCTAAGTAATATTCACCCTTTGTAGGCGTATCTAAACAACCTAAAATATTTAGTAGAGTACTTTTACCAGATCCAGAAGTTCCCATAATTGTAACAAATTCACCCTCTTTAATGCTAAACGAAACTCCTCTTAAAGCATGTACAACCTCTTCTCCAACAACAAAATCTCTCCTAATATTATCTAACTTAATTATATCTTTCATAATAACTATCTATTTATAATTTCACTCAACTACTTCTTTCTAGAAGGCATAAATGGACTAGCCTGACTAGGGGCCTCTTTTCTAGGTGCATCTCCAATCATAATTGCTTGAGTTGCAACCATATCTCCATTAAAGATACCACTAATAATCTCTGTAAACTCACTACTTGATGCCCCAATCTTTACATTTGTAGGAACTAATTGCTTTCCATTAACAACCCAAACTTTATCACCATCAACTCTTCCACCTTCGCTTCTTGCAACCTCATAACCAGAACCTGCTAGCATCTCTGGGCTTGGAGAGAATTTAATCGCACGAGTAGGAACAACTAGCACATTCTCAATATTTAGAGTGAAAATTTTAATATTTGCAGTTAGACCTGGTTTTAACTTAAGATTAGAATTGTCAACCGATACTACAACCTCATAAGTGATAACGCTAGAACTCTCAGTAGCCTCTAATCTAACTTGCTCAACAATACCTTTGAAAATATCATCGGGAAAAGCATCAACACTAAACTCAACTAATTGGCCCTCTTTAACTTGTCCTATATCTGCCTCATCTACATCTGCTATAACTCGCATTTGAGTAAGATCATTAGCAATGCTAAATAGAATTGGAGTATTTAACCCTGCAGCAACTGTCTGACCCTCTTCTACATCCTTACTTATAATAACCCCATTTATTGGGCTTGTAATTGTTGCGTACTCCAGATTTCTCTTAACCTTAACCATTGAAGCCTGACTTTGATTATAAGTATTTAACGCCTTTTCATAATTATATAAGGCTTGATCATAATCGGAATCGCTAACTAAACCTTTCTCATACAATGATTTAGTTCTGTTGTAAGTTTTTGTTTGATACTCATATTCAGTTTTTGAATTTGCAAGTTGTGCTTCAGACACTTCTAGTTCAACCTCAAGGTTTACTTTATCCATCTCTGCAATAATTTGCCCCTCCTTTACATAGTCATTAAAATCCACATAGATCTCATTTATTATTCCCGATACTTGAGTACCAACCTCTACCTCTAAAACAGGCTCCAGAGTTCCAGTTGCTGTAACTGAATTTGTAATAGAGCCAAACTCAACTTTAGAACTCTTAATTTCCATTGCTTGAACACTCTCTTTTTTAGAGAAATACCAAACTGATAACCCTACAACTGCAATAACTGCAATAATTATTAAATTAACCTTTTTCATCTTTTATATTATTTTATTATTTATTCAAAACACTTTTTTTACTTAACATAAATCTACTATAACTCTCTACTGATCTCTTTACCTTGATATATATTTAATATCTCTAAATTCATAACTGCCATATATTTAGCTTGGATGGCCTCTATCTTTGCATTGAAATAATTATTTTGAGCGGTTAATAGATCAACCGTATTTTTTAATCCAACTCCAAACTGCTCTAAAACAAGGCTGTAACTCTCTTCAAAATATTTAATTTGCTCTGTTGCAGATATATACTGAGTTTGAGAAGATGTGGCATTTAGATAGGTAGATTCAACGCTACTCAATAGATTCTTCTCTATATTCATAGCCTCTAATGTACTATTCTCTTTGGCTATTTTTGCCTGATTCACAGCAGTTTTAGTAGAACGGTTATTAAATATCGGGACACTAACTTTTAATCCTACATTCTCATTAAAATTGTTGCCCATCTGAGAACTAATTGCAACACTAGAAGATGATGATGTGATATGATTAGTACCTACCCCTGCAATAACCGAAACAGTTGGCATATATCCAGATCTAGCAATATCCTCTGCCAAATCTTTGCTCTCTAAATTTAGTTGACTCCATTTAATCTCTGGCATTGCCTCCAAAGCAGCATTATAGATATCATACTTTGATTCAACAACTCTAAGAACGCTCTGATCATTAATATTTGGTTCATCTAACGTAATATCCTCTCTAATATCAAGCTCAAGTAATTGCTTTAATGTAAGTGTATTATTGTCGAGATTATTATTTGCTACAACAACTTGGTATTTATCAGAAGCATATTGTCCTTCTAGTTGTGCAAAATCAACCTTACTAATAGAACCACTCTCTAAAAGAGCCTTACCGCGCTCCATTTGTGCCAATGAAATCTCAAGATTCTGATTAGCAACATTAACAGACTCAGAGCTATATAAACACTGCATATATGCTTGAATAATTGAGATAGTAATATTATTCTCATTCTCCTCTACCATCAACATATCCATCTCATTACCCACCTTATTCTGCTCAATACTTTTATTAATTCTACCGCCACTATACAATGCAAACGAGGCATCTAAACTATAACTGCCAGTGTAATTATTATTTGAAATAGCATTGGAAGAAGGATTATTTGTAAAACCTTGAGAAAGTGAACCCGAAAGTGAAGGTAATTTTGCCGCTTCAGCTGCCTTTGTGCTCTCTATTCCCGATAAATAATCATTTTTACTCTGCTTTATCTGAATGTTATTCTCGATAGCATAATTTATACAATCATTCAAACTCCAAACAGAGGGTAGGGTAGTAGCCTCATTTTGTGCCACATCTTTTTGCTGTGCCATCAATGCTTCAATAGAAGTGATAGCTGCAAAGATTAAAATTGATACTCTTAAAAACTGTTTCATATATCTAAAAATTATTGTTGTTAAACTTTCAAGAGCAAAAGTATTATAGAGATAAAAAGAGTTCAACTCAACTAGACAATTACCCCATTTTATTCGACCAAAATGGAAAAAATGGAGATGAATCAATTTATGTTTTTGTATTAGGATGTATATTTAGTATCTTGCGGGGGATTTTAAAAATAGAAGAATATTATGTCGTCAAAATTAATAATAGGAATCACACAAGGTGATACAAACGGAGTTGGGTATGAGGTTATTATAAAAGCATTTTCAGATACAAAAATGCTAGAGTTATGCACCCCTGTAATTTACGGATCGTCAAAAGCATTTGGAATATATAAGAAAGGTATTCCTGAGACAGATAATATAAATACAAATATCATTAACTCGCCAGAGAATGCTCATCCAAAGAGAGTTAATATTATTAATTGTGTGTCTGAGAGTAGTCAGATTGAACCAGGAAAGCCGACAAAAGATGGTTCTGAGGCGGCGATTGACGCGCTTAATGCAGCGGTTAAAGATCTAAAAGAGGGAAAATTAGATGCTCTTGTTACTGCCCCTATAAATAAAAAAGGGATTAGTGATAAGGTTGCAGATTTTGTTGGCCATACAGAGTTCTTAACAGAATATTTTAATGCAGATCAAACATTAATGTTTTTATGCTCTGATAAATTAAGAATAGGTGTTGCTACTGGCCATATTCCTCTTGCAGAGGTGTCAAAACAGCTCTCTACTGATTTAATATTGAGCAAATTAAGGATAATGAATAGCTCTCTGTTGAGAGATTTTAATATAACAAAACCTAAAATAGCAGTTTTAGGACTGAATCCACACTCTGGAGATAATGGAATACTAGGAAACGAGGAGATTGATATTATAAAACCTGCAATAGATCAAGCAAATGAGGAGAAGATTTTAACTTTTGGTCCTTATCCTCCCGATGGCTTCTTTAGTGTAGGAATGCAATATAAATTTGATGCTGTATTAGCAATGTATCACGACCAAGGTTTGATTCCATTCAAGTCACTTGCATTTAATGAGGGGGTAAACTTTACTGCAGGTTTGCCAATAGTTAGAACCTCACCAGACCACGGAACTGCATACGATATTGTAGGAGAGAACAAAGCTGATGCTCAATCAATGCTCTCTGCAATCTATATGGCAATTGATGTGGTTAAAAGTAGAAATTTATATGATGAAATAACAAAGAATCCGCTAGAGATAGCTGTCTTTGAAACAAATCAAAAAGAGAGACCATTTCACAAACCAATAATAGAGTAATAAGGGTAGATAAATGAATCCCATAAATTTATATACAGATGGGGCCTCAAAAGGTAATCCGGGGCCAGGAGGGTATGGAATAGTGTTAAAGAGTGGAACCCATTATAAAGAGATGAGTGGAGGCTTTATTCGTACTACTAATAACCGCATGGAACTCCTTGCGGTTATTGTTGGTTTAGAGGCAATCAAGCGCCCCAATGCTCAAATAAATGTCTACTCAGATTCATCTTATGTTGTAAAGGCTGTTAATGATAAATGGCTCATTAATTGGCAGAAGAAAGGGCTGCATAAACAAAAAAATAGCGACCTTTGGGAGCGATTCTTAAAGATTTACCCAAAGCACCAAGTGAAATTTTTCTGGATAAAAGGGCACGCAGGCCACCCAGAAAATGAGAGATGTGATAGATTAGCAGTTGAAGCGGCTATGCAACCAAATCTACCTATTGATAATGGGTTTGATGAGGCAGTATCTACACTCATTCTCTAAATCTTTCTCTCATTATATAGTTGATCCCTCAGCCAAGGTTCAAAACCAGCCTCTCTTATTGCGTTTTGAATGCCAGCTTTATCTATTCTATTTTTAGAACCAGCTGAAGCTACCACATTCTCCTCTATCATAATAGACCCAATATCATCCGCTCCACTATGTAGAGCCAATTTTGCACTATCAATCCCAACGGTTAACCAAGATGCTTGTATATGGGGGATATTATGTAGAATTATTCTGCTTAAAGCTATCATTCTAATATACTCTGCAGAGGTTTGCTGTGGTATATCGGGATAAAGATTAATTAATTTGGTACCTTTTGTTTGCATTGGCCAACAAATAAATGCTTTAAAACCGTGTGCATTTTCTGGCCTCATTTTTTGAATATCTCTCAGGATTAAAAGATGATTCATTCGCTCCTCTATACTCTCAATGTGTCCATAAACCATTGTTGCTGTTGTGCTTAATCCCATTTGGTGTGCGCATTTTACAACCTCTATCCATTGATCTGCAGTTGGTTTTGCCGGAGAGATAATTTTTCTCACTCTTTGGCTAAGAATCTCAGCACCTGCACCTGGAAGCGTATCTAAACCTGCCTCAACTAATCTTTGAAGTGTCTCTTTTATGCTTAATTTACTAATGCGAGCTATATGTGCAACCTCTGGCGGACCTAGAGCATTTAATTTTAGCTCAGGATCTATCTCTTTTAATTCTCTAAATAGATTGCAGTAATAATCTATATCATATCTAGGATGTAAACCTCCTTGTAGCAATAATTGATCCCCACCCAGCTCTTTTAGAACAGCTATTTTCTCTCTATATTGACCAATTGTAACGCTCTCTTCTCTCTCTCTTTCTGTAACTTTACAGTGAAAATTACAAAATAAGCATCCCGATATACAGACATTAGTATAGTTTACATTTCTATCAATCTGCCAACTGACCCTTTTGTAGGGATTTAATCTATATCTAATCTCTTGTGCGATACCTATTAATTTCCATAATGGAGCCTCGTTATAGAGCATAACTGCCTCCTGAATAGTAATATCTTCTAACTCCCTTACTTTGCTATATATAGACTCTAACATTTTGATGCTAATATTATGTTCAATATTTTTTATATATAACAACAAAAGTAGTAGATTTTATTTATATTTGTGCTAATTTTTAAAATAGCAATCTTATAAACAAAACATAATGGATAGTCTCTTTAAGAGTAGAAAAGTGCGATACGCAATGATTGGTAGTGGAAGTTGGGCAACAGCACTTGTGAAACTACTACTAAACCATCAGCACGAAATATCTTGGTATATTAGAGATAAAAAGAATATAACTGCAATTCAAAAAAATTACCACAATAAAGCCTACTTACAAACTGTAATGCTTGAGCCTTATAGACTTAAGATGAGTACAGATATAAATGAGGTGGTTTCCAGTGCGGATGTTTTGGTGTTTTGTATACCATCTGCCTACTTTCTAACATCATTGAGCAAATTGACTGTTTCATTAAAGGATAAATTTATTTTATCGGCTATAAAAGGGTTTGTAGATGAAAAAAATAGGACAGTTGCAGAGTATTTTAACCAGGTGCACGATGTCCCTTTTGATAGAATTGGAATCTTAAGTGGTCCAAGCCACGCAGAGGAGGTCTCAATGGAGCGTCTATCTTATTTAACTTTAACAAGTAAACACATTGAGGTAGCAAGAGCCCTATGTAAAGTATTTGAATGCAACTATATTAAAACTACACCAGGTACAGATATATATGGAGTAGAATATGCTGCAGCTCTAAAAAATGTATATGCTGTAGCTGCTGGAATTTGTCACGGCTTAGGCTATGGAGATAATTTTATGGCAGTTCTAATGACAAATTCATTTCACGAAATGGCAACATTTTTAAATGCTACTCATCCCGATGAAAACCGTGTTGTAAGCTCTTCTGCATATTTAGGAGACCTATTAGTTACAGGTTACTCTCAATTTAGTAGAAATAGAACCTTTGGCAGTATGATAGGGAAGGGGTACTCGGTAAAGAGTGCTCAAGTTGAGATGAATATGGTTGCAGAAGGATATTACGCAAGTAAATGTATATATGAAATTAATAAAGAATTTAGAGTTGATATGCCTATAGCTGAGGCTGTTTACAAAATTCTTCACGAGCATAGGTACCCTGCGTATGTAATTAAATATTTAACAGATAATTTATTTTAAATTATTGATAATAAATTAACAATTCAAAATAATAAAAAAATGATCAGTGTAAACTTAAAAGCAATTAATGGCTTTGTTTCAGAAGAGGCAATAGCTCAGAATATGCAAAGTGCCTACAAAGGGTTAGAGACTCTTTTGCAAGGAAAAGGAGAAGGAAATGATTTCCTAGGTTGGGTAAATTTACCATCAGAGATTGAAAACTCATTAATTGACGAGTGTAATGCAGTAGTAAACAAATGGAAAGGAGCTGTTGATGCTGTAGTTGTTGTTGGAATCGGAGGATCATATCTTGGAGCAAAAAGTGCTATTGAGGCTCTTTCTCACAGTTTTTACCAACAAATGCCTACTACCAATCCACAGATTGTATATGCAGGTCATAATATATCAGAAGATTATGCTGCTGAGCTAATGGAGTATCTTTCAAATAGAACCTATGCAATTATTGTGATTTCAAAATCAGGTACTACAACTGAGCCTGCAATAGCATTTAGATTATTAAAAGAGGATATTGAGAAGCGTTTTGGAAAAGAGGTAGCTAGAGAGAGAATTGTTGCTATTACAGATGCTTCAAAAGGAGCCTTAAGAACACTTGCAACTCAAGAGGGTTATAAAACTTTTGTTATTCCAGATAATGTTGGAGGTCGTTTCTCTGTATTAACTCCTGTTGGACTACTTCCTATCGCGATGGCTGGTTTTGATATTAGAGCTTTAGTAGAGGGGGCACGTTCAATGCAACAAACTTGCATAAAGAGCGAAGATTCAAATCCTGCTTTACAATATGCAGCAGCTAGAAATGCTCTTTATAATTCAGGTAAAAAGATAGAGATTTTAGTTAACTATAATCCTAAATTACAATATCTAGGTGAGTGGTGGAAACAACTATATGGAGAGAGTGAAGGAAAAGATGGAAAAGGAATCTTCCCAGCGGCTGTTAATTTCTCAACAGATCTACACTCAATGGGTCAATATATTCAAGATGGTGAAAGAACTCTATTTGAAACGAATGTTCTTGTATCAAAAGCAAAAAATACTGTAAAGATTGAGAGCGATTCGCAAGATTTAGATGGTCTTAACTTCTTAGCTGGAAAAAGAGTAGAAGAGGTTAACAAAATGGCTCAATTAGGAACTAAATTAGCTCATATAGATGGAGGCGTTCCAAATATCGAGATTGAGATGGAGCAATTAGATGAATTTAATCTAGGCGAAATCTTCTATCTATTTGAGATAGCTTGCGGTATTAGCGGCTATATGTTAGAGGTTAATCCATTTAACCAACCAGGCGTAGAGGATTACAAAAAGAATATGTTTGCTCTATTAGAAAAGCCTGGATATGAGGCTGAAACAAAGGCTTTAAGAGCGAGAATCTAAAGAGACTATTTGTGTGAAATTGATGTTTTCAGTTGAGAGCAAAAACAAAATTTTCACATAAAATCATAATAAGAGGGGCTGTTTCAAAATTAATTAATATTTATTAAAATTAATTTTGAAGCAGCCCTCTTTCTGTATTGTAAGGGATTCGCGAAACGGATTTAGTATTTTCCTCTATTAAAATTCAGCTTTGCGTATTTCCCTCTATTAAAATTCAGCTTCGCAAATTCCTTTCTATTGAAACTAGGCTTTGCGTATGCGCCTCTATTGAAACTAAGTTTCGCATATGCCTCTCACAATAATCTCCTATTTTGCACGCTCAATGCTTTGAATAAGCGCATTTTAAGAGTGTTTTTACCAGATTATTTATTGACTGCTAATGGGCTAGTACCTCAAAGCCTCAGAGCTACTCAAGATAAAACGAAATGTGCAGAACTCTCGACTGAGACGAAAATTTGCACATTTGCCCCATAAAAACTAGCAAAAATGATGGTCAAATGTGCAGAAGTACCCTTGTAAATAAGACTCTGCACATTTCAATACATTCCTCGTCTTTGGAGAATTTAATCTAGTTTGATACGCAAACAAAAATTACTCTTTATATAACCCATCAACCATATTTTGGTGAGTTGTTAACATATAGGCTTAAAAAAAGAGAAATGAACACTTCCATACTTCTTCTCTTTTAAGAATTGTGGGTGCTCTTTAAAGTTAAATCGTGATGGGTGTTCTACAACTAAACAGCCATTCTCCTCTATTATATTTTTAGATAAGATTTTATCGGGAATAGTATTAAACCCATCAATATTATATGGGGGATCAGCAAAAATTAGGTCAAATTTTCTGGAACAGATATCTAAGAAATCAAAAACATTGTGCCTTACCACCTGCATTCCTTTGATTTTATATGTAGTTGCAACCTGTTTAATAAATCTTGCGTGAGCAGAATTCATCTCTATACTCACTATATCTTTACATCCACGAGAGGCCATTTCAAAACTGATACTGCCTGTTCCTGAGAATAGATCTAGAAAAGAGATATCTTCAAAGTCAAACTCATTAAGAAGTACGTTAAAGAGCCCCTCTTTAGCAAAATCAGTTGTTGGCCTAGCCGAAAAATTGGCAGGCGGGAGTATATTCTTTCCCTTTAATTCTCCTCCTATAATTCTCATAATCTTAATATTCTATAAAATTGACTTCACTGGTTATATCAACTAATATTACATCAGAAAAGTATTGAGACATACTCAGTTTTTCCTCTTGAGATATTGAACTTAAAACGTGTACTTTAGTCTGTAATGGGTTTGTAATAGTCTGTTTAACAGCTAAAAATAAAAAATATAAAGCACTATTAAAGCTATCAACCTCATAGGTGTTTATTAGTTCTAGATTGTCTGATTTTGCAACAGTAATATGCACAAGCCTATTAGTGGAAGAGTAGTGGAAAACAACTTTATTGTACCCTTTTATTTTAGGCAAATAATTGATTATAAAGTGTGCAAAGGGATAGGTTGGAGAGTCGTTTTGTTGCGAAATAGATAAAGGAAGTGAGTATATCATTCTTCCCGATATATTCTCTATCTCAACCGATGCAACACTCTCATCTGAAGAAATTTCAAAGATTTTCTTAAAGTCATTTGAATTATCTTCATTTGCATAATCAGTTGGAACTAATGTAAATCTTTCTGTAATGTAATAGTTCATATTAATATAATAATCAGCCTCAAAAATACATAAAGTTTATTATTCGGCAATAATCTTTGTGTTAAAAACAACTTTAGCTATCTTTGCAGTTAGTAATGATAAACTAATATTTTATAAAAATGGAAGAGGTAAAGAACCAAGATAATGTTGAACGCCAATTAAATTTTTTAGAGGAGATAGTAGAGAGAGATTTAGCAGAGGGTAAATATAAAACTATTCTTACCAGATTTCCGCCTGAGCCAAATGGTTATCTACATATTGGCCATGCAAAAAGTATCTGTTTAAACTTTGGACTTGCTCAAAAATATGGTGGAGCAACCAATATTAGATTTGATGATACTAATCCAACAAAAGAGGATGTAGAGTTTGTTGACTCTATTAAAGATGATGTGAAATGGTTAGGTTTTGAATGGGCAAATGAATTTTATGCATCTGACTATTTTGAACAATTATACACTTGGGCACAAGAGCTAATCAAGAAAGGGCTTGCATATATAGATGATCAATCGCAAGAGGAGATTAGAAAAGGGAGAGGAACTGTTAATTCTCCAGGAACAAACTCGCCATTTAGAGATAGAAGTGTTGAGGAAAATCTACAACTATTTGCAGAGATGAGAGAGGGTAAATACAAAGAAGGGGAGAGAGTTTTAAGAGCAAAAATAGATATGGCGCACCCTAATATGATGATGCGTGACCCATTAATGTATAGAATCTTACACGCACATCATCATAGAACAGGAGATGACTGGTGTATCTATCCAATGTACGATTATGCTCACGGGCAGAGTGATTCATTAGAGAATATTACACATTCAATCTGTACTTTGGAATTTGATGTCCATAGACCTCTATATGACTGGTTTATTGAGAAATTAGAAATTTTTCCATCGCATCAATATGAATTTGCTAGATTAAATCTAACTTACACTGTTATGAGTAAGCGTAAGCTTCTAGAATTAGTGCAAAATAATTATGTAACTGGATGGGATGATCCACGTATGCCAACTATTTGCGGTATTAGAAGAAGAGGTTATACGCCAGAGAGTATAAGATTATTTGCAGAGAAAGTTGGGGTAGCAAAGAGAGATAATATTATAGATCTTTCGCTTTTAGAGTGGTGCGTTAGAGAGGATTTAAATAAGCGTGCTAATCGTTATATGTCTGTCCTTAATCCTGTTAAACTTGTTATTACTAATTGGGAAGAGGGCAGAACTGAAGAGTTTTATGGCCCATTAAACCCTGCAGATACAGATGGCGCAAAACGTGCTATTCCATTTGGAAGAGAGTTGTATATTGAGCGTGATGACTTTATGGAAGAGCCTCCAAAAAAATATTTCCGCTTAAAACCAGGTGGTGAGGTTCGTTTAAAATATTCATACATTATTAAGTGTGAAGAGGTTATAAAAGATGAAAATGGTGAGATTGTTGAGATTAGATGTACTTATGACCCAACAAGTAAACCTGGGGTAGGAGAGTGGCGCTCAGTAAAAGGTACAATCCACTGGGTAAGTGTTGCAGATGCAAAAGAGATTGATATTAAGTTAATTGATAGACTCTTTACAGAACCAAATATGGGATCACTTCCAGAAGATAAAGATTACAAAGATTTCTTAAATCCAGCTTCACTAGTAAAGACTAAAGGTTACGCAGAACCTGCACTTTTAGAGGATAATTCTGGTGTTGCTGTCCAATTTGAGAGACTTGGCTACTTTGTTAAAGATTCAAAGGTAGATAAGAATAACGTATTCATTAAAACAACTGGGCTAAAGGATACTTTCAAGATATAATGTCCTTAATTATTTTAGATAAATAGAATAGAGGAATCTTATATAAAAACTCTAGTAACAGAGGCTGTCTTTTAATTATAGGCAGCCTCTGCTGCTTTATATAGAATTAAATGTGAAAATTTACATTACAACTCAAAAAATCAACAATTGACACCTATTAATTTTATTTCTTGGATATAAAATAATCATATTTACATTAATTAAAACATTAGTAATAACGAAAGTAAATGTAATTCAAGTTTTAATAATTGCTGTGCTTTCAATATCCATTTTTTCTAATGATCCAATTTTTACTTTATATTTGAATTAAATTGAAAATCGTATGAAGCTAAATAGAAAAGAGTCAATATTAGGAGTTATATTTGCAATAATAGTTGCGATCTTTATTAACTATACCTTTATTGAACGTATAGTAGACAGAGATAGATTCCCAAGTATAAATCTGCTCAATTCGCTGCTTTTTTCTATATTTTGGTATACTTCGGTATCATTAATGTATTACTTGTTATACGTAGTTATTTTTAATTTCATACACCCAAAGAGGCGTAATATCAATTTAATATTATTAATCATATCTGTTTCATTATTGGCTAGCTATGTTTTTGTAGAAGTATATCCTTATATGAGAAATATTGCAGTTGGAGATAATCACATACGCTTAATGCCAAGAGGTGCTGTAATTCAAAAATGGCTAACCCCAGTAGCTTTTAAGCATATTCTAATTTGCATTCTTAATCTCCTTTTTGTATATATTCAAAGATTATTATACAAAAATCAAAAGATTGAGAGGTACAATGAACAGCTACAACTAGAGAGTATTAAGAGTCAACATACGGCTCTTTTACAGCAAATTAACCCTCATTTCTTTTTCAATTCATTAAATTCTCTAAAATACATTATAATAAAAAATGAAACTGATACTGCCATTGAGTATCTCGACAATCTGATAACTATATTTAGAAAAACCCTAAAACTTAGTAGTAACAATTTACATTTACTCAGTGAGGAGATGGAGATAACTAGTTCTTATCTTCATATTTTAGAGAAGCGATTTGCAGACAAAATTAGTGTTGATATAAATATTGCAGAAGAGTGCCTGTATTATAAAATTCCACCCTTATCTCTACTCACACTTATAGAGAATATTACAAAACACAATAAGATATGCACAGCTTGCCCCATTTATGTTAAGATATATACTTCGCCCACTGCGGAGATTACAGTTGAAAACACAATCAATCCCAAGTTTGGACAAATTGAAAGTTGCGGCGTAGGTCTAAAGAATCTTAATGCACAATACAAACTATTAATTAATAATGGTATTATAATTGATAATAACCAAAATTATTTTAGAGTAACAATGCCGTTGATAAAGTTATGAGAGTAGTAATTATAGAGGATGAAATAGATGCATTGGAGCAGCTAGAAAGGATGCTTTTGAACAGTGCAGAAGTAGATATAGAGATTGTAGAGAGATTAGATAGTGTAGAGGATAGTATAAATTTTTTCAATTCTGATAGGTGTCGGGATATAGATTTAGTATTTATGGATATACACCTTTCTGATGGCTACTCATTCTCCATATTTGATTATGTAGAGGTAAGTATCCCGATAATATTTACAACAGCCTACGATGAGTATGCATTAAAGGCGTTTGAGGTAAATTGTGTAGATTATATATTAAAACCTATAGTAGCTAAAGATATAGAGCGTATCTTTAATAAAATTAAGTTTATTGTACAGTATAACGGATCGCTAACACCTAAAAAGAAACTATTAGAAAGACTGCTTGTATTAGATTGTTGGCGCACAGTCCCAATAGAGCTCTCTGATATTGCTTACTTTTATAAAGATGGGAATAAAGTAAGAGTCTGTAATTTTGAAGGGTCAAAATTTTTGGTAAATATGACACTAGAAAAGTTAGATGAGCAATTAGATGATACCGTATTTATTAGAGCAAATAGACAGTTTATAGTAGCTAGATCTGCAATAAAAGACTTAGAGAGCTACGAAGGGAGTAGAGCTCAACTTAATCTTATCCTTAAAACTCCAGAGAGTATCATTATTAGTAGAACAAAGGTAACTGCATTTAAAAATTGGTTAATTTAATGGGTTTTGTAAATTGCAATTCACAACTAAAAAATGACACTCTGTAGTAAATATTGGCTAAATTGATCTTTTGAGTATCAATTTTGTAATATATAGATCAAATCAACTAGTTTAATTTACATAATTAACAAACTAAAATTTCAAATTAAAATGAACAGATTAAAAACATTGATTTGGACACTTATTGTCTCTTGTATTGCGTTAACATCTTGTAATGATGACTGGAGTGATTCAGATAACTTAAATTATGGTGTAAGTAGAGCCACTATATCCTCAGTAGAAGAGGGTGATTTTAGATTAAAAACAGATTTAGGAAATGAATTACTAGTTGTATCTGATATTGGAGAGTACGAGCCTAAAATTGGGCAGAGAGTAATATTAAACTTTGTTATAGAGGAACAGATTGATTCATTATATAAAATAGATCTTTTAAATCTTAGAGAGATTTTAACAAAAGAGGTAGAGCAAGTTGTTACAGTAGAGGAGGATATGGAATTTGGCAATGATCCTATTGAACTTTTAGACATTTGGTGTGCAGGAGGCTATCTAAATGTTAATTTTAGATTTGTGGGATCTGGAATGATCTCTCATAGAGTTAGTGTTGTAGAGAATACACTTGTTAATAATCCAAGTGACGGAAAAATATACTTAGAATTTCGTCATAATGCGTATGATGATGAGTATATAAGAGGTTTTAAAGGAACTGCATCTTATAACTTAGCACCATACAAAACAACCGATGGATCAACTGTAACATTTGAAATTCAGTTTGTAGATGATGATGCTACAATTACCATTAAAACAATTGAGTATGACTTCTTAACTAATCAAACAGTCTCTGAACAGGAAGCCGAAGAAGAAGAAGCGTATCATTAATAGAATATCCCTAAATTAATAGTTTCTTATACAATGCGAGAGAGTGTTTCTATAGAAAATTAGAGACACTCTCTTATTTTGGCACCATTACTCTTATTTTCTATATATTATCTTTATATATAAGATCAGCACAATACTGTTTAGGCGATTTATTTGTAACAATGGTAAATGCTCTACAAAATGAGGAATAGTGATTAAACCCAACTTTGTTGCCAATCTCAGTATTACTAAGATTATCAGCGTTATTAGCCATAATTTTGCAAGCTTCATCTATTCTTATTTTGCGAATGTAGGATTGAAAAGTATAACCTTTATTTGTTAAAATTTCACTTATTGCATTATAGTCAGAATCTGTGAACTTTTGTTTTACCATTTTAACGGAGAAATCAATATTGTGGTATGGCTTAGTATTTTTGAGCCACTCCTTAAATCTAGAAAAAATCTCAATCTTTGAATAGCTGCTTACTGATTTGACCTTAGGAATTATCCCTTCTACTTTCCACCCATATTTATAATTCCATTTTATATTTAAATTGTGTGAAGCAGGTAACTCTTTGTGAGACATTGCATTATCAATCAAAATTGCAAAACTACTAGCTGAAAACATAGTATATATAGCTATAGTGTAAACATTATGATAAAAAACCAAGATCAAAAATACAAAAGATATACATATTGATATAATCACTACAATTTTAAGCCAGGAGATATTATGACTACTATTAGCATAATTATCATCTATATACCTTTGATATATGGGTATTAACCTAATAAGACTCCTTAAAATAATGAAGATATACATAATGAAATTTAGTAATAAGAGCAATCTCATAATTACTATTGGAATATTATCAATTATAAATAATTCATTAAAACTATAAAACTGTTTGTTTAGAGGTATGTCATTGATAATGTGCCATATAGAATAAACAATGAGCGTAATAAAGAGGGGTGTTAAAAAAATTATTGATCTCTTTAGATTTAAAAGTGCAGGGTGAATAGCAAATATAGGGTATATCATAAAGGTAAAAAATGCAACAATCCCCACAATTATAATATTAAAATTTAATATAGAGTTTAACATTAAAACATTGCTATCTTCTACAATTGCCCTGATAAGGCCAGATGATAAAATTAGAGCCCATACTGCAAGAATAGCGGCAAGTGTTTTTTGCAGCCTATTACGTTCAGAGTATCTTAAAAGAACAATTACGCCTATTAATAATATAAATAGGAATACTCCAATAGATATAAAATAGGTAATCATATTTAGGTTGTTTGTTGGTTAGGTGTTTAAGAGCCTATTTTTTTTCAAAACTCCTAAGTATTTCTAACTCTTGAGCCCAAATTGTGGGATCTGGAGTCTCCATAATTAAAGGTATATCATTAAATCTAGGGTCTTGCATAATCATTTTAAATGGGATAATTCCAATCTCACCTTGCCCCAAAGAGCTATGACGATCAACTTTACTCCCTACAACTTTCATTGCATCATTTAAGTGCATACCCATAAGATATTTGAATCCTATAGTTTTATCAAAATGATCAAAAACTTGTGTAAACCCTAGCTCCGTAGAGAGATCATATCCAGCGGCGAATGCGTGGCAAGTATCTATACATACGCCAACTCTGCTCTTATCCTCCACTTTATCAATTATTGCAGCAAGATGTTCAAATGCAAACCCTATATTACTACCTTGCCCCGCGGTATTCTCTATTACTGCTTTTACTCCATTACTCTTTTCTAAGGCTAAATTAATTGAGTGGCCTATTAGATTTATACACTCATCAATAGAGATCTCTTTAAGATGACTACCAGGATGAAAATTAAGCCTATCTAACCCCAATTGTTCACATCTCTTCATCTCCTCTATAAATGCAGCTCTTGATTTTTGTAAACCATCCTCTTTTGGACTACCTAAATTGATGAGATAGCTGTCGTGAGGTAAAATTTGAGCTGGGGTATAGTTATATTTTGCACAATTCTCTTTGAAAATAGCAATGTCGTTATCAGATAAAGGTTTTGCAACCCATTGTCTTTGGTTCTTTGTAAATAGAGCAAAAGCTGTTGCTCCAATTTTATGTGCGTTAATTGGGGCATTATGAATACCTCCCTCCGCACTTACGTGTGCTCCTATATATTTCATAATAATTATATGTTTTAACTTATTTGTGAAAAATCTGTTGGCTCTTTACCATTTTTTCTCAGTGTTGTTAATTGTATTTGTAGTAGTCTATTTTCTCCTTTTTCTAGGAGAGGATCTTCTTCTAAAATCTTTAACCCTAGATTGCGTGCATCTTCTAGAATTTGAGAATCTTTGGCTAAGTTAGCAATATTTAAATCTACTGCCAACCCACTTTGTGAAGTTCCCTCTAAATCTCCTGGTCCTCTCATTCTTAAATCTGCTTCGGCTAGCTCAAATCCATCATTTGTTTGACACATTAGCTCAATACGTTGTCTACTCTCTTTACTCAATTTATAACCAGTCATTAAAATACAAAAAGATTTTTCTGAACCACGTCCCACTCTACCTCTTAGCTGGTGCAACTGACTTAATCCAAACCGCTCAGCGCTCTCAATAATCATAACAGAAGCATTAGGAACATTAACCCCAACTTCAATTACTGAGGTTGCCACTAAGATGTGCGCTTTACCACTTGCAAAAAGATTCATATCGTACTGTTTATTCTCATTCTTCTGTTTTCCGTGCACAACCGCTGTAACATATTCTGGAGCTTTAAATATCTCAATAATTTGCTCATATCCCTCTTGTAAGTTCTTATAATCCATCTTCTCACTCTCTTGTATAAGTGGATATACAATGAATATTTGTCTACCAGTTTTTATCTGCTCTCTCATAAACTCATACACCTGCTTCCTTTGTGATTCTGTAGCGTGAATTGTTTTAACAGGTTTTCTACCTGGTGGTAACTCATCTAATACGGATACATCTAAATCTCCGTAGAGCGTCATTGCAAGTGTGCGAGGAATAGGGGTTGCAGTCATAACTAAAATATGTGGAGCAATCTCATTCTTGTTCCATAGCCTAGATCTCTGCTCTACTCCAAATCTATGTTGCTCATCAATTACAGCTAGCCCTAAACTTCTAAAAGAGACACTGTCCTCTATCAATGCATGTGTCCCAACTAAAATATTTATCTCACCACTTAAAAGTTCTTGGTGAATAACTCTTCGCTCTTTAATTTTTGTACTACCAGTAAGTAGGGCACTTTTAACATTTGTGCTACCGAGCAGTTTAGCTAATTCTTTGTAGTGTTGTTGAGCCAGAACTTCAGTAGGAGCCATTATGCAAGCTTGATATCCATTATCTACCGCAAGAAGAGCACACAAAACTGCAACTAGTGTTTTTCCACTCCCTACGTCACCTTGAAGTAATCTATTCATCTGCTTGCCGCTCCTCATATCTCCGTGTATCTGCTTTATTACCCTTTTCTGAGCATTTGTGAGTGGAAATGGTAGATTATTGTAACACCCATTAAAACCATCACCCACTTTATTAAGTAGGATTCCACTCTCTTGTCTCATTCTGATGCTTCTCTGTTTTAATAAACTGAGTTGTAAATAGAAAAGTTCCTCATACTTTAACCTAAGTTGAGCCTTTACAAGTGCTTGATTATTTATTGGAAAATGGATGTTTTTTAGGGCAAATTTTAATGAACAGAGCCCCTTTTTCTCTATTATATATTGTGGTAATGTTTCGGAAATTGCATTAAGATACTTCTCAATTAAAACAAAAATGAATTTTGTAAAAGTTTTATTCCCGATACCGCTGTTTTTTATCTTTTCTGTACTGGAGTAAACCCCCATCATTGTAGAGCCTGAGAACAAAACCTCATCACTAACAAGATTCAATTCTGGATGGGCCATATTTATTTCACCATTAAACTCACTAGGTTTTCCAAAAGCAATATACTCTTCACCAATTTTGATCTTTTCTTGTATCCATTTAATACCTTTGAAAAATATCAACTCTATAGATCCAGAGTTATCTTTTAGCGTTACTACAAATCTTTTTTTTCCTGGCCTATCACCAATTATACAGGTTTGAGAAACCTTACCTCTAATTTGAACATAAGCCATATCAGCCATTAGTTCACCTATAAGGTAAATTTTACTTCTATCCACGTACCTAAAAGGGAAAAAAAACAATAGATCCTTAAAGGTTTTAATATTAAGCTCTTTTTCTAAAAGCTCACCCCTTTTAGGACCTATTCCTGTTAAATATTTGATATCCGTATATAAAATCTGATTCACCATTCTTCTCAAGAGATATACCTACAAAAATATATAATTTAAGGCAAACCATAATACTTATCGCTTTAATTTGTTAATTAATTTTTGTCTAGAAAAATGGATACGACTTTTAACTGTTCCTAAGTGTAATCCCAGTTCATTAGCAATCTCTTGATATTTAAACCCTCTGTCGTGCATCTGAAAGGGTATTCTAAATTCGGGTTCTAATGAATTAACTAAAACATTTAACTCTCTAAAATTAAAATCGCTCTCTGGACTTGTGTCAGTAGGTTTACTGTTTATCACAAATTCGTGAACATCTCTATTAAATATGGCCTGTTTCTTTATCCTTCTTCGATAATCATTAATAAAGGTGTTTTTCATAATTGTGTATAACCAAGCTTTAATATTGGTATCATTATCAAACTTATCTTGATTATTTAGAGCCTTGTAAAAAGTTTCTTGAACTAAGTCTTTAGCATCGTCGGAATCTAGAGTGAGACTATAAGCATATCTTGATAGGTTAGGCTCAAGACTTATAATCTCCTTGCTAAAGTTGTTGATATCCATATTTAATCTTAAATTTGGTTGTTTATTAATAATAAAACAAAGACGATTAAATATTGTTTAGAAAAGATGCTCTATTAGAAGAGGTTATCTATATAAATAGCACTAAGGAATTTTAAAATCAAACGCAAGTTAATTATAATTTTTATTTAAAAAAAATAATAAAAATTCATTGAACTTTATGCTGTTTAGAGTTTCATATATTATATACAAAACAAAGATGATTTTGTTTATATTTGCTTAAAAATAATCGTAGATGATGAGGCAATTTTTAAGAGAGGTAGCACGTGTTTATACAGAGAATCACGGAGCTGATTTAAAGAATTTTATATTCGTTTTTCCAAATAGAAGGTCGCAACGGTTCTTTATTAAATTTTTGGGAGAAGAGTATGGAAAAGTATATGATAAACCTCTTATCTCCCCCCAAATGGTTACTGTAAATGAATTATTTACTGAATTATCGGGAATAAAGAAGGGCGATTCAATAGAGCTACTATATATATTATATCAGGAATATGCCAAATTAAAACAGGTTAAATGTGAGAGTTTTGATGAATTTGCAAATTGGGGAGAAGTTATTATCAAAGATTTTGATGATATTGATAAATATTTTATTAATGCCAAACAACTCTTTGCTAACATTAAAGATCTCAAAGAGTTAGATTCAGATTTTTCATTCCTAACTCCAGCCCAAAAGAGTACAATAGAGACTTTCTGGAAAAATTTTCTTAAGGGAGAGTTTTCCTCAAAAAAGGAGTTCTTCATCTCTCTTTGGGATATAATGCATCCGCTCTATACCGCATATAATGAGACGCTTTTAAATAAAAAAATTGGTTACGAGGGTATGATTTATAAAGCGGTTGCAAATAGCTGTGAAAAGCGTATATTTAATCATAACTATATCTTTATTGGATTCAATGCTCCCAATATGTGTGAAAGAGAGCTTTTTAATCATCTAGTTAAGATTGATAAAGCCGACTTCTATTGGGATTTTTATGGAGATATTTTAACAGATAAAGATAATAGTGCAGGAAATATCATTAAGGAGTGTGTAAAAACGTATCCCTCAAAGTATAAATTAGAGTTTGACACCATTACGCATCCTAATATAAATGTGATAGGTGTGCCATCTTCTGTTGGTCAAGCTTTTGCAACAAGAAATGTACTTAAGCAGCTCTCAGGTAAGGCAATAGATACAGCAATCATACTCCCTAAAGAGGAGTTGTTGTTACCAGTAATAAATTCTATTCCAGATGAATATGACTCTGTAAATGTTACAATGGGCTATCCAATTGCAACCTCCTCCTTCATTTCATTTATGAATATGATTTGCAGTTTACAAACTGATACTAAAGAGCAAGATGGTAAATTTCAATTTTACCATAAACATATTCTAGCAATACTATCTCACGATTATCTAAAACGAGGAGCAGGGGAGGAGTCTACACGAGTTAGAGAGAAAATAATTAAAGAGAATAGAATATTTATTGAACAAACAGATGCAATTTTAGAACAATCCAACCCTCTGTTTGAGTCTATTTTTAAAGTTGTTGATACTCCCGATAAAATTGCTGAGTATCAAATTGAAATTCTTAAACAGATAGAATTGGTTGCAGATACTCTAGAGAAGGAGTTTATTTATCAATATTATCAACAAATTAATCGATTAAAAAGTCTTGAGATACCAATGGAAAGGCGGACATATTTTAAGTTTATTTCTAAAATTACCGCAGGTATTAGTGTTCCATTCAGAGGTGAACCATTAAGAGGGCTACAAATTATGGGAGCGCTAGAGGTAAGAGCATTAGATTTTGAGAATATCATATACTTATCAGTTAATGAGGGGGTATTTCCATCTACTAGTCAATCTGATTCGCTAATTCCATACAACTTAAGACTTGGATTTGGACTTCCAACATATGAGATGAGAGATGGAATGGCTGCATACCACTTTTATAGGAGTATTTCAAGGGCAAAAAATGTCTATTTAATATATAATAGTGTCACCGATGGATTAAATACAGGAGAGGCAAGTAGATATGTAAAGCAATTAAAATATCATTTTAATATCCCGATAAAAGAGTCTGTTGTAGCAAGCTCACCATCAAATAATACTATACAGAATATATCTGTAGAAAAGAGTGCTCAAGTTATGGCAAAATTGGAGGAGAAATATATATCGGGAGAAAAATCCTCACTCTCTGCAAGTGCACTGAATAATTATATGATTTGCCCATTAAAATTTTATGTAGAAAATGTATGCGGTGTTAGGGATGAAGATGATGTTGTGGAGAGTGTAGAGGCAAATACATTCGGAAATATTTACCATCACGCAATGCAATCCCTATATAATAAATACCGTTTTGAACTTATTGGAGAAGAGATTATTAAGAGAGAGATAAAAGATGTTAAGGGGATTGAGAAATATATTAGAAATAGTTTTGCTAATGAGTTTAAAACTGATCTAATTACAGGACAGAATATAATTATTATGGAGCTCTTAAAAAAGTATGTAAATTTAACATTAAAAGAGGATCTAAAATTTGCTCCATTTATATATCTCTCTAGTGAGGAGCGATATCATTACCAACTTTTAATAAATGAAGGTAAGAGAAGTGTCAATTTTAAGGCATTTATAGATAGAATAGATATCCTGGATAAAGGAACTCTGCGAATAATAGATTATAAAACGGGTACTGTAGAGAAACCTACACAAAGTTTTGTTGTTTCTGATCTATTCAATAAGCAAATTGGAGGTAAATATAAGGAGCTACTTCAAATATATTTATATGCACTGATTGTATATGAGACTCAACAAAAAAGCGGACAATTAAAATTGAAAAATGGAGATAAAATAGCGATTAACATAGATGAGCAGAACTCTAATTTAGATATTGTTATCTACCCATTAAAAAAATTGGCAAAGGAGTCTATATTCTCTATAACAATGAAGCAAGAGGAACTTTTTGAATTTAAGGAGCTCTTGCAAGGCTGTGTTGAGGAGATTTTTAATCCCGATATACCATTCACTCCAAACAGCTCTATCAAAGGATGTAAGTATTGCAAATTAAGTTCATTCTGTGGAGTTTAATTGTTAAACAATAATTTTGAGGAATATGATAAATATATATAAAGCATCGGCAGGCTCTGGTAAAACACACAAATTGACGGGTGAGTATATTAAATTACTCTTTAGAGATAACTACGCATATAAGCATATTTTAGCTGTTACCTTTACAAATAAGGCAACAGATGAGATGAAACAGAGAATTCTACAGGAGTTATATAATCTTTCTCTACCTAATAGTAAATCAGATTATATAGAGGAGTTATGTAAAGTGTATAATAAAAGTGAGTTTGAGATAAGAGCCCACGCAAAAAAAGTTTTAATCTTAATTCTACACGATTATTCAGCCTTTTCCATAAGTACAATTGATAAGTTCTTCCAAGGTGTAATGAGGGCATTTGCTAGGGAGTTGGGAAAGATAGCTACTTACAATGTTGAACTAGATCAAGATAGCGTAATTATTGCTGCAATTGATAGGATGTTTTCAGATCTAGAAAAAGCAGAGAGCGAAGATTTACTTAATTGGTTGATTGAATACTCATTAGAAGCTATTGATTCTGGTGATTCTTGGAGCGTAAAAAAAGAGATATTCTCTATGGCTAGGGAGCTCTTTTCTGAGGATTATAAATTAAAGAGAAAGGAGGGTGAGTTTGATACTCCTCAAAAGGAGAGAGCAAATATTATTGCTCTAAAAGAGAGAGTGAAAGAGATAAAAGAGGCTTTTGAGAGTGAATTGTGCGCAATAGGTAAAAGGGGTGTTGAGTGTATGAATAGCTGTGGATTGAGCTATTTGGATTTTAAAGGCACTTCAAGGTCTCCATTTAAGTATTTTGTAAATGTCTTAAATTTATCGGGATTAAAAAAGATAGCGCCTCCTGGAAAAGCTTTTATTAACTTATATAATAATTTAAATAACTGGAGCGCTGGTAAAAAAGTTCCTACAAATATTGAGACTGCATATAATAATGGTTTGAATGAATGTGTAGGGGATATGATACTCCATTTTGAAAAGAACTACACGGGTTATGTCACAGCACGAGTAATAGGAGGGAATATTAATACGCTGGGAATCTTAGATGATATTTATGCAAGAGTCTTAGGATACTGTAAAGAGAAGAATATTATGCTTTTATCTGAGGCTAATATGATGCTTAATAGTATTATAGATGGCAGTGATACCCCTTTTATTTATGAGAAAATAGGTACAAGATTAGATAATTTTATGCTTGATGAATTTCAAGACACATCAGTTTTACAGTGGCGGAACTTTCATCCTCTTTTGAGCGATAGTTTAGCTCAAGGAAACAGTAACCTTATTGTAGGAGATGTTAAACAGAGTATCTATAGGTGGCGAGGGTCTGATTGGAATATTTTGAATAGCCTTATATATCAGGAGTTTAATACTAATCAAATTGAGGATTTTTCTCTCGATTGCAATTGGCGAAGCGGTAAAAATATTGTAGATTTTAATAATGAGTTTTTTACATTCTCTGCAAATATGGCTCAGAAAATTTTCAATGAAAAATGTGAAGATGAAAACGATAAACAAAATGAAGTAATTAAGGGAATATTTTCAGATTTTAAGCAAAGTGTACCTCAAAAGGGAATTGATATGCCTGGGTATGTAGAGGTAAACTTTATGCCAGAGGAGGAGATTGAAGAGAGTACATTAAATTTGATAGTGGAGAGAATAAATTCTTTAGTTGAGGATGGAAATAAATTGAGTGATATTGCTGTACTTGTTAGAAAAAATAAGACAGGTAAAATTATCGCTAACAAATTAATAAATAGCAATATACCACTTGTGTCTGCCGATTCTCTCTTTGTAAACTCTTCTTATGCAGTACAAAGATTATTGGCAATTCTAAAAAAGATAGATAATCCAGACTCTATAATTCTCACATTGGAGAGCGGTATTATTTCACCAGAATCTGAAGATACTATCTATGAATTAATGGGGAGATCATTATATGAAATATGTGAGGAGATAATAAGAAAATATTTATCGGAGAAGGAGAGAGAGGATATTGCTTTTTTACAGGCCTTTTTAGATTTAGTACAAGAGTACTCCAATAGAGAAGGGTCATATTTATCAGGATTTTTAAAATGGTGGGATGATTGTGGCGACAAAAAATTTATCTCTCCTCCAAATGAGCAAAACGCAGTAAATTTGATGAGTATTCACAAATCTAAAGGTTTAGGATTTAAGGTAGTTATTATTCCTTTCTTTAATGAAAAGCTGGATGGACGCACTTCAAAAATTTGGAGCAACTCAGAAGAGCACGAATTAAATTATAACAAACCTCTTCCTCTTAATTATGTCTCTGATCTAAAGTTTACCCACTTTAAAGATGACTATTATAAGGAGATGTTATACAATTATATTGATAATCTAAATACAGCTTACGTTGCATTCACTAGGCCTAAAGAGCAATTAATAATTATTTCGCATCCTCCAAAAGTTAATTCAAAAGGGGAAATAAGCGCCACACTATCCACAATTTTAGATGATTTCTACTCAAATACAAATTTGGATTTTAAACAAGAGGTTACTCCGGAGGGTGTGAAGAAGATAACGCACGGCATACCACTAAAAAAAGAGATGGAGCCAACCCCTACATTTAAGGGCGAAACTATAGATATATTTAATTCTCCACTCAATTATAAGAGAAGTAGAATAGCATTAATTTCTGGTTCTATTGGAGACGAAGAATCTATCAGAGAGTACGGTATTGCTATGCACCACATATTTTCTCTTATTAATAGTGAAAATGACATTGCCAATGCTGTTCAATCTGCCTTTGATCAAGGGATTACAGAGATTTCTCCCGATAAATTAATCAATATTATAACCGAAAAAATATCGGGAGTAAAAGAATATGGTTGGTTTGAACCTACAAATAGTATCTACAATGAATGTGATATTATACTTACAAATGGAGATATTGCTCGTCCCGATAGGGTTGTTATAAATGGAGAGCAAGTCACCATTATAGATTATAAATTTGGAGCCTATTCAGACCACTCGCCAATGGAGAGAGCCTATATAAAACAAGTAAGGCGCTATATGGAACTCTTTAATGATATGGGATATACAGACATAACGGGGTATATTTGGTATCCGCAATCAGGGGAGGTGATCTCGGTGTAGGTAAATATTTTGATTAGGCTACTAATTCACTCATTAATAGATGGATATTATTTATCAAATGAGACTATATAGGTTTATTAGTGAGCCTATATAGAGCTCCCTTTAAACACATCTGATTGATCGTAAGGAACCAGTTTACCATTTAGGGTTAAGTTATTACTATTAAAGTTTGGATAGATAGTAACTGTAGCTCGATTGCCATCTTTATATAATTGAATATTCACGGTGGCAGAGACTGCAGATCCTTGATCAACAAAATTATACGTAACGGTTCCATTTTTATCAGTGGTAATAGAGATATTAGATGCTTTTCCATCAACTGTAAATCCGCCTAAGCCATTTTGGCCAGGATAAAAGTTACTAGTAGCAATCTGTATAACAGCTTCTCCATTATTCATCGAGATAAAGTTTGTTATTGCTGAGACAAACTTTGTCTTTCCCTTTGGAAATATAATTTGATCAACCTCTAATACAAATTCACCCTGTTTAAGTGCCATCACAGCATTATTATACATAGCCATATTCTCAGTGGCAACAGCCGCTTTATGTGCAGCTCGAGCAGCTTTTCTTGCCTCTCTAGGGCTGGCAAATTGATCTTTTTCCATGCTTTGAGCATAGAGATTTACACTAAATAAAATTGCTAAAAGTGTAATAGTTAAAATTCTAAAAAGTTTCATACATCTGTTTTTTTAATTATTACAAATTAACAATATATGTTCTATAATGTTTTATGAAACTAAAATCTTTTTTATTGAATAACTGCAACAAAAAAGGATGAAATCTGTTTTCTCATAAAGTCTAAATATTTTATTAATTAAAAGAAAATGAATCGTATGAAGAAATTTATTATTTTGACACTATTAATTTTTATTGGAATTAATGGTTTTTCGCAGAATCAATCTGTAATTCAGATTGAATCTCAATATGGACCCTATGTAACAAATCGTATATGGGATAATTGGTTTGTAACAGTAGGTGGAGGAGTACAAGTATACTTTGGAAACTATGATAAAAAACTAGATTTTGATAAAAGGATAGCACCAGCTTTAGATGCTGCTATAGGTAAATGGATAACGCCATCAACAGGAGTTCGATTTCAATATTCTGGTTTAAAAGCATTTGGTGCAGCATATAAAGATAGTCATTATTCAACAGAACTGATATCTGGAGACTATTATAAACAAGAGTTTAATATTTTGCATCTACACGCCGATTATCTGTGGAATATATCAAATGCAATTGGTGGATATAGATCTGATAGATTCTGGGATTTTATACCTTATGTTGGTGTAGGTTGGATGCGTTCAAATGATGATGATAATCACGAGAATGAGATAGGTGCCTCTTTAGGATTACTACACAATTTAAGATTAAATGATGCTTTTGATGTTAGTATTGATATGAGGGGAGCACTTGTAGATCAAAGATTAGCATATGATGATGGCAAATTTGGCGAAAATGTTTTGGTATCAGTTACTGCAGGAATAACTTATAATCTTCATAAAAGATTTTTTAAACGCGCTGCAGATATTGTTGTTGTAGAGGATAATAGCCAATATGTTAATGAAATTGCAGAATTACAAAGAATGCTCTCTATGGCAAATGCAAGGAGAGAGGAGTTGATGAATCAAATTGCAAGAGAAAGAGCAAAGGCGGAGGAGATGACAAGACAACAGCAAGCCCAATTAGAGGCTCATAAATCAGCAAAGCATAAGGAGCAAATGGAGATACATTTTCCCGATATGTCTGTCTTCTTTACAATAAATAGCGCTGTGATTTCAGACAAAGGTGAAATAAATATTATGAATATCGCCAATACAATAAAGCATAGTCCTGATAAAAAATTTACACTATACGCCTCTGCCGATAAAGAAACAGGTACAGATGAGTATAATATGGAACTTAGTCAGAAACGAGCAAAAGCAGTTCACCAAGCATTGGTAGATTGTGGAGTAGATCCTGAGCAACTAATACTTCATCCAGTAGGGGCAGAGAAGCAAATGTATAAAGATGGAAAATTGAATAGAGTTGTTGTTATTATGAGTAATGATGAGCATCCTGATAGTGCCAATAAATAGTACGATTATTAAACATATGTGTTTTAATTGTTTATAATTAGGTTTTTACACTGGTTTTAGTGCAAAGGAAAGACCCATAAAAAAAGCTACCTTCAGATATAATATCTTTTAGGTAGCTTTAGAATAGTATCTCTATTATCTTAGTTTAGAGTGGGTATATAAGGAATAATAATACCTGTAGATGTTCTTTCATCCCAAACATATACTCTTCCACTAATAATATTAACCACCTCACCTGCAATAGTTACGGTTCCATTCTCATTTGTATAGTCTGCGCTAAGTGCTACTCCTAAGGCAGGAACATTACTAAGAGAGACATTAAAAAGCTCATATCCATCGTTATGGATAAAGCTATAAGTTTTAGCGTCATCTGATACAACTATCTGATCTGTGTTGTTATCTATTGAATAAACAACTTCTCCTGCTGCTAGTGTAGATATAGTTGAAGTCATCAAAAAATCCTCATATTTTGCTACATCGGGAACAAACTCATTCTTAGGGCTGCAAGAGTTCATAAGAACAATTGATAAACCTAATAACACTAAACATATATTTTTTACTTGTTTCATACTATTGAAATTATTTTATATTAATATATTTTATGATTTGTTTAGTAGTGCCATTCTCCATAACAACATTTGCCATAATTTGATATGTTCCACTTGTTTGGAAAATAACACTTGTCTCTTCTATTTTCTCACCATCTACAAACCAACTAACAGAAATATTATCAGGAGCATCAGTAAGAGATAAGTTGATAGGAATCTTTTTTGTATAAGGGGCATTTCCTGCTGTTGTTACTCTAATTTCACCTTTAGAATTTGCATCTGTAACAGTAAATGTTGCTGTTTCAGAGGATGAAACATTCATTTTAATGAATGAAAAAGGCATTGGGGTCTCTCCCCAAGATTTAAAGCTACTATTTGATAATGAGCTTAATGATGTAACATAATTAGCGCCTGGGAATAGGAGTTGTTCTGTTGATAAAGCATTTCCACTTGCACAAACCACACTTATACATTCACGAGCCTCATAAGCATTTGCTTGATTTAGTGCCCACAAGCCTTTGAATTGAGGAGTATTATCTATATGTGTTACCATTAGACCTTTTAATCCTTTTTCGTTATCATATAGGTATGTATCCCACGCATCGTGACCAGCTCCTCTATATTCAACTAAGAAAAACTCATCTGTAGTCTCTGTTTCAATTAAATAGCTCTCACCCTCTATAATTGGCTTAATTGAATAATCTCCCGCCTTTTCTAGTAAAGTTGGGGTAGCCCAGCCTACCATCCACTTCTCAAGAGCTGTTACTGCAGGAGGAGTGCGGCCTTGGTTGTTATAACTACCCATACACATAAGAGAAGTTGTTCCTACTCCATTATTATAGCCATTATTACTATAGTCTGTATCATAAAGATCTATCCAACCTAGTACGTGACCAAATTCGTGGCAAAATGTTCCTATACCAGCCATTTTATCACCCCAGCTACCACCTTTTTCTGATGTACAAGCATAAGCATATAATTTATAACCATCCAATGTTGCAAGGGGTTCAGAAGTAGCTAATCTATGAGGCCAAATAGTATTTGGTGCACCTTCTGCATAGTTATGACCAGCATAGAATAGGAATATGTCACGAATAACACCATTATCTGAGTATAGACTAAAATCTACATCATCTTCAATAAGTTTACAAACATCTGCAATCTGCTCCATTACGCGCTCAGTTCCGCTTGTTCCTGCATAATATTGTGCCGACCTAGGAAGGGTATATGGGCCAATTACATCAAACTGAGGGCTGAATTTACCATTTGAGTTTGAATAATAATAATCATAAGCACTTCCCGTAGCACCATTCTCTGAATACCCAGACTGCATTAACATATTTTGGAATGACTCTTTTGGTGAATCTACTGAAAATTTAGTGTCACTATACTCAATCAATACCACTAAAGATCTCAACTCGCCAGTTGTAGCACTTTGAGTAGGGATTCCAGTAGGTACAGATGTATTTCCTACCATTCCTGCGCTACGAGTAAGAGGAGAATTTGCTATTGCTGCTTTTCTTGCCTCAATTCCTTGCAAATGGAGCTTCATTGCCTCAGACATCTTTAGCGACTTTAGTCCTTTTGGTATTTTACTTAATATTTCAAGCTCTTCTGCACTCAGTTTTCCTGCAGATTTTACTCTTACAGAGCTAGGAACTAAAGAGCCATCTTTTGCCTGAACAGCATAGTAATAATTTCCATCACCGCCACCTACAAGGCTATATCCATCCATCGAAAGTACTTGATTAGAGAATTCATCTCCAACTATTCTAATCTCAATCATAGTGCCATCGCTTTGTCTATGTTTCACAACCTTTGAATAGGCTGGAATTGCATTGGCATACTCCACACTCGCCAATATAAGGCAAAGTACAGAAATAATTATTTTATAATGTAATTTCATTTTATTCTATATATTTTTATTTTGTGTACCCTTTATTTTCTCGCACCACTAATCAGTAGCTCTTTTGTTATCTCTGTACTCTCGACAATTTCCGCTGATTGATACGGTATCTCCTTTCTAATAGCATTGCGCTTGAATGTTTTTGCTCTGCTAAACGGAGCGGCAATTGGCTTATACTCAAACTTCTTGCTGCTATTAGTTAGAGCTGTTGTAGTCTCACCAGCACCGCGTGTTAAGATAACCTCAGCACAGATAACAGTTGGAGTAACTTGACCATAGCTTAAGCTACCTATAGAGAAGAAGTAATTAGTAAATTCACCATTATTTCCAGGTAGGTAGGCAGGTTGAATTGAGATGGTATCTCTATCTGTAGAGATCTCTACTGGCATATTTAATGCCTCTGGATAGAATGCTCCTTGCTCAACAGAGATACCCATCTCATATTGAGGAGACCAACCGTGGTTTGTCATTGGCGGAAATTCCGCTGAATTTATCGGGATAGAAACAGATCCATCCTCGGCTATTTGTAAATACCATTTTGGACCAAAGTCAAAGAATAAATCATCGGTAGTTACTGCTTGACTATAAAACTCGCTGATAAATAGGTCATAAGGAGATTGGTAGTTTAGATAAAAATGGCTTGAGTAGAAGCCTTCACAAACTAATCTATTCTGATTACGTACATTTCCAGCATATTTTGTTGAGCTAGTCTTAAATTCACCATATAGATTATCTACCTCTTCTTTAGACATATGAGGATATAGGGCATATACACTCTCTGGAAGAACATTAGGATACTCTGGTTCTGCACCTATTTTAACATCAAAAATTATAGGCTCTGTTGCTTTTACAAAATCAAAAGCCCCAGTTTCAGCATTATAAATCTGGTCGTAAGGATATAATTTAGCATTCCAAGTTCCCGATAATGAGTTAAATAGTTCAGACTCCACACGTGGTGCAGCTGGCTGAGGTACACTTCTAACATCTGCTACACATTTATCAATATTAGAATCGATATCTGTCATTACTTCCTCGTCATTAATAGCTACTGCTGCAAGACGGATCTCCATGTCAGCAAGAGAGGTAAATGGCATGTTTAATCCCTCAGGACTGTTAATCTGAGCAAGTTGTTCAATGTCAGTTATAGCAATGCCATTATAATTAATTGCGTCTGAATAAGTTAGGCCGCTGTTTATTAGATGAATCATCTCTCTTCTACTGCTACACATGTAAACAACTTGCTCAGCATCTGCATTTGGTGCTTTAATATTAAACCAAACGTGCCAAGGCGAGTCTGTATAACCTTCTGGAGCTTTGATTCCTGTAACAATTACTTCTGGAGCAGGTTTAGATTGAACAAGAGGTGTAAAATCTACAATCTGTAAATTTCCCTCTGTTCCCTCCTTATTAGTTCTACCAATAATTAGTAGTTTATAATCTACACCCTCTTCTAAGTTTTGGGCAGAATATTTAACCTGTCTTGATTGAGGTATAAGCACATTTGTTAGTGCATTCACAAATCCATCCGCACCAAAAATCTCAACTTGACTCTCATATTCACTCTTTGGAATATGTGCAACTGCAAAAAGTGTATGTTTCTCATTTGGGGTAATACCATACTCTACAGTCTTTGTTGTTCTTTTTAGAACATCTACTACAAATGGAGCATCAACAACTTTAGGTGGAGTCACCTGAACAAATGCAACCTCGTGATATTCTGTTTGCCAGTAATCATCTACATTACCGCCATTAAACATATATCCGCCAAAATCATAAAGTGCATTATATGTTTTACGCCCATAATGGTCTAAACCACCCTCTTGAACCTCGGCAGCAATTAGTCTAAGCGACATACCTGGAGTCACAGGCAGAACATCTGTATAGTCCGCACCTAACGGAGGATACCATCCATCAAAAGTGATTGTTTGAGACTCTGTAATAACGTTTACTAAGCCTTCGTGTCCAGATACAAAGCTAGGAGTAATGTTTCCATACATTTGAAACGTTAACCAATTATCTGTTGTAAGGGCATTCCAAGCAATCATTTTTCCCTCTGGAACCTTAATATGGAATTTAAAGGAGTACATATCATCTGTAGGTATGATTGTGATAAAGTCTGTAAAATCCAAAGTTTCAATAATTTGGCTCTCCATCACCTCTGAATATCCTCTGCTCTCTGAGTACTTAACAACAGAGTAAACCTTATACTGAGTTGCACATTTAAGATCTTGGAATGTACATGATGCAACCCCATCACTTAGCTCAAGAACTTTTGTACCATAACTATTATAGACATCTACAGCTGTAGGTGGCGCTGAATTTACCTCGCTAGTTATATAAAATGCTGCACTCTCTCCCTCTGAAGCAGAAATTTTAATAGTTACAGATGTTTCATCACTAGTTACATCCTCAATTTTCTCTGTTTTCCAGTCAATGATTTCGTCAGATTTTGAACAACTACCAAATAAAAGTAGTACGCACATTAACATAGACGAAAAAAAATAAATAAATCTTTTTTTCATACGATTAAAAAAATTCTAAAAGGTTAATAATTTATAAAATTCTTGATTCTCTGAGAATCGTTTTACTTTCGCATAAATTATTTTTAATCAACCTATTGGATATAATAGATTAAATATATTTTATGCTCATTTATTTACAGATTCGCAACAAAGTTAATTTATAGATATATTAATATGAACTTTTAATTATGGTATTTTTTTTTTAACAAAGGGGAGATAGTGATATTTTTTTGTAGATAAAAGATATATCTAAGCGTTTAAATTTTCAAAAATCGTAAAAAGATAAAATTTACGCTTTAAGTTTTGTTTTTTGCGTCACATAATTTCAAATCTCCAAAATAGTTTTGCAGCAAATTTTAATAACAGTAAAAATGAAAATTAAAAAAGTTGCATTATCCATTTTGGGTACATTATGTCTTATGTTAAATAATCCTTTATTGGCGCAAGATTTTTCACTCTCTACCAATATTATAGATTATTTAAATTTTGGAACAATTAACGGGGAGGTGGGGTTAAGTATCTCCCAAAAATGGAGTTTATCTCTAAGTGGTAAATATAATCCATTTACATTTACAAACAAAAATAAGAGGCTCTCTAATGGCTATAACAAGCAGAAGCAAAGCAAACAATTATCTTTTTCTGCTGGAGGTAGATATTGGCCTTGGTATGTAAACTCTGGGTGGTTTATTTTAGGCGAGGCTGGATATTCTGCATATAATTGGGGTGGAATCGTAAGCGAAACAACCTATCAAGGAGATCTTTATGGAGCTACAATAGGAGGTGGTTATGCATTAATGCTTAGTAAAAATCTAAATATTGAGTTTGGTGCAGGCGTTATGCTAAGTTATACTGATTATATTAAATACGCCTGCCCTAAATGTGGTGAAAGATTGGCTAATAGAGGTAAATTCTTTGTAATGCCTAATAATATCTTGCTTCAACTAACCTATCTATTTTAACAAATATTGATGTGAGAGATTATGTGGAGTAAGATTTATATTAAGAGAATTGCCCTCTTTCTTTCTGCAATTTTTGTCTTTACTTTTTGCGGAATAAATAAAAAAATAAAAAATATCGAGAGTAAAAACCTCACTATAGGGGTAAAATTACCATCAGAAGATGAGAGTAACGTTGCATTAGAACAAGATGAAATTAAAACTAATACGCCTCCCGATACATTCTCTATCAAAGGGCTAGAGGGTACATATATGTTTATCAATGTAACAAAAGATGAGAAAACTGGCGAGCAAATTATGACAGATAAATTGGATGCTGTTGTAATTGAGGCAAAGTTTAGGAATGTTGCTGAGAGAATGGGAAAGGTTGATATAGGTTTTGAGGTACAGGTACCAGCCAAATTAATAGATCCCAATTGGCAGATTAGATTTCAACCCTCATTTTTAATACATAATGATACTCTCTATTCAGAACAAGTTCATATAACAGGCGATAAGTTTAGAGAGGCCCAACTAAAGGGTTATGAACTGTATAATAGCTATTTAAGTGGTATTATTCCAGATTCATCAGACTTTGTTAAATCATTTACTTATGAAAAATTATTGCGCATTTTTGTAGAGCGTAGAAGCGATAAAAATGAATTAGATCTGAGTGATACCACCGCTGTAAATGAGATAGTAGATTATTATACAAAGTATTGGCTAGTAAATAGGAATGAGAAGCGTAAAGAGAGAGCTCACGACAAATTTAAACGCTTTGTTAAGACACCTATTGTTACAGAGAGGGTTAGATTGGACTCTATTGTTAAGAGTGATAATGGTGCAGTAAAGTATTACTATGTGCAGACATTAAACGCTACAAAAGAGTTAAAAAAGGTTGATATGGTACTAAATGGAGATATTATTTCATTTGAAAGAGAGCTCTATACACTACCTGAAACAGCCCCTATAACATTCTACATAAGTTCAATATCATCATTAACTGAGAGTGATCCCAAATATATCACAAAGGTTATAAGTAGAAACCTAAACCTGAACACTCTAGCAAATATTAAATTTAATAAAGGGGAGTGGATGGTAGATGCAAATTTGCCTGAAAATATATCTGAAATATCAAGGATAAAAGAGAATATGCGGAGCGTTATTCTAGAGGATAATTATATAGTTGATTCATTAAAAATAACAGCAAGTTGCTCTCCAGAGGGTATTTATCGGGATAATATAAATCTTGCTAAAAATAGAGCTGCAAGTATTCGAGGTTATTTTTCAAATTATATATCTCATTTACAAGATAGCTTAAATGATAATAAATTGGCGTGGAGTGTTGATTATGAGAGTAATAAAAGAGTAAGGGTTAATGAGAATTATGTAAAAAATAAAAACATAGAGTTTCTAATTGATTGGGTTCCAGAGGAGTGGAGGCAATTGGAACATTTGATTGTTTTTGATAGCTTAATCACTGATAAAGAGTATCTTTTAACAAGCTTTGAAGAGATTGATCTTGACAAGAGAGAGAGGTTGCTTCAAAAGAGTAGAGATTATGATTATATCCATAATGAACTCTATCCACATCTACGTAGTGTGAAATTTGATTTTTATCTGCATAGAAAAGATATGGTTAAAGATACTATTCATACAACGGTACTAGATACGCTCTATATGAGTGGCGTAGAGGCTCTTAATGATCGGGATTATAAAAAGGCTATCAATAAACTTAAAACATATAAAGATTATAATACAGCTATAGCCTACTTATGTTTAGAGTATAATAAATCGGCACTAGAGATTCTTAAATCTCTGCCACCATCTGCAAAAAGAGATTATCTAATATCTCTAGTTTACGCAAGAGAAAATAATGAAGAGGCTTCTATGGAGTACTACATAAAAGCCTGTGAAAGAGATCCATCTATGCGTTTTAGAGGCAATTTAGATCCTGAAATATCTAAATTGATTAGAAAATATAACATAACAAATATTAACAATTAAAATTTTAAAAAGATGAAACATTTAAATTTAAAAACAATTTCAGCATTTTTTGCACTACTTATGATTGTATCGTGCAGCAAATCGGAGCAACCTGTATCAGAGTTATCTAGCGAGGAGTCTCTAGTGAATATTAGACTTAACGGTGGAACTAATACAAAAGCCACTGGGGTAGATCATACCAGCCAATCGCTCGCAAATACTGTTAATACACTAGAAATATTTGTGTTTGATAATGAGCAAGATTCAAAGAGTCTTGATGCTTATAAAAAGATTGATAGTAGTGAAGGTTTAGATGATATCCAAATTAAGGCTAGCACTGGGGCAAAAGTGATATATGTAATTGCCAACTCGCATCGAGATAATTGGACAGATATTACTACTCTATCAGATTTTCAGGCAGAGCAATCATTGCTAATTAATGAGAATATAAATGATTTTTTGATGGTGGGGCAACAAGAGGTTACACTTGAAACGGTTTCTACCGTTGATATTTCAATATCACGCTTGGTTGCTCAAGTGGTTTTATCGGGAGTAAAAACAACTTTTACAGGCTCTCTGTTTGAGGGGAAATCTTTAACAAATGTAAAGGCATACCTGATTAATGTTCAAGGCTCTAAGGGGTTAGATAGTAGCGCAGTAGTGACACCAACAATTTTAAATAGCGCGGCATTAAATAGTACAGATGTAAATAATTGTGAAATGTCGGGAATAATATATGACCAAATTCCTGTAGAGATTACAGATTCTGGTTATGCTACACCTCACTATTTTTACACCTATGGAAACTCTTTAGAGACTGAAACCGAGATAGATAAATATACACGCTTGGTTATTCAAGGAGATCTTAATGGAGAGACTTACTACTATCCAATCAATATTAACCAAGAAGGTTTTGGCTATGTAGAATCTAATGGACATAAAGGAATAAAGGGTAATACAACATATACAATTAGTGTAAATATCACTCGTTTAGGTTCAAAGGATCCCGATGAAGTAATTGATTACAAATCATTTGAGTGTGTAGTCTCTATAGAGAACTGGGATATTACTAATGCAGCATCTGCTGAATTTTAACCTTATGATGGGTCAATTGAGAATTGTACTTATATTTATAACTCTTGCACTTTTGCAATCCTGTGAATCAACAATTTGGGATGATAGAATGGAGTGCCCAAGTGTAATGAGTTTAAATCTAGATCATATTCCAAAAGAGATAGAACATTTACATCTTTGGTTTTATGAAAAAGAGAGCGGTGTGTTAATAAAGGATACAATTCAAAGGCAACAACTGTTAGATGATTATAACATTGTGTTAAACAGGAAGCTATATAATCTTTATGTTTGGGGCAATGTAAAAGAAGATCCAAACAATGGAGAGAATAACACACTAGATGATAGAATCCAGAAAAAAGCTAACCAATCAGCAGATTCTCTCTATTTCTACTCAAAAACTTTTAATATCACTTGTGATAAAGTATTAGATACAATTTCATTAAATAAAGAGTTTGTCACGATAAACGCCTCATTAGTAGATCTTAAAGAGGGGTATGGGAATTTGAGAATGGAATTTATTGGAGATGCCTCTGGGTACTTTATTGATAAGCGATTAATATTAGAGGAGGGGAGAGTTATTTCTGAACCAAGTAAAATAATGGAATCAATGGCACTATTTGAATTTAGAGTTACTCGTCAGTATAACATTCAGAATATGAAACTTATGCTGTATGAACAAGAGAGTGGAGAACTAACCACAGTAGGGGAGTTTCCAATAGGTGAATGGATGGCAAATGAGGGGTATGATATGGAGGGGCTATCTCTCTCTGATATTAATATCGAGATAAAGATTCCCGATAAAAAGATCACTATAAAAACAAATGATTGGATTATCACACTCCCGATAAAGATTGAGTTTTAATTAGACAATTTATGAAACAAATATTTTTTTATTTAATAATGATTTTGGCAACAATCTCCTGCTCATTAAAAGAGCAGGGGATGCCAGAATTTTCTGAGACAAATAGCGCTGATACAATATCTGTGAATTTTAAATTTCTGCACGAGAAGATTAACAAATTTGATGTTAAATCTCACGTAGATGTAGATGAGCAGGAGATTAGCGATTTAAATATTTACATTTTTGATCAAGATGATAAGGTTGTATCTCAAGGCTATTTAGTGGGCACCTATACTTTAGATGATGTAGTGAGCTATAAAGGTGAGAAATACACTATTTACGCCATTGCAAATGCTGGTAGAGCTTTGCCATTTTTTAGTTTAATGGAGCTTTATAATTATCGGGAAAATATTGATAATATTGAGCAGCTAACTAATGAAAATGGGGGTGTTCTAATGAGCGGAAAATTAGATTTAGTCTCACTAAATGAGGGGGCTGATATTGAAATTATGCTTGAGCGATGCGTCAGTAAGGTGGTTGTAAAGTGTGATTATAGTGGATTGAACCCTAATATAGATCTTAGATTAATAAGTGTTGAGCTAAAAAATGCTCCATCTGGGCTCTATTTATTTAAAGATAATAGAGCAGAAGGGGGCGAGGTTATCAATGGAAGTAAATATGAAGGTGGTAAACTTAATGATATTGAGACTCATGGAGTTGAATTTTATCTTTATGAAAATCTTCAAGGAGTTGTAGCTCCATCTGCAACAAATAGCAAAGAGATGGCAGCGCAAATGAGTGAAGAGGCCAAAAATAATAGTACGTATATAGAGCTAACCTACTCTTGTTACACTTATGGGTATGGTGGAACTATTGTTTATAGATACTATATTGGGGAGACCTATAAAGAGTGCGATATTAGAAGGAATACACAGTATAATTGTAATGTTATTTTTAGAGGTGATGGATCAATTAATGAAAATTCTTGGAATGTAGATGTCTCTGATATTAAGACATATATAACTGGCTTAAAGATTCTACTTGATGATCCATTAGTCTTTAACTCGCTTGAGCGAAGTTATAGATTTTATTATGAAATTACTCCCGATGATGCAGATAATTGGTATGATATAAGTTGTCACTCAACAGATATGTCTGTTGGAAATGTAGGTAGTAATATGTATCTATTCCTTTACAAAGAGGGAACCTTTGATATTATAGCTACAACAACCTCAGGGCCAAGGGTAAGGGATACCGTTAGAATAGTGGTAGATTTACCATAAAACAAAATTTTGGGACTTTTTGCAAAATAAATTTGATTAATTAAAAAATATCAACTATTTTTGCACTCCCAAAACGGGAGATTCGTTAGCTCAGTAGGTAGAGCACAACACTTTTAATGTTGGGGTCCTGGGTTCGAGCCCCAGACGGATCACAAAAAAGAGAAGCAAACCGCTTCTCTTTTTTGCGTTTGGGGTGAGACCCAGGATCCCAACATAAGGAATGCGAACGCATTACTTAGTTTTTGCAGCAGCAAATTTTTGAGAAAATTTCTGCGTACTTTTATAAAAAAGTATAAACAAAAGCTAGGACTTGCCAATGCAAGTCCTGGGTTCGAGCCCCAGACGGATCACAAAAAAGAGAAGCAAATCGCTTCTCTTTTTTGCGTTTGGGGTGAGACCCAGGATCCAACATAAGAAAAAAAATCAGCAAGGAAAAATTATATCCTTGCTGAAAAATTTGCTATTTTGCGAATGAGCCTAAAAAGATGAGAAATTAGCACTAAATTTTTACACCTATGCTTAATTGCCCTCCTAATCCTCGTTCGATTACATCAAATAGAGTTTTGATGGTTATATTTTCACCGTCGTTTTCGATTTTGGAAATAAACTCTCGTTTTTTGCCAATCCTTTCAGCTAACTGAGCTTGAGTTAAACCTAATTCCTCACGAGCTGATTTTATCTTAAATCCTATACGCAGTGCTTCAAGCTCTCTCTCTAGATTATCTCTATTAGGAGTTCCTACATTACCATAATATTGATCTTTAATTTGGTCTAATGATTTTGTTTCCATAATCTACTCTGAATTTTGTTTATCACAAGCTGAGAGTGTCAATAATGTTGCATATATTAAAATAATTCTATACGATTTCATTTTGATATTGTTTTATTAATATTACACAAATATATTAAAAACAAGCAACTTATAGCATAATAACCACCCTCTCCGTAATTTGTATAACTAAAACCGTAATTTGTATTACCTCCCAAATAATATTATACCATATCTTTGTTCTGACTAAAAATAAAAAATATGAAAATCATAGAATCATTTGAAGCTATGGTAACTTTAATAAGAAAGTATCAGAAAATGGGCATATTGCACATATTCAGAATGCTCCAGAGTTTGCAAAGACAGAATTAAGGAATTTATAATTATCTTTACACACTATACGCTACACTATTATGAATAACCAAATTATACACCTAGATACTATATCTGAACTAAATAAAATATTGGGCTTAGAGACTCATCATCCATTAATTACAGTCGTAGATTTCTCTAAAATAAGTGTACAATTTGACGAATGTTTGATTTCAACAAATCTCTATTCAATAATGGTTAAAGATAGCTGCCAAGGTATTATTAAGTATGGACGCAATCGCTATGATTACCAAGAAGAGACTATGATATTCTTTGGGCCTCGCCAAATTATTGGAGTGGAAGGAACTTCAAATGGAGATAGTAAGGGATTAGGCATCTATTTTCATCCCGATATATTACGTGGAACACCACTTGCATCCAATATCAAGAGTTACAATTTTTTCTCTTATCAGGTTAGTGAGGCTCTGCATCTAAGCTCAGAGGAGAGACGTATAATAGGCGATTGTACAGAAAAGATAGAGGGAGAGATTGCTCGACCAATTGATAAGCACAGCAGGCGAATAATTGTCTCAAATATAGAGCTATTACTCGGCTATTGCGAACGTTTCTATGATAGGCAGTTTATAACAAGAGAGAGCATTAATCACGATATCTTATCAAAATTTGAATCTATTCTAGAAGAGTATTTTAATAGCGATATTGCGTGCATCAGTGGTTTGCCAACAGTGAAGTACTGCGCAGAAAAATTAAATCTTTCACCAAACTATTTTAGTGATCTTATCAAACGAGAAACGGGGCTTAGTGCGCAAGAGCATATTCAAGAACAGATTATAGAGAGGGCAAAAATTGAGTTAACAACAAGTTCAAGAAGTGTTGCAGAGATAGCACACTCACTAGGGTTTGAATATCCACAATATTTTAGCCGTCAATTTAAAAAGCGAACAGGAGTTACGCCTAATAAATATAGAACAGTGACATAATAATGGAAATATGCGAAACTAAATTTCGCATATTTCTTAACAAGAATCTCTGATTTTTGTGCACTCAATGCTTATTCAAAGTATATTTCTTCCCTAATTAAACGCTTATGACCTTATTGATCATCCATATATTCTTAGCAAATTGAGCTATAAGGTTATCCATAGATGCAGAAATAAGATAATTACTCTCTTCATCCGCCATCATTTTAATCTCTTTTACACTTGTGGAAAAATATTCAAAATCAGACAATACATGTTTGAAAATCTCTGTTCCATCAATGAATTGAGGTGTAACCTCTTTAATTTTGCTCATCTCCATAAACTCTTTTAGTGTAGCAGCAGGCCTTAGTTCACACATAAGCATACTCTCTGCAACCTCGTCTATAACAACAAGTAAAGCATTGTAATATTCCTCAAGTTTCTCGTGCACCGCATAAAAATTGCGTCCTTTTGTGTACCAATGAAAATTCTGTAATTTGTGATACTCTACCACAAGATCAGATAGTAATACGTTTAATTTCTGTTCCATAATGTAATTGTATTTGTTAATAATGAATAATTTATTTTACCAAAACCTATTGCACTCTTGATTGTATTCAAATCCAATAGATCCAAGCTCTCTGATCAACATCTCCTTATCAATTGCTAAGTCTTCACATAGGTCATCCAGAGTTACATAATAATCTCGTAACTTCATATTAATAAAGCTATAAAGTATCATAGGGTCTTGTGGTATCATAATATATTTTTTAGTAATAACATCATTAAAAATAGATAGTTTAATTTTAAATGGAAATACCTAAAATAGGTGGTTTTTAATAGTACTGGTCTCTAAATCATCTTATGGCCATAATTGGTTTATTTATTTTATTACCTTTGCAGCTCATTATTAAGATCATATTGGTATGAGAACTAGCACAAAATATATATTATTTATCTTTTCACTCATTATTCTTATTGGCTGTACAAAAGAAGAAAAATCATATTCTCTATCTTATGAGGAGCTTATTAATAAGAAATTTGCACGAACTTCAACATATGTAGAATTTATATCATCAGATTCATTGGTATGGATGGTGGATCAAAGAGATACACCTGTCTCATATCGTGTGAAATATCATCTAAATGGTGATAAAATCTCTTTTGAAGTAAGAGATACAACCAGAGTAGAATATAAGGATTCAAACACAGGTTATACATCATTCTCAAAGACCTACTATTATGATAGTTTTGAAGGTGTTTTCAAAGATGTGAACACTATATCAGCTACAATGAATCACTCTTACGAAGAGCGAGTTGAGGATAAATATGTAGGTTCACATGGTACAACAAAGACTAGCTTTGATTTCTACTATACAGAATAATCGGATTAAAGTGAAACGTATGAAAAAGCTACCTATTCTATTTGCAACAGTTCTAATTCTACTTTCATTTTCTCCGCTCTTTGCGCAAAAGAATTTGAGCGAAAAGGAGATAAAGAGATTATATCGAGATTTTGATCTTTATAAAATGAATCAGATTGTAACAAATTGGGGTAAATATTCAATATCGACACTGGATTCACTTAAATTAGAGGCAATTACTGGCGTATATTTTAATCGATATAATAATACGATATCGGCTGTAGATAGATTACAAAAAGAGTATAGTGGAGATTTGTCTGAATCAGAAAAGCGTAGATACATAAACGCTAAAGTTAAAGCATTAGACTTGAATAAAAATTATTCAGAAGCAATAAAATATCTGTATGATAATATAGAAGAAGATGAGATCATAAGCTGGAGTCCATTTATTAAATTCTATAAGGCAATGGAAAAGAGTCCTAGCATAAAAGTTATTAAGCCCCCAAAAGATGTAGAGGTGCCAATTATAATTGAACGGATTGGTAAAGGCATGATGATGAATGTGAAGACAACTATTAATGGCAAAGATGTGTTAGCACTATTTGATACAGGTTGGACAAGACACTGCGGCGTAAGCAAAAGCGAGGCAGAAAAACTTAAAATGGAGAGCATTTATGATGATATTACACTTTTAGGCTCTTTATCCCGATAATGCTTTTAATTTTCCAGACTCTCTAGCTAATAAGGCTCCTAAAGTAATTATTGGAACAAATGTAATGGAGGCTCTAAAAGAGATAGAGATTCGCCCAGCAGAGAGAAAAATTACAATTCCTTTTATACAGAGTGATTTGCCGGTTAGTGGGCAAAACCTGATATTGATAGGTAACTATAATATTTGCTATGACATAGGTAAAGAGGATGTTCGCACACTATTGTTTGATACAGGCGCAAATACCTCTCACCTAAATTCTCATTTAATATAGATTCAACACCTTTAGAATTAAATAATATTGATGTCTATAAAGAGATCCGAAGAGAGGAGATTTTTTTTCAAGATGGCTATCTTGGAATGGATTTCATAATGCAGTGTCAATCAATTAGATTTAATTTTAATAAGATGTTTTTAAATGTGGTAAAATAACCATATATTCATCTTTATTGTAACTAATAGTTACAATTTAACACCCTCTATCTTAATAGTATAAGCATAATTAGGGAGATTGTCCGTAGGTATTATAACAGGGAGTGTAATCTCAAGATTGCGCCCTACTTGACGCCAAGTACAAGGTTTATCAGTACCTAAAAGAGAGACCTTATTTGACTTCTTAATCTTGAAATCTTTGATTACGATTTTCTCCTTGTAAAGTGGTGAAATAGCATATAGGTTGCCATCTCTTTGCGTGAAAAACAGCTCCTTAATGGCCATTCCATCCTCTTTGTAGATTGTTTGTCTCTCAATATAATCGGCTGTTACATAAACATCGCCCTCTTTCTTGTGAACATACTCTCTATTGCCATCAGACCACTGACACGCCTTTTTGTAGGTATCGCTACTATAGATAGCCTCTCCATTGATGTCTAGCCACGCGCCAATCTCAAGAAGTCTTTCTTGCTGTATTACAGGTATCTTTCCATCAGCACGAGGTCCTACATTAAGACAAAGATTTCCACCCATACTAACAATGTCGCAAAGCATCAATACTAGTTGTCGTGCAGAGGAGTAGTCAGTCAAATCTTCATCGCGATTATAGCCAAAACTTGTTCCGATACCACGTACCTCCTCCCATTTACGGCCTTTAACGCCTTCGGTTTCGTACTCTGTAGTAGCAAAGCCGCCATACTTGTGGCGACACCCCTTGAACCATCTGTCGTTTATCACAACTTCATCCTTGCAAGGAGACTCATTGAATAACCACTGTAAAAGCTCGGCACTGCGCCAATATTCATCTGTTTTATCCCACTCACCATCAACATAAATAAGGTCAGGCGAATATTTAGTTACTAAATCTTTGAACTGTGGGTGGTAGTGCTCATCTACAAATTTTGGGTCGTTGCCAAGTGGTCTATACCAAGGGTGATACCACTCGTATAGACTGTAATATAGTCCAGCTTTTAGCCCTGCTTCACGCATTGCCTCCATATATGGGGCGATTAGATCACGTTTTGCGCCAACTTCGGCAGCATTCCACTTGAAGTTTCGTCCATTTTGAGCCTCTTTGTTGGGCCAAAGTGTAAAGCCATCGTGATGCTTTGAGGTAAGAACCACATATTTTGCACCTGATTTTTTGAATAGTTCTGCCCATTTCTTAGGATCGTAAAGTTCAGCTTTAAACATACGTCCAAAATCGTAGTATGAAGACTCATCGCCATAAACTTTGTCTTGAAAGTTTGGAATTGCATCAGCATCGGGCTTTCTGTTGCCATATATTTGGTGTGTTTGCAACCACTCTTGGTACCATTCGGTGTATGTACCAGCAGGTGACCATGCTGGAACTGAGTAGGGACCCCAATGGATAAAGATACCAAATTTGGCATCCTTGAACCATTCAGCAACTGGGCGTGTATTTAAATCATCCCAATTGGCTTGATACTTCTTGTTATTCTGTGCAAAAATATGCACTGTCAGAACCAACATAAATAGACTTAATAGTAATCTTTTCATCTTTAGTATAATTTATTAGATTCAAATTTTAACTTATATTTTGCACACCTAAAATACAAAACACTATGCGGAAGATAGCATATTAATCTCACACTTAAAAATTTATTTTTTTAAGATGTAGCGATTTTTACTATACAATCTTGAAGATATTCACCTATTTAAGAAATATAACTATAAAAATATCTTAAATCCCCCTAATCACCACCCATCTAGCTAAAAAAAAATCATTTTTAATCAAACAATTTTAATTAAGTGTTGTTTAATAGTAAACTAAGCAAAACTTAAATAAAATTATGGTTAGGAAATTTATTATTATTGGAATCATCTCATATATTATTGCAGGTGATTTATCAACTTTAACTATAAAGATAGCAGCTCTGCGGAACAGTAAAGGCGTTGTACATCTTAAATTAGTTGATAAAAAACAAGTAGCAATTGATAGCGCTTCCAATAAAATCGTAAACAATGAATGTATTATTACTTTTAGTAATCTGCCAAAAGGAGAGTATGCATTTCAGTATTTTCACGATGAAAATCACGATAAAGAGTTAAATAAAAATTGGATAGGGATTCCTAAAGAAGGATTTGGTTTCTCAAATATTGAATCAATTAAATTCTCCCCTCCATCACATAAGGAGACACTCTTAGATATCACCTCAGACACTACAATTATTTGCAAACCTCAATATATAAAAAAATGAATATAGAGAGCAACAGCGTAGAGCAAGATGTTTCAAATGAGATAATTACAAACATCAACACAGTTGAATTTCTTTGGTCAAAAACCTACAATACAGATGGACACCCAGACTGGGCACATATTATCCCTTTTTATGATAAAGATGTCTCTTTTAGAGATACCGTACAGGAATTAAAAGGCATTGAAGAGTTTAAATCTATGACAGAGCGGCTTGCAAAGCGTTCAAAAAACCTTAAGATGCGCATAACCAATAAAGTTATGGAGAACAATATTGCATTTATTGAGTGGGAAATGACAATAGCTTTTAAAAAGTATCCCGATACAATAATGTATGGTTCTAGTCGCATAAGTATAAATGAACAGGGAAAAATAGTAGCACAGCGCGATTATTATGATTTATGGGGTGATATTTTTGACAATATACCTCACTTTGGAAAGATGTACAGAAAATTTATGCATCGCAAGTTTGGTTAATTATATTAATTATCACAGATATGCGCCACCTTGAAATTGAAAATCAAACAAAAATTACCTTTTTAGAATAAATCTTAAACAATATGAAATCTTCATTTTTAATCATTACAATTATTTTACTATCAATTAGTAGTTTATATTCCCAAACAGGGATAGAATTTGGTGTTAGAGCTAGTTATAATATTGGTACTCAGTGCGGAAGTATGGGCTCGGGTGGTGACTATGAAATTGATCCTGGGGCAAGGCAAGGATTGTCGGGAGGAATAATTTTTAGCTTCCCTATTACTGATAATTTTAGCATACAGCACGAATTTATCTACTCACAAAAAGGTTCACGACAAGATGTATCACTCACAGAACCAACTAAATTGCATACAATTTCAGATTATCATTTAGATTATTTTGAACTACCAGTTGCTCTAAAGTATAAGTTCGCTAGAATTAGGAACGTTGAATTTTATGGAAGTAGTGGATTTGTATATTCAATGCTATTAGATAGCAAGTATAATGTAAAAGGGAGCGTTCACATACCTATTACGCCAGGTACATTTCAGGAGGTTCCAATAGAGGAGTCTGGCGAGATTGAAGATGTAGATAGCTATGATTTTAGCTTTATCTATGGTGTAGGGGCAGATTTTAAGATATTAACTCAAAAATGTTTCCTTGAATATAGACAAATAATTGGATGGAACACTCTAATGATGCCAACAGTAGAGGGGGGAGAAGATGTACCTCTACGCAATATGACATACTCAATATCTCTTGGTGTTCTATTTTAATGATTTATATATCTAACTTATAATAACTTACTTATGGAAAGGAAAAAGTTTTTCAAATATTTTAGAGAATATAAATGGAGCAACGTTTGGGCGATGATTAAAAATAATAAACGCTCACCTGAGATATGTACCAGTAGTTTTGAGGGAAAATTAGTGGTAATAACAGGAGCTACATCGGGAATAGGAAGAGCTACTGCAATTAAATATGCAGCAAATGGGGCAAACCTATTATGTATAAATAGGAATCTTCAAAAATCTACAGATCTAAAGGATGAAATTGAGCAAATGTATGGTGTAAAGTATCATCATATAATTGCAGATCTAAGTAGATTAGATGATATATATAATGCGGTAGAACAATTACTACAAATAGAACAAAAGATAGATGTTATTATTCATAATGCAGGGGTATATCTTACTAAAAAAGAGACCACTCCAGATGGTTTAGATAGAGTCTTTACAGTTCATTATCTCTCCTCATTTATTATAAATTATATATTAAAAGAGAGATTAGTAAACCAATCGCAAGCTAGAATAATCCTAGTTAATTCAGAGGGGCATCGTTTTGCAGCGTGGGGTTTAGATCTCGATGATTTGAACTGGGAGCGTAGATCTTACTCTGGGCTTAAAAGCTATGGTGCAGCCAAGTTAGCTCAACTCCAATCAATGTTGATTTTTGATAAATATTTTAATAACAGCAATGTAACTATAAACGCAATGCATCCAGGAGCAGTTAAATCTGAATCTGGGCAAGAGAATGGTTCTATTTATAAGTGGTTCAAAAGGAATATTTTAGAACGAAATCTAAAATCTGCAACTATCTCAGCTGAGGCACTCTACTACCTAGGAGTATCTAAAAATATAGAAAATGTAAGTGGTAAATTCTTCAATCTTACAACGGAGGAGGAGCCAACGCCACCAGCTCTAGATTTTGAGGCAGCCAACCAACTTTGGATAAAGAGTAAACAGATATGCGGATTATAAAATCACAAAATAGATAGAGTAATTATGAAGAGTAATCATTTTAATACAATTGTTGTTGGAGGAGGTATAGCAGGTCTAACATCTGCTGTATATTTGGCGCGTGCAGGAAAAAAGGTGCTTCTCATTGAAAAAAATAGCAGATGCGGAGGGTTAGTAAATACTTTTTATCGCGATGGTTATTATTTTGAAGCAGGAGTGCGAGCCTTAGAGGATGCAGGCATAATATTCCCGATGCTTAAAGATCTTGGGATTGATTTAGAGGTGGTTAAAAGCAGAGTTTCGCTAGGAATAGAGGGTGATATTATTGATATAAATGATGTTAATAGCCTAAAAGATTATAAGAATCTTTTGATAAATAAGTACCCCAATAGCAGAGATGAGATTGAGAACTTTTTAAAAATTGTGCGCAAGATTATCAAACATATGGATGTGCTTTATGGTATTGAAAATCCACTATTTAAGGATCTTAAACACGATAAACAATATTTACTAAAAAAGATTCTACCTTGGTTCCCCAAATTTATTCTAACAATTGGTAAAATAAATAAAATGAACCTACCAGTTGAGCCCTATTTAGAGAAGATAATCTCCGATAAATCACTCAGAGATATAATCAGTCAGCACTTTTTTAAGTCCACACCAGCATTTTTTGCTCTAAGCTACTTTTCTCTATACATAGACTACTTTTATCCCAAAGGGGGCGTAGGAAGATTAACTGATGCAATACAAAACAGGGTAGGGGAGTATGGCGGTGAAATTTTAACCCAAACCACAATAAAGAGCATAGATGCTCATTCTCAGCAGATAACAGACAATAAAGGTAATATCTATCAATATGATAATCTAATTTGGGCAGCAGATTTAAAAACATTTTACAATAATACATCTACTAAGGGATTATCAACCAAGATTGTAGATAAGTTTAACTCCACAAAAGAGCAAATATGCTCTTGCAGAGGATCTGATACGGTTTTCTCTCTCTATTTAGAGATTGACGAGCCCTGCGAAACATTTGCTAAAATTGCCAATGGCCACCTATTTTACACACCTTCAAAAAAGGGGATGGGGGATATTTATCGCGATAAATTAAGTGCTCTTTTAAAAGATTGGAACAATTTAAAAAAGAGTGATATTCTATTATGGCTTACAGAGTATGTAAATTTTAACACCTACGAAATCTCTATCCCGGCTCTTAAAGATAGATCCTTAGCTCCCGATAATAAAACTGGTATGATTATTAGCATCTTAGCAGAGTATGACCTTTTTGCAAAGGTTAAGGATGATGGTTGGTATAATGAGTTCAAAACAGAATTAGAAAATAGAATGATAGATGTGCTAACAGAATCGCTATACCCAATGTTAAAAGATAGAATAATTAAGCAATTTTCATTCTCGCCAGTAAGTATAAAAAAATATATTGGTAGCTCAGAGGGGGCAATTGTAGGATGGTCTTTCCAAGATAAAATACCAGTAGTACACAAACTCCAATACTCAGACAAATCAGTAATAACACCTATTCCTAATATCTACCAAGCTGGCCAATGGGTCTATAGCCCAACAGGCGTTCCAATGTGCATTTTAACGGGAAAATTGGCGGCTAATCGGGTTTTGCGAGGATGATAAAGCAGAGGTCAATTAGCAGAATAGCGGATTTTGAGGTAACTTATTTAAAATGTGGCTAATATAGAGGAGATTGCGTTAAAGTGTTTTTTTGAAAAACGCAATAAAACGCATAATTACGCAGTAGTTCTGTTACGAATCCGTTACCTATTTTGTATGTGGCAATTTAGAGTAACTCACAGTAATAGAATTATTGGTAAAATGATTATTATTCGCTGAATTGCTGATAGTTAAGCGTAAGTTCTTTGCTCGTATATAGGTAATTTTGCAGTTTGCAAAACTGCAAAATTAGAAGTAGAAATATTTAAACTATTACGAATATGAATAAA
>CAYJAK010000015.1:0-42602 GCA_964368585.1 uncultured Muribaculaceae bacterium
AGTTAGCTTATGCTAAGAAGATGGCTATTAAAGAGGGTTTGGCTGAGGGTAGAGCTGAAGGAAAAGCTGAAGGAAAAGCTGAAGGAAAAGCTGAAGGAAAAGCTGAGGGAAAAGCAGAAGTAGCTCTCTCTCTCAAGCAGAATGGAGTAGCCATAGAAATTATTGCAACTTGTACTGGCTTATCTATTGATCAGATAAATAATCTATAGAGGCTCATTCGCTAAATGATACCTTGTTCATTTTTTTCTGATATAGAACTATAACAAGAAAAAGGGTGTTTCGAATTAGAAAATAATATCGAAACACCCTTTTATATCTGGCTAAACAAATACCCTATTTAGTTAATTCGCTTAGTCTAACAAAAAGAGAGTCAATCTCTTCAAGCATCTTTTTGTTTACAGCCTTAAAGTGGTTACGAGCGTCATCCTTAGGGTAGTGATTAATTTGATCAAAAAGATTGTCGCCAAGAGCGATTGCATCTGCAATTATCTCTTGAGCCTTCTCATTATTCTTTTGATTATTAAGGAACATAAATAACCAACAGTCGCTGATTACCTCGTTAATTAGGAAAATAACATCCTTCTTTATTACTCTTAAATTTGCCATAACTTCTATTTTATGAATTATTTTTACAAAAATACTCTTTTTAGGCGAGTATTAAAATATTTTTTCTGTGGGTACAATACCAATACCTGGTTTATCGTTTAATGTAATCTTTCCATCTACAATCTTCATCCCGCTATAGCAATCATTTGTGATAAGAAGATTTCCATCTAAATCCGCCCACTCAGTTTTAGGCGCAATTTGAGCTGCAGCTGAGATTGCACAAGAAGTTTCAGTCATACAACCAATCATTATCTTCATATTAAGAGCTTCTGCTAAACTAACCATTTCGCGAGCCTCCCTTAAACCAGTACACTTCATTAATTTGATATTAATACCAGTGTATGCTCCGTGTAACTTCTGAATATCAGTTAAACGTTGACAAGCCTCATCTGCAATTATTGGGAGTGGTGAGTTTTCCGTTAACCAAGCAGTTTCATCTAGAAGATACTTAGACATAGGTTGCTCAATCATATTCACATTTCTCTCATTTAACCAATGGATCATATCCAAGGCATAATGCTTATCTTTCCATCCTTGATTTGCATCAACACAAATCATAGTATCAGTTACGGATCTAATGGTCTCAACCATCATCTTATCAGTAGCCTCATCTCTACCAAGTTTAACCTTAATAACCTTATATGGAGATGCCTCTCTAGTCTTCTCTCTTACAACGGTTTCTGTGTCGAGCCCAACAGTAAAAGAGGTATTAGGACAAGTTGTTGGATCAAATCCCCATATTTTCCACCAAGGTTGTCCAATAAGCTTTCCAACAAGATCGTGAAGTGCAATATCTACAGCAGCTTTTGCAGCAGTATTATTTATCGCGATACTGTCTACATATTTCATTATATCCTCAATAAGGAATGGTGAACTAAACTTACTTAGGTCAACTTTTTTTAGAAATTCGATAACAGATGCCTGTGTTTCACCTAGATATGGTGGCATAGCAGCCTCTCCATAGCCAGTAACTCCATCGTAGGTAATCTTTGTTAAAACAATTTGAGTAGTCTTGCGAGAAGAGTTTGCAATTGTAAAAACGTGTTTCATTTGGGCATCATAAGGTACAAATGATAATTCCATTACCTTTTTTCCCGATGATTTTTTTTCCTTTTTTTGTGCAAAAATATCCGCAGGAGTAAGTAGTGTAGATGCTGCAGTTATCAATCCTGCTGTTTTTAGGAAATTTCTTCTATTAGTATTCATTGTGTGTATCTTATTTATTTAGAGTTTAAATTTTACGTAGCAACTTTTATCAATTGACTCAATGAGTTTCCCTTCATCTTGATTCCCCAAGATACGCTGAGCTCTGATTAAGCGTGTTGAACCATCATAGTAGTTATTATCTGTTGGGATAAGCGAGTTGATTTTTGTGCGAGTAGCAGCGTGGATAAATACCCCCTCTCCAATATATATACCTACGTGAGTTATTCTCTCTTTCTTTTCAGGAGTACCTTTTGTTCCAAAGAAGATTAGATCACCCTTCTTTAAGTTTTTAAGCGCTTCAACTGATTGATTTCCATTTGTATATCCACTAATATCAAGGTTATCTCCTGTATAACACTGTTGAGATGCATCTCTTTGTAGAATAATACCATTTAAGAAGAACACGGTCTTAGTAAAGCCGCTACAATCAGCCGCTTTAATAGAAGTTCCACCCCACATATATGGCACTCCAATAAACTCCATAGCTGTAGCAATAATATTATCAGGTGTTGGTTTTCTATCTCTAAGCCACTTGCTAAAAGATTCAACATCTGATCTTTGTAGGAATCCGTTTCTGCCATCTGCTAATCCAACTTTCTGCATACCTCTCTCTCTTCCAAGATCGATTAAAATATTACCCCATACAACATCAGCAACAGGTCTGCTATCCTTGCTATGAGCCTCAGTGATAGTTGCATATTTTGTTGTAACAATAACTTTTGGCAAGCTAGTATATTTATCAAGTTCATTGGCTGTCATCTCCTTTAGGCTCCCAGATGATACCCAAGAGATATAACCCTCTGGTGTAACCGCGCGTGTCCATCCACCTTTTTTATCCAATATCTTAACAGGTGTTCCCATCATTGCTTGAGTAGCAGACTCTGCAGAGTATTTCCCAGATGTTCTAAAATTAATTACCGATTGGGTCGCTACTCCATAAATCACTCCATTTAACTCTTTTGCTGGTAATATTACGGTGCTATCAATAAATGAGATGTGGTTTTCATTCAATTTAGAGACAAGAGCACCTTTTGCACCAAGATCAGTTGTCTCCCCTTTTAATACATACCCATCTTCACCTTTCTCTAAATTATAATTAAAGACTTTAACTCTTGTATCGGGAGCAACGTCCGCTTTAACTTCATTTTTTATTAGATTGAATTTCTCTATAGTCGTCTCTTTCTCTTCCCCTTGTGGAGTACCGGTACAACTATACATTAATAAGCTTATAGTAGCTGCTGTTAACAAATGCTTCTTCATTTTATTATACTAATTAGGTTATTATTTATCTCTTTTGTTATTATGTTTTATTTGGATTGGTTCACTCTCTTTTGCATATCTGCTTAATGCTGTAACATAGTAATCATATTTCTCAACATCATTGCCATTGTAAGTGTAGCTGTTTAAGTTGCTGATTTGGACGATGTTAGTAGGGTTGTTTGTGTCTAATGTACTCCCTTTAGGAGTGCGGTATACTACAAAAAAATATGAACTAGGTATTTTATCCCAACTTAATTTCAATTCCACCTTACCTAGCCTCTTGTCTTTTACAAGTTTTGAAGTTACGTTGGTTGGTGTATGAGCTGTGCTATATTTTTGATTATCGGGAAGAATATTTGGAGAGATTGCAGGGGCGTTAAATTTCTCTTTTATTATGGAATTTATATCCATCTTATTGTTTTTGAAATTATTAGCTGTAAAGAAACATACTCCATAGTGTCCCGATGTGTTTCTGATGCTATCTATTTGATTTGCAATTTCTCTATTTGATCTAAAGCCAGGTTGAGCAGCCTCTTTTTCTAAACGATAGGAGCCTAAACCTGCATATAATGGAACGCCATATGAATTATTTGCCCACCAATCTTTAATGGTAATAAAATCTAGAATCTCATAACCAATGCTAAAATAGTATTGAGGAAGTATATAATCAACCCATTTTTGCTCCATCCAGTGGAGAACATCTGCGTGTAGGTTATCATAGTTCGTGTAGCTATATGCTTTAGTATCAGAGCCTCTAGGATCTTCTCTTTTGTTTCGCCATACGGCAAAAGGGCTAATGCCAAATTTAATATAAGGCTTAACCTCCTTTACTCCTTTTGATATCTGCTCAACTAGAAGGTTTACATTCTCTCTTCGCCAAGCTGCCTTTTGAGTTGTATCGTATCCTCTATTATGGATTGAAAATGAAACAGAGTCAATAAAATCATTATCGGGATAAAAATAGTCGTCAAAATGAATTCCATCAAGATCATATCTCCTCACAATATCTTTTACAACTCTCTCTAAGAAGTCTCTAGACTCTGGAAAAGCTGGGTCGAAATAACATTTTTTGCCGTGCTTTACAAATAATTCGGGATTAGTATTATATATGTGCTTTGGCGAGAACGTTTTGAGATTTGCTGTATCTTGTGTAATTCTATAGGGATTTAACCAAGCGTGTAGCTCAAGCCCTCTTTTATGAGCCTGCTCAATTGCAAATTTTAATGGATCGTAGAATGGTTCAGGAGCTGTATCTTGGTTCCCAGTTAAATAGATAGACCAGGGCTCATATTCAGAGCTGTAAAAGGCATCAGCAGTTGGGCGTATTTGTAAAATAACTGCATTAAAATTTAGACTATCAAATAGGTCGAGATACTCAATTAGCTCCTTTTTCTGTTGTTCAGAATCTAGCCCAGGCTTAGAGGGCCAATCAATATTGTTCACAGTAGAGATCCATACTGCTCTCCATTCATATTTATTAGGGTGTTTCTGTTTTGAATTATGCTGATTATGTGTATCTTGCGCGCTTAAAATTGTAGAAAATTGGAGCGCTAGAATGCTAATTACAAGTAAAATCTTTTTCACAAACTCTTTATTTTTAGACATTTCACAAAGATAAAATTTTTAGTTCAATTAAAAAGCATAATTTTGCACAAAATATATAGCAAAAATGATACTAGATTCAATAAAAAGTTTTGAAAAATACCAAACGCTCCAAGATGGATTTGATATGGTATACCAATTTATAAAGAAAAATAATCTTCACGAATTACCAGTAGGTAGTTACGATATTGATGGAAAAAGAGTGTATTGTTCAATTGTAGAGGGAGAGCTTAAAGGGCTGGAAGAATCTAAGCTAGAGATTCACGACTCATATATTGATATTCACATTTTGTTAGAAGGAGCAGAGACAATAGGTCTTAAAGATAGAAGTAAATGTTCAGATGAGTCAACCTCTTATGATGAGGGGTCTGATATAGGCTTTTATAATGATGAACCAGAGAATTATCTTGTAATGGGGGTTGATAACTTTGCAGTAATCTTTCCAGCAGATGCCCATGCTCCGCTAATGGGAGAAGGTAAGTTTAAGAAAGCAATTATTAAAGTTCACGTGGGGCAACCACAGCAGAGTAGATTCTAATAAGAATAAAGTAGTATGGAGAGGCGTTACAACTCTTTTGTGGGGTATTTTAAGGAGAAATATGGGTGTAGATTGCAGAAAATTGTAATTGATGCGGGTTTTACGTGCCCAAATAGAGATGGGAAGGTTGGTGTAGGAGGATGTACTTTTTGTAATAATAATGCTTTTCATCCTAATTATAGTACTCCCGACAAATCAATTGCTCTGCAAATTAAAGAGGGTATAGAATTTCATGCAAATAGGTATAGAACAACTGATAATTTTTTAGCCTATTTTCAATCATATTCAAATAGTTATGCCCCTTTAGAACGTTTGAAAGAGCTCTATATGCAGCCGTTTGAACATCCACAAGTAAAAGGTATAGTAATTGGTACTCGCCCAGATTGTGTAGATGATCAGCTGCTGGATTTTCTAAAAGAGCTATCTCAAGAGAAGATTGTTATAGTGGAGTACGGAATAGAGTCTTGTTATGATAAAACTCTCGAGAGAATAAATAGAGGGCACAACTTTGCTACAGCCGTAAAAGCCGTAGAAGCAACAGCTGCAAGAGGTCTCCACCAAGGAGCGCACTTTATTTTTGGATTGCCAGGGGAGAGTAAAGAACAGATGCTAAACTATGCCACATTAATAAATAGCCTCCCGATAAATTCCGTTAAATTTCACCAACTACAAATAATAAAAGGGACAAAAATGGAGCAGGAGTTTACGAATTGCCCTTCTGATTTTGTAACGTTTTCACTAGAAGAGTACCTTGATTTCTTTATAGATTTTTTAGAACTACTTCGTCCAAACCTTTATATTGAGCGCTTTGCAGGTGAGGTACCACCCCGTTTTGTAAACTCTACGCCTTGGGGGAGAGTTAGGAATGTTGAACTCTTAAGAATGTTAGAAAAGAGGCTTGCTGAGCGAGATACCTGCCAAGGGCGACTCTATTCTCCTGCAATAAAGTAATATATCGAGATACAAATTAATATTAAATTTAATTAATAGATAAAATTTTTCTAATTTTGCCAATTAAAACTCTAAGAAATATGCAATCACTATTAGCTGACAGATTTATTCAAGAAGGATTAACTTTTGATGATGTATTGTTAATCCCTGCTGAGTCGGAGGTTCTTCCGAGAGATGTAAATATTAGCTCAAACTTTTCACGCGATATTGTTTTAAGATGCCCAATTGTATCTGCTGCTATGGATACAGTTACGGAATCAGAACTTGCAATTGCAATTGCACGCTCTGGGGGTATAGGTGTTATTCATAAAAATATGCCTATTGAGAAGCAAATGGAGCACGTTAAGAAGGTAAAGAGAGCAGAAAATGGAATGATCTATGATCCAATAACTATTAAGATTGATGCCGATGTATCAGATGCTTTAAATCTAATGAAGCAGTATCATATTGGTGGAATACCAGTTGTGGATGATGCAAATAGACTAATAGGAATTGTTACAAACAGAGATTTACGCTTTGTTGATAATGTTAAGACACCTATAAAAGATATAATGACTTCTGAGAACCTAATCACTACTAAAAGTGGAACAAGCTTAGCGGAGGCTACATATCTTTTACAGAAATATAGAATTGAGAAGCTTCCTGTAATTGACGCTAATGGAATGTTAGAGGGGTTAATCACATATAAAGATATTACAAAAGTTAAAGATAACCCAATTGCTAGTAAAGACTCTAAAGGAAGGCTTTTAGCTGCAGCTGCAGTGGGAGTTGGTGCAGATACAATTGAGAAGGTTGAAAGACTAGTTTCGGTAGATGTGGATTCGGTTGTTGTTGATACTGCACACGGCCATTCGGTATTCGTTCTTAAAACGATAAAAGAATTAAAGCTTAAGTATCCAGATTTACAGGTGATTGCAGGTAATATTGCCACAGGTGAAGCTGCAAAAGCATTGGCAGATTGCGGGGTAGATGGTGTTAAAGTAGGTATCGGACCTGGATCTATCTGTACAACGAGAGTAGTTGCTGGAGTAGGAGTTCCTCAATTAACGGCAGTTATGTTGGCTGCAGATGCTCTAAAAGGTACAGGAATCCCTATTATTGCAGATGGCGGTATTCGCTATTCTGGAGATATTGTAAAGGCATTAGCTGGTGGAGCAAGTACAATTATGGCAGGGTCTTTGTTCGCAGGAGTTGAAGAGTCGCCAGGAGAGACAATTATTCTAAATGGTAGAAAGTTTAAATCATACAGAGGTATGGGTTCATTAGAGGCTATGCAGCAAGGTTCAAAAGATAGATATTTCCAAGATATGGAAGAGGATATTAAGAAACTTGTACCAGAAGGTATTGTTGCTCAAGTGCCATTCAAAGGCACTTTGAATGAAGTTGTTTATCAGCTAGTTGGAGGAATTAGAGCAGGAATGGGTTATTGTGGAGCTAAGGATATAGAGAAATTGAGAAGTGCTAAATTTGTAAGAATAACAGCAGCTGGAATGGTTGAGAATCATCCTCACGATGTAACTATTACAAGGGAGGCACCAAACTATAGCCGATAAAATTGATAATGTTAAGAGTTGTAACCTCAATATTATTTTTGCTTATTTTGAGTTCGTGTAAACATCGTGGCTCTGGGAGTGACTTACTAAGAAGAGGTGAGGTCATTGCAGCAGTTGGTGAGAAAGAGTTGTATAAAGATGATATTGAATGGTTGGTGCCTAACGGTGTTAAAGGTAAAGATAGTGTAAATATTGTTAGAGAATATATTGAAACTTGGGCACTTAAACAACTAATGTTAAAGGAGGCAGAGGAGGCTCTTCCAAAAAAAGAAAAAGATGTTTCTAAAGAGTTAGAAGAGTATCGAATGCAGCTTCTAATCTTTAGATACGAAAATAGTTATATTGCAGAAAGGTTAGATACACTTGTGGATTATGATGAGATAGCTGAACATTATAATAAGTTCATAGACTCTTTTGGGGCAAAAACTGGAATTATAAAGGGGTGGATTGCAAGAATTGATAAGAGTTCTCCAAACTTGAAAATTATAGAGAGTTTTGCTAAAAAGAGTAGTGAATCAGATCTATTTCAGATGATGGATGTTGCTAAGAGCTCGGCCTATATGTTTGATGATTTTGGTGGGGGATGGGTTGAACTTTCAACAGTATCAAAAGAGATAAACTTGAGTGTAGCACAACTACAAAAATCGCTATATAAAGAGAAAGTTCTTTTTATAGAAGATGATAATTACGTTAATATATTTAGAGTTTTTGAGTATGTTAAACAAGGCGAAAAAACGCCACTAGATTATAATACAGATAAAATAAAAGATGTTCTATTGTCAAAGAGAAAGCAAGAGTTATTATCAAGCTTTCAAGAAGAAATATTAAATAGAGCCTTATATAGTAAACAATTAAAAATAATAAATAATGAAAAAGTCCTTGATTAGCATATTTGCGGTTGTACTTATTTTTAACCTATTTTCCACTCAAAGCATATTTGCTCAAAGGTACGATAAGGGATTGGTAGATAAAACAATAGCTCTTATTGGTAATGAAATGATAATGTTATCACAGCTAGAGAGTGAAGTTCAGATGATGGCAGCGCAAGGTATTGCAACCGACGCAAATACGCGTTGCGAGGTTTTAGAAAATATGCTTGTCCATAGACTTATGCTTAATCAAGCGAGATTAGATAGTTTAGTTGTAAGTCCAGAGATGGTTGAGGTTGAATTAGAGAATTGGGTTGCAACTACCTCTTCTCAATTAGGAGGAGAGAAGGCGATGGAGGAGTATTTTAACTCTCCAATGCATAAATTGAAAAATACAAGAAGAGAGGCTATGATGGAGCTCAATCTTACTCAGAAGATGCAGCAAGATATTATGAGTAAGGCAACTAAAGCTACTCCAAATTTAGTTAGAAAATTTTATAAAAATACAGATAAAGACAGTTTGCCAATCATATCTACGCAGTATAAGCTTAGTCAAATAGCAGTCTATCCAAATAAAGAAGAGGCCGCCCTATTGGTAAAGGAGCAATTATTAGAGTTGCGTGAGAGAATTCTAAAAGGAGAGAAATTCTCAACTCTAGCAACATTATATTCAGAAGATCCAGGTAGTGCATTAAGAGGAGGAGAGTTAAGAATGGCCTCTAAGAATATATATTGGCCAGCCTTTTCAGATGCGGCAATGGCATTAAAAGAGGGGCAAGTATCTCAAATTGTTGAGACTCCCGACGGATTCCATATCTTACAGATGGTAGAGAAAGATGGTGATATGTTTAATGTAAGACATATTTTAATAGCTCCTAAATATACGTCGGCAGATAGAGAGGTAGCATTTAAGAGGTTGGATAGTATTAGAAATAAGATTATTGGAGATAGTATAACTTTTCAGATGGCAGCTAGATTCTATTCAGAAGATATTAAGTCAGCTTTAAATGGTGGGCAAATTGCAGATGCAAACTCTGGATCAATCTTATTTGATAAAGATCAACTTAAACCAATGGATTACAATGTGTTAAAAGATATGGAGATTGGTGAGATCTCAAATCCAGTAGAGTCATTAGATAATGAGGGTAGAGAAGGACAAAAAATCTATAAAATATTAAAATTAGATGCCCTAATTCCGTCTCACGTAGCCAATCTTGAGCAAGATTATATGGTTATTCAAGATATAGCAAATAGAAGTATGCAACAAGAGGCAATAAATAAGTTTGTTAAAGAGAAAATGGCAATTACCTTTATTAGAATAGATGATTTATTTAAAGATTGCAACTTTGAAAGAAAAGGTTGGATTAAGTAAATTTCTGAGATCTAAACGGTATGCAGCGTAAAACGATTATCTACTCTATATTTATCTTGATTCTATTAATGGTCAAGAGTACAATCTTGCTCTACTCTCAAGAGACAACAACTACAGAGACAGAGAAGGACTCTTTGGTAAGATTAATTGAAGCGAGTTCAGCAAGACTTTTAGAGATAGAGGGCGTTCAATATAGAAAGGTTATCGGCCCTGCAAGGTTTCTTCATAATAACACCTATCTTCTTTGCGATTCAGCTCTATGGAATGTTAATAAGAATATCATAGATGCTCTAGGTAACGTTGAGGTTCTACAAGAGAGTACAACACTAAGAAGTGATAGGATAGAGTATCTTGTGGATAGTAGTTTGGCAAGAGTTAGAGGTAACCTAGTAGAGCTATTAGATAATGAGGATAATGTTTTAAGAACAAGATTTTTAGATTACTACACAAAAGATAGCTCTGGTACCTTCTTTAATGGTGGGGTGATGGTAAACCAAGATGGAAATCTTATCGAGAGTATTGATGGCAATTACGATTCAAAGGCAAAATTATTTACGTTTATTAATGATGTGAATATGTTTGCTGACTCAACTTTTATCCTCTCCGATAAAATAATTTATAATACCATCTCAAAGCTTGCTTATTTTGGTGAAAATACGGTTGTATGGCAACAAAAGAATACAATAACGGCAAATTCGGGAATATTTGATCGCGACAGTAGTATCATTATATTTAATAAAGATCCTTACATTATTACACCTGAACAAGAGTTACTCTCAGATTCTTTAATTTATTTACAAAATAAAGGTAGAGCTGAACTTTATTGGAATGTTCAGATGCTTGATACTGTGCAATCTGTCTATGTGTTGTCTGATAAAGCTATATATGAATCGGATCCTCTTTATGTTGAATTAACTGAGGAACCTGTTATTATATCTGTTGGTGTTCAAGATGGTATAGAACAAAATTCCTATACCACTGCAGATACTATTAAGTACTATTCACTCGTTTATAAGAATGTAGACAGTTTGTATAAGGTTAATTCAGAGGCTAGATTAAAAATAGTAACTTCTAATCCAATAGGAGATGTTGAGAAGAAAAATATGGAGGCAAAGCAGGCGGCAGAAGAGAGAAAGAGGGCTCTTCTTGGTCCTCCGCAATTAAATAAAGATAAGGAAGAACCAAAAGAGAAACCAAAATCTAGGGAGGAGATTCAGAAAGATTCAATAGCAGCTGTCTTAGCAGCAGTAGAGGACTCTTTAGCACAAATAGTACTTGATAATACTAACATAACCTTTGTTGAGGCGTATAAAAATGTAAAATTTATGAGAGGGGCAATGCAGGGCTTATGTGATTCATTGGCATATTCCTCACTAGATTCGCTAGCTAGATTATACTATGACCCAGTAATATGGAATGAAGTGACAAATCAGTACACTGCAGATAGTATATTTATTTCTATAAAAAATGAAGCTCTCTCAAAGGCAAACTTGCTCTCAAACGCATTTATAGTATCACAACAAGATTCTGTTTACTATAATCAAATAAAGGGACCAGAGATGATTGCCTATTTTAATGAGGATAGTGAACTATATAAATTTGATGCATTTGGAGGAGTTACTGCTCTATTCTACCTAAAGAAAGATAGTATAATTACAGAGGTTAATCAGAAAGGAAGTAAAATGTTATCTGCTCTTCTTAAGAATGGTGAGATGCAGAAGATAAAGTATTTTGAAGAGATAAAGAATGATGCATTTCCAGTTTGGGAGGTTAATACCGTAGATCATAGATTAAGAGATTTTGCGTGGAGAGGCGAAGAGAGACCGATTTCTAGATATGAGATAACAGATAGAGAGATAGTGTCAAGCAATAGGATTCAAGTTGAAGCTATAAAGTATCCAAATTATCCATTGGCAAATAGATTTTTTCCAACGGAGAGAGATTCAATACTGATATATCTGGCATATATGGATTCTGTAAAACACGCAATTCCGGTGGAGGTTGAAGAGGATACAATTGTTGGGGTGGATACTCTAATGAGAGATACTACCGTAGCTGTAGCCAAAGATACCACTTCAAAAATAAAACTAAACGATACCATCAAGAGAACATCTGATACAAGTAGAGAGGGCAAGATAAACTCACTTACGGCAAAAATAGATGAACTGAGTGTTAAGATTAAAGATAAGTCAATAGAACGAAAAGAGCGCAAAAAGCTAAGAAAGGAGAGAAGAGTCAAGAAGAGAGAGTTGAGACACGAGAAGAGATTGCTCAAAAAAGAGCTCAAAGAGGAGAAAAAGCGGCAGAAAAAAAGATAAATAGTTTCTGACAATAAGTTAATATGAGGTCATTTAGAATTTAAATCTAGATGACCTCTTTTTATTAAAATATATAATTTATAAGTTTAGTAAATATTGTAAAAAGTAATTAATTTTTATAACTTTGGTTAGACTATGAAACTAATAACTTTAATTTAGAAACCTTAAACTTCTTTTTCCTAAACTTCTAAAGTGTTCAAAATCACTACTAAATAAAATAAGAATCTATGAAACAACTATTCATTCTATGCTTGACACTATTGTTGTGCCATCAAGTGTCAGCACAATCAAAAATTTCTGGTACGGTTACAACAGAAGAGGATGGCACCCCAATATCATTTGTGTCAGTCGTTGTGAAAGGGTCTAATAATCACGTGTATACAGATAATGATGGCAAATTTGAGATTTCAGCAGAAGGTAATTCAACACTAGTTTTCTCATTAATGGGATTTGTAACAAAGGAGTTACAAGTTAATAATAGAAGTGTGATAAATGCTGTTCTTGAAACGGAGTCAACTCTTTTAGATGAAACAATTGTAGTCGCTTATGGTACTGCAAAAAAAGGAACCTTTACGGGTGCCGCATCAGTAGTCAAAAGTGATGATATAAAAGATGTGGCAGAGGTCTCATTTGAAAAAGCGCTTAGTGGAAAGGTGGCTGGCTTACAAATAACAACTACATCAGGGCAATCAGGATCTACATCAAGTATTAGAATTAGAGGAATCGGATCGATGAATGCCTCAAATGAACCACTTTATGTAATTGATGGAGTACCAGTAAGTTCTGGGAATACGGGTCAGATGAGTGGTTATCTAAACACATCAAATAATGTAATGAGTACATTGAACCCAAATGATATAGAGTCTTTAACTGTACTAAAAGATGCAGCAGCTTCATCTCTGTATGGATCGCGCGCGGCAAATGGTGTGATTATGATCACAACAAAGAGAGGTAAGCAAGGTAGGCCAAAGATTACATTTAAAAGCTCAGTTGGTATAACTCCAGATTGGGCTACGGATAATTTTGAGGTAGCTTCACCAGAGCAGCAAGTAGAATTATACTATGAGAATTTCTGGAATGCAGGTGTGTTAGGTGGAGGAACTAATCAAGCAGCTAGTGAGAGTGCATTAGGGCAACTAAATAAAAGATTCAATAAACACGGATACTATTTTTCAGCTGATGATCATACTGTAAATTCATTGGAAATTAAAGGTATGACAGATGGTGTTGTAAATAGAGAGGGGCAATACTTTAATTGGGATGATGTTCTCTTTAGAACAGCTGTTTATCAAACATATGATTTGTCGGTAAGTGGTGGAACAGATAATACAAGTTATTACTCATCAATCTCATACACAGATGATAAGGGTAGAAGTGTTGTGAATGGATATGATCGTATATCGGGAAGAGTAAATTTAACACAGAAAGTAGGAAAATTTGTGGACTTCACAACAATAGTAAATGTTGCTAGAACCCAAAAAGAGGGATTTAATGATACAAGAAGTACTGGTAGCAACTACTTTATGCAATCTAGAAACTTGTTATGGCCTCTCTATTGGCCTACAGATTATAAAACAGGCGAGGCTTGGACTGCTAGATATGGAAGTTATGCCTACAACCCAGTCTATTATAATGAGGAGTGGGAGAATAGTTCTAGAACAATGAGAATCTCTGCTAGTGAGAATCTTACAATCAAATTTCTTCCAGAATTAACACTAAGATCTATTCTGTCATATGATTATACAAATGTTTTGGATCATATCTATTATAGCGCAAACCACTTCTCTGGTTCCAATGATAATGGAGCTGTTCACGAGATGAGTACTGTATCTACAAAATTAGTATCCTCTACAACACTAAATTATGCAAAGACTTTTGCAGATAAACATAATGTTACAGCTTTAGTGGGCTTTGAGGCAGAAGAGAATAATACTGATTTCTTAAGAGCATCGGGAACTAACCTCCCGACAAGTTCTCTCCATACAGTTGCTACCGCAGGAAAACTAGATGCCAATGCCTATTATTGGGGTGATGCAATTGCATCTGTTTTATCGAGATTAGAGTATAATTATGATAATAAATACTTTTTATCGGGAAGCTTTAGAAGAGATGGCTCTTCTAAATTGGGACCTGAATCAAGATGGGGTAATTTCTGGTCTGTTGCAGGATCTTGGAAAATTAATAATGAACAATTCTTAAGAGATGTAGAATCAATTAGTAATCTTAGAATTAGAGGCTCTTATGGGGTGAACGGAACTTTACCATCTAGTAGCTATGGTTGGAGATCTTTAACAGGTTATAGTTCTAAATATATGACTGAGCCTGGTGGAGGACTATCAAATGTTGCAGACCCAACCTTAACTTGGGAGACAAGTTATACTTACAACCTTGCATTAGAGTTTGGCCTCTGGGATCAAAGATTATATGGAACGGTTGAGTATTTTAATAGAGACTCTAAGAATCTTTTACAAAATGTTCCTATTTCAACTGTTACAGGGTTTAGCAATAGCCTAAAGAATGTAGGTGAGATAAATAATAATGGTATTGAGATAGAGTTAGGTGGAGATATCGTGAGGACAAGTGATCTAAGATGGAGTATGGGGTTAAATGCCTCTTTCCTCAATTCAACTGTAACTGAACTGTATGGTGGCCAAGATATTATATGGTATGATCCAACAGGTAACGATAGTAGAGCAAAGTATATTTATAAAGAGGGCGAATCAACTCTTGCGCTTTATGGATTAGAGTGGGCTGGAGTAGATGATGAGACGGGAAAGAATGTTTGGTTCATAAATGACCCTTCTAGCAGCAAGGCAGATCTAATGATTGATGGTAGACCTGCTACTTATAATTATAAAGATGCAAAAGAGGTAATTCTAGCAGATATGATTCCTACCGTTTACGGTGGCATAAATACGGACTTAGAGTGGAAAGGAATTAATTTAGGGTTAAACTTTACGTACAGATTAGGTAGTTATACTTATGATGCAGTAGGTAAAGATGTTAATGATGATGGATACTATTGGGAGAGAATTATGTCTCAAGAGACTTATGATGAGAGATGGACTCCAGAGAATACAGATGCTCTTTATCCGCAACGTATCGCGATAGATATGGTAGATGTAAATCAAAAGAGTAGTAGACATATGCACGATGGAGATTATATAAGATTAAAAAATCTTCAAATAGGTTACAACCTACCTAAAGGAATAGTAGAAAAGGCTAGATTATCAAGTGCAAGAGTCTACTTTAATGCTACAAATCTACTAACAATAGCAGCTTACGATGAGTATGACCCAGAGGTAAATGAATACTATACAAAGGGGTGGGAAGTCCCACAAGGTAAAACATTTACATTTGGTATTGAATTAAGTTTTTAATCTCTTAAATAATGACAAAAATGAAAAAAATTAATATAATCACGATAATGATATTTATGCTTGCATTTGGTGCGTGTGACTCGTTCCTAGATGTTACTCCAAGTAACTCAGGCGATGCAAGCCAATCCATTCAAACTGTAGAGGATGCTCAGGTTATGATGAATGGAGTAATGCGTAAAATGTCTAGTTATGCATACTATGGTAGAAACTTTATTCTATACGGAGATACTAAAGGTGGCGACTTTGCTATTAGATCACAAGGTAGAGGATATGATGGACTCTATACTTTTAACCACTCTGCAACAAGTGGAAGTTACTCAACATATTGGTCTCAAATGTATCATTGTATTACACAGGTTAATAATATATTAGAGAATATTGAGAGACTAGAAAATCAAGGTTCAGAGGAGGATTTTTCTCAAATTAAAGGAGAGGCTTTAACTGCTAGAGCCAATATTTATTTTGATTTAGTTAGGTTGTATGGGAAACCCTACGATATGGATGCACAATCTTATGGTGTACCTTATGTAACAGAGGTATTAGAGGCGGCCTCTACACCTGCAAGATCAACAGTGGCAGAGAATTATGACGGTATCCTTAAAGATCTAACTACGGCAGCACCATTAATGGAGAAAGAGGGCAATGATGGATACTTTTCATACTATTCAAATATGGCACTTCAAGCTCGTGTCAATCTTTATATGGAGAACTATTCTCAAGCGTTAACAGCGGCAGAGGAGATTATTAACTCTGGAGAGTACACTCTATATGAGAATGATGAATGGTATGAATCATGGAGTGAAGAGTTTGGCGATGAATCAATATTTGAGATAGCTATGTATGTAGATGAGGCAGATTTAGGTACCTCATCTTTAGGGTTCTATCTTATGCGTTTAGGTAAAATGAAAAATGCAATGGGATGGTTTATGGCAAGTGACTATTTTTTAAATCGTTTAGGGGAAGACTCTAATGATGTTAGATGGAGCGTGATGGAGGCAGACGAAACCTCTGATACTAGATTGGGAAGTTGTGTAAAATATTCGTTGGGAGATAAAGAGGGGAGTATTACAGCAGTGAATATAAAAGTAATAAGATTATCTGAAATTTATCTTATAGCTGCAGAGGCTGCGCTACTAGGCTCCTCTACAGATAAAGTAAAAGCAGCTGAGTATCTTAATGCAATTCGTAAGCGTTCCCCTAGTTTAGCGCCTGTAACGGCAGCAGATATAAGCTTAGATATGATTTTAGATGAGAGAAGTAAAGAGCTATTTGCAGAGGGTCATAGATTCTTTGATATGATGAGATGCAACAAGAGTATTACATTTAATGATGATTTTATCACTCCTTCGGTATTAATTACTCATAGGGAGCAGACAATAGATAGAACATTCTATAAGGCAATTTTACCTATAGGAATCGAGGAACTGGATGCAAATCCAGCTATTAGTAACCAACAAAACTCAGGTTACTAAATTTTAGGTTAATAGAACTAATTTTACGTTTGAAGAGGCGGCTTGTGAAAGTCGCCTCTTTTTTTTCGTACCCCCTTTATTACGCTTTGATACATAAAGGGGGGGTAATTAAATACTTAAATATAAGACTACTTATATCCCAAGTTTTGCTGTAACTCTTTGTAAAACAATCTCTCAGTGCTTGATATAGGTAGAGCTACCTTGTAGTAATCCCAGCTAAATTCAGCCTTATATCCTGCGCCTCCTGCATAATCATAAGGGTCAGCGGCAATATCTCTAACTATCTTCTCGCCACATCTCATTAGGTCAAAAAATCTATGACCTTCACCTATAAACTCCTTCTGGCGCTCTAATTGAACCAAATCAAGCGTAGCTACAACATCAATGGCAGATGGATCAGCTCTCTCTCTTACAACATTTAAAAAACCTGATGCTTCCTCTATTGCTCCTATATGAACCCCAGCCTCTGCAGCAATTAAAAATGCCTCAGTTATTCTCAATACTTTTGGATTATTTCTTCTAAAAGTATAGCCTAGATCTTTATTCCCGATAAATTTCTTTAACCAATATTCGCCACTCTTCTTTCCATCTCCATCGGGATTATCATATTGAATCATTTGTGCTCTAACATCATTAGGTGTCTCATTAAAAAGAGCTCTCCATCTCTTTGTAGGAATTAATCCCCCACCAGCATTTGGATCATCAAACCAGAGTTGGTGGTACATTGTTATAAAACCTCCATCATCATCTATATCGCCATCAATGGATACGAGTAGCTCCAAAACGGATTCGTCATTACCCTCAACCCCCCAATAACTTAAATAATCAGAGTTTGAGGCACATCTGTATGGAGAATCTTCAATTACCTCAACAGCATCATCATAAGCATCTTGATACTTGCCGCTATACAGAGAGACACGAGATTGTAATAATTTTGCAGCCCAATAGTTAAAATGCCCCTTGTTTTTCTCTCTAGAGAGTAGAGGTAGAGCACTATTTAAGTCACTATTAATCTGCGCATAGGTTTCAGCCACCGTTGATCTTGGCAACTGTGCATCTTCTGGCAAAAGAGGAGTTGTTACTATTACTGCACCTAAAGAGGCACCGTTATCATATAAATAGGGCATCCCATATAGCCTAGCAATATCAAAATAGCAGAGTGCCCTTACGGCATAAGCCTGTCCTAAAAAATCATCTCTTTTAGCTTTGTCGCTATCCGAAGAGACCTCCAAAGTAGAAATATTCTTAATTAAAGAGTTTGCTCTCATTATTGTAGTATAGTACCCATCCCATAAAGAGAAATAGTTGTCTGTCTCAGAATCATACTCCAAGGTATAAATAGTTGCGCCATACCCACCAATCTCTCTTGGATATAGATTATCTGCTCGCATATCACCCATTAAAGCTAAATGAGAACCATACATAGTGTAATATTTTAACTCAGTATAGAGTCCATTTGTAACAACCTCTGCATCATAAATAGTCTTCATTGCATTTTGATCAACTACTGAATCAGTGGGTAAAGTATCTAAAAAATCGCTACAAGAGCTTACTCCAATTAACATTGAGAGGAGTGCGAATATGTTTAATATTGTATTTTTCATTTGATAAATTATATAAAAAGTTAAATAAATTGAATTGTTAGAAACTAACTTCAACGCCCAGGCTTACAGTTCTAAGTGCGGGCATATAAAAATTGTAATATCCGCTCGCCTGAATCTCAGGGTCAATATCTAATCCAGAAAAAGTTAATAAGTTGCTTCCCGATAAGAATACTCTTGCCCCATTTACCCTCATTTTTTGAGTAAATCTATCCGACAAATTATACGACAATGTTACATTCTTTAATCTTAGGTAATCACCCTCTTTAATAAATCTACTAGATTCATAGTAGCCCCCTTGATTATTATTTGCAATACGTTGTGGAATAGTTGCATCTACATTACTAGGGCTCCACGTATCAACTTGAGACTCCAAAATATTTAAACCAAATGAACTTGCTCCGTCATTAGCTAGTAGGTCAGTTCCGTTATCCCAAACATAATGCCCGTACTTATAGGCCCACGCCATTGAGAAAGAGAGTGCTTTCCATCTAAGATCTGCGCTAAAACCACCAAATCCATCAGCAATTGCATCTTTTCCCTCAATTATCATAGAACTAGCACTCTGTCTATCAACAGGAGCATAGTTATAACCATCTGTAGGCATTGCGCTACCGCTCTTAACTATAGTTCCATCCTTTAAAACTACATCTTGATTAACAATCTCTCCTGCCTCAAAAAACGACCCTTCTGCATAAAGAGGGGCTCCATTATCGGGATTAACACCTAAATAATTTCTAGTATAATACTGATATACAGAGTATCCTGCCTGCCAGATATGTGGCCAAGAGAGTATTGTTTCACCCTCCTCAGATAGCGATAAAATCTCATTATTAGTGGTTGCCCAGTTTGCACCAACAGATAGGCTAAAATCCTCTTTATCAATTATATTAACATTTAGAGAGAGCTCCCAACCGCTATTTCTCATAGCTCCAATATTCATTAACATTGAGGAGAATCCCGTTGTAGAGGGAACTGTTGCATCTAATAAAAGATCTGTTGTTTTTCTGTCAAAATATTCAGCAGAGAATGTATATCTATCAAAAATTGTTGCATCTACACCAATATTCCAATTCTGATTCTTCTCCCAAGTAAGTGATTCATTAGCAATGTTTCCAGGGTAACTTGCCCCAAGAGAGCCATATTTTGTATAATCATAAACAGCCATATATCCATAATAATCAGACGGTAATGTACCACTAGTACCAACTGATGCTCTTAACTTACCATCATTTAACCAATCTGCTGAGGCAAATTTTTCATTTGAGAATCTCCAAGATCCCGACAATGACCAGAAGTCACCCCATCTAGAGGAGGGAGCTAACCTAGATGACCCATCTCGTCTATATGTTCCAGTTATATAGTATTTCGCTTGATAATCATAATTCAAGCTACTAACCAATGAAAGTAGAGTACTTCTATCTCTATAAGCATAAGTTGAATGAGGCGTAGTTCCAAAAATTGATTCAGTAGCACCAGCATAAGAGAAATCTATCTTACCAAATCTAGATATAAAGTAGTTCTCTCTCTCAGCCTCCCATCCTAATAGTGCTGTAACGTGGTGATCTCCCCAAGATTTATTAAAATTCAAAGTTGTAGAGCTAACAACTCTATTAACATTCTTAATCCTATCAGACATATAACCTCCAATATCACTATATGCATAGTAGTTAGGGTGTCCGTATAACCATCCAAATCTATCGTGTACATTTAACCAATCACTACTAAGGATAGTCTTAGCGCTAAGCCACTCTGTTATATCTAGTTGAGCCCATCCTTTTAGAATCAATCTATTCTGAACAGCATCATTAATCTGTTGGCTATATGTAGGAACAGGGTTTACAGTTGAGTATGAAGGATTAAATGGCTCCATATATAATGTACCATCGCTATACGCATAAGGCCACCTTTCGGTAAAGAGTACCTTCCACTGGTAAAATGGATTATCTTTTGTTGTTTGCCCCTCTTGGTGACCAGTTTGATCTTGCCAAGAGTATTGAAAAGTTCCCCCAAGTTTTAAATTATCTAAAACCTGAGCCTCCCCATTTATTGTTGTTGATATCCTCTCTAAATTATCTGTAAGAACAATACCTTGATGATTTGTATAGCCAATAGAGGCATAAATTTTAGATTTTTCGTTTCCTCCCGATAAACTATACTCATAATCCTGTGCTACACCAATTCTAAAGAGCACATCTTCCCAATCCTTATAGATATATTTACTCTCATCTTTTGCAGGAAAATTCTCTTGAACCTTTGCATCAACATAGTTCTCTAATGTGCTAAACTCTGAGCTCCACGCTGTAGGATTTATTGTTCCATAATTAAACCAAGCCTCTCTATGTAGAGCCTCTGCTTGAGAATCGCTAGCTAATGGGTAGTTGTCATAGGCAAAATATGATAGACCAGCATTTGCTTTAAATGTAGATGTTAATTTTCCAGCCTTTCCCTTCTTTGTTGTAATTAGCACAACTCCATTTGATGCTCTAGATCCATAAAGTGAAGCAGCAGCGGCATCTTTAAGAATTGTAATTGACTCAATAGTATTAGGATTTAAAAAACTCATAGCACTAGTTGATATATTTTGAGAACCATAATCTCCACTGGTAGCGGGAACTCCATCAATAACATATAGTGGAGAATTGCCTGCATTAAATGACCCAAAGCCTCTTACACTAATCTGAGCCTCGCTACCAGGTTGTCCAGAGTAGGATGATACTTGCACACCGGCAGCCTTACCAGAGAGTACCTGTTCGAATGATGGAACAGGGGCATCTTTCATAGCAGACTCCTTTATGACTGTAGCAGATCCTGAGTATGATCCCTTCTTTACTGTTCCGTATGCAACAACAATTGTCTCATCAAGTAATTTAGAGTCTACATCTAAAATTACATTAATTATGCTTTTTTTCTCTATTTGTAACTCTTTTGTTACAAAACCCATGAGTGAAAATACTAGAACTTCATTGCCATTTACCTTAATGGAATACTCTCCATTTTCATTTGTAAATACGTGATTATTAGTCCCTTTTGTGAACACGGAAACGTAAGGTAGTGGTGATTCATCTTCTGAGGATGTTACCCTCCCTGTAATTATGCTTTGAGCATAGATTGTACTGCATAAGAGCAGCGTGATAAGTAAAAAAAATAGTCTTCTCATATAATTATTGTGTTAAAATAGTATCGGTATAGTAGTTTTTTGTAATTGCATTATGGAGCTTATAACTCCTTTTTTATCTTAAGTAGTTTTTTTATGAGATTCTCCAATAATGCTCAATTTTTACTACTCTAGAAGCAGGCTCTTAACAAATTTAAAAGAATAAAAAGTAGCATCCAAAGATATCTGCCTATGGTTTGCATCGGTAGTAAAGAATTTATCTTATACTTATTTGTTTTAAGTCACCCATTTTTAATGATATTTTTTATAAATTTGTGGTGTAACGGTAAAAGATTGTTATTAATCTGATAAATAATGTAATATATTATGATATTTAACATAGATGATAAGATTCATACACTAAGAGATGTAGAGAATTTATTGAATGATACAGCAACTATTCATTTAGGAGAGTTAGCTTGCAAAAGAATTACAGAGTGTAGAGACTATTTAGATAATAGGATGAAGAGTCAAGAGGCTCCAATATATGGGATAACCACTGGCTTTGGTTCGCTATACAATATATCTGTAGATCAAGAGAAATTAAGTCTGCTGCAAAAGAATCTAGTGATGTCTCACGCCTGTTCAATTGGTGAGCAAGTTCCGCTTGAGATAATTAAGTTTATGCTAGCTTTTAAGGTTAAATCTCTCGCCTATGGTTACTCTGGAGTACAGTTAGCTACTGTGCAAAGACTTGCAGATATGTTCAATAATGGTGTTTATCCTATTGTATATCAGCAAGGTTCACTTGGAGCTTCAGGCGATTTAGCCCCTTTAGCAAATCTATGTTTGCCACTGATTAATATGGGTGAAGTTATTTATCGCGATAAAAAATACCCTGCAGAAGAGATTAACAAAAAATTTGGGTGGGAGCCTATAACTTTGGCAAGTAAAGAGGGGTTAGCACTACTAAATGGAACCCAATTTATGTTAGCGTATGCTGTATGGAATATAATTCAATCAAAGAAGCTCTCTAACCTAGCTGATAAAATTGCTGCACTCTCAATTGATGCGTATGATGGTAGAATTGAACCTTTTACAATGGGTGTTCACCAAGTAAGACCTCATAAAGGACAGATAGAGACAGCTTGCAATATTTATAACTACCTACAAGGCAGTGAGCTGATTAACCAACCCAAAGAGCACGTGCAAGATCCCTATTCATTCAGATGTGCACCTCAAGTTCACGGAGCAACAAAAGATGCTCTAAATCATATCGAGAATATATTTATTACAGAATTAAATAGCGCAACAGATAATCCTACTATTCTTCCCGATGAAGACTCTATAATTTCAGCAGGGAATTTCCACGGACAGCCTTTGGCAATTAATTTGGATTTCCTTGCAATTGCTATGGCAGAGATAGGAAGTATATCGGAGAGGCGAACATACCAGTTAATATCGGGAAAAAGAGGATTGCCTCCATTCCTTGTGGCAAACCCAGGCTTAAATTCAGGCTTTATGATTCCTCAATATTCACAGGCAAGTGTCGTGAGTCAAAATAAGATGCTCTGTATGCCCAATAGCATTGATACAATAGACTCTTCTCAAGGTCAAGAGGATCACGTAAGTATGGGGGCAAATGCAGCTACAAAGTGTTATAGAGTTATAAATAATGTTGAAACAATTTTGGCGATAGAGCTATTTAATGCGGCACAAGCACTTGAGTTTCGCAGACCTAAAAAAAGTTCCCCTGCACTAGAAGATTTTGTTGCAGAATACAGAAAAATTGTCAACTTTGTAGAGGAGGATCAAGTGATGTATGTTCATATAAATAATTCAAAGGAGTTCTTGAATAAACTTAAATAGTAAATATGGGTAACTTGTTAATTATAAATGCAAAAGGGCTAGTTCAAGCAACGGAAGAGCCACAGTTAAGATCTGGTTCTCAGATGGAGGAGTTACCTATAATTGAGAATGGATACCTATATATATCGCAAGGGGTAATTTCAAATTACGGTGCAATGGAAAACTTGCCAACTGTACTAGAAAAAGATGCACAAATTATTGATGCTACAGATAAGTATGTTTTTCCATCATTTTGTGATTCACACACACACTTAGTTTATGCAGGGAGTAGAGAGCAAGAGTTTGTAGATAAAATAAAAGGATTAAGTTATGTAGAGATTGCAAAGAGGGGAGGAGGGATTCTAAATTCAGCCAAACTATTGCACCAAACACCAGAAGATGAGCTGTTCTGTAGTGCAATGGAGAGGATAGAGGAGATTACTCAAACTGGAACAGGTGCTGTGGAGATAAAGAGTGGATATGGCTTAAACTCGCTAGATGAAATAAAGATGCTAAGAGTCATTAAACGTTTAAGTAGAGAAAGTGATCTAGAGATAAAAGCCACATTTTTAGGTGCTCACGCTGTTCCTCAAACAGAAGATAAAGCTCAATATGTAGATGAGATAATAAATATTATGATTCCAACAATTGCTGTAGAGGAGTTAGCAGACTATATTGATGTATTCTGCGAGGATGGGTTCTTCTCGGTAGAAGATACCGATAGAATACTAAACGCAGGAATGAAGTATGGGTTAGAGGCAAAAGTACACGCAAATCAAATGGGCTTCTCTGGAGGAGTGCAGGTTGGAGTTAAATATGATGCTGTGAGTGTAGACCATCTAGAGAGTATAGGCGAGGCAGAAATTGAGGCACTAAAAAGCAGTTCAACTATCGCGACACTCTTACCAGGTGCAACTTTTTTCCTAAATATGGATTACGCCCCAGCCAGAAAACTGATTGATTCAAATATTCCAATTGCAATTGCAACCAATTATAATCCAGGCTCTTGTCCAAGCGGTAATATCCAGTTTGAGATGGCATTGGCTTGCCTTAAAATGAGAATGACCCCTAACGAGGTGATAAATGCGGTTACAATAAATGGAGCCTATGCAATGGGGGTAGAGGATAGCGTTGGCTCTATCACAAAAGGTAAAAAAGCAAATCTCTTTATCACTAAAAAAATCCCATCAATAGACTTTATACCTTACGCCTTTACAACACCATTTATAGATAAAATTATATTAAACGGAAAAATAAAATAACTAAAAAATAGATACCAATGAATACTTGTAAGATTAACACATTTTATACACCTCAAGGAGCACTTAATGTTGAGGTTTTAGGTCACGGATCACTTAGCTTTACCCTAAATGAGATGCAGATTTATGTAGATCCATATAGTGATGTTTGCGATTATTCAAAGCTTCCAAAGGCAGATATGATCCTTTTAACCCACGCACATACAGATCATTATGATTGTAAGGCAATTGCCAATATTGCAAAAGAGGATACAATCTTTGTAGTAAGCAGAGCTGTTGAGACGGTTATAAATAATAATCTTCACCAAATGGAGCTAGATCTAGCAAATAATCCGCTATTAGTTGATGAATCTACAAATATCGAGAGTATGGTATCAGTTATTCCTCAAATTGCAAATGCTCCAATTCACACACTATGTAATGGCGAATCAAAAAGCATAAACCAAATTGAGATTACAGCAGTTGCCGCCTATAATGTGGAGAGAAAGAGAGATAACGGAAATCCGTTCCACTTAAAAGGAGAAGGCAATGGCTACATCCTAAATATTGGCGGATTCAAAGTATATATTGCAGGAGATACAGAGTTTATCCCAGAGATAGAGAGTGTTAAGTTTCCCGATATAGCATTCATTCCTAAAAACTTGCCATATACAATGTCTGATGCTCAGTTTATTAAGATGACAAATGCAATTATGCCAAGGATAATCTACCCTGTGCACTATTTTGAAATGAATCAAGTAGCTCTAAGAAAAGAGATTGATTCTAACACTCTTATGATAGTAGAGGGTATAATATATTAACACAAAAAACAACAAATAAACTATGCAAAAAAAAATAATAGAGTGTGTGCCTAACTTTAGCGAAGGTAGGGATATGCAAATAATTAAACAGATAACAGATGCAATTGAGAGCGTAGAGGGTGTACAATTATTGAATGTAGACCCAGGAGCTGCAACAAATAGAACCGTAGTAACATTTGTAGGCGAGCCTCTACAGGTTATGGAGGGGGCCGTAAGAGGTGTTAAAAAGGCAGCAGAGTTAATAGATATGAGAAAGCACCAAGGAGAACACCCTCGTATTGGAGCAACAGATGTTTGTCCTTTTATCCCCATATCAAATGTAACAATGGCGGAGGTTGCAGAGTATGCCAGAATAGTTGCAAAGAGGATAGGGGAGGAGCTAAATATCCCAGTTTATTGTTACGAAGAGGCGGCATTTACCCCAGAGAGAAAAAATCTTGCTACCTGTAGAAAAGGGGAGTATGAGGCTATCCCGCAAAAATTACAAGATCAAAATTGGAGACCTGATTTTGGTCCCGATACATATTCTGAGCAGGTTGCAATGAGTGGCATTACAAATGTTGGAGCAAGAGATTTCCTAGTAGCAATCAATTATAACCTAAATACAACATCTACCCGTAGAGCAAATGCAATCGCATTTGATGTAAGAGAGAAGGGGCGTAAGCTAAGAGAGGGAGGAACATTAACTGGAAAAGTTATTTTGGATGAGAATGGAAAAGAGATGTGGGCGCCAGGTACTCTAAAGGCTTGTAAAGCAATCGGATGGTTTATAGAGGAATACGGTATAGCTCAGGTATCAATGAATGTTACAAACATCACAACTACCCCTGTACATATAGCCTTTGACGAAGTTGCTGATAAGGCCTCAAAAAGGGGAATAAGAGTTACAGGTTCAGAGATAGTGGGCCTGGTTCCTAAAAAAGTATTAATTGATGCAGGGAAACACTATCTAACCAAGCAACAACGCTCATTAGGTATCTCAGAAGAGGAGATAATAAAGATAGCTGTAAAATCTATGGGGCTAGATGATCTTAAACCGTTTGAGCCAAAAGAGAAGGTAATTGAGTATTTGATGGAACAAAGAGAGAGTGAAACAGCCTCTAAAAAACTGATAGATTTTACTTGTAAGGGTTTTGCACTAGAGACTGCAAGCGAGTCTCCAGCTCCAGGTGGTGGATCTGTATCTGCATATGTTGGTGCGTTAGGTGCAGCTTTAGGTTGTATGGTGGCAAATCTCTCCTCGCATAAAGCTGGTTGGGATGACAAATGGAGATACTTCTCAGATTTTGCAGAGAGCGCACAACAGATTGTATCAGAGCTGCTTTATCTTGTAGATGAAGATACAAATGCCTTTAACAAGATAATGGATTGTTTTGGAATGCCAAAATCTACTGATCAAGAGAAATCAGCAAGAGCAGAAGCAATGGAGAGAGCAACCATATATGCTACTGAGGTTCCTCTTCGCACTATGAAAGTAGCCTTTAATGCATTTGAGATAATTGAGGCTATGGCAATTAATGGAAATCAAAATTCATTATCAGATGCCGGTGTTGGGGCGCTATGTATCAGAACAGCAATCTATGGAGCGCATCTAAATGTAAAGATAAATGCATCGGGAATAAAAGATAGAGCAACTGCAGATAGGATTTTATCTGAGGCTCAGGAGATTATAAATAATACAGATAAAAAGGAGCAAGAAATTTTATCGCTGATGAAATTTGACTAGCCACTTGTAGCTTGCTTTTAATCGTATATCTGTTTATATATTATTCTTATTACGCCGTAAAGTAGAATTTAAAAATTATGAAACCCTTTATGAATCACCTTTAAATGAAAAAAATAACCATTACTCTACTGTTGTTCCTCTTTACAATCACTCTTTTTGGTGCTGCAAAAGATAATAAGAAGTCAAAAATTATAGAGAATCCCCCTGTTGGTGCAATGACAAGTTATTTCTATACTATTAAAAGCGTAGAATTAACTGATACCACAACCATATTAAATGTTGAGGTGCAATACCCCCATAACTGGTGGGTAGTTTTTGGAAAAGATCTAGTTTTGGCAACAGAACAAGATACTAGCTCTATAAAATGGATAAAAGGACTAGAGATAGGTAAGAAATTCTATTTGCCAGAGTCGGGCAGGCATAACATTGTAATGGGTTTTGAACCACTCAATCGCAATGTGAAGAAGTTTGATGTTGTAGAGCGTAGTAATGGGGGGACAAAAACTTTTGATGTAGATATATCGGGAGTAACTCCTAATTATATGGTTGATAATAAACTGTTTGGCGAGTGGTGTTTGACGGATGGTTCTGGTATTTGGGAGCTAGGGTTATACCCAAATTTTGCAATATATAAGAATAAATTTTGGACATATAAAAAGGCGAATAAGAGGGGGCAAATTGCTTTGGTAAATAGAGATAATAGTAATGAAGAGCTAGTTCTATATTATAAAAGTAAGAGAGATGGTACTGTACAATTTGGTGAGAGTAGTAAGTCTCTAAAATCATTATCAAAAGAGCAGGTGTTTAATAATAATTATATTATTCCAGAGAATCAAAATAGTGACTGGGATCAGAAGAATTTTATTAAACCAGGGAAAGCAGTTATAAAGGGCTACTTAAGCCACTATTCGCCTAGATTAGGATTCTCAAGAGGGGGGATAATCGTTAGAAATACACTAATAAATGATGATAGAAATTTTTTAATTGAGTATGCAGAAGATGGTACATTTGAGAGCGAAGTGGAGCTGCCATATCCAATGGAGGTATTAATAAGGGTGAGTGATGTTAATGTCGTTACTCTTTTCTTAAGTCCTGGTGATACAATAACTACGCACATCTCTCTAAAAGAGCTAAGCACTAATTATGGCAAATATATGAGAGTATATCCGTCAACAAAATATATGGGTGAATCGGGACTCTTTAATACTCAGCATGATGCATTTCTAAACTCTAAAGAGTACTACGATAGCCAGAAATTTTTTAGGACGCTAGATCTTCCAAGTTATCAAAAACATATGAATGATCGTTTTAAGAAGGAGATGGCCTATGTAGATAGATATATTGAAGAGAATAAACTCTTACCAAAGGTTGCTCATTTTATTAGAAACTCAACAATGCTAGAGATCGCTACCTCTGCGTATGATTATAAAGATCAGCGGGGCTATTATGTTAAAGATGAAAAGATTGTGACACATCCAGAATTCTACTCTTTAACAAAAGAGTTGCCACTAAATGATAAGACTTTAATAGCATTAGGCGATTTTTACTTCTTTATAAATAGGTTAGAGTACTTTGATGGTTATACACCAGGGTTTAATCTTTATACAGAAGAGGAGTATATTAAAGAGTACACAGGGAAAATGCTCCCTCCAGAGTTAGCAGCTTTTAAGGATTCGGTAGCTAAACAATTGATTGTAGTAGATATAGAAGATACTACTGCTAAAACACAAAAGTATTTAGAAAAAATAGGAGAGATTAATAAGTATTATAATAGCAATATTAAATATATGCTTGCAGCCTCGGCATACTCTACAATAAAGAGAATAGAGGATTATGTAGGTATTGAGAGATCCTTTACAACAGAGGTAGTTGCGCTAAGTAGTATGTCATCTCGTATATCTTACCTTCCAAATACTAATGACCTAGCGTTGCCAAATATGTTAGAACTACTATCTAGTGCAGATTTAATCAAACATTTACTTGATGTAGTAGAGGAGAATAGAGAGACTGTTCAACCCCCAGTTGTAGTAGCTCCAGAATCATCATCTGTAACAAAACCAGCAACCTCTGCTTCATCTGAGCCATCTGTTACAGAGGGAACAAAGCCAGAGAAAGAGAGCCCCGCCCAATTACTATCAAGGCTACTAGAACCTTACAGAGGTAATATAATTATTTTGGATTATTGGGCAATGTGGTGCGGTCCGTGCAGAGCTGCAATGCAAGATAGCTATCTTCTTAAAGATAGATTAAAAGATAATGATGTAGCATTTGTTTACTTTACTACAGAGAGAGATTCTCCTACAAAAACGCGCGAAAAATTCATTGAAGATAATAAAATAGAGGGTCACTTTATTACCATATCACGTGATGAATGGACAATACTAACCACACATTATAATATTAACGGTATTCCCCACTATATGCTTATAGACAAAAAAGGAAATGTAATTGAAGCAGATTTCAAAGAGCATAATGTAGATATTAATAGAATCATAAAGCTCGCCGATGCAAATTAGCAATAAGGTATCATTTAGCGAATGTACCTAATTATTACTCTCCTCCAACACCTTTATCAACTCAACATTCGTAGGCACAGTGAATGGTTCGGGCGCGGGCTCGTTTTCGTCTAATGCGTGCAGAAAAGAGAGCATTAATACGTCATATCGTTCTATCTTCCAGTACATTTTATAGCCACCACCTCGTATTCTTGCTACCCTAAGTTTCGTATCGGCAGATCGTGCATAAGCACTTTGATCTGTGAAAACTAGAGATAAATTATTTTGTTCGTCCCCATAAATAAAGCACACTATTGGACATTGATTAAGTAATTCTCCACTAATTATATTTGGTATAGATTTATTTATTGTATCTAAATTATCAGAGATAACTATGTTGTCCTTTGAGTAGTAGTAGGCACCTAAAATACAATTAGAATATTCCTTCCGGTAATTAGAATAAAACTTAACGGGTTCTGCTATTTTAATGATAAAGATCTCGTTTGTCTGGGCGTTCTCATACTTCCAAGTACCTACAAAATCAGAAATTGTAATTGAAAGATCCAAATCTTCACCAGATTGAGAATGAGCTAATGAGCTTACTAGCAGCATAGCGATTATTAATATATTTCTCATAAATTATATAATTTAATTATAGCAATATTTTATTTTTAATGCATTATTATTAGGTTTACTCATATCTCTTTGATATAAATTCCAAGTTATTCTATTATCATAAGTTGTAATTGCTCCTACCTCTTGAGCTATTCCAAAATTATATAAAAATTCTGCATTTGCTCTACATCTTTCATTATAGTCGTTGATTTTATGGATTGCTTTGATATCTTCTAAATATATAAGCTCATTATTATCATAATACTCAAGCATTTCAGAAAATTTTTCAGGATTAAAGATTCTTGCTGTAATTATAGTATTGACAGTGTATATTGAAAATCTGAATTTATTAATATCCTCAATACAATCACTGCTCAAAAAGCGATGTAAAGTTTTTAAATCACTATAGCTAAATAGAATACTCTGACCGGGGTGATTATGAGTAGCAGTTTTATATATTCTAGTAAACGCTTCATTGGGTATAGAAATGCTATTTCTATCTCCTTCATATTCATGTGTCTCATTCTTGTTATCTATTAAAAAGATGTACTCCTTGTATTCTTTTATTGTTTGTTGAAGTAGGGCGATAGTTTTAAATAAAGAGGAGTCTCTAAGCATTTCCCCCAGTTCTAAACACGGATCGTTCTCTGGATAATAAAATGCAGTAAGATCTTTATCATCATAAATTCTAAAATGAAAATTAGGACTAAAACTAAAAAGCCCATCGATCATCTCTGACCATGCGCTAAAGAGATATGATTTATTATTATCATCTACAATAGATTCTTCTGCGTTAATTGTTACGATAGAGCCCGTAATGTATCGCTGAGAACGTTGTAGTTGAGTTAAACCATTATAGTGATATGAAAGATGTAAATTATGTGTTATTAAGTCGTCATCACTAGATTCGTTATTATCACTACCACCTCCTGTTGCATCATATAGGAAATATGAGTCTTCAACATAATTTAGATGCTCTAACAAATCAAAGTTATAGTAACGTGTAAGATCAAAATAAATAGAATGATTAGGTTCAACTCTTGAGGCAGAAACAACTACTCCTTCAAGCATGCCGTCGTGAATAATAGGATCTTCCCCATTTCTAGTACTACTCTCATCAGCGGTATAAAAACTAACATACATTTTAGAAAGGTATTCATCGCTATCTTCACTTAATAGTTCTCCGTCTAATACCTCTCCCAAATAGTACATTTCGGTATGAGAATATTCTCCATAAATATCAGAAAATATTGCAACTCCAGTGAAATTTGGTTTTCTTAAAAAGCTATATTCGGGGAAATATTTATTTGAATAATATGTAGGGATCATCATAACTATATATTCTTTTTCTATACTTCCAGAAATATTCTCTTTTTTTACATAAAAGTTTTTATATGGCACTAAAGAATCCGTTGCAATTAAATTCTTATCTGAGATATAAGCTAGCAATTTAGAATTGTTTTGATAAAACGGAACTTGAGTGTAGACAATATTTGTAGAACTAATTTGGTCTGCCTTTTCCCAATCAATTAAAGAGTCGATCTGCACTGGTGTAAAATCAGAGGAATCTTCGGACCTAGTTAATGTTTTTTCGATAAGATTATACTTGTTGAGGTTAATAGGAAATCTTATGGAGGCTTCCATAAATTTGGGCTCAATCTCTTTTTTTACATAAATTTCCTCTTTGTTACAAGATGTTACAAAAAGAGTTGTTAGCAAAAAAGTGCACACAATACATATATGTTGGATATGCGGTGTGTAAACTTTGTTAGTTTTAGTTTGATCAATATTTTTATGTATTTATATTGTAACAAAATTAATAAATAAAATTTATATTAAAAATACTTTTAATGTTACATTGTATTAAAAGAGTTTAATTAAATTTTCTTGCAATTTGGTTGTAATTTCATTCATCCATATCATTCTCCTCCAACACCTTTATCAACTCAACATTCGTAGGCACAGTGAACGGTTCGGGCGCGGGCTCGTTTTCGTCTAATGCGTGCAGAAAAGAGAGCATTAATACGTCATATCGTTCTATCTTCCAGTACATTTTATAGCCACCACCTCGTATTCTTGCTATCCTAAGTTTCGTGTCTTCAGATTGTGCATAAGCACTTTGATCTCTGAAACTTAGAAATAGATTATTTTGTTCGTCCCCATAAATAAAACACGCAATTGGACATCGTTCAAGTAATTCTCCATTAATTGTACTAGGTATAGGCCTATTTATTATATCTAAATTATCAGAGATAACGATGTTGTTCTTTGAGTAGTAGTAGGCCCCTAGAATATAATGAGCATATTCCTTAGAAAAATTGTCATAAAAGTTAACGGGTTCTGCTATTTTAATGATAAAGATCTCGTTTGTCTGGGCGTTCTCATACTTCCAAGTACCTACAAAATCAGAAATTGTAATTGAAAGATCCAAATCTTCACCAGATTGAGAATGAGCTAATGAGCTTACTAGCAGCATAGCGATTATTAATATATTTCTCATAAATTGAAATTATTAGAATTATGCTTATACAAAGTTACAATATTTTGCAATATAAAAAGGTGTCTCGAATTAATTAAATTAATCTCGAAACACCTAATTTTATTTGAATTTTATCTTAAAATTCAGCTTTGTAGCCCTCTACTATTCAACAGTTGTAGCTAAACGCTTATAAGACGCTAAACGTGCCTTGGCAAACTCCTCTGTTAAAGCAAATAGCTCAGCTGCCTCTTCAGGGAATGACTTCATTAGAGAAGTATAACGAACCTCGCCTTTAATAAAGTCTTGGAATTTAGTCCAATCTGGCTCCTTGCTATCTAAGCTAAATGGATTCTTACCATCTTGCTCTAATGCAGGGTTAAATCTGTAAAGATGCCAGTATCCACACTCAACAGCAGACTTCTCCTCTCTTTGACTCTTGCCCATTCCAGCTTTAAGACCGTGGTTGATACAAGGAGAGTAAGCAATAATGATTGACGGACCATCGTGAGCCTCAGCCTCTTTAACAGCATTAAAGAATTGAGCTTGGTTAGCTCCCATAGCAACTTGCGCAACATATACATAGCCATAACTCATAGCCATCATACCTAAATCTTTCTTACGAATCTTCTTACCAGAAGTTGCGAATTTAGCAACTGCACCAGCAGGAGTAGATTTAGATGATTGTCCACCAGTATTAGAGTAAACCTCAGTATCTACAACTAAAATATTTACATTCTCACCAGAAGCAATAACGTGATCTAATCCACCATATCCAATATCATAAGCCCAACCGTCACCACCAATAATCCACTGACTACGAGGTACAAATAGATCTTGATATTTAACCAACTCTTGGCAAATAGGGCAGCTACACTCGCTAATCATTGGGATAAGCTTATCTGCAATCTCGCGAGTAGCTTTTGCATCATCCTTCTTAGATAACCACTCTGCAAATAGAGCCTTCATCTCAGCAGAACAAGTATCGCACTCCATACCCTCAACCATTAATCTTTGAACAGTTTCACGTAATCTTTCTGAACCTAATTTCATACCCATACCAAACTCTGCATTATCCTCAAATAGTGAGTTAGCCCAAGCTGGTCCTCTTCCATTCTTATCTTTGCAATAAGGTGAAGATGGGAATGAACCACTATAGATAGATGTACAACCAGTAGCATTAGCAATAGTCATTCTATCACCAAATAACTGAGTTATTGTCTTAATATATGGAGTCTCTCCACAACCCATACAAGCTCCTGAGAACTCGAATAGCGGCTGTGCAAATTGTGAATTCTTAACATTTTGCTCTTTAGGTACAACGTTATCCTTATATCCTACGTGTGAGTGCATATAATCATAGTTAGCTTGCTCAACCATCTGAGATTCAGCTGGCTCCATAACTAATGCCTTCTCTTTAGCAGGACAAACATCCGCACAGTTACCACAACCAGTACAATCTAGTGGATCAACCTGAATTGTGAACTTGTAATCTTTGATAGGACCTTTACCATCAACTCTTTTAACTCCCTCAGGAGCCTTAGCAGCCTCCTCTTCAGTCATTAAGAATGGACGAATAGCAGCGTGAGGACAAACATAAGCACACTGGTTACATTGAATACAATTCTCAGACACCCAGCAAGGAATATTTATCGCGATACCACGCTTCTCATAAGCTGATGTTCCAGCAGGGATAACTCCATCAGGAGACTCAACAAATGCACTAACAGGCAGATCATTACCACACTGTGCATTTACAACGTCAGCAACATTCTTAACCCACTCTGTAGCCATTCTATTAAATGAATCTGGAACAAATTTAGTAAGAGTGATGTTATTCCAATCAAAAGGAATCTCAACCTGTGTGTACTCAGCCCCTCTATCAACAGCTTGATAGTTCATTTGTACAATCTTCTCACCTTTGCTACCATAACTCTTATCAATAGCCTTCTTCATACTAGAAACAGCTAAATCATAAGGGATAATCTCAGTAATTTTAAAGAAAGCTGATTGTAAGATTGTATTAGTTCTGTTTCCTAATCCAATCTCCTCTGCAATCTTAGTTGCATTTATAATGTATAAGTTAATCTTCTTGTGAGCAATAACAGACTTAACATGATCAGGAATTCTCTTAAGAGTCTCCTCTGTGCTCCATAAACTGTTTAATAATAGTGTACCCCCTTTCTTAATTCCACTCAATACGTCATACTTAGTTAGGTATGATGTAACGTGACACGCCACAAAATCTGGAGTAGAAACAAGGTAAGGTGATGTAATAGGGTTATCACCAAATCTTAAGTGTGAACAGGTAAATCCTCCCGATTTCTTTGAATCGTAATCAAAGTATGCTTGGCAATATTTAGGAGTATTATCGGCGATAATCTTAATTGTATTTTTATTTGCTCCAACAGTACCATCGGAACCTAAGCCGTAGAATTTACACTCTGTTGTTCCAGTTTTTGCTAAGCTAATCTCCTCAATTTTAGGAAGAGACTTAAATGTAACATCATCAACAATACCAATTGTAAAGTCATTCTTGCTCTCTTTTAACTTAAGATTGTTAAATACAGAGATAATTTGAGCAGGGCTAGTGTCTTTAGATGATAAACCATAACGTCCACCAACAACTTTAGCATTAATTCCGTGCTCGGCAACCATAGCCTTAACATCTACATAAAGCGGCTCACCAACAGCACCTGGCTCTTTGGTTCTATCTAAAACAGCAATCTTCTTAACAGTTTTAGGTAGAGCACGTAAGAAATATTTAGCAGAGAATGGTCTGTATAATCTAACATTAACCATACCAACCTTCTCACCTTTCTCTCTTAAATGATCAATAGTCTCTTTTATTGTCTCAGTTACAGAGCCCATAGCCATAATTACATTCTCAGCCTCAGGGTCTCCATAATAATCAAATGGAAGATAGTGGCGACCAGTTAATTCACTAATCTCGCCCATATACCTCGCAACGATATCTGGAACATTCTCATAATATGTATTACAAGCCTCTCTGTTTTGGAAATAAACGTCTGCGTTTTGAGCAGTACCTTTAGTAACAGGAGCATTTGGATTTAATCCCTTTTCACGGAACTTTGCAAGCGCCTTAACGCTAAGCATATTTTTTAGATCCTCAGCGTCAATATCTTCAATTTTTTGAATCTCGTGAGATGTTCTAAAGCCATCAAAGAAGTGAACGAAAGGAATCGATGATTTAATTGTAGCAAGATGAGCAACAGCTGCCATATCTAAAGCCTCTTGAACACTGCCAGAAGCTAAGAACGCAAAACCAGTTTGTCTTGCAGCCATAACATCTTGGTGGTCACCAAAGATAGAAAGAGCGTGAGACGCTAGTGCTCTAGCTGAAACATGGAAAACAGAAGGAAGAAGCTCCCCCGCTATTTTATACATATTAGGAATCATAAGAAGTAAACCTTGTGAAGCCGTAAACGTAGAGGTTAAAGTACCAACCTGTAGTGCTCCGTGTACTGCACCTGCAGCACCTCCTTCACTCTGCATCTCAACAACTTTTACACTCTCACCAAATATGTTTTTCTTACCGTAAGCAGCCCACTCATCAACTAATTCCGCCATTGTAGAGGACGGAGTAATAGGATAAATGGCTGCGAGTTCGCTGAACCTATATGCAATATGCGCGGCAGCGTAATTACCATCACAGGTAATAAATTTCTTCTCTTTAGCCATGTCTTATTTGTTTAAAATTGTATTATAAAGTTAATTGTATTTATTCGTAACTATATAGCTTGATTTGCTTAATAATTATTATTTTGCAATATAATTCTTTTATCCAAATTTACTAAATTAAATTTTAAAATAAAAAGAATTTAGAACAATGAACAAGCTATAAAATTGATGAAAACTTATTATTGATGACCTAATGTTGCTACTTCAGGTGCAATCTTGCTGATTAACCCTTGAAGAACCTTTCCTGGCCCAACTTCAATAAACTCAACAGCTCCATCTGCTACCATATTCTTAACAGATTGTGTCCACTTAACAGGCGCAGTTAATTGAATTAATAAATTCTCTTTAATCTTTTGAGGATCAGTCTGTGGCATAGCATCAACATTTTGATAAACTGGTGCCATTGGCGCAGTGAAATTAGTTTTTTCAATAGCTTCAGCTAATTCAACTCTAGCAGGATCCATCATAGGTGAGTGGAACGCTCCACCAACAGGTAAAATTAACGCTCTCCTTGCACCAGCCGCTTTAAGAGTCTCACAAGCCTTATTTACAGCCTCTACTTCTCCCGATATAACTACTTGCCCGTTGCAATTATAGTTAGCCGCAACTACAACACCCTCTGTTTGTTCACAAATATCTTCAATAATTTTATCATCTAAACCAATAACAGCTGCCATTGTAGATGGTTTAATCTCACAAGCCTTTTGCATAGCCATTGCTCTCTTTGAAACAAGAGTTAATCCATCTTCAAATGTTATTGCACCAGCTGCAACAAGAGCCGAAAACTCACCTAATGAGTGGCCAGCTACCATATCGGGATTAAAATCAGGTAAACACTTAGCTAAGATTACAGAGTGTAAAAAAATTGCTGGCTGAGTAACCTTTGTCTGTTTTAACTCATCAGCAGTTCCATTAAACATAATATCGGTGATTCTGAATCCTAATATTTCGTTTGCTTTTTCATACATCTCTTTTGCTACAGGATTGCTCTCGTACAAATCTTGACCCATTCCTGTAAATTGGGCTCCTTGCCCAGGAAATACATATGCTTTCATAAGAATTGAATTTTAAAATTAAAAAGCAAAGATAAATAAATTCATTTAAATTCACTACCTTTGCTTAGTCTTAAAAGTGCTCTAATCGAGCTATATTAGCACCCGTAGTTCAATGGATAGAATAATGGATTCCGGTTCCATAGATTGCGGTTCGACTCCGCACGGGTGTACAAAAAACATTAAAACTGGATCAATAAAGCTCCCGACGAATATCCTCCTCCAAAAACAGTTAATCCCACCAAATTACCACTCTTTACTTTATCAATATTCTGCATAAGCGACAACGCCGCACTTGCAGATCCTGTATTTCCTAACTCTTGTATGTTATTAAGAAACTTATCATCGGGAATACCCCAACTTGTCGCGATATTTGCAACGATTCTTAAATTAGCTTGATGTGTAGCTATATAATCAAGATCACTAACAGATTTATTATTTCTTACAAGAATCTCCTCTAAAGTCTGTGTCATATATTTACACGCGTACTGAAAAACATCTCTTCCGTCGTGCATTATAATTCCTTCTTTATTTGTATATAAGCTAACGCCATCTGGTCCTTTTCCTATATGTCCTAGCCCTTTTGTCGCGACATCAAGAATCTTAGGCTCGCCTTTACCGCACTGTTCAGCAGTGAGAAAAACAGCAACTGCCCCATCTCCCCATAAATGACCACTTACAGGATTTGTATAATCATTAAAAATTGAGTTAGCTTCAGAGCAGATTACCAATGCTTTCTTTGCTCTCTTCGCGACAAAAAACGTCTCAACTACTTCAATTGCATTTACAAAAGAGGAACAAGCTGATGTCATGGAGAAAACTATTGCAGAGGGAATGTTAAACTCTCTTTGAACTCTATGAGCAACGGTTCCAACAGTATCTGTAATGGTATATCCAGTAGAGATAATTAGATCAACATCGCTAATATCAAAAGGTAGATTTTTTAGGGCATCTTTAACAGCCTCTATTCCCATAGATGCAGGATCTTCGTTTTCAGATATTTTTGACCTGGAGTGTATACCGGTTCTTTTAATTATCCAATCTTCATCTAATCCGTTTACCTCCTTAAAAAAATTGTTATGCACTCTATCTTTTGGAATGTAGTGCCCCATAGCATTTATATACATACTAAATAAAAAGCTCGCTATTTTTTATAATTTATAAAATATTTTAAGTATATAGTTTTAAGTATTAAGTAGGGGTGCAAAAATAATACAGAAATTTGGATAAAGCAAAAATGACTAACACGTTAGAATTAATATCCTTCGTGTTAGTCATTTTTATGTTTATAAAAAATTGATATTTAATTATTTATGCCGAATTATTTCTCCATAAATGCTAGAATTTCACCTTTATCAACTTTATCTCCTTGATTTGCGCAAATAGCGACAATCTTTCCAGAAATTGGAGCATTTGCCTCTTGTGGGCCAAAATAAGCATCAACATAACAAACGGTCTCTCCCTCATTGAATTTTGAGCCAATGTTTGGAGCCTTGGATGCGTCAATAACATCATATTGCCACATAACGGAACCCTTAACAGGAGCCTGAATAGGAAGTGCTTTTGGGAACTTTGCAACTAGAGCATCAATGTCAAATTTAGGCATTTCAACCACAGGTCGCTTAACGATAATAGGCGCATTTGCCTTCTCCTTTGCCGCCTCAAGCTCTTGTTCAAAACGCTTCTTAGCAACGCCGCTCTTATAATCTCGATACTGTCTTTCGTGCATTGCAAACTCAAAAAGTTCCTCGTCATCTTGTCCTCTATCCCAGCCCTCTTCTTTCATCATAGCTTCAAACTTAGGTAGCTCATTAGGGAATGCATCTTGTGGAGTTCCAGTGTAGAATTCTAAGCCTTTTTGTTTAACTATTTCTAAAATCTCAGGAGCAAGTTCACCTGGTAGCTTACCTGTTTTACCTAAAATCATATTCATAGTATCTTTATCTATAGTAGTCCAGCGAGGTTCTCCTTTTAACACGTGCATTAAATTCATTAGTGCTGTATTCTTCACGTATTGACTGAATGGAGTAACTAGTGGAGGGTATCCTAATCGAGGCCAAACATACTCTACCTCTTGGAATAACATAACAACTAAGTCATTCAAACTAACCTCGTTCTTATTTTGGTTTCTTAAAGAGGCATTAATTGCACTGTGGAATCCTTTTAAATCTGCCATCATAGAGCCCATCATTCCTCCAGGTAATCCGCAACCTACTAATAATGAAGAAGATTTGTAATTATCAGGTTCAATGAAGTACCCTAGAAAATCATCAATAAATGTTTGAGTTAATCTTCGCGCCTCCATATATGCATCCATATTAATATCTTTAACAAGGAACCCAGCATCTTTTAGCATAGCTTGAATTGTGATAACATCTGGGTGAATCTTTCCCCAAGATATTGGCTCCATAGCAACATCAATAAAATCAGCACCAGCTCTTGCAACTTCTAACATTGAGGCAACAGAGAATCCAGGCCCTGCGTGTCCGTGGTACTGTACTGCAATATGCGGGTATTTGTCTTTTATGCATTTTGTTAATCTACCTAGAAATGCTGGTCGTCCTACGCCTGCCATATCTTTTAGGCAAATCTCATCGCATCCATACTCTACAACCTTATCAACTACACCCATATAATACTCAACAGTATGTACTGGAGAGTGAGTTATGCTAAGGGCAACTTGAGATATCATGCCGCCTTTTTTTGCCCCAATAACAGAACCTTTAAGATTTCTATGATCATTTAGACCACAGAAAGATCGAGATATATTTGTACCTTGTTTACCTTTAACCTTGTACATTAATTCTCTTACATCTTCAGGTACGGGATTCATTCTAAGTGCATTCAATCCTCTTTCAAGCATATGAGTTTGAATACCTACTTTGTTAAATGGAGCTGTCCATTCCCTTACGGCATTGTTTGGATTCTCACCAAATAAAAGATTAACCTGTTCAAATGCGCCACCGTTAGTTTCCACACGATCAAAGCACCCCATATCAATAATTACGGGTGCAATCTGTTTTAACTGATTAACCATCGGTACATATTTACCAGATGATTGCCACATATCCCTATAAACAAGGGAGAATTTTATTTCACGTGCCATTGTTGTTTTTATTATTTTCTGGTTATTATTTTTGTTTTCTTAAGTTAATGGCAAAATTAGAAAAAAAAACATATTTTGGTGCTGAATAGTTTGTATTTAATGAAAAATTATTATCTTTGCATTCCAAAATAAAACATGGTGATTGTAGCTCAGTTGGTTAGAGCGTCGGTTTGTGGCACCGAAGGTCGTGGGTTCGATCCCCATCATTCACCCATAGATTAAAAATAGAGCATTTCGGATTATTTAATTAATATCGCGATGCTCTTTTTTTTTATCATAGCTATTTACTTATTAAAGACAACTTTTGAAAAACATTTGGATTAATTTAAAATTGAGGCGATTCTAATAAATAAAATATCCCAATACTCCTCCAATAACTAAAATTATAATTGGATTAAGTTTAATCCATTGTGCACAAATAAACGCACCTGCAAAAAGAGCCCAACTTTTCCAATCAATGAAATTTTCTTTAGTTATCAGAATGCCTGCCGCCGCTGCTATCATCCCGATAACTACTGGCTTTAAGTATTTCAATAGAGCTTCAAAGAAGATGCTTTTGTTAAACCTAGTATATATTTTGCAAATAGATAAAACTATTATAAATGAAGGTAAGGTTATTGCAAAAGTAGCTAAAAAAGACCCAAAGATATTTCCGGTAACAGTATAGCCTACATAGGTTGCGCTATTTATGCCAATTGGACCTGGAGTCATTTGAGATATCGCGACAATATCTGTGAATTGTTCTGCGGTAATCCACCCCTGTTCAACAACGATTTGATCTTGAATAAGAGAAAGCATTGCGTATCCCCCTCCAAAGGTGAAAATGCCTATAATAAAGAAAGTATAAAATAGTTCTATATATATCATTGTTTTTTAGTCTTGTTAAGTTTGTTGATTTTATGCATATAGTTAATGATAAAAATAAGAACTGTTACTAGTAGGATGTATATAGGAGATACATTGAGAAAAACAATTAATGCAGTTGTAAGTACGGATAGAACAATCATATGTAAACTTAGTTTAGCTTTTTTTGCCATATTAATTACGGGTACTGCAATTAGAGCAACTACAATAGGCCTTAAGCCCTTAAATATATTGATAACATCTGGGTTGTCTTTGAAATCTTTGAAAAAGATAGCAATAATTAGAATTATTATAAAAGAAGGTAAGATTGTGCCTAATGTTGCAATAATACTCCCCTTTGTTCCTTTTAATCTATATCCTAAAAAAATTGAAATATTTACAGCAAGTAATCCTGGAGCGGATTGAGCAATGGTTAAAATATCTAAAAATTCTCTTTCTGTGACCCATTCCTTCTTCTTTACCAACTCCCGTTGAATAATAGGTATCATTGCGTATCCTCCTCCAATAGTGAATGCGCCTATTTTTGCAAAATTAATGAAGATTTGAAGATACATATTTGATTATTTTTTTAATACGTAGCGTAGAGGTAGATTTATCAAATTTATAATGCAAAAATAATCTATTTTTAGAATTGTGAAAATAACATAGAGTCATCTAAAAATTAAATTTAAAATTGTCTAATATTTTAATAGATTTATTTTCAGCGAATTATGATTTTTTTTTAAAAAAACATGAAAAATATTTTAAAAAAGTTTTGGAGGAAAATATAAAGTGTTTATCTTTGCAGCCCGTTTGACACCGAAGTGTTTTATCTGAGGGGTAGTTGAATAGGCA
>CAYJAK010000016.1:0-36537 GCA_964368585.1 uncultured Muribaculaceae bacterium
AGGGTCAGTATCGTTATTCTATATATGGATAGAGGGGGTTGATCGGATGGTTACCATATAAATATACTACCTCCAAAGATGCTCCAGCAGATTATTATGATGAGTGCCCAAATGATAATTCTTTTCTTGTTCTCCATAGCTTTCAAAGTTTATATGCGGATTTTAGAGGTGAGGGAGTTTCGTTTCCATTACTATTTATATCCGACATTTTTTTATATGCGTCTTTCATCGGCTCGGTTTGTTGTCGTTTCAGTGGCTTAACCTCGAAGAGCTGTACCACACAACCTTTTGCGAGAGAATACAACCCGAAAGGGTGGAGATTGTCTTGCAAACCACTTGTCGCCTGAGGTTGGGTGGTGCGCATAAGCTCGGAGAAAAATTTGCCACTTAAACGATAATAAACAGAGGCGATAGTTACAGGATATGGTGGAGGATATATACATTAAAAATGCCGTGAGTTTTGAGGCTCACGGCATTTTCGCTAATTATATATTTGATTATTGGGCAGGGTTACTATAATTGGCACTTCGTCTTTAAGGTCGCATTTTGTGACCCTAGTCATCATCCATTTGCGAAACAAATTAGCTTCGTAGCTATCAACTTGAAAAGCGATGGCGATCACCACCTCAAGCCCAAAATATTCAGGAATCAGCGACCGACCCAAAACAACACCTCCGCTACACTCAACACCTGTTCTGCTTTTCAAAAGTCGCTTGATAGCACCACGTACAAAGGAAAGAGTCACCCCTAATAGCTGAGCTATCTCATAATCAGTCATTGCAACAGTAGCAGGTACAACAACCTGCCCTCTGTCTAAAATCTCAATCTTTGCCATATCTACAACGCTCTAGCGATATTAGAAAAATTACTCTCAACGCACTGCATATCATCCATAATCGAGCTATCCATCACCTTTGCGTAGTGATGCGTCATTCGAGTGGTTGTGTGCCCCATCATCTTTGCAACATTCGAGAGCGAAACTTTATTCGCCAGAGCAACAGAACTGGCAAACGAGTGCCTCGCAACGTGCGTGGTAAGTCGCTTATTTATACCGCATAAGGTGGCTATTTCTTTCAAATAATTATTCATATTTTGATTCGCCATAACGGGAAGGAGCACACCCTTTTGCTCGCACTTAGGATGCCCTTTGTACTTCTCCAAAATCATCTGTGGGATTTGCAGCAGAGGTATATTACACATTATATCGGTCTTCTCCCTCGATTTGCGTATCCACTGTTTGCCGTTGTGGTCGGTGGTGATATGTTCGGGGCGTAAGTTGAGCACATCGACAAATGCCAAGCCCGAAAAGATGCAGAAGACAAAGACATCACGCACTAAATCGAGGCGGTCGCTCTCGAACTCCTTCTGCACGAGGCGTGCAATCTCATCTTGCGTCAGAAACTCTTTGACCACCTTTTGCTCGTGAAACTTAATTCCTGCGAATGGATCACGGCTCATCCACTCGTTTGCGATGGCGAGGTTGGTAATCTTCTTAAAACACTTCATATAGCGAATGACCGTATTCTGTGCGCAACCACGATCAACCTTTAGATAGTGCTCGAAGTTGCGAACCAACTCACCATTGATCTCAGTGAGGTAAATATCATCTTTGCCATACTGCCTTTTGATGGTCTCGACTAAGTATTTCAGGCAGTTATCGTATCTTCTAATTGTAATCAGCTCATAATCAACACCTATCAATTCTCGGCATTTGTCGTTGTGCTCTTTGAATACACTATATAAAGTGCGTGCTTTTGGACCATTGCCACGAAAGGTGTCACGAATTGTATTTACGTTGTATAGTTCGCCTGTGCGCTCGAACTCCTGCTGTATGTTATACAGCTTGACACGCACCATCTCGATGAACATATTGATTTCGTTAGACTTACGATCTTTACCTACGACACATCCCTTCGTCTGCGACCATTGGCTTAGTGGGGTGGTACGCCCCGATTGAAACTCTGTGACCTGTCCGCCATAGGTAATGCGGACAATAATTGGAGACTCTCCATTTTTTAAAACTCGGCTCTTCTTCACAAAAAAGAGTACCGAAAATAGTTTTCTTTCCATTACAAAATGCTTTTAGTTATTACTACTTATTATACGTAAATAGTGGCATTTTGTTACAGTGTATTTTCCTGTAATTCAGCGAATTAAAACCATCATCGTGGTACATTTTGCACTTTTGAAAAATGTACCACGAATTAGTCCGTGCGAACATCGCTAAAGTGCTAAATTTTGCCTATTTCCAGAAATAAAAAATCCCCGAAATTCATTGAATTTCAGGGATTTGCGAGATTTTGCATCTCTTTAAAGTGGTGCCACCAGGAATCGAACCGGGGACACAAGGATTTTCAGTCCTTTGCTCTACCAACTGAGCTATGGCACCATCATTATGTTTTCCTCAATCGTGAACTAATATTGTTCCGTTTTGGGATTGCAAAGATAGACATAATTTAATAACTGCCAAATTTATTTTTACTTTTTTTTTCAGTTTTTAACTGCAATTTATCTATCTTCGTGGTGTCATTTTTTAGTTTTATCAGCAAATTTTATATGCAAAAAAATCAATATCAATATTTTGCAACTGTTATACTCCCGATAAAATTCGGAAGAGAAATTTCTTATTTTCTTCCAGATAATATATCGGTAGATAGGGGTTCTAAGGTTATTGTAGAGTTTGCAAACAAAGAAATTATCGGGATAATAGATGAAATCAATCATATTTCTACAGAAAAAACAACCTATTCTCCAGAAAAAAATACAATTAAAATAGAAAATGATCCAATTGAGTATAAAATAGTAAAGGGGATATTAAACACACCCGCAATATCGTGCTATGAACTACAATTTTGGAAGATGATATCTAATTATTACCTCTGCACCATTGGAGAGGTCTTTAAGGCTGCTTATCCTACATTTGCTGCAAAACAGGATATCACTCAGCAAGCTACTGTAGAACAAAAGAGTACCAGAAAGAGAAAGAGTTTAAATCAAGATGTTTTTACTCCTATTTCAGAGATTATTCCCCCTACTCTATCATCTGCTCAACAACAAATTGCAGATAGTATTGAGAGCGAATTTTCTCAAAAGAATAGAGTTTCTCTACTAAAAGGTGTCACAGGTTCTGGGAAAACCGAGATATATATAAACCTCATATTCAAAGCCTTATTAAACAACAAAAGTGCACTATTTATGGTGCCCGAGATAGCATTAAGCAAAGAGTTATCAAAAAGATTAAAGCAGATATTTGGAGAGAGATTGCTAATTTTTCACTCTAAACAAACAGCAGCTACTAAAACTCAAATATACAACCTACTAACATCAAACAGACACACACCAACTATTGTTTTAGGCACAAGATCTGCACTATTTTTACCGCATAAGAACTTGGGTTTAATCATTGTAGATGAGGAGCACGATGCTAGTTACAAGCAATCTGAACCTGCACCAAGATATCACGGAAGAGATGCTGCAATTATGCTTGGTACACTATACCACTCAAACGTACTATTGGGTACTGCTACTCCATCTTTTGAGAGTGAATATAATTGCTCAATCTCAAAATTTGCAAAATTTGAATTAAATGAAAAGTTCTATGGAGGCTCTGAACCTGAGGTAGATATTATCAATACAATACAGGCTCGTAAATTGGGGCAAATGAAGGGAAGTTTCTCTCAAAAATTGATCAATCAAATTAGAAAAACTATTGAGGCTGATGAGCAGGTTTTAATCTTTAGAAACAGACGCTCATACTCCCCTATTGTTGAGTGTATTGAGTGTGGATCAATCCCTAAATGCCCCCACTGTAATGTATACTTTAGCTACCATAAATATAATAACACTCTAAGGTGTCACTACTGCGAACATCAAATAAATTTCAATACTCTTTGCTCTGCCTGTAGAACAAATTCACTACAACACAAAGGGGCTGGAACAGAGAAAATTGAAGAAGAATTAAAGATTTTATTTCCTAATAAATCTGTATCCCGATACGATGCAGACATCGCAAAGAGCAAAAGAACCGAAGAGCAAGTTATAAAGGATTTTGCACAGGGCAACACCGATATTCTTGTTGGAACTCAGATGATTAGTAAAGGATTTGATTTTGAGAAATTAGGGTTAGTAGTAGTTTTACAAGCCGAAACCATATTGGGAGTCCAAGATTTCAGGGCAGATGAGAGAGCTATTCAATTACTTAGTCAATTGATGGGAAGATCTGGAAGGCGTGGAAAAAGAGGAAAAATATCTGTGCAATGCAACATTGCCAAACATCCTGTTTTTGAAAGACTTAAAGAGTTATCCAATTCAAATTATCAAGCTCCACTTCAAACCTCAACCCATATCAACAAGCTTCTTGTTGAGCGAAGAGAGTTTGATTTTCCACCATTCGTTCGCTTAATCAAAATTACAGCAAAGCACACTAATAAAGAGAAACTTGCTCAATTATGTGATAAAATATCGGGATTAAAAATAGAGTGCCTAGAGTTTACTGGCCCATTTTCTCCTGCTATTGATAAAGTAAGGGGCGAGTATCTAAAATGTTTCTATATAAAATTTGCTAGAGACACAAAATTAGAAGAGCGAAAAAGGGTACTTTATAACGCTCTGCAAGAGATATCAAAAGGGAGAGAGGTAATTTTAGATGTAGATCCTATCTAGGTCAGATTTGCAAAATTAGATTTTATATTCGTGCCCAACCACAACCCTAATTGCATTTGGTCTCATCTCAAACAAAAATGGAGATCCTCCAACGGCCTCACCATCAACTTCTATACGAGTCGCAGGCCAAGTATCTACTTCAATCTTTTGACCTTGCGCAGATACAACATTGGGGTTATTATAAATATTCCCTGTATAAAGGTGTTTAAAATCTTTTAATATCTTAATTTTAGACATTTTAGTAATTACCGTAAGATCTACAAGACCATCATTAACAGAGGCTTTTGGGGTTTGTTGCATACCTCCTCCATTATATTTACCTATCCCAACTGCAGCCGAAAATACCATTCCGTCGTAAAATGGTTTATCATCTATTTTTATATTGAATCGCTTAGATTTAAATCCCAAAAATGTTTGAACAGTACTCCTGATATAGAGCCATTTTCCATACTTTCCTTCATCTTTCAGATTATTATATTTTAGATTTACTACAGCATCATAACCTAATCCAGCCACATTTGCCATATATCTTATCTGCTTAACTCCAGAATCATAAAAACTTACTTTGGCAACATCTTGTAGAATTGTTCTCTTCTCTGCTATCGCTCTAACAGCTAAAGGGTATGTCTTAGATATGCCATACATCCTTACCCAATCGTTGCCAGTACCAGCAGGAATAACAGCCAAAGTTATATCAGTTGTTGGAACAGAATTTTGAATAAAAATACCATTTACAACCTCGTGAATAGTTCCATCGCCACCAATTGCTACAATATTTCTAAATCCTCCATTTATAGCTTTTACCGTCAATTCAACTGCGTGATATTTATGCTCAGTAAAGAGACACGTAAAGCGTATCCCTTTGCTATACATCTGATTAGATATCATAGGCCAATCTCTCAATCCGCTACCATTACCCGCTTTAGGGTTAACTATAACCATCCAGGAGTTTGAATTTGACATATTTGTTAAAAGTTGTTGATAATTTATTCGTCACAAATGTATATAAATTCTATTTGCTAAAAAAAGATTTCGTATTTTTGCGTGTTAATACACTTTTAGTTTTATGGGAAAAGTAATAGCAATAGCAAATCAAAAAGGTGGCGTTGGAAAGACCACTACTGCAATAAACCTTGCAGCATCATTATCTGTCTTAGAGAAAAAGACTCTTTTAATTGATGCAGATCCTCAAGCAAACACTACTTCTGGGCTCAATTTTGACCCAGATTCAAATACCAAAAAGACTCTATATGAGGTTCTTATTGGAGAACAAAACATCAGTGACATAATTCTCGAGACTGATATTAAAAATCTATTTGTATTACCCTCTCATATCAATTTAGTTGGAGCTGAGATTGAGATGCTCAATGTAGAGAACAGAGAAACTGTAATGAAATCTGCAATAGATACACTCAAAGGTCAATACGAATATATAATTATAGATTGCTCCCCTTCATTAGGATTAATAACAATTAATTCACTAACAGCAGCTGATTCCGTTATTATTCCTGTACAGTGTGAGTTTTTTGCGCTCGAAGGATTAGGCAAACTACTGAATACCATTAAATTAGTGCAAAGCAGATTAAACCCAACACTTGCTATTGAAGGTTTCTTAATGACTATGTATGACGCAAGATTAAAACTAGCAAATCAAGTTGTTCAAGAGGTTAGGCATCATTTTGGTGGTATGGCATTTCAAACCATTATTGCAAGAAACGTAAGATTGAGTGAGGCCCCTAGCCACGGTAAGCCTGTAATTCTTTATGATGCTCTCTCAAACGGATCTAACAATTATTTGAATCTAGCAAAAGAGATTGTTACAAAAAATGAACAACCTCAAGAGTAAAGATTTACTAGAGTAGGAAAAGATTAAAAATAACAGATAAAAAATGGCAAAGCTACAAACAGGATTAGGTAAAGGTCTTGGAGCACTTATCTCCGACGTAAATTCTATACAGCACAAAGCTAATCAAAACACTGACTCTAAACAGAGTCCGTTTACATCAATAACAGAGATTGAGATTGGATTGATTGAACCTAACCCGTATCAGCCTAGAACAGAATTTAACCAAGAGGCCATAGAAGAGCTCTCTGCATCTATTACATTATTAGGTTTAATTCAACCTATTACAGTAAGGCCTATCGGAGATGGTAAATTCCAGATTATAAGCGGAGAAAGAAGATATAGAGCCACAAAGATGGCTGGCATTAAAACAATCCCTGCATATGTCCGTAAAACTGACGATCAAGGAATGTTGGAGATGGCTATAGTTGAGAATATTCAGAGAGAGAATCTTGATTCAATAGAGGTAGCAATGAGTTTTCAACGTTTAATTGAGGAGTGTAGCTTAACACAAGAGGCTATGGCTGAGCGTGTTGGAAAAAAGAGAGCCACTGTTACAAATTATCTAAGACTATTAAAATTACCCGCTGAAATTCAATTTGCAATGAGAGCAAAAAAGATCTCGATGGGTCATGCAAAGGCAATCTTAGGAGTGGATAATCCTAGAACTCAGCTTAAACTTGCAAATATGATTATTGAGCAAGATTTATCGGTGAGGCAAATTGAGGAGAAGGTTAAAAAAATGAGCGAAGATAAAAAGCCTAAAGCAGAAAGAGAGGTTTATGATCTTCCCGACACACACTTTAAGGTAATAGAGATTATAGGCAAACATTTTAACAATAACGTAAGTATTAAAAGAAACAACAAAGGGGTTGGAAACCTTACAATTCATTTTAAATCAGATGATGAGATTGAGAATTTCTTAAAAATGCTAGAATTAAAGAGAGATTAAGTGGGTAAAAAATTTATATACATACTGATTCTAATTATTTGCCTTGTATCTGTAAAGAGCTATGCTCAGATTGACCCAGGTGGTTTAGGCGTTAATAATGCGCCTCCAGGCAGTAATTTACAAGATCAAAATAACGAGGAAGAGGATGAAGATATCTCTAAGAAGCCTCCATATCCTCTGCGTAGATACTTTAAGGCGTATGCTGGTAAAGACTCTATGAGCGTATCAAGAATGGGTATTGCATCTATGATTATTCCAGGTACAGCACAAATTTATAATAAACAATATTGGAAACTACCAATAGTTTATGGTGCTATCGGAGGATTTATTGGTGGCGCAGTTGCCACGAATGTTAACTATCAAAAGACGGGGAAAGCCTCAAGTAAAAACCTTAGAGATGCACTTATTGTTGGTGCAATAGCCTCATATTGGGGCTCTGTAGTAGATGGAGTTGTATCATACAAAGTTACTAAAAATCCACATCCAGGTAAAGCAGCAATGTATTCTGCTATTATCCCAGGTTTAGGGCAAGCATATAACGGAGATTATTGGAAAATTCCTATATATTACACTGGATTCTTTGTATCAGGCTACCTATGGGCTACAAATACCCAACAATATAATCGTTTTAAGGAGATGTATATAAACACAGTTGCAGATCCTGAGAGCAACCCTACAACTCTTACAACAGATAATATGATTTGGTATCGCGATAATTATAGGAGATTAAGAGATTATGCAATACTATCAACAGCTCTAATCTACGTCTTAAATATTATTGATGCAAATGTATTTGCTCACTTTAACGACTTTGATATTAGTGATGATCTTACATTCAATATCTCTCCAGCCATAATAGAGCCAGTAAATCCACAATACTATTTTAACAATCAGCTCTATTCACAATCATACGGAGTAAGCGTAAATTTCACATTCTAAAACATATAAACTATTAAGAGTAGACATGTCTAAAAACATTATTAAACTATTACTAATCTTTGCTTTATCAATAGCACTAATTCCTGCTAGCGGGCAAACTGTTTCCAAAAAGAAGCGACTTTCAAAAAAGGAGATGGAAAAGGAATTGATTACACAGCAGGTAAAAATAGACTCTTTAGTAACCATTATAGAGGGGTTAAAAAACATATCATACACAGACTCAATTAATATATACAATAGTGTTGCACTAACTTTCACAGATTCATCAGAAATTTATATAGATTACATAGCACCACAAGGAGATCCCGATAGCCTACTTAATGCATGGTACGACCAAACACAACTTGATATAAACAATATGATCTCTTCTGATTACGATAGCTTAGAGTTTGTATCAAATATTCCTGATTCGGTTATTATAGAGAAGTTAACTAAAATGAACTCTCTTATACCTGTACCTTATAATTCAATAATCCGAAATGAGATTGTAAAGTACACTCAAAAGCGAGAAGCACTAGCAGAGAGATTATTAGGGCTAAGCTCATATTACCTCCCAATGTTTGAAGATATACTCGATCAACACGGCCTTCCAAAAGAGTTAAAGGCTCTAGCACTTATAGAGTCTGCTCTAAACCCTAAAGCTGTATCCAGAGCAGGCGCAAAAGGACTATGGCAATTTATGTATTTGACAGCTCGCCAATACAACCTACATATAACATCCTATGTAGATGAAAGATGCGATCCTGTAGCCTCAACAAATGCAGCTGCAAGATATCTAAAAGATGCTTATAAGGTATTTGGAGATTGGAACCTAGCAATTGCATCATATAATTGCGGAGCTGGAAATGTAAATATTGCTATCCGCAGAGCTGGTGGATCCAAAGAGTTTTGGGATATATATCCATTCCTTCCAAGAGAAACAAGAGGCTATGTGCCAGCATTTTATGGAGCACTATACCTACTAAATTATTACAAAGACTATAATTTAATTCCAACTGCACCATATAAGCTTCCTACTCATCTAGATGAATTTAAAGTAACTGAAAATCTACACTTCTCTCAAATAGCTGATAATGTTGGAATAAGCATTCAAGAATTGAGACAAATCAATCCTCAATACACACAAGATATCATACCAGGGAGCGAGAAAGAGTACACACTATATCTTCCCCATAATGTATCTGGAACATTTGCCGAGAAAGAGAGCGATATATACGCATATAAAAGAGAGACATATTTTCCTAAAATTGTAAATCAAAGCATAAAGAACAACACGCTACTTGGCTCAAAGAACACTGTTATACACAGAGTTAGAAGTGGAGAAACATTAGGAGGAATTGCTCAAAAGTATAGAGTTAAATTATCTGAACTTTTAAGATGGAATAATTTATCATCAAAGTCTTTAATTAGAGTGGGCCAAAAAATCAATATCTACTACGGCTCAAGTTCATCATCTCACAGTGCCTCTTCAACAAAACAGCCTACTAAACCAGCTGCAAAGTATGATGCCGATGTTCCTGGTACATCAAAATCAGGAGGATACCTTTGGTACACAGTAAAATCAGGAGATACACTACTTGGTATCGCGATAAAATATCCTCAAACAGATTTAGAAGATATTCTATCTATTAATGGATTTAAAAAAGATACTAAAATCTTTCCTGGCAAGAAGATTAAAATAAGAAGAATATAATTTAATTATGGCAAAGCAAATTATAGAGATTTAGAACTTTATTTGCATTCCCAATTTTAACTCAGGTAACGAGGAGGAGGTATAGATACCCTCTTCCTCTTTTTTTATACTGTACATTATATCTTGCTTAATATAGAGATCACAATCATTAAATAGTCTCCAACGCACTAATAAGTAACCACAATAGCCTATCCCATTGAGAAGCTTAAAATTATAAAGCGTAGGTAGATCAGAGTGGTAAGCATACATCCGAGTATCCCAATCTGGAGCATAGAATCCCCCAAAGCTTCCATTAATCTTTAATTTCCTTCTCCAATTATAAATCAATTCTAATGAAGCATTCCCCCCCAAGGAGCTAAATGAATTGAAAGCTACTGCCTCTCCTTTACATCCTAGCGACCACCTCTCCATAATTTGCCATTTCAAGCTCCCCTTTATTCCCATTTTTCTCTCAACTTCAAAACTGTCATATCTATAGCTCCCCTTTAGATACCAATTCACAAAATCTGTAACACTACTAAGTTTACAATATAGTTTAAGAGTTGAAGATTGTATCGGGATATTAAAACGAGCCCAAGGATAAAAGGCATAATCTCCACCAAGTTCCAATTTGCGCCCAAATGTTCCATACGAGACAAAAAAAGAGCTCCCCAACTGATTATAGTTCCCAGAGCTTAGTGAATACGCATTAGAAAACGGAGCTATGTAACTCTTTGAATAATTCCTCAATAGAAAACTGACCTCTACCTTATCAATGCTCAAAAGATACCCTGCAAGTGTCGCAAATTTGACACCATAATCCATTGCAACTTCTCCAAAGAAGCGTCCATAATCTGTAATGAGGTAATAATCAAAAGATAGATTCCCCCATAACCCATCAAAGTACTGAAATTTATTATACTCATCCAACTCTTTTCCATTTGAGAATCCATATTTATAACTATTAAAATTCACTCCAATTCTAATATTATGAGACATATACGCAGCTTTTCCGCCAAAATTTGTTTGCCTCATACTCTTTCTAGTCTCATACTTACCAAGTGTATTATGGATACCATCTGTAATTATAGAGGTATACTCTCCAAATTCTACCCTGGCATCAACCATTTTACTAGAAAAGAATGTATTAAATTCCCATATTCCATTTTGATTCAATTTGTCCCTCTCGCTTATTGTAACTGCAATCCCTCTTAAATAGTTAGATTCCTCAGCAGATGTGTATGGTGAAAAAACCTCACCCCTCTTATAAAATGCACCTCCGCCACTAATTGAAAATGTATTCCAAAGTGTTAAACCCTGTCCAAAGCGAGCATAATAATCCCCCAATATAATGTTTGATTCCCACCTATCCGTTAGTTTTAAATCCTCAATTTTAAGATGACATGAAACAAAATCCCCTATTGGAATCATATCAGGAGAGAGAAGAGGCTCCCCTTTATCATTATCTAAAATCAAACCTACCTCTACCCTATTATTCCAAGTACCCTTATAGCGCAGCCTGCTACTAAATGGAACACCAATATATTCAGAATCTGGCACATCTAAATCTCTCCCCCCATTAATCAACAATTCAGAAACAAACCTTCTATTTGGCACCCTCCTATCTCCAAAATAAATAAAATATGTTAAAAAATCAGCAAGTTCTTCATTAAATCCATTAATCGCAGCAAGCTCACTTTCAGATAGAATAGCCCCATTTTTATCTCGATAATCTATTATTGATCTAATTTGAAAATCATCTAAAAAAAGAAGTTTATCAAAGTTAGAATTTGAACCCATATTTATATCAAATTTGGAATTTGATAATTCTGAATAGTACCCCATCAGCTCCTCAATATCCCCTACTTCATCGGGATCATCTAAAAATTGCTCTATATACTCTTGAAATTCGCTAGATTTAATATTCTTATCTTGTGCATAACTCACAAAACAAATAGAAAACATTAGTACCACACAAAAAAAATTACTCTCAATTCTCACTTCTACTCCTCCTTTAAATTCTAAGAACAAAGAAAAAGAGCTTTTCTTAAAGCTAATGTGTAAATCATAAAAAATTACTCTCTATATAATTTAAAAAAGAAATAAGCGTTTAAATGCAGTATTTAAACGCTTATTCTATCATTGTAAAGAATTTGTTTACCAAAGATTAGTTAGTCTTGTAATCAAATTTAATCTCTGCTAAATCTTCATTCGCTTTAGCAATCTTCTTTGCAAGATCACTCTTGAATTCTACCATCTGATTAAAGATTTGCTCCTCTGATGTACCTAAAATTTGCATTGCTAAAATAGCTGCATTCTTAGAGCCATCTAAAGCAACTGTTGCAACAGGAATTCCAGCAGGCATCTGTAAAATAGATAGTACTGAATCCCAACCGTCAATTGAGTTAGAAGATTTAATAGGAACACCAATAACAGGAAGCGGCGTAAGTGCTGCAATAACACCAGGTAGATGAGCTGCTCCACCAGCTGCTGCAATAATAACTTTAATCCCTCTAGTATGAGCATTTTTTGCAAACTCAACTACCATCTCTGGAACACGATGAGCAGATAGAGCATTAATCTCAAAAGGAATCTTCATTTCGTTAAAAAATTGAGCTGCCTGCTCCATAACTTTCATATCAGAGGTACTCCCCATAATAATACTAACTTTTGGTTTCATAATTTCTCCGTTTTTATAAATTATTAAAAATATGCATCTTCTAACTGCAAAATTACAGCGATTCTTAGCAAGAACCAAAATTTAATATTAATTTTGCCAATTATTCTCACCTAATTAATTAGTATAGCTATGGATAGAATTAAATTACACGATAAATTTTTTGTTCCGTTTATAACAGCAGACAAAATAGACGAAGCAGTTCAAGAGACTGCTAATCAGATTAACAAAGAACTAAAAGATGTTGAAACTCCTATCTTTTTATGCGTATTAAATGGTTCATTTATATTTAGTGCAGACCTTATCAGAAAGATTAACTTTCAGAGTGATATCGTATTTATAAAGCTTGCCTCTTACGAGGGTACATCATCTACAGGCGAGGTTAAAGAGATTATAGGTTTAACAAAGAGCGTAGAGGGTAGAACAGTAATAGTTGTAGAGGATATTGTAGATACAGGAAATACGATAGAGGAGCTTTATAATATATTAAAAGAGAAAGGTGCTAAAGAGATTAAAGTGTGTACTCTACTGTTAAAACCAGATGCTTATAAAAAAGATATTAAAATTGACTACCCTGCGTTATCAATTCCTAATGATTTTATCGTAGGTTATGGACTAGATTATAACCAATTGGGGCGTCAATACAAAGATATTTATGTACTAGATGAGAATCAAAATGATTAAAATTTTACACACAATATTTTTCACAAATAACAAAATCTAAAAAAATGAAGTACTATTTACTATTTGGCCCTCCAGGTGCAGGAAAAGGCACTCAGGCAAAATTAATGGTTGAAAAATTTAACCTACACCACGTATCTACAGGTGAACTTTTAAGAAAAGAGATTGCTAACGGAACTGAATTAGGAGCTTTAGCAAAATCAATTATTGACAAAGGTGGATTAGTTGATGACTCAATCGTTGCAAAGATGATTGAAAGTGAAATTCTTAACAATCCCCACGTAAATGGCTTTTTATTTGATGGCTTCCCTAGAACTACTACTCAAGCAGTAATACTTGATGAAATTCTAGAGAAAAATGGAAAGAGCATTGACAAAGTTATCTCATTCATTATCAGCGACGAGCTTATCTTTGAAAGAATCCAAAGCAGAGCAGAGATTGAAGGTAGGAAAGATGATGCAGACCCTGCAACTATCCAAAATAGAATAGATACTTATCACGATAAAACAGAACCACTTATTGAGTACTACTCAAAACAAAACAAATATAATGAGATTCCTGGAGACGGAACTATCGAGGAGATCTTTGAGAAAGTTGTAGAGCTTCTTTCTTAATCAGAATAAAAATTATTTTCAAGATATAATATATGGCAAATTCAAATTTTGTTGACTTCGTAAAAATGTACCTCAGCTCTGGTAAAGGAGGTAGCGGTTCGGTACACCTTAGAAGGGAAAAATATATCCCTAAAGGGGGACCTGACGGCGGTGATGGTGGTAGAGGTGGTCACATTATACTAAGAGGAAACTCTCAATTTTGGACTCTTATTCACCTTAAATATAAAAAGCACGTAAGAGCAGAGAGCGGTGAGGGCGGTAGCGGAGCACTAAGATCTGGTAAAAACGGAAAAGACATCTATTTGGATGTGCCATTAGGAACTGTTGCTAAAGATGCAGAGACAGGCGAAGTTATATTTGAGATAACAGAAGATAAGCAGGAGAGAATTATCGTAAAAGGAGGGCGCGGAGGTTTAGGTAACGCTAACTTTAAGAGCCCCACCAATCAAACTCCAAGATATGCCCAGCCAGGAGGCGATGAGCAAGAAGGTTGGTTTATTTTAGAGTTAAAAATACTTGCAGATGTTGGACTTGTAGGTTTTCCTAATGCAGGAAAATCTACACTTCTCTCCACTGTTTCAGCTGCAAGACCTAAAATTGCAGATTATGCATTCACAACTTTAGAACCTAGCATAGGGATAGTACCATATTATGATGACAGATCATTTGTGATGGCAGATATCCCTGGTATAATTGAGGGTGCAAGTGAAGGAAGAGGATTAGGACATAGATTTCTACGCCATATTGAGCGTAATTCTATACTCCTATTCTTAGTACCTGCAGATAGTAAAGATATTAAGACTGAATATAATATCTTGCTTAATGAACTTAAAAAATTCAATCCAGAACTATTAGATAAACAACGTATTCTAGCTGTCTCTAAATCTGATATGCTAGACGATGAGCTAAAGAGAGAGATTAAAAGGACTCTACCTCGTAAAATCCCGACAATTTTTATCTCATCAGTAGCAAATGAGGGAATCTCAGAACTAAAAGATCTAATTTGGAACACATTAAACGAATAAATACATTGTGAGATGCTTGATTGGATAATTCAGTTTGATAAAGAGTTATTATATGCCATTAATGGGCTACATAACTCTTTCCTTGACGCGATAATGACATTTGCATCTCATAAGTATGCTGGTATCCCAATATATATATTTCTAATATTTATTATTTTTTACAAGAGAAATATTAAGATCTCCTTGCTAATGATAGCAGCAGTTTTAGTTACATTTGCACTATGCGACTCACTCTCTGTAGCTCTTTTTAAGGATCAGTTTCAACGTTTAAGACCCTGCCACCAGCCAGATGTGCAGAACCTAATCAGAATACTGGAATATAAGGGGGGACTATATGGTTTTATCTCTTCGCACGCAGCCAACTATTTTGGGCTTGCAGCCATTAGTTCACTTATACTAAAAAATAGATACTATACACTATTTATATATTCGTGGGCAACTCTTGTATCGTATAGCAGAATTTATGTAGGAAAACACTATCCAGCAGATGTAGTAGTTGGAGCTATTTTTGGAATATTAGTTGGTTTCATAATTTTCCTAATTTACAAGTTTATTGTAAGATGTATAAACAAAAGAGGTGGAGAGAGCAATTAAGCCCCACTCCACCACTATAATTTATCTCCAACAAGGAGAGTTTTCATACAAATCCAATAAGTAACACTACTCTATTACATAAGAATAGACCATCTTACCCTCAACATTTATCATTGAAACTGTCATTGAATCCTCATTAAAGCCAAGTATCAAGAATCCTGTTCCATCGTAATTAAACTTTGTGAACTCACCATTCTTAGGAGTGCGGTGTAAAGAGGCAGAAGGAGATACAAAATACTCTGTTACAGCATCCGTTGGTTGAAGATGTTGAAAAGTATGAACGTGACCAGAGAAATTAACATCTACACTATGTTTTTTATAAAGTTCAGCCACTCTCTCTTGCATTTGCGCTGTCTCCTTTGGGCTCTTCTTACTATATGAGTAAACTGGATGGTGACCTATCGAGATTTTCCAACGAGCATTTTTCACACTACTAAGCGTGCTATCTATCCATTTTATCTGTCTCTCTGGGTCTTGCAATCTTGCATCAGGATATCCCTCCTCTTGGTGATATTTATCAATCATTGGAGCAGTATCCGTAAATAAAACAAAAATAGAGTCTTTATCATTCACCCCCTCAAACATTTTTGCATAATATCTATCAGGAACATTCCAACGACGAGAAACATTTGTATAATCTATAACAGCTTGAGTATTACCATGGTACTCATGATTTCCAAGAACTCCATACCAAGGGCAATGTAGCTCTCCGTGCTTATATATAAGCTCATAATTTGTCATAAAAAGTGGATCATCAACGCTCTCAACGCCATCATAGTGAAACATATCACCACAGTTTAATACAAATTCAGGTTCAATATCATTTGCATATACACCCATAACCTCGCCTATCTTGGTTTGATCATAAGCTCCATTTCTTCCTGCATCAGCAACTACATATACATAGTACTCTGCCTCAGGAAGTGTCGGATCTATTGAAATTACCTTTTCATTGCAATTACAACTAACTAGCAGTATCGCGATAATCAATAAATAAAAATTCTTTCTCATTCTATCTTAAAATTTAGTTTATATCCTTTTATTATTAGAAATTCATCTTAATACCTAGAGTTCCTTTTGTATTGTAGTACTCCACTTGCATCATTTGATTCTTTTCTCCTTGATAATAACGTAAAGGTTGATTTAGAATATTATTCACCTCTGCAAATATTGTAAGCCACTTAGAAGCTTTTACAGATAGATTAACATCTAAATAATTTACGCTATCATAGTATCTATCATAAAAACTATTTTTACCTACCTCATCTAAGAAAGATGATGCATAATTATAAGCAATTGCAGCTGAAAAGTACTTATTTTCATAATAAAGAGATGCGTTTATAATGTTCTCAGGAGAACCAGGTAGTGATAGCTCTGACGGATCACGGTCACTTAAAAGCGGGTCCGTTAATTTTCTCACACTAGACATTGTATATGTATAGTTTGCATATACACCAAAATTTCTTAGAGATTCACTTATAAATGATAAATCACGTTGGAAGGCTAACTCAACTCCAAATAGAGAAGCATTACCAGCATTTACCGATCGCTTATATTGATCCCACTCATATCCTAGTGCTTCATAATCTTCTAAATTTGCCTCAACGATAAAATCTTTAATATCTTTATAATATAGACCTGCCGAAATAATTCCTGCTCCAGGTGTATAATATTCAAACATTAAATCATAGTTATAAGATAGGGCATTGTTCAAATTTGGGTTACCCTGCGTAAGTTCCATATTGTCAAAATCAACCATATCACCTGGAACTAATTCCTTAAATTTAGGGCGCGCGATTGTATTTGTATAAGATGCACGTACAATAATATCCTTTGTTGGTGTATATTTTAGCACCACAGAAGGTAATAGATTATTTATTGTTCTCTTACTAACCTGCTCCTCTATATCATAAACATCCTCTTCTGGAATAGTAATAGTTTCACCTGTATAATCTAATAATGTGCTCTCGTAACGTAAACCAGCTATCACATCCAATTTCTTACCAATTTTTTGATCAAAACGAATATAACCTGCGTTAATAACCTCTCTTCCTGTATATCCCCCAGCCTGCTCAAGAACGTTATTTACCCTCTCAAACTTAGTTGGATCCGTAAAATCTAGATCTCCTAAGTACTCTCTAGTAACAAATGATCCAATCATATAGTTACCAGCTAAGTAGTTACTTCTTGATTGATCAGAAATGTAATTCTTTGAATCTGCAATAAAGCTATCTTTATCAGTAGGATCTATATCATAATATGTTAACTCCATAGATTTAGTTTTAGATTGTAATTTATATCCAAATCTTAAGGTATTAGCATATTTACCTTTTTTCATATCTAACTTAAATGCTGCTGTAGCCTTTATCTCATGCTCTTGAATATCTTGATAAGATTGTACTAACTCATCCAACTTATTAAAGTTTTCAGAGTTTAAAAGCATATCATTTGCATCTATAGGAGTGAACTCTGGAGCATAACCATCTCCATAATTTGCAATAAGATCCATTCCTTTCTCTTCAAAACCAATATATCTTTCATCTGGGCGCTTCTCGTATGCTGTAGAATAATCAACATTCCAATCAAACTCTAATCGTGAAAAACGGTGCTCTCCCGCAATATTATAACTTTGGGTCTGTTGCTGCTCTAAACGAGTATATTTAGCATCCGCTCCACCGCCTTTAGTTTGACGACGTACTTTTCCTGCCTCTACAACTCCATTCTCATCTGGTGCTGATAAATCTTTTAATGATAATCTATAACGGTTCTCCCAATCATTTCTACGATTAAATAGACCTTTCACTTCAATTTTATGATTTGGACTAAACTCATAATCCATAGATAATGAATAACTTTGACGCTCTCTATGAACATAATACTGACGTACTTGAAACTCTTCTATATAAGGATTGTTATCATCATCTTGGGTCCACTCCGCCTCAATATTGTCTGACCCTATAGGATTATTGCTATAAGAGATTGCTCCAATTATTCCTAATTTACCATTTGCAAAACGACCACCTACAGTTAATGCTCCATTAAGAGACATCTTCTCAGCAATAGGGTTGTATGATGTAGATAATGATGTATTAAATACATTACGCGTAGGTGCACTCTTTGTTACTAGATTAACTGCTCCTCCAATTGCATCTCCATCCATATCAGAAGTAATCACCTTCCTAACCTCTACTGATTGAATCATATCGGCAGGAATAAGGTCTAATTGAGCCGCACGAGTAGATCCCTCAGCAGAAGGCGTGCGATTTCCATTCACAGTTACTGAACTTAAATCTGGTGCAGTACCCCTTACTTGTCCAAATCTAGCTTCACCTTGATCATATTGTACGTTTATTCCAGGAATACGTTTTAATGCATCGCCAATATTTTCATCTGGGAAACGCTCTATTTGATTAGCTGAGATAACATTTGATACACCAACCTCTGAACGCTGCTGTTGAACAGCTTTTGCTCTACCAGAAACAATACCGCTAACAACAATAGCTTCTAGTTCTATTCCTGCGCTAACAGCAATATCAACATCCGTAACCGTAGAGGCTTTAAACTCTATCTCAACATTATATGGTTCATATCCCGTATAAGATACCGTAACAGAGTGTTTACCTACAGGAATATTGCTCAAATAAAAGTATCCGTGCACATCAGTTATAGCATACATACTAAGCTCTGGGATATTAATAACAGCGCCAGGTAGAACCTCCTTATTTTGATCGACAATTCTACCACTCAAAGCGGCATCTTTTGATGCTATCTTTGATTCTTTATTAATTATTGTTGTTCCTCTAGCTGATAAATCCTCTGCGAATAGATTGCTACTTAAAGTAGATAAAATTAAAAGCGTTAAAATAAATAATTTCTTCATAAATCCGTTTTTACAATTAAAGCGCAAAATTCCGTTTAAATTGTTAACAGACTGTTACAATAATATTAAACGATGTTAAGATATTGTAAATAAGAAATTAAGTATCTCAACTACCAAGAACCACCAGCTCCGCCGCCTCCAAAGCTACCGCCTCCAAAACCACCAAAGCCGCCACCGCCAAAACCGCCGCCGAAGCTACCACCACCAAAACTACCGCCAGAGCGTCTTCCTCCGCCACTTAGGATAGATGCTAAAAATATTGCATCTAAAGCGTTAAAATCTCTACCGCCTCTACCTGATCCACCTCCAAAATTCTTAGGACCACCACCCTTTTTAGAGCTTACTGATAATATGATTACAAACAAAATTATAAATAGTAAAAATAGTACACTACCGCTGCTAGATCCAGAGCTGTTTGCAGTATACTCCTTCACTGATATTTCACCAGCAAGTAAAGGGAATAATATATTTAAGGCACTAACAACACCATCATAGTACTTATCTCCTCTAAAATATGGAATCATCTCATTTTCAATAATTCTCTTTGATAGAGCATCAGTTAACACCCCCTCAACTCCATATCCTGTAGCTATAAATACCTCTCCACTAGAGTTGCCTACTTGGGGTTTTATTAATATAACAACTCCATTATTTAGCTTTGCCTGTCCAACGCCCCACTCCTCTCCAATTGAGTAAGCCAATTGCGCTTTATCCATTCCATATAACTCAGGAACAGTCACAATTGCAATTTGATTTGATGTTGAATCATCAAAAGCAACAACTGCACGCTCTAAATACGCTAATTGCTCAGTAGAGAAAATATTTGCAATATCATTTACTAATCTTGCAGGTTGTGGCTGCTTGGGAGTTTGACTATAGCCTAATATAGAAAAAATATTCGCCGCAATAAATACAACGAATATTTTTATACTTTTTTTACTCTTTTCCATAAGAAATCTCATCGGACTGTTCATTAATATCATCTTTTGAATAAGGAAAAAATTTCTGTAATGAGACACCAGCCTCTTTTATTGCTACACATAAACCATCTGCAAAAGCCCCTTCAGAAAACGCTTCGCCCATCTTCTGCTTTATACTATCCCAAAAGTTATCGGGAACCCTATTATTTATACACTCGTCTCCAATTATTGCAAACTTCTTACTTATTGTAGCAACATATATTAAAACGCCATTTCTTTCAGCTGTTCTATCCATTTTCAAATAGTTGAAAACACTAACCGCTCTATCTAATACATCTATTTTACACTTTGATTCTATATGAACTCTAATCTCTCCAGATGTATTCTTCTCTGCCTCTTTTATGGCTTCTACTATACTTCGCTCCTGCTCTTTTGTTAAAAAATTTTTCATAAGAGCTAGCTTAGAATTCTACTTTAGGGGCAACATCACTTCCCTCTTGCGCTTCAAAATACGCTTTCTTTTCAAAGCCAAACATACCTGCTAACATATTCTTAGGAAACTGTCTGATTGTAGTATTATAATTACTTGCAGCTTGATTAAATTTCTGACGTTCAACTGTTATTCTATTTTCAGTCCCCTCTAATTGCGATTGTAATTCTAAGAAGTTCTGATTTGCTTTTAAATCTGGATAATTCTCAGTTATTGCAAGTAATTTACCTAATGCGGCTCCAAGTTCACCTTGTGCCTTTTGATATTTTTCAAGTGATTCAGTAGTTAAATCTTCTGGATTTACTGTGATTTGAGTTGCCTTACTCCTTGCACTTATCACTCCCTCTAATGTCTCTTGCTCATGTGATGCATACCCCTTTACTGTTGCTACAAGATTGGGGATTAAATCAGCACGTCTTTGGTAAACATTTTCTACTTGAGACCATGCTACATTTACACCTTCGTCTAATTTTACAAATGAATTATACGAGTTCTTTACCCATAAAAAAGCGCCTATTACAATAACACCTATAACAATTAAAATTATAAGACCTTTTTTCATATTATTTCAAAATTTTAGCTTTATATTACTTCTTTGCAAGTCTAACACATCTAACCGATGCTCCTAACCCATTCTTTTCTGTATACTCCATAGGAAAATTTGGATTATCAAAATAGATGTATCTGTAACCTACCATATCTGAAGATTTCTCAGTAGAACTCCACCAGAAACCATATTTGAATAAATTCTTATAATCGTTATAATTATTAGAGCTATTCCCCCCCGCTAATGCATTCCACTTATACTCATTTGAAAGAATTGTAACTCCTGAATATGACCATATCTGAGTATCATTAAACAGCGCTTCATTTGGAATCAATTTTTCACCCAGTTTTTCCCAATTATCTACAAACGGAAGTGCAACTCCTCCATTTATTGCCTTTGCAAAATCTTCCCAATCTTCATTTGTAGGGATACTCCAACCTTCAGGACATACACCCTGCACACCAGAACCTAATCCCGCAGCAGACTCACCACCGGTAGCATCATTCCATGTATATAACCTACCCAACAGTGTTTCACCCATAATATCTGTTTTAGCATAGCCTGCTCCTATCGGATTCTCATCAGTTCCCTTCCACCTTAGATTCTCTGAAAACCAATCTAATTCACCTATAGTTACATAGCCATACTCATTATTATCTCTAACATCTACAAATTTTGTATCAGGAGAATCAACACCTTGTATTGAACCATCCTCCCCAAGCCTAACTGCTACAACATAATTACTGATAGTTCTTGTATAATAACCATCCTTTGAAAGTGTCAATGAAACTGAGTATGTAGCAAGAGAGTCTGGAATAGTAATAGAGAAGTTTCTTCCATATATAGTATCAGTCGTTACATTATATGCGGTCCACCTAAACTCAACGTCCTCCTCATCTGTATCTCCAACTGCCACTAAATCAAACTTGTCACCCACCTCTGCATATTGAGGTAAAGCATAACTAACATTTCCTGTTATTGAGGGTAGAATTTCCTCGTCTTCTTCACATGAGCTAAATCCTAAGGATAAGATAAGTGCAGCTACAATAAATTTACTAATTTTCTTCATTCTAATTTTTTGGTAAAATAAGTACAAAAATGCACATTTTTTGTGGGTTATACAATTATTTGAAAATTTTTCTACATTTGTACTAAAATCATGCCATTAAAAAATACTAAGATATCATGAATAGGCACACTAAATCCCACATATCACACAAATTCATTCTCCTTTCAATCGTCCTACTTTTGGGGATAACTAGCTGTGCAAACCGTAATAATAATAGGACAGATTATCAAACATTGACCGGCTTTGCACAAGGTAGCACTTATAACATTACCTATAAACAAACCAATAACAAGATTGATTTAAATCTTCCCGACAGTTTATCGGTTTGGTTTGAAATGATAAACAAATCAATTAGTGGATATGACTCATTATCAATTATAAGCAAGATAAACCGAGGTGAGAAACATCTCTTAGACCCAATATTCACCAATATATTTAATTTATCAAAGAAAATATACAAAGAGAGCAAAGGTGCCTTTGATATTTCTGCTGGAGCATTATATAATCTATGGGGTTTTGGATTTCAAAATAAAGAGAGCGTTACTCAATATAAAATTGATTCTATTTTAAATATTATCGGGATGAATAAATTATCCATTCAGAATAATCAATTAATCTCTGAACAAGATGGTATTCAGCTCAATTTCAATGCTATTGCCCAAGGTTACACATGCGATTTTATCGGGAGTAAGTTTGATAAATTGGGTATTACAGACTATTTAATAGAGGTGGGAGGCGAAGTTTTAACAAAGGGAAAGAGCCCAAAGGCAAGAGAGTGGAGAGTGGGAATAGATAAACCTGTAGATGGAAATTATGTTGCAGGGGGAGATATTCAAGCTATAATAAACATATCAGATAGAGCTTTGGTCACATCTGGAAATTATCGCAAATTTTACGTAGAAGACGGAGTTAAATATGGACATTCAATAGATCCAAGAAGCGGCTATCCAGCAAAAAACAGCATTCTCAGTGTTACTGTTCTGGCTAAAAGTGCAGCTATAGCAGATGCCTATGCAACATATTTTATGGTTATAGGCCTAGAGGAGGCTAAAGTGATTCTAACTAATAATCCCGATATGGATGCCCTTATTATCTACTCACAAGGAGAAGATATGATTACATATACAACACCTGGAATAAATATAGAAGAATTAGAATAACCTTAAACTTAATATAATGGATAAAAAAAATAAATTAAATAGGAGAGATTTTATAAAAAATTCAGCATTCAGCATTGGTGGATTAGCAATTACCACAAGCGGCATAGGCACGGTATCCTCTCTCATACAAGGCTGCACTACTAAATCTCACTTTGATACAATTATCCATAATGGACTCATTTATTGTGGAGATGGTAAGGAGCCTAGAATTGGAATGATTGGAATAAAAGATGGAATAATAAAGGAGATTGGCAATTTAGGTGAAATAAAAAATCTTGCAGAACAAGCTAAATTAATTGATGCCAATCAAATGGTAATATCACCGGGTTTTATTGATATACACACACATACAGATGCAAATATCCTACAAGCTCCTCTAGGTGAGAGTAGAATATATCAAGGTATTACTACTGATATTGGAGGAAATTGCGGCGACTCCCCTTTTCCTTATCATGGAGAGTGGGAACATATTGATAACTTCTACAATGCAGTAAGTAGAGTTACTCCTGGTATAAACTATAAAAGTTTCACAGGCCAAGGTCAAATTAGATCTACAGTTGTAGGAGATAATAATACACCTGCAACACCTCAACAAATATCAGAAATGTGCCAACTGCTTGATAAGCAAATGAGCTTAGGTAGCGTTGGTCTAACTTGCGGTTTAGAGTATGCTCCTGGCTCATATGCCACAGATAATGAGATAGTAGAGTTATGTAAAGTCGTTGCCTCTCATAATGGATTATTTGCTATACATATGCGAAACGAAGATGACCACGTTGAGCAATCTATAAAAGAGGCTATTGATATAGCTCGTAAATCCAAAGTTAGATTACAAATCTCTCATCTAAAAGCACAGAATGCTGCAAACTGGCATAAAGCAGCAAATATGATAAGATTGATTGAAGATGCACATAAAGAGGGCATTGACATCGCTTTTGATAGATACCCATATGTTGCTTTCTCAACGGGATTAACCTCATTTATTCCACTAAATGATAGACAAGGTAGCAATGATGACATTATAGCCAGACTCAAAGATAATAAGAAAGCTGCAGAAATTGGAGAGTACGCTGTTAGCCGATTTAAACGCTTAGGTGGTGCCAAAAATGTTCTTATTGCAGCCTGTTTTAACCCTAATAATCAGAAATTTTCTGGCAAAAACATAAGCGAATGTAGTAAAATATCGGGAAAAAGCGAGTGGGAAATTACAAGAGAATTACTTATAACTGAAAATCTAAGCGTTCAAATTGCGGGATTTGCCATGACTGAAGATAATGTTAAATTCTTTTTATCTCATCCTCTTGGTATGCCATCTTCTGACGGTAGTGTATATGCCCCATATGGAGAACTAGGTAAAGAGATGCCACACCCACGCTCATATGGCACATTCCCTCGATTCTTTGGAAAATATATTAGAGAAGAGAAGATCTGCTCACTATCTGAGGGGATAAAAAAATGCACTTCACTACCTGCTGCTAGATTAGGACTTAAAAATAGAGGTCTAATTGCAAATGGGCATAGTGCAGATATAGTTATTTTTAATCCCGATACAATTATAGACAACGCTAGTTTCGACACACCTCACCAATACCCAGAAGGCATCAATCATGTAATTGTAAATGGTGTACACACAATTAAAAATGGAGAGTTTACAGGCAATAAAGGTGGCAAAATAGTATAACCAAAATAAACATATATAAAGATGAAGCAAGTATTATCAATTTTCACAACGCTGCTATTAATTACACTCTTTGCAAGCAGCACAGTTGTTTATGGGCAAAACCAAAATGACGACAGAGGCTATATCGTTAAAGTTGGAGATAAAGTTCCTCAATTTGATTTAGAGTTATTAGACGGAAAAAAAGTTCCAATAAACTCACTTAAAGGGAAAGTGGTCATGTTACAATTCACCGCTAGTTGGTGTGGTGTATGCCGCAAAGAGATGCCTTTTATAGAGAAGGATATCTGGATGGAACTAAAAGATAATCCAGATTTTGCTCTTTATGGAATAGATTATAAGGAGAGTGCTACACAAACAGAAAAGTTTGCAAAAATGATCCCAGTAACTTATCCCCTAACACTAGATCTCAAAGGCGACATCTTCAACCTTTTCTGTTCAAAAGGTGCTGGAGTAACTAGAAATATCATCATTAATAAAGAGGGTAAAATAATAATGCTAACTCGCCTTTTTGATCACGATGAGTTTAATGAAATGGTAGAACTTATAAAATCGGAACTAAAAAAATAATCTCTAAGGATCAAAACTTAATTCCGACGCAAAACTCTAAAAAAATAGGTTGTCTTGAACATAATCGAGACAACCTATTTTTATTGTATTGCTTAGGTTAGCAAATTAATAAGACAATGTTTTGCATCTTACTAAGATACTATAAATCTGTCTTTGTTAAACCAGAGTTAATCTTTACTTCTGTATTCTTAACCTCTACATTCATACCCATCATACTAGTTCTTAATATTGAAGGGAACATTAATCCATTCTCTAACTTAGTGTACTCAGAATATGTCTGCTCTTGAGTCTGTCCTTGCTGAGTTGAAACACTCTTTAACAGCTCTCCAGATTTAGCATCATAGTAATAATAAGCAGAACCATCAGGCCTATCAAGCTTTACTTTATAAGCTTTCTTTCCATCAATATCCTCAGTTCCTTCTAATGCAGAAGTAATACCTAAAACATCAAGATATGCCTCAATAAATGGATACGCTTGTGATTTGAACATTCCTGATTGCTCTTTTGGAAGAGTTTGCTCTCCTTGTGGAGATTTTATTGTAGCTACACCATCAATATATCTTATTTCCATCATCACATTGCCCTCCATTTGAGTCACTAATGAGAATGAAGGCTCACCCTTATCATCCATTACCATTTTATATATGGTCTCAATGTTCATCCCTTGAAGGCTCATTAATGCCTTGTAAGAGATATCTTTAACAGATTTCACTAAGTCTTTTCCACCTAAGAAAGAGAGATATGAATTAATTACAGACTCTACTGTAACATCAGCTGCAATCTCCTCCTTTACTACAACATCGCCTTTATAGTCTAATTCAACAACAACCCCATCACTATCCAACTTCTCCAAAGCAGGTATTAATGCTCTATCTCCAACTACAAAATAGTATGCATTATCGGGATGAAAATATTTTTTAGAAACTCTAATAATATCCTCTCTTGTAACTGCATCTAATCTTTGTAAATAAGTCTTATAGTAATCTTCCGCAAGATTATAATATGCAATATTAAAGGCATAACTTGCTATTGTAGAAGAGCTCTCTAATCTGCGAGAGAAAGAGCCAGCTATTGTAGCTTTTGCCATCTCTAAGTCTTCATCTGTAAAGTCACCATTTATCATATTATTCATCTCTTTGGCCATCTCTACAAATGAACTATCAGTTGCATTAGCATTAACCTCACCAGAGGCATTCATATTAGCTACTAATTTATCAGAACTCAATCTTGAATATGCACCATAAGTATAGCCTTTATCCTCTCTTAAGTTCTTCATTAACTTAGCTGAGAAGCCACCGCCACCATATATAAAGTTAGCAATTGTTACAGCCATTAAATCCTCTGAATCTATCTTTAGATCCACAGGATATGATAATGAAATACTAGATTGAGGTGCTGCATCCTTATTTGAGAATATAACATTTACACCCTTTGGTGATGCTGGGAAATCATATTTATGCGAAGGCACTTCACCTTTCTTCCACTTCTTAAAATATTTATTCACTAACTTCTTTGCATCCTTAAATGTAATATCACCCACAATCACCATAATAGCATTATTAGGTTTAATGTATGTATCATAGAATAATTTACAATCTGCAGCTGAGAAGTTGTCTAGTTTCTCAGCAGTTGCAATATCGCCATATGGGTGATTTTTCCCATATATAGTTGCACTTCTAATATTACTCATTATTGAACTTGGATCTGTTTTAACCGTAGATAACCCAGATTCATATTGAGTCTTTAGTTTCTCCTCCTCTGACGCTGGAAATGTAGGATTATATAGAATATCTGTCAATAATTCTAACATTTGGTTTGTATACTTAGAAAGTGAACCAAAACCAATACTTCCATTCGATGTCCACAAACTTGCCCCAATAAAGTCTAACTCTTCATTTATAGAGTCCATATCTTTACTTGTTGTTCCTTTTTTCCATAAATCTCCATACAAAGATGAGAAACCTGTTCTATCACCCTCTAAAATAGGATCATTTATAAAGCTTATATTCATACTAATTGTAGGTAATTTATGATCCTCCACTACAATTACTCTAAGTCCATTAGATAGCTTGAACTCTTTATTATCACCCATCTTAATAATTGGCGTAGGTCCAGCTGCTGGTGCTTTACTTCTATCTACTTGTGCACTCAAATTTAACGACACAAGTAGAGTTAATGCTAATATTATATATTTTCTCATTATTTTCTAAATTATTAGGTTATTTCTTAGGTAAAAAATAGATAGCAACTTTATGCTCAGGATTAAAATATTTATCAACTGCAGCCATAATATCAGCCTTAGTAACACTCATATAATTATCCAACTCCTCATTAACACGGTCAGTATCTTTATAATAAGTATATGCCGTAGCCAAATTGTGCGCTTTGCTCTCAATTCCTGAATTTTCTGAAACCAAGTTTGACTCCATCTGATTCTTTAGCTTTTGGAAATCTCTATCTGATATACCATTAGCTTTTAATTTTGCTATTTCAGAATCAATATCTCTTTCTAACTCTAATATATCCTTGCCCATATTAGGTACTCCCAATACGATATTTATACCTGGATGCTCAAAAGGTACTGGCATCGCAGAAATTTGCAGCGCAATCTGCTTTTTATCAACTAATTCCGAATATAAAATAGATGTTTCTCCCGATGAAAGTAATTGAGCAAGCATAGATACAGCATAGTAATCCTTTGTACCCATAGCAGGAGATGGATATGTCATAACTAAAGCTGGTAATTGAATATTATCGTACACTGTATCCCTCACGATACCCGTTCTAGCTGGCTCTACATTTGGATCAGGTCTACGAACCTCTTGAGTACCTCGTGGAATAGTTGCAAAATAATCATCAACTAACTTCTTTGCCTCTTCAATCTCAAAATCACCACAAATAGTTAAAACTGCATTATTTGGCGCATAAAACATATCGTGAAAATTCTTGAAATCTTCTACTGAAGCACTTCTAATATGTTCAGCTGAACCTAGAACATCTGTTTTATATGGATGTTTTGTAAATGAGTTCTCAAGAGCCTTTGTAAATAACTTTCCATAAGGAACATTATCTCTACTTTGATTCATCTCTTGACAAACTACATCTTTTTGAGTATTTACACCAATCTCTTCAATATTTGGGTGCAACATTCTCTCTGATTCTAGCCATAGTCCCATAGCTAAATAGTTGGATGGCAAAATTTCATAATAGTATGTTCTATCATTAGAGGTATTTGCATTTAGCGTTCCTCCTGCATTAGACACATACTTATCATACGTATGTCTAGGGATATGCTTTGTACCCTCAAACATAAGATGTTCAAAATAGTGAGCAAATCCCGTAAGGTGGCGCTCTTCATTTTTAGAACCAACGTGATACATCACAGAAACAACAACATTTGGAGTTGTAAAATCTTGTGATAAAATAACATGTAATCCATTATCTAGAGTATATTCAACAAACTCAACGTCCTTTGAAAAGCTCATAAAAGGGATTAATAAGAAAACTAAAAGTAATCGTTTCATCGTTTTATAAATTTTAATTGTTATTAGATTTCATCTTTTCTGATGTACAAATGTAATAATCTTTTTCCCAAATCATTCAAATTACACAAGAAAGCATCAATCGGCACAACTTTTGACATAATAATACAAAACGATTTTAGTTCATTACAGACTGATAATTAAACCTATTGTAGGAAGTATTGTTCCATCTTCGTTTTCTATTTTTTTAAGTGTATATTTCTGCTCCTCAGTTGGAGCCTCCAAGTTCTCAATATCCCCGGTACTTATTATAATATCGGGGTATTTGTATTTAAAGTTAAGCGCATTTTGAATATCTAAATAGAGTTCTAACGCCCATTTCTTAAAATAGAAACTCTTATCGAATCTAATATCCAACTGATTAAACATAGGTAATCTCTCAGTATTATATAATGAATAATCATAATATGGTTGTCCCTTTATGTTCCAAGCCAACACATTAGATGAAAGCTCCATATCATAAGGTGTATATGGAGCTCCACCTGCAACTCTATATTTAACACCTAAAGCATAATTTTTTCCAAATTGATACCCTACAGAGCAGGAAAAATTATGAATATTATCCCACGGCATATTTCCATACTTTTCCCCGCTTACTTCTCTTATATTCTCATCAAATTCATATTTACTCCTAGAAAATGTATAAGTTCCTATAAAAAATAGTTTTCCGCTCATATTATATCTAGCAGATAATTCAATACCATATGCAAATCCTTTCAATCCGCTCTTTGCACTCTCATTTCCATAGACTCCATAATCAATAGCCCCCTGCGTAAGTGGAATACTATCTATCGGTGAGTAAAGAGCATTAAAATAGTACTTATAAAATGGTTCTAATTGAATTTGAAGATTACTATTAGGCAGATACTCCAAACCAATAGCCGCTTGATTTACACCCATATATTTCAAATTTGATCTATTCTCAAAATCATTATACCCCATAGCTGTATATGGTGGCAATTGATAATATCTACCAACCCCCGCATTTATTCGCCACCCCTTTGCAAACTCATAAGAGAACGCTAGCCGAGGAGATATTTGGTTCAATGGATTGGCCATATTTGAATTATAATCAGCCCCAGAGAGTCTTAATCCTCCCGACAAAGAGACTTTTTTATCTTTACTCAGCCACTCTACAGATGCAAAACCATTCCAAATCAACATGTTCATTCTGGAATAGTAATTCAAATCTAATGGCTTATCCAGAACAATTCGTTTCTGATAAGTCTCATTTGTATAGGTAGGCATCTCTAGCCCTATTCCCGATAAAAATGTAACATTACTATTATACCTTATTTTATTCTCAACTCTTAATCTAAGCTGATTCTCCACTGACTTATAATTTAGATTTAAATTATCGGGATTAGATTCGTCATTATTTAGATATTTTATATTTCTATTATTTAAATAGCTGTTACTCAAGAAAATTGCAAGAGTATTATATGATGAATTCGCACCACTATAATAGTATTTATAACTTATGCCCGCTGTAAACACATCCTGTTCTAATTTAGGAACATACCCCAAGATATACTCTCCTTTTTCATCTTCAACATTATCCTCATTAAGAGACATTCTATCTAATCCTCCCAAGAAGAGAAATGAGAACTCATTTTTAGAGTTCAATCTATATCTTAATTTAACTTGAGCATCAGAAAATGTTGGTAAAAATGGAAGTTTCAACGCCTTAAATAGAAACTGTAAGTACGAATATCTAATTGAAGTGGCATAAAATAATTTGGGAGCTGCATACCCAGTCTCGTCGGTGGACATAATATTTCCATCCGATCCTAAAGCTACCTCAGAGGCCCCAACAGTAAGTTTGTATGTATTTTTAGCTGGACTACCATCTTTTAACGTGACATCCATAATTGAGCTTAACGCATTAGATCTTGCAACTGGGAAAGAACCAGAATAAAAATCTACTTTTCTTATTAAGTTAGCATCCAACAATCCTACAGGTCCACCACCCGCACCTTGCGTGCTAAAATGGTTAATTGATGGCACTTCAAACCCATCCACATAAAATTTATTTTCCATTGGTCCCCCTCCCCTAACATAAAAATCATTTCTATTTCCACTAGGTGGAGGGGTTGAAACACCTGGGAATACAGTGACAATTTTTGAAATATCCCTATTCCCTCCTGCGCTTCGTTCAATCTGAACAACAGGAATAGTTACCTTAGAAAGCGGTGCTATCGCACTTTTTTTGTAAACATCTGGTCGAGCTCTAACTACAACTCCTTGCAAATAATACTCCTTATCTACGTTAGATGTATCTCTTTCCTTATTTTGCGCTAAAACTACAAAATGTAGAAATAATAAAAAACAACACACTATAATCTTCATAATAAAAATCAACAAGTGTGCAGTAATTTGGTTTAATAACCATTAATATTTAAACAAAGAATGGGCTCTCTTAACTTAAATTAAGAGAGCCCACTTATTAGTAAATATCATATGCGATTACTCGCTTACAACTTCAACTTTAATTGTTGCTTTAATATCTTTGTAGCATTTTACAACTGCCTCATAGATACCAACCTCTTGAAGTTTATCTTCTCCAAGTATAGTAATATCTCTTCTGTCAATCTCAAATCCTTTTGCAGCTAGTGCATCAGCAACTTGAATATTATTTACAGAACCAAAGATCTTACCAGTTGCGCTAACTTTAGTAGCAACAGTTACTTGAACATCTGCTAGTTTAGCAGCAAGAGCCTGTGCATCCTCTCTAAGTTTAGCCTCTTTGTGAGCACGTTGTCTAATGTTCTCTGCATGAACTTTCTTTGCAGAAGGAGTTGCTAAAATTGCAAATCCTTGAGGAATAAGATAGTTGATAGCGTATCCATTCTTAACAACTACTACATCATCTTTGTGACCTAAGTTAGCCACATCTTGTTTTAATATAATTTCCATCTTTACTCCTCCTTTTACTATTTCAATAAATCTGTTACGTATGGTAGTAAAGCAAGGTGCCTTGCACGTTTTACTGCCTGAGAAACTTTTCTTTGGAACTTCAAAGATGTACCAGTAAGACGTCTAGGAAGAATCTTACCTTGTTCATTCAAAAATCTCTTTAAGAATTCAGCATCTTTATAATCCACATATTTAATACCAGCCTTCTTAAAACGGCAGTATTTTTTCTTCTTAACCTCTACAGTAGGAGGATTAAGGTAACGAATTTCGCTATTTACTTGATTTGCCATAACTTCAACCTCCTTTATTATTTCTGTTCTAAATTAGCTCTTCTCTTCTCTGCGTAAGCAATAGCGTGCTTATCCATAGCAAAAGTTAAAAAGCGGATAATTCTCTCATCACGTCTGTACTGAGTCTCTAATTTTTGAATAAATTCAGGATTAGATTTAAACTCAATTAGGTGATAAAAACCTGTTGTTTTTTTCTGAATAGGGTAAGCCAATTTTTTTAGCCCCCAATCTTGCTCATATACAACCTCGCCGCCATTCTCTTTGATAAGATCGAGATATTTGGCTACCGCTTCCTTCATCTGAACATCAGACAAAACGGGAGTTGCAATGAAAACGGTTTCGTACTGTTTTAACATGTCTCGTTAAATTTAATTATTAATAAAATAAACCTCAAAAGATATATAGAGTATTTGCATATACTTCTAACCTACACTCTTTTGGGGGTGCAAAGATAGTTATTTTTCTAACATTATCAAAAATAATTATATCTAATTTTCATATTGGCATTCTCATTTTTGTATACTTTTGCGTTCTTACATAAAACTATATCACTCTTTATTAATTAATAGCTTATTGATATACAAAAAATATCAAATGCAAGAAATCGCAACACTTCATATCTCATAAAGCTTTATTAATCTGCATTTTAAATTTCATAAGTGCAATATAGTAAACAATCTATGATTGCTCAAATATGACCATTTAGAACTATCTTTGTACTTGTAAAATTAAAATTAACAAAGTATTTAAGCAGCAAAAGAGGTTGGGGAATAGTTATTCCACCAACCTCTTTTGCATTATTTTTACTACATACAAACCTTAAAGGTTCTATTAATTACCACATCTACTAATACTAATTAAAATTCATTTGAGGGTCACCTTCAATAAGTGGAAGAATACTCTTTTTAAGTCTACTCTTTCTCACATAAATATTCTGGGGGGTATCATTCAGTATAACACTTATTTCTTGAGCAGAGAATCCAGCATATATAAGATTTAGTAGTTTAATATTATCCTCTTTCATTTGAGGAAACATCTCTCTAATTCTCATCATAACTCCATTATTTTTGGCATTTACAACTTGTTCAATAATCTCAAAATTATCTCCACTCAACTGTAGTTTCAATAGATCATTAACCTTATTTTGTAGCTTCTTAGAGTTTCCAGATTCATAATATGTTCTAACAAGTTCTCTTACCTCCGCAAACCTATTCTCTAAAAGATCTTTCAAATGCTTCTCTCTCTCAATATGAATATCTAATTGACTAAGCAAATTATCCTTAGAATTCTCCACATCATTAATTTTATTACCTAAAGAGCCAACCATAGCTATATACTCTTCTATCTCAGCATCTTTTTTATTAACTCTCTTTCGATATATAACTATAACAAGATACCCCACTAAAATTACCATTAAAAGCAACATTGAATAAATAGTAAGCGCATATCTATGTTGTATCCTCATATTACTGTTCTCAACAACTAATTGCTCTTGCCAAAAACGCTGCTCCATCTCTCTTATCGAATTATTTTGCCTTGCAATAGTTATAGAATCCATCACTGAACTATAAATGATTCTCTTCTGCAAAGCCTCTTTATAGTCTCCATCAGCTTGTTCGATCATACTTTCATGAAGCAGTAGCGCAGCCAATTCACTTCCCGACAAATCTCTTTTTTTCCAATTTCTATATCTATCAGCATATCTCCTTGCCTCACCTAAGTCTCCTGCATCTAAATATATACAAGAGAGTAAAAGAAAGTCTTGTTCAGGAACTTCTCCATTATTATAAATATCATAAACTCCTCTAAGTTGTTTTAATGCCTCAGCCGAAGAATTTAATTGATCAAAATATATTCCTGATATCGATGATGAAAATCCTAAAATCAACTTATTATAACGCTTAGATACACTCATTGTATCTGATATTGGGATTTCACTATATTTATTAAGATCTTTATCTCTCAATTCAAGCGCAATTTCTTTAGCCAAATTAAAGTATATAATAGCATCCTCTAATTTTTTTGTTTTAGAGTTTATTATAGCTATCTTTTCATAGGTCGCCATCAAATCTTCTGAAAAGTCAGAGCTTTCAAAGTATTCAGCCGCCAATGTATACATATTTAGGGCATTAGTATAGTCTAATCGAGATAAGTATATCTCTCCTTTATACCAATATATTCTCCCTTTCAAAATATCATTTTTTAGCTCCAAACTCCATCTTTCTGCCTCCAAGAACTCCTCCATAGCTTTATAGCTCTCCTCTGCATTATTATATGTCTCTCCCATTTTAAAATGGAATATCGCTTTTTCCAAGGGATTCGCTGAACTAAACGGTTCTGATTCATCCTTTTTAGCACAAGAAAGAGCTAAAATAAATAGAAATATAAATAATATACGATTCATAACAACAAAGATAACAAAAGTTTATCATATACACCACTACGTATCTTTTATACGTTTTAAGATCTATTTAATACCTTATTATGCCTATTTTACAATTAAATAGGATAAGAATAAAGGAAAAAATTGAACATAAATAAGAAAGCTTATGAATCTTTCGATTTATAAGCTTTCTTATATAAATTCTATAAATTTACAGTTTAGAAAAAGATTAATAATTCTACAGAAAATTTATTTTCATTCATCTCTACAGCATCAAATTCCAACATTTGATAATTATTAAAATAGTGCTCATAATTAATAAATAGCTTAGATGTCACACTCTTTATATTAAAATGTAGGTTAACACCAGTTGTTATTCTATTAACACCAAAGCCTTTATCTGCAATATTATACCCCATTGCATCCCAGCGCAAGAGAGGCTCATAATTGCTAAAAATTGATGAATTCATAGGGAGAACGTGAGCAACTTGAGCATAAGTAGCAAATAATGAAAAATCGTCATAGTAATTATGTCGATTTAACACCTCTGTCTCAAATCTAAACTCTCCTACTTTATATCTAAAATCAGCACCCCAATAGATAAAATCTTCAATTTCTGATTCACTCTTTCTATACATCTTAGTGGTAACTCTTACACCTTTCTTCAATTCGCCAAAAGCTAATCTAGCACCATAAGAGATTGACTTTGACCATAAAGGATTATTTATTCCAGAACCATTATAAATACCAGCCTCTATAGCTATGGGATAACCGTCTTTTTTAAGTTTATATGATGTACTTAATCCTACATCTCTAGATGAGACAAAATACTTACCTACAAAAGGTCTATTTACATAATCAAGAGTAGAGGAGGTTATTGCATAACTATTATATAAAGGTATAGCTCCTTGACCAAAGGTTATTTTAAATCTATCAGAGATATTATATCTCGCATATAAATCCAATATATCAAATTTACCTTCTGAACTCAATTCAACCATAAATTTATACGATAACAAACTACTTGCTGCTCCTTCTATTCCAAGTCTAGAATTTCTAACTAAGAATCTTGAGACAGCGCTCTCTGTACTTATTTCATATTTACTTTTAAATAAAAACACAGGTTTTAGAATTAATAATTCATTAGTTATAGAATCATCTTCAATGTAGCTTTTTATTATTCCTTTATTAGAAATCTTGTATCTTGATTCAATTTCTTGAGCAAAAGTAATATTACTAATACACAGTAATAAAACTAGAATTAGTTGTATAGATTTAATATTTTTCATATAATAAAATGTTCTCTACTATTTTGTCGCAAAATTAATTTTACCTTTTGTAAAATCAAAGAAATTTGCAATATTTCTCATATAGATATATAAAAAAAGAGCCGATCAGTAAATTAATACTAATCGGCTCTGAAGGTTGGCGGC
>CAYJAK010000017.1:0-30464 GCA_964368585.1 uncultured Muribaculaceae bacterium
CTTTAACAAAAATAAAATTTAGGTTTTAGGGGGTCAGATTCATCGGTTTTTCCAGTTACAGCAGGGAGCTGGACAACCCCATGTTTATCCCCAGGATTTAGCTAAAATAAAGATACCTATTCCGAGTATGGGTATTCAAGATAAGGTTACAAATTATATTTCAGATTTAAGAGCCAAAGCCAAACAACTCCAACAAGAGGGTGCTAAGGTTTTAGAAGATGCAAAAAAAGAGGTTGAGAAGATGATTGTTAAATAGATAAATATATACCGTTATGAAGTTAGATAGATTTGAAATAAAGAACTTTCGTTCGATAAAGGATATGACTATACAAGTTAATCACAATTGTCTTGTATTGCTTGGTAAGAATGAAGCAGGGAAAAGTAATATATTAAAAGCAATTGCTGCAATATATGGAAAATATGATGTTACAGCTAAAGATAGGCGAAAGAAGATAGGTAATGAAAGAATTTCAAAAAAAGATTATCTTCTGAGTGCTATTTACGAACTATCTGATGATGATCACAATGAAATATATTCAGCTATTAAAAATAGTATTGCATCTTCTGATATGATCAAATTTGAAAGAGATTTGTCACTGCTTGATTTTATCAAAGTAGCTTTTAAACATGTGGCATATGATCGCGAAATAACAGAAGGGTCTATTTCAAATTGGATCTATTATACATTTACCGAAGATGCTAAATTTAAATTTAACAATAAACTTGCTATAATAAATGACACCGTAGAAAATGTAGATTTTGCGCTTGATGAAATAGATGAAAATATTTTGACAAATGACGCGTTAACCCAGCTAATATGGAAATATGTAAAGCCTATAATTTCATCAACGATCACAAATTGCAACTACTGGGATTATAGTAGCGAGTATTTATTGCCAAGTGACATTGGTATTGAAGAGTTTAAATTAACCCCCAGTATTTGTAAACCACTTGAGAATATATTTATAGTATGTAAAAGAGATGATATTACACAGGAATTTGATAATGCAATTGAAGAGGATGGAGATTATTTAAATTTATTTTCTCAGTTATCTGCTGAAATTACAAAGATTTTCAGAAGTATTTGGCCAGACTTTAAAGATACATCAATTGAGTTAATCCCCGATGGTGGACTATTAAATATAAAAGTTTCAAATAAAGCAAAGTATAAATTTGAAGACAGAAGTGATGGGTTTAAAAAATTTATTAGCATACTGTTAATGTTATCCACACAGGCAAGGTCAAATAAATTAGGAACTAGTGATATTGTACTTATTGATGAACCTGATCAGAGCTTATATCCAACTAGTGCAAGATATCTAATGAATGAGCTTTTGAAGATTAGCGAGAAATCATTACTAATATATAGCACTCATTCTCAATATATGATAGATTCAAATTGTATTGATCGTCATTTAGTCGTTGAAAAAACAGATGATGTAACAGATGTATTGATGCCAACAGAAAAATCTCCATATGCTAATGACGAATTGTTAAGGCGTGCTATTGGAGTTAGTATATTTGAATGTATAAAGGATAAGAATATTATTTTTGAAGGTTGGTTTGATAAAGAGTTATTTAATAAAGGGTGCTCATTCTATACAAAAAAACTACCTAACACCATAGGAAGTGTATATTTACACGGTATTTCATCAGTAGAAACGCTTGTCCAAATTATGATTTTGGCTCAAAAGAAGTTTATTATTGTGTCTGATTCTGATAAAGCCTCAATAGATAAGAAAAAAGCATTTTGCAGTTCTTATTCTGAGTATAAAGATTGCTGGATTGACTATCAATTTATAACGAAAGGAGTATCCACGATGGAGGATTATATGACTCAAGCTCATCTTGAACAATGGATAAAAGATGTTCGTGGAGCGGAATTCTCTTTTGACGATACTAAAAATGCAATAGAAAATATGGGCAACATCCATAAAGACGAGAAACAGAGCATAAAATTAAATTTGATTAGCAAATTAACTAAAACCAAACTGCGAAATGAGTATAGTGGGTTTATTGATGCTATATTATCTAAGTTAGAATCATTGTAATTGTTGTACCATGGGCAAAACAGTAACAACATACCTAATAGATGGCGATCCGAATGGGGCGCAGTATCTATTTATAAGCAACAAGATTTGCAAGATGGTGATTGTGCCTCGTGCGAATTTATCGGTCGTGAACGAACGTGAGGAGCTGCAAACTCCTGCGTTTTATATTCTGTTGGGTGAAAATGACTCGATGACCTCGGAGGCATATATTGGGGAGACTGAGAATTTCAAGGAGAGAGTGAGAGATCACGACTACAAAAAGGACTTTTGGCAAAAGGCTCTAATCTTTATCTCGAAAGATGGTGCGATGACTAAGGCTGATGTTCAGTACTTGGAGCATTTGGCTTATGCCGAAGCGAAAAAAGCTAATCGTTTCTCTTTGGGTAACAACAAGCAGATACCCAAAGCCCCAAACCTACCAGAGCATCAAAAAGATAGTATCGAGGAGTTTTTTGAGGATATTAAGTTTCTAACTTCGTTTGTTGGGTGTAATATTTTTGACAAAGTTCAAGAGACTCAAAAGCATATATTTAATATAAATGGTAGAGGTTGCAGTGCAAGAGGCTTTTATGATGGATCTGGTTTTACAGTCCTTAAAGGTAGTGTGATAGCAAAGGATTCAACACCATCGATGAGTTGGCGTGATAGGGATAGAATAGTTTCAGAGCTAACGAAAGAGAATGAGGGCAAAAGAGTATTGGAATACGATAAAACTTTTTCGAGCCCAAGTACAGCCGCAATATTCTGTATGGGGCGAAACACAAACGGTTGGTTAGAGTGGAAAGATGAGAAAGGACAGAGTCTTGATATTGTCTACCGAAAACCATTAGAGGCAAAATAATTATGACACAACAAAATAAAATACAGCTATTTGAGGAACGTAAGGTGCGAACTCTTTGGGATGATGAGCAGGAGAAGTGGTACTTTTCAGTCATTGATGTTATTGAGATATTGACAGATAGCAACGAGCCAAAGCGCTATTGGAGTGATCTGAAACGCAAATTGGTAAAAGAGGGAAATGAAACGTACGATAAAATCGTACGTTTGAAAATGCGTGCGACTGATGGAAAAATGCGTATGACAGACGTAGCTGATACAGAGCAGTTGTTTCGCTTAATCCAATCTATTCCATCGCCAAAAGCTGAACCATTTAAGTTATGGATGGCACAAGTTGCAAGTGAACGTTTAGACCAAATGCAAGATCCTGAGCTATCAATCGAGCAGGCTATGACCGATTATCGTAGGCTTGGATACTCTGAGAATTGGATTAACCAGCGTATTAAGTCTATTGAGATACGTAAGGAGCTTACAGACGAGTGGAAACGCTGTGGATTAGAGGAGGGTGTGCAATTTGCCACGCTCACCGATATAATCTACAAAACTTGGAGCGACCACACAGCAAAAGAGTATAAGCGATTGAAGAACCTCAAAAAAGAGAACCTGCGAGATAATATGACCAACCGTGAGTTGGTATTGAATATGTTGGCAGAGCTAACTACAAAAGGTCTCTCGGAGAATAGCGATCCTCAAACAATGCAACAGCACGCTGAGGTTGCAGTAAAAGGTGCAACAGTAGCTCGTAATGCTCGCCTTGAGATGGAGCAAGTGATCGGAGAAAAGGTAGTAACCTCACTCAACGCAAAGTCTATTCACAAGCAAATTGAGAGTGATACAGAGGACAATACAAAGGGAGATTAGATGAAATATATTGGGTGAATTTCTTGTGAATTCACCCAATTTTTGTACCTTTGTATTCAAGAGTAAGGAGCGTTTAGATAGTAATATATCTAATGCACTAAAAAGCAATAAGCAGAACAAAGCACGTTGCAAATCCGTTACCTATTTCGCTAAATCATTTTACAACAATTTGATTTTCAATGATTTTATCGCCTTAATCTTACTTGGATGATAAAATAATATGCAAAAATAAATTTGTCTCGTTTTTTGCACGGAAAACGAGACAAATTTATTATCTTTACAGAAAAGTATTTGTCATGAAAGTGTCTGATATAGTTGAAAATACAATAAATAGATTTGCATGTGGATATGTGTTCACCTATAGTGATTTTGATATTGAGGTGAGATATCGAGCAGCGGTATCGAGACACCTCAATAGAATGGTTGCATCCAATGCTATTGTAAGGCTATCTAAAGGTTAAAAAAATTATCAATTAAATGCTCGGCAAATACTGGCTAATGCACAACTTATATGAGATACTTTTCTTTAATCGTTTTATTCTTTGTAACCATTACTGCTGGCTACTCCCAATCTATTGATGAACAGATAGCTAATGCAATAAATAATGGCAAATGGTTTGAACTACGCCATTTATACCAAACACATCATTCTGAGGTACAAGCGCCTATTCTCCATCCAATGTCTCAGTTTTTTATTAATCACAGTTTTAATCAGATTGATTCTGCTATCTTCTATGGCACACAGCTTTTAGCTGAACATCAATCAGATTTAGGGGAATCTGTAGGCAGTATACTTTTTGTTCTAGCTAAGGATTTTGCAAAAAAAGGTAAATATGATATGGCATCTAACATTTTGAAACAATATAACGATGCAATGAAAATGGGTGGTATAACTTCTGATCCCACTTTTTACGCTTATGAAAAACTGTACTATGTCCTTCATCAAAAAGGAGGATTCAATATTTCACGTCCCAATAAAAATATACAAATACCCTTTAGATATATAGACTCAAGAAAGCGTATGATGCCTATATCAATTAATGCACAGCTGAATAATGTCTCAAAAGATATGGTGTTTGATACAGGAGCTGGAGAGAATTTAATGTCTAAATCTTTGGCTGAAGAGTTAGGGTTACATATTTATGATTTTAACGGTATTAGGTTACAAGGGGCTATAAATATGATTGAATCCTCATTCGCCATTGTTGATTCATTGCGTATAGGAGACATAATTTACAAAAATACTCCTTTTCTGATAGCTGATTTTAACACAAATAATCCAGAAGCAGACTCTGTTGTTAATAGTATGGGGTTAGATTGTATTATTGGTGTAAATACTATATTACCATTAGAAGAAATAGAGTTAGATTTTCAAAAGGAATTATTGAAAATTCCTGCAGATATGAGTAAAGCACCATCATATGCTCCAAATATCTATTGCTCAGAAACAGGTGTTATTACTATATCAATTTTAGATAAGAAAACAAATAAGAGAATAGAACTCATATTTGACACTGGCTCTACTATTACAAAACTGAACTCTGAGTATTATATTCAAAACAAATCATTGTTCAAAGACCTAATTCCTAATGATACTATCAGAATAGGGGGTATTGGTGGATCAAAAACACTTACAACAATAACAATCTCTTGGGAATACAGTATGGATGGGACTAATTTTATTAAAGAGCCTATTATCATAAACACTACTGATGATTATAGCATTGATAACTTATTTGGTATTCCATCTTTGGTAAAATATAAAAATGTGAAATTGAACTTTAAAGATATGTGGATTTATGCAGAGTAATGATTGTATGACTCTGTCCAAAATATAAGATGGAGAACTTTACTTTATCGTGGAAATCACTAAATTGATACGAGCAACAACATCAACAGGTGCGTGTTTAGAAAAATCTGCCATATACGATTTTAATATGTCGTTTTTATTTGGTAGGTCACTATATTATCATTATTTTTGCATATTATCACTATGTAATGAAAATGTGCAAATTTAATGATGACACAATAATGCTATGATTAATGAGATAAGAGAATATATTGAACAGGTGGTAGATAATGAGGTTTCAATATCTGCAAATAGCGTATACAGAGAAAAGCTACCTCTTTATATTGCAGAAAGTTTTACAATATATGATTTAGTGCTACTGGGGATAAACGCGATAATGCTATATGAAAATGAAGGGCATCAAAATACTCCTGACCAACTATCAAAGATTAAAACTATTGTAGAGCGAGAATTAAACACTATCGTATTATTTGCTTTTGACTATTTAGAGTCTTATAATAAACAAAGGCTTATAAATAAACGAGTTAATTTTGTAATTGCAGATAAGCAAATTTTCATTCCTTCAATGCTACTTGACCTTAACAGCAGAAAGAGTGTCAGCTACGAAGCGATTGATTTATTACCCCCTTTAGCTCAAGTGATAGTTCTATATCACATACAAGTAAGTCATCTTAATGGATATACGACAAGGGATATTTCAGAATTATTGAACTCTAGCTACATCACAATTAATAGGGCTGTGAAGAGTTTAGAGAGTCTTGGCATTGTTACTTTGGATGAAGGCAAAGAGAAAAAGGTGAATTTTTCATATTCAGGAAAAGAGCTATGGGATGAAGCTTCAAAATATTTACAATCACCTGTCAAGAGAATTGTTTATGCGGACGATACACTTGATATATCAAATATCAAGCAGTCTTACATTAATGCGCTATCTGTCTACACAATGATTGCAGGAGATAGAGAGGTTCAGGTGGCTATGACGTTGTCGCAACTGAAGGCATTAAGAATTAATACTGATACTCGATTTGGAGAGAATAGAATTGAGATATGGAAATATGACCCGTCATTACTCTCTGATAGTGACTGTGTAGATAAACTATCTCTATATTTATCACTGAAAGATAACACCGACGATAGAGTACAAATAGAATTAGAAGAATTAATCAATAGCATAGAATGGTAAGAGGATTAGATACATTTAGAGATTTCTTCAAAGGTTTTGAAGATAACTATATTTTGATAGGTGGAGCAGCTTGTGATATCCAGAAGAGCTAAATGCTCAAATTCCAAGAGCAACAAAAGATTTAGATATAATTCTTGTCGTAGAAGCACTTTCGGTAGAGTTTGTTGAGCGTTTTTGGGAGTTTGTAAAGGCTGGTGGTTACACAACTCGTCAAAAAGGAGAGAATAGTAATAAGCACGAATATTATCGGTTTCTAAAGCCAGATCAAGCGAATTTTCCTGCGCAGTTGGAGCTATGCTCTCGGAGGTTGGATAATTTGACCCTTTCAACAGACGCACGCCTCACTTCAATTCCTATGGATGATGATTTGTCGAGCTTATCAGCTGTATTGTTGGATGATAGCTACTATAATTATGTAATTGAGCATAGTAGCATAGAAGAAGGCGTACATCTTGCAAATGTAGAGAGTTTAATATGCTTAAAGGCTAGGGCATTTATTGATTTAAGGAAGAGGAAATTAGCGGGTGAGAACGTAGATACAAAGAGTATAAGAAAGCATAAGAATGACATTTTTAGATTGGTTACGATGTTACCTATTGCTGCCCGATTTGATGTTCCAAGTAAACTACAAGAAGATATTCGCACATTTGCTTCAATTATTGAGAAAGAACTGCCTGATGCAAACTTCTTTAAGAGTATTGGTCTGCCAAACACCAAAGGAGAGAGCGTATTTGAACAATTATTACTAATCTTTGATGCTAAATAGTTATGAAGATACAGATAGCAAGCGATCTGCATTTGGAGTTCAACGAAAATTCGGTATATCTGCGAGATAACCCAATTATACCTAGTGGGGATATATTGGTTTTGGCTGGGGATATAGGCTATCTTGGAGACGATACTTATCAGGCTCATCCTTTCTGGGATTGGGCATCAAAAAATTATCAACAAGTGCTGGTCGTTCCAGGTAATCACGAGTTTTACAAAGGTTATGACTTGGAAACTCTCAATAATGGTCATATTGGGAAGATCAGAGATAATGTGCATTGGTACTATAATGCGGTTATAATCATTGAGGATATTGAGTTTATCTTAACTACTTTCTGGGCTTATATTAATCCAATAGATGCTTTTTGGGTAGAGCGAGGTGTTAGTGACTTTAGACGAATAGTTAAATCAGGAAAAGTAATAAACTACCTAGACTTCAATAATGAACATAGCCGGGCTTTAGAGTTTGTTACAAACACAATATCGACATCAAAAGCAGAGAAAAGAATAGTTGTTTCTCATCACGTTCCATCATACGCACTATCTTCACCCGACTTTAAAGGTAGTAGTATTAATGGAGCATTTGTCTCTGAGCAATACAATTTTATTGAGTCAAGCAATATCAACTACTGGATATATGGGCACTCTCACCGCAATATTGACGCTGTGATAGGGAAAACTATGTGCGTGTCAAATCAACTTGGATATATCTTTTCAGGTGAGCACCACTCATTTGATAGATGTAAATTTATAGAGATATAAACCTTAAAATATATAATATTTCAGAACAGAAAGATAAATAGGGGAGCAAATTTTCGATTTATTCAGAGCTACAAAATGCAGAGAGAATCAAGGTAATTACTTATCAATCCCTAAGGTATTTGGAGTTTATAAATAATAACAAAATTCTAAACACCTACAAATGCCCATTAATATTGCAACGCAACATTGTGTGATTGACTTAAAAAGTTATCTTTGTATAGTTAAAAAAATAAAAATTTTAGAGAAGGTAATATGGAGATAACTGCACTTATTGTGGGGGCTATGATGGTTGTAATTGTAGTTCTCTTATTTTATATTAACAAGGTAAATAGAGAGGAGTTGAATAGATCGCTTCTAAGGTTTGAGGAGAGATTGGAGAAGAGTCTGAACATGCTTAATGAGTTGCAAAAGGAGCGACTAGAACAGATATCATCGCGACAAATAGAGCAAATAGCAACCTTGGAAAAAAATCAAATTGAAAAGTTGTCGCAACTTGAAAAGGGGCAGTCTGAGCGATTGGGCCAAATGGAGAAATCTCAAACAGAAAAATTAGAACAGCTAGGAAAATCTCAATCCGAAAGGTTAGAACAATTAGAAAAATCCCAAACCGAAAGACTTGCTCAAAATGAGAAATCTCAAACAGAAAAATTGGCTCTAATTGAGAAGATGCAGAGAGAGAAGCTAGAGCAGTTGGATAAAACACAAAACAATATCTTAGATAAGACGGGCGAGAAGCTTGAATCTATTAGAGTTACAGTAGAGGAGAAGTTGGATAAGACTCTATCTGAGAGACTAGGGCAGAGCTTTGAAACTGTTGGAAAGCAGCTTAATGAGGTGCAGCAGGGGCTAGGGGAGATGAAGAGCTTGGCGCAAGATGTTGGTGGGTTAAAGAAGGTGTTGAGTAATGTAAAGATGCGAGGCGGTCTGGGCGAAGTACAACTACAGATGTTATTGGAGAGTATTTTAGCGCCTGAACAGTATGGAACAAATGTATCGGTGAAGCCAGGGGCAAGAGAGGTTGTGGAGTTTGCTGTAAAATTACCTGGTAATGGTGCAGATACTATTTGGCTCCCGATAGATGCAAAGTTCCCTAAGGATGTGTATGAAAAACTGCAAGATGCTTATGATTTGGGAGAGAGTAGTGCCATTGAAGTGGCTCATAAAGAGTTGGATGCAGCAATTAAGCTAAATGCCAAAGATATTAGCTCTAAATATATTGAACCTCCTTATACTACCAATTTTGCAATTATGTTCCTCCCATTTGAAGGAATCTATGCAGAGGTGGTTAGAAAGGCCGGGCTTCTGGATGAGTTGCAGAGGAAATATAATGTAATAGTTACAGGACCTACAACCTTTGCTGCTATATTGAATAGTTTACAGATGGGATTTAGAACATTGGCAATTCAAAAGAGGAGTAATGAGGTGTGGGAGACACTTGGTGCAGTTAAAACGGAGTTTGATAAATTTGGAGGTATATTGGATAAGGCTCGTACTAAGATTCAAGGAGGATTAACAGATATGGATGCTCTTATGGGCGTGCGTACCAGGGCTATACAACGTACACTTAGAAGCGTTGAGACGCTAGAGCCGCATAAGGCGGAGAAGTTGTTGGAAGAGTAGTTGTTAATAGATACTAATTGGGGTATATACAAAACTTAAAATAAGACTTAAATTAAACTTAAAATGAAAACTTTATTTAAACTTAAAAAAGAAATTTTGTTATCGGGAGTACTATTCCTATCTCTTTTAGGGTGTGAAAATAGGGATGAGAGTGTTAAATTTGTACAGGTAGATTTAACAAAAGAGGTTGAGGTTAGTATAAAAAAGTTCTCTAAAGATTTATTGGTTTTAACAAAAGATGGAGCTCCTGCGGTTATAGGTGCTGGAAATAGGGACTTCTTGATTACAGAAGATAGATATATTATAAATGATTTGCAAGGTGATATCATGGGGTTTGGTAGAGAGACAGGGGAGTTTATTACCTCTTATTCAGCTAAAGGGCGCGCTGTAAATGAGTATGTAGGAGCCCCAAGGGCTTGGCTAGAGGGGGATACGCTAAAATTATTTGATTTTAATACAAAGAAAATAGTGGCTTATGATATTGATGGAGAGTATATTAATAGCGAAAAACTTTTGACAGAGTTAGAGGATGCTCCATTTACAATATTAGCAAAATATGGGAATGGATATGTTGGAAGAAGATGCTATTTTGGAGGTTTTCCAGCTGTGGCAGAATTGGCGCTTTATGATTCTGAATATAAGTTTGTTAAAGATCTTACTAAAGATATAAATAGGGCTGGGATAGATTTAGGCTCTCCTTTTGGAGTGGCAAATGGGAGTGATGTGTTGTATACAAAATATTTTGATACAAAGATATTCTCCGTAGAGTCAGATTCACTAAAATTAAAGTATGAGGTTGATTTTATGGAGAATGGAATACCAAAGGATAGGGAGTTTGTAGATGAGTATGAGATTATTGATTTTGTAAATAAAGATCCACAGAGATATGCTACACTTATAGCTAATCTTTATGAATCTGAGGAGTATCTCTGTTTTACGTTTTTGACTAATGGTAACAAAAAGGTCTTAGTTCATCAAAAGAAAAAAGATATTTCTACGCCAGTAGTGTTTACAGATCTAGAAGAGTATGCTATTAAGGGTATCTTCTTTAGTTACAACGAGGTTCTTCTTTATCTTGAGGATGAAGAAAAATCTGCTGTATTGCCAATAAAAATAAAATCACTAAATTTATAAATATTAAACTTATTAAAACTTTTTTTATGAAAAAACTCTTCCTCTCATTAGCTACGTGCGCACTATTATTCTCGTGCACGGGCAGCCAAAAAAGTGCAGATGATATTATTGATATAGATTACTCTTTGGCGCAAGATTATACTCTAGATGACCTTACTGATGATGTTAAGATTGTGAAGTTAGAGCAAGATGGTGGATTATTCTCCAACCCAGCAAGCGTAAGAGCATACGGCGATTACATATTTATACACGAGGGTGATACTCAAAAGCTATATCTATATGATTCAGATTTTAACTATTTAAATGTGTTAGATGCAGTGGGTAGGGGGCCTAGAGAGTATATCGAGATAAATAGCTACACGTATGATGCAGATAGAAAAGTTTTATCTATATGCGATGGCTTTTCTCAAACTATTAAAGATTACTCAATTCCAAGTATGGAGCATATTAAGAGCATTAAATATGATGAGACTATCTATACTATTGAATATGTTGATGAAGGATTGGTATTTTTATTAAAGGAGATGGGGGCAGATGAGGCAGAGGGCTCTGCTATGCAACTTGTGGATATATCGGGAGATTCGTTAAAAGTGGTTAAATCTGATGATGTTCCATACCTATCAGCAGCCTCTTCTATTCAATCTACAATAACCAGATTAAATGATAAAGTATATTACTGTTTTCCAAGCGTAGTAAATGAGATCTATTTAATTACTCCCGATGGATTTGAGAAACAGTTTGGAATTAGCTTTGGAGAAAGAGGTATTCCTAAGGAGATATGGGATAATGGGGTTGAAGGTATGATGGAGTTACTAGGCGGAGATCAGCAAGAGTTATTAGGAGTGAGTAATTTTGTTATAGATAAAGATAAATTCTCAACAACCTTCATTCTGGTTAATGGGATGGTGCAAAAGGAGTTTGTTCAGGATAAGAGTGGTTCAAAGGTTATTAACTCAATTAACTTGCGCGATATTGAGGGGGTTAAGATAAAATCATTAGGAGTTGTAGATGGATACTCTACAGCGTTTATACATTCAGGAAGTATCGAGCAAAAAGAGACAAATTCTAAGATATCTAAGCAAATTATGGGTGCGGCTGATAATGAGGATGCAGGTGTTTTAGTGATGTATAAATTGTAATTTTATACAAAATTATAAAAATGGGCTGTCTTGAATTTAACTCTAGGCAGCCTTTGTTATATTATTACTAAATTATTATTATACCCAATTTTATAGTTGAGCATAAATGAATATTAGCTATATTTGAGGTGCAATTTAATAATAAACGTAATTAATATTATTATTTATGATAAAACATCTACTTAACCTTTTATTTCTAATCCCGATATTATCGTTTGCTCAGGATACAACACAAAACAATTCTTATGTATATAAACTCTCGATGGATGAGGCAATAGAACTTGCACAGCTTAATTCTATCGCGAGTATGCAGTATAAAAATAGTTATACAGCCTCATATTGGAACTTTAGAGCATATCAAGCATCTAGACTACCATCATTAATGGCATCTGCTAGAGTTGGAAACTTTAACCATTCTATAACTCAACTACAAGATTCTGAGACAGGTGAGATGAATTTTAGAGCTTCTAATAATATGGTAAATGAGATGACCATATCTGTAGATCAGGTAATTACTGCTACAGGAGGGCAATTGTCACTATACACAAGTTTAGAGAGACTAGATCAATTTGGTGATAACAGTTATACTAATTACTACTCTCAGCCAATTTCACTTTCATATATTCAACCAATCTTTAGATATAATAGCTACAAATGGGATAAGGAGATTGAGCCTAAAAAGTATGAGAGGGCTAAGAGGGAGTATTTAGAGAATATGGAGCAGGTAACAATCTTTGCGGTACTTCAATATTGGCAATACGCAAGTGCTCAAAAAAGTCATAATATAGCAGAGAGCAATTTTAACCAGAGTAAAGAGCTTTATAAAACATCGCAAGAGAAGTTTAATTTGGGAACAATAACAAAAACAGCTCTATTACAGTTAGAGTTAAAGGTCTTGAATGATTCATTATCTATGAATAATACCTATGTTACACTACTCTCTACACGTAATATCTTATCCTCATTCTTAGGATTAAAAGAGAGTACCAATATTGAGGTTGATCTTGATGCTGAATTGCCAGCAGTTAAGCTTGAGTATGTTTCTGTACTTGAATATGCTTTAAAGAACTCATCATTTAATATTGATCAGCAGATTCAAATGCTAGAGGCTGAGAAAGCAACAGCTCAGGCAAAAGGGGAGAGGGGGCTGTCAATGCAGCTAGATGCTAGATTTGGTCTATCTAATGATGATGATCAGTTTAATAGAGTATATAGAAACTTAAGAGATCAAGAGGTAATAGGATTAAGTTTAAGTATCCCGATATACGATTGGGGCTTAGGAAAAGGGCGTGTACAAATGGCTATGGCGCAGGCTGAGACAACCAAGAATCAATTAGAGCAGGATATGACAGATTATCAGCAAGATATATTCTTGAAAGTGATGCAGTTTAATAATCAGAGAGGGCAATGTGATATTTCTCAAAAGGCTGCTGAAATTGCTGAAGAGAGTTATAATCTTGCAACTAAGAACTTCTTAAATGGAACAATGACTGTAACAGAATTAAATGCGGCAAGAGGTGAGTTTGATACAGCTCAACGCAGTTATGTAGAGAGTTTAGGAGACTATTGGGAGTACTACTATGAGTTAAGAAAATTAACACTCTATGATTATGTATTAGGTATAAATATTAATACCGAATTTGACAAATTAGTTAAATAGATTATTTACAGACAATATAAAAATTACACAATATGAGATCTAACACTATTTATTTGGGAATTTTAGCACTGTTATTACTAAATGCTTGTGCTCCAAAAACAGAAGAAACTCAAGATTCTAATATGGCTAAACAGATTCAAAAAATTGAACTTAATGAGGTGAAAGCTATGGTATTAGAGTTAAAAACATTCAATAAGCAGTTGATAAGTAATGGAAAATTAGAGGCTGTTGATAAGAGTAAATTATCATTTGCAACTCAAGGTAAGATAGAGAGAATAAATGTGGTAGAGGGAATGAGTGTAAGAGAGGGTGATATTATAGCAGAGCTTGATAGAACAGATGCAATGTTAGAGCTAGAAAGATCAAAGCTTGCATATAAAAAGGCAAAGATGGATTTTGCAGATAAACTTCTAGATTTTGGTTATAGCATAGAGGATACATTAACAGCGCCTAAAGAGGTGTTAGAGGTGGCTGGAATTAGATCTGGTTACTACGATGCAGCTTATAATTTAACTAAAGCAGAAGATACATATCTAAAGAGTGTTATCTATGCACCGTTTGATGGTAAAATAGCCTCAATTACTGCAAAAAAATATGAGACAACGTCATCTGAGTTTTGTACTATTGTAGATGATAAAAAGATGAATGTTAGATTCTCTATTTTAGAGAGTGAATTAAATCTTGTTAAAGCAGGTCAAGGCGTTAAAGTGATTCCATTTAATGACAGCCAGAGTGAGTATAAAGGGAAAATTATTGCAATTAATCCAATTGTAGATGAAAATGGTCAGATAAAATTGACTGCGGCAATAGATAATAGTGGAGGAGATCTTATTGATGGCCAAAATGTAAAGATCTTAATTGAGGAGGCTGTTCCAAATCAATTAGTTGTACCTAAAAGTGCTGTTGTGATAAGAGATAATATGGAGGTGCTATTTAGATGCAATAAAGGAAAATCATTATGGACCTATGTAAATGTAGTAATGGCAAATAGTGAGGAGTATGTTGTTGCCCCTAATTTGGATAGAAAGGCTGATCTTTCGATAGGAGATTCAATAATTGTATCGGGAAATCTAAACTTAGGAGATAATGCTGCTATAAAAGTAATTAAATAGTTGGGGGATAAGATATGTTTAAGAGTCTAATACATCGCCCAATAGCGGTATTCACTGTATTGATTGCAACCTTAATTTTAGGTATTGCAGTAATGCGGCAGCTACCAGTCTCGCTAGTGCCAGAAGTTGATATTCCTTTGATTACCATTAAAGTATCAGATTCTGAGACATCAGCTAGAGAACTCAATGAAATGGCAATTGATCCACTTAGATCACAACTTATTCAAGTATCTAACTTAAAGGAGATTAGTACTCAGAGTAAAGATGGTAGTGGTATCATAACTATGGAGTTTGAGTATGGTGTAAATATGGATCTTCTTTTTGTTGAGGTTAATGAGAAGATAGATAGAGCAATATCATCTCTGCCAAAGGAGATGGAGAGACCAAAAGTAATAAGAGCTAGCGCCACGGATCTACCAGCATTCTATATAAATGTCTCTTTAAAAAATAAGAGTGATAAATTAAATCCCGATAACCCTTCTGGAGAGCTACTAGATATGAGTACCTTTGTTAAGGAGGTAGTTGTTAGGCGTATTGAACAGATTCCTCAAGTGGCAATGGTAGATATTAGTGGAGTTATCAATTCGGAGATTCTAATTGTGCCAAATGAGGGGAAATTAAAGATGGCAGGAGTTACCGAGTCTCAATTAGTCTCTGCAATAGAGGGGGCGGATGTGACTTTAGGTAACCTTACTATTAGAGATGGGGAGTATAGTTTTAATGTACGTTTTGAATCAAAACTTATTGATAAAAAGGATATTGAGGAGATTTATCTTAAGATTGATGGTAGAATATATCAATTTAAGGATTTGTGTAGTGTAATATTACAATCTAGCGATAGGAGTGGAATTGTGCTTAATAATGGGCAAGAGGCACTTACAATGGCTGTAATAAAGCGCTCTGAGGCTAAAATGGCAGATCTAAGGAGTGAGATAAATGACCTAATGGTGCAAGTGGAGAGGGATTATCCAGAATTGGAATTTACTTTAACAAGAGACCAGACAGCTCTATTAGATTATTCAATCAATAATTTGATATCCAATATATTAATGGGTGCACTGTTGGCTTGTATCGTGATTTTCTTCTTTATGCAAGATTTCCGTTCTCCACTACTTGTGGTGTTTACTATACCATCTGCACTTATTATATCGTTCCTATTCTTTTACATTATAGGTATCTCGATAAATATCATCTCATTAGCAGGTTTGGTAATTGGTATCGGGATGATGGTTGATAACTCAATTGTTACCATTGATAATATTACTTTTAGATGGAAATCGGGATTGCCACTGGATAGAGCCTGTGTTGAGGGGACAAAAGAGGTATTTATGCCAATGCTAAGTTCAGTTTTAACTACGTGTGCAGTGTTTATTCCGCTAGTATTTCTGAGTGGTATCTCTGGAGCTCTATTCTATGATCAAGCAATGGCAGTAACTATAGTGCTATTCTCTGCTTTGGCAGTTACGGCGCTAGTTCTACCAACTTTTTATCATCTTTTATATAGAAATCAAGTGAGATTTACCCCTAATAAGTTCTTACAGAGAATTGTAAGCGGTAATCTAACAAATTTATATGAAAAGGCATTAAAGTGGAATTTTAGACGTAGATGGATAATGTGGAGCATTTTCATTTTGGCTATTGTTGGAATAATGGGAGTATTTATGGTAATAAAAAAAGAGAAGCTCCCACCAATGTCATACAATGATGCTTTAGTCTCTATAGAGTGGAACCAACGAATCTCTGCTCAAGAAAATTCGTTGAGGTGTAATAAACTGGTAGAGGAGCTTGGAGAGCTTGTAGAGGAGAGTACAGTAATTGCAGGTGTACATCAATTCTTAATGGCTCACACTGCGGAACAGACTATTTCTGAGTCGGTTATATATATTAAAACATCATCTGTAGATGATGTGCTTTTAGTGCAGGAGAAGATAAAGGAGAGAGTTGAGAGTAACTATCCAGAGGCAGTTGTAGAGTTCTCATCATCGGGAAATATCTTTGATATGATTTTTGCCTCAAATGAGGCCTCTTTAACAGCAAATATTCGTCCTACAACAGGTACAATAAAGGATCTGAATCTTTTGGATGAGGTTCTAAGAAGGATAAATATTGAGTTGTCAAATATAGATGTTCCCAATGCGGAGTGGCAAGAGCATATAGAGTTTGTGCCGCGCCCAGAGATGATGGCTCTATATAATGTAAGTTATAATGAGGTACTATCTATTTTGCGCAAAGCTCTTAGAAGCAATAATATTATGACAATCTCAACTGGCACTCAGATTTTACCAATTGTGCTTGGTGGCGATAAAAAGGAGCTAGGTGAGATAATTAGTAAAACAGTAGTTGAGAAGGATGAATATAGCGTGCCGTTAGATGTTCTATTAAGGCAAACAAATTCAAGAGATTTAAAGAGTATCACATCTGGAGGAGATGGAGAGTATTATAAATTAGATTTGTATATTGCTGATAATGATATTATTCCAACTATAAATACAATTGAGAGTATTGTTAATTCAAATGATAATTTTGAAGTTGATTTTACAGGTGCCTATTTCTCTAATATTGAATTAATTAAGGAGCTAATATATGTGCTTATTATCTCCATATTACTTCTATATTTTATCTTGTCAGCACAATTTGAATCGCTCACACAACCATTAATAATTCTATTTGAATTGATTATCGACATATTTGGAGCAATATTTTTCTTGTGGCTATTTGATGTTAGTATTAATCTAATGTCTCTAATTGGTATTGTAGTGATGTGTGGTATCGTGATAAATGACTCCATATTAAAGGTGGATACAATAAATAAGCTTAGAGAGAGTGGATATGGGGTATTAAGAGCGGTGATGGAGGCAGGAGCTAGAAGATTGAAGCCAATATTGATGACCTCAATTACAACAATTCTCTCTATGGTGCCATTTTTACTCACAGGCGATATGGGGTCAGATCTGCAGTATCCATTGGCAGTTGCTGTAATATCTGGAATGGTTGTAGGAACATTGGTGAGTGTATTATATGTACCATTAGTCTATTTTGAGATATATAAGAAACAGTATAAAAGAGCTAAAAATGGTTAATACTCCACAAAATAGAGCAAGTTCGCTCAGATCTATTCCATCTTTCTCTGTCATTCTAATAATGATAGCGTTAGCACTTATTGGGGTCTCTTTGATACCATTGCTTAATATTCAATACTCTCCTACACCTAAAACCAGTTCTCTATCTGTCTCATTTAGTTATTATGATGCATCTGCTAGGGTTATAGAGAAGGAGGTAACCTCTAAGATAGAGGGGGCTCTTGGTGTTATTGCAGAGGTTGATGATATCAATGCTGTAACGTGGTTTGGAGGGGGCAACATTACCCTCACATTCAAGAAGGGTAAAGATATGGATATGGCTCGTTTTGAGGTTGCTACACAAATTAGGCAAATCTATTCTGCTCTACCAGAAGGCGTCTCATACCCTTATATAAGTAAATCGCAAAGTAATAGAAGTATTGATAATGAGAGTCATATATTAACTTATATTATAAATGCAGATATGCCTCCAGTGGCAATAGCCAAATTTATTGAGGAGAAGTTTAATCCTGAACTTGCAAAAATAGAGGGAATGGAGAGTGCAAGGTTATCGGGAGCTACCCCATACCATTTGGTTATCTCTTATGATCCCGATATATTAAATGCTATAGGTATAAAAACCTCTGATATTAGTGCCGCATTTAGCGCAAACCATAATAGTAACATTATTGGTACTAGTAAAGTGGGCAGAGAGAGTATGGCTATTACACTAAAGAGTCAGCCAGAAAAGGATGTTTTAGATATTCCCATAAAAAATATTGATGGGAGAGTAATCTATTTAAGAGATTTAGCTACAGCTCAATATAAAGAGATGTTACCAAAATCTTACTCAAGGATTAATGGATTAAACACCATAAACCTTACAATATTTGCCAATAAGGATGTTAATACAATATCGGTAGCCAGAGAGATAAAAGGGAAGATGGAGGAGTTAAAGAGCATCACTCCTGAGAATTTCTCATTTTTAGTTGCCTATGATGCGTCTGAAACTCTTGAAAAAGAGATAAGAAAGATATTCTTGCGTTCAATACTCTCTCTTGTAATTCTATTGTTATTTGTACTGCTGGTAAGTAGAAACTTTAGATATCTATTTGTTATTTTTATAACAATTATAGTGAATCTTTTAATAGCAGCAATCTTTTACTACTTTGGAAATGTGCAGATTCAGCTCTATTCTATGGCTGGAATCACCATCTCATTAGGGATTATAATTGATACCGCCATAGTGATGGTAGACCACTATACATATTATAAGAATAGAACTGTGTTTACATCTGTATTAGGGGCACTTTTAACTACAATTGCCTCATTGAGTATAATCTTCTTTTTGCCAGAGGAGTCGGTTACTCAACTTGCAGATTTTGTATGGGTGATCATAATAAATCTAACAATATCGCTATTTGTTGCAGCGCTATTTGTGCCTGCGCTCCTAGATAAGATTCCGTTAAAAAATAGAGGTGTTGCAAATCTAAAACGTAGCCGTAAACGCTTAATTGTAAAGAGTTCAAATCTATACTCAAAGTATATAAAATTTGGTAGAAAATATCGCTGGGTCTATGTTATAGTTATAATTTTAGCATTTGGACTCCCGATACATATGCTTCCAGAAAAACTAGGAGAAAGCAAAAAGAATAATAAGGAGGAGCTTAACTTCTTTGAAAACACATACAATAAAACTATTGGATCAAAATTCTATACTAAAAATAGAAAGATATTTGAGGCGGCTTTAGGTGGATCATTTAGAGTATTTGCTAAGAATCTTAATTCATCTAACTATTACAGATCTCCAAATCCTAGAAAGACATTATCTGCAGTTGCCTCTATGCCAGAGGGGTGTACTATACATCAGTTGAATGATATTATGAAATCTATGGAGAACTACTTAAGTGGCTTCTCGGAGATAGATATGTATAGAACCAATGTAAGTAGTGTAAGTAATGGTTCCATAAATATTACATTCAAGGAGGAGTTTGAAAATACAGGGTTCCCTATAATGCTAAAGCAGCAAGTTATTGCAAAGGCTTCGGCACTGGGAGGTGCCACTTGGCGCGTTTATGGAATAGATGATAATAACTTCTATAACAACCCAATATCGGGATTCAAACAGCACTCAGTTGAACTTACTGGTTATAATTATGATAAATTATACTCTTATGCAGAGGAGTTTAGAAAAAAACTTTTAACAAGTGCAAGGGTTAAAGATCCTGAAATTTATGGCTCTCCATACAATAATCCTCCACGAACTGAGTTCTTTATAGAGTATGATACAGAAAAAATAGCAAGTAGTGGATTGAATGTTAATAAATATTTTAATTTCTTGGGTGAGCAGCTCTATGATAGAAGTTTAGGGAAAGTTTATCGCGATGGAGAAATGATTGATATTCAGTTGGTTTCTGGTAAAAAAGATGAGTTTGATTTATGGCATATAAGAAATGATATGATTGATATTGATTCAATCAAAACTCGTTTGACCGATGTTGGTAGCGTTGAAAAGAGGGTTTCTGGAAATGATATTTATAGAAAGAATCAACAGTATAGTCTCTATGTTAACTATGATTTTGTAGGAACTTATGAGTTGGCAAATAGGGTTAGAAAGAGAAATGTTAAAGAATTTAATGAGATTCTCCCGATAGGCTACAAGGCTAATGAATCAAATAATCGTTGGTGGGGATTCAAAGAGCAGGCTCAGCAGGCGGGGTTGATATTTCTTGTAATTATTATTATTTATGGAATATGTGCTATAATCTTTGAATCATTACGTGTTCCATTTGTGATAATATTAATGATACCAATAGGTTTAATTGGACTATTCTTAACCTTCTGGTTAGGAGGTTTCCCTTTTGACCAAGGTGGATTTGCTGCAATAGTTATGCTTGCTGGAATAGTAGTAAACGCTGGTATATATATTATTAGCGAGTATAGAACGGTAATGAGATTATCTAGCAAAATGCCTGTAACAGCCTACATAACAGCTTATAATAGAAAGATAATACCTACGCTTCTAACAATAATCTCTACAGTGCTAGGTCTTATCCCATTCTTATTTGATGGTCCCGATGAAGTATTCTGGTTTGCATTTGCTGTAGGTGTAATGGGAGGGATGCTCTTCTCAGTGCTTGCACTAGTATTTGTGTTACCTATATTTATGAATTTTAATAAAAAATAACTTACTTTACACCTTTAATCTAAAAAACATTTATATGAAACAAATTATCACGTTAATCTTAATTTTATCACTTTGTATTGCAGGCAGCAGTCATCTTGCAGCGCAAGATCTAACACCAAAAGAGAAGGGTATGACTGTTTTAACTGACAGCTTTCTAAGGGGGCAACTTAAATTTTTATCATCAGATTATATGGAAGGGAGAGCCACTTTTGAAAAGGGTGGTAGATTAGCAGCGGAGTATCTAGCATCTATGTTAGAGGTATATGGAGTTGAACCAGCAGGTGATATTATGGGAAATGGCAATTTTAGTTACTTCCAAAATGCAAGATTTTCTGAGGTTTTAGAGAACATTAAACAAGAGTTAATAGTTTCTGACGAATTAGGAGGAGGTTATTCCAGTGAAATTTATTCTGGAAATGGAATAGATTTTACTACAAGAAATTCAGCATCCGTAGAGATGGAGGGCAAATTAGTCTTTGCTGGCTATGGCTTAATTGATAAGAGTATAGGACATAACGACTTTAAAGGAGCAGATTTAAAGGGTAAATTTGTTGTATTATTACAAGGTTATCCTAGCGATCATAGTAAGTATTTTGAAGAGAATCGTATGAATAAGTATTATGAAGCCTTTGTAGCGGGTAATTCATATATTATGGAGAATGGTGCTTTAGGAGTGATATATATAACTCCTTTAGAGCAATTTAATGCATCATCATCTACCTATGCAGATAATTATTCTTACTATAAATCAGAGAGAATAAGCCCTAATAGAAGAAGAGTGATAAATTCATCTAGCTATAGTAAATCTTTATATACAATAAATGTATCACCTAAGATTGGTAAAAATCTGTTAAATGAGGAGGTTATTACTAATTATGTAGCAAAAGCAGCTAAAGGAGCAGTTTCAAAGCCAATTGAGATAAAAGGTAAGAGCGTGAAATATGAGGCTAAAAACAAAACTAATGCAGTAGTTTTAACTAATGTAGTAGGAAGAATTAAAGGTAAAAACTCTTCAAAAGCACTTGTTGTGGGGGCTCACTATGATCATATGGGTATCAAAGATGGTTTCATCTGGAACGGAGCAGACGATAATGCATCGGGAAGCGTAGGCGTATTGGGTATTGCAGCGGCATTTAAGGCGAGTGGAGTACAGCCAGAGTATGATATTATCTTTGCAATGTGGAGCGGAGAGGAGTTAGGTTTACTTGGCTCTAGATACTTTGTAGATAATATGGAGAAGTTATATCCCGATACAGAATTCATTTGTAATGTAAACCTAGATATGCTTGCTAGAAGCTATCCAGAAGATAAAGAGAAGGTTGAGTTTGATTATGAATACTCTGAAACAAATCCTGAGTATAAGGCATATGGAGAGAGTAATATCAAAGAGTTTAAGCTAAATCTTAAGCCTCGTTACTCAGCATCTACTGTAACAAATTATGGTGGAGCAACAGATTATGTTCCATTCTTACGCAAAGGTATTCCTATAATGGGATTCTTCTCAGGAATGCACGAGGATTATCATAAGATCTCAGATGAATCATCTAAATTACATTGGGATAAATTCTATGATTTAGTGCGTTTAGGTTTCTTGAATACTTATGATATTATGATGAATCAATAAATCGTTTCTAGCTAACTAAGCAGCCTATAAGGTATAAATAAGAAGAGAGGTCGTCTGTAAGAGTATAAACTCTATTAGACGACCTCTTTTTTTGCTATATAAACTCTATTAGAAATTGATATTATATCAACTGCTTATATTTAGCCATACGAGCCTCCCATTTCTCACGGGCAAGTTGTTGCATATCTACAACCGTATCCTTCTCATCTATAATCTCTAATCCAAGAATTGTCTCTACAATATCCTCTAGGGTTATAATCCCTTCAAATGAGCCATATTCGTCAATTATTAAGGCTATATGCTCTTTTTGTTCAAGAAGTTTTTCCCAAGCAGAAGAGACATTTTCATCCTCTCTTATGGCGATAATAGGTCTTTTAATATCTTGTAATTTAATATCAAACTTATCCTCAGTTAAATTGCTAAGTACATCTCTTAATAGTACATATCCCGATATATACTCCTCTTCATCAGCACTCTCCTCGCTAAATAGAGGGATCCTAGAGTATGAACGAAGTGTTTTATCAGCATAAAAATCTTTAACAGTATCGGTTTCAGAAGCAGTAGCTGTAACGCTTCTAGGTGTCATAACTTGTCTCACTTCAACAGCCTCAAGTTTCATTAGATTCTGAATAATTCTGCTCTCATTTGTCTCAAATACACCCTCTTTCTCTCCAACATCAACCATAGCTGATAGCTCCTCTCTACTAACAGATTTTTCTGTATTTTCAGGGGTAATAAGTCTTGTAATAAATTCAGATAACCAAACTAGAGGAAAGCATATAACTATAAGAACCCTAATAATTTTAGATGAAGGTATAGCTAATCTTCTCCAATATGTTGCACCAATTGTTTTTGGTATAATCTCGGATAAAACTAATATCAATATTGTAAGAACAGCTGAAATGGCACCAAAATAGACCTCTCCAAAAACTTTAACAGCCTCGGCTCCAACGCCTGCTGCACCAATTGTATGTGCAACTGTATTTAAGGATAATATTGCTGATATAGGTCTATCTATGTTTGATTTTTGTGCTTTAAGGTACTTTACATTCTCGCCCTCGCTCTCTTTTATCGAGATAAAAGACATAGGTGTAGATAACAAAACCGCCTCAAGAATAGAACAGAGAAATGAGAATCCAAGGGCTAAGGTTAAGTAAATTATGACAGTTTCCATTTGTGAAATTTAATGTGTAAAATTTTATGTAATTAATAATTTTTATTTAAAAGTGTTGTTTTGTTCTTTTTAAGTAAAAAATTAATTACATACGCCTTACAAATAGAATTTGCACGTATGGGTTAACCATTTTTAGGTTGATTATATTTTCGTATAAATCTTCGAAAGCTCTAAAGTTTTAATTAGTAAAACACAAATTTAACTCTTTTTTACATCTGTATGATATAAAAAATCAAAAAAGTGCATAAAAGTTTATTTTTTTAAGAAGCAGGTTTTAAGAACAATACTAGAGCCCTCTATTTTGCAATCAACCTCCTCTGGATTCTCAGTTAAACGAATACTTTTAACCTTTGTACCTCTTTTTATAACCATAGAGGAGCCTCTTACTTTAAGATCTTTTATAACTGTAACAGCATCTCCATCTGCAAGGATTGCTCCGTTGCTATCTTTTGCAACTGTTGATTCTTGACTCTCTGAATCTTGTGGCTGCCACTCGTGACCACAATCTGGGCACGTATTTAACATATAAAAGTAGCAGTTATCCATTCCGCACTGTGGGCAAATAATAATATCACTCATTTATCTTTCTTATTAAAATCGCGCAAAGATACATAAAGTTTATGACTCTATATTATTTTAATTGTAGATATTTTAGTTAACCTCTTGCAAGAAGTCCGCTAATTATGAGAGAGAAATAGATTAAAAATTTTATTAAACTGGATATATTTGGATTTATAAGATTTGATATTCTCAGATGTATAAAATAGAGTATTCCAGTACAAATGTATATAATATTGTATAGAATAGGAATATCAAAATCTATAAAATTAATTTCATAGATTTTATCAGCTATTGAATAGATATTTAAAGCTAAGATGAAGATTATTATCACCTTAAAGAATAGCGATCTATATATATCTAAATTTGGGCCTAATTTATAATTCTGTTTCATAGTTCTAATTTTTTTAATACTACTTACTTATCTGTACAAAAATAAATCCAATATAGATTAGAACAAATATTACCCCTTCAAATCTATCTATCTCCCTCTTTCTAAAGGTGAAAGCGGTTAAAACAACTAATAATGAGGCAATAAAGAGTGTCCATAAGTCTAATTTTCCAATATTGTTCATTGATAAAGATTGAATTGTAGCACTTCCTCCAAGAATTAAAAAGATATTTGCAACGTTTGAACCAACAACATTACCGAGTGCTAAATCTGATTTTTTCTTTAATGCAGCAACAACGCAAGAGGCTAGCTCTGGAAGAGATGTTCCTCCTGCCATAATTGTTAATGCAACAATCGCATCTGAGACTCCCATTCTTTTGGCAATTGATGAGGCTGACTCTACAAACAAATCTCCTCCATAAATTAATCCAGCTAATCCTCCAACTACCATTAGAATTTGAAGAGGAAGAGAGCCTTTCTTAAGATTAGTATTCTCAACCTGGTTGTCAACTTTTTGATCTGATGATGAGTATATTGTATATGCTAAAAATACACCAAAGAAGCAGAGTAGCATAATTCCATTAACTCTTGATATAATGTTTGAATCTGTCCCATTTAGAAGTGTAGAGTAGCCCAAAACTAGCAATACAAATGCAGCTAATAGTGCAAAGGGGATATCTTTTCTAATGTTGTTGCCTGTTAATTTTATCGGGAAGATAATAGCAGAGATTCCTAGAATCACAAGTGTGTTAAATATGTTGGAACCCAGTACATTACCAACGGCAATGTCGGCATTTCCTTTTATGGCAGACATAAAACTCACTACCATCTCTGGCGTAGAGGTTCCAATACCAACTATTGTTAAACCAATTATAAAATCTGAAAGTCCAAATCTGCGAGCAATCTTTTCTGATCCTGAAATTAAGTAGTTTGCGCCAACGAGAATAAGTATAAGTCCTAAGATTAGTGTTAAAATGTCTAGCATTATATTCTTTTATTATTATGGTTTGCAAAATTAGATAAATATTCTGTTGATTCAAACAATAAAGTAAGTGTAAATGTGATTGGAACGATTTATGTAATGTGTGAGTCTGGTTAAAATACTCCAACTATGAAAAATTATCTATTATTAATACCAATTTTTACACTTTTTGTTTACTCATCGGGATACTCACAAGATATAACAATAAAATTATCAGAAGATACTGTTAAAAATAACAATGAGCAGATCTCTTCTTATGATATGGATGAGTTAGTAATTAAGATTCCCAAAAAGAAGACAAAACAGAGTCTGAAAGAGATGCATAGCTACCATAGCAAAAATATGTATAATGCTGAGCATGCATATAGAAATATTGGTGAGTATAGATATTCTAGAATAGTTGAGACAGATAGCATTACATTGGATATGCGAGATGAATTTGGAATCTATTATTCATCGGGTAATAATGCCAGCATAGATGATTGGGATCTACACTATAGCTTTTATACAGTTCCTGAGTATATGGCGCGCTCGTATAGTATTACAACAGATGGCTATAATATTCTCGATAAACAATACTCTGATTGGCATAATAACTATGAGCCAAAGATTGATGAGTTAATTAGGATTGTATGTAGGTATGGTCCTCTTTTTGCTGATTATGAAGTGTATGATTATGAGCCTGTTGGGTCTCAAAGAGAGATTGGGATAGTGAAATTCAAAACAAACCCAGAGGCATTTCCTAATGAGACTAGGATATTTGCGGAGGGAACGCTAAGGTATAACATAATTACCAGTAGGTTAGTTGATATAGATTTCGATTATATATATGCGGCATACTACAATGCAGAGAGATTACCAAAGTATCTAAATGAATATGGGTATAAGTTTATTGCAAAAATGAGCTTTAAATATGATGCAGATGGTGTTGTGTATGTAGATGAATGTAGCTCTACTTGTGTATGGAGGCAAGGGAAGACTCCTACCTTCTTTATTAAACCTGCAAGGAGATACCCGCATAAGACTAATCTAGTAGAGAAGGAGTATCTGATAATAGAGCCATATAAATCTGGAACATATAACCTACAAGATGGTATGGCCAATGTAATTGCAGGTAAATATGATGAAGAGTTCTTTAGCGATAAACCATTTCCTATTCCATCGGTTGATAATTTTACAAGGTTAAAATCATTTAATCCGCTAGAGATTATGTTTGAGGAGAATAGCGATGTTGCCATTATAGGGGAGCTCTACTCAGGTGATAGGGTAAATGAGATCATTGAGGCTAAAGAGTCTTTATTCAATAACGAGAGTAGAGAGGTGTTCAAAGAGAAGTTAAGGCGGAGAAGGGTGCTTTTTGGCTTTTAACATAAAAAAATTATCTTTGTAGATAGTAATTTATAATTGAGTCCTATGAAGAGTGTTCTATTTATTTGTATGGGTAATATTTGCCGTTCAGCCGCTGCCGAAGCAGTGTTAAAGAGATTTGTAGAGTTGGATGGACAATTAGTTGATTGTGAGATTGATTCAGCAGGAATAATTGGATACCATGCGGGTGAGAGAGCAGACTCAAGAATGATTGAAAGTGCCTTTAAAAGAGGCTATAAAGTAACCTCAATATCTCGACAAGTTACACCTTCTGATTTTGAAAAATTTGACTATATCATCGCGATGGATGACTCAAATGTAAGAGGACTAAGATCTGTAGTATCCAATGCAGTTGAGGGAATATATGACTCGCTAGAGAGTGAGAAAAAAAATCAAGAATATCTATCAAAAATATCTAAACTTACAGACTACTGTACAGAGGAGTATCTAAGTACAAATGGATCCCCAACTGAGGTTCCTGATCCATATTATGGCGGGGCTAGAGGTTTTGAGTTAGTTCTAGATATGTTAGAAGATGCCTCAAAAAATATTATTAAAGAGCTTAAAAAATAATTGAACTCTATGATAGCTACCGATGTGCTAAAACAGTATTGGGGCTACGATAGTTTTAGACCAAAACAGGAGGATATAATTACATCAGCTCTAAATGGAAATGATGTTTTAGCACTAATGCCTACTGGTGGTGGCAAATCTATCTGCTTCCAAGTTCCTGCTCTAATGAAAGAGGGGATATGTTTGGTTATTTCTCCCTTAATCTCATTAATAAAGGATCAGGTTCAAAATCTTAATTCAAGAGGAATAAGATCACTTTCGGTATACTCTGGTATGAGTTTTAATCAGATTGATATCGCACTAGATAATGCAATTTATGGTGATTACAAATTCTTATATGTTTCTCCAGAGCGCCTACACACGCCAATATTTAGAGAGCGTGTTAAAAAGATGAATATCAATTTCTTAGTTGTAGATGAGGCGCACTGTATATCTCAATGGGGGTATGATTTTAGACCAGCCTATTTAGAGATAAAGCAGATAAGAGATATCATTGGAACTACACCCATAATAGCACTAACAGCAACAGCCACAAAAGCGGTGGCAGAGGATATAATAAGAGTCTTAAATTTTGAAGATGGTAAACTTATTACATCAGGATTTGAACGCCCTAACCTATCGTATGTAGTGCGAGAGACAGATGATAAATATGGTAATTTACTTAAGATTTGTAGGGGTGTAAAAGGGACAGGAATAGTCTATGTTAGAGAGCGAAAAAAGTGCGAAGAGATAGCTAGATTCCTAGTTGAACACGATATCCAGGCAGATTACTACCACGCAGGCTTAAGTAAAGAGATGCGATCTCTAAAGCAAGATAACTGGAAAATGGATCAAACAAGAGTTATTGTTGCTACAAATGCCTTTGGAATGGGTATAGATAAACCCAATGTAAGGTTTGTAGCCCATTTTGATATGCCTGACTCTTTAGAATCATACTTTCAAGAGGCAGGACGAGCTGGAAGAGATGGCTTACGCTCTTATGCAACACTCTTGTGGAACAGTATGGATTTGAATAGATTACGTCAAATACATAGAGTTACGTATCCTGAAATGGATTATATAAAAGATGTTTATCAAAAGGTCTTTATATATCTTGGGTATGCTTATGAAGAGGGGGAGGGGAGTATCTCAAAATTTGACTTAATGGAATTCTCCCGACAATTCTCCCTTAATTATGTATCAGCATATTATGCCATAAAATATATTGAACAGGAGGGATATTGGGAGCTAACGGATGAAGTTGATAATCCATCCAAGGTTCTATTTACAGTAACTAGAGATGCACTCTATAAAGTACAGATTGATAGAGCCGATTTAGATATTTTTATAAAATCTATTCTTAGAATATATACGGGACTATTCTCAAAATTAACTCCAATAGATGAGGAGTATATTGCACGACTAACTAAAGATAATATTTTAGGTGTAAGGGATAAACTTAAAACACTAGCAAAACTAAAGGTTATAAAATTTGTTCCACGCCTACGTACCCCTTTAATTATTATAAATAATGAACGTTTAGTTGAAAAAAATCTATATATATCCACAAAGCGTTATCAGAGTAGAAAAGATATGTTTAAGGAGCGTATAGAGAGTGTTATTAAGTATGTAAATAAGAGTGATGAGTGTAGAAGTATTCAATTAACTGACTATTTTGGGCAAAAGGTTGAGCAGAATTGTGGTGTATGTGATGTTTGTTTAAAATTAAAGCATAATCAAAACTATACGCAGAGTTCAAAAGAGATAGAGCAGATAATTATAGATAAACTTAAGCAAGGGTCTGCTAAAATTTCTGATATCGAGATTATTGCTGGAGATAGACGAGATCTGTTTATTTCAGTTTTACGGGAGATGATAGATGATGGTAAAATAATAATAGAGGAAGATAAACTTACACTCTCTTAGCAACTAAAGCAAACTCAGAGAGAGGATTTGCCTCTATTTTCTGTTGCGAAATAACATTGAATTGATTTTGATTTACTATCGAGATAAATTCGTCACAACTCCACTTATTATCGGTCTGAAAGCAAACTACAAGGGAAAAATCAAGCAAAATATAGTAAGTTATTCAAAATGTGGCTAATATAGAGAGGATTGCGCCAAAGTGAATTTTGGCAAAAGGCAATAAAACGCATAATAAAGCAGTAGTTCTGTTACGAATCCGTTACCTATTTTTGTGTGTAGCAATTTCGGGTAACTCGCAGCAGTAGAATCATTGGCAAAATGATTATTATTCGTTGAATTGCTGGTAGTTAAGTGTAAGTTCTTTGTTCGTATTTAGGTAATTTTGCAGTTTGCAAAACCGCAAAATTTAGAAGTAGAAATATTTAAACTATTACGAATATGAACAATGAATTAAAAGTAAGTTTCTACCTCCGCCATAAGGAGGTGAGAAAAGATGGGACTACTCCAATTATGGGGCGCATTACCACCGGCAAGGAGATGGCGCAATTTAGTGCCAAGTGTTATGTGGCTGAGAAGTTATGGAATACTAAATCAGCAAGGGCAATAGGTAAGAGTAAAGTTGCAACACACTTAAATCAAACTCTTGATAAATTTTCTCTTGTGTGACGATAAATATTCAACTTAGAAAGATTGCCAAAATGTGCGG
>CAYJAK010000018.1:0-23387 GCA_964368585.1 uncultured Muribaculaceae bacterium
CTAACTGTGGTCAATCTAAATAATTTGTTGGGGGCACTTTTTACTGGGTTTTCCACACATATTGTTTATTTAATTTTTTATATTATTTTTGTAATAGTAAAACATAATACTATCTAATATGATACTTAGCAAACAGGTTGGCGTGTACTTAAATTTTGCCCATAATAAATTTAAACAATTCGTCACTTTAACTTTTCAAAAACACGGCTTTAACCTAACTCCTGAGCAATTTTTATTAATGGATGCGCTGTGGGATAACGGAACAATGTCTCAACAACAGATTGCTGATAATATATTAAAAGATAAGAACTCTATAGTAAAATTAGTTGATGGATTAGAGAAGAAAAACCTAGTAAAAAGGGTTGCAGATAAGCAAGATAGAAGACAAAATCTAATTGAATTAACTCCATACGCAATAGAGATAAAAACAAATGTAACTAAAGCTGCTATTGAGGCGGTGACTCTCATTACAGAGGATATCTCTGATGCCGAGTTGCAGCAATTCATTAAAGTTCTCACTAAGATGGCAGATAATATGCAAATGGCCGAATCTAAACTAACTATATCTAATAAGTAATTACACTATAAATATGGGAAAACTTTATGATCAATTAACTACCGACTACAGAATAAAAGAGGGCTTAAATGCCTGCATAAATTGTGGAACTTGCACCGCAATATGTCCTGCAGCAGAGTTCTACAAATATGATCCTAGACAAATCGTAGATATAGTTCAATCTAAAAATGATTCAGAGATAGAAGAGCTTCTTAAAGATGAACAAATTTGGTATTGCGGAGAGTGTATGTCTTGCGTAACTAGGTGTCCTCGCAAGAATGCGCCAGGTTTAGTTATTATGGCACTTAGGAACCTCTCAATGGAACTTGGCTACTTTACGGAATCTGAAAAGGGAAGGCAGCAATACGTTATCGCTAATACATTAAGCAGCAATATATTAAAATATGGATATTGTATCTATGCAAGAGAATTTAAATATGATGCACACCCAGAATCTGGCCCAATTTGGAAGTGGAAAGAGGAGAATATAGACGATGTATATGCCAGATTAGGTGCAAATTTAGATGGAGACGGAACGGGTATTCTAAGAAAGGTTCCACAAGAAGACTTAGACCAGCTAAAGAAAATATTTGATATTACAGGGGCTACCGAGAGGTTAAATAAAATAAATGAATACTCTCTAAAAAAGGCAAAAGAGATGGGTTTAACTCCCGATGAATATTTCAAAAAAACATATTCAGAAACAGAAAAAGATCACTTAAACAGAGCACTATGATATACGAAGGTAAAAGAAATATATGGTCTAAATACCAAAAGGAGATTCCCGACGATCACTACTTTTATGTTAGAAGTTGTATCAGACAAAACTTCTTTCCTGCAAGTGAAAAGATTTTTTTAGATATAACGCAAAACAGACTTAAAAAGGATTTTTTTGAGACCGAGCACCACACCACTTGTGGCGGTATAGCCTACCACGCAGATGTTATCCAAATGGAGACAGTGATGACCATTATCGCGAGACAATTTGCTCTAATGAAAAAGCACGGTTATGAGAATTATGTCTGTTCTTGTATCACCTCTTTTGGGCTCTATACTGAGACTCTAGAGACTTGGCACGAATTTCCAGAGTTAGAGGCTAAGATAAAACAACATCTTTGGGACTCTTGTAAACTAGAGTTTGCTAAACCTAAATATCTTGCTCACGCAAGCGATATAATATACAAATTTAGGAATCTAATAGCAGAACAGGCAAAATATAAATTGATAAACCAAAAGACAGGTGAACCATTAAAAGTGGTTGAACATATTGGGTGTCATTATAGTAAAATGTTCCCTTCAAAGGGGGTTGGTGGGGCTGAATACCCTTATGTACTAACTGGTATGATTGAGGCCTGGGGAGGTGTTGTTGTAGATTATCCAGAGAGAAGACACTGTTGTGGATTTGGTTTTAGACAATATTTGGTACAAAGCAACAGAGGATACTCTATCTCAAACACTCATAAAAAGTTTGAGAGTATGGCTCCCTTTAAGCCAGATATGATTATCACAAATTGTCCTGGATGCCCCTATTTTTTAGATAGATGGCAATATGTAATCTCTGAGATGGAGGGTAAAACTTACGGAGAGAATGGTGCAGGAATTCCGGTTTTCACTTATGAAGAGGTAGCTGGATTAGTTATGGGTTATGATCCTTGGGATCTTGGATTACAAATGCATCAAGTAAATGTTGAGCCTCTTTTAGATAAAATAGGCATACCATATAACCCTAAAACAAAGTTCAAAGGGCTCAATAATAAAGAGCTTGGAGAACCTAAACGCCCAACGTGCGTTAATTTGTAAAACATTTTAATTAGACAGAACACTTTATGAATAGTAATATTGTAGTAATAGGTGGTGGACCAGCTGGTATGAGAGCAAGTTCTCAACTCAATAGAATGGGATACAACGTAATTCTTGTTGAGCAATCAAGTAAACTAGGGGGTCACCTTGCTAAATGGGATAGATTATTTCCTTATGGCGATGATGCAAAACCTATATTAGATAGATTAAAATCAGAAACTACAGGTGTAAAATATTTTTTAGACACTCAAGTAGAATCTATAAATAGACTTAAAAACTCATATAATATAATTCTCTCTAACGGAATAACTGTTCTTGCAAAGGCTGTATTATTCTCTACAGGTTTTGAACTATATAAAGCGGAGAAGAAAGAGGAGTATGGATATAAAATATATGACCACGTTATTACAAATAGTGATCTAGAGGAGTTTTTTAACACAAAAAAAGATGAAAGAATTGTAAAGGAGCCAAAAAGAATTGGTTTTGTGCACTGTGTTGGCTCTAGGGACGAGAAGGCTGGTAATAGACACTGTTCAAAAGTGTGCTGCGCTACAGCCGTTAAGCAGGCCTGTGAGTTAAAAGAGTTGTATCCCGATGCAGAGATCTTTTGTTTTTATATGGATCTTAGAATGTTTGGGCGAGGATATGAAGATCTATACTTAAAAGCACAAAAGGAGTTTGGAATAAGGTTCATTAGAGGAAGGGTCTCTGAAGTTGCAGAGAATATTAATAAACAATTAGTTATAAAAGCGGAGGATACTCTATCTGCAAAACCTATTCAAGTTACCCTAGATCTTTTGGTATTGATGTCTGGAATGTGTAACAATAGCGAAGGGGTAAAATGTGCAGATATGCTCTCATTAAGTAGAGATGATGATGGGTTCTTTGAAACATTAGAATCTATTGATAATCAAACAAAGTCATCTAAAGAGGGGCTATTTTTTGCTGGTGCTTGTACTGGTGCTAAGACTATTCCAGATGTGCTACACGAAGCCGATGCTGCAGCACTTGCTATTAATAACTACTTAATGGAGGAGAATCTATGCTAAACTTTGGATACTCATTAACACCTAGTGCTAGGATAGATTTAGATAATGTATCGGGAGAGGTAATAAAAAAATTCGACGAATTATACTGTATTCAGTGTGGCAGTTGCGCTGCTGTATGCACCTCTGGCAAGTTCACAACAACATCGCTGCGCAGAGCTATCCTCTCAATTCAGAATGGAGAGATTGCAGAGGGTGTATCGCTTCTAAAAGGGTGCATGCTTTGCGGAAAATGCTTTATGGTTTGCCCTCGCGCTATCAATACAAGAAATCTTATTTTATCAATTTCTAAATTGGGAGAAGAGAAATGAGAGAGCGTATTTTAGGAGGATATGACAATTTTGTTATCCCATTTATGATAGGAATGGTCTTTATTATAGTCTACCTTTTTATAGGTCTTATTAGATTATTTAAACATATCCCAGCTAGAGATAGAAAAAGATACCTTATATCTCTTATTACACCAAAAATCATATATAAGAATATTAGAGATATTATTGCAGATTCACTTTTGCATATAAAAATATTCAAGCGCAACTTTCTTTTAGGATATATGCACGCTAGTATTGCCTTTGGTTGGTTTATGCTAATTGTTATAGGCCATATTGAGGTGGCATTATATGTTCCTGAGAGAAATGGAGTGCTCTATTATCCCGTCTTCTTTAGATACTTTGTAAAACAAGAGGGCGATCTAACTCTAAGGGGTGCATTCTTCTTCTTTTTAATGGATCTATTTCTACTAATCGTAATTAGCGGTGTTGCCTTAGCAATGTATAAAAGGGTAAGATCTACAGCCCTAGGTATGCGCAGAACAACAAAGCCTTGTTTAGCAGATAGAGTGGCTCTAATCTGTTTATGGGCTATATTTCCACTAAGATTATTGGCTGAGAGTTTTACTGCTGGAATTAGTGGTGGAAGCTTCTTAACAAAGCCTATGCATATGATGTTTGCAAATTTTTTAGGTAATGATCTTAATGTAGAACCAACTTGGTGGGCATACTCTATAGCTCTAGGACTCTTCTTTTTAGCTCTTCCATTTAGTAGATATATGCACATACCAACAGAGGCTCTATTAATAACACTGCGCAATGCTGGATTAAAGGTTACTAGACCTCGCAAGGGTTTTGCAGAGGCTGAGATCTATTCTTGTTCAAGTTGCGGAATATGTTTGGATGCTTGCCCAATGAATATTCAGAAAAAGAACATAGATTTTTCAGCCGTATATTTTATTAGATTTCTTCGCCGACACAATACTAAAAAGATAAATAAAATTGCAGAAAAGTGTCTTATGTGTGGTAAGTGCGTGGCATTATGCCCTGTGGGGATAGAGTCGTGCAATATTAGAATGGCGCAAAGAGCAACTGTAACAAATAATTTAAAGTATGATTATAGCTATCTAAACCAAGGTGCTCCAGAATCACATATTAAAGCAGAGGAGGCTCCTAGTATAAAACCAACTTTAAAGAGAGAGGTAAAAGATGAAAAGATTCTCTATTTTGCTGGTTGCATGACACATCAAACCCCATCAATAATAAAGGCTATGATTAACATATTTGAGAAGAGTGATCAAGAGTACATCTTTGCAGATAAAGATGGAGGCATTTGTTGCGGTAGACCTCTAATGTTAGCAGGAAAATTTGATGCTGCAAAAGAGGTAATAAATAGAGTTAAAGAGCTAATTCTATCAAAAAATATTAACACAATAGTACTCTCCTGCCCTATCTGTTACAAGGTCTTTAAAGATGAATACAAATTAAAAGGGATCAAAGCTTTACATCATACACAATACATTAACGAATTAATTTCCTCAGGCAGATTAGAGGTCACAAAAGGCTCTGAATCATTTACTTATCACGACCCTTGTGATTTAGGTAGAGGTAGTAAAATCTATAAAGAACCTAGAAAAGTTATCGAGAGTATCGGTGAGCTAAAAAAGATAGAAAAAGAGAAAAAACAGAGTATTTGCTGCGGTGGTAGTTTGGGCAGTTTAACTTTAAATTATGCTGATAGAAAGAGGATTACCCAAGGCTCTCTTGATGTTTTAACCTATGATAATCCCGATAAAATTATCACAGCTTGCCCTCTCTGTTTAAAGAGTTTCAATAGATACTCAGATAGGCCAATTTTAGATATCGCAGAGATTGTAGATGTAAATTCTACCTCTCAAAATAAGAATAGTAATAAAGAACAATTAAAATGAATAGAATGAATTTCAACCCAACTGATTACATTTTGGAGAATTGTTTAACTAATGAGCAATTCAATGATGCTGGATGGATGTTATCAGATCCAAATTGCGCAACACCTAGTTTAATTAAAGCGCAATACAACAAGAAGCAGATAGATTTTAAGGATAACAGCCACGGCATATATAAATTTGCCGATTGGTTACCAATTCAGAGGACATTAAAGAACTCGTGTCCTCCTATAACATATAAGAGTGAGAAATTGGCTAAGGAGCTTGGTTTAGAGAATCTATACATCACATTTTCTGGGTATTGGCCTGAGATTGGTGCTAAAATGGAGACCTGTTCTTTTAAAGAGACAGAGGCATATTCTGTATGCGGAAGATTGCCTGAAAATACAGATAAAATTTTAGTTGTAGCGTCTGCTGGAAACACTGCCAGATCATTTGCAAAAGTTTGTTCAGATAATAATATTCCTATTGTTATCTTTATTCCTTACGAGAATCTAGATTCACTTTGGTTTAAAGAGCCATTAAACGATTGCGTTAAAATCATCTGCTCTCCAGAAGGAACCGACTATTTTGATGCAATTGCTCTAGCTGCAAAATTATATAAATCCCCTAGATTCTTAGAGGAGGGCGGAGCAAAGAATGTAGCAAGAAGAGATGGAATGGGTACCACAGTTCTATCTGCAACAGAGGTTATTGGCCAAATTCCCGATAGTTATTTCCAAGCTATTGGAAGTGGAACTGGAACAATTGCAGCCTATGAAGCAAATCTACGCTTAATTGAGGATGGTAGATTTGGATCAAAAGTTATGAAGCTAATTCCGTCTCAGAACTATCCATTCACACCTATGTATGACGCTTGGAAAGAGAGAAGTAGAGCATTATTAGATTGCGATGATTGTGAAGCTAGGGAAAAAGCACTTAGTATAACAGCTAAGGTGTTATCAAATAGAAAGCCCCCCTACTCTATCCACGGAGGACTTTTTGATGCACTCTCTGCAACTGATGGAGATATCGAGATTATAGATAATCAAGAGCTAGAAAAAGGATTACAACTATTCAAAGAGTGTGAAGGTATTGATATTCTGCCTGCACCAGGAGTTGCGGTAATGAGTCTAATAAAAGCCATCAACAGCGGAAAAGTATCTAAAGATGAAATAGTTATGCTTAACATCACTGGTGGTGGAGAAAAAAGGTTCAAATCTGAACACAAATGCATTAATGTTAAGCCGCATTTAGTTCTAGATACTGATATGCCAGAAGATGAGGTTATTGCTGCGGTAGAAAGTTTATTCTAAACCAAAGGATAAAACACAATCACAAAATAAAAAAAAGGTCGTCTTGAATTGAATCGAGACAACCTTTTTTTAGTTTAAGAAATCTATCAAAAAAAAACTACTTAATCCACAATGTTTTAGGATTCAACTGACCATAAGAGGATAGCTTTTTATCTCTTGGAGAGATGTTAAGATACTTCTCATCAATATCATATCTCTCAAATTGCCAATTAATTAAAACCGTTGTATCATTCCACATTAATCCACCTTCAGATTCTGGATGATAGAATTCAGTACACTTATATAACATCTCCGTATTATTCTCTAATGTTAAGAATCCGTGTGCAAACATAGGTGGAATATAGAACATTCTCTTATTCTCTGCAGATAACTCAACAGAATGAGATGCCCCATATGTTCTGCTACCAGGTCTTAAATCTACTGCCACATCAAGTATAGCTCCCGATATAACCCTAACTAATTTTCCTTGCGGATTTTTACGTTGAAAATGCAATCCTCTTAGCACACCTCTAGCCGATTTTGAATGATTATCTTGAACAAAAACATCTGTAATTCCAATCTCTTCAAAATCTCTTTGAGAATAGGTTTCCATAAAAAAGCCTCTCTTATCCCCGTAAACAGTTGGTTCAATTATCAATAGCCCCTCAATAGGAGTCTTTATAACATTAAATTTCTTTGACATATCGCGATATATTTTGCACAAAAATAAGATAAAATTCAGTGCTAAAAAAATTATCTCACTAATAGATTAGAATGTGGAGAGATCTGAATAGTAAAACTCTTCAATATATTTCTCCAAATATGGATAATCAAAACGGAAATCTAACTCCCCTATTTTAGAATAGACACACATATCATTTAACAATACTTGCGCGGCATCTCCTAAAACAAATCTCAATAAAATTGAAGGAACTGATAATCTAATAGATTTACATTTTTTTGTCAACAACTTTGTTAGAGTTCTATTTGTAATAATTCCAGGTGTTACACAGTTTACAATCCCATTTATATTACTATTATTAATGACAAAATCATACAATCTACATAAATCTGTAATCGAGATCCAAGATACTCTCTGCCTACCATCTCCAAATTGAAATGCTACGCCAAATTTATTAGAGATCTTCATCATTTTTTCAAAAGCACCCCCATCGTGAGCTATTACAAGCCCCATTCTCATAATTACGTATCTAACCTTTTTATTCAAATTTTGCACCTCTCTCTCCCACGAATAACAAAGATTTGCAAGAAATGAGTCATCCATTTTTCCACTAATCTCATCACCACAAACACCACTCTCATAATATCCAATCGCAGATGCTGATATAAATATTTTAGGAGGTTTATCCATACTATTGATGCTATCAACTAAGGCTCTAGTAACCCCTACTCTACTATTATATAGCTCTTTTTTATAACTCTTGCTCCATCTCTTTCCAATATTTGCACCTGCAACATTAATCACTACATCTGCCCCCTCTATCTTAGTCTGCAAAAATTCTTCATCATTATCCCAAAAATCATCGCGACACAAACTCTCCACTGCATAACCTAAACTCAAAAAATATCCAGTTAGATTCCTCCCGATAAAACCAGTTGCGCCGCAAATAATAATTTTCATACGATTATTTTATTTTAATCAACCCACACATTCATAATAGATTATATATTATATTGACTACTCCTTATATAAAAAATAAATTGCAATATACTTCTCACCATATATTACAATTTATTCTATATAAAGTTCTATCTAATTCTAAATAATCTTTATTGATATCTCACTTCCGCCACTCTCCAATCAATAATACTCCATATTTCCTTAACATGATCAGCTCTTCTGTTTTGATAATCAAGATAGTATGCATGCTCCCAAACATCAAAAACTATTAAAGGCTCATACCCCTCTGTAATAGGAGTCTCAGCATTTTTTGTATTAATAATATCTAAGTTTCCATTACTATCCTTAACGAGCCAAGTCCAACCTGAACCAAATAGGCTAGTTGAGTTTTTTACAAATTCTTCTTTAAACTTCTCAAATGTGCCCCACTTTTTTTCAATTTCCATCAATAATTTACCTGTAGGTTTCTGCTTTGCATCGGGAGAAAGAGTATTAAAATAGAACCTATGATTAAAAATTTGCGCTGCATTATTAAAGATTCCGCCCTCTGAACTATTAACGATTTCCACCAATCTTTTCCCTTTATAACTGGTATTCTCAATCAATTTATTTAGATTATTAACATACCCATTCAAGTGTTTACCATAATGAAAATTTATAGTCTCCTCAGTAATATATGGCTCTAACTCATCTGCGCCATACGGTAAAGGATGAAGAGTAAAAGTAGTTTCAAGAGATCTAACAGCATCTAAAGTCACTCTATAATTGGGTTCATTAATATAATCATCAACATACTCTATATGAACAACCTTTCCATCTTTATCAATTACAACAATTCCCCTTGTTAAAAGTTTCATCTCTTTAATATAAAAACCATAAGGCATTCCGAATTCTTTATATTTTAAATCTGAAAGAGCAATATGGTTCATCACATTTTCAGTTTTACAAAAGCTCTCAATTTGAGAAGGTTTATCATTTGAGATAGAGATAACCTGCACATCTTCGCCCAACTTTGCTGCCTCTTGATCAAATCTTAATGTTTGCAACCTACAAACTCGTGTATTGATAGCTGGAAATATACTCAGAATAACCGTTTTTCCTCTAAAATCTGACAGCTTAACTGTTTTATTATCTTTATCTCTAGCTCTAAAATCTGGCGCTATTTCTCCTACTTCAATCATATCTCCAACCAAAGTTAGCTCCTTTCCATTCCCCTTTACTAAATTAGAGTGCTCTGCATAGCTATTTTGAGCATAAGTAAATTGTGTAATAATAAGTAAACCTGTAATTAAAAATGCAATCTGTTTCATAAAAGTTAATTTTTTTTGATTCTCTAAGAACCATGTTGTTTTTGTTTTAATGTTATAATCTTTTAACAACTAAAATACAAAATAGTAGAATCAAATACAAAAAATTTACACTTTATGTAGGATCGAATCTTTTTTCCCATAAACTTTAGCTATTTTTGTAACCTAATTCAATAAGAAAATGGAAATTCTTTCAGCAAAAAATTTTCTTGAACAAGCAAAATTTGGAGTAATCATAGATGTCAGAAGCCCATCTGAGTATCTAAAAGGTCATATACCTAATTCATTTAATATCCCGATATTTAATGATGCAGAGCGTGCAATTGTAGGTACTATCTACAAAAAAGAATCAAAAGAGGTTGCTATTGAGAAGGGGTTAGAGATAGTTGGCCCCAAAATGGCAAATTTTGTTAGAGAAGCAAAGGCAATATCTAAAGGGGCTAGAATATATATCTACTGCTGGAGAGGTGGTATGAGGAGCGGAAGTATGGCGTGGCTTTTTGAAACAGCAGGGCTTCCAGTTACAAAACTTGAAAAAGGATATAAAGGCTTTAGAAATTATGGTTTAGATATTCTAGAATCACTTGCTAATAAATTTATTGTTCTATCTGGTCATACTGGTAGCGGAAAAACAGAGATATTACACGAATTGGCGAATCTAGGCGAACAGGTACTTGATTTAGAAGGGCTTGCAAACCACAGAGGGTCTGTGTTTGGAGGTTTTGGTATGGGGAAACAGCCTACTTCAGAGCATTTTACAAATTTAGTTTTTGAAAAGCTATCGGAATTCTCACAAGATAAACATATCTGGTGCGAAAATGAAAGTATCGCGATAGGTCATATATATATGCTACAAGAGCTCTTTAATGTTGTCTCCTCTTCTCCGATAATTAACATTAATATTCCTCTCTCGGTTAGAATCGAGAGGCTAGTAAAAGAGTATGGCGCATTTGACAAAGAGATGTATTTGAATGCATTTGAGAAAATTACTAAGAGGCTAGGAGGTGATAATGTTACTTTAGCAAAAAAATATATAGAGGAAGGAGATCTTACAAAGGCTGCTGAGATTGCACTACACTACTACGATAAAGGATACACCAAATCTACTCAAAAAAGCAAACATCCCCTTTTTGATAACATTTCTCTCGAAAGTGGGGATCCAAGCATGAATGCTAAGATTATCCTAGATAGATTCAATGAATTAAAGTAAAATTAATATGGCAAAAATAATAGATACAAGAGGACAAATTTGTCCACTACCTTTAATCACAACCAAAGCGGCTCTTAGATCCGCAACAGTTGGAGATGATATAGAAATATTAACAGATAATGACGTTTCTTGTAATAATTTGATCTCATTTCTTAAAGAGCACTCTATCACTCCAAGTATTGAGCAAAAGTCTGATTTTCAGATATTGAGATTCAAAAATAGTTTCAACTCTAATGATAATAAAAATATTTCTCAATCTGTAAATGAATCAGAATTAATAGAAAATAATTCAAGTGACAACTCAAATCAAACAGATTCAAATTGCGAGATATGCACCCCCTCAGCTCTAGGAAACACTATAATTGTTCTAAAAAGCGATATGATGGGCGATGGCGATCCTGATTTTGGGAAACTTTTACTTAGAGGATACCTTAATACATTAACCGAGATAGATAAATATCCAAATACAATTATTGCCTACAATAGAGGAGCATTCTGCGCAATAAAAGGAAGTGATACAGCTAATACTCTTGAAAAGCTAATTGAGAGAGGTGTTAAAGTATATGTTTGTGGCGCTTGCGTAGATTTCTATAACCTAACAAATAATACTGTTGGAGAGATTACCAATATGTATAAAATATCGGAGCTTCTAATTGAGGCAAAGTGTGTAATATATCCATAATTTAAACGCTTATAATCGATTAATAAGTATATGAGAAATCTCTACTTTGATAATGCAAGTACATCTTATCCCAAGCCAGATGTGGTAGCAACACAAATGGCACATTTTATGACTCATATTGGTGGTACATATTCACGTGGCGCCTACAAAAGGGTTATGGAGAGTAGCTATATTGTAGAACAATGTAGAGACAAAATGCTAGAGATACTTGGTGCTAATTTAGAAGATAATTTAGTATTTACTTCAAATGCTACTGAGGCTGCAAATCTACTTCTACAGGGTTTAGAATTAAAGGATTGTAAGATTCTTATCTCCCCTTTAGAACACAATGCAATAATGCGCCCACTGGAGTGGTTAAAAGATAATTTCAACACTTCTTGGGAGCTTCTTCCTTCTCTTTCAGATGGTAAGATCAATTTATCAGAACTAAAAAATGTTGATAAGAAGGGGGTTAAGTTAATCATCATAAATCACCAAAGTAATATTAACGGTGTTATTCAGCCAATAAAGGAGATTAAAGAGTGGGCAAAAGAGATACCTGTTGCTATTGACGCATCACAATCACTAGGCCACTCTAAAGTAGATGTATCGGGATGCAAAATAGATTTCTTAATCTTTACTGGTCATAAAGGGCTATATGGTCCAACTGGAACAGGCGGCTTGTACATAAAGAGCGGTCTATCAATCAAACCATTAAAAAGAGGTGGAACTGCTACTCTATCTAACTCTTTCCAAATGCCAAATTCGCTTCCCGACTCATTAGAGGCCGGTACTCCAAATATGGTTGGAATAGCTGGTTTATTTGCTGCATTAGAGTATAATATTGAGAGTAAACACACTTATGATGATTTTCTATGGCTATTAAAGAGAGTGAAAGGTATTAAAAACATTAATATATATTGTGCTAATAATGAAGATATTCAAGGAGAACTCTTCTCTATCACACACAATTTATTACCAATATATAAATTATCAGAGCAGCTCTATAATAAATATGAAATTGAGTGCAGGGCTGGCATACATTGTGCCCCACTAGCACACAGATACCTAGGAATAAAAGAGGGCGCTATAAGATTCTCCCTCTCCCCTTACCACTCTAGAGAAGATCTTGAGTATTTATATAAAAGTTTATTAGAAATATGCGAGTAATTTTACTTTTTCAGAATACAAAATTTGTAATTGGAGCCGAAAAGAGGCTAAATTCTATCGGGATACAAGCAAAGATTTTACCCACACCAACCTCTGTATCTGAACACTGCGGAATGGCTCTATCAATTGAACAAGAAAAAATAGATGATGCGTGTAATATTTTACGCAACAATAATATAAAATTCACACTGTATGAAGAATAATTTTGATCTACTCTCTACGGTTGAGTATGGTGGGTGTTCGGCTAAACTATCTGCAAAAAAATTAGATGAACTTCTCTCAAATATCCCTATACTAAAAGATAACAACGTGTTAGTAGATATCTCTACTCACGACGACGCTGGCGTATATAAATTAAATGACCAAACAGCTCTAATAGTAACAACTGATTTCTTCCCTCCAGTCTGCTCTGATGCTACAGATTTTGGACGCATAGCAGCAGCAAACTCTTTAAGCGACATATATGCTATGGGAGGAAAGCCGCTATTAGTACTCAACCTCAATATGTTCCCCAAAGATCTGCCATTAGATATTCTACAAGATATCCTTATGGGTGGACAAGAGAAAATCAACGAATCAGGAGCATTTACAATGGGGGGACATACAATAGAAGATGCTATTCCCAAATATGGATTAGCCGTAGTTGGCACTATTCATCCCGATAAAATAATCACTAATAGTGGACTAAAAGCTGGACAAGATCTAATCCTAACAAAACCTTTGGGAACAGGGGTAATAATGGCTGGACGTAGATTAGGGATCGCTTCAGATCAAGTTTACAACGGAGCCGTAACTCAAATGCAACTATTAAATAAATCTGCAGCAGAGATTATAGAGCCCTATAATATTACTGGTGGTACAGATATAACTGGATTTGGTCTACTAGGGCATATCTTTAAAATGGCAGTTGCATCTAGCGTTGCTATAGAATTATATGAATCCCAAATACCGCTGTTGCCAGGAGTATCAGATTTAATAGATCAAGGATGCTTACCTGGAGCAATTTTTAGAAATAAAGAATTTATCGAGGAAAAAATTGATATATCATCTGCCAAAAGCCATATAGTAAAGATGGCTATGCTAGATGCTCAAACCTCTGGCGGTCTATTGATTGGTGTAAATAAGGATGAAACTCCAAAAATTCTTGATGCCCTACAAAAAAGTGGACACCACCCTTACGCTACCGTGATAGGTTGTGTAAAAGAGGGCGAGGCTCAATTATATTTCAAATAGAAAGAAAGATATCCCCCAAAAGTTTGTGAATAAATAACTTTTGGGGGATATTACAATAATAGATGATAACTATTGCTACTCTGTATCTAAGTCTAATCTTATATATAGGTGTCCAAAGTTACCACTAATTACATACTTATCGGGAACATTATCTATTACAATTGGTAACATATATTTACCTCCCGCTTCTAAGCTCTCAGTGTTAATTACAACTTGTCCATTCCAGATTCTATTTCCTTTTGTAAGAGTAGCATCTGTAGGTAAAGTATATGTACCAGCAGGCAACAATTCATATTTACTTGTATTGGCAGAGTTCCAAGTATCAACTAAACTCTCATCAACCGCAAGTTTTACAGGAATATCTTCAGTCATTTTATCAACATCGTTAATTGTATAATTGACCATAAAATCATACTCTACTTCCGTTCCTTGTTCAATCTTTTGTTTCAATAAGTAGTGCGATTTATATGGCAATTCAATCACATAAATAGCATCATCCCAATTTATAAGCGGTTCATCTTTTAAGCATGATGTTAAAAGAAGAGATGCTGATGTTAATAAAAGTAATACTGTTCTTTTCAATATATTTTTCATATTTTTCATTTATTTTTTAGAAATACAACTCTGTTCTATCTACAATACCATTCTCTAAATCCCAGAAAACAAGAGATTCGTAAACATCAATCTCTGGCTGTAATTCATAATTGATAGTATTCTTATTCATTTCAGATTGTGGATATATCATACGAGACATAATCTTTGACACTGGTGCTTGATTAGATGCCTTTAAATATGGATATCCGGTTCTTCTATACTCTGCCCAAGCCTCCATTGGATTATACCCAAAGAAGTTTAACCACTTCTGAGCCCCAATAGCAGCCATCTTTTCTGAATCAGAACTCATCAAAGACCAATTCATAAAAGAATTATCTTGTGATAAATAGCTTTTAGCAGACTCCTCTGCACTAACAGTAATTGCAGGAATCATTATATCAGCATCAGCATAATCATTAGCAATTAGAGCCTCAGAATGTCTTTCAAATGCAGCAATAACGGATGCTTCATAATACTCCTTAGCCTTAGCATCTCCTCCAGGTATCAAACCTCTTAAAGCTGCCTCAGCAAGTAATAAGTTTGTCTCTACTCCTGTAAACAATACTGAACCTTTTACTGCGCCTTCTGAAAGGTTTGAACCACCAGCCAATAACCCTGTTCCTATTGTACAAGAGTTCTCTTTACCTGGAGGCGACTGTTGTCCAAAAGGAATTCCAACGTATCTTTCATTCTCTAATCCATATTTTGTAAAATCTGCTTCTCCCCCTTCAGGATCACCTAATTCAGCTCGCGGCTCTATGAATACTCTTAAACGAGGGTCATCATTATCTCTAAGCATATCAACTAAAATATTAGTAGGCATATAGAAATTATGGCTAGACGATGGAGCTCCATTTTTATCCCATCCATAATCCTCATAGAAGATATTCATTTTACCAGATTCAAAATAGAAACCAGGATTAACTAGAATGTTATCATTTACAGCAAGACAATTATTTGCAATTGCTGCAACTTGTGAAGCAACATTCTGCACGTTAGAGATTCTCATCAACAATCTAAGTTTCAACGAATTAGCCATTTTAAGCCACATATTTAGATCTCCTCCACACATTATATCTACAGTGCTTAGAGAGCTAGTAATATAATTGTCAGATATTGCCCCTTCAAAACTTGAAATTGCTTCATCCAATCTAACAAATAGGTCTGCATAAATATCTTCACCTTTATCATATACTGGAGTCTCAAACTCTAAGGGTTTCCAAGATTGTGTATATGGAACATCTCCAAAAATATCAACTAACCTATGTGAATTCATAACAAATAGAACTTGAGCAATCCCTTTATAAGCTTTATCCTCTGCCTCTACTGCTTTATCATATATTGCAAGTATATCAGAGTTCAAAGTATAATATGTAGACCACCAAGTGTCCATATTTTGTGGTGTTAAATCTCCTGTAATCATTGGAAACGATCCAGAAACTTCACCAGATTTAGTCAAATGTTGAGATAACATATGCGCATAACTAGAGTTACTATGATACTCAACAATATCATATTGACATCCAGGAAGCATCAATGACATACTTACGCTTGTTTTTGAAACATCGTTTGGATTCTGATTTATATCCAACCAACTAGTACAACTAGAAAATATAACTAATAATACCGATAATATTAATAACGTTTTTTTCATTCTTATTTATTTTTTAGAAAGAGACTAATACATTAAATCCAAAGGTTCTAGAACCTGCAATACCATTAGATGACATACCAGTAGCATTTGAGTATCCACCATTTCCAGCAAAACTCTCAGGATCACCCCAAAGGTTAGTATCTGGTGTCCACATAAATAGATTACGACCAACTAAACCTACAGATGCACTCTGAATAAAACCAATTTTGTTCAGAAGTTTTTCTGGTAAATCATAATTAATTGATGCTGAACGTAGTTTCCACACATCCGCACTAACAACTGTTGCTGCTCTACAGCTTCTATAATTAGAAGTCCAGAAATCTTTATTTCCAGAGTTTACTGTAATATTAGTATTCTCTTCGTATGTAACAGATCCATCAGCATTAGTTACCTCTATTACAGAGTTAGGGAACACAAATCTTTGACGTCCCATAAGAGCAGACGTATACGAAGCTCCTGTAAATAACATCTCATATTCGTGTGCAAATCTAGTTACTGCTCCTCCTCTATAGTCAAATGTTGCACTTACTGATAAATTCTTCCAATTAAATGTAGATGTAAGTCCAATTCTTACTGTTGGCTCTGTAGTTCCCATCTCTTTTAGTCCACCTAGAACAGGAAGTCCTGTATTAGGATTAATTATAACTCTACCTTGAGGATCACGCTCATAATCTGTAGCTTTTATAGTTGGATAAGCCATACCCTCAATTGCATATACAGCACTATAAATAGGAATTTCAGTTACGTTATCATATAGCTCAGTAACAATCGTTTCAGTAAATGTTGCATTTGCATTAAGATTCCAATTAAAATCACCAAGTTCAAGAAGTGGTGTCAACTTTAAATCTAGCTCTACACCACGTCCACGCATAGTTCCAGCATTAGTATATCTACTATTAGCACCAGTAGAGATTGGCATAGAGATATTAACAGTTTGCCCATCAGTAACCTGCTGATAAGCTGCAGCCTCAAAAACGATTCTATCTCTTAAGAAACCTGCTTCAATTCCAACTTCAAACTCTGTTGTAAACTCAGGTTCAATCTGATTATTTCTTAAATTCTTACTAATATAATATGAAGTTAGTGAACCAAAAGGAAAATCAGAATAAGCAAAAGCTAAATCATCTAATTGATACGTTCCAATGTTAACTGAACCAATCATACTATATGATCCTCTTAATTTAAGATAAGAGAGCCACTTTAAATTATCTAAAGCAGGAATAACATCAGAAAGCATCATAGACATATTAGCTCCTGGATAGAAGAATGACCATTGATCTGGAGATAATAACGATGTCCAGTCATTTCTACCTGTCAATTGCAAGAATAGCCAATCATTATAAGCAAAATCCATACTTGCATAAACTGATTGCTTTCTAGTTTGGTAAATATCATTTCCTCCCGACAATTCTCCTACTCTATTACTCATATTAAATATACCATCGACCTCTAATTGACTAGCTCCTACTGACTTATACTCGCGATAACTATCCTGTAGAGACCAACCAACCATTGCTTTAAATTTTAGTTTGTCACTAAAATCATGCTTAACAAATGCCATTAAATCTGTATTTACAGCATTAGTATAATTTGTTGATGTTGTTAAAGCAGTATATACATCTGCTCTTGCGTTATAACGTGTATCTTTTGCGTGCTCACTGTAGTGCCATGGATAAGTTTTTGAATTAGAATTACTTATACTTGTATTCAAACCAACTCTACCTTGGAAAGTTAACCATCTCAATGGCTTATAATCTAAACTAGCAGAGCCACTTAATCTGTCACTACGATTCTCTCTTCTATAAGAATCAATCTGCCAATATGGATTAGGATAGTATGAGTTAAGCCACTGGTCTGGGTTAGCACCTTCAACATTTTGCCAATCTTTATAAGCTGGTAAATCTATATGCCCAGATGTATTCCAAAGCGCTTGCATACCACTACTAGCAGAGTTATTCATATTAGTTTTCACGCTTGAATAAGAGACATTAACATTAGCCTTTAAGTTTTTATACACTCTACTACCACTAAATCTTGCAGTATGTCTATTATACTTATCATTAACAACTGTACCAGTTCTATCCACATTTTGATAAGACATAAAGAAACTACCATTATCAGAGTTAGAAGAGAACGAAACATCACTTTGTAAAGTTACCCCTAATTGATAATATCCCTCTTTTGATCCATCTTTAAAATCGTAACTATCTGTAAGTTGTACAATTTCACCATTTGCATTCATAATTGGTTGTCCAATAGGCACCTCTGAGCCATCAAACTCAGGCCCATATTGTTGATTTTCATCAGAGATATAGTAACCAAAACCAGTAGTACCACTCTCTGCGCCAGATCCAAATTGAGTCTGATATTTAGGGAAATAAGCCATTTGATCTAACGTAGTTGTAAATGAATATGTCAAACGTGGTCTCCCCCTCTCCCCTTTCTTAGTTGTCACATATAATACTCCATTAGAAGCAGAAGATCCATAAAGAGCCGCCGCACTTCCCCCTTTTAATACAGATATATTCTCGATATCATTTGGATTAATAGATTGCAAGAAAGATATAGGAGTTGGTATACCATCAACAACAAGTAATGCTTGATTATCACCTGTAAATGAACGGCTTCCCCTTAAGTTTATCTTAACATCTGCATCAAGAGCACTAGATTCAACACTAATTTGTAATCCAGAAACTTTTCCAATAAGTGCTTGAGAAGCATCTACGTCTTTTGATTTTGTTAGCTCCTCTGAGTTAACTTTTGCAGTAGCATAACCAATCTCTTTAGCTTGTCTCTGAATTCCTAAAGCTGTTACAACAACTTGATTAAGTAAAACATTTTCTGGTTGCAATTTAATAATAACTCTCGCTTGATTTCCTATCTCAACTATAGAGTTATTATATCCCAAATAGCTTACTTCTAAATGAGTTGCCTCATTAGGGGCATTCTTAATCACAAATACTCCATCTTCTCCTGTATAAGCATAAGATTGTACGTGATCTTTCACTACGACTGTAGCATAATTAAGTGGTTCGCTTGATTCAGCATCAACCACTATTCCAGTAATTACTCTGTTTTGTGCATATAAGCTAGATACACAGAACAATAAAGAGCAAATTACAACAAAGCAAAACAACTGTTTTTTCATAGGCAGTTTTTTAGTAGTTTAATTAATTCTTAATTTGGTTTAAAATTTAGTTTGGTTTTGGTTTAATTAGGTTTATTAGCTTAAAATATATTTTTAAAGTTTATTGTTTATTAGTATCATACTTAACAACTCCGCCCTTACTACTATCCACAGTAATATTGTATTTAGAAGAGCGTTTTATAATCCATTTTACAGTTACTGTGGAGTTTCCAGGTATATTATCAACTAATAATCTTTCAGGGTGTCTTTCTTGTTCCTTACTAGTTCCAAGAATATTGTCTGTCACAATCATACCTGCAATTGGATCAGCTCCCTCAATGATAATCCAATTAGGTCGTGTAATCTTATTTTTCAAATCCCAATCAGTATGTGTCGGCATTATTCTACTATTCTCAATAGTGGCTTCAACCTCTATTAATCCTCCAGTCAAATTTCGTTCTTTAACAGAAACAATATCTAATTTTGGAGTATTATAACAATAGAATAGTGTAAATGCCATATTTCTGTGGGCTGACGATTCTAATAAAAAGCCAGGATGATTTCGTCCAAAATCTTTTGTCGTTCCCCCAATTTCAATTTCACCTAAATGTGGGTGTTCAACCTTTTTCCAATCAATAACACCTGTATTAAAAAGTAAATATTTATCAAAATCATATCTTTGAGCATAAGGATCTGATCCTTTATATTTTCCATTAAACATATCAAAGGTAGACCACTGCTCATTACAATACATAAATATTCCTAAGCCTAAGCCGAAAAAATCAATATCTCCGCCAACAGTTGTATATAGATCTTTATATACTATCATAGATCTATATCCAGGTATAAGTTCTTCACCTCTAGATGCAATATATTCATAAATTTTTCTATCATTTCTATTAACGCTATTGACATCATCCACTGACCCTGGAGGCGCTAGAATCATACCACCTGTATTATGATAAGTTTGTCCTGTAGCAATATTTGGATGCGACAAAGCAAAATTTACCAAATGCCTATTTTCGATTATAGAATGTGGATATTTATAAGCTCCTCTTTGAATAAAATTTGGTTCCCATCCATATCCAAAATCTCTATTTGGATCGTATCCGCCTATACCATCTTCATTAACTCTACCATCACCGTCACTATCATAACCCTCATAGCCTAAGATTTCATACTCGCCACTCTGTTCTAGAGAAGCAGCAACCATACGTCGAGTGTCATTTTTATCAGCCACATATCTACCATATTTACTTTTTCTCCTCATTTGTACAATATTACCATCTCCATCTAAATCATCAAATCCATCTTCATCAACATATCCGTCTCTATCTGAATCTATTGGTATCATTCCCGCCCTAGGAGAACTTGCTGTATTAGGTGCATACATAAAATTTTCACGTGCATCTGGATTAATAGTTGGAATTATATAGAATGTTTTATCTTTTAAAAGTTCTTTTATATATGGAGTAGATTCAAACATTTCTGTTAGGTACCAAGCTGTATAAAGTGAAGTAGCTGTACCTTGAATCTCATTTGAATGTATATTCGCATAGATTAATATTGCGGGTTTTCTATCAGCATCTCCATGTGAGAAATCCGTAATTGTTAAACCGTATATATCATTTCCTTCATATGATTTGCCAATAGTATAGCATTTTGCTAATGTTGGATGCGCTTGTGCAATCTCTTTACACAATGATTCTATTTGATCTAGATTCCTATAATGATTCCAAGAAGCTTTAACTTTAGGATTAACCGGAGATCCTACTGCTTGATAAAATTTATCTATAGAAGAGGTACTTTGTGCCGATAGTTTAGCAATAAAAAAAACAGATAAACATAATATATATATAATAAATCGTTTCATAAATTTTAGATTATAGAGTTAATGACTTTTTTACATATCCACATTGAGGAGCTCCAACTTCGATTTCTATCTTACCTTTCCCCTCAACTAGCCAGCTTACACTCTCAACTTGTCCTGCATCCAACTTTTTAATTGTGGTTAATCTTACTCCCGATACAATTTTTTGATTTTTTAAAATTAGCTGAGCTCTAATATACTTTACAAAATATGACTGAACACCAATTGCAGTTGCTGTTGATATTTTACCTCTATTTGCAATATTAGCTGTAACTCTATAAATATTGCCATCTAATTTCTCTACATTAACATCCTCTAATGAGATTCTAGGTGCCATTTCTGTAATCTCAATAACCCCTTGGTTTACAGCTGAAATTTGTTCAGAAATCAGATTAAGAGGTGGGGCATATATTGCATATGGATTGATTGAACCTAATTCTACTATTTTCCCATTAAAATTTGGATGATTAAATTTACTCCACTCAGTAACACAATCAACTTGGTTTTTATCCGCCCATTTTAGAAATGCCGCATCTATAGATCCTCTATTATCTTTTTCATCCACAGAAAATACTGTTGTTCCAAATGAGTTTCTACCAAAGTGATAATATCCCCATTCTAAAATATTACCATCTAAAGTCTTCTCCGCTATAAAGTTGTTAATTCCCTTTGATTTAAATAATTCACTGATTGATTTAGCCAAATTATTATCAACTATATACGCATCTTGTTCACTATTTTTAACATCAACTCCTTTTCGAAATTTTGGTACATACTTCATTGGAGAATAAAGATTATCATTAACTCCATACACAACCAAAGTGTGAATATTAAACGCATCATACATAAAATCCAGTAGAGCTCTATTTTCTAGTTCGCTAACAGGATAATTACCACTATCTGGTCCCCAATTTTTAAATTTGTATGTAAAATTTCTGTTTAAATTTACGCCATCAGCACCATCTTCATTAAAAAGTCCATCTTTATCATTATCAATTCCTTCAGTATATCGTTTATATTTTCCTTTTTCACCTTTTTCAGTATCAGCAAGAACGAGAATTCTATTATCATCGGGATGTTTAATATACTTACCATCAGAAGATTCAACAATCATAGTCGATATAATATTATCGCTATTGAGATCCTCATTAGCATCCTCACTCATAAGTCCATCTCTATCATTATCATACAGAGATTTTGTTCTCATTTCATGGTATTTTAGTTTTCCAAAATAACCTATCGTGGCATCAGGATTGATATTTGGGAAAATATAGAAAGTATTTTCTTTTAGTAAATTATCAACATTTTCACTCTGAAGTATTTGGTTAATAAGTTGCAAAGCACTCTCTGTTCCTAGTAAATGTCTTGGATCGGCACCAGCAACAATAGCAACCGCAGGATGCAAAGTAATATCTCCAGAACCTAGTGCTACACACCATACATCATTTCCATTAACTGTTTTAACTAAAGATAAGAGATCCACATAATTGGGGTGTTCTCTTTCAATTTGTTCTAGGTATTTTTTTACCTCAGTGGGCGATTTGTAGCTATAATTTTGGGCTACTAAGAAGTTGGGGAGCACAAAAATGAAAAGAAGTGCTAATAAAGTTGTCTTCATTAGTTTAAAGTTAGTTTAGTTTAGTTTAATATTGTCAAGCAAATTTTAGCTGTTATGCAATATACAATTTGGTATCTTAGATAACTATAAACTCAAATTTACAATACAAGTTTACAATTTATTAATTTTATATCCAAATCTCAAAAGTTGGATATAGGTAAAAATAAATTCTTCACAAACTTCAATAAATTCTAAAATAAATATATTTTGATAATAAAAATTTAATTATCAAAATATATTTGGAAGATTATAATATCATATAAACATTTCTTGTAAATTAATTAAAATGAAAAAAAATATATTATTTAACAATTTCTTAACATTTTTAATAATTTATCACAGGTATTTTATTTCAATCAAGAAAGAAAATTACTAAAGAGATACAAACATAATAGATATCACTTCTACTTTACATATTTCAAATTTGA
>CAYJAK010000019.1:0-16169 GCA_964368585.1 uncultured Muribaculaceae bacterium
AAGTGGAGTGAGTCCAGTCGTTCATCGTTCCATTCTCTTTGACAAATTCATCAAGAATCTTCCAGAAGTCTGAATTAGATGAAGTGTCGCCCTTTTTTATTTCATCGGCTTTAGAAGGTTTGTATTTAGAGTTGAACGCCTCCTTTACCTGTTCTGGTGTTGGCATAGCATCAGCAACCTCAAAGCGTTTGAAAATTTCTTGTATGTCATTTTCATATTTCGAGAGATCGGCATTTATCTCAGCTGCGCTCTGCTTTAGCTTATTGGTTACACCATTCTTAACTCGCTGTTTCTTATCATCCCACTTCGCCACATCTATACGATAACCAGTAGTGAAATCAATACGCTTGCCGCCATATACTACACGCATACGAATAGGAACATTCTCTACAATCGCTACGCCTGCCTTTTTTCTGCTCTCCAGTTGGAAAGTTATGTTTCTTTTTATATTCATAGTCTATAATATTTACTCAGGTTGTTTTCTCAATCAATGCTATACACAAAATGGGTGCACCAAAATCAACACCCAAAATTACACCCAATTTTTGACATATGCAAATGTATTCTACGAGAGGTAACAAAATGAACATAACAACAAAATCACTGATTCACAGTATTTTGATAGTTTATGACAGTTTATAAGGGTTCAGGAGAAAGAGCCTCTCTCTCCGCAAGAATGAAGATTCAGAACAATGTTCTGAATCTTTTTTTTATGCCCGTAAGAGACTTCGAGCGAGCTCGCTCGAAAGTCGATGCAGGGTATAAAAAAATAAGATATTGCCCCCTCGGCAATATCTTCATTCGTCATTCTTTAGCACGCCCCGCCGCAGGCGGTGAGGGAAAACGGAGCAAAGCGACGTAATCCCTTGAAGCACGCCCCGCCGTAGGCGGTGAGGGAAAACGGAGCAAAGCGACGTAATCCCTTGAAGTAAGCCCCGTACAGCGGTGAGGGGATGAGTAGTGTTCCAAAAAGTGTGTAAATCCCAAGATTTTTTAAATTTGTAAATGCAACTTTAAAACATAAAAAAATGGAATTTACACAAGAACAAATGTCAGAAATTATTTCACAATTTACAAGCAATAGTAATGGATTTCAACAATTAATTCAAATGGGAATAGAGTCATTGATGAAATCAGAACGTACCATTCATAATGAATTAACAGGTGATGTAAGCAATGGTTATCGACCAAGACGAGTTTGTCACAATGGTCAGATGTTTCAGATTGAGGCACCCCGCACACGCGAGCATAGTTTTTATCCGGTAGTGTTCAGGGAGAGTTGGTAAAACAACTTATGTAAATGTATCACGAAAAATATAATGATTATGAATTACAGTATTAAGATAAACAACAAACAGAAAGCTCTTAAAATAATCGATGATACACTAGATTTGATTAGGGAAGATGGTGGTCTAGAGGTGTCTCCCTCTGACCTGCCGTTAAACGATTCTGCCACTCTGAAACTTTTTCAAGATAGCAGAACTATAGGTGTGTTCGCCTTTGAGATGGCAAAGATGCAGCATTATTTAAGGGAACTATGCCCTAAAATTTTGATCAAATAGTTTTGCTGAGTATGCTTTACTACTCTGACAAGAGAGATGATATCGCTCGCTATATGGCAGATGAGAGTTTATCTGAGAGTGATGCAGACTTTCTTCCTCGTGAATACGCACATATAACCTATCAATCCGCATAACTCAAAGCCCACCATACAGAGGTTTTTATGGTCGCAACTGTCAAGAATCACATTGGTGATGACAAGTGGTTGAGTGTCTATATAAACGAATGTAAGCGATTGGGCGTGAGAATATATGGTTTGTAATTGCGGAGGTTGAGAAATTTTTATTAACTTTGAGAAACTTAAAAAACTATAACACTATGATAAAAATAAAAAGCGGTCGATTTGAGACTTTCGACCCTAATTCTAACCTTTTTTATCAACTCAAAACTAATCCCCCAATATGGTGGAGTAACTTAATTGAAGACAAAGAGCTTTATATTGAGATAAGAAAAGATAATTATATTAATATTTATTATTTTGGAGGCTGCATTGCTAGAGTTGAGTATAAAAAAGATTACAAAATAACGACTCATAAAAAATATTTAAAACAAGAGGATAAACGCACTTATATTGATTGCTCTAAAAATATATCAACGCCTAATGGTATAGCTGAATTGAAGAAGAACGTTCGGAGCATATTCCTAAATCTCGATGCTGATTTTAAAGATATCAAACCAACAAATGGAATTCTAAACTCAAGTGAAAAATTTATGCAGGGCTATTTAATATTAAAAGACAGACAAAAATATATCGATAGTGAATTTGCATACAATGCGGCAGAAGATAAGATTAAAAGGCGAATTGATTTAGTACGATTAAACAAAGGGGAAATTTCTTTTGTAGAAGTGAAGCGTATTAATGATGGTCGGTTTACAAGTTTAACTAAATGCAAGAGCAAAGTGGAGGTTGTTGATCAAATGAATAAATACCAAACCTTCATAGAGACTTATAAAACCGAAATATTGAAGTATTACAGAGATATAGTCAAAGTCAAAACAGATATTGGAATACTATCGAGTACTCCAGAAATAAATACAATCAATGACACCCCCATCTTACTGATCGTTAATAACTATGATAGTTCATATAAGAGCGGGAAAACTCAAAGAGCTAAAAGAATTGATAAGATTAATGAATTGATTGCGCCTTACAGAACAGAGAATGTAAGCTATAATGAATTATTATGCAAATAACCATCCATCGAGGAATAGACCAAATAGGAGGTTGTATCACCGAGATTGCGACTTCATCAACTCGTATACTTATCGACTTAGGGCAGAACCTACCTGACAATGAGGGTAATGTTAATGATTCTCTTGCGACACGTGAGGCAATAGCAAAGCTCACCGATGGTATCGATGCTATTCTCTATCAAGTACCTGTGCAAAGGGTTTATCACCCATCTCTTTATCATAAATTACTGCCATAACTTTGCGTTTTGATGATTAAAAAAGCAGAAGCTCTGATGAATAGAGAACTTCTGCTTGCAAAGGTATGTGGTGATTATGCTAAATCGTGGCATTTAGAATATATATTATAATTGTTTGGTCATTTCCTCATCAACTCTTTTTATCAAATCTACCAATCTCTGATAACCATTATTAAACGAGGTGTATTTCCAGCCATACCACCAATTATCAGAAGTGAATCCTGTTAAATTATTGAGAATTGGAAGTACAACTTCATTTATCTCATCTGCTTTAACTTTAGGATTGTCAGTACGCGAAACTCCGTAGAATATGTTATTCCCATTGTATTTAATATAAATAAGGAATCGACATCCCCTATACTCTCTGTTTACCCCTAATTCGTGAGGAATATCTTTTGTATAACACCACATCTCATTATCATGATTAGGAAATTCTATTTTCAATTGGCTTTCCCATGCTTCAAACACTTCTTTGGATGTTCTTTTCTTTAACTCTTCTAACTGGTTAATCACGTTGTTCATCTCGTTAATTTTATCATTAACCTTGTTTAAATCTGACACTGGATTATTGACAAACTTTAGTTCTTTCTTTAAAAATTCTTGTAGTTCCATATTCATTTTATTATTTATTTTTCTTATGTCAAAATACCCTTCCAAATAGTCTACATACTGTATAATTGCAGATTTAAGATAAATATCTTTTAACCTCACCTCAGGTAAAACCTTTTGGTTAAGCCAATACACTATATTATCTTGGAATGTAATGGTTGCAAACCTATCAATAAACTCCCCTTTATATCTACCCCAGCTTTGATTTGTAATTTTCTTTGCTCCGTTTTGGGGGAGATAAACAATATAGATATTATCTTTATTATACTGTTCCGCAACCAAATCTATATATCGACATATTTGCTCCTCTTGGTCATTGGCATTATAAATTTTGCTTTCAAGAATAATTGCATAACCTTTATCCCTAATCAACAAATCAATCCTGCCTTTCTCTACTGTTATTGTGGGGCTATCTATTTCAAATATAGGTTGAGAGTTGAACTTTAGAGATATAAAATTAAGGAATGACTTTAAAACTTCATAGCTATCATTTGTTTTATATCTTAGCATTGCACCAAGTATTCGGCTATTTGCATTTTCATTAATATGCAGTTCATCTATCACATTAATCTGATATGGTTGTTGTTCTTTTAATGGATGATATTTATTCATAAAACTACTCGTGAAATCTAACGCAAATTTTACATTATTTGTTTTTATCGTAGTATCATAATATATAACACTTGTAGTCCAGTTCAGAATATCTAAAAAATGTCTTGTTTCCATAGGCAAAATAATTTCTATTTACAGTATTTGCAAAGCAATCACAGCACAAGCCTCTGCATCAGCAAGGGCGTGATGGTGATTGTCTAATTCATATCCACAGTGTGCAGAGACCGTGTGTAGTTGATGGTTTGGCAGATACCTGAAAGCCTGTCTTGACCCTTGTAGTGTACACATAAAAGGTGAATAGGGATAATCAATATCATAATGCTCACAACACGCCTTTAAACAACCTTCATCAAAACTCTTGTTATGAGCAATAAGTTGTAGGCCATCAATCTTTGGAGATATTGTCATCCACACCTCGTCAAAATCTGCTGCATCTACTGTATCACATGAAGATAATCCGTGACAATCAGTAGCCCATCCACTGTAATAGTTTGGATATGGTTTTACGAGGCGATAAAACTTCTCTGCTATTTTACCATCACGCACAATAACCACTCCCACACTACACACTGAGGTGCGATGGTGGTTGGCTGTTTCAAAATCTATTGCTACAAAATCTTTCATAGTGTAAACTTAGTGAAAAATTGCTAATTAATGGCTGCGTATTCAAGTCAATGAATTTTAGCATAAAACTTATTCAATTACTAATTTAATTATTGCGACATAGGTGCAGCCAAAAGCGATAAAGCCCAACACAAATCGTTGCCATGTATATCCAAACTTTGAAGCAAGTATAGACACATTGCTATTCCTCCAAATAAAACTCCTTGAAATACATTCTCTGTAATTTTTCCAAGTAAATACAGCTACCCATATAGCAAATATGCCTGACAATACAACACCAGTAATTAACCATGTTACAGATAGCATCCCAGAGGGTAAAAATGGCTTTTCAAATCCATTTGTTGTAACTGAAAATGCAACTACAACCACAAGTTCCAAATAGGAGATCAATAATGATTTAAATGTCTTCATTTGATGATATTTTATTTTACCTACTCTCTATTAGGGTTTTCGGCTACGCCCTTTGTAGTATTTATGAGGTCATTGTATAAAAAAGCGTGGCACTCACAACTTTTCATCTCTAAGGTCCGACCAAGGATACCTGTGCCACAAAAAGTGAAGCCCACGCTAAAGGGTGCGTGAGATCAAACTTTTTGCCTTGTGGTACTTCTATCTTTCTTTTACTTGGTCGGTTTAAGAGATAAAGTTCAAAGCTTTAATCTTTTCAATATGTCGTTTTACTCTTTTATCTTATCATTCAATAAATATTACTGTTTCAATGACAAAAGTAATAAAACTTTTCCAATAACGTGCGACTTCACATCGGCAAAGTTATAATTCACCTATGCGAAAGTACAGCATAGGTGAATTATAGTTTCATCCCTCTGTGTTGCCAAAAAAAATTTGCCATTAGAACCTCTACCCAATGGCGGAGCTTATATCTGCAAGAGCCGACAAGCCGATAATCACTCACGGCACAACAAATTTCGAATTTGAAACATTAATCCACAAGGATAACTATGGCGAGATGATAGGCGACCGTATGCGCTCAATGTTCAACTTTATTACACTTAAGGGAAAGAGTCGCAGACGATAGCTTGAAAGATATGTTATAACATATGTTGTAGTATGTGCAATAATAGATACAGCAGTAGATAAAATAACAGATGCCGTAGTATATACAATAACAAATGTAATAACAGATGAAGTAGTAAATATAATAGTATATGCAACAGCAGATAAAACAGTAAATGCTACGTCATTTACAATAACAGGTGAAAATAAATATGCAGTAACATCTGCACCAACAATTACAATAACAAATAAAATTAAGTATGAAGAAAACCAAGAAATTAACAGCCGAGCAATACAGAGACAGATATTGCCAAGAGAAATGTATGAGAACTCGCACACAGCTATATGTAGCTCCAGACATTCACGAAAAGGTAAAACGAGTAGTCCTGCTCTTCAGAGATAGCCACGTAACAGCCGTATCGCTTGTAGATGCTATTCTAAGGGAGCATTTCACAACTCACAAGGAGATGTTAAAGCAAGAAGACGAACGTTTCTATGATAATCTAACACAAAGACTAGATAACCTCACAAAGAAGAATAGTGAGGATGATGAACAATAGATTTTAAAGTTAACTTGGCAAGGTGTGTTTTCTGCATCAGAAAACATTTTGAGGAACTCAAAACCTTGAACGAAACAGGAGCAGAGAGAGCTCGCTCACTATGCCCTGTAAGGAGAGGATAGACGAAGTCAAACCTTGCCTCTTTCAGAGGAGTGATACACTCCGAAGTCGTATATCCTAAGAAAATAATGTATGAATAGAATCAAAAATAAAGCAGGTGGCAGACCACCAAAGATAGATCCTGCGACACATCGCATAACGGTCAATTTCAACAATCGTGAACAAGCAGATTTTCTCGCTATGTTCGAGCGGTCAGGCGAAAAAAGCAAAGCTTCATTTATCAAAGCACGAGTCTTTAATAAGGAATTTAGAGTTATAAAAGTAGATAGAACAACCCTAGATTTTTGTCAAAAACTGAGCGAGCTACACAACCAATTCCGAGCCGTAGGGCGTAATTATAATCAAGTCGTGGTAGCTCTAAAACGAAGTTATAGCGATGCAGAGGTGCGAGAAAAACTCAGATCATTGGAAGTTTACACGATGAATCTTCACAGTATTGGCACCCAAATCACACACCTTACAGAGAAATTTAGATACCAATATGGTCGCAAAAATTAGCTCAAGTGCATCGCTAGGTAGTGCACTAGCGTACAATATCAACAAGGTCACAAAGGGCGAGGCGGAAGTATTAGGCACAAACCTAATCTTCTGCCCTGCCAATGGTGCATTCAAAACAGCCGATGTTCTGAGCGACTTTGAGACCTTTATGCCACTGAGATACCGCACAGAAAATCCAACATTCCACGTCTCATTGAACCCTCATCCCGATGATAATTTGTCGGATGCAGAGCTTGCAGCCATTGCTGAGGAGTACATCGAGCGAATGGGATATGGCTCTCAACCGTACCTAATTTTCAAGCACGAAGACATCGATCGCCACCATATCCACATCGTTTCAACTCGTGTTGATGGCGAGGGCAAGAAGATAAATGACAAGTTCGAGAGACGCAGGAGCAAGCAAATCACACGAGATTTAGAGCAGAAATATGGACTCCATACCGCAGAAAAGCAGTCAAAAACTCAAAAATCGGAGCTTCAAATGGTAGATGTAAACAAAGGAAATGTAAAAGAACAGGTCGAAAACATTGTCAGAGAGGTAAATAACCACTACCATTTTATGAGCTTCACCGAGTACAAAGCGGTGCTATCAAAACTCAATATCACAGCCGAAGAGGTCAAAGGCACACGCTCTGGCAAGGAGATAAATGGCATTGTCTATTGCGCCACCGATAACAGCGACAAAAAAGTAGGCAACCCATTTTCAGCAAGTGAACTAGGCGACTTCGCAGGAGCAAAAGCCCTAGAGCAGAAATATATCGCTTCAAAAAACGCAATGACAGAGGGCAAAATGATCTCTCCACTCAAGTGTCACATCGATATAGCCATCGCCCAATCTGCTACTAAAGAAGAACTACAACGCAATCTTTATGCAACTGGCGTAGGCGTAACATTCCGAGAAAACAGCGAAGGCAGACTCTACGGCGTAACCTACATCGACCATACCACAGGCGCAACCCTCAACGGCTCACGCCTCGGCAAAGAGTACTCTTCCAATGCAGTTATGGAAAGATTAAGCGCACCAAAAGAGACTACCACACACTCTCAAATAGTAGCAAACCAAACAATGCAGCAACAGCAAGCGCAACACTCCCAATCCGATAGCTCAATCATTAGCGGTGGTACGGGTCTATTCGACCTCCCAGCCGATGGTGGAGACGATCCAGAAGAGACACAGTTCCGCAACCGTATGTAGCAGCAACAAAAGAAAAAACGAGGGCGCAGAATGTAGTGTTAAAACACTCAGAATAAAGATTTAAGATTTCGAGCGTTAAATTGTCAGTTAAATTCTTGGTTAAGAAGCAGAATATCACTAACTTTGCAATATGTATCATCTTGATTAAATTAGAATGAAAGATATTAATAGATTAAAGGTCGTTTTAGTAGAAAAGAAGAGAACTAGTAAATGGCTGGCTGAGCAGTTGGATCGTGATGTAGCAACCATCTCAAGATGGTGTAATAATCATCAACAGCCCCCATTAGAAATGCTTGATAAAATAGCGATTCTTCTTGATGTTAATAGGAGAGATTTATTAAACGACAGCAAATAGGATATATGACTAGTAAGGATATAGAAAATAATGTAGTTAGTATTGTAGATAACTTCTCTAAAGAGGAATTTGTCTATGATCTGCTTTTGGCGTATGGCTCATCCAAAGCAACTATTACAAGACTTAAAAAAGGGGATTTTAATCTCTCTAAAAAACAAGGAGAAGTACTGCTAAAATCTAAGCTATTTTTTAAGGTTGATATTAAAGAGAATCTACTTGCTACTGCTGAGGAGTCTGCACAAGATGAGAATATATTGAGGCATAAACCTAGGTTTATTATTGTCACTGATTTTGAAACACTGCTTGCTATTGATACAAAGACAAAAGCGAGGAAGGATATTAAAATTGGGGAACTAGCACGCCACTATGATTTCTTTCTACCTCTTGGTGGCAGTGAGGTCTATAATACAAAAAACGACAATAAAGCCGATCGTGAAGCTGCCTATAAAATGGCAGAGCTATACGATGGGCTTATTTCTGCAAATGAAGGTGAGTATAGCTCTAAAGAGAGTGTTCATTGTCTAAATATATTTTTGTCGAGATTGCTGTTTTGTCTATTTGCTGAGGATACAGGGATTTTTGACGAAGAAGGAGTTTTTACCAATAGCCTTGGGACGCACACGCAGCAAGATGGAAGTGATGTGAACATCTTTCTGGATCAATTGTTTGAGAGGCTAAACACAAGGAATGCGGAAAAATTCCCAGCATATATGGCCGAGAAGTTTCCGTATGTTAATGGTGGACTTTTTAGGGATAATATTTCATCTCCTCGCTTTACGACAGCAACACGAAAGATTTTGATAGCTCTTGGAGATTTGCAATGGCAGGAGATAAACCCAGATATTTTTGGATCTATGATACAAGCGGTAGTACTACCAGAGTATCGTAGTGATCTTGGTATGCACTATACATCTGTCGAAAATATCCTAAAACTGATAAAACCTCTATTCTTGGATGAACTCTATGAGGAGTTTGAAAAGCATCAGGATAATATAGACCAACTTCGTAAATTAATTATGAGAATGTCAAAGATTAGATTCTTTGACCCTGCTTGTGGTAGCGGAAATTTTCTAATTATTACATATAAGGAATTGAGGGTTTTGGAGATTGAAATCTTGAAACGAATTATTGAAATACAACCTCCATTAGTTGAATATACAGAAATAACTTTATCTCAATTCTACGGCATTGAGCTTGATGATTTTGCTCACGAAATGGCAATACTCTCTCTTTGGTTAGCAGAGCATCAAATGAACAAAGTATTCGAAGAACAGCTTGTTGGCTATGGTGAATCAAAACCAATCCTGCCACTTAAGGAAGCAGGGCATATAGTTTGCGGAAACGCTACTCGACAGAGATGGGAGGATGTATGTTCTAATAATAATGGTGTTGAGGTATATATCATTGGCAACCCACCATATTTAGGGTATAGTAAGCAAGATGCTATTCAAAAATCTGATATGGAGATTGTTTTCAGCAGTGTTAGCAACTACAAAAAGTTAGATTATATAGCTTGTTGGTTTTATAAAGCTGCGGAATATATTCAGAATCGCAATTCTAAATTCGCATTTGTATCTACCAACTCTATATCACAAGGAGAGCAAGTTGCATTATTATGGCCGCATTTGTTCAATCTTAATATAGAAATAGGCTTTGTTTACACTTCGTTTAAATGGACAAATAATGCAAAAGGTAACGCTGGTGTTGCTGTTGTAATAGTAGGAATGCGCAATGTAGCCACTAATGATAAATATATCTATTACGACAATATTAAGACTATGGTTAAGAATATTAGTCCGTATTTTACTAACTCACATAATATATATATTCGTGGTAGAAAACATCCACTTGGAGAATTTCCACCAATGATAAAAGGAAGTGCTCCTAGCGATGGCGGAAATCTATTGTTGAATTCGGATGAATACGATGACTGTATTAATGAGTCTGCAAATAATCATACTTTTATCAAAAGATATATTGGTGCATCAGAGTTTATGAATAACTCCACTAGATATTGTATATATGTAAACAAAGATCAATATCTTATAGCAAAAGCGGCTAGCCGTTTTTTATGCGATAGGTTTAGGAAAGTAGAATTATTTAGATTAAGCAGCTCTAAATCAGCAACAAATATCAAAGCGAATATCCCATATGCTTTTGATGAGGATAAATATATTGAAGATGAGTTTATATTGATTCCACAAACAGGTTCTGAGAGGAGAGAGTATTTGCCTGTTGGTTTTTTTGATAAAACCTATGTGCCATCAAATGCAACAAGAGTTATATATAATGCACAACCTTGGATATTTGGGATGCTATCATCTAAAATGCATATTGTATGGGTGAAAGCAGTAGCAGGCAGACAAAAAATGGATCCTCAATATTCGAATACCCTTTGCTACAATACTTTCCCTTTCCCAAACATTTCAGACAAGCAAAAGGAGAGTTTGAATCTATATGTTTTCGGAATTCTTGACGAAAGGGCCAAACATCCAGAGAAGACTATGGCACAACTCTATGATCCAGATAAAATGCCATCAGGGTTAAAACAAGCGCATAAGGAGTTGGACGAGGCTATTGAGAGGTGTTACAGACTTCAGCCATTTAAGAATGACACTGAAAGATTGGAGTATCTATTTAAACTTTATGAAGAGATGACTACAAAAGAGACGCTCTTTGCAAAGCAACCAAAACAAAGAAAAAAGAAAAGTTAAAGATATGGTAAATTTAGTAGAAGTAAAATATGATCAAACGGGCAATAGTAAAAAAACGAATGATCTTGGAATGAGGGAGATGCAGGAGAAAGCATTTGCTGCGAACTCTGCGCAATATCTACTCATTAAAGCCCCACCTGCTTCAGGTAAATCAAGAGCCCTAATGTTTATTGCCTTAGAGAAACTTCACAAACAAGGCATCAAGAAAGCAATTGTTGCAGTACCTGAAAAGACCATTGGTGCATCTTTCGGGAAAACAGAGTTGTCGAAGTTTGGTTTTTTTGCTGATTGGGAACCTAATCCTAGGTATAACCTATGTACGCCAGGCAGCGAGCAGAGCAAGGTTAAAACCTTTGTAGAATTTCTGAATAACGATGAGCCGATAATTATTTGCACTCACTCTACTTTACGTAATGCTTTTGCTGGGATAGATGAGTCGCTGCTAAACAATACACTTGTAGCAATAGATGAGTTTCATCATATTTCTGCCGATGGAGATAATAGGTTGGGGGAGGTAATGAAGAGCATAATGACAAAGACAAATGCTCATATTGTTGCAATGACTGGCTCGTATTTCCGAGGGGATAGTGTACCTGTACTTTTACCTGAGGACGAGGCTCAGTTTACAAAAGTTACATATAACTACTATGAGCAGTTAAATGGATATGAGTTTTTGAAATCACTTGGAATAGGTTATCACTTTTACCAAGGAAAATACTATAAAAAACAGATCGATCAAGAGACCTCCGCCTTAGAAGATGTTTTGGATGAGAATAAGAAGACTATTATTCACATACCAAGTGTAAACTCAGCAGAGGGTGCAAAAAAAGATGGAAAATATGATGAGGTTAATCATATTATTGACACATTAGGAGATGTTGAGTATCAAGACGAAGAAACAGGTGTAATATATGTAAAGAGCAAGCGAAGTGGAAAAATTCTTAAGATTGCAGATCTTGTAGATGATAGAGACAATGAAAAGATAAGAGCTAAAATTGATAACTATCTCATCAACCACAAGGAGATTGATAGTATAGATATAATAATCGCTTTAGGAAAAGCTAAGGAGGGATTTGATTGGCCCTATTGTGAGCACGCTCTAACAATTGGTTATAGAGGGTCACTTACTGAGATTATTCAGATTATTGGTAGAGCAACAAGGGATAGCGAGAATAAGACTCACGCTCAATTTACGAACCTTATAGCTGAACCCGATGCAGAGAACGAGGAGGTCAATGTTGCTGTTAACAATATGCTAAAGGCTATAACTGCATCTTTGTTGATGGAGCAGGTACTTGCGCCTAATTTTAAGTTTAAACCAAGGTTCCCCGAGGACGACGACTCGGATGATAATGATGGAAAAACAATTAAGATTAGAGGTTTTAAACTTCCCACATCGCAAAGAGCTAAGGATATAATAGAGTCTGACCTGAATGATCTGAAAGCAAAAATTCTCCAAGACAATCAAATGCTAAAGGCTATGCCAGGCAATGTTGAACCTGAAGTGATTAATCAAGTTCTTATACCAAAGATAATAAGAGAGGTTTATCCCGATTTGAACGAGGAGGAAGTAGAGGCGGTTAGACAGCACGTTGTTGTAGACTCGGGAATAAAAAATAGCGTTTTTGAGGAACAAGGTGGTCGAAAATTTATACGAATGGCAGGTACATTTATTAACATCGATGATATTCACATAGATTTAATTGATACTATTAATCCATTTCAAAAAGCTTTTGAGATCTTATCCAAATCCGTAACTACTCAGGTGCTGAAATTGATAGACGATCATATTCAAGCTACAAAAATTGAGATGACCGAGCAAGAAGCTCTGCTTTTGTGGCCCAAAATAAAACAATGGAGAGAGAGTACTGGTGAAGCACCTAATTTGCAATCATTTGATCCAAAAGAAAAACGAATGGCGGAAGCTATAGTATTTTTAAGAGAATTAAAACGACAACGAGAATTAAATGGATAAGAAGATAACTATAGATGATATTTTTGATGATGATGAGTTTGGTTTACTAGATGCCCCTGCTCGTGTATCACATCAAAAAACTGCTGACGATAGACTAATTGACTCTTTTGAAGAGATCAATACGTTTATCGACAAGAATGGTCGTGAGCCTAGCACATCAAGTATGGCCGAATATAACTTGTATGCGAGACTGAAAAACTTAAAGGAGGATGAATCTAAAAAGATAATAATTAAGCCTTATGACAAGCATAATCTTTTAGGAGATGTTGATATGCCTATTCCAACGATAGATGATGTTTTGGGTGATGATGAATTTGGATTGCTTAGCAGTGGTGATGATCTTGATATATTTAGACTGAAAAATATTCCAAAACGAGACGACAGAGCAGAAATGACGGTTGTTTCACAACGAACTCCAATGCAAGAGAAAGATTTTGAAGAGTACGAAAAAATGTTCCAACAAGTGCATCGTGATATTAAAGCAGGTAGGCGCATACTAAAGCCTGCAAAGGATATTGAACAACACCTACACGAGAACCGATTTTATGTTATTGATGGCGTTTTAGCATATCTTAAAGAGGCTAAAGAAACAAGAGAGAATATTGAAAATCTCTCAAAGGAGACAGCTAGACGAAAGGACTCTCGAACAGTAACAATTTTTGAAAATGGAACGTATAGCACGATGTTATATCGCTCGTTGGGAAAACAGATACAAAAGAACGGTAGGATTGTTTCAGAAATTGGAGAATATTCACAAGATAGTCTTTTTAAAGATACGAGTACATTGAGTGAGGATGATAACAAATCAGGTTGGATATATGTAGTCAAATCAAAATCTACTAATCCTCATATTTCAGAGATGAAGGACTTGTATAAAATAGGCTTCTCAACAGTGCCTGTAAAAGAAAGAGTTGCCAACGCCGTAAATGAAGCTACGTATTTATTCGCCGATGTTGAGATTGTAAGTACGTACGCTTGTTACAATATGCAAACATTAATGTTTGAACAGTTATTGCAAAGGTTTTTCGCAAAAGTATGTCTAAATGTAGATGTATTTGCCGATAATGGACAACGAATTACGCCAAGAGAATGGTTTGTGGTCCCACGTAATATAATTGATGAGGCTATACAGCTTATTATCAATAGGTCTATTGTATATTATATGTATGATAGTAAAAGAAAGAAAATTGTGCTAAAATTTTAAATTAAAAAATATGATATTTCTTCCCGCTGTTCGCATGCTTGTACTAAAACAAGAAAGTAATGAGATTTGGAAACATAATTTAAATGCCTTCCAGTTAACAGATTGCAGTATAGTGTCCCGCAATCCACTGGTGCTATTATGCAATGAAGTAGAGTATCTATTTGTAAGCAACACAGAAGTAGAAGAAATTGACGATTATGAGTATGTCTTATTATGCTCAAGAAAACCAATATATCGTGATTATGTAACAGGCTCTATTAAGATAATAAGGTGGCTAAAACACCCTTGCTTTGAAGATATAACACCCGATGATATAATAACATCTTGGAATAATAAGTTTCACTTTAAAAAAAACGATCCAATTCTTGAATCACCAGGGCTGAGACAACCTCAGTTAGGTGCGTTATATTCCATTATGGGACACTTAACTGATGCACAAAACAAAGCGATTGTAGTAATGCCAACAGGAACAGGAAAAACGGAGGTAATGTTGTCTACCTTAGTTGCTAATAAATGCAAAAAACTACTCGTCCTTGTTCCTTCAGATTCGTTAAGAACTCAATTGTTTGAAAAATTTTTAACATTGGGGTTACTTAGGAAATTGGAACTTATAGATGACAGTTGTGCCTACCCAATAGTTGGTGTGCTAAATAGTCAGATCAGCAATGACAATGCCTCTGCTTTTCTTCCACAATTGAATGTGCTGGTTACTACAATGAGTATTTTTGCACAATTAGACAATGCAACAAAACAATATTTTGCAGCGGAATTTTCACATCTATTTATAGACGAAGCACATCATTCTGAAGCTGTAACATGGAAATCATCAATAGACTGCTTTGACCCTACTAAGGTTATAAAATATACTGCAACACCATTTAGAAATGATGGAAAAACTATTGAAGGAAAGATAATATACAATTTTTCACTTAGAGAAGCACAGCAGCAAGGCTATTATAAACCTATAACGTTTCTATCAGTACGTGAGTATGATCGAGATTTAGCAGATGTTGAAATAGCCAATAAAGCGGTTAACGCACTCCGAGATGACATAGCTAATGGTTATGATCACATAATGATGGCCAGATGTAATAGTAGATATAGAGCAGAGGCATTATACTCTTATTACAAACAGCATGTAGATCTTAATCCAATTGTAATATATTCGAATGTAGCAGGGAAAAGGGAGAAAGAGAGGGCAATTAAGCGAGGTGAGCATAAAATAATAATCTGTGTCAATATGTTGGGCGAAGGTTTTGATCTTCCAAATCTAAAAATAGCGGATATACATGATGAAAGGCAAAGCATCCCTATTACATTACAATTTATTGGTAGATTTACTAGGAGTGCAGCTGACAATATTGGTGATGCTACATTTATTACTAATATTGCATACCCACCAATTATTCAAGAACTTGAAGAATTGTATTCAAAAAATGCTGACTGGAATTACTTATTACCACGATTAAATGAGAATGCAACACATAAAGAGATTGATTTCAAGCAATATTTAGACTCTTTTTCAGAAGTAAATATTTCTAATGTGGCAATTCAGAATATAAGACCGGCATTAAGCACCATTGCGTATAGTACTACGGCTACAATTTGGAATATCAATAAGGGGAAGGAAGGCATAAAGAATATTGATAATTATTCTTTTTATGATCATATTCATAATGATAATACGATTATGATAGTG
>CAYJAK010000020.1:0-13825 GCA_964368585.1 uncultured Muribaculaceae bacterium
GACTTATCTTATTTTTTACCTCTATGTTCTTTCTCTATCAATAATTCAATGAACTATCCGTTATTTCTCAAACGGGCTGCAAAGGTAAGGACTTTTTTTAATTCTGCAAATCTTTTTGCATTTTTTTTCAAAAAACATCTAACATTTTACTTTTTATTTGGAAAAAACGATTCACAAACCTACTTTTGCACACCATTTTATAGTAAAAGCTATTACTTTAATACAAGTAGAACATAATATGAATTTTTTAAAATCACTAAAGAACGAAGATATCTTAGCAACCTTTATCGGTGGCATTTTATTAACCCTCGTAATTTTTTTCCCACAATTATTCCAGTCAGAATATTTACCTCTACTTATTATTCTCCCCTTATTCACTATCGGGATAAAAATAATGGGAGAAAAGGTGCTGCCTTTTGCAAGTGCTTTTATTTTGATTTTTGTTATTTCATTAATCGCTCAACATATTAGTGCACTACCTTTTGTAAAAAAGACAGGATTTGAATCTGTATTTATTGCCGTTGCTATAGGATTACTTATAAGGAATACCATTGGGCTACCGAAATTGATGGCGCCCGCAATAAAAAGTGAATACTATATTAAAGCTGGCTTAGTCATTTTAGGTTCATCTATCCTATTTAAAGAGGTATTAACAGCAGGATCACTTGGTATGATTCAAGCCGTTGCCGTAGTTTTCACTGTTTGGTATTTCACTTTTTGGCTATCAAAAAAGATGGGAGTGGATAATGAGATGGGCATAATGCTATCTAGCGCCGTGTCAATTTGTGGCGTTTCAGCAGCTATCGCAACTTGTGGTGCAATTAAAGGTGATGGAAAGAAACTCTCTTTTGTTGTATCTATGGTACTTATTTGCGCGATTCCAATGATGTACATTATGCCATACATAGCAAAATGGATAGGATTATCTCAAGAAGTAGCAGGTGCTTGGCTAGGAGGGACAATAGACACTACTGGTGCCGTTGTAGCTTCAGGCAAGTTTTTAGGCGAGACAGCAGAAAAATATAGTGTCATTATAAAATCATCACAAAACGTACTTTTAGGTTTTGCTGCATTTTTCATATCTATGTATTGGTCTCTTAGACAAACAAATAAAGAAAACAAACCTTCTCCTGCCGTTTTATGGGATAGATTTCCAAAATTTGTAATAGGATTTGTTATTGCGTCAATCGTTTTCAGTTTCTTTATTGAACCAGAAGCTGCAAAATCTTTAGGTAAGATTGCAAAAGGAGTTAGAGAGACTCTCTTTTCAATAGCATTTGTTTCAATAGGACTAGAAACTGATTTTAGACAAATATTCACTAAAGAGAACTCTAAATATACTAAAACATTCTTATTAGCTCAGTTGTTTAACATTGTTATAACCCTAATTATCGCATACTTTTTATTTGGAGCTGCGTAGTATTTTAAGAAAGTTTGTTTAAATTTGTGTGTTATAACTCATTTTAAACAAACATCTAATTTACTATGGAGAATAAAATACAAGAGACAAAGGGGCTTCCAGAAAATGCCTCAAGAGAACTTAAGCCTGGTGAGGTCTATGAGCCTATTCTAAAACATAATAAAAACTACCCAGAAGTCAATTTTTGGTCTGTAACAATGGGACTAATTATGACTGTTATTTTCTCAGCTGCTGCTGCGTACCTAGGACTAAAAGTAGGACAGGTATTTGAAGCTGCAATTCCTATCGCCATTATTGCAGTGGGGGTATCGGGAGCATTAAAAAGGAAAAATGCGCTAGGCGAGAATGTTATTATCCAATCTATAGGAGCTTGCTCCGGAGCTATTGTTGCTGGTGCCATCTTTACTCTGCCTGCATTATATATTTTACAGGCAAAATATCCTGAACTAACAGTTGATTTTGCTAAGATTTTCATGAGCTCACTACTGGGAGGAATTCTTGGCGTTCTTTTCTTAATCCCATTCCGAAAATATTTTGTTAGTGATATGCACGGAAAATACCCTTTTCCCGAGGCTACTGCCACTACCCAAGTATTAGTTAGTGGAGAGAGTAAAGGCAATGGCGCAAAGCTACTTTTAGCTAGTGGTTTAATTGGTGGTTTATATGATTTCATTATTGCAACATTTGGTTGGTGGGCAGAGACATTTTCTACTAGAATTTTACCTTTTGGCGAGGCGGTTGCTGAGAAAACTAAACTCGTTGTTAAGTTAAATGTTGGAGCGGCCGTTCTTGGTTTAGGCTATATTGTTGGTCTTAAATACTCATTTATAATATGTTGCGGATCCTTTCTAGTTTGGTTTGTTATCATCCCGATAATGAACATATTCTTTGGAGATCAGATTATAGACCTTATGGGAACAGGTATTACTCAAACTGTTGGACAAATGAGTCCAGAACGAATCTTTAGCGAGTACGCTAGACATATTGGCATAGGTGGTATTGCAACAGCAGGTGTTATCGGGATTATAAAATCTTCAAGTATAATAAAATCTGCTCTTGGTTTAGCTGCTAAAGAGTTTAAGGGTAGTAAGTCTCAATCAGATGTAAAGGTTATTAGAACTCAGAGAGATATCTCTATGAAAATAATAGTAGTAGGTATCATTCTAGCTTTAATTGCAACATTTATATTCTTTAGATTAGGTGTTGTGGATAATATGCTTCACGCTGTAATTGCACTACTTACTGTTGGTATTATTGCCTTCTTATTCACAACTGTTGCGGCTAATGCTATTGCTATTGTTGGAACGAATCCTGTTAGCGGAATGACACTTATGACGCTTATTCTTGGCTCTGTAATAATGGTTGCAAGTGGGTTAACTGGCACAGCTGGTATGACTGCTGCACTTATTATAGGAGGAGTTGTTTGTACGGCTCTTGCGGTATCTGGAGCATTTATTACAGATCTAAAGATTGGTTATTGGATTGGAACAACTCCTAAAAAGCAGGAATCTTGGAAGTTTCTAGGCGTTCTTGTTGCTGCTGCTACTGTAGGTGGAGTTATGATGATTTTAAATGACACTTACGGGTTTACTGGAGAAGGAGCACTTGTTGCACCTCAAGCTAACGCAATGGCAGCTGTAATAGAGCCTTTAATGAGTGGAGGAAATGCTCCGTGGTTACTATATGGTATAGGAGCTGTTCTCGCTCTTGCTTTAACTCTCTTTAAGATACCAGCACTCGCTTTTGCTTTAGGTATGTTTATCCCGATAGAGTTAAACTTACCTTTACTTGTTGGTGGTGCTATTGCTTGGTATGTTGGTAGCAGGAGTAAAGACGAAAAGATTAATAAAGCAAGAACTGAGAAGGGTACACTACTTGCTTCTGGATTTATTGCAGGTGGTGCATTAATGGGTGTAATCAGTGCTATATTAAGATTCGCTGATATTAACATGGTGAACCATACTTGGATGGGATCTAATATTGCTCAATACCTTAGCTTAGCTGCTTACGCTCTAATTATTACCTATTTAGTAAAAGTTTCTATGAAAGAAGATAAATAAATATGATTGAGGGAAATATAATACAAGCGACATTACTGACTCTTTTTGCAGGATTGGCAACTGGTATTGGTGGCGTTATCATTATGTTCACCAAAAAGTTTAATCCTAAGGTACTCTCTGCTGCCTTAGGATTTTCTGCAGGAGTTATGATATTTATTTCACTTACAGAACTATTTCCAGAGGCAAATCATTCACTTTCCGCTATTTATGGAGAGAAAAAAGGACTATTTCTAACTCTTGTCTCCTTTTTTGGTGGAATAGGACTGATAGCACTTATTGATTTAATTGTTCCAGTAACAGAGAATCCTCATGAAGTATCAAATATCTCTTTAGACAAAAAAAATAAGATTAAAGATCCCGATAAACTTCTTAGAGTAGGATTCTTCTCGGCCATAGTAATAGCTATACATAATTTCCCAGAGGGGATTGCTACATTTGTTAGTGCTATGGATTCTTCGGAGCTAGGGTATAGTATTGCATTTGCTGTTGCGCTTCACAATATACCAGAGGGAATAGCTATTGCTCTCCCGATATTTTATGCAACTAAAAGCAAGGGAAAGGCAATGTGGTTCGCAACTTTATCGGGATTAGCCGAGCCTTTAGGTGGTTTATTGGGATTTTATTTACTCTCAACTCTATTATCCGACTCTTTAATGGGTGTTATTTTTAGTGCGGTTGCTGGTATTATGGTATACATTTCGCTTGATGAATTACTACCCACAGCCGAAAATTACGGCGAGCATCATATTTCAATAATAGGCCTTGTTGCAGGAATGATGTTTATTGGATTTGGATTTTTACTTTTTTAATTAAATAAATGATATGGAAAAATTAACAGATAAATTTTTAAGATATGTGGCTATTGAGACCACATCGGATCCAGAGAGCCCTACTCAGCCTAGCACAATCTGCCAATTTGATCTTCTTAGATTATTGAAAGATGAATTGTGCGCAATGGGTGTAGATGCATCCCTTGATGAATATGGCTACGTAATGGGAACGATTCCCTCAAATATTGATAAGAAGGTGCCAGTGATTGGCTTTATTGCCCACGTTGATACTGCTCCTGACGCTAGCGGAAAAGATATTAAACCACAGTTTATAGAGTACAATGGCGGAGATGTTGTACTAAACAAAGAACTTGGCATCAAAATTCCAGTGAAGGATTTCCCTGAGCTGCAAAATTATAAAGGGCAAACACTTATAACTACAGATGGCACAACTCTTTTAGGAGCTGATGATAAGGCTGGTGTCGCTGAAATTATGAGTGCGGTTGAGTATATAATGACTCATCCAGAATTTAAACACGGGGAGATTAAAATTGGGTTTACTCCCGATGAAGAGATAGGCCGAGGAGTAGATAAATTTGATGTAGAGAGATTTGGAGCAGAGTATGCTTATACAATTGATGGAGGAAAATTAGGAGAGCTTGAATATGAAAATTTTAATGCTGCTGGCGCTAAAATACATATTCAAGGACGTAATGTACATCCAGGATTCGCAAAAGACAAGATGATTAACGCTATCTTGATTGCAATGGAACTAAACTCTATGTTACCAGCACAACAAAGACCTGAGCACACTGCAAGTTATGAAGGTTTTTTTCACCTTGTTGGAATTAAGGGAGCCGTTGAGGAGGCAGATATTCAATATATAATTAGAGATCACTGTATGGAGAAATTTATCTCTAGAAAACAGCTAATAACTAATGTTGTTAATTTTATAAATAAGAAATATGGAGATGGTACAGCAACTTTAGATATGAAAGATCAATACTATAATATGAAGGATCAGATAACTCCACATTTTCACATTGTTGAAACAGCAATTAAAGCAATGGAGATGGCTAATGTAAAGCCTGTTATCCAACCGATTAGAGGTGGTACAGATGGAGCTCGTCTCTCATTTATGGGGCTTCCTTGCCCTAATATCTTTGGAGGAGGACATAATTTCCATGGAAAATTAGAGTTCATCCCTATTGATAGCATGCAAAAGGCTTATGAAGTTATATTAAATATTGTAAAATTATATACAGAAAAATAATTAATTATGATAGTATCTACTACTTACGAATTTGAAACGGCAAATATCACTAAATATTTAGGAATCGTTTCTGCTGAAGTTATTGTTGGGGCAAATGCATTAAAAGATTTTGCAGCCTCTATTACTGATTTCTTTGGAGGTCGCTCTTCTACATACGAAAGAACATTAAAGGCAGCTAAAGAAGAGGCAATGAGCGAATTGATACAAGAGGCAATGATTCTTGGTGCAAACGCAATAGTTGGAGCTCAATTTAGTTTCAACACTGTTGGAAGTGGAGGAATGCTAATGATTACTATAACTGGAACAGCTGTTGTAATTGCATAATTAGTATGGAGAACCAGATAAATGCACACAATAAACAGGAGTACCCACCCATGCATACAGCCGAGCATATTTTAAATGCAACTATGGTAAGTATGTTTGGGTGCGAACGCTCCCGTAATGCTCATATTGAAAGAAAGAAGAGTAAATGTGATTACTCATTAATATCTGAGCCAAGTTCTGAACAAATGGGTCAAATTGAGGCTAAAGTAAATAATGTAATCGCGATGAATCTTCCTGTAACAGTAGAATTTATGGACAAAGAGACAGCGGCAGAGATTGTAGATTTAACAAAATTACCTCCTAACGCGTCACAAACACTTAGGATTATACGTGTAGGTGATTATGATGCTTGCGCTTGTGCAGGGAACCATGTAGAAAACACATCTGAAATAGGTAAATTTAAGATTATCAGCGCAGATTTTGCAAAGGATGATGGAGCCAATCTTGGTAGATGGAGAGTAAGATTTAAATTGGTGTAAATTGCTTGCAGCATAGATGATAAGTAATAATACTAGATCATCCAAATAAAACTAGGAACAACTACCGATCTATTCCAAATACATATTCCTCAATCACATCAATATGAGATAAATACTTATCCCCAACAAACCCTTTGAGATCAGAGGGTTTTATTTTTTTTCGATACTGCTCTGTAAATGAGTCTGATAAAGGATAGTAACTCCAATGCCATTTTTCCTCTGAGAAACCAGTTCTTATTGGGTTTGCTGTATAAGGTTGATAGAATCCATATCTATATGCATTCTCTGTGAGCCACTTGTAGATCTTAGTCCCTTTTTCGCTCTCCCAGAATGATAATTTGGGAGACATTAAATCAATATCAGTGCCCCAATGATGACGTGAAATTCCAGGAACAGAACTATATTCTAATATACTTCGCATTCTCTCGATTCCCTCTGGAATACTACTTTTCACCCATTTATCTTCCCAAATTATGCGCTGAATCACATATCGACGCGTTGCAGATGTTACTCGTAACGTTATTCCGTCTTCTAATGCAGCATAGTACATTTTCTTAAATGCTTCATATGTTTCAATCCTTATGTAAGCATTATTTTTTGAAAGGGGTGTATATTTGGGATCAATAACTGTAAAAAGAGAACTCTCCTTATACGGCTCTTTGCCTAGTAAGTACTCTTTTGAGACCTGCGTAGAATCATAAGATTTATCCGTTAAAGAGAGTTCTTCTCTATTTTGTGCTACACAAAATGGGTATGCAATAACAAAAAAAAGTAGTGTTAATAAATATTTCATACCCAATTATAAATTATTTATACAAAAAATATTTTTTAGAAAGCATTTTAAATGGTAGCTCATCCTTTGTCCAAAATTCCTCTATATCGGAGAATTTGTGTCTTTTTGAAAATTCTTCTCTTATATAGTTAGATCCCGATACTTTATCAAACATATTAAATCTCTTCTCATCTGCATTTGCAAATACTGCCTTGTCGGGATACAACTCTGCAATAAGTTGCATAACATAAAATTGAATTTCGGTTAATCTTGCCGCGTTGTAATCTGTTATATGAACTTGAACTCCTTGTATATTCTTTCCTGCTGAAACAGAGTAAAACGGTTTAATGTGAAGTGGTCTAAAGCGGATCCCCGCCAGATTCAAATTATTTAATGCATTTGAGAACTCTGTTGCCTCAATCCACTCTGCGCAGAATATTTGGAATGGAAGTGTATAACCAACACCTATTGACATATATCCTAATTCACCCAATATTCCCGATACAGGATAATAATAAGATGTTTCGGCTTGTGGAACGTGTGGAGATGGAAGAACCCAAGGTAGCTTTGTATCTGAGTAGACCATTTTTCTTTTCCAACCTTTCATAGGGACAACCGTCAATTCACAAGTTTTTCCTAACATATTCTCTCCGTTAATCATTTTTGCAAGTTCACCTACTGTTAATCCGTACAGATAGGGAATTTTAAACTGGCTTACAAATGAAATGTATCCATCTTCTACTAAATTTCCTTCAACTTTATCACCTCCAAGCGGATTTGGCCTATCTAAAACAATAATCTCTTTTCCTTGCTCTGCAGCCGCTTCCATAATCATTCCTAACGTGCTTATATATGTAAATGAACGACATCCATTATCTTGAATGTCATATACAAGAGCATCTATACCTTCCAACATTTCTGGTGTTGGTTTACGCGTTTTTCCATAAAGCGAAAAAACTGGTAAGCCAGTGGTTGGGTCAGTAAAATTATCAACCTTATCACCTGCGTGAACATCTCCTCTAACACCATGTTCTGGGCCATAAAGAGCGACTAGGTTCACATTTGGTGCACTATGTAAAATATCTATTGTTGAAATTAACTCTCTATCTACTCCTGTTGGGTTAGTAACTAAACCTATCCTTTTACCCTCTAATTGTTTGAAGTTATTATCAATTAAAACCTCTAATCCTGTTTTAACTTGAGCAAAAGAAGTTATTGAGATAAATAAAAGAGTACTTATTAATAGTGATTTTATCCTATTCATATAATTTATTTTTATTGTTTTTATTTTGCGCTTTTCTTACCAAATTCAGGTTCCAATTTTCTCATCACAAGATATGATGCAAAAATACCTGGGATAGTACATAAGCAAACCCAAATAAAGAAGTTTGTATAGCCCACCATCTCTTGGATCCAGCCTGCTGCCATTCCTGGTAGCATCATACCTAACGCCATAAAACCTGTTCCAATAGCATAGTGCGCTGTTTGATGCGCCCCACGAGCAATATATATTAGATATAGCATATATGCTGTAAATCCAAAACCGTATCCAAATTGTTCAATAGCTACAGATCCTATTACTACACCTAGACTATCTGGAAGATATGCTGCAAGATAAACATATAGCAAATCAGGAAGATTAATAGCTAGAGCCATTGGCACTATCCATTTTTTAAATCCATCTCGAGAAATAAGAACCCCTCCAGCAATACCTCCTAATAAGAGTGCTATCACTCCTATCGTTCCATATATAATACCAACATTTTCCGTTGATAATCCTAATCCATTTGCAGCCCTATCTTCTAATAAAAACGGGGAAGCAATCTTAACTAATTGGGATTCACCTAAACGATAGGTTAGTAAAAAGAAAAACATCAATCCAAGATTCTTCTTCTGAAAGAAAGTAACAAAGGTAGTTCCAAAATCAGCAAGTAAAGAAAAAGCGTTTACTGCTGGTCGCTTAACATCAGCCTTAGGTTTAGGTAAAATAAATTTATGATACAGCGATAATCCTATAAAGATACCTGCTAATAAAAAGAACGTAATACTCCACGCTAATGGAATATTCCCTGTAATGGTCTCTAATCTTCCAGCAAAAAAGACAAGTACGCCCTGCCCAAACACTGTTGCAACCCTGTAAAAAGTATTTCTAATTCCCACAAAGAGAGACTGTTCTCCTTCTGTTAGACCTAACATATAGAATCCATCCGCAGCAATATCGTGTGTAGCTGAGCTGAAGGCTAATAGCCAAAAGAATGCGAGTGACACCTGCACATAAAAATCTGTTGGAATAGAGAAGGCAATACCAGCAAAGCCCACTGCAACCAAAGATTGCATAGTTACAACCCACCATCTTTTTGTCTTAATAATATCCACAAAGGGACTCCAGATAGGCTTAATAACCCACGGTAGATAGAGCCAGCTCGTATACAAAGCAATATCTGTATTAGATAAGCCTAAGTTTTTATACATTATAACAGCAATTGTCATCACTGCTACATAAGGTAATCCTTGAGCAAAATAAAGAGTTGGAATCCACGCCCATCCATTAGTTTTCTTTTGACCCATTTTTATTAAATTTATGTTATTAGTATTTCGTTTCTATGTTAGCGTCAATGTAATAGTGCAAAAGTATCTTTTTATAGTTATAACCTTGCTCTCCCATAACCGCTGCACCTATTTGGCACAATCCAACACCATGTCCCCATCCTGCGCCGTGTAGAACAAAATTACTAGGTACAACAGCACCATTATCTAAAGTTATTTCACCAATCTTTTCTACAACAAAAGATGAACTATATAGGTGAGAGGTAGATAGAGTTCTTCTAATTTCTAACTCTTTCCCAATGACCATACTCTTCTTTGTGCCCACAATTTTTAATTTGATTAAGCGAGAACTTGGACCGCGCTCTATCGGGATAAGATCAATGATATCTCCATAATCAACTCCGCCACGACTCTTAATTAACTCACTTAATTCAATTTGAGAATACTCTTGTTTCCAACGATAGAAGTTAACAGTCTCCTGGTCATAATTATTAAGAACTTGGCTCAATATCTTAGTATCAGTCGTATTACAGAACGCCTCAGGTGACTCCATTATCCATTTTGACGCGTTCTCTTCTATTGTAAGATTTGGAATATCTTGAGGATTCGTACCATCTCTATATCCTTTTAGATATGGATAATCAACAGGCTCCCAGCAAGTAGGAAACTCTTCCATAACACCACCGCAACATTTAGAGAAACGGGCATCACAAATTTTTCCATCTGAGGTCAATAGCTCACCCCAAGTTTGCTCTATAGCGTCTACTACTTTTTGAGTTGAAGCACGCGTAAGACCCTGATATCTTTGACAATGATCATCTGCGCAAACATCAAAATTAATATGATCCTCTCTATCATACCATTTTATCAGCTCTTCTTCTGTCTCTGCACAAGCACTATATTCGGTATTATTAGCAACAATTTCTTTGTTTTTCTCAATTTGAGCGAGTAGCCAACTACGAGAGATTACAGCGTGTGCTTTTAGTAGCTCCTCGCTTGCTGTTGCACTCATCTCACTTGATATAACACTAATTAAATAATCTTCAACTCCAATTATATTAACAGCTGTCAATTTACCATTCTCTACTATAATCTTAAGTATATTTCCAAATTTCTGATCTTCTTTTCTTTCCCAATGAAAATTAACACCGATCGTTACATCCTTTAACCAGAAAGTACCAACGGTTTTTGGTGTAAATAGTAGCTCTGGATATTCAAGTCCATTCCATAAGATATTCCCATTTTGAATACAAACTTCTTGGTTTCCAGCCACTAAACTATCTCCAAAAACATAGCTATCATTTAAAACAAATTCAATCTTTGGTTCATGCATTATGCCAACACTTACCATAGGTTGCTCGCGTACGGAATTTTTAATAATATTCATAAGTTCTTTTGTTATTGATATTTCATTTAAGATCTCCCCTATTTCTTTCTCAGATAATTTACTATAATCTTTCGCCAATGGAGTGATAAAGACTCCTCCCATATCTACTGAAGCAGGGCTCAACAATATATTATCATCGCCCTCTGCAAAGAAATGAGATGAACGATGTTTATCTCTAATAAAAAGAAAAATAATCCATTTAGATTCCTCATTATCAAACCAAGCTAAAACATTCAACATTGGCTCCCATTCACCTTCTTTAACAGGTATTTTTGAATAAATCTGGTTAAACTTGTTAATCGCAGCAGATTTATCCACAGATTCTATCACAAATCCTCCGTTAAAATAGTTTGGTATAGAAAAGATATTTACTCCGTTTTGTGCTACTATCAACTCTTTTGCCAGTGAATCATAATTGTTTTCTAAAGGAAGAAATCCTTTATTTCCAGCCTGAAAATGCATATGATCCGGTGCTGAAGCCCCGCATTTGGGACCATTATAAAAAAGCACATAGTCATCAATCAGTTTAGCAAGGTCTAACACATCCTCAAATCTTCCCGACACATTATCCTCTCCTATTGTTTGGTTTAAATGTTTTTTATCGGGAATAGTAAGATGCTTAGGAAAAATAGGAAATGGATTGATTAGTACCTCATAAGTGCCAGATACTCCATCGTACTCTATGCCATCTTGAATATTTGGTCTATTCTGAGAACATAGGAAACATTTTCTTTCTTGTATAGATTTAGCATCAACCTTTGCTGCTGATGAAACAATTCTAGCTGGATTATATTGAACTTTAACGGGAAATCCGTTAAGAGATACCTCTTTAACTTCAACCCCGTTAAGTGCATTATAATTATTTTTAGCCTGCTCCCACACTTCTATTTGAGAATCTAATAAGTGCTGAACAGTTGCGTTATTTAATGTATTATTCATTATATAGAGACTACTTCTTCATAGCAACACGAGCCTCAAGTTCCCATGTTCTAATCCTATCTTTGTATAAATTGTGATTATTCATTTTAACAATATCTAAAGAGGCATCTGAATTATCTTCCCATCTTCTACAGTGGTAAATCACCTCATAGATTCTACCAATTTGGTAATTACGAGAAAATCTTAATCCCAATGCATAATCTTCGCCATAGCTTGTGTTCGGAACTTTAATATCTCTAAGCACTGGCGTGTAAAACGCCCTTGGGGCACCTAAACCATTAATTCTCAAGGCATTATTTCTACCGTTGTCAGGAGTCCATTCTTTATGATCAATAACTCCTGGAGCTATCATTTCCATATTAAAGTTTGTCATCATATAAGTTCCAACTACCATCGCACAGTTCTGCTCATAAAATGCATCAACAATTTTTTGAACGGTATCATTTGCTGAGTATATATCATCTGAGTCTAATTGAACAGCAAATTTTCCGCATTTAGGATGATGAACTCCAGCATTCCAGCAGCCACCTATCCCTAAATCTTTTCTTTCAGGTATTAAATGGATTAAACGATCATCACTTGCAAATTCTTTTATAGCCTCAGTAGTACCATCCGTTGAATGATTATCAATTATAATTAGGTTGAAAGAGAAATTTGTTTCTTGAGTTAATACAGACTTAATAGCGTCTTTAATTGTTTTAATTCTATTATAAACCGGAATAATTACAGATGCTTCAAATTCAAAATTATTCTCATTGAATTCAATTTTCGCAAAGTTTGGTGTTAAATAACCACCAATTTCTTTTAGATGCTCAGTACAAGCTTGCTCCATTTCTATTTGTACACCCCTGTTTTTAGGATCTACATAATCAAAAATTTTCTCTCCAGATTTACGTGTATCATTCTCTATCTCTGAATATAAATACTCATTGATGTGAACCATTTGTCCCTTTTGGGCAACTTTTAGTCTTAAATCGTACATTCCAGCAAACTTATAGTCCTGTTTCATACGAGAAACACCATCTTTTAATGCTTGACTATTATATAGTAAAACTGAACCAAAGTTAAAATCATCTCTTAAACTACCAAACTGATAATCTATCACAGGACATATAGATTTTTTACCATCAATAATTTGATAGTGGTCAGAATAGATCATTGCAGCATTTGAATCTTCCGCAATATTAATAAATCTCTCTAGGGCAAAGTAACCTAATTCTAATGTTGTGTACTTCGTATATATCAAAGAGTAATCAGAATTTGATAGGTTAGCAATCGTTTTTATTGTTGTTGAACTGTTTAAAGAGTCTATTTTTACTACTTCACACTCTAGAATTGTATCCTTTTGAAGATCGTCAGTTGATAGAAGATAAATTTTTGATACTAAATGACTAGCTTTTAGGCCGTTTATAGTGTCCGCAATAACTTTCTCATCGCTCACAGGAATAAAGCAATTTATACTTTTTGTCATCATTGAATATTTTTTATTAATAATACTTGTATTATTTTGATTTAACACGCAAATATATAACAAAAATAGGCTTTAACCAAGTATAAAATATGAGATATAAACATAAAAAAAAGGGTCGTGATAGACCCTTAGAATATTTTTTGTGGAGAGCAAGGGAGTCGAACCCTTGACCCCTAGCTTGCAAAGCTAGTGCTCTAGCCAACTGAGCTAGCCCCCCTAAAAGAAAAGTGGAGAGCAAGGGAGTCGAACCCTTGACCCCTAGCTTGCAAAGCTAGTGCTCTAGCCAACTGAGCTAGCCCCCCTTCTTTTTAAGTAGTCCCGAGCGGATTTGAACCGCTGACCCCTACATTATCAGTGTAGTGCTCTAACCAACTGAGCTACGG
>CAYJAK010000021.1:0-13709 GCA_964368585.1 uncultured Muribaculaceae bacterium
GCCGCCAACCTTCAGAGCCGATTAGTATTAATTTACTGATCGGCTCTTTTTTTATGGTATGTATATTATTCTATATATTTGAAGGGATGCAGATTGGTAGTGTTCCAAAAAGTGTGTATTTTTCTATTTGTATCACAACAAAGCAGAATCATAATTTGGCATTGATCCTCTCATTTTGAGAACTCTTTTTATATCTCTATTAAGCCTTTCTATCCAATTGGTAGTATATGTCAAATCAGTGCGAGAGCTTCGCAATAAACTTACAAGCGATGTAAGCAATGACTACCGAGAAAGGTGAATATGTTACCTCTGCTTAAATGCTTCAAGAGCACTAGTTGGTTTTCCATCTTTGAATGCACCCTTCTCATAACCGCCGTTGTATCCTGCTGGGGCTTGTGGTTCCCAGTAAAAAATTCCCCTACATTCTCCATTGGTATTATTTTCTCCCTCTTCTAGAAGATATGATAGCATTTTATTTGCTATTTCTGGTTCACTATGTATCATTCCTACTTCACATATTATTGTAGGTTTATTATACAATTCAGCCATTGTTTTTATGTTTCTGATGCATTGTTCAGATTCTATTTCCCAACCTATTGGGGATGGGTACAATGAAACACCTATCATATCATATTTACCTCCTCTATTTTTTAGATAATTAAAGACATAATTTAATCTATTATAGTCATTTCCCTTATCAACATGTACAATTACAAATGCGTTGGGATAGATATCTTTTACAGCATCATATCCACTGTTAATTAACTGAGCAAAATTAGAATTTGAGTTGTCTATTTCACCTATTGGTAACAGCATTCCTGCGGGGGTTTCATTGCCAATTTGTACCCATTCAACTTCAACATTGTTCTCTTTTAAAGTACTTAGAACATCAGTTGTGTGTTCTGTAACAGCTCTCTTTAATCCCGATAAATCAAAATTTTCCCACGCTTTTGGAGGATTTTGATGTCCAGGATCTGCCCAAGTGTCACTGTAGTGGAAATCTATCATTATTCGCATGCCTAGTTTTTGCGCGCGATTAGCTTTAACTATCACATCTTCTTTGTTATTCCACCCTTCTTGTGGATTAACCCATACTCGAAATCTTACGGAATTCATTCCGATTTGTTGCATTAACTTTGTGCACTCTGTCTCTTCTCCATTTGAGTTATAGAATTTCAATCCTTCGCTCTCCATTTTTGTTGCCCAACTAATATCTGCCCCTTTTGCAAAATGTGGTATGTCGGGATTAGAAGGATTTGGATCAGGTTCTTTGTTTTCTTTACTTGAGCATGCAGTTATTGATAAAAATAATATGACTAGGTAGAGATTTATTTGTTTCATTACTTTATGTTTTGAGGTAATTACAATCTTCAAAAATAATAAAAATGCTCTCCTATTTATCAATAAAGATAAAAGAAGAGCTAAATTTTATTTGATATTTGCTTGATTATAAGCTATCACCAAAGTCTTGACGGAATTTATATACAAGTTTTGCGCCCCAATCAGATGTTGGTTCTAGTCCACCCATAAAGAAACGGAGCACTTTTGGTTCAAATGTAAATCTAAGACCTCCAATAAGTTCTCGATTGTCGTAAAGCCAAGTTAGACGATCAATAGCATACTCAATTTGTGAGAGTGTGAATACACGTCTAGGGATTGCTAAGCGTAAAAGTTCTACATCTGCCATAATCTCGACACCATTCTCATCGCGTACACTAGATATTGTTCCGCGCTCCATACCGCGTACGCCAGAAATTAGGTAGAAAGCAGCAGCTAGTGCACCTGCAGGGTATTCGGTTTGTGGAATATGGGAGCAGAAAGCCATTGCATCAACATGACACCCTAATACTCCTGGAGGTGTTACAACTGGAATTCCACGTTTTTCTAACTCTTCTACAAAGTATTTAATGAATGCAGGGGATTGACTAATCATTGTTTCATCAAGAGTCTCTCTAAGACCAACCGCCATTGCTTCAATTTCACGAACTGATATACCACCGTAAGTTAGGAATCCTTCATAAAGAGGAATTAGTGCCTCCATCTTTTCGTAAATTTCGCGACGGTTTGTACAAATTCCGCCACCTCTAGAGGATGAAAGTTTACGAGCAGAAAAATATACTAAATCAGCTAGGCCTGTCATTGTTTTTATGATATCTGCCATTGTGTTCTCTTTCCATTGCTCTTCTCGCTCCTTGATAAGGTAAGCATTCTCACCTATAAGAGAGGCGTCTAATACTAGCATCTTTCCATATTTGTCTGCTAAACCACGCACATCTATAAGGTTGCGCATAGAGAAGGGTTGCCCTCCAATAAGATTAGTAGATGCTTCCATTCTGATGAATGGAACTTTATCTCCATTTTCAATAAGACATTGCTCTAACTTTTCTATATTTATGTTACCCTTGAATGGGTTGGTAGATTTAATCTCTAGAGCATCTTCATAAAGTAGTTCAACAATTGCCCCCCCATTCTCCAGGATATGTGCTAATGAAGTTGTAAAGTGGTAATTCATCGGGATAATATCACCCTTCTTTACATATGTTTTGCTGATAATATTCTCTGCAGCGCGTCCTTGGTGAACTGGTAAGAGATATTTTTTACCGAGAACATCTTCTACCGCACTTTGAAGTTTCATAAATGATTGGGATCCAGCATAGGCATCGTCTGCTTGAAACATTGCAGCAACTTGATTGTCGCTCATTGCATTTGTTCCACTATCTGTAAGCATATCAAGAAATACATCTTTGGTATTTAGGCGGAATGTATTGAAACCAGCCTCTTTAATTGCATCTAAACGACGCTCAATAGGTACAAGGTGTAACTTTTGTACCACTCTAACTTTGTGTAGTTCAAGTGGTAATGACTCACCTGAATAAAACTTTACGTTACTCATAGTTGTTTTTGAAGTATTGATTAGTTTGTTTGGCAATATGCACTATACAAATATATAGATTTATATGAAATGTGCAATTTATTACAAATGTAATTAATACTATTTTTTTAGAATAGATTTTAGATACTCCAATCGCTCTGAAGTGAGAGCGCTAGTGCCTTCTAGCGGATATTGTATTCCCATTCTCTCATATTTTGAGGTGGCCATAGTATGATATGGTAGAAGTTCTACCTTTTCTACAACATTAAATTTGCTAACGTATGTATGTAGTTGTTGGATAAGCTGTTCGTTGTCGGTGTAGCCTGGTACTACTACGTGGCGAATCCAGGTTGATATTCCTTGATCCTGTAGGTAATTAAGAAAAGAGAGAGTTTTAGAGAGTTCTCCTCCGCCACTTATTATTTTATTTTGCTCTGGATCAATGGATTTGATATCTAGAAGAACTAAATCTGTAACGGATAGTAAATTCTTGACATCTTCATTGAAAATTACTCCAGATGTGTCGAGAGCTGTATGTATGCCCTCCTTTTTACAGAGTTTAAAGAGTGTAAATATTTCGTTTGCTTGCAGCAAAGGTTCTCCACCAGAGACAGTTATGCCTCCTTTTTTTGCAATGAAACTTTTGTATTTACACACTTCTGTAAAAATATCTTGTGCACTCATTTCTTTGACGTTGGTGCTATTTGTGCTCCAAGTATCGGGATTGTGACAGTATAAACAGCGAAGTGGACAGCCCTGCGCGAATACGATAAATCGTACGCCAGGTCCATCCACTGTGCCAAAACTCTCTAATGAGTGTACTTTCATTATTATTGTGTTAGATCTTACTACTAATAGTTCTTGAGATTACATCTAACTGTTGCTCGCGTGTAAGGCGATTAAAGTTAACAGCATATCCAGATACACGGATTGTTAGCTGAGGATATAATTCAGGGTGCTCCATAGCATCTATAAGTAGCTCTTTATCAAATACATTTACATTAAGGTGCTGACCTCCATTTGGTGTGAAATATCCATCAAGAAGGGTTACTAAGTTGTTAATACGTCCGTCAAGATCTTTACCTAAAGCAGCTGGAGTGATACCAAATGTGTATGAGATACCGTCTGCCGATTGGTGGAATGGTAGTTTTGCTACAGATGCAAGAGATGCTAATGCACCCGATGTATCACGGCCATTCATTGGATTTGCGCCAGGTGCAAAAGGTGCTCCACACTCACGACCACAAGGTGTAGATCCTGTTTTCTTTCCATAAACTACATTTGATGTAATTGTAAGGATAGATTGTGTTGGTTTAGCATTACGATAAGTTTCGTGTTGACGTAGGTATTCCATAAATTGCTCAGTAATTTGAACGGCAATTTTATCTGTGCTATCATCATTGTTACCAAAAGGAACGTAATCACCTTCACGCTCGAATCCTACTGCAAGACCTCTCTCGTCGCGAATAACTTTAACTTTAGTGTCGCGAATAGCAGCAAGTGAATCTGTAACAATAGAAAGGCCAGCTATACCTGTTGCGCGGATACGATCTACTTTTAAATCGTGAAGTGCCATTTCATAAGCCTCATAAGAGTACTTATCGTGCATATAGTGAATGATCTTTAGTGCGTTAACGTAAACCTTTGCTAACCAACGCATCATTTGGTTGAAAAGCTCCATAACCTCGTTGTAATCAAGGTAATCAGAAGTTATAGGTCTGTAGATAGGCGACACTTGAACTCCTGTTATTTCATCACGACCACCATTAATTGCATATAAAAGACATTTAGCAAGGTTTGCACGAGCTCCAAATAATTGCATTTGCTTACCAATCATCATTGGAGATACGCAACAAGCGATACCGTAATCATCACCATAATCAGGACGCATTAAGTCGTCATTTTCATATTGAATAGATGATGTGTTGATTGATACTTTTGCACAGAAATTCTTCCAAGTTTCAGGAGAATTTGCTGACCAAAGAATAGTAAGATTTGGTTCTGGTGCTGGGCCTAAGTTGTATAATGTGTGAAGGTAACGGAATGATGTGCGAGTAACTAATGTTCTACCATCTATACCTTGACCTCCAAGGCTCTCAGTTACCCATACAGGGTCTCCTGAGAATAGTTCGTTATAATCTGGTGTACGTAGGAAACGGATTATACGTAGCTTTATGATAAATTGATCAATAAGCTCTTGTGCTTCGCTCTCTGTGATAACACCTGCCTCAATATCTTTTTGGATGTAAATATCTAGGAATGTAGCTGTACGGCCAATTGACATAGCAGCTCCATCTTGATCTTTTGTTGCAGCTAAGTATGATAGATATACAAATTGTACAGCCTCTTTAGCGTTCTTTGCTGGTTGTTTTACATCAAAACCGTATGATGCACACATTCTCTCAAAGCTTTTTAAAGCTGAGATTTGCTCACTAACCTCTTCACGTTGCTGAATGATGTCAACAGTTATCTCTTGAACATCTAAACGCTCTAACTGAGCTTTTTTATCAGCTAAAAGATTATCTGTTCCATAAAGAGCAACACGACGGTAGTCACCAATGATACGACCACGTCCGTATGCATCTGGAAGACCAGTGATAACACCAGAACGGCGAGCTGCTAACATTTCAGCTGTATAAGTTGAGAATACTCCTTCATTGTGAGTTTTACGGTATTTTGTAAATATCTCTTTTGTCATAGGATCTAATTCATATCCGTATGAGTTAAGAGCGGTTTCTACCATTCTCCATCCTCCTTTAGGGAAGATTGCGCGCTTAAGAGGAGCATCGGTTTGTAGACCAACGATTACCTCGTTTTCTTTATCAATATAGCCTGGACCGTATCCATCTATACTTGAAGGCATCTTTGTTTCAGCATCATATACCTCTTTCTCTCTCTCAACCTTAAACATTTCTGTAAGTTTCTGCCAAATTGCCTTTGTGCGGTCTGTTGATTCAACTAAGAAACTATCATCACCTTGGTATGGTGTGTAGTTAGTTTGAATAAAGTTTCTTACGCAAATTTCGTGTTGCCATTCCCCACCGTTGAAGTTAGCCCACGATTCGTGACTGTATTTCATATCTTTATCTATTTAAGAAATTAAAAAAACTATTTTTTAGGACTCAATTTTTGGAGACTATACCAGTACGCCATAGCCACAAAAATTGATCCTCCTATAATATTACCTACTGTTGCAGGTATTAAATTCTTTACAAAAAGGTCTATGATAGTTATATCTGTTACACCTTTAAACATTGCCATTGGCAAGAAAAACATATTGGCAATGGAGTGTTCGTATCCTATCGCGACAAATACCATTACTGGCCACCACATTCCAATTATTTTTCCAGTAACATTTTTAGATGCCATCGCGAGCCACATTGCTAAACAAACAAGCCAGTTAGCCCCAACGCCTTTTAGCATTGTAACATAAAATGGATAGCTTGTTTTTGAGTGTGCAATCTTAGCAAATCCATTATTCCAAACCTCTCCATCTACTACGTGGGTAAGGTGAACTAGGAAATAACCAAAAAAGAGGGCTCCAATAAAATTGCCACACCAAACAAGAGCCCAATTGCGAAACATATTTTTTAATGGTTGTTCACCATTCATAACGCTTGGAATGAAGTATGCGGTGTTTCCCGTAAATAGCTCTCCGCCTGCAAGTACTACTAGCATAAGCCCAACTGGGAATGTTGCACCCATTAATAATTTTACAAGACCAGGGTTGCCATCTGTTATTGAAGGCATACCGTAGCCAGCAATTATTGCAATTAGTCCAGCCATAGAGATATATACTCCTGCTAGAAAGCTTAATATAATAACTTTACGAAAACCGTACTCTCCTTTTAATTTCGCTGACTTTGCAGCGTACTCTACTATCTGATTTGGTTGAAGCATTCTAAAAAATTGAAGGCGCAAAGGTACTTATTTTATGTTAAAGTTGTACCATTTTTGTGTACTATTTTTAGAATATTTAATTAGTAGAATTAAGTTTTGGTTTAAGGCGTAACCACCATTTAAGATTGAGATGGGATAACGTTATTGTCTTAAAATATACTTAGTGTAAAAAGTGCACTATCTATTGGCTATTATGTAGTATGGTTTTGAAATCAAACTTTCTGTCTAAATATTGGCATAGAGGATTCATTGAGTTGTATCTTGAGTTGAGGGTTAGTGTAAAACTTACACTAATGTTTGAACTCTAAATTTGTTTACATATTTTTGTGATAACCTGAAACAAACAAAAAGAAGTGATGAGTTATGCTAAACAATATGATAGACAATCTATCTCTGTAGATTGTGTCCTCTTTGGATATGATGCAGATGCAAATTCTCTCAGAGTAGCACTTATAAAACGTGGAGCAATGGGTGGTACATTGCGGCAAAAAAAGTTGCCAGGATCTCTTATTGATCGCTGGGAGAGTATAGAAGATGCATCGCGACGAGTAATAGAGGAGCTCACAGGTGTGGATAGAGTTGAGATGAAGCAAATGGCAGTTTTCTCCTCTCCAAATCGAGTGAGTGGTGAGGAATTGGAATGGGTGAAAAACTTTTATAATACTTCTACTGATCGTGTTCTAACAGTAGCATTCTATACTTATATCAAATTATCTCCACGGATTGTACGTTATACAGTACGAAAAGGAGTTGAATGGGTTGATGTAGACTCTGTTAAGCAGCTCGCATTGGATCATAGAGAAATTTTGATGGTAGCCCTTGAAACACTTGTAAAACGCTTTGTAGAGGAGCCTATTGCTTTTGACTTGCTGCCTACAAAGTTTACTATTTTGCAATTAAGGCAACTTTATGCAACAATCATTAATGAGGATATTGATCCTCGAAATTTCCGAAAGAAACTATTGTCGTCGGGATATATTAATCCTACTGGTGAATTTGAAAAAGGTGTAGCTCATAAACCCGCTGAATATTTTACATTCAATCGTAGAAAATATGAACGAGGAACAAAACGTAAACAGAGACAAAATCTAATAAACTGGCAACTATAATGAAAACAATTGGAATTGATGTAGGAAGCTCTTCGATTAAGGTGTCGATGCTTGATTGTACATCGGGAGAGTGCGTAGGAAGTGTAACTCTTCCTTCAAATGAGATGACTATTTCTGCACCACAAACAGGATGGGCTGAGCAGAGTCCTGAACTATGGTGGGAATATGCGTCTGAAGGGGTTAAAACTCTTACAAATAGTCTTAGCAAAGAGAAAAGAGAGGAGATAAAGGCGATAGGTATTACATATCAGATGCACGGAATGGTGGCGGTTGATAGTGATGGGAAACCACTTAGAGATGCTATTATATGGTGTGATAGTCGTTCGGTGGAGATTGGAGCCAAAGCTCTTGAACAACTTGGAGGAGAGAGCTGTTTAGAGCGAACCCTCAACTCTCCAGGTAATTTTACCGCGTCTAAATTGGCTTGGGTAAAGCAGAATGAACCATCTGTTTTTGAACGAGTACATAAATTTATGCTTCCAGGAGACTATATCCGCTATAAGCTTTGTGGAGATGTCTCTACTACTCGCAGTGGTCTATCGGAGCAGATCCTATGGGATTTTAAGAACGATGAGCGTGCAGATTTTGTGGCTGAAAATTATGGTTTTTCTCCAAATATAATTCCTGCAGCTGTTGATTCTATTGAAATACAAGGTAATGTTTTGGCTAGTGTTGCAGCAGAATTGGGGCTTCCTGATGGTGTTGTGGTGAGTTATCGTGCAGGAGATCAGCCGAATAATGCCTTTTCGCTTAATGTTATGAATCCGGGTGAAATCGCTGCAACAGGTGGTACATCTGGGGTTGTGTATGGTGTTACAGATCAGCCTAAAGCGGATCAATTGTCGCGAGTAAATACATTCTTGCACGTTAATCATTCTAGTGCAGATCCTCGATATGGCGTGCTACTTTGTATTAATGGTGTGGGGATCCTTAATGCTTGGGTTAAGCGTGCAGTTGCAGCAGATTTGAGTTATGATGAGGTAAATGATATATGTGAGCAAATTCTTGCTGGATCAGAGGGGGTAATGGTGTTGCCATTTGGTAATGGTGCAGAGCGAATGTTGGAAAATAGATACACTGGAGCGATGGTGGCAGGCTTGGATCTTAATCGTCATTCGAGAGAGCATATTCTAAGAGCAGCACAAGAGGGAATAGCCTTTGCTTTTCGTTATGGAGTAGAGATTATGAAACAGATAGGATTAACGCCTCAAGTGATTAGAGCTGGCAAGGCAAATCTGTTTTTGAGCAGACCTTTTCGTGAGACGTTGGCAACGCTTTGTGATGCAAGAATTGAACTCTATAATACTGATGGAGCCCTTGGTGCAGCGCGTGGTGCAGCCCTTGGTGCAGGAATATATAAGAGTAGAGAGGAGGCCTTTGCTTCACTTAAATTGGTGGAGGTAACAACTCCAAATTCAGAGATAAAAGCGGCATTAGAGGAGCGATATGCTGAGTGGTGCGAACTGTTAAAATCAAACTTAAAATAGATATTATAAACCAATAAAAATAATAAATATGACAACTAAAGAATTTTTCCCAGGTATTGAAAAGATTAAATTTGAGGGTAAAGAGAGCCGTAATCCTATGGCATTTCGCTATTATGATGCAGAGAAGGTAGTGTATGGTCGCAAGATGAAGGATTGGTTCCGTTTCTCGATGGCGTGGTGGCATACTCTATGTGCAGGAGGCTCAGATCAATTTGGAGGAGATACAAAGAGCTATCCTTGGGCAGTGGGTGCATCTGCATTGGAAATGGCTAAAAATAAAATTGATGCAGGATTTGAATTTATGCAAAAATGTGGAATAGAGTACTATTGTTTTCACGATATTGACCTTATTGACGAGGGATCATCTATCGAGGAGTATGAAGCTAATCTAAAGGCAGTTGTTGCATATGCTAAACAGCGTCAAGAGGAGTGTGGAGTGAAGCTATTATGGGGTACTGCAAATGTATTTAGTCATGCAAGGTATATGAATGGGGCTGCTACAAATCCTAATTTTGATACAGTAACTCGCGCAGCAGTTCAGATTAAAAATGCAATAGATGCAACTATAGAGTTAGGTGGTGAAAATTATGTGTTCTGGGGCGGTCGCGAAGGTTATATGTCACTTCTAAATACAGATATGAAGCGTGAAAAAGAGCACCTTGCAATGATGCTTAAAATGGCTCGTGATTATGGCCGTTCTAAAGGATTTAAGGGTAATTTCCTTATTGAGCCTAAGCCAATGGAGCCAATGAAGCATCAATATGATGTAGATACTGAGACTGTTATTGGTTTCTTAAAAGCAAACGGGTTAGAGAATGATTTTAAGGTGAATATTGAGGTTAATCACGCTACGCTTGCGGGTCATACATTTGAACATGAATTACAGTGTGCTGTTGATGCTGGTATGTTAGGCTCAATTGATGCTAATCGTGGTGACTATCAAAATGGCTGGGATACAGATCAATTCCCTGTAGATGTAAACGAATTAACACAAGCTATGTTGGTAATTCTTAAAGGTGGTGGATTACAAGGCGGCGGAACAAATTTTGACGCAAAAACTCGCCGTAACTCTACAGATATGGAGGATATTTTTATTGCGCATATAGCTGGAATGGATGCCTTTGCTCGTGCATTAGAGGCGGCAGCGGCAATATTGGAGCAATCTCCATATCAATCTATGTTGTCATCGCGATACTCTTCTTTTGACTCAGGCAAAGGTGCTGAATTTGAGGCAGGTGAAATGAGTTTAGAGCAGATGGTTGAGTATGCAAAAGCGAGTGGTGAGCCAGCTACAGTTAGTGGAAAGCAAGAGCTTTACGAGGCTGTCGTGAATATGTATATCTAAAATTAAGGTGCCTATATAACAATAAAAATAAAACTATGAATAATAACGGGAGTAAGATATATTTAATAAGCATAACGCTTGTTGCAGTGCTGGGAGGGTTGCTTTTTGGCTACGATACGGCAGTGATTTCAGGAGCAGAACAGGCTCTGCAAAGATTTTTTGAAGGGGCTAAAGATTTTACATATTCTAGTGTGCATCATGGTATTACTGCCTCTAGTGCGTTGATTGGGTGTGTGATAGGAGGTTTGATTTCTGGGGTGCTTGCCAATAGATTTGGTCGTAGAAACTCGCTAATTGTTGCGGCAGCCCTATTCTTTATGTCGGCTTTGGGGTCATATAATCCAGAGTTTTTATTCTTTACAAAGGGTGAGCCATCATTCTCACTATTAATAGCATTTAATATGTATCGTATAATTGGTGGAGTGGGTGTAGGACTTGCTTCGGCTATTTGCCCAATGTATATTGCAGAGTTAGCACCAGCTTCTATACGTGGAACATTGGTTTCGTGTAATCAGTTTGCTATAATTTTTGGTATGTTGGTAGTCTATTTTGTAAACTATACCATTAAAAATTCGCTCCCTGCTGAGGAGATGATGACAAGTATAGGTTGGCGTAGAATGTTTTTATCTGAGGCGGTACCTGCAGGATTATTTGGATCGTTATTGTTACTTGTTCCTAAGACTCCGCGCTACTTAATGATGATTGGACAAGAGTCAAAGGCATTTAGTGTGCTGTCAAGGATAAATGGAGCTGAGAATGCAAAGGTGATTATAGAGGATATTCGTAATACAACACAAAGCAAGCGTGAGCCTCTATTTGCATATGGAGTGGCTGTGGTAGTGATTGGTATGTTACTCTCTTTCTTTCAACAAGCTGTAGGTATTAATGTAGTGTTGTATTATGCACCTCGTATTTTTGAGAGTATGGGTTCATCGGGAGATGCTGCAATGATTCAAACAGTTGTAATGGGTGTAATAAATATTGCATTTACAGTTGTCGCGATACTTACAGTTGATAGATGGGGGCGCAAACCTTTGCTACTTATAGGTTCATTGGGTATGATGATTGGGATGATTGCCTTGGGTATCTTCTCTTTTACAGACCAAATAGGTATTGGTGCGCTAATATTCATAATTATCTACACTGCGTCGTTTATGATGTCTTGGGGGCCTATCTGTTGGGTTCTGATATCAGAGATTTTTCCAAATACAATACGTGGGAAAGCGATTGCTATTGCAGTGGCTACGCAGTGGATAGCGAACTACTTGGTGTCATCTACATTTATTCCTTTGTCGGAGTGGAGTTTAGGTAGTACTTATATTATCTATGCAATCTTTGCCCTACTATCAATCATTTTTGTATGGCGTTTTGTTCCAGAGACAAAAGGAAAGAGTCTAGAAGAGATGTCTGCATTGTGGCGAAGTTCTAAGAGGTAGATTTGGGAGCGAGTTGGATTGCTAGTGTATGAAATTATTATGCATCACGAACATAATGTTTGTGGTGCATAATGTGTTTATTATTTTAAGTATAAATAGAATATTTGCTATATTTGCAGAAAATTTTAAGTATAATTAAAATATATAGCTATGAAAGTGCCTAAGAATATACACCGCAGAGATGCTTATATTGAACGCATTACCCCATTTATAAATAAGAGTGTTGTAAAAGTAATGATTGGTCATCGCCGTGTTGGCAAGAGTTACATTCTTTTTCAACTTATGGAGATGATATTGGCTCAGAATAGCGATGCAAACATCATATATATAAACAAGGAGGATGTAGCCTTTGATGATATTAGCAACTTCAAGGAGCTCAATGACTATGTTTTGTCGAAATTAATGGATGATAGAAAAAACTATATTTTTATTGATGAGGTGCAAAATATTGAGGATTTTCACAAAACAATCCGCTCGTTAGCACTTGACGAAAATAACGATATATATATCACAGGTAGTAATTCACAGATGTTTTCATCGGATTTGGCTAATGAAATGGGTGGTAGATATATTGAATTCAAAATATACTCACTTTCATATATTGAGTTTCTTGCGTTTCACAATTTACCCAACGACAATAAATCTCTGGAGAAGTATATGCGCTACGGAGGTTTACCATACCTAATTCACCTACCGCAAAATGATGAGGTTGTTTTTGAGTATCTCAGTAGCATATACTCAACTATTATTTTGCGTGATGTTGTTCAGCGTAAGAGTATTCGCAATAGTATTTTCTTAGAGCAGCTGATACGCTTTTTGGCGGATAATGTTGGCTCGCTATTTTCATCCAAGAGTATTAGTGACTATCTCAAATCTCAGAAAGTAGATATGTCATCCAATGCAGTGAATGACTATGCCGTCGCCCTTGCTCAGGCTTTCGTTGTTCATCGTGTAGGGAGATATGATATTGTCGGCAAACGTCTCTTTGAGCGGGGCGAAAAGTATTACTTTGGGGATATGGGTATTAGAAACGTTGTGGCAGGCTATAAGCCTCAAGATAGGGCTAAGCGACTTGAGAATATGGTCTACAATCATCTACTTTATTCTGGGTATGATGTTAAGGTTGGATCTTTGCAGACAGAAGAAATTGACTTTGTTTGTACAAAAGGAGGCGAGACCCTATATGTTCAAGTCACGCTGGAGTTATCTAAAGAGGAAACAATCCGCAGAGAGTTTAGGAATCTACTAAACATAAAGGATAACTATCCTAAAATTGTCATCTCCACTGACGAATTATATGAAAATAGCTACGAAGGTGTGAAACACGTTTATATTCGTGATTTCCTATCTACGAGTCTGGAATATTAGATAATTGCAATAGTACTACCAGAACTTAGGGTATAAGACGAAGCCGCGATCTAGGAACATTTTGAGAATAACCCTAAAAACAAAAATCGCTAACAAATTCAAATTGCTAGCGACTTTATTTGTACCCAGAGCCGGGGTCGAACCGGCACGGATTGCTCCACTGGTGTTTGAGACCAGCGCGTCTACCGATTC
>CAYJAK010000022.1:0-10052 GCA_964368585.1 uncultured Muribaculaceae bacterium
AATATTTTGCAAACACTCATAATTTTCTCTTTTTGACACCTTTTACAGCACCTATCCCCTTTTTTGACCCCTTTTAAAACTGTCCGCACTGCGGGCAGAAGTGTTATTGCAGGCGGTCTTTGACGCCAAGCTTTTATCCTGCTTTCTTTTAATATTGGTGATTGTCTTCTAAATTCTGTAATACTTAGTAAATACCGATTTCAAACTACATCCACAGCCATTGGTTGTATATTTGCTTTTTTTTGCTATTACCCCTTAATGGGGCAACTACCCTATGAGCTGTTTTTGAGCTCTCTTATCTGCTATGTTTGCTTTGTTAAAAGACCTTAAAATCGATATCTAACTCACCCTTAATGTTTCACTCTGTTTTTGTGCATTTTCTAATTTTGCAAGCACTTTCCTTTTTTCGTTTTCTTCATCTAATTTTTTAATAAATTCTTTTTGATGAAACTCAACTGCTTCTTGCACAGGGCGAATGTTATACATTAAATTTCCGTTTTTTTTCATTCCATCTTTTGTGAATAAATGAGTTGGCTCTGTTGCAATAAACTTTTTACTTTCTAACGATTCAACATATTTTCTTACAGTGTTAACGCTCATTTTTACAGCTCTACCAATAGTTTTATAACTTGGATAGCATTTAAAAGTTTTTCTATCTTCGATACTTAAAAGATAACTGTAAACAGATATTTCACCAGAAGATAAATCCAAATTAAATATTTCATTTGGCAGTGTAAAATAATTTTTCTCTATAGACCTTGTTTGATAATTTTTCTTTTTCAATAGCATTCCTCCATAATAAAAAATTTAGTTAATTATTATTTTTTGGTAAACTAAATAACAGTAGAGAGAAACTAATTTTTAAATTAATTTCCACTTCTACCTAATTTTTTTATTACCGAAAAATAATATCTTGCGCACTTAATCGCAAAATTCCTTGTGAGAATTATTATATCATAAGTTTAAATATTTTACAACTGTTAGTTGTGCAAAGTTGCACGAACATCTTATATTCGATTTCACAAATAATAAAAGAGCAAGTATTAAACTCGCTCTTTTATTATTTAATTTCACTTCTAATTCAATTTTAAAAAAATTTCTTTTTCTTCTTTTAACATTTTCTGAATAGTTTCATCTATTTTTTTATAAATAACTTCTTCTAACTCTTCAAGATTATCATCTTCTTTTATTGTTATCACCTTATAACTTTTAACTTTTTTCCATACCCAAGATGTTAAATCATCTTTTGGCTTTTGAACGCTAATTATTTTTCCAAACATATGTATACATTCATCATCAGACAAATATCCCTTACTTAATGTTGTAAAAATCCTAACCACTCCATATTTAATAATCAATTCCTGTATAATAAAATAATTTGTTTTTCATCCACTTATTTTTTCATTATAGTCTGGAAATTTTTCAACTAACATTGGTGTCAAGAAATGGATATAATTTCCATCCTCTTTTCGAATTTTCAGATTAGAATTATTCTCGGTATACTTTTTAAAAACATCTTTAACAACAGTTTGCACCCCTGCAAATCCACTAACCTTGTATTCAAAAATTAAATCCAAAGCTTTTTTATGTTTACTATAAATATCATTACAAATTTTCATTATTTTCTCATCGCCCACGATATGCCACCTCACTGTTTCAATATAGTTTTTTATTAAAAATTCAACCTCTTGTGAAGGCTTTGTTTTACTCATAGCTGTTGTTATAATATCCATTAACTCTGAATATGATAAGCTCGCCCAATTTTCAGCATCACTTGATTCATCTTTAATATTTTCATTTTACAAACTCCTACTCATCTAAAATTTCAATTCCAAACCTTGCACCTAACTTAAACCCTTCAGTATAATATTCAAGTGTTGATTCTCCATCCATTCTTGACTGAGCATTTTGTAATTTAATTAATAAACTTTTCTGTTCATCATTTAAACTTTCCATCAGCTTTTCTTCACACTCAATTGCAACTTTTATCGCTTCTTGATAAGATTCGTTGTTCGCCATCAATTTCCCATTCGGGCAAATATGTCCAAAGAATAATTCTTCAATCACTTTCATCTTCTTTTTCCCTTTCTGCATAAAAAAACTCACACAACTTCTTTTCAGTAAAAGCTGTGTGAGTTTCTCTATATTTATTTAGTTCGTTTAAAATTTCTGTCGCAAGATTAAATCCAGACTTAAAACTTTCGAATGCAAAATCATTCATAATTAAATCTTTGTTGTCGATTATCTGTAAAATTAATTTTCTGTGCGACTTATCAAGTTCTGCAATTAAATCGTTTCCTTCTTCATTCATATATCTGTTAAAATATATCAATTCATCATTTTCATCAATATACAAATTAAAATTCACTATGCTTTTAACTGTGCCAACATATAAATTTAGCATGCTGGTTTTCAAATCATATAATGGCTCGTTTTGCACCATAACAACTTCACCATCTTCTAAAACAGCTACTGCAATCGCTTCAAAATCATTAAAATTTTTCTTCATATTAACAAATTCAACTTCATCTGCCATTTTAAATATCTGGATATTATTAAGCTGTGTATTTATTTCATATTCATAAAGGATATTATCTTGAGTTAGTAATGTATTTCCTGAAAAATCTTTTATATCTAAATCCATAGTGTCTAATAATTGCCATCCAGGTGTGATTGTGTAGTAAGTTTCATCTTCTAAACTGTGATAAATACTATCTCTGATAAATATATCAGTAGAGTCATTATAAATAACTTCTTTATTCTCCATCTCTTTATCCATATCACGAGCACCAAAAACAGAGATATATTCTATATAAGCATATGCAGAGCCTATTAACAAAAGAGATATGATTACTATACTAAGCACCGAAATCATCCTATACATTATCCTAAAAATTCTTTTTATTCTATCCTTATTTATCATTTTAGCACTTCCATTCAATTCATCACACATTTTAGTTTTAAATCATATCATTACATCTATATTGCTATATATTTTATCATATAGTAACAGCAATCATAACAGTTTTAGATAGCTAAATAAATTTGTTAATTATAAAAAGAGATGGAATCGCAAATTGCGACTTCATCTCGTTATTTTAATGCTGTTCTGTTATAGTCAAACCCAGTCCCATTTTGGGACTGGGTTTTATCTTTTTCATCAACTTTATCTTGTATTGATTTGGTAGCTCTTTTATAAACACTACTATACCACAGACTTTTACTAATAGCTATCAATTTATATTATATTCATAATATAAATCTTAGTTTCGTGCCGTAACATACAGTAAGGTAGGGATTATTTAAATTATCTTCACAAGTAAGATAATTGTTTGAGTTTTATTTGAATGCAAAGAGCATTGCATTCAAACCGCGAAAGCGGTTACATAAACCATCCCAATTTAATGTTTATTATTTAAATAAACTTAAGTTTTATAAAACCTCTGCCGATATTTTAAATATACTACCCTATATTTAAAGGAGGGTATTTTATGCGTATAAATGATATTGTGAAAGCATCTATTCAAAAAGAGCAAGTAACCAAGTCAAGTAATGGATTGCCGACGGCAGACGACCCCAATTATGTTAACCCATTCTCAGACCCACTTAGACGAGTTAGTGATGTCAATAAGCGAACAATACCAGTTTCTAACTGATATAAAAGAAAAATTTGCTGAAATAATAAGAGAGGATTTTACTCAGCGTGGTGGAATGACAAATGAAAATGAAGATAGTGTAGCGTTAATAAACTCTTACCTTGAAACTTTACCGAGAGAAGATAGGTCGGCAGCTTCATGGACACTTAATCAGTTTAGACTTGATATTTCTCACAAATATGTTGATGAAATACGAAAACATAACCCGTCTTGGAATGCAGGAGATTTTGTTGACCCTAAGATTTTAGAGGGATTTGACCCAATGAAAGCAAATCTTGATGTTAAAGTATAATAATATAAATCCTAAAGGGTGTCACGAATCGTGACACCCTTTTATTGTTTTATCATATGGAATAGTAATCCCAACATTTTTAGATATCTTAATATTTTTTATAACTCCAAAACTCTATTCTTTGATTATAGCAATGTAAATTTTGATATTCTATTTTAAAAACAAAAGATGAGTAAATCTAAGTTTACTCATCTTTTATATTTTTTATAATTTTTTAATCGCACATAATCTTCATTATATTATTTATTTTAACTCTTATATAAAATAAATTTCGTTTAATTATTTTTCAGTGTAACTTGCTGAAATAGTAACTTTAGGTGCACGATAAATTGCAAGAGCTGTACAAATAACTAAAATTGCAATATTTATAATAACTTCAGTAGTAGATGATGTAACAATCAAAATAAGTGCTGATAGACCTGCAAGTGAGCCACCAAGAGCTGTGAAAAAGCGAAGTGCATTTTTACCAACATGGAATTCAGATTTGTTCCAAATTTCTGGAATTTTCTTAGGTAAACTAAAAGCTGAAACTACTGTAAGAAGTGTTGTAAAGGAATTAAGAATTACTGTACTATTCGCAATAGTTGAAATATCGATACCGATTAGTAACGGAGTAACCCCAATCACATAAAAGAACAATAACATTATATGTGGTGTGCCGTATTTTTTGTTGCAAGTAGCTAAACCTTTTGGAAGCCATCCATCTTCACAAGCACGCATCGTTGGCATAATAACCATTCCAATACTAAAGTTTAATGTTGTGATAAGCGCAAAGATAGCTCCGCCTATAACGAAAAATGTGTATAATCCATCACCCATAAAAATACGTGCAGATACGCTTAATGGTTGGTTTGCAACTTGATCAACAGGAAGTACACCAGCTGAAACTGTTGCGATAAGAGCATAAATTACAACAACTGCTAAAGTTGATACAACAATAACAAATGGGATATCTTTTGTTGGATTTTTAGCTTGTGCAGAAAAATTAACTACTAAAGTAGCGCCACCTGTAGCAAAATTTAAGTAGATAACAGCCATTATAAAGCCAGGTGCACCTGCAGTAATAAAGCCATTAGAAAAGTAGTCTGGTTGAACATGTCCTAATCCAAACACCACATAAGCAGATAGTGCTAGTGCTAGAATTATCGTCATTAATATCTGCAGTTTAGCAGCTTGTTTAATACCAAAAAAGTGCATTCCGAAAAGTACTGTTAGTAAAGCTATCGCCACAAGTGTTCCGTTTGCTTCAGGAACAAGAGAATTTAAATACTCTGCAAAAGATAGAGCGAAAAAAGATACTGCAATAGTGAAACATATTTGTGTGTAAGTATATATGCCTGCCCATTTTTTTCCTGACAAAATACCTATCATTGAATATCGTCCACCAGTAAAGTTAGCAGTTCCACCCATAAAAATTTGTGGGATTGCAGTGCAAATTGATATTAGACCTGCAAATATGTAAGCTATATTAACGCTTCTACCAGTGAATCCTATAGCTATTCCTGTCATAGTCATAACACCTACGCCGATAATCTGACCAATAGCCATAGAAAAAAGGTCTGCTCTAGTTAGCAATTTATTGTTTGCTGTATTTGACATTGTAGTCGCCTCCTTGATTTTATATATAACTATATGTGTATTAGATAAACCCTGTGTCTATCTTGATTTTCACACATTCATTTTTATTTTAGTGCTATTATAAGATATTTTTAGATACGCTGTGCAATAAGTTTTTATTGATTTTCTCTTATTTAAAATAATATTTCTTAATCAATAAAGAAAGGGGTTGCGCTTGAAGGAAGAAGTTCTTTTGGCACACTACCAGCTATATAAACTTCCACATTATATGTTTTTTCGAAAGTCATAATAGCAGGCATCATTTTTTGAGTCATCTCAGGACTCATACCGTTCGTTAAAAATCCTCTAGGTTTTATAAGGAATATTTTTTTGCAATTTGGAGTAACGGCTATCGCTCCAACTAACATTCCCATAAAAACATTAAAATCAGCCACAAATGGTAGATAGCAAGATACATTTATAACATTAACTTTATCTTCTAGTGTAAATTCAGGTTCTTTTGCAGAAACATATATCACGCCTTCACCTTTAGTTGCCGCTTCATTTGCAATAGTGGTCATTTTGTTTTCATTAGCTAAACCACTTTCAATTGGAGAAATTAATTTCATTATTTAAACCTCCTTAAAAAATCTTTTCGATTCTACTCAATGCTTCTAATAAAGTAGTTTTTGGACACGCAATGTTTATTCTTAAAAAGTTTTCTCCGCCCGTTCCAAATATTCCACCAGTACCACACGCAACATTACCAACTGTTAATAATTTTATTAATATTTCCTTTTCGCTTAAACCTAATTTTGAAATATCTAACCAACAAAGGTAAGTTCCTTCTGGTCTAACTAATTCGATATTATCAAACTTTTCAGCCCATTTTTGTGTAATATCTAAATTTTCACTTAGGTATGAAATCAGTTCATTTTTCCATTTTAAACCTTGTGTAGAATACGCTGCAATTGTTGCTTCAATACCAAATGTATTAGTAATATCTAATGACATAGCTTGTTGCTTTTTCTCAAAAGCTTTTTTCAATTCTGGGTTTGCAATAATAGTGTTAGAAATTTTTAAACCTGGGCAATTAAATGTCTTTCCTATTGAAGTTGAGTAAATAGTATTCATTGCTACTTCTTCACCAAGTGTCGGGAATGGGATTTGCTTATATCCATCAAAAACAATATCTGCGTGAATTTCATCACTAAATAAAAGAACATTGTTTTCAAGGCAAATTTCAGCTATTTTACTTAACTCTTCTATCGTCCACACTCTACCCGCTGGGTTATGTGGTGAACATAGAATCATCATTTTTGTGTTAATATCTGAAGCCTGTTCTTCCAAAAGTTTAAAGTCTATTTCGTAATGTCCATTGTTGTTAATAAGTTTATTATTAAGCAACTTCCTGTTATTGTTATTAACAATTTCCATAAACGGATGATAGACCGGCTGTTGAACGATTACGCCGTCTCCTTCATTCGTAAATGCGTTTACAGCAATGTTTATAGCTGCTACAACCGTAGGTGTAACAACAATGCTTGAAGGTGATACTTCCCAATTAAAATTAGCCTTCATCCAATATAAAACACTTTGTATATACTCTTTAGAAATGGTGCAATAACCGAAAATTTCTTTTTTAGCTCTTGTAGTAATAGCCTTGATAATCTCAGGCATACAAGCAAAATCGCTGTCTGCAATCCACATAGGAATAAAGTCATCTTGTACTGGAATATTTCCTATGTATTTAGCTAAAGCATCTGGTCTCCATTTAATATCATTTGTGCTTTTACGGTCTATTACCCTATTAAAATCTGTCATAAAATATCCTCCATAAAATTAGTTCAACTCTTAAACTAATGCTATAATAAAAAACCACACTTGTCAATAGTGTGGTTTGTAAAAAACATATTTTTAGCGTTATGACAAAAAACGAATTTTAAATTTATGCATTATGCCAAGTTTTAAGATTTGCTGTTTCCCTCATATAGACGACAAAATATCTCAGTTACACGATTTGTAGCTTCGCAATCTGCCATTGAAACATCGCCTTTTTTTATCCATTTTTTAATAACATCAATGTCATATTGAATATGAGCATCATTAACCTTTGCGCCTAATTTTGTAATATAAATACGATGGATACGAGCATCAACTGGATCATTATTTTTTGTAACTAACCCTTTTTCTTGTAGCTTGTCTACCACTGCAGAAACAGCACCTTTTGTTCGCAGCATAAGTTGGTTTAGTTTTTTTTGAGACAGTCCATCATTATTAGAAATAACTTCTAATGTATGCACCTCATTTGTAGTGATTGATACTCCGCAAAATTTATGAACAAACTTCTCTCTTGATGAAGTAATTCTAACAGCACGATAAATATTATCAACTACTCTCTTAATTTCAATTATTTCATTTTGTTCATCCATAAAATACACCTTTTCTTTACTTAAATTACAATTATATTACCACGAAACTATGTTTAATGTCAAACCCAAAAGCTATCTTGCATTAATCCAATTTTCTGTTTTTATTAACTTTTTATACGCAACTATTTGCTATTTTTTATGTTTAATTTTAAGAATTATTTGTGGGATAATAATTACAACTAATATAACATTTTGAAATGATACTACACTACACCTATTATCATTTTTTAATTATATTACATCAAGAATTATTTCAAAAACTGCACCGCTATCATTAAATGCTTTTATTGCCCCGTTCATCATTTCAACCGAGGTTTTAACTATTGAAAGGCCAAGACCGAAGTTTCCGTCTTCCCCTTTTGAAAATCTTTCGAAAATTTTATCAAGATTTTCAATTCCTTTGCCATCATCTTTCACTGTTATTATCGCTTTTCCATCTTTTTTTGTAAGCGAAATTTTAACAGTGTTTTCTGCATATCTTATCACATTTGAAAGTATATTTCCAACTGATGAAAGCAGTAATTCGCTATTTGCATTTGAAAAAATATCTTTATTTATATCAGTTTCTATCTTTATTTTTTTATTAACTGCATAGCCGTTATAAGTGTTTAGCATTTCAATTAAGGTGTTGCTAATATTCATTTTTTCAAGTTTTTTATTAATGCTAAAATTTTCAGCCCTTGCAAGAGTTAAAAGGCTATCAACTAATTTTGTAAGCCTTTTGCTTTGATTTGAAATTAAATGAGCCGTTCCCTTTGCATCGCTAAAAACGCCCATTTCAATTCCATCGGCATACCCTTGAATACTCATTAAAGGCGTGTGAAGTTCGTGCGAGGCATTGTGTAAAAAGTTTTTTTTGCGACTGATTATAATGATAAATTCTCTTATTTAATGAGTTTATTTCGCTCGTCAATTTTTGCATCTCAACGCTATCACTTCTATCATCAATCACTATTAATTCATCTGATTTCATGTTTTCCACATTCTGCTCCTTGCTCATCTAATCTTTCTTTTATCACTACGGCACTGTATTGTGCTTCTTCTAACCACGTATCTATCTGTGGCTTGTATTTATCTAATTTTGATATTCGTATCTTTTCTTTTGTATATTCTGGCTTTTCTAAACTATATGAATATTTTTTTGCTGTCCTCCACTCTATATGATGCTTTCTTCCTATTTCTTTAAAGGATAATCCCTTCTCATAGTCACTTCGTATTTCCACCCATGTTCCTCTTTCTACCATGATTCACCTCGCTCTTCTTATCTCCTTAGTTTATCATGGCTTTTATCTTTTAACGACATTTTTATTTCGGCGTTTTTATTCATTTTATCATTGGCGGTGACATAGATGATACTGTCTTAATACACTGTATTCTCACAAGATATGATTCTATCAGATAAGCCATTATTCACAACAGTTCCAGTTGAAGAAAATCAAGCTCAACTCGACTTACTTGTTGCTGATGGCTTTGCTATTAAAGCTTCATCAATAGAAGAATTAGCACAGCTTACTGGAATGGATAATTTAGAAGCTACTATAACAACTTATAATAGCTATGTTGAAACTGGCATTGATTCTGATTTTAACAAAGATACTGGACTTATAGCTTTTGAAAGTGACACTTTTTATGCTATTAAAACCTATCCTTTTATCATTCAAACTACGGATGGAATTAAAAGTGATATAAATAGACAACCTTTAACTATTGAAGGTGATATTATTGAAGGTGTTTATGTTGTTGGTGATATGACTGGAATGAACTCGATAACTGGTGGAACGTTAATCGGTGGCGCTGGTCTTGCCCCAGCTGTTACAACTGGTATCCAAGTCGCAACTACAATAACTGAAAATTAAAAATAATTTAATTTAAATAAAAATGAGACTCACCAGAGGCTCATTTTTATTTATTTAAGATATATTCTTCATTAGTAAAAAATTTAAACTATTTCTCCAGCACTCTTACTTCCCTTCACAACACCTTTTTCTTCTCTTGCTGCTACATTTGCTTCGCGTTCTGCTTGTTTTACTGCTACTTCTTCGCCTTTTTCTGCCTTTAGCTCATCAAATTTCGCTGTAAATTGTTCAAGTAAAGCATCAATTTCCTCCTGTGATT
>CAYJAK010000023.1:0-8661 GCA_964368585.1 uncultured Muribaculaceae bacterium
TAGTGCCATGGTTATCCTCCTTTGGATTAGTTTTATTTTTCCAATAAGGACAAAGTTATCCCTGTAGGGAATATCTTTTATCCCCGTTGGGTTGGCATTAAATTGTCTTTCGCTAGTAGACAGCACCGTTTGTCATATCCAAAAGTATAATAAATATTATTTTGATATACAGTGTTGTTAGTGGCGAATGGTATCTGATTATTGTGCAATAGATAAATAAATAAATACTTAGTAAATTATTTAATCTGATTTTGAAAATATAATGTCATAAGTGAGTCTTAGGCTACACTTATATTAAATGAATTTGTGGAAATACATTTCACGGTAGTGACTGTATTCTCGAACAACAAGTGGAAAAACTTGCCTTCGGTGAAATGCCCATAGGGAAGTCCATAAGCTTAGCTTAAGGCTATGCGGTCTTCTGTCGATACTTTCAACATCCTCTGCATTTAACGAAAACTACTTAGTAAATTTCATACAGCATTGAAAGCATGCGTGGCTATGCTTTGCATAGATGAACCATAAAGGTAATTAATAATACAGATATTATATTCGTATTGTAATGAATGTCAAGAGTTATATTTTGTTATAGAAAACATAACCCATACAAGTAATTATTGTAAATATCTTATCACTTTCTTTCACTCACAATATTCTCTCCAGGCTATACTTGTTAGAATCGCTTATGCTTAGCCTGTTTATGTTCGCATTATTCCGCAAAATATGAACTTACTGCTAAAATCAAATTTTGTAAAGGACTAACGATAATGTTTATCATGACTCCTTACTTTATTAGTCAGATATGGTTGCAAAAGTGCATTTATAATCGCTACTTTCCTATACTTATTCTTAGGTCATCTTGATTGTCTTGTAGGTGTTATTTAATTACCAAAGATTTCGGCATTATGTTATTACTTGTATATTTCTTTTATTGTGGCAGGTTTAAACATAAGCACTATTTTAATGTTACAAAACACAAATATGCATCACAACGAAAACATGATATATGAACAAACAATAATCAGTGAATTGTTTTATGATGAATTCGCTGTGTTGTTAACCATGGTAAATTGTACATCAGACTACTTAGACATTGATTTGATATTATTTTTTTTCAATAAATCAGCTAACTCAAAGTATCCTTGAAGAATTGCAACATCATATGCTGATTGGTAAATTTTTCTTCCATCAACAGTCTTTATAATAGACACGGAATCTTTTTTTATATTATGCTGAAGAAGTATTTTAGCTATATCATACTGATTAAAAGATGCTGCCATTATTAATGCATTTTCACCCGTATTCAATGTGGCATTGACATTTGCACCATTTTGTAATAATGTCTGCACAACTTCAAGATTACCATACACTGTTGCCCATATCAGTGGTGTCGCACCAGATTTAGATGTCGTTTCAATATTTGCACCATGTTTTAATAACACAATAATCGCAACTCTGTTTCCATTGATTGCGGCATGAGTTAATGCAGTCCTCCCATTATTATCTTTTAACTCAATATCAACATTACTTGACAATATATTTTCAAGAATATTAACACTTGTAAGTGCAGTAGAAAACATTAACGCAGTTAAGCCTTCGATATCTTGAATATTCATATTTGCCTTTGACTTTCTTAATATATTAACGACAGAATAATGATTCCTTGCTACAGCACGCATTAAAGGTGTTACAGATGAATTACCAACTTTATTTACATTTGCCCCATTAGATATTAGTGCTTTAACAATACTACTATGCCCCTCTTGAGATGCCCATAAGATTGGTGTCCAGCCCTCATAATCTGAAATATTTGGGTTAGCTCCGTTAGTTAATAGCCATTGTACTACAGCAAGACTGCCATAAGCAGAGGCTGCATTAAGACATGTAACACTATCTTTATTCCTAGTATTTATACTCATGCCGTTCTGAATTTGGTATTTTACATCACTGATATTATTTGTTGCACAAGAATATATAAACCTATCTATGGTGTCATTCGCAATGACATTTTGATAACATAGGCATATTAATAAAATGAATATGCTTATTTTCATTTTTATTGCTCCTCAATAAATTTTATAGCATTACTACGTGCTTTAATAATTTGCTCTTGGTTAAGTTGATTCATTGCAACATTATGTGAGTGTTGAATTCTAGTATCATTATATACGTACTGGTACATGTATATGTACTCGTATGCTTTTGCAGGATTAGGTTTTACACCTTTTCCGTCTCTATAGGCAATATAAAGTGATAGTGCTGCTTTAACATCACCATTTGCAAGTCCTTTTTCATAAAACTCAACAGCTTTTACATGGTTAATTGAAACACCGAACCCATTATCATACATAATCCCTATACTGCGATAAGCTTGTGCACTACCTCTTTTTGCAGAATCTTCATATAATTCAATAGCTTTTTTATGATTTTGAGTTACTCCTTCACCTCTTTGATACATTATCCCAAGACGCACCAGTGCATATGGGTCACCATGTTTACTTGCTTGTTCATAACAATATTTAGCTTTTTGAAAGTTTTTAGACACTCCATAATCTCCATATTGATATATTTCACCAAGCACAGTATATGCTTTAGGATCCCCTTTTTGCCATTCTTCTTCTAAAAGTTGTACGTATTTTGAACCTGGCTTACATACACGACAAGGTGTATAATTTCTTTTGACGGCATCATTCAAAGAAAGTTCTTGTACATACACTGAATCTCTAATAGTATCGCAATCTTTTAAATGATATTTCTGGCCTGTATGTGTAACAAATACACCTGCATAGGTGTTGATAGGAATAAGCATCAATAAGACAAATAGTATACAGTTCCTTCTGTGCATCATAAAAACTCCTTACCTAATACTGTTGATGTATTCAGTTAAAAAATATTTCATTGAATACACCACATTTATTATTTAGTATAACTAATATAGACATAACAGTAATATGCAATATGCAGTGCTTTATGTCAAGATGATATTTATGATAATTTGTTTGCTTAATGTAAGTAACTCATTTAAATATTGAATTAAAATATTTATAAATCTTATTCTATATAGCAAAGGTTATTTTTTTTGTATCATTTAAATATTACTGCATACATAAATGATAAATTACCATAAGCCTTTATCTATACATTGATTCTTTACAATCGTATTTTCATTTTTCTGAATTAGTTCTATTTGTTTTGTTCGATAACATTCGTCTGCAGTAACTGGATACATATTATTCCATGCTTGCATTAGATTTTTTTGGCTTTTGCTTAATCTGTACCTAGCATATTCACTTTCCATATATAAATATGCTCTAGCAATTTTGCCACGTGCCACTACAGGTGGACTTGCTTTTTTGTCAATAATGGTCATTTCACATGTCCCAAATGTGCTTACAACATTTTCCATTGGTACAAAATCATAATTGCTTCGAAGAGCATTGACAGAACCTATTGCTGGATATAAATTGTACATATCAGATTGCATATATCTATATTCCATATTAACTTTTTCAGCACATGAGCGTCCTTTGAACGCATTGCCTTTATTATTAATACACGACGGATGTCCTTCACGCCATTCAATAAAAGCACGTCCAAAATTTTCAGCTGGCACGACGTGTTCCCATTCAATTTTATTAGCCTTGTTTTTATATTTTTCTATAATAATACCACTTGGTAATTCAACAATTTTTTGAGCATTAAATACAGCATTGCAGTAAATTGTTTTACGCATTTCTTGAATATTATAGACGTTTCGTTCTAAATATTTTTTTGCTTTTGAATAAGAGTCATTAAACCCTTGAGAAAATGCTATTGTAGGCATAGCGATAGCGAATATAATACAAACAATTTTAAACAAGTTTACTTCCTTTTACTGCTTAATATGTAGAATTAGCAATTTAAATACTGACAGTTGATAGAAAAAGAATTATTAGGCACTATACTTTAACAATTACGGGACTGTCAACATTTTTCAGTATGTGAGCATTGATCATCTTTTGCAGAATAGCCAATACATCCCCAGAATTGTCCATACATTCCTTCTCGTAATACCATCTGCCTACCACATTTTTCACAAATCCTAATGCTATGCCTACAGTTATTATTTATGCAGACACTATCATTTTTTCCGTCAATTAACGGTGAGTTACATTTTGAACAAGCTCGGATAGTTGTTGATTTACATGCATATCTATTATTGCAAGAGTAGAAATTACCATACTTTCCATTAATTAATGCTAGGTGACCATTTTTACAGTATGGACATTTAAAATTTTCATTATTTTCACTCAGTAACTCTTGTGACACAATTTTTATTTTGCTGTTATATTTAGGACCTAAAAGTTCATTTGAAAAATCTGAAGGATTTAATTCATCAGTTAGTAGATATAATTTTTTCTTTGCACGTGTAAGCCCGACATACATTAACCTGCGTTCTTCAGAATGTGGATAACTATCCATAGCAGGTAGAAGTGCCTCAATCATAATATCATCTTTATTGTTGTTGGGAAATCCCGTTTTTCCGCTTACTAGTCCTATTAATATACAATAATCAGCTTCTTGACCTTTTGAGCGGTGGAAAGTCCAGTATGAAATTTTATTTTTAACTGCCTTTGATAGGGCAAAGCTCACTTTTTTACAAGTGTTATCGAGTAGATTGTTGTATCTAGAAATAATAGCGATACTACCATTAGCATCTTCCTTAGTGATGTCATTTATTATATTTACAACCTTTTCGTACAAGCCTATATCATCTTTAGCGTTATAGCAGTAATGATATATTTGTGGAGCATCTACATGTTGATGTGTTTTAATATTTTTTTTATACTGTTCAGGATTCTCCATGATAAAAGTTCCTGCTACATCTGCAATATTGTTGTGATAACGAAATGTTTTTTGTAATGTAGTTTGTGTATAGCTTCCAACAAGTGAGTCAAAACGAGTTGTTAATTCTAATTTTCCGCCTGAAAATCTATATATTGACTGCCAATCATCTCCTACTACTGTTAAAGAAGGTTTAATGGAATTACTAATTATTGTTTTAATAAAATCCATTCGTGCTTCAGAAATATCTTGAAATTCATCAACAAGTATGTATTTCCAGTTAGGTAAGAATTTTTTTTCATTTAATGTTGAGATAGCTCTAATTATCATATCATCGAAATCAATAGTTCCTTGTGAGCTTAGCTCATGAACATATGCATCATGTAGTTTAGTTAGGAAGTTGCTGATATTTTCAGCCATAGGGATTTTAGCATCATGTAATCTTTTGAGGATGGAAGTTTCTGATAGTCTTTCTGTTCTAATAGCTTTCAATGCTTTGTTTAAAATTTTAGACCATGCAGAAATATTTCCTTTTGATTTTAATTCGTTTAAAATTTCATCATGTTGTAAAGGAACAGTAAATATATTATGCTTAGCTAAATTTTTTTCTAAATTATCGAATAAGATACGCTCTATATATTCATAATGAAAGGTTTCTATTAAAATTGTATCACATTCGTTATGTAGAATGCGTTTTTGATTTATTTCCTTATTGTATTTGGCTGCGTCAATATCAGGTCGTGTTGAACCATCACGAGAAATGCCGAAATGTTCAACATATATGTTTGTATTTTCTATATGAAAGTCCGGTGAATAATCAAAACCCATTTCTATACGTCTTTTTGATACATATTTATCCTCATATTTATATGGAATCTGATTAATATACATCCAGTTTGAAATCGCTAATTCTTCATAACTTCTAACTTTATCACCTTTTAATGTACGTAATTCATTATCTCTTACATAATCTTCATATTCTTTTTGTGTTTCAAAGTTAAGGGTATTTACTGGAGTAGGGAAAAATGACATCACTTCTAATATGTTATCCCTGCTAATGCTTAAGTAATCATCAAGCCATTTAGTAATCCAAATATTTAATTTCAGATCATCTTCTGCTAATACACTTAATTTAGTTTCAATGTTAGCATCTTTTAGTATTCTTTTTCCCAATGCATGAAATGTCGTTATATGTGGTATATCTGTTAATTTAATCCCAGCGTTTTCTGCTTTTAGTTTAAGTCTTTCATCTAATTCAACGGCAGCAGACTTATTATACGCCAAAACAAGAATTTCATCGGGTTTAGCTAAAGCTCTATCTATAATATCCAATGATTTAGCAACAATTACAGACGTTTTGCCTGTTCCTGCAGCTGCTAAAACCATATTTCTGTCATCTGAACGGATCACACCTAGTCGCTGATCTTCAGTTAAAGGGTTGCTTTCAATGGTATCGTAAAATTTTTTTCGTTCATTCAAAATTTTATTTTCGTATTGTTTTCTTAACAATTGTTTGATTTCTGCTTCATTAGCATGGTAACTAATATACATTAAACTAGCTTGGTAGTATTCAGGTGTCAAATACTTTTTGATATTTAAAATTTCCGTAATATATTTTTCGCTAAAAAGAGCAAGAGTTGGAATTATTTCTAGAAAAAATGACTCACGTGGATATTGGCTGACAGTATTTATTATAAACTTTCTATTGAGTTCTTCTAAGACGAACTTAACGTTATTTGCGATTAAATTATTAAGTGCATCTACAAAAGCATTTGCTGTTTTTTTTTCAAGGTATTTAGATGTGATGACAGTGTTGCTGTTTATGTTTATTGTAACCTTTGAACCAAGGAACGATTCTGCTATAGTTGCAAATTTTTCAAATGTAGATATTCTGTATATTTTTTTATCAAACTGATTGATTTCAGAATTTTTGGAAGGCATTTTATGGAAAAACATTAGTTCCTGACCATTATTAGATATAATAAAGCCACTTTTATCAAATAATTTGCCAAACAAACTCAGAGGTGTATGTTTTATTTTCTTCATTTTTCACCATTATATTCTTCAGTATGCGAACATTTGTTAAGTGAATATCCAGTACACCCCCAAAAATTACCATACCTTCCTCTACGTAACACCATAGCTCTACCACATTTTTTACAAGTTTTTAGTTCATTACTATCGTTATTATTTCTACGAGTGATATCTGTTTTTCTATTGCGTGATTGAGCTTTCTTCCAATCTCGTTTATCACATTTAGGACATCTTTGCTTTAGTAAAGCATTTGTTCCAGTTGATTTAGCGCTAAGAAAAGTCACAATACCGACAACTATGATTACAGTAGATATTAATAAAGCATGGCCTGATCCTGCAAATAGAAAACTAAACCAACCAAATACTCCAAAAGCTACAATACCTAAGCCAATAATACGATACTTTGCTGTAGGAATAGTTTCAATATGGTTACAATTATTACACTGAAGGGAAAATACATTCTCATACTCATTATACAAATGTGTATTTTTATAATATCTCATAAGCATCACCTACCTACATGTAATTTAACAGAACGCACTTAAGTGTATCTTAGATAAAATGTTATGTAAAGAGAAAAAAATATACAATAGTTATATTACAATATAGCAAGCTTTTACTTGTGTTTTGTATTGTAAGAAGTTATAATAATAGTATAGGGTGGTATATAACAATTTTTAAGGAGGTACTGCAATGAAAAACTTGAAAATTATAGGATATATTTTAGCAGCTATCACTTTATTAGCAATGACTTATTCATGGTTAGCTACTGGAATAATGTTGTTTATAGATTTTATTTGGTTTACTGTGGTAGTTAAAAAATCGCCAGTGCCAAGTAAAGAAGAAAAAATTCCTGATTTTGTCGATATAGCAAACCCTTTATCTGAAGAATATTATCAAGCATATTACAATAAATAAAAGGAGGCTTTTGCCTCCTTTCTTATTTATTAGGCTTATGTCTAAAATCCTGTTCTTTTGCTCTTTCTCCAACCTCATTTAATTGATTTTGAATACCTTCTCCAATTTCTCCGCCAACATCTCCAGCTACGTCTGATACTTTATTAAGAACATCATTTGTAAGATTACCTGGTCCGTAAACTTCGCTGTACGCTTCCTTAGTAGCGTTTTCAAGTGTTTCAAACGTATCTCTGTATGCTTCATTGTATTTAGCAACATCAAGCACTACATTTCCGTCTTTATCTGTTGTATTGAACTCGCCATCACTTCTACGTTGCTCTAAGCTATCTACAGCTTGACTTATAAGAATACGATTTAAGTCTACTGAACTCATATTCCCTGATGAATGGTCTAATTCAGCACTAATTCTTCCTGTTACCGAGGCTGTAGCTCCATTACCCAAAACCTCCAACCCAGCACTTGCTTGAACTTGCCCAGCTACACTTAATGCTTGCTTTTCAGATAACTGTTCATTCCCTTCTTGCTTATTAATCGAATTTAGGTATTTTGCGTAATTATCAACAAATGCTTCTCTATCCATTTTATCCGTCATATTAACAGTTGCTGCACCTGCTTCAACGATACCTCTACCACCTTGATAGCCTTTGACGTCTGTACCTGAGTGGATATTTTTATCATTGATATAAACATCACTTTTATTACCTGTAGATGATGTACTCATTCTCGAATGATTGAAGTCATCAATATCTTTCTGCGTGAGTTGTTCACCACTTGTTGCAGTCATATTTACAATCTCGCCTTTATCATTAAATGCGACACTACCCTCAAATGTACGTCCGTCTGCTGTAGATAATTGACCTTGATAAGTCGATTGCTCGCCTGTAG
>CAYJAK010000024.1:0-8057 GCA_964368585.1 uncultured Muribaculaceae bacterium
AGTATTATCAAGTTGCTCTTTATGCACTCGAGGAAAGCGTGCTTAATAGGGAGCTAGCATCACTTAAAGAAATTAAAGATAATTACCCTAAGTTCTTGCTCAGTATGGACTTCGGCTCTGGTGAGACTGATGGCATACAAAGGATAAATGTTTTTGACTGGTTGCTGCAAAATCAGTAATTCAAGTACAACCAACATGTTATCAACATGCTTTTTCTTGTGGTTGTAGATGTGTGTGCCAGATGATTAAATATTAGGCAAAGTGCTTATACGGAAGTCGTTAATAAGCACTATACATTTTGTAGTTCATATAATATTCATGTACATTTTATAGCGTTACAATGTTTTTTAATGCTTTGAACTATAAAAATGATTGATAGAGAGAGCAATATTATGTTTGCACCTATAAAGCGTGTCCAATCGCCTTGTAATGGCAATAATTGATACAAAGGTAAAATAAATGCAATTGCATTAACAATTTGCATATTGTCTGTTTTAGCTTCGATACTCATTGCAAGTCTTGTCGTAATTGCTAGCATATAGAACGCTAAACACGGTAGTATGAAAAGCGACGGATTTTGATTATACACTATTAGACATGGCAAAACACCAAATGCTATTAAGCTGGCAAGTATATCTACCTGTAATCCAAAATTATTTTGCTTAGATGTAATATCGCTTTTTAAACGCATAATTAGATTATTAATAACCCTACAGCCACCACATAAAAGTAAATAAAGTATTGCTTTTTTCACATTGTTTGAAAATGCAATTTGATATATACCAAACATAGCAGAAAGAACGCTGATATATGCAAGCAAATGTATGTAATGTAGTGTTTTTAGCATAAGATATTATCCTTTAACACGTCTTAATATGTATTCAATATCATCTTCCCAATTTGATAAAGTAAGGACATCATTCTCTATTGAAATGACAACAAATTTTCCAAATGATAAATGAGTCACTTCTAATTCATCACATAAAATAATGACAGTATTGCTAATACGATATTTTGAACGTACTAGGTTATAAGCACCTTCTCTTTTGCCGCCTAGATCATTAGAGTCTACGTCTAATCTACTCCCTGTAAATGTCCATATTTTATTATCGTTTTCATAAGATGTGCGTTTGTTTTCTGCATCAGTATATGAAAGCAATTTCCAAGAGCCAACAATTTCTCTCGCAGCATCTTCTGCTGAGATATTGCTCATTGCTTGTGCATCTGAAGGCGTGGCTAGTGGTAACGCAAAAGTAAATAATGCTAGTGCTAGTGAAAGTAGTGTGTGATTAAGTTTTGTTTTCATAATTGTCTCCTTGATATAATCACTATAAACTATCAATGGTTAATTTTTGGTTAAGGCTGGATATTAAATGTTTCAAACAAATCATTCATCATAACATCAAATTTAGGATTGAAAGTAAGCCTCGCATGAAAAGGTTTGCCTTCTGCTTGTTCTTCGTCCATATGTGCACTAAAAGGGACTGGCTCGCCTTTCATGCACGCTTCAATATCACTTGGCAACGCATTTGACACATTGTTACATATCCTTTGTGTACCATTTATACCATAATATGTGTTGCTAGGTGAAAACAATACCCCCATATGAGACATATTATATATGTTCAATTCAGGCATATTGCTGTTAATATAACGTGTTCTACCTTCAACCCTTGACGAAGTATGCCCATACCAAATCAAACGGCTTTGGCTATTTGTAAACCGTGTATCAAAAAGCTCTTTAATGTATATGGAATCAAGCACGCTATCATGCTCGCTAAGCACCATAAATACTGGGCGAGTAAAGACGTTGTCATCAAGAATATTAAGAGCTTCTTTGCTTGTATTATAATACTGAACAAATGCATTAGTTGGCACAATTGAATAGCGCACATAATCTGTTTGCATCGCAGGGTCACCTTGCATAAGCCAGTCTTTGAAAAATGATAAAATTGGAACCATAAATATTAATGACTCATTTGATTTAAAAGCTGGAGAAAATAACATTAATCCTTGAATATCAGCATCTTGTGTGGCATATGTATATACCAAGTTTGCCCCTGTTGAAAACCCACCAAGGTACACTTGCTCAACATCTTCTTTTAGTAAAGCTACTTGTTTTTCGACTGTGTTTTTCCAATCTTCATAATCGACATCCAACATATCTGCTGGTCGTGTACCACTACCAGATAGTAAAACAGTTCTGACTAAAAAACCTTGCTCAGCTAATGATGCCACTATATCAGAAAACGAGTACGGCGAATCGCCTAAACCATGAACAAGAAGTACACCTTTCTTTATTGTATGACTATCTTTAGGCTTAATTTCATAAGGAAGATTAGCTTGTATTTCTTGTTGTTCGTCATTTGTCAAAAAATGTCTATGTGCCCTAAGCATGTTTTCAGTTTGTATGATGTATTCTTCAAATGATGTATAATTTTGAGTGTGCGCTACACCTGAATTAGTATATAGAGGATGTACAGTTTGAGATGCACATCCTGTTAGCAACAAAGTAATTAATATTATTTTACAGTTTAGAATTTTCATGTATTTTCCCCTTGTGTATGGTTTATTGTTTTTTAAGTGTTATAATTGTTATTTCTGAGTTTACGCCAAATCGTACAGGAAAGCCGTCCCATACTCCCATCCCATTAGACACATATATTTTGCCATCTGGATTTACAGGGCTATCATACACGCCACTTACATAACCGCCATTGCTATTAGCTATAATATTTTGCATAATATGTAACATACCACCATGTGTGTGCCCTGAAAGCTGCAAATCTGCCCTTATATGTTCATATTCTATATCGTAAGGTCGGTGTGCTAAAAGTATCCTAAAGTTATTTTCGTTCACTTCCTCAAACCCTATAAGCGCTTGTTTTGCATTTGGCAATGGCAAGTTGAAGCGTTTTGCAATAGGGTCTGTCAAGCCAATAATATTAAGCGTACTATTGTCAATTGTAATACTCTTGTTCGCATTCTCAAGAACTATGATGTTATCAAGTGAGTAAAAATACTCTATCCATTTCGAGTAATCATTGAGGTATTCATGATTGCCCGCAACAAAATATACACCGAGTGGTGCATTTAAACGGCTAAAAGGCATAACATCATTTTTGACAGCATCAAAGGGTGCGTCAACAGCGTCACCTGTTATCACAATAATGTCTGGTTCAGTATCAAGGACTTTGTCAACAGATTTATTAAGCCACTCATAGCGAAAAAACTTTCCGATATGAGGGTCTGCAATATGCGCAATGCGGACATTATCAAATTCGCTAGGTAGCTGTTCAAAGGTTAAAATAATATTTTTAATATCAGGCACTTTTAGAGCTTGATACATGCCTGAAGTGCAAATCCCACAAGAAAAAAACAAAATATGCAATATATATTTCGTACTAAACAAATATGCGTTATTAGGACGTACTTTAAAAAAATAAAAAATTAGACTGACAATATCAGCTAGTAAAGCAAATCCAGCTGTTACAACAACAACGATAATATACCACAAGATAACCATGAGTACAGTGTCTGGGATATGGACGCCCAACATTTCAAAAAATTTTGCATGCAATACTATAAGGTATGTAAAGATGAAAAATGATAACTTCATTTTGCTTGGTATATTAAGCGGTAAAAATATACGGATGCAAAAATACGTTGCAAACGTAAGAAGGATAATACTAGATATAAGATTAAACATGTTTACTCCCTTAATAACTAACGATGATATATATTACAGGAGCCAAGGTTAATATTTGGTTAAAATAGTAGATAGCTAAAATGTAATTTGTACAATACACAGTTCATCATTTTGTGTGTAGATTACGTCCCACTCATAACGTTTTGATATTTTTTCTACCAATCGTAAACCAAGCCCGAAGCCAGTTGTTGTATTATTATTTTTAGAGCTCTCATTACTTATGCATACGCAATTGTTTTTCTGGGTAATCGTAATGGTGCCTTGTGCTGTGTGTTGGAAAGCATTAGCAAAAATATTTCTCAAAACAATTTGGCATGGGGTATAGTGTGTCGTGATCATAAAACTTTCTGTGTCGACGACTATAGGTAAAGCCTTATCATTGTTTAGATAAGATAATTCGTCTAAAGTTATATTAACAAGTTCCTGCAAGTTGAAGGTTGTTGTGTTGGCAATAAGGTCTGTATCACGCCCTATATGTAAAAAAGTATCAACAAGCTGTGTCATTGTATATGTTGAATTATCCATGCGTTTTATTGCACTATCTATTTTGTCATCATATGTGTTGTTCGTGTGCAGTATTTTTTTAATCAAATCAATGTTACTACGCAAAACAGCAAGCGGTGTTCGTAATTCATGACTTGAAAATTGTAAAAATTCTTCTTCTTTCTTGATAGCTCTTTTTTGTTTTTCTATACTGTTGTTGATGGTGTCAGCAATATCGGAAAGTTCTTTATATCGAAAGTGAATAAGCTCAGCAGAATTATTATCAGTATCAGCGATGTTATTTGCCCATAACTTTAATGCTTCCAAAGGCTTTATAATTACTTTAAGAATAAACATAAGAAGAATGACAAAAATCGTAGCAAAAATTAAAGAAAATAAAATACTACGCCAGTACACCATAGTAAAAATACCCATTTCTGCATCTTCATCTTGAGTATATATTTCCTTTGTAGCATATACAGGTTCGCCTACTTCGTTTGCAGTATACAAAATAAAAAATGACCTTTGAGGATTAAATAATCCTAGCGGCCTTAGATCACTTTTACGTACTTCACCTATTTCACTTGGTAATTTTGAAAAATGAGCTGTTATCTCATGAGGTAGAGCTGCCTGATTTCTCTCAACAATTACACCTACGCTATAATTATTGCTTGTGACAGCTTCTTGTAAAAAAACTTTTGCCATAGATGTTGCACCTTCTTTGTGGTGTTCACGCATTAGTTCGAAAAAGATATAAGCCATAATAATGAAAGATACAATACCAACCAGAAAAAAGACAACATTTATACTTGTTCGTATTTTCATTTTTGTTCCTTAACAGCATAACCGAAAGTTTTTATTGTATGGATAAGGGGATTGTTATGATTTTTATCAATATGCGTGCGTAATTTATGGATATGCACCTTCAAACTATTGTTTTCAATATCGTTTTCCCCCCATACTTCATTAATAAGTTCCTCTTTGCTAACTGTATATGGACTTGCAGACATAAGAGTTTTTAGTAAAATAAACCCAGTAGGTGATAGTGAAATAATTTCTCCTGCTCTTGTTACAGTATTAGTTTGTATATCAAGCACAAGATCCGCAACTGTTAGAATTTTAGCTTGCGTACTTTTTCTGCCTGATAGCACACGTAAACGTGCGACTAATTCATCCATTGCAAATGGTTTAATTAAATAATCATCAGCACCAACCTTGAAACCCATTAATTTATCTTCCAGCCTATCTTTAGCGGTGAGCATAATAATTGGAGTGCTATTACCTAAATTGCGTGCACGCTCACATACAAGAAAGCCATTAAGACGTGGTAAATTTATATCGAGAATAATCGTATGATATGTATTATCTTGGAGCAATTTTAAAGCATGTACGCCATTATCTGCGTAATCGCAATGTATGTTTTCAAGTTCAAGGTAATCAATGATGGTCTGTGCTAATGCGTAGTCATCTTCAATTAATAATGTAGATATATATTTCATGCTAAATTCACCTTATTTGCCACAATATTGTAATACATCATATCATTGTAGCAAATCAGAAATAGTTGTCAATAACTAACGTAGATAATTATTTTTCATGACGTTTGACAAACGAACTATAAATAATTGTTTAACTTTTTCTTACTTTTGACTCTTTTGTTCGCAACTTCCTGATACTCCAAAAAAGCCCGCTTATAATCGCACATTTTTCATGACACGTGTGAGGGTGTCCTACAAAAAATGCATAAGCTAGAGCATGTTTGAACAAGATATATCAAAAGATAGTTGACAAAATCAAGAAAATACCGATATTATAGTTGTATAAAATCTTATAAGGTTATATAGGGTTTTAATTATGTATTTGCAATTTGCAAATGATTGTGATATGCTTCTTGTCGCAGTTATATACTGGCATTACGTTAGGGGTTGTTTATCATGAAGGAAATGAGATTACTGGGGAACATTGTTCATAAATTGTCTATTGAACATGGTTATGATAATGATTATATGTGCAAAGAATTAGATTGCACAAAAAGTCAATACTTGTCGTTCTTAAGCGGAAGATTATTTCTTAGCTTTGAACAACTTACTACCCTTGCGAATTTATTTAGCATATCAGTTGATGACCTTATGAAAGGCGATAACAATTATTACGAAGAAAACTATGTTCATTGCATGGGCGAGTTTGAAAATATTGAGAACAGAGAGATGATCCTAGATATTATAGATGATTATTTAACTCTTTTGTCTGAAACAAGACAAAACGCATAACAAGGTATAGCTAAAAACTATACCTTTTTTTATAGGTAGACCATGAGCAAATTTGATGTTGAAAAACTAGATGATAAATACGTTAATGAAATTCGTAAATTTATTGAATCGAAAAAAGATGACATTATCGAAATATGCGTTAATGAATTAATCCGCGATGATATTTTTCTTTTGCTAGATAAATACTGTACAGTTATATATTACCCTATCAATGATACTAAAAACAATGGCTTTCACGTTACGTACTACAATGATGAAGAGCCTGTAAACTTTGTATATATAAACACTTCACAGCATCGAGAAAAACAAACATTCACAGCTGCTCATGAGCTTGGTCATATTTGGGAAGTTGATAAATTATTTGGCGATAAAGACCATGATTCCCAAGAACGCATAATTAACAGATTTGCTTCAGAGCTACTTATGCCTAAAGACATTTTTATCAAACATGTAACAGATGAACTAAAGCAGCACTTAGAAAATGGCAATAACATTGACATTATGGACATGATAAAAGTCATAACATCTGCTATGAACTATTTTTTCACATCATACAAATCAGTAGTGTATCGCATGTATGAAGTAGGTTTATTAGGTAAGGAATCTTGCGATGTTTTATGGATTAGTGATAACCATCCAAACTCAAGTGCTATAGTTGAAATTTCAAAAAAGTTTGCTCAAGAAAATGGCTATAGTCGGCTCTATAAAGACGATAAAATCAAGCATATTGATGGTTTTACAGAATTACTAAACACAGCAAAAGAAAAAGAGTTGTTATCCAAAAAGAAACTGGCATCATTATATGAAAAATTTGATTTAAAATATGGTTTACCTGATAACGACCTCGAACAAACCGTCCCTATTAATTTAGAAGAAGGCAATGGTGACAATGGATAAAGTTACAATTGATAATGACTTTTTATCAAAACTTGTTGAAATTAACGGCAGAGATGATTTAGTTCAATTAATTACTGACTTTTTCTTAGATTTAGATGTTTCGCCAGAAATGCACTCACTCGTGTATGAAAAAGAGCATACTCCAAATCAAAATGATATATCTAAAGTGTTGTTTGATGATGAAGTTGTCCGCATATCAGACTTTGCACAAATTACTTCTTGTAATACCAAGAAGAATTATTATGAATTACATATTAAGAAAATATATAAAGAATTTACAGATGATGACTACCCTTGCTCGAATGTATGTACTGACTGGGTGGCTGGAAAAAGCCTTGGGGAAGTTCACACAGTCGTTTTTAGTATTATGCTAGGTTATGATTGTTTTTTATCTGATGATAGAGATGCTCGTGACTTAGCGAACATTGTCTTCAGGTTAATATCTAAGCCTATAAATGTAAGAAACAGAGCTGATTGTTGTGAGCAAATTCGTTCACTTCCTGATGAAACACCACGCAGGCTTAAAAGAAACGATTTAAGGGTTATCGAACATAAAAACTGACATAATGATAGTTGCATTTTAGGTTTTTATTGATTTATACTTTTTATGGATGTAGAATGATTGTGTAGGGCAGTATATAACAAATTTTAAGGAGGTACTGCAATGAAAAACTTGAAAATTATAGGATATATTTTAG
>CAYJAK010000025.1:0-4236 GCA_964368585.1 uncultured Muribaculaceae bacterium
TCTTGCACGGAAAAGAAGTAGTCATCTATCTGATAGGCTAACTGTTTCGGGTAGGTCTTAAACTCAAATGTGGCAACATCATCAAGTATTGTTTGAGCTTGCGTTGTAAACTCGCCGTCCTCGGCAATGACATCGCCAAAATACTCTTTAATCGCCGTCGTACTGCCTTTGCTCAAATTGTCCTTGATTTCCTCTATATGCTGTGCCTTGTCGGAAACATTGTCACGGTAGCCGTGGGGGTCATATTCGGCGGTAAAGGCATCAATGGAAATAGCGAGCTTTTCAAGTTCACTAAGTTCGGGGGTCTGTTCCGTTAGGTCGATACCTCGTTCCTTGATAATCTCGGCAAAGTGCTTGTCTATACCGCTTATCAGCTCCGATGATGTTTTATTGATAGTTTCAAGCGATGCACGGAGTTCCGACAGCTCTTTATCTTTGCTCCAAGTAGCAATGTAACCCAAGCTGTTTTCGGCGGTCTGTATGCCGTAGTAGCTACAAACGGCAAAGGAAATGCTTTCGGCTTCCACTTCCTCAGTGTTGCGGTCTTTTGCCTTAATCAGCTTTGCGTTTTCGTCCTGCTGTGCCGATAATTCTTGCTCTGCTTGACGGTTGTGTAAAAGAGAGTGTGCCACTTCGTGAATGGTAGCCGATACGGTTTGCACCTCGCTCATATTTTCACGAATTGCAATGCGTTTATCCTCGGTATGATAGTAACCGTCTGTGTTATCGGGCATTGGCTCAAAATCAATGGGTACGGGTGCGGTGCGTTTAACGGCTTCCATAAAAATCTCGTATTGCTCCACATTGCCGGTTAAGTCACTGGCAAGGGTGGGTAGTGGCTCACCGTAAGTCTGTGATAGGTCGAATACCGAAACAACACGGTACATCGGGATTTGTATTTCCACTTCCTCGGTCTGCACCTTGCCGCTTGCATCGAGTACAGGGGCTTTGGTCTGAGGGTCGAGCTTTTCTCGCTCCTCTCTTATTTTATACGGTGTGGGTGCAATGATTTTAATGCCTTTTTCACCTTTCTTGACATAACGATTAAAACCGTCACGCCACTTGTTAAATCCTGCAACAAGGGTTGCATCGGGCTTTTGCATTGCGATTAACAGGGTGTTGTTAAGTGAATACTTGTGAAAGCGGCTCATTGTTTGGAGATAGCTTTTGTATTTGTCGCTCTCAAAAAGCTCCCCAATCCCTGTTTCGATACTGTCGGTTATTTCCTTTAACCGCTCTTTGTGGTTTTGTTTTTCTGCCATTTTGTAATGCTCCTTTCTGTTTTTGGGCATAGAAAAAGCACTCTTGATTTCTCAAAAGTGCTTGTACCTATACGAAATAAATTATAGGTTTAGTCTTATTGCTACTGCGTAATAATCTTTTTTGTAGTTATCATACTCGTTTTTACCTTGCTCAAGCGTTTTGTTATTAGTAGGATATGAATTGTAATTCTCTATCGCCTCCTCTAAATATGGCTTTATTATAGTTAGCTTTTGCGTTTTAATCTTTGATTTTGCTGATAACACTAAACTTTTAGCTGTATTTCCTATTTCAGAAGGAGGAAATTTGCTATAACTACTATATGAGTTAAGCAGGTTTAGTGAGCTTTCTAATTCTGCCAGTGTAAATTGTTCGGCTAAGTAATAAGAAAATTGCTTTGCTCCATTTGCTTTAGCTGAATATTCAGCACCACAATAACTCGGATAAGATTTAGGTATACAATAATGAACGGTGTAATTGTGGTACGGTTTAGGACAATGATACTCTGAGTTAATTGTATATTTTTCACTACATTCTACACATTGAATTTTGGGTGTTTTATCGCTAAATCTATTCCAGTCGTCGGAGTAAATTTCTTGCGTTATAGTTCCTTTTCCGCAAGGACAAGATACAGTTTTTTCACTTGATTTTTCCCAACTCATAATATCCCCCTCTCTGCCCGATTATATTGGGTTATTCAGAACGGCATCCATTCTCTAACTTCTTTTAACCCTCTGTATGTTCGCATCGCTTTAGAATTGTTATGCAGATACTCCATACCTTTTACAGTTAGTTTCACTTGGTCTAACAACATCAATTGTATTTTGTTTCCCATGCCAGCTCTCGTGATATCGGCTCCCTTGATAAGTCCATCATCTTGACAAGCTTCAATAATGCTACCATATTCCTCACCATCTAAATCATAGTCTTCTGCATTAGGTAAGTTTCCATCATTGAGTTCACGCATAAAGCTTAACATAACTTTCAGTTTATTTATTGCCATAATCTCAACCTCCGAAATAAATTTTATATAATTTTATCATATAGTGCTACTGAAATCTACATATCATTTGTAAAATATTACTTCATATCACCTTTCTTCCCAAACTCAGCCTTGAAGTTCACAAACTGACCGCCTGTATCGTCAAGCACTGCAACGCAGTCATAGTTCTTACCCGTCTTTTCGGAATAGCAGCCCTTGAGCGGTGCTTTTCCGTTTTTGAGTAGCTCGACTACAAGTGCCTTTGTGACGGTTTTTTTCTTCGCCGTGAAAAAGCGGTTTTCTTTCCATATCGCAAAACCGCAAGCCTTACTCACACAACAAAAGCCCTTTTTGTTCTCGGTGACATTGCCACCACAACGAGGGCATTTGCCGATACTCTCACGCTCGGAGGGAAAGAGGGTGTCCGCTCCCTTTATGACTTCGTAGGTTTTAACAAGAGAAGATGTCAGCTCGATGATTTCTTCTAAAAAGCTGTCGGGGGAAAGCTCGCCACGCTCCACAAGTTTGAGCTTTTCTTCCCATTCCGCTGTCATCAAAGGTGACTGTATTGCTTCGGGCAAAACCGTGATGAGTGCCGTGCCTTTGTGGGTCGGTGCGAAATACTTTGCTTTTTTGTCGCCACGACGCTCGGCAAGTCCTGCCTTAATCAGCTTTTCGAGTATTCCTGCTCGTGTTGCCGGAGTTCCGATGCCTTTACGCTCGGTAGGGGCTTCGGCTTTGTTTGCGTTCTCCATAGAAGATAGCAAGGTGTCGTCCGTAAAATACTTGGGTGGGCTTGTTTTGCCCTCTTTGATTTCAGCGATTGCGGAAAAGGTGTCGCCGTGGCCGAGTGGCGGCAAGGCTTTGTCCTTTTCCTCTTTTGCCTGTTCACCTTTATATAGCTTTTGAATAGCCTTAAAGCCGTCCTCTAAAACCGTTTTGCCTTTGGCGGTGAAAATAGACTCACCGCATTTTGCGGTTATCGTTGTTTCACCGTAACGGTGATTATCGCCCACGGCTACCAAAAGTCTAATCGCAATAAGTAACAGCGTTTCACGCTCTCCAAACGGTAAACCTTGAACATCAAGCCCCTTGATATTCATAGTGGGGATTATAGCGTGATGATCGCTTACTTTTGCGTTATCAATAACCTCTGCAACATTGATAGAGATGTTATTGTTTTCGGGCATAAAAAATCCTGTCGTAGTCGCAACTAAAACAGGAATACCGCTTGCCATATCCTCGGTTAAAAATCTGCTGTCCGTTCTCGGATAGGTGATATACTTCTTTTCATAAAGGCTCTGTGCATATTGGAGGGTCTGCTCGGCGGTAAATCCCAAGATTTTGTTTGCTTCTCGTTGTAGGGTGGTGAGGTCGTAGAGTTTCGGTGGTTTTTCTGTCTTTTCCTTTGTTTCCACACTCTCTATAATCACCTCTTGACCGTTGCAAGCAGTTAAAATCTTCTCAGCCTGTGCCTTGTCGGTGAGCTTTTCACCTATAAGGGAAAATCCATTATAGGTGAGGTGTACCGTATAAAACGGCTCGGGCTTAAAGACGGATATAGCTGTGTCACGCTCGGTTATCATTGCAAGAGTGGGTGACATTACTCGTCCGATATTGAGGGTCTGACCGTAAAGGACGGAGAAAAGACGAGTAGCATTGATACCCACTATCCAATCAGCTTTTGCCCTGCATAGTGCCGCTTGATATAGATTGTCATAGTCCGTGCCATCTTTGAGATTTTCAAAGCCTTGTTTAATCGCCGTATCTTCAAGAGAGGAAATCCAAAGCCTTTTTATCGGCTTTTTACAGCTTGCTTTCTCATAGACTAAGCGAAATATCAACTCGCCCTCTCGTCCTGCGTCTGTGGCACATATCACGGTTGTTACTCGGTTGTCGTTCAACAGCTTTTTCAGTACATCAAACTGCTTTTTGGTATTCTTTGAAACATTGTATTGCCACTTGCTCGGAAGTATCGGTAAATCATCATAGCT
>CAYJAK010000026.1:0-3511 GCA_964368585.1 uncultured Muribaculaceae bacterium
AGCTATGATGATTTACCGATACTTCCGAGCAAGTGGCAATACAATGTTTCAAAGAGTACCAAAAAGCAGTTTGATGTACTGAAAAAACTGTTGAACGACAACCGAGTAACAACCGTGATATGTGCCACAGACGCAGGACGAGAGGGCGAGTTGATATTTCGCTTAGTCTATGAGAAAGCAAGCTGTAAAAAGCCGATAAAAAGGCTTTGGATTTCCTCTCTTGAAGATACGGCGATTAAACAAGGCTTTGAAAATCTCAAAGATGGCACGGACTATGACAATCTATATCAAGCGGCACTATGCAGGGCAAAAGCTGATTGGATAGTGGGTATCAATGCCACTCGTCTTTTTTCCGTCCTTTACGGTCAGACCCTCAATATCGGGCGAGTTATGTCACCCACTCTTGCAATGATAACCGAGCGTGACACAGCTATATCAGTCTTTAAGCCCGAGCCGTTTTATACTGTGCATCTCACCTATAATGGATTTTCCCTTATAGGTGAAAAGCTCACCGATAAGGCACAGGCTGAGAAAATTTTAACCGCTTGCAACGGTCAAGAGGTGATTATAGAGAGTGTGGAAACAAAGGAAAAGACAGAAAAACCACCGAAACTCTACGACCTCACCACCCTACAACGAGAAGCAAACAAAATCTTGGGATTTACCGCCGAGCAGACCCTCCAATATGCACAGAGCCTTTATGAAAAGAAGTATATCACCTATCCGAGAACGGACAGCAGATTTTTAACCGAGGATATGGCAAGCGGTATTCCTGTTTTAGTTGCGACTACGACAGGATTTTTTATGCCCGAAAACAATAACATCTCTATCAATGTTGCAGAGGTTATTGATAACGCAAAAGTAAGCGATCATCACGCTATAATCCCCACTATGAATATCAAGGGGCTTGATGTTCAAGGTTTACCGTTTGGAGAGCGTGAAACGCTGTTACTTATTGCGATTAGACTTTTGGTAGCCGTGGGCGATAATCACCGTTACGGTGAAACAACGATAACCGCAAAATGCGGTGAGTCTATTTTCACCGCCAAAGGCAAAACGGTTTTAGAGGACGGCTTTAAGGCTATTCAAAAGCTATATAAAGGTGAACAGGCAAAAGAGGAAAAGGACAAAGCCTTGCCGCCACTCGGCCACGGCGACACCTTTTCCGCAATCGCTGAAATCAAAGAGGGCAAAACAAGCCCACCCAAGTATTTTACGGACGACACCTTGCTATCTTCTATGGAGAACGCAAACAAAGCCGAAGCCCCTACCGAGCGTAAAGGCATCGGAACTCCGGCAACACGAGCAGGAATACTCGAAAAGCTGATTAAGGCAGGACTTGCCGAGCGTCGTGGCGACAAAAAAGCAAAGTATTTCGCACCGACCCACAAAGGCACGGCACTCATCACGGTTTTGCCCGAAGCAATACAGTCACCTTTGATGACAGCGGAATGGGAAGAAAAGCTCAAACTTGTGGAGCGTGGCGAGCTTTCGCCCGACAGCTTTTTAGAAGAAATCATAGAGCTGACATCTTCTCTTGTTAAAACCTATGAAGTCATAAAGGGAGCAGACACCCTCTTTCCCTCCGAGCGTGAGAGTATCGGCAAATGCCCTCGTTGTAGTGGCGATGTCACCGAGAATAAAAAGGGCTTTTGTTGTGTGAGTAAGGCTTGCGGTTTTGCGATATGGAAAGAAAACCGCTTTTTCACAGCAAAGAAAAAGACCGTCACAAAGGCACTTGTAGCCGAGCTACTGAAAAACGGAAAAGCACCGCTAAAGGGCTGCTATTCCGAAAAGACGGGCAAGAGCTATGATTGTGTTGCTGTGCTTGATGATACAGGCGGTCAGTTTGTGAACTTTAAGGCTGAGTTTGGAAGAAGGGAAAACAAGTCTTGATTAGCACTTGAAAACTCGCCTTTTTCATGGCATAATGACAAGTATAGTTAATGTTTTGTAAAATATTGTCGATATTTTATATTTAGAATAAATTTGCTTTGAGGTGTCGTAATGAATATAGTATCTTTATTTGATAGTTTGATGGAATTGATTTCTAATTGGTGGTTAATGAATTATGCAAACGCTATTTCTATTGTTATCTCTGGGATGTTATCTATAGTCATCTCACAATGGTATTTCTCCAAAGGAAATAGAAATAATTTGCAAATGAATGTCATTTTGCCAATTATTGAAGTATTGGAAAATTCAGAGCCTAAAAACGTCTTCAGAAATATAGAAAAATATTCTGGTGATTATCACCTAAAGTATATGAGAAAGAATGAGAGGAAATTATTGACTAAACTTGTAATCTCGTTCGGTGACTTAAAGTCATATGATGAAGACACTGTAATGGCACATAAAATATCCTCATATTTCGAGTACAAACTCAGACAGAATAATATTGGCTTATGTACTGTCCCAGTCAAAGATGAATGTGGGGAATATATTGATAGCTATAGTGAGTATGAACATAAACTACGTGACGAAATATGTTATGAACAAAATTTGAGAAATGTAATTACACACAATTGTATTGAATGGGATGAAGAATCATTTCAAAAAGATTTAATTGCATTTTTTGATTGGTGTTGTAAAGAAGTATATGGAGATGTTAAAATTAATTTATTTGATGACCATTCTCTCGCAGATGTTCTTGGCTTATCAAAAATCACTGCTACGTGGAATGAAAAGTTTAGCATAGCCGATAGCGTTAAAAGAGAATTTCTACAGTTAAAAATATGTAAAGCTATATATAATAATGTCCACAAATAAAAAAGTTAAATTCAAGATAAAAACCACTTCTTCGGAGGTGGTTTTTCTATGCCCAAAAACAGAAAGGAGCATTACAAAATGGCAGAAAAACAAAACCACAAAGAGCGGTTAAAGGAAATAACCGACAGTATCGAAACAGGGATTGGGGAGCTTTTTGAGAGCGACAAATACAAAAGCTATCTCCAAACAATGAGCCGCTTTCACAAGTATTCACTTAACAACACCCTGTTAATCGCAATGCAAAAGCCCGATGCAACCCTTGTTGCAGGATTTAACAAGTGGCGTGACGGTTTTAATCGTTATGTCAAGAAAGGTGAAAAAGGCATTAAAATCATTGCACCCACACCGTATAAAATAAGAGAGGAGCGAGAAAAGCTCGACCCTCAGACCAAAGCCCCTGTACTCGATGCAAGCGGCAAGGTGCAGACCGAGGAAGTGGAAATACAAATCCCGATGTACCGTGTTGTTTCGGTATTCGACCTATCACAGACTTACGGTGAGCCACTACCCACCCTTGCCAGTGACTTAACCGGCAATGTGGAGCAATACGAGATTTTTATGGAAGCCGTTAAACGCACCGCACCCGTACCCATTGATTTTGAGCCAATGCCCGATAACACAGACGGTTACTATCATACCGAGCAGAAAAGAATTGCTATCCGTGAGGATATGAGCGAGGTGCAGACCGTATCGGCTACCATTCACGAAGTGGCACATTCTCTTTTACACAACCGTCAAGCAG
>CAYJAK010000027.1:0-2332 GCA_964368585.1 uncultured Muribaculaceae bacterium
TCACTTATAACGCCACATACATCGAGGAGGCGAAGAATGAGTCTCAACAGGCGTGATTTTGTTAAACTTTGCACAGGAACCGTAGCTGGATTTGGTATTTCCCAAATGTTCCATCCTGCGGTAAACGAAGCTCTTGCCGCATCACTCGGCGGAGATCGTCCTTCTGTGTTTTGGCTGCAGGGACAAGGATGTACGGGATGTTCCGTATCCTTGCTTGACAGTGCCAATCCTGGCATTGCCGATGTTTTGTTAAAAGTTATCAGCCTCGAATTCCACCCAACTGTTATGGGTGCTGAAGGCGAGCAAGCCATTGAATTTATGCGCAGTGTTGCTAAAGAAAGAAAAGGCAACTACTTTGTGGTTGTTGAAGGTGCTATTCCCACCGAAGCTGACGGCAAATACTGTATCGTTGGTGAAACCATGAAAGATGGTCATCACGAAGAAATTACCATGGTTGACCTTGTTAAAGAATTAGCACCTGGTGCCGCTGCCATGCTGGCAGTGGGTACTTGTGCAGCTTATGGCGGCATTCCTGCTGCTCAAGGCTCTGAAACAGGTGCACAAGGTGTTAGTGCTTTCTTACAGGCTAACAAAATCGCTACTCCAGTAGTCAACATTTCTGGTTGCCCACCGCAGCCTGATTGGATTGTTGGCACCGTGCTTTTGGCTCTTGATATGATCAAAAAGCATGGTCTTGCTGCTGGTCTTGGCGAAGTGGTGAAGGCTCTTGACTCAGAAGGCCGTCCAATTCCATTCTTTGGCGAAAATGTGCACGAAAATTGCCCATTCTTGCCAGCATATGACGAAGGCAAAATGAGCGCAACTTTCACCGACAAAGAAGGCTGTCGCTATGACCTTGGCTGTAAGGGACCACAGGCTAGCTGTGACTCCTTTAAGCGCATGTGGAACGGTGTTAACTGGTGTGTGGCCAATGCCACTTGCATAGGCTGTACCGAGTCTGGTTTCCCAGACGACATGTCACCATTCTACTCTAACTAAGGTTGTCCGGTTCACAAAAGTGAACTCGCATCAAGGAGGCATATATGGCTAAAACAACCATAGCCATCGATCCTGTCACCCGAATTGAAGGCCACCTCAAGGCCGAAGTGGTGGTAGAGAACGGAAAGGTCGTAGACGCACGCGTTTTTGGCGGCATGTACCGCGGTTTTGAAACCATACTCAAAGGACGCGATCCTCGCGACGCTACACAAATTGTACAACGTATTTGTGGTGTTTGTCCCACATCTCACGCCATGGCATCTGCTGGTGCCCAAGATAATGCTTTTAAGGTAAAGGTTACCAGCAATGGACGCCTAACCAGAAACCTTATTCTTGGCGCTAACTATTTGCAGTCGCATATTTTACACTTCTATCATCTGGCAGCCCTTGACTATGTTAATGGCCCAGAAACAGCCCCATTCCAACCCCGCATGGCAAAGCCAGATTTGCGCTTGCCTGAAGCGGCAAATAAAATGGGTGTTGACCAATACCTTGAGGCTCTTGAAGCCCGTCGTATTGCTCACCAAATGGTAGCCCTTTTTGGTGGCAGAATGCCGCACGTTCACGGTATTGTTCCCGGTGGTGCTACTGAAATTCCCACAAAAGAAGCATTAACTGAATATGCAGCTCGCTTCAAAGTGGTGAAAGACTTTGTCTTTAATAAGTATATCCCCCTTGCTTACACAGTAGGTTCTGTATACAAAGACCTCTTTAAGCAAGGCCAAGGCCACATGAACTGCTCATGCTTTGGTGTTTTCCAATTGGACGACGATGCCAAGAGCTTCTTGTTAAAGCCAGGCGTATACATTGATGGTAAAGACGTTCCCTTTGACCCCAAAAAAGTCACTGAAGATGTTAAGTATTCTTTCTTTGACCAAGGCACCAGCGGCAAAAACTTTGTTGAAGCCTTTACTAAGCCTGATCCAAATAAAAAAGATGCTTACAGCTTTGTTAAAGCTCCTCGCTACGACGGCAAACCCGTTGAAGTGGGCCCTGCTGCACGCATGTGGGTTACCAATCCACCTTTATCAGCCGTGGGCCGCAAAATGCTTAAAGACCTCTTTGGCATTGATGCGAAAAACTTCCGCGATCTTGGAAAAGAAACTGTCTTCTCCATCATGGGTCGTCACGTTGCTCGCGCTGAAGAAACAGCACTTATTGCTGATCAAGTGGAAAAGTGGCTTAAAGAAATTAAACCAGGTGAAGAAACTTGGTCTAAGTTTGAAATTCCTGCCACCGCTGAAGGCTATGCTTGCGCAGAAGCTCCTCGCGGTTCCTTGATCCACTATGTGAAAGTTGCCGATAAAGTTATTGACAACTATCAAATAGTTTC
>CAYJAK010000028.1:0-2143 GCA_964368585.1 uncultured Muribaculaceae bacterium
AAATCATCATAGCTCCATTTTGCGTATTTTTCATCGTAGCTGTCGGCGGCGGCAAGCTCCACCAAATGCCCAACGCACCAAGATACAATGTAGCCGTTGCCCTCGGTGTAGCCGTCTTTGCGGCTTGTTGCTCCAAGCACTTTTGATATTCCTTGTGCAACGCTCGGTTTTTCTGCTATTACTAATTGCATTGTGTTTCCTCCTTTACTGTGTAGGGTGTCCATCGGATACACCAGTCGAAATACTCATCATTTGTGATTTTGCCGTTACCCCAGTCAATGGTTTTTTCGGAAAGCTCATCGAGATACTCGCTTATCTCGGAGTGGTACAGCCCATCAAGCCAAATATAGCCTTGCAAAATATCATCAATCAGCCCACGGCTTATGAAGTTTGCAGGATTTACCTCTAAGATTTCTGCCATTCTGATAAGCAGTTTTTGCTTTGGTTTTCGCTTGTTGCTCTCATACTGTGCAATGCGAACATCGGCGGTAGTTTCCGAAAAGCCCATAGCTAACCCAAGCTCACGCATTGTCATTTTTCTAAAGGTACGAATTGCCCTTATTTTTTCGCCGATTGTCATATTATCGCTCCTTATCTTGTTCTTTTGTTTCGCCCCTCTGTTGTGAGTGGGCTTGTTTTTCTCGTAATTTCCGTATCACAGATTTTTGAATGTACTGCAAATCCGCATTAAAGTCTTTTCGCTCGGGTGTTTGGATATATACGGCATATCCCTTTGCTCTAAACTTGTTCACACACTTTTTAGAGTATTCCTGTCCGTGGTTGTGAGGTCTGCCTTTGTGGTCTTTGCCGTCTATGTCATTGTCAAAGGCAAATACTATCTCAGTTATCTGCGAATTATCCTCTAAAAATCGGGATAAAGCCTTGTCGGATAAACAGCCCTCGGATATGCGAAAATCCCTTGTTTCGTCCATACCGTTTAATTTGCATAAAGTAGCGTGACTTATGGCATCAATAGGGCTTTCAAATACAAAGACACGATTACCCGTGCCGCTCATCGTAAAGCCGTAGCTTTTATCGGAGTTCACCACATCTTGCCGAAAACCGCTTTTCCCAATTCCACGCAAAGAACAATATCGGGGCTTGCCGTCCTTATCAAAAGAAACAAAGGCACAGTTTTGAAACACCGTGCCTTTGCTATTCTTTGTGGTCGCCCCATAAACTTTGCCTTGCTCTATGAGCTTCATAACCGTATCTCTATCAAGACACCTATCCTCTGTGAGATAGCCGATGATGCTTGCCTGTTCTGCACTCTTTTCGGGTAAGATTAGCTCACCACGCTCGGGAGTGGGTAGAGGTGGCAAGGTGTTTGTATAGGCTCTTGTACCTAAGATGTTTTCTACCGCTCGGATAAAGGATAGTCCTTGATACTCTCTTGCAAAATCTATGATATTGCCACCCTCGCCACGGCTAAAATGCTTGTAGCCTTTTGGGAACAGATACAAACCGCCATAACCTTTTATGTGGTATGTCTTTCTGTCCGCTTTCTTCACATCAAAGCCTTGTGAGCGTGCATACTCTATCAAGTTTGTATCAAAGACAAGTTTCATTTCTTCCTCTGTGAACGGTAGCGGCTTTGACATCTATGCACCTCCATTTTTCGGCTTGTTTTTCTGATGCACAACAATGAGTTTTCGGATTTTCGGCTCTCGCTTGCCCTGTTTATCTTTCGGAATGGGAGGGGAGCATTGTTTGGGCTTTTGCATCATCAATCTTTCGTATTCACTGTCGGTGAAGTACCTCATTTCAAATCGTCCTCACTTTCCTCGCTCGGCTCGTCCTGTTCCTCTGCGGTTGGCTCATAGCCGTATTCGTCCTCGTCATCATCGCCGTAATCATATTCATTGATGTTTGGGTTGCCCTGTGCCTTTGGCTTGTTTTTCAGCACCTTGAAATAGTAGAACGCACCGCCTGCAAGGACGATAACCACGGCTAAAAGTGCCACAAGCCCCATCGGGTTATTTGTTTCTTCTTCGGGCTGTGGCTCGGTAGGCTCGGTTACTTCGGGTTCGGGTGTCGGCTCCGGCTCGGGTGTTTCTTCGGGAACAACGGGTGTACCCTCCATAAGTGCCATTAGGTCGGCTTCGTCCACCATATTGAGAAGATACACATTGTCCTCATCTCC
>CAYJAK010000029.1:0-2129 GCA_964368585.1 uncultured Muribaculaceae bacterium
AGTGAGCTGTTATTAACGTACTCAGACAACCTATCTAACAAGCTATAATTATATGACATAGCTTTGCCTATCCTACTACCAGGTAGCACCTTTGGATAGTTCTCTTCTATCCAAAATTTTATATGATTTATTACTGGCAATGATATCTCTCTTCTTTTTTCTAGTATTTTATCGGGAGGAAGATCATTTTCTCGTATATATCTCTCTACATTATATAGGAGTTGTATTTGAGATAGAGCATATTCAGCTAGGGTTTTATATTCTGTAACACTTTCCTGATATTTTCTACGCACATGCGCCCAGCAACCTACTAAATCTATATTTATGTTTTTTATAAATGAATCGTATGCAACATACCCATCGCACTGTAGATAACCCTTAAAATTCCCGATAATTTGTTGAACACTATTTGCAGATCGTGAGCCATTTATATAATCAAAGAAGAGTGCTCTTTTGTCATTCGACCTTACTAGCCACAGATACTCTTTATCTGCTTTTTTCTTCTCTTTGTTTATTACTGGTAGAACCGTTTCATCTACTTGTAGATACTCTGTTGATAATACCTCTCTCTTTATTTGATCATAAAGTGGTTTAAGTAGATTGCTTGACCCTATAAACCAATCGTTGATTGTTGAGGATGTTAGTTTTATTCCTAAGTCCTTAAATTGCTGTATCTGTCTATAAAATGGAAGATGATAGCTATACTTGCCAACGAGTAATTCTGATAATAACGTACTTCCTGCTACTGATTTATAGATGGGATATAGTGGCATGGGGGCTATTAATACTTCTGTTTTATCATCCTGTGGTGATGAGCTCTTTAGAATATATTTTGGACGAATAGTAGCTACTACATATAATTTACCTGGTTCATATTCCACAACTTTTGTCACCTCTTCGCCTATGCGTTTGTATAGAAATTTATCTATTCCTTCGGGATCGATAGTTCTCTCTATAATAGGAAGCCCATCTAGAATCTCTTTCCTAGGTGCTTTTCTTTGTTTACTCTTTACTGCCGAAGGGATTTGTATTTGTTGTGGAACCTCTACTTGTTCTGGTTCTGGTAATGGATCTACATTATCAAATAGAGTTGGTCCCATATTTAGTGCGCTATACTTCTCACTGCTACGTCCAAACATTTTGCGCTGAAACCAAGCAATCTGAGATGATAATTTATCTATGGTTTGCTGCATCTGGGATAATTGCTCATCTTTTTTAGCCTCTTGCGCTTGAAGAGTCTCTATGATTTTTAATAAAGATGCAGTTGTAGTATCCATTTTTATCTCTCTTATTTACTTTGTAAAGATAGTGAATATCAGGGAGATCAACAAATTAAATATACCTCTACAGCACTATTTAGAGAGGATTTTTAATCTTTTTAGATTTGTTATTTTATCAGCTTTTACCCCCTCTATTATCATTACTAGCTCTGCATATGTAAGTGAGTATGATTTGCTCTTAGGATCATATTTTGGCGTGGGATAGATACCCTCTTCTAACCTTTTTATATACAGAACTAGACCTCCTTGTTCTGCGCGCAGAAGCTTTATTGTCGTACGCTTTTTATTAATAAAAATAAAGACATTGCCGCTCCTTATATCTTTTCCCATTGTATTGGTAACTATTCCACTTAAAGAATAAAAGGACTTACGCATATCTGTTGCTCCAGGGCATAAATAATACTGCATTGTTGTTGTGAGACCAAACATATTCTACAAGTGTTTTAAGATACATTCTAACAACTGAGGATCTAGCGATCCTGATAACTTAATAGATAACCCACTTGGGTGTGTAATCTCTATCCTTTGCGCAATAGTGGCCTTGTTTGTTGCGCTACCGATTTCTTTTGACACATTAGATGTTGATGATGACAAGTTTAAGGGATAATTAGATGTTATCTCTTCTTTTGATGATCTGCTTTCTTGATCTAATATAATTAACGGAGATAATCTTGCTGTGGAGGATAATGGGGCAGTAAGAACATTTGCTCTTTGATAATTATTTACAACATCTGGGTATTTCTTTAACCAGTCATAGAAACTTGATTTGTGATAACTCATCATATTGCAATATTCTTTTATTGATAACCCACTCTCTTGATAATCATTATAAATATTGCTGAATTTTGA
>CAYJAK010000030.1:0-1973 GCA_964368585.1 uncultured Muribaculaceae bacterium
CCTTTATCTTTTGGGCTTCGCTCTTTTGGCTTGCCCTCTACATTGTCAAAGCCAGCCTTACATTCTTCATTTGAGCAAGCAAAGAAGTTGTATTTTATGCCATTTTTCTCGCCAATTATGTGTTTGAGCTTAGAAGAACATTTTATGCAATCAAAGTCAGTAAGAGGGATTTCTTTTTTCTCTCTTTTTACAGGCATTCCATTTTCATTTTGGTATACTTCTTTGCAGTCATCACAAGTAAAGAAATCATAACTCTTTCCATTCTTACTGCCTTTAAGATGTTTGAAATTCAAAGAATTACAATTTGGACATGGAAGAGTTTTGTCTTGCTTGAACTTGCCCACTTCTTCGTCTAAAAGTTTATGTAAAGCAGAAACTTCGCTTTTATAGTCGTGCTTGCCTTGTGCAATTTCATCAAGACGATCTTCCATGTTTTTTGTGAACTCCAATGAAAGAAAAGAAAAATAGCCTTGCATATTATCAATCAATTTCTCACCAAGAGCTGTAGCCGATAATTTCTGCTTATCCTCTTTGATATAATTTTTTGAAAGGATATTATCCATAATAGCAGCATAGGTTGCAGGACGACCAATGCCTTGCTTTTCAAGTTCACGAATAAGAGAAGCCTGTGTATAGCGAGTAGGAGCTTTTGTTTTCTTTGTCTGCACTTCATTTTTTACTGCAGATAAAAGACTATCTATCTTCACAAGAGGAATAGAATTTTTCTCTTCTTTTTCTTCCTCATTATCTGCCATAGCATCATCTTCAGCAAAAACAACTTTCCAACCTTCAAAAAGTAGAGTTCTGCCTGTGCTTTCAAATAAAACCTCTTTACCCTCTAAATCAGCTGATAAAGTAAGCTTACGCACAGAAAAAACAGCATCTTTTAATTGACTTGCCAGGACCCTATTTCTTATCAAAGTATAAAGAGCTTGTTCATCACTACTGCCCTCAATTTTTTCTATTTCTATGTGAGTAGGACGGATAGCTTCGTGAGCTTCTTGCGAGCCTTCCTTACTCTTCCATGTTCTTGCTTTTTCAATAAATTCTAAATTCATTTGTGTGCAATATGCTCTTACTTCTTGAATTGCTTCATTTGAAAGATTAGGGCTATCAGTACGCATATAAGAGATATGTCCGCTTTCATAGAGCTTTTGAGCCACTTGCATTGTCTTTTTTGGAGTAAATTTCAAAGCATTTGAACTTGCTTGCTGAAGAGTAGAAGTCGTAAAAGGAGCAGGAGGAGCTTGAGTTTTCTCACTTTCTTCAAAGTCTTTTACTGTAAATGTTTTGATTTTCGCAATTTTTTCAGCAAGAGCTTTATCTAAAATATATTCTTCATTTGCAGGAAGAAAGTTTTCACTTTTCCATGTTGCACAAAAACCGTCTTGAATATTTTCAACTTGTTCAAAGTAAGCTTTCACACCATAATGTGTTTGAGATACAAAAGAGCGAATTGCTTTTTCTCTCGCAACAACGAGCGACACAGCAGGGCTTTGAACACGTCCAGCACTTAATTTTTCAGCAAGTACCCTATTAAGAATAGGGCTCACTTTATAACCGCATAATCTGTCTAATACTCGCCTTGCTTCTTGTGCTTTCACAAGGTTCATATCAATTTCTCTTGCTTCTGAAATGCCTTGCAAGACAGCTTCTTTTGTTATTGAAGTATAGGTGATACGCTTTGGACTAGACAAAGCTAAAACATCTTTCAAATGCCATGCTATAGCTTCGCCCTCTCTATCTGGATCAGTTGCAAGAAAGACTTCATTACATTGCTGTACAGCTTTTTTTAAATTAGCAACAACACTCTTTTTGTCTTGTGTGACTTCATATTGTGGAATAAAATTAGGTGCTTCTACACCAATAGTCTTCACAGGCAAGTCTCTTATATGCCCAACACTTGCCATAACATTCCATTGTTCGCCAAGTATTTCTTTGAGTTTTTTTGTCTTGCCTGGACTTTCAACTAT
>CAYJAK010000031.1:0-1643 GCA_964368585.1 uncultured Muribaculaceae bacterium
AAATGCTTGATTTAAACATCACCATGCTCATTCAAATGGTGAACTTCTTCATTGCGCTGTATGTGCTGAATTTCATGCTCATAAAGCCCATTCGCGGCATCATTGAAGAGCGCCGCCAAAAAATGGATGGCTTGACCGGCGATGCCGAAGCCTTTGAGCGTGAAGCAAAAGAGCGCATTGAAAGCTATCAGGCCGAACTTTCCCGCGCACGGCAAGAAGGCACAGCCTTGCGCGATGCTGCCCGCAGTGAAGGCTTGGCCGAGCAGCACGGAATTGTTACAAAAGCAGGCCAAACTGCGCAAGAAGAATTGGCCGCTGCCAAGGCTGCTATACGTGCAGAAGCCGATGCCACCACGGCAGAGCTTAAAAAGCAAGTAAGCGGCTTTGCTCAAAAAATTGCAACCCGCGTAATGGCATAACACGTTTTATCTTTATTGATAGCGTGTGGGCAAAATTCTAAATATTGATTTTTGCCGTATCTTGTGGTCACTGCATACTCCGTAAAAAGGGGGTGGACCTTGAGGAAAAGAACATGTGTCTTGATGGCCATGGCATTGGTATTGCTACATTTTGGCATTGCCCATGCTGCTGCTGTTGGCGGAGAATTACGCTGGGGTGACTTTGGCTGGCGTATTCTTAATGCCATTATCTTTGTTGCCGTTTTATGGAAATTGCTTGGTGCTAAAATCAAGACATTTCTGAACGGAAGGCGCGAAGGTATCAGCAGAGATTTGGACGACCTTGACATCCGTCGAGAAGAAGCCAAGAAACAACTTGCCGAAGTGGAGCTTTCCATAGCCAATTTGGCCGCTGAACGCGAAGCTATCTTAGAAGAAAGCCGCGCTCAGGCCGAAGCAGGCAAGGCTGCCATCTTGGAAGAAGCAACACGTCAGGCTGAGCAAATTATTGTGCAAGCCAGACGTACAGCGGAAAATGAAGGCCGAAGCGTTTTGGCCGAAGTTCGCGCTGTCATTGCCGATGAAATCGTCGATGCGGCAGAAAAGGTTTTGGAGAAAAAGCTTGATGCAACAAAACACACCAAGCTTATCAATAACTCCCTGACAAAGGTGGTGATCAATTGACCGACACCGTCATAGCTCGTAGATATGCCAATGCGCTGTTTGCCATTGGTAAAAAGGCTGGAATTGCTGACCTTGAACAATACGGACAAAGCCTTGCAAGCTTAGATGCTTTTTTAATGGCATCGCCCGAATTGGATAAGGTATTTAAAAGTCCCGTCGTAACAGCAGAAGAAAAAAAGAAAGTGCTGGCAGATTTGCTTAAAAAAGCAGAAGCCAATGCCACCATGACCAATTTCTGCCTGCTGCTTGCAGACAAAAACCGTCTTTCCAATCTTCGCCGCATTGCTCAATGTTATGGAAACTTGCTTGATGCAGAAAAAGGCGTCATCCGTGGGCATTTGCTCACGGCCGTACCCTTAGATGCCAAAAAGCAAGGGACTATCAAAAAGCAACTAGAAGAAAAAGCTGGCGCAAGCATTAATTTGACCTTTGATGTTGATACAAACATCCTTGGTGGCTTGGTGCTTAAGGTAGGCGACCGGGTGATGGACGCATCCTTGCGTGCTCAACTGGCTATCCTTCGGGAGACAATCAAGAGGGGTGAATAGCACATGCAGATCA
>CAYJAK010000032.1:0-1625 GCA_964368585.1 uncultured Muribaculaceae bacterium
GTATCTCCTTTGCCGTTTGTAGTTACTACGGCATACAGACCGCCGAAAACAGCTTAGGTTACATTGCCACTTGGAGCAAAGATAAAGAGCTGTCCGAACTCCGTGCATCGCTTGAAACTATCAATAAAACATCATCGGAGCTGATAAGCGGTATAGACAAGCACTTTGCCGAGATTATCAAGGAACGAGGTATCGACCTAACGGAACAGACCCCCGAACTTAGTGAACTTGAAAAGCTCGCTATTTCCATTGATGCCTTTACCGCCGAATATGACCCCCACGGCTACCGTGACAATGTTTCCGACAAGGCACAGCATATAGAGGAAATCAAGGACAATTTGAGCAAAGGCAGTACGACGGCGATTAAAGAGTATTTTGGCGATGTCATTGCCGAGGACGGCGAGTTTACAACGCAAGCTCAAACAATACTTGATGATGTTGCCACATTTGAGTTTAAGACCTACCCGAAACAGTTAGCCTATCAGATAGATGACTACTTCTTTTCCGTGCAAGAAGTGGACGACGGCTATGACTACTCTATCTACGACAAGGACTACCACGCTTTTGAGGGCGGCGTTTATGATAACCCGAACATTACAATCTATGAAGCGATAAATGAAATCATAGAAGCTGACACAGGCTTTGCCTTGTGGGGTAAAGACGGTGTTACCGAGCTTGACTATGATGAGTTTATGAAAAAAGCAGATAATGCGGTAGCCGTGAACATCGAACAGCAGCAAGCCCCCGACAAGGTAGCCTATGAACTTGAAAACTCGTATCTTGCAATCCGCAAGACTGAGGACGGCAACTCTATCACATACTACGATAAAGATTTTAACCTTATCGACAGCGGCACTCACGACGACCCCGAATGGACTGTGTATGATGTGGCAAGAGATGTGTTAGCCGAGGGCGATGTACCACCTTTTGCAGACCTTGGCGACTTTACCGAAGTGGACTATGACGAGCTTATGGAAAAAGCGGACATTGCACAGCAAAGTAAAGCCCTTTCAGCCGATAACCCCGAGGACATTTATGCCGACAACGGACACTTAACAGAGGACGGGCATAACATTTCGATAGACGGACATATCGGTACTTGGTATGTTGTCGATACCGAGGTTATCGAGGGTAAGGAATACTTCCTCTTGGAACACGAGGAACACGGCGACAATGCCGCTTGCCTTATTGTGGACGGTGACGGCAACATTGCTTTAGTTGATGTTTGGAATGGCTTTGATGATTTACGAGAGCATTTATCCGATGTCACACTGGAACTGAACACCCCCGCCACCGACACAAGCTACCCGACCCCCGACCCGACCGTTACTATGGCAGATTATGAAGATTACAGCGAAAAGGTAGCGGACGATTTACTTCCTATCGGAAAGAATATGGCATTAAGGCTATTTGATGAAGATTTGGCGGTATATGCTCTGCACAGTGACGGCACGGAAACAACCCTCTTTGATTTTGAGGAAATCAATGCTCACAACGGACTGTTCGCTATTGAGAAAAGCGACTGGGAAACCTTACAGGACGACATACAAGCAAAAAACGAAGCCCTCTTCTTGCCGGAGGACAAAGAGCAGGACTTTGTGGACAGCAAAGAAAATTGTATCGCC
>CAYJAK010000033.1:0-1590 GCA_964368585.1 uncultured Muribaculaceae bacterium
CATTTAATTATACACTATTTTACAATATTTAGGAATTTCCTATATATTAAAAAAGCACCTCCGTATGGAAGTGCTTAAGTACGAGTACTGTTTTGTCTATGATAAACTTTTTGTTATCATGCAGATAAATCCAATAGATGCACTTTCAAGTTTTACTAATGCTTCGATAATATCATCTATATTATTATATGGAGAATTAATGCATAGTTTTTTTTCAGTGTCATCAGCCACTTTTTCTAATTGACTAATTATGATTTCTAACTCTCTTATTTGTGCATTTTTTATGTTTTTTATGAACATTGTAGCAAACAACCCTACAAACAAAGCCATCATACCATGATAAATAATAACCAAAGTTTTTGTAAACTCATGATTCGCCACAATAGTTGTGTTGCTGATATTTGCTGTATAAATAATAAAGTCCAAAAAAGATGGGAAATCACTTAAGAAATAAGAAGGTTCAATTCTATATAATCCAAAATTAATAGTTGAAAATGTAAAAACAAGTGTCAATGACACCATGATGAACAAGGTTATCTCTTGCATAATAAAAAAATTCTTTTCTTTGTAGTCTTTTACCTTATTAGCAGAAAATAATAATATTCTATTTAATAAAACTTCTCCTTCAACCATTTTTTGGATATTAATATTTTCAAGGTCGCTTTCACTTAAAAGTTGTAGTTGTGAAGTTGAATTTTCCTTTCTTTCAATATGGTTATTGGCAATTTTAACGAATGTCTGATGTAGATTTTGTTTCCCTAATGCCGTTTTAAACAAACTTATCAAAAACACAATAAAACATACAGCTAAAGTAATTGTAGCTATGATTATTAATGTTAGTTGAGATGAAAATTGTATCGTAAAAAATGCTAATATATAAGCAATAAACACAATAGTTTTAAATCTGAAATTTCTAAAAACGAGAATAAGCGAACTAATAAATGCTATCAGTCCACACCATTTATTAGTTTTAAAAATTTTAGCAGGTATAATTCCAAACAATAAAACTAATGGAAAAAATGCAAATAATAATGAATTCAATAAAAACATACTTATTTTCATTTTGGAAGATATTGCAAGGAGAAAAATAATAATAACTGCTCTATAATTTATTAACCAGTAAAAATCAGGGAGAAAATTAGAGATAAAATAAATATCCCAATCAAAAAAGAACAATTTAATAATTAATCCTATCCAAATTATTGAAAAAGTCAACAGCTTCCCCAAATTTAAGAACTTTATTTTTGGTACATCTTTATCCATAAAACCTCCTGCAGCATGAAATATGCTTGTACACAACTCATAATATATCATTTTTTGACAAAAAAGTCTATATACAAAGCATTAAATGTTAGCTACATCACAAAATTGAGTAGGCTTTCGCCTACTCAAAATCTCCTATCCGCTCGGCGGCTGTATTCTCGTATTCCTCGTCCGTCATTTCCGTGAGTTTACCGATAACCGAAGTCGTAAGCTCTTTTAACTCCGTTTCGTCTGCTTGTAAATGGGTCTGCATTTGTGAAAGCTCCGCTATCAAGCCCTCTCTTGTGTCCGTGCCGTAAATGCACATCAAGTTTGTTTCTTCTACTG
>CAYJAK010000034.1:0-1558 GCA_964368585.1 uncultured Muribaculaceae bacterium
GTCGGATAGTGATGCGATAATCTCCACGCCCGAACAACTCAACAGCGGTGAGTATGCCGAAAATTCAAACTCGGCAGTTAAAATTTTGCCGAACATTAAGATAAGGTTTGCGATAAACTGCTGAATTATTAGCCCTTTAAAAGCCTATTTAAAACCTTGATATACTCCTTTGCACTGATTTCATGTCCAACGGTGTCGGGTGTACGTTGTCGTCCGCAATGGATTCATCGCTATAACCGCTAACAACATAGGACTGGCATATTGTTTTCATTATCACCTCCATATATATTACGGTTACATTAGCATTAAATCACTCAAAAATTAAATAAATTACACTTATAAAGGGCGTCCTTCCGTTTTAAAACGGAGAGGCGCCTTTTTTTCGTTTTCATAAACTTTTGAGAGGAGATGTCGCTTTGAAAAATAACTCATAAATATACAATCGCTTCACCGGGTATACCACCAAGGACTGTGCCTGTGAGTATTGCCTGTATTAGGCACAGTCACATACACTCCCTACTTAGGTATACTTACAATCACAGTAGTACCCTCACCCTTTTCACTGGTGATTTGAATGCTCGCACTTAGCATAGTTTGCAGTCTTGATTTTACATTATCAATACCTATATGAAGTTTGCCATCATTTGGCTTTTCGTTTGGGTCAAAGCCCACACCATCATCTGTAACTATAATTTGATAAAATTCATCTTTCTCCTCTGTTTTTATGGTAACTGTGCCGCCACCCTCTTTTTTACTCAGTCCGTGCTTTACTGCGTTCTCAACGAGAGGTTGTAGGCTTAAAGCCGGTACAAAAAAGTCCTCCTCCTCAATATCATAAACTACATGGAGCTGTTCCTCAAAGCGTATTTTTTCAAGATACAGATAGGCTTTTACATGGTTTAATTCTTTGTAAAATGGGATAGGTTTTTTATGGCTTAATGCTTCTAAATTTCCTCTAAGGTAGTCTGAAAATTCATCGGTCGCAAGCTGTGCTTTTTTCGCATCGGTATCGCAAAGCATGGAAATAGCTGTTAGTGCATTGTATAAAAAATGTGGCTGAATTTGAGAAATCATAAGTGCCACTTTTGTATCGGTAAGTTCTTTTTCCCGAATGGCAAGTTGCCTGCCTCTGTCTATATGAACCGTCACATAAATAATTGCTACCCCCAAAGCGGCACTCAGATTGATGAAATCAAAGTCTGTTACAATTAATATTTGCAAAAGCAAGCCGATAATAGGAGCAATTAAGTAACTTTGCATTATCCAAAATTGCCCTTTACTCAAGCCATCTTTGCTTTTATGAATAACAATCGCCGAGCAAAGCAGAGGCACTGAAAACAGTATGTGGTATGGATAATACGCAGGTCCTCTTACGTAAAAACCATCTACATATACAAAGACAAGGGGGAAGAACATAGAAAGAACATCTATCGCTATAATAATAGCACAAAAAACCTGCATAAATACCAAAATCTTTTTGATTTCAGCACTTTCTGACTGGGAGATTTCGATTACATACTTTACAAAAAAGATAAAAGCAGGAATAGACAACCCAAAC
>CAYJAK010000035.1:0-1517 GCA_964368585.1 uncultured Muribaculaceae bacterium
ATTTAGAACACATCAACAAAAATAATGAGTGCAAATATCAGTTTGCTGATATTATTTTTTTTCATCTTTGACCGAAGATATTAAATCTGAAATTTTAGACATTTTATCTGCTATGTTTTTTGAATATAATTCATAGCGATATTGATATATCATATATGATAATATTAAAGCAGTAAACATATAAGCAATTTTTACTAGATATCCAATTAAATCATGAAAATAACCACCATCATTAATCATTAGAAGTGCTGCAATACTGAATATAGATACAAAGATAAAAGGTAATGCTAAAAACAATACATTATCGCTAGTTTTTTTTATTTTCAAATAATAACAAGATGAGATTGCTATAAATACATAAAGAAATACATAAGAAAAATATCCTATATCTACTGTATATGCGACAGTACTATGCATTGATAAAATTAATAACGGAAGCAAGCTGTATTTAAATAATTTAAAATTAGTTCGGATTACTATTTTTGTATTCCAAAGTATGAGTATACTTATAATACTAGTAATTATAAAAAGATAGTTCGGATAACTAGGCGGAGCAATTCCTATTGTTAACAAAAAAGGTACATAGATATTTGGGGCAAGATGTGCAAATAAGAAAAATATTTTAAGATAATATAAGAAACCTTTATTAGAAAATGTTTTTTTATAATTAATCATAACGAATAAAGCTAGTATGATCATCATATATTGCCCCGAAACAGCCCCAGCAATTCTTGCTATCTCGACATACGGATACGTAAGGAGTAGACCTATTAAATTACTAACATAAAAAATTATTATGAACCATTTCACCCATAAACAAAGTTTTTCATAGGGAACATTTAAATCTTTTGTTTCTGTTGTAATATTATCATTTTTAGTTTCGGTTGTTTCAGTCATGTAATTTCCTTAAAATCTCTTATTTTAATTTGCAATCTATTACCCAAAAAATGGATTATTATTTGTTGCGGCATATAGTAGCTGCTGCTCTCAAAGCATCCCAAGCATCTCTTATATTTGGATATTGAGCAGTAAAAATATCTCTTGTCTTATTATCTAAATTCATAACCATCATAAGGTCAGTCAGATCTGCTTTTTTTAATGCCAAATCTCCTATGCATGAACAAGTGTCTAGGTCAAGATATAGTTTGTCTCGACAAACAAAGCTAAAGGCACTTTGAGCACAAGCACCATGTGACCATAAACATAATGTTGTGAGTGATATTAATAATAGTTTTCTCATTTCTTTTTTCCTTGCTTTATAGTTCTGTTATTAATTTTTTTATTACTAGCAAATTCTTTTTCATACTAGAATATGCTGATAAAAACCAACGTCTAGAAACAACAATTTCCGTTATATATTTTCAATTATTGAAATACTAACAATCTATAATACAGGATAAATTTTGCTTGATATTTTTTATAAAATTTGTTATGTTGATTTTAAATGTTCCTTTAAATTCAGCACGTTATTTTGTTAAAAATTGTATAAATACTTTTGTAGAACAATACAAAAGGAG
>CAYJAK010000036.1:0-1507 GCA_964368585.1 uncultured Muribaculaceae bacterium
GCCCAATGAAAGCCGTAATCTACGCCCGTTACTCTTCTGACTCTCAAAGAGAAGAGAGTATCGAAGGGCAAATAAGAGAATGTAGACAATATGCTGAACGCAGTGGCATAGATATTTTAGATATTTACATAGATCGTGCGCTATCTGCTAAAACAGATAATCGCCCTGAGTTTCAGCGAATGATTACAGATAGTGCAAAAGGACATTTTGATGCGGTTATCGTTTGGAAGCTTGACCGATTTGCTCGTAATCGCTATGACAGCGCACACTACAAGTCTTTATTACGTAAGCATGGTGCTAAACTTATATCTGCAAAAGAGAATATCTCTGAAGGTGCTGAAGGTATTATCTTAGAAGCAATGTTAGAGGGTTTTGCTGAGTATTACTCAGCAGAGCTTTCTGAAAAAATTATACGTGGTAGAACTGAAAATGCACTAAAGTGTAAGTATAATGGTGGTACTGTTCCACTCGGTTATAAAATTGTAGACCAAAAGTTTGAAATTGACCCAATCATGGCTCCTGTTGTGGTTGAAATGTATACCCTTTACTCAGAAGGTTCTACAATGCAAGAGCTTGTGAACATTTTGAATGAGCGTGGAGTGAAAGCTCCATCAAGAGGTGGTAAGATATCAATCAATATCATCAACCGACTACTCAAGAATAGAAAATATATTGGAGAGTACGCTTATCGTGATATGGTTGTTGAAGATGGTATCCCTGCTATTGTACCAAGGTCGTTGTTTGACTTAGTACAAAGCAAAATGGCAGTAAATAAAAAAGCTCCTGCTAAGCGAAAAGCAGAAGATGAATATTTGCTTACCACCAAGCTGTTTTGTGGTCACTGTGGTGCTGTAATGGTTGGTGAGAGTGGAACAAGTAAAACTGGCAAGGTTCATCGCTATTATAAATGTATCACTTCAAAACGCAAGAAGGCTTGCAATAAAAAGAGCGTACAAAAGGATTGGATTGAGTCGCTAGTTGTTGATGAAATTATGCGTTCAATTATGAGTGATGAAGTGCTTGACCGTATCATTGATGCTCTAATGGATTTGCAATCTCGTGAAAATGAGAACATACCTATTCTCGTTTCTAATTTAGAAGATGTTAAGAAATCAATCGCTAACTTGGTATCAGCTATTGAGCAAGGTATAATTACCCCGTCAACAAAAGACAGACTTCAAGAATTAGAGAGCCAAAAGGTAGAAATTGAAAATGAAATCATCAAAGAAGAACTTGCGAGGCCACAACTATCTCGTGAGCATCTTACCTATTTTATCTATCAGTTTAGAAAAACCGATGTAACAGATTCAAAGCAAAGACAACGATTAATAGATAGCTTTGTGAATTCAATCTACTTATATGATGATAAAATCATCTTTACTTTCAACTATAAAGACGGTTCAAAGACTGTAACTTTAAGTGATATAGAAAGTTCGGATTTAGATTTGTCTGCTCCACCAAAAAGCAGCACCTATTTGACTACCCTCGAAGAAAATCCGAGAAATTG
>CAYJAK010000037.1:0-1506 GCA_964368585.1 uncultured Muribaculaceae bacterium
GGCCTTTCTAAATTTGAAAACCTTAAAGACATACAATGGCTTACCAAGGACGCACACAATACCTGCGCCCTCAATGATTTACCAAACATTGCGCATGATGACATTTTGGTGGAATTACAAAGGCTCATAGCAGGCTTGCAAGCCAAGGGCATGACAGCCTATGCCATATCCACCATGCATCCCCAAACACGCATAGCAACGCACTATGCTTTTGTGCCGGGCTTAGCTTTTAGAGAAAGAGATAAAAACCAAAGCCTTGGACTTTTTGTGGGGCGCATTTTAGCTGAAGAATGTGATGCTGAACACGCAAGGCACGGTCTTAAACTTTTAGAAAAAGCCTATGCCAACGCGCATTTTATTCCATTTTTTAAAGCCATGTTAGCTTTGCGTGAGGAAAATTATACCAAAGCCCATGCACTCTTTGCCGCGGCAGAACCTTTGCAACCAGAAAATGATGCCAAGGGCTTAGCGGCTTTTTATGCAGGCTATAGTTTAACACTGACCCAACATTGGCAAGATTCCATAGATTTTTTAAGCCGCGCCATGGACTATTGCCCTGATATGAAAGAATATGCCAACTTGCGCGGCGTTGCCCATTTTAAATGCCAAGACTATGCCCTTGCGGCCAAGGACTTTGAAACGGTCTTGCGCATTGACAAAGGTTCGGTTATGGACATAGCCAACCTTGGCCTATGCCACAAATTTTTAGGCAATGTTGATAAAGCGCGCCATTATTTACAGGCGGCGCTAAACATACAAGACGATTTAACTTTTGCTCGAACCCATTTGGACGAGCTTGAAAATTCAAACCCCGAGGACAGCCATGAGTAATGAAGTCGATAAAATCATTTATTCCATGATCCGTGTTTCCAAACGACACGGCCAAAAAGAAGTTTTAAAAGATATTTCCTTGTCGTACTTTTACGGCGCAAAAATCGGCGTTCTTGGCCTAAACGGCGCCGGTAAATCTTCACTCTTACGTATTTTAGCTGGTGTGGACACAGCCTTTGACGGCAAAACCGTCTTGGCTCCCGGACATACCATAGGCTATTTAGAGCAAGAACCGCTGGTCAACGAAAGCCGCACCGTGCGCGAAGTGGTAGAAGAAGGCGTGCAAGAGCTTGTAAATATTTCTAAAGAATACGAAGCCATTAACGCCAAATTTGCCGATCCCATGGAACCGGACGAAATGGACGCGCTCATAGAAAAGCAAGGCAAAGTGCAAGAACTTATGGACCATCACAATGTATGGGATTTGGATTCACGCCTAGAAATGGCCATGGACGCCCTGCGCTGCCCTCCCGGCGATACACCCGTTTCGGTTATTTCCGGTGGTGAACGCCGCCGCGTGGCCCTTTGCCGCTTGCTTTTGCAAAATCCTGATATTTTATTGCTGGACGAACCCACCAACCATTTGGACGCTGAGTCTGTAGCTTGGCTTGAGCGCTTTCTTTCTACCTTCCCCGGTACCGTTATTGCCGTAACCCACGACCGTTACTTCCTTGA
>CAYJAK010000038.1:0-1438 GCA_964368585.1 uncultured Muribaculaceae bacterium
TGGCTTGGTTTTTCTGATGCAATGCTTACGCAATTTTTACAAGAAGCGGGTCTTACTTTACAAAGTGTGCGTCACGAATCTGTTGGAAATGACCTTGGCCTGTTTTTGGCTGTGGCAAAAAAAATATAACAATTTTAGGAGTAAATATCATGACTCAAGCTTTAGATTTAAGCCTTGATTACAAAGTGGCCGATATGAGCCTTGCCGATTTTGGTAAAAAAGAAATGCAGCTTTCTGAGCGCGAAATGCCTGGTCTTATGCAGTGCATTGCCAAATATAGCAAGGATAAACCTTTAAAAGGTTTAAAAGTAACCGGTTCTTTGCATATGACCATTCAAACAGCCATGCTCATTAAAACTTTATACGAACTTGGCGCAGATATCCGTTGGGCTTCTTGTAATATTTTTTCTACCCAAGACCATGCCGCCGCTGCCATTGCTGAACTTGGCTATGCTAAAGTTTTTGCTTGGAAAGGCGAAACCTTAGAGGAATATTGGTGGTGCACAGAAATGGCCGCCACCTGGCCAGACGGCACAGGCCCAGATCTTATTGTGGATGATGGCGGTGATGTGACCTTGCTTATGCATAAGGGTGTTGAGGTGGAAAAAGACCCAAGCTTGCTTGAGAAACAATACGATAATAAAGAATTTCAAATTATTATGGATCGCCTTGCTTTATCCTATGCTAATGATAAAGACCGTTGGCAGCGTGTTAGTGCTAAAATAAAAGGTGTTTCAGAAGAAACCACCACAGGCGTGCATCGCTTGTATCAGCTTGCTGAAGAAGGCAAGTTGCTCTTCCCCGCCATCAACGTCAACGACTCTGTGACCAAGTCTAAGTTTGACAATTTATATGGTTGCCGCGAATCTTTGGCTGATGGCATTAAGCGCGCCACAGATATTATGGTGGCCGGAAAGGTTGTGGTTGTTATAGGTTATGGCGATGTGGGCAAGGGCTGCGCTCAATCCATGCGTGGTTTTGGCGCAAGAGTTATTGTTACCGAAATCGATCCCATTTGCGCTTTGCAAGCGGCCATGGAAGGTTATGAAGTCACCACCATGGAAGAAGCAGTCAACGAAGGCGATATTTTTGTTACCTGCACAGGCAATTATCATGTAATTACCTCTAAGCATATGGAAGGCATGAAAGATGAAGCCATCATCTGCAATATCGGCCACTTTGATAATGAAATCGAAATGTCCTATCTTGAAAATACTGCCGGTATTACGTGCTTAAATATTAAGCCCCAAGTGGATAAGTGGACGCTGCTTTCCGGCCGTTCTGTGGTGGTCTTGGCCGAAGGCAGATTGGTAAACCTTGGTTGCGCCACAGGCCATGCCAGCTTTGTTATGTCCAATAGTTTCACCAACCAAGTGCTCGCGCAAATACGCTTAGCCACAGATGCAAGCCTTGAGTGCAAGGTGTATACTTTGCCCAA
>CAYJAK010000039.1:0-1145 GCA_964368585.1 uncultured Muribaculaceae bacterium
ATATGAAATACATTCATTTATATATCCACCTACCTATTTTTATTTTTAGCCATGAGGGGCAACACTTCCCACGGCAATCTAAATCGCCCCTGCGAGGAAAATAAAGTTTTACTCGATTTTTTTCAAAAAATCGTGGGGGTATGGGGTGAAGCCCCATAAACATAAAGGCGAAGCCAAAAAAATAATGTAGCATTTTTTGTGCAGCAAAAGAGTGGAGATTATTTATACTTTATTCACCCTAATAAGTGCGAGTATTTTGTGGGTTTTAATTATTATAACAGTATTATTCCTGCATTCATTCTTCCTGTTTTGCCTTTTTCTTTGCGATATGAGTAAAATTTATCGGTGCCACAGCAAGTGCATTCATCGGAAATATCTATATCAGAAACCCCTGCTGTGTTTAGTATGTCTTTATTAATACTCTTTAAATCAATATAGTATTTTCCGTTTGGCATTTGCTTTGAAAAATTATCAACTAAAAATCCCTCTGCTTTAAAATATTCGTAAACATCACTCCCTGTTTCAAAACAGCAATATGAAATCCCCGGCCCAATTGCCGCTTTAATATCGGAGGGCTTGCTGCCAAATGCGTCCTGCATGGCTTTTAGGGTGGCGAGTGCACATTTTTTCACCGTGCCTTTCCAGCCACAATGCGCTATACCTATGACTAAGTTTATAGGGTCATATAGATACACTGGGATGCAATCCGCATAGCCCGCAGTAAGTAGCAGACCCTTCTGGTTGGTAATTACTCCATCATAATCGCCAGGGCGGTATTCCTCTGCGACATTCGGCATATTATCAATAACCGACACATCCGCACCATGCACTTGATTAAGCCTTACCTCTATTGCATCATTTATGCCTAAATGCTCTTTTAACGCTCTTCTGTTTGACAGAATATTCGCAAAATCATCGCCTGTATTGCTCCCTAAATTGAGTGAGGCATATTCCCCACTACTCACGCCTCCATGCCTTGTGGTGAAATACGCTTTTATACGAGTGTCATTTTCAAAAAATCTTATCAGTTGCAAATTACTCCTCCTCTCATAAGGACGATTTATATTAGATTAAAATTACTGTGGGCATAAAATATAATAAACACTTTCTATACTATTAGCTTTTTGTATATATTATTGTGTTTA